>JAZQLQ010000001.1:0-141877 GCA_045542735.1 Lachnospiraceae bacterium
AGGCTTAAGGTGTAAGTGCAGTAATGTACGTAGCTGATAAGTACTAATCGGTCGAGGGCTTAACCTGAAGGTTCAGGAAAAGGATAGGAAGTAAAGAGAAAAGATTAGAGAGAAGTCGTTGTTCGGTTTTGAGGGTACTCCTCAAAAGTATAAAAAGTTCCGTAAGGGACTTTTTTTTATGCACAAATTGTGTTACAATATTAGAAACTTGTGAGAATGGTCGTACAATCGCAAGGATTTGTATTGGAGAGGTGGACAAATGGATACAAATATTTTATTAGAGAACGGTACAAATGAATTAGAGATTTTGGAGTTTACCCTGGATGGTAATTCCTATGGTATTAATGTAGCAAAGATTCGTGAGATCATCAATTACACACCGGTGACTCCGGTTCCCAATGCACACCCCAGTATCGAAGGTATTTTCATGCCGCGTGATACTATGATTACAGCCATTGATTTAAAGAACTGTTTACAGAAGGGTGCATCTGATCCGACCGGTTTGTTTATTATTACAAACTTCAACAAGTTGGATATCGCATTCCATGTAGATCAGGTTATTGGTATTCATAGAGTGTCCTGGTCTGAGATCATTAAGCCGGGGGCAACTGTTTCTACTACAGAGGATGGTGTTGCAACAGGTATTATCAAGATTGACGGTAAGTTGATTATCATCCTTGATTTTGAGAAAATCGTGTGTGATATCAGTCCCGAGACAGGTCTTAAGATTTCTGATGTAGACCAGTTGGAGAAAAAGAGTGGAAGAGGCAATGTTCCGCTTTTGGTAGTTGAAGATTCTCCTTTGTTAAACAAATTGATTGTAGATTGTTTACATAGAGCCGGATATACAGAGCTGATGCATGTAGAAAACGGTCAAATGGCATGGGATATCATTAAAGAATGCATTGATAAAGATAGTCTGAATGACCATGTAAGATGTGTTGTCACAGATATTGAGATGCCTGTGATGGATGGTCATCATTTGACCAGCTTGATTAAAGGAAATGATGCAACAAAAGATATACCGGTTATCATTTTCTCATCCTTGATTAACGAGGAAATGAGAGTGAAAGGCGAGATGCTTGGAGCCAACGCACAGCTTTCCAAACCGGAGATTGGAAATCTCATTAGTATTGTAGATGATTTAGTTTTGTAATGTAGGTGGCTGGGAGAGATTCCCAGCCATTTTTTTGAGGTGAAATAATGAAGCTTGAAAATGAACAGATGTTGATTGATGCGATACAAGAGGCTGATTTGGTTTTAATCGGAATCGGGGAAGAATGGGGTGTTTCTTTTGATGAAATGTTAAAAGATGCTGATTTTTCCAAGGATTTTTCTAAATTTGAAACAGAAGAACAAAGAAATTCTTTGGTTCCTATCCTGCAACGGGAATATTTAAAAGAAATCCATGATCCGCAGTTAAAAGCAGCCTATGCGAATCTGTTAGAACTGGTAAAAGATAAGAACTATTTTTTGTTATCCATGAATCAGGACAGGTATCCTGCCTTAAGTGGATTCAACGAAGAAAGAATGGTATTCCCTTGCGGTGGATATACCCGGTTGCAATGTGATATCGGTTGTACTGATGAATTGCATGATAGTGCAATTTGCGATGAGATTTATCAGAAAATCCATGAAGATATGGATATTGAAGGGCTTGCAATGCCTGTATGTGAGAAATGTGGCAAAGAGTTGGTTTTTAATAATGTCAAAGCGGTGAAATATTTAGAAGCCGGATATTTGCCTACATGGGAGCGTTATATGAAATGGTTACAGGGGACGGTGAATAAAAAGCTTTGTCTCGTGGAACTTGGTGTGTCCATGCGTTTCCCTTCTGTGATTCGTTGGCCTTTTGAAAAGACAACATTTTACAATCAAAAAGCAAAATTTTTCCGTATTCACCATTCTTTAAGCCAAGCGGCAGAAAATATTGGTGACAGATGTTATACCTGTGATGAAAATTCAGTTGCATATATGGCAAAATTATTTGTTTCATAGACAGTGATATGATAAAATAATAATATTGCAGAGTAATATGGAGGAAGAACCGATATGGGTACAACAAGTGAAGATTATCTGGACAGCTTGTTAAGGGCTGCCATGGAGCCGGTTTCCAAAGAACAAAAGGATGATGAAGTAGTCGAAGAAGTCATCCAACAACCGGCCGAAGATACATATTCTGAGCTCAATCAGGATGAGCAGTTGTCGGCAGATGATTTGGCGGCTTTATTTTCGTCTGCAACAGAGCCTGATCCGGTGCTAGAACCTGAACCAATGGTAGAGCCTGAGCCGGTGCCGGAACCTGAACCAATGGTAGAGCCCGAACCGGTTATAGAAGATCTTGTAGTAGAAGAACCTGTAATAGAAGAAAATCCCTTGTCGGTAGATGAAATAGATGCCATGATAGCGGCGTTGGATGCAGAGCCCGAGCCTATGGTAGAGCCCGAGCCTGTAGTAGAGCCTGAGCCTGTGGCAGAGCTTGAACCGGTTGTTGTTCCTGAGATTATGCCTATTGACGATAATCCCAATAAACAATTGTCAGCGGATGAGATTGCGGCTATGTTCGCGGCTGCGTCCGGAGAACCTGTTGTTGCGGAACCGGTAATGGAAGAAACGATAGCAGAAGAACCTGTAGCAGAAGAACCTGTAGCAGAAGAAAATCCCTTGTCGGTAGATGAAATAGATGCCATGATAGCGGCGCTGGATGCAGAGCCTGAGCCGGTTGCAGAGCCGGAAGTGACAGCAGAGGCAGAGCTCGAGCCTGTTGCAATTCCGGAGGTTATGCCGGTGGATGATAATCCCAACAGACAGTTGTCAGCGGATGAGATTGCGGCTATGTTTGCAGCTGCATCCGGAGAACCTGCTGTAGAGGAAAGTATTGCAGAAGAAAGTATAGAAAACATTTCAGAAGAGGAAGACAGCTCTTTTGATGATTTATTGGCATTGGCTGATTCTGATGAAGAAATGGAAATTGACATGGATAGTGTAGACGATTTGGATGCATTATTGGGTCTTCGCGAGATGCCGGAAGAGCGTCATTGGGATGAAGAATCCGGGCAAATGGTTGAAGGAAAAGCAGAAGAACCAGAAGAATCAGAAGAAATTCCTGCGCTGGATACAGAATCCGGTGATATGGATGATTTGGCAGCATTATTAGCTATGACAGGTGATGCAGAGCAGTCTTCAGGTGAACCAGATGATTTGGCTGCACTCAGTGGCATGATGGGAACGGAAGATCTGGAAAACCAGGATTTATCCGACTTATTAAGCATGCTTGGCGATGATGATGGTGACTTGGCTGAAATCGGTGATTTATTGCAAAAGTCGGATAATCATGAAATCGTAGAAGATGATGAAATGTTGGCCTTACTTGGCGGCTTGGATAATGAAGCTGATACCGGGGCAGATGAAAATTCTTCCCGGGAAGTTGCAGAGCTGTTAGACAGTGAAGCTACAGAAGAAAAACCCAAGAAGAAACTGTTTGGCAGAAAGAAAAAAGAGAAAAAGGAAAAGAAAGATAAAAAAGCTGAAGCAGTGCAGGAAGAAAATGCACAGGTGGATGCAAAAGCAGAAGACAAACCTAAGGAAAAAGGTTTCTTTGGTAAATTGTTTGAAGCGTTGACTGAAGAAGTCGAAGATGAAGAAGATTTGTTAGAGGCTGCAATCGAAAGCGAAGGCTTACCGATGGATAAAAAAGCCAAAAACAAAAAGAAAAAAGATAAGAAAAACAAAAAGGATAAAAAAGGTAAAGGTAAGGCAGCTGCATCCAATGATGAGATCTTGGAAGAGATGGATGATGAAGATGCAGCAAATGCTAAGGACAAGAAAAAAGGTGGCAAGGGCGGTAAACCGAAGAAAGCCAAAAAAGAGAAGAAGGTAAAAGAGCCGGTTGTGGAAGAACCCGGTAAGAAATTGCCCAAGAAGATGATTATCCGTATTTTCATCTTATGCTTCTCCTTGTTGGCAGTCTTGATTTTAGTGACAGTATTATTGCCGCATTTGATGCAGATGAGCAATGCAAGAAAAGCTTTTTATAAAGGTGACTATGAAGAGGCATACCAGGGACTTGCAGGACAGGAATTAAATGAAAGTGATCAGATTTTGTTGAAGAAAGCAGAGATTCTTGTACAGCTTGAGAGAAAGACCAATGCATATGTTACTTATCAGGCTGCAGGTAGAGACGCAGAGGCTTTAAATGCATTATTTGAAGGTGTGGCATGTTACTGGGAGCAGGAAGCTCATTTTGTGGAATACGGTATTCAGGATGAGGCAAACGCTGCATATGCCAAGATTTTGATTTTGTTGCAGGATGATTATCAGATCAATGAAGAAACCGCAAAAGAAATCATTGTTATGGATAGCATTGAGTATACCTATACCGTTAGAGGTTTGGCAAGCGGTGAGATGGTGATGGAGAGTCCGGAAGCAACAGAAAGTGAAAATGGAGAGGAAGAACCGGCAGAACCCTTAGAGGATTTGTTGGAAGATGAACAATGATAGCAATTATTGATTATGATGCAGGTAATATCAAAAGTGTAGAAAAGGCATTTCAATCGCTGGGCGAGGAGATTGTACTGACCAGAGATGCGGATGTTATCCTTGGTGCTGATGCAGTTGTATTGCCGGGAGTAGGTGCTTTCGGTGATGCCATGGAAAAACTTCATCACTACAATCTGGTATCTGTGATTAAACAGGTGGTAGCAGAGAAGAAACCTTTCCTTGGTATATGCCTTGGATTACAGCTGATGTTTGAAAAAAGTGATGAAAGTCCGGGGGTGGAAGGGTTATCCATATTAAAGGGCGAGATTTTACATATCCCCGAGGAAAGTGGATTGAAGATTCCTCATATCGGATGGAATTCTTTGAAGTTCCCCAATAAAGGACGTTTATTTGAAGGTATCAAAGAGGAGTCTTATGTATATTTTGTACATTCCTATTATTTGAAAGCGGCAGATGAGCAAATTGTTGCGGCAACCACAGAGTATGGTACCTTGATTCATGCTTCGGTAGAGCAGGAAAATGTATTTGCATGCCAGTTCCATCCGGAGAAGAGTTCGGATGTGGGCTTACAGATATTGAAAAATTTTGTGAAGATTGCCAAAGCTGGCAAATAATAAGTGATTACATAGAAGCAACGAGGAAGAAGTATGCATACAAAGAGAATTATTCCCTGTCTGGATGTAAATGGTGGCAGGGTTGTAAAAGGTGTTAATTTTGTCAATCTCATCGATGCCGGTGATCCGGTAGCCATTGCCAAGGCATATGATAAGGCAGGGGCAGATGAATTGGTGTTTTTGGATATTACAGCAAGTTCAGATGCCAGAGAAACCGTGGTAGACATGGTTCGCAAGGTAGCAGAGCAAGTGTTTATTCCTTTTACCGTTGGTGGAGGAATCCGTACCGTCGATGATTTTAAGGCACTGTTAAGAGAAGGCGCAGATAAGATTTCTGTTAATTCTGCAGCCATTGCCAATCCACAGTTAATCAGTGATGCGGCAGATAAGTTTGGTAGTCAGTGTGTAGTTGTAGCCATTGATGCAAAGCGTCGTGCGGACGGAAGCGGATGGAATATCTACAAAAACGGTGGCAGAGTTGATATGGGCATTGATGCGGTAGAATGGGCGATGCAGGCAGATAAACTGGGCGCGGGAGAGATTCTTTTGACCAGTATGGATTGTGATGGAACGAAGGCGGGTTATGATATTGAGTTGACCCGTATTATTTCTGAGAATGTGTCCATTCCGGTTATTGCATCCGGTGGTGCAGGCAGCCTTACTCATTTTAAGGATGCTTTGACCGAGGGAAAAGCTGATGCAGCATTGGCAGCTTCCTTATTCCATTTTAAAGAGCTTGAGATTCGAGAAGTTAAAGAGTATTTACGACAGGAGGGAATCAGCGTTAGGCTGTAAGCTATGGCGGCAATTAGTAACGATTGGTTAGAACCTTTAAAACCTGAATTTTCTAAAGATTATTATAAAGAATTATATAAAAAGGTCATTGAGGAATATAAGACCCATTTGATATTTCCCCCTTCTGAGGATGTATTTACTGCTTTTGAGCTGACACCTCTAAAGGATGTGAAGGTAGTCATTATCGGACAGGACCCTTATCATAATGTGGGACAGGCGCATGGCCTTTGTTTTTCGGTCAGACCCGAGGTGGATATTCCGCCGTCCTTGGTGAATATTTATAAAGAATTGCATGATGATCTTGGTTGTGACATACCCAATAACGGCTATTTGGTAAAATGGGCAGAGCAGGGCGTGTTGCTCTTAAACACAGTGCTGACAGTACGTGCACATCAGGCCAATTCCCACAGAGGAATGGGCTGGGAACAGTTCACGGATGCGGCAATCCGTGTCTTGAATGAAGAAGACAGACCCATTGTGTTTATTCTCTGGGGAGCACCGGCACAAAAAAAGAAGGCAATGCTAAGTAATCCCAAGCATTTGATTTTGGAAGCACCACATCCCAGTCCTTTGTCAGCCTACAGAGGATTTTTCGGAAGTAAGCCTTTTAGTAAAACCAATACATTTTTAGAACAAAACGGGTTAACGCCCATTGACTGGCAGATTGAAAATGTCTAAATATGGACATCATATATATTGGACATGATACATAGAGGAGAAAAAATTATGGAAAAGAAACCTTTTGTAACAAAGGAACAATTGGAAAAAATTATTGAAAAATATCCCACACCCTTTCACATTTATGATGAAAAGGGCATCCGTGAGAATGCTAAGGCTTTAAAAGAAGCATTTGCATGGAATCCGGGATATAGAGAGTATTTTGCGGTAAAAGCAACACCCAATCCTTATCTCATCAATATCTTAAGAGATTATGGCTGTGGCACAGACTGTTCTTCCATGACAGAGTTGATGCTGTCTGAGGCAATGGGAGTGGATGGAGAGTCCATCATGTTTTCATCCAATGAGACACCGGCATGTGAGTATGAGTATGCTGCAAAGCTGGGTGCCATCATCAATCTGGATGACTTTACCCATATTGACTTTTTGGAGAAGACCTTGGGCAGATTGCCGGAGACTTTGAGTATCCGTTACAATCCCGGTGGTGTGTTCAAGATTAGTACAAGCATTATGGACAATCCCGGTGATGCCAAATATGGTTTTACCACAGAGCAAATGTTTGAAGGCTACAAGATTTTAAAAGAAAAAGGTGTAAAACGCTTTGGTATGCATGCGTTCTTGGCAAGTAATACCGTGACAAACGAGTATTATCCCACCTTGGCAAAAACCTTGTTTGAGACTGCAGTTAAGATTAAAGAAGATACCGGTGTATCCTTAAGTTTCATTAACTTATCCGGCGGTATCGGTATTCCTTATCGTCCTGATCAGGAACCCAATGATATCCGCGTGATTGGTCAGAAAGTAAAAGAAGTCTATGATGAGGTGCTGGTACCGGCAGGTCTTGGCGATGTGGCTATCTATACAGAGCTTGGACGTTTTATGATGGCTCCTTACGGTCATTTGGTGACAACGGCTATTCATGAGAAGCATACACATAAGGAATACATTGGGTGTGATGCATGTGCAGTCAATCTGATGCGTCCTGCTATGTATGGTGCTTATCATCATATTACTGTTGCAGGTAAAGAAGATGCGCCTTGTGATCACAAATATGATGTGGTTGGTTCTCTTTGTGAGAATAATGACAAATTTGCCATTGACAGAATGCTTCCCCGGATTGATAAAGGCGATATCATCGTGATTCATGATACGGGAGCACACGGTTTTGCCATGGGATATAACTATAACGGAAAGTTAAAGAGTGCAGAGTTGTTGTTAAAAGAAGACGGAAGTGTAGAGTTGATCCGTAGAGCAGAGACTCCAAAGGATTATTTTGCAACCTTTGATTGTCTGGATATCTATGATAAGTTTCAGTTTTAATCAGACGGATTCGAATAGTAAGAGGCAGTAGTCTAATCAGAGACTGCTGCCTGTTTTATAAATAATAGTTCGTAATGATTGATTTTAAGCAATAAAAAAACTCTTGATAATCATCAAGAGCTTTACTGCCGGCGATGGGACTTGAACCCATACGTGGTTGCCCACAACAGATTTTGAGTCTGCCTCGTCTGCCATTCCGACACGCCGGCTTAAGTATTTTCACAACCGAAGATTATATTAACACATAGTTTCAAAAGAAGCAAGTAAAAAAGGAGAAAAAATGAAAAAAATTGAACAATACATACATGTCTTGGGAGTAGGACATGCTACCGTTATCAAATGCTACAATACTTGTTTTGCCATAAACGGTGCAGATGGGGAGTATTTTTTGGTAGATGCAGGTGGCGGAAATGGGATTTTGATACAGCTTGAGAAAACAGGAATTCCTATTACAGGTATTCATCATATGTTTATTACACATATGCATACAGACCATGTTATTGGGGCTATCTGGATGATCCGTATGGTTGCGACAGCTGTATTAAAGGGGAAATATCAAGGGAAGTTTACTATTTATTGTCAAAGTCATGTGGCAGAAAATCTGCGTACCATTTGTCAAATGATGCTTGCCAAGAAACATTATGCCTGCATTGATAGGGAAATTGTATTTGATATCATTGAAGATGGGATGAAAAAGGATATTCTTGGTATGGAAGTGGAGTTTTTGGATATTCATTCCTCCAAAGCTGCACAATTTGGATGTGTTTTGAAACTGTTAAATGGTCAAACCATCTTTTTTGCAGGGGATGAACCACTTTGTGATATGCATAAAGAACGTGCAAAAGGCGCTGCCTGGTTGTTACATGAAGCTTTTTGTATGGATCGGGATGCAGATATCTACAAACCCTATGAAAAACATCATTCTACAGCAAAGGATGCGGGAATGAAGGCGGAGGAACTTCAAGTGAAAAATCTGGTGCTTTGGCATTCGGAGGATGATCATTATGGGGAAAAGGAAAAATTGTACAAGGAAGAGGCATCTGCTGTCTTTTCCGGGAATATTTATATACCAAAGGATTTGGATAGAATATTATTGCAATAAAGATGGAAAACCACTTGGATTTTTGGTAAAATAGTGGTTAGGTGAGAGATTATGACTTGTAAAGAAGCAGAAAAGCAGATTCCTTCTTTTTTACAGGATGAAATGGATGAAGAGAGTCTTGCTGAATTTGTGGAACATGTAAAGGAATGTGATGATTGCGAGGAAGAACTGGCAATTCAGTATCTTACCGTCGAAGGCTTGGCACGTTTGGAAGAAGGTGCTTCTTTTTCGTTGGATGATGAGTTGGCGAATAAGATTCATCAGGCTGACCGAAGAGTTCGGATCAATGGCAAGATTGAACGGGTTTGCAAAGGAATTGAGAGCGTTGCAATTATTATATTGGGACTTGCCATTATGTATATGGTTTGGTAAGTGTACACAAATGTAAGATATGGAGTAGTGACATGGCAAAGAAACTGGTTTTAATAGATGGACATAGTATATTAAACAGAGCTTTTTATGGTGTGCCGGAACTGACTAATGCAGAGGGGTTCCATACCAATGCTATTTATGGATTTTTAAATATTTTATTTAAGCTGTTGGATGAGGAAAAGCCGGATGGATTGGCTGTGGCATTTGACTTGTCTGCACCGACCTTCCGTCACGAGATGTACAAGGAGTACAAAGGCACCAGAAAGCCTATGCCGGAGGAATTGCGGGAGCAGGTTCCTGTAATGAAACAGGTACTTCAATCCATGGGTGTACTCATCATGGAAAAGCCCGGTTTTGAAGCGGATGATATCTTAGGCACCATGGCGAAGAAGGGTGAAGCACAAGGCTATGAAGTATCCCTTGTATCCGGTGACCGCGATTTATTGCAGATTGCCACAGAGCATATTAAGATTCGGATTCCCAAGACAAAGGGAGGTAAAACCGAGATAGAGGATTACTATGCGGCAGATGTAAAAGAGCGTTATCAGGTGACACCTACACAGTTTATAGAGTTAAAGGCATTGATGGGGGATGCATCCGACAATATCCCCGGTGTGCCCAAGATTGGTGAAAAGACTGCCACAAATCTCATGGTAGAGTATGGTTCCATTGAAAATATTTATGCCAATATAGAGAATATTAGTAAAAAGAGTATTAAAGAAACCTTATCTGCCAATCGTGATTTGGCAGAGCTGAGCCTAAAATTAGCGACCATTTGTATCACTGCGGATATTCCTTTTTCCTTGCAGGATACGGATCTTGGTGAGCTATTTACAAAGGAAGCCTATGAATGGTGTCTGAAGTTGAATTTCAAAAATATGCTTAGCCGATTTGACCGGGATAAGGTGGCAGAAAAGGTTGAGAGGACATTTCATAGTGTAAGCGATCTTTCGGAGGCCGAGGATTTATTTGTTGCATGTGCTAAGGCAGCACATCCTGCATTTGTGTTTTATGCCGGAGAAAATGGCTTGGAAGCAGTATCTGTCTGTACAGATGAAGAACATTTATATTGTCTCTTTGTCCGCAATTTTATCACGGAAGATTATGTGATATCCAGATGTAAAGCCTTGGCAGAGCAGGCAGTAGCTGTAGGCAATAAACTGGTAGTCTTCGATGTAAAAAAATGCTATGACTACATCCCTTATGAGGAGAGCAAAGTGTTTTTTGATTGTAAATTGGCAGCATATTTGTTGAACCCCAATCACAAAGAATATGAGCTTGAGGATGTGGCGGCGGAGCATGGCAACATCAATTGTCAGGATTTTAAACAGATTTTTGGTAAAAAGACAGTAAGTGCCGCTGTAGAGGAAATGGAAGCAGAGTTTGTAGAATATGCCTGTATGCAAAGTCTTTCTTTACAGCTTTCCTATGATACATTAAATGAAAAACTCAAAGAAGAGCATATGGTTTCTCTTTATGAGAACATTGAGATGCCTCTGACCTATGTGTTGTATGACATGGAAAAAGAGGGTGTCTTGGCGGAGGGTGATGCATTAAAGGAATACAGTGCTGTCCTAGGTGAAAAAATTGCGGAGTTAGAAAAACGCATTTATGAACAGGTGGGAGAGAACTTTAATATCAATTCGCCCAAACAATTGGGTGAGATTCTCTTTGAAAAAATGGGATTAAAGGGCGGAAAGAAGACCAAGACCGGTTATTCCACTGCAGCAGATGTGTTAGAGAAGTTAGCAGTAGATAACCCTGTTGTAGCAGATATTCTGGAGTATCGTGGACTGGCTAAGTTAAAGAGTACCTATGCAGATGGATTAGCTGAGTATATTGATGAAAGTGGAAGGATTCATTCTTCTTTTAATCAAATGATTACGGCTACCGGGCGCATTTCTTCCACAGAGCCCAATCTGCAAAACATTCCCATGCGTACGGAGATGGGAAGAATGATCCGTAAGGTATTTGTGGCAAAGGAAGGCTGTGTCCTTATTGATGCAGATTATTCCCAGATTGAATTGCGTATTTTGGCTCATTTATCCGGTGACAAGGAGTTAATTGAAGCTTATCATACAGATGCGGATATTCACCGCATCACAGCATCCAAGGTATTCCATACACCCATGGATGAGGTGACTTCCTTACAGAGAAGAAATGCGAAGGCTGTTAATTTTGGTATTGTATACGGCATCAGTGCCTTTGGTTTAAGTCAGGATATCGGCACTTCCCAAAAGGAAGCGGCACAATATATGAAGCAATATTTTGAGACATATCCCGATGTAAAACGCTATCAGGAAGAGACCGTGGAGAATGCCAAAGAGACAGGCTATACTATTACCATGTTTGATAGAAGAAGACCTATGCCGGAGTTGAAGTCCAGCAACTTTATGCAGAGACAGTTTGGTGAACGTGCGGCAATGAATGCACCTATTCAGGGAACTGCTGCAGATATCATGAAGATTGCAATGATCAATGTATATCGTGGATTAAAAGAAGCGGGCTTACGCTCCAAGTTGATTTTACAGGTGCATGATGAACTGTTAATTGAGACCTACGAGGATGAAATAGAGCAGGTGAAAGAAATACTGACACGGGAGATGAAAGGTGCAGCAGATTTGGCGGTGCCTTTGGAGATTGATCTGAATATGGGTGAAAACTGGTATGATGCACATTAATCTGTTGTGACAATATAAGTGAAAGCAGGAAAAATTATGAAGACCATAGGGATTACAGGTGGCGTAGGAGCCGGAAAATCTTTGGTTTTAAACTATATAAAGAATCATTATTGTGCCAAAATATATATGGCAGATGATATTGCAAACCTCTTAAAAGAGCCCGGGCAAAGCTGCTATCAACCAATGATTGATTTACTTGGTGAAGATATCTTGGATGCAGATAAGCGCATTGACAAAGCCAAAATGGCGGAAAGGATTTTTACAGAGGGAGACTTGTTGCAAAAGGTTAATGCAGTCATTCATCCGGCTGTTAAGTCCTATGTTTTGTCAGAGATTGATGCAGAACATAAAAAAGGTGAGCAGGACTTTTTTATACTGGAAGCGGCACTTTTAATTGAAGAGCATTATGATGAGATCCTGGATGAACTTTGGTATATCCGTGCAGATGAAGAGGTACGGAGTGAGAGATTAAAGGCATCCAGAAACTATTCGGATGAGAAAATCCGTAATATTATGAATAATCAGATGTTTGATGCTGTTTTTATGGAGCATTGTAAGGTCATCATTGAAAATAACGGAGATTTGGAAAAGACTTTTAGACAAATCGATGAGAAATTGGGGGAATACATAGGTGCAGAGAGCAAATAAAGGAACAAACGCATATGTATATGGACTGGATATTGGTACAAGAAGTATTGTAGGTACTGTGGGATATCGTCAAAAAGACCGTTTTGTTGTAGTGGCACAGCAGGTAAAGGAGCATGAATCCAGAGCAATGTTGGATGGTCAGATTCATGATATCGGTGCGGTTAGTGATATGATCCGTGAAGTAACAGACTTGTTGGAGAGTAAAGTCGGAGAGCCTTTAAAGCAGGTATGTATTGCTGCGGCGGGTCGTGTGTTAAAGACAGTGACTGTCCATGTGGATATGGACATGGAAGGTGAAAAGACAGTATCCAAAGAAGATATTCATATGTTAAATTCTTACGGTGTAGAAAAGGCATATGAGATTTTTCAAAAAGATAATGACTCCGAGATGAAATTTTATTGTGTGGGATATTCCATCATTCACTATTATATGAACGGTTATCCCATGAACAATCTGGAAAACCACAAGGCAAAAGATATTTCTGCGGATATGATCGCAACCTTTTTGCCGGATGATGTAGTGGATGGCTTATATAAAGCGGTTGAGCTTGCAGGCTTGGAAGTGGCAAATCTGACATTGGAGCCTATTGCAGCTATTGAACTGGCAATTCCTGATATGTATCGCATGTTAAATATTGCGTTGATTGACGTGGGAGCAGGTACATCCGATATTTCCATTACCAAGGATGGCAGTATCATTGCCTATGGCATGTTGCCCGTGGCAGGAGACTGTCTGACCGAGGATATCGCCAGACATTGCCTGGTTGATTTCCAGACTGCAGAGCAGATTAAACGCGGTATTGAGAAAGAGCCTACTGTAGAATATAAAGACATTATGGGCTTACCTCAAAAGATCACCAAGGATGAAGTTCTTGCAGTGGTTGAGCAGGATATGGAAGATATGGCAAGTCAGGCTGCAGAAAAGATCAAAGAATTGAATGGTAATAAGCCCGTCAGTGCAGTCTTTGTAGTCGGTGGTGGCGGTAAAATCGATACCTATACCGATCGTGTTGCAAAGCATCTGGGTATTGCACCGGAGCGTTGTGCAGTCAGAGGTGAAGAGGTAATGCAAAAAGTCGATTTTATGGAACGGGATGCGACCAAGGATTCTCTGATGGTTACACCTATCGGTATTTGCCTGAATTTCTATGAACAGAGCAATAACTTTATCTTTGTAACCTTCAATGATAAACGTGTGAAATTATATGACAACAATCGCCTTGCTATTGTGGATGCGGCAATTTTGGCAGAGTTTCCCAATGAGGATTTATTTCCCAAACGTGGCGAAGCTTTGGAGTTTACCTTAAATGGTAAGCCTATGACAATCCGTGGTGGACGTGGTGAGTCTGCAACTGTTTTATTAAATGGTGATGAGGCAGATATCCATACGGCAATCCGTAGCAATGATGTGATTAAGGTAATTCCTTCCACAGCCGGGGATAAGGCTGAGATGGTTGTATCCAAATTGCCTGAGTATGATGGCAGTCTGACCATCCATGTGGACGGCAATGATATCTGTGTACCGAAGTTAGCAAGTGTTAACGGTGAGTTGCAGTCCTCTTATTATCAGATTCAAAATGGTGATCAGGTAGAATTACTCAATTATTATACCGTGGCTCAGATTTTGGAGTTTATGGATATTATTCCTGAAAATATCGGTCACGTAATGGTAAATAACGAAGTAAGGGATTTATCTGCAAAAGTATATGATAACTTCACGGTTTCCTTGAATATTGAGGAACAGGGCAAATCTGAAACAAAAGAAGAAGTCTTAGAAGAATCCGTTGAAGAGGTAGTGGAAGAGGTTTCTCAACCGACCGTAGCTACTTCTCAGGCAGAAGCGGTTCATGCTATGATAGAGCAGGCAAATGATGAAAACTATGATCCAAATGCTTCTATGGACAGCGGAATGTCAGCTCTTGAAAAAGCAAAGGCAGATGCTGAGAAGTTGGTGGTACAGTCCCAATATGAGAGAGCGGAAGCAGCATTGGCACAGATGGTGCAGATGGCTATGTCCGGTGCCACCATGCCTGCAACAGCGGCTTCTGACCTTCATGTAACCAAGAGTAGTAAGGAATTGTACGGAAGCCTGCAGAGCAATATCAATCGTTTAAAGAGCGGTACTTCCATTGTAGAACTACGCGATGAAGCCATAGCAGAAGAGGCAGCACATAATGCGGCAAATATGTCTGTAGCAACACCTGTGGCAGCGCCGGTTGTAACACCTGTGACAGAGCCTGCACCGGAAGCGGTTGCAGAGAAGCCTGCGGAAGTACATATACCTCCCATGAGCACAGAAACGGTTAATGGCAAGGTGTTACAGATTTTAAACGTTCTTGTGAATAATGAATTGGTCACATTAAAAGGAAAAACGGATTATATCTATGTGGATGTCTTTGAATTCATTGAATTCGATTTGTCCAGACCACAGGGTAAATCGGTAGAAACATTAATAAACGGAAGAAAAGCTCAGTATACAGAGCCTTTGCAAAACGGCGATAAACTGGAGATTTTCTGGAAGGATTAAGAAATGCGTTTGATGAGTATTGCCAGTGGGAGCAGCGGAAACTGTATCTACGTAGGTGATGATAATACACATATATTGATTGATGCCGGTATCAGTAAAAAGCGTGTGGAAGAAGGACTGAATACCATTGGTCTGACAGTAGGTGATCTGGACGCCATCTTTGTCACCCATGAGCATATTGACCATATCGGCGGACTGGGTGTATTGACCAGAAAGTGTCAGGCTCCGGTTTATGCTACGGGAGGTACCATTGACGGTATTTTTCACACATCCTCCCTGGGTAAAATTGATCCCGAACAGTTTATCTCTATTGAAGAAAACCAATGTATCATGGTAGGAGATATCAAGATTGATCCTATGAAAATATCTCATGATGCGGCGCAACCGGTTGCCTATCGTTTTTTTAAAGATGATAAGAGCATTGCCATTGCTACGGATATTGGGATGGTTACAGAGGAAAATGAAGAAAAACTGAAGGGTATGAATGCCATTTTGTTGGAGGCCAATCATGATGTAAACATGCTTCAGGTTGGACCTTATCCATATTATTTAAAGCAGCGTATCCTGGGCAATCGCGGACATCTGTCCAATGAAAACGCAGGACGTCTCTTAAGCCGCATTGTACATGATGGATTAAAGCATATTTCATTGGGACATTTAAGTAAAGAAAACAATATGCCTGCACTGGCGTATGAAGCGGTACGTTTGGAGATTACCATGGGAGACAACCCCTATCAGGCTTCAGATTTTGCCATTGATGTGGCAAGGAGAAGTGAGCCCTCTAGGGTTGTGACCATCTGATGACTTGGTAGTCTGTGGTGACAAAAACAGCTTCCACATCTTCAAATGCGGAAAGCAGTGTCTTTGATTCTTCCACACCAAGCAAGAGACAGGAGGTGCTTAAGGCATCACCTATCATAGAGGAGTCAGAGAGAATTGTCACAGACAACAGATCACCGGACACCGGATAGCCGGTCTTGGGGTCTAAAATATGATGATAAATTTTATCGTTGTATGTAGCATATCTTTGATAAATGCCGCTTGTCACAACCGAGCGGTCGGATACGGACAATACATCCAGGGAAGTGGCAGTATCAAAAGGCTTTTCAATACCGATTTTAAAGGCACTGCCATCGGGCTTGTTGCCAATGGTGAGAACATTACCACCCAGATTGATGACGGCAGAGTCCACACCTTTAGAAAGCAGAAGGGCTTTTAATCGGTCGGCAATATAGCCTTTGGCAATGAAACCAAGATCAATTTGAGCTTGCGGATCTGTCAATGTCACGGTATTTGCAGCTTCATCATATTGGATGCAGCCATAATCCACATGGGATAGGGCATCAGAAAGTGCAGAATCATCGGGGAGCGTAAATTCTCCGGATTGATCGGATGCCATATCGCTATCCGTAAAATCCCAAAGGTCTCTGACCGGAGCTATGGTGATATCAATGGCACCATTGGTCAATTCACTGAAACGGATGGATTCTTTGATTAGTAACAGGGTTTCGGGATTGACAGATACAGGAGCACCGTTACTGTGATTGATGCGATATACGTCACTGCCTTCTATGGTACGGCTGAAAAGTTGCTCGTAGGAAGCGCACATAGTAGCAGCGTCCTCCAATATAGCTGTATCAGTAGTTCCATATAATGTGATGGTTACTACTGTATCATAGGCAATAATAGTCTTTTGGACAGATTGGTTTTTTTCGCTACCGGGTAGCGTACATCCGCAGATAGCGCAAGCCAAAAGAAGAACACATAATAAAGTTGTAATGATTTTTGTAAAAGAATGTTTTATTTTCATGAATGCATCATAACACATTTTTTTGCACTTTCAAATAAAGAAGGTCGATAATATGAAATTAACAGATGATTTTGATAATGATGAAATAAAATCCGGAATTTCCATGAGTGCTATGCTCATTGGCGTTCTGACCTTTATGGCGATATTGGTGGCAATAGTCATTGTGGTAAATAAGCCGCCCAAAGGAAGTACAACGCAGGGAGATCCGTTTTTGGATGATGATTTGGAACAAAAAATATCCGAAAATGAGCTTTATGCACAGGATGACGAGGAAGGGTATCCCATCGGAGAGTCCACTTTGGTGTCTGATGACCTGGATTTCTGGAATATGTACAAAGAGGATAAAGACTTGGACAAAGATCTGGATCATACCGCTGAGCAGTATGCGGAGCGTTTGGAGGAACTGGAAGAGGAAAATAAGGAAGAAGACTTATCTGAAAACGGTACCAAGACGGAAGTGATTTTACCGGATGGAACCTCCCAGTGGGTGATGATCAATGCTTTTATTGAGAAAAACACCTATGACTATACGGGATTGGTAAATGAAGAGCCTTTTATGCGTTATTATAGTGATGGTAAGAAGGTGTCCAAACAGGGAATTCATATTGATGACAGCTATGGAACCATCAACTTTGCCCGTGTGGAAGAGGCAGGAATTGATTATTGTATCATTCGTATGGGAAACCGTGGTTATGCTACAGGAGCCATTACTATGGAGGAAAACTATGCGAAATATATGAAAGATGCCAAAGCGGCTGATTTGGGTGTGGGCATATCCTTTTATTCTCAGGCAGCTACAGAAGCGGAAGCGGTAGAGGAAGCCAATCTGGTGCTTCAGATGTTGCAAGAGTCGGAAGTTAAACCGGATTATCCCATTGTATTTGAGATGGAGTTAATCAGCAATGATACCTCCCGTATTGAAAATCTGACAAAGAGCGAACTGACCACAATTGCAAAAGCCTTTTGTGATACTATCAGACAAGGTGGATACACACCTGCAATTTATGGAAATAAGTATTGGTTATTGCGCAAGCTGGATTTAACCCAGCTTGGAGACTATAATATCTGGCTTACACAGGAGGGAGATATCCCGGATTATCCTTATCAGTTTGCTATGTGGGAATACAAGCAAGATGCAAAGATTGATGGGATTTCAAGCAATGTAGCGATGAGCATTAGTTTTATAGATTATGAGAAGAGGTAATTAAATCTCATATAACTTAGAAGAAATTTTACATGCAGAATAAATGGCGGCGTAGTCGGAAGGGGCTAGGCCGTCAATGTAATTTATGGCATAATTTTTGTCAATACCTTGTTTTTTGACCACATCCACCGCCTTGTTGTAAGCAATGGCAGCCTCGGTCACCGTGTCATAGACACCGATCCGGTAATCGCCGTTGATGTGGATTTTGGCAAGAAAACGGAAGGTGCCGTTATCCTTAATCCGTTGTACACCGGTATAGGGATTGATACAAATGACATTGGAATAACGGAAATCATGATTGTCTCCGTTGGCAAAGTAAAAGTCTCTATCCTCTACAGCAAAATTGCGGATGCCGTAGCGGTTTAAGATATTAACCTGCATGCCATAATCAGCCACAAAGAGATGGCGTCCGCGTTTCATAATTTTGTGGGAAGCATAATAAAACAAGTCATCGATATCAAAGGTATAAATGATATCCTGACTGTAATAATAAAAGAAAAATTTGTTTTTAACATAAATGGGTGTCTTGATATAGATATTGTGATCCCGGAAATTCATTAGAATGATACATTTTTCAAAGGATAGTGTCCGGGGATGATAAGAGTCCGGAAGCATCGTGGGATTATCCAGGATTTGTCCGGCTTCTTCATAGGCATCATGAGCAGCCTCGGCAGTGGTGAAGCTGCCGAGACTGATATGTTTTCGTCTATATGTAATACTTGCACGATAATAGCAAGTCCCGTCTTTTTTTGTCGCTTTGTAGATTCCGGTGTATTTTTTCATGTACAAAGTATAACATTTTCATATGAAAAACACAATTTTAGAAATATTTTCCGGACTGCTTGTATAAAATAATTAATGAGTTGTTAAGAATCTATTACAACTTATTTTCGGAATCCTTGTGATTCTATCAGAAAAGGAGCAGTCTATGAAAAGAAAATACGGGAATATGCTGGTGTTATTTTATCTGGCATTTCTTAGCATTCTTACGATAGAGATAACCTTTCACAAAATACAAGAGACGAATGAAACAATCAAGACGGAAACAATGGAAATTGTCCTTGGTGACAATTCGGAAGAAGATATCAGACAGGAAGTGCGTTTGTTGCCGGAAACAGTATCGGAGAGACGTACTATGATAGAACAAGCGGTTACCAGAGATTTGGTCTATGAATTGTCGGAGACAGATTATCAGACCTTATTAAAGATTGTAGAGGCGGAAGCCGGCTGTGAGGATGAAAACGGGAAACTACTTGTGGCAAATGTAGTATTAAACCGGGTGGAAAGCAGTAAATTCCCTTCTACGGTGCAAGGTGTGGTATATCAGGCAGACGGTGGGAAGGTCCAGTTTACTCCGGCATATAATGGTAGATTGCAATCAGTAAAGATTAGTGATGAGACCAGGTCGGCAGTGGAAAGGGCCCTTTATGGAGAGGATATTTCCGACGGTGCTCTTTACTTTGTGTCAACAAGTGTGGCAGGCAGTGAAAAGAGTAGTTGGTTTTATAATAATCTGACTCATGTTTTTGATTATGGCAGACATAGTTTTTTTAAATAAAGTATGATTGCCTTTAGAACTTTAGTGTGCTATAATAACGCAGTAAATATAAGACATGAAAGGAAACAACTATGGAAATCTTATACAAAAGTACACGTAGTGACAGCACACCCGTAACCGCATCACAGGCAATTTTAAAGGGCTTGGCAGATGACGGCGGTTTATTTGTGCCTATGCAGATACCTTCTTTGGATGTATCGCTGGAAGCTCTTTCCAAGATGACATATCAGGAAGTGGCTTATGAAGTGATGAAACTGTATTTGACAGACTTCACAGAAGAAGAATTGAAAAACTGCATCAACAAGGCATACGATGATAAATTTGACACAGAAGTAATTGCACCTTTGACAGAAGCAGGTAAAGCTTACTATCTGGAATTGTTCCATGGTGCAACCATCGCATTTAAAGATATGGCGCTTTCTATCTTGCCCCATTTGTTAACAACATCTGCAAAGAAGAATGCGGTAAAAAATGAAATCGTGATTTTGACAGCAACCAGTGGTGATACAGGTAAAGCTGCGCTGGCTGGTTTTGCCGATGTGGAAGGTACCAGAATCGTGGTATTTTATCCCAAGAACGGTGTCAGCCCCATCCAGGAGAAACAGATGGTGACACAGAAGGGTGCCAATACACATGTAGTAGGTATTCATGGTAACTTTGATGATGCCCAGACAGGTGTAAAGAACTTGTTCGGTGATGAAGCTCTGGCAAAAGAAATGGATGAAAAAGGATTCCAGTTCTCCTCTGCAAATTCCATTAACATCGGACGTCTGGTGCCTCAGATTGTATATTATGTATATTCTTATGCAATGCTTTTGGGACAGGAGAAGGTACAACCCGGTGAGAAGATTAATGTAGTGGTTCCTACCGGAAACTTTGGTAACATCCTGGCTGCATATTATGCAAAGAATATGGGACTTCCCATTGATAAATTAATCTGTGCATCCAATGACAATAAAGTATTGTTTGATTTCTTCAAAAACGGTACATATGACAGAAACAGAGAGTTTATCCTGACAAGTTCACCTTCTATGGATATCCTGATTTCCTCCAACTTAGAGCGTTTGATCTACAAGATTGCAGGAAATGATGCTACAAAGAATGCAGCACTTATGGCTTCTTTATCCAAAGACGGTGTATATGCCATCACAGATGAGATGAAAGCGGAATTAAATGATTTCATCGGTGGTTATGCATCCGAAGAAGAGTGCTTTGCAATGATCAAAGATTTGTACGATGAATTTGGTTATGTCATTGATACACATACAGCAGTTGCAGCTGCAGCCTATATGAAATACAGAAAAGAGTCCGGTGATGAGACACAGACTGTGATCGCATCTACCGCAAGCCCGTATAAATTTACCAGAAGTGTAATGAAAGCAATTGATGCTAAATATGATACAATGGGCGATTTTGAGTTGGTAGATGAGCTTTGCAAAATCTCCAACACCGATGTGCCGAATGCGATCGAAGAGATCCGCACAGCACCTGTACTTCACAATACCGTATGTGAAAAAGACCAAATGAAGGACGTTGTAAAGACATTTTTAGGAATGTAATGAAAGTATTTGTAAAAGCCCTTTGTTAAGAAACAGAGGGCTTTTTAAGACAGATATGCATAAGGAGGAAGATAAAAAATGGCAAAGGTGGCATTACAGGATTGGAAGGAGCAGATCCGCGATCCTAAGATAGAATGCATGAGCAGGGATGAAATGACTGCTTTGCAGAGCGAGAAATTAGTAGCACAGGTAAAACGTGTATATGAAAATGTACCTTTTTACCGTAAAAAAATGGATGATCTCGGTGTAAAGCCCGAAGACATCAAAGGAATCGAAGATATCGGCAAACTTCCTTTTACCACAAAAGAGGATTTAAGAGATAATTATCCTTTTGGATTGTTGGCAGTACCTCAGAAAGAAATCGTCAGAGTACAGGGTACTTCCGGTACAACAGGCAAGTTGACATTGGCTTCTTATACACAGAAGGATGTGGATGTATGGAGTGAATGTGTGGCAAGAGCATTAACTATGGCCGGACTTACTGAGGAAGACCGTTTGCATGTATGCTATGGCTATGGTCTTTTTACCGGCGGTATGGGTCTTGACCTTGGTGCGAGAGCACTTGGTTGTATGTCCATTCCTATGTCATCCGGTAATACACAGCGTCAGCTTATGTGTATGGAAGATTTTGGAGCAACAGCTTTTGCATGTACACCTTCTTATGCCTTATATTTGGCAGAGGCGGCAAGAGAAGCGGGAGTTATTGACCGTTTACAGTTAAAAGCAGGTATCAATGGCGCTGAGCCCTGGACAGATGAGATGCGTCATCAGATTGAAGACATCTTAAATGTAAACTGTTTTGATATTTACGGACTTTGTGAGATTACAGGTCCCGGTGTTGCTTGTGACTGTATCCATCACAAGGGCTTACATATTTATGAAGATCATTTCTATCCTGAGATTTTAAATCCGGCTGACAATTCTCCTTGTGCAGACGGAGAAACCGGTGAGTTGGTATTTACCACACTTTCCAAAGAAGGTATGCCTTTGCTTCGTTATAGAACTAAAGACTTGACACAGATTGATCACAGCACTTGTGAATGCGGAAGAACTCTTCCCCGTATCCAGAAATTTACAGGTCGTACCGATGATATGAAAGTAATCCGTGGTGTAAACGTATTCCCTACACAGGTAGAGACAGCGTTGCTTTCCATTGGAGACGGTGTTGCACCTCACTATATGCTTGTGGTTGACCGTGAGAATAACCTGGATGTATTGACTGTTATGGTAGAGGTTGATGAGAAATATTTCTCTGATGAAATCCGTAAACTGGATGCATTGAAGAACAAAGTGGCAGCAACATTAAAACAGGCATTGGGTGTTGCGGTAAAAGTAAAACTTTGTGAGCCCAAGACCATTCAGCGTAGTGAAGGTAAAGCAAAACGTGTCATCGACAACCGTAATCTGTAAAAGGGAGGAAAAAATATGGCAAATACAATTCAGCAGTTATCTGTATTTTTGGAAAATAAAGAAGGACGTTTGGATAAAGTATTGGAGACTTTGGCAAATGGTAATGTAAACATTGTTGCACTCAGTCTGGCAGACAGCTCCGAATACGGCATGCTCCGCATGATCGTGTCCAATCCGGAAAAGGGCCGTATGGTCTTAAGAGAAGAAGGCATTATGGCAATGCTTACAGATGTAGTAGCGCTTCGTGTTCCCCATGCAACAGGCTCTCTTAGCAAAGCTATGCATGAGCTTGTGACAGGCGGCGTAAACATTGAGTATATGTACGCGTTTGCTAACGGCGAGGATGCTGCGGCAGTATTAAAGAGTGATGATCCGGAAAAGGTTGTAGAGCTTTTAAAAGCAGCCGGATTTGATGCATATAGTGCAGATGAGGCATATAAAGCAAATTGCTAATAAAGTCAAAAAGAAGACCGTCTACCGAATATGGTAGGCGGTCCTTTTGATTATTATTTTCTTTTATCCAAATCTTTGTATCTGCAGTCGTTATGAATGGGCTTATAAGCCGGACGGATAATCTTGCCGTTGTTGGCAAGCTCCTCCAAACGGTGAGCACTCCAACCGACAATACGGGCAATAGCAAAGATTGGTGTATACAGTTCATAAGGTAAATCCAACATCTTATATACGAAACCGGAGTAGAAGTCTACGTTGATGCTGACACCCTTGTAAATCTGACGTTCTTTGGCGATTACCTTGGGGGCAAGTTTTTCAACCAAAGAGTAGAGTGCGAATTCTTTTTCAAGTCCTTTTTCTACGGACAGTTTCTCAACATAAGACTTGAATACAACGGCACGGGGGTCGGACTTGGAATAAACCGCATGGCCGACACCATAGATCAGACCGGCGTGATCAAATGCATCTTTGTGCAATAAACGTGCCAGATATTCGGATACTTCCTCTTCATCTTCCCAATCGGAAACTTCGCGCATCATATCATCGAACATACCCACAACCTTAATGTTGGCACCGCCGTGACGGGGACCTTTTAAGGAGCCGATGGCTGCAGCGATTACAGAATAGGTATCGGTCATGGAGGATGTTACAACATGAGTGGTAAAAGAAGAGTTGTTACCACCGCCGTGCTCCATGTGAAGTACAAGAGCGATATCCAGAATAGCAGCTTCCAAAGGTGTGTATTTACTGTCGGGACGCAAAATATGTAAAATATTTTCTGCGGTAGACAGATTGGTCTGAGGAGCATGGATGAAAAGACTTGCTCCATCGTGATAATGTTTGTATGCGTGATATCCGTAAATGGATAACAACGGGAATAAACTGATCAACTGCAAACTCTGACGTAATACGTTGGGAATAGAAGTATCATCCGCACGATCATCATAGGAATAAAGGGTCAATACGGAACGTGCCAAGGTGTTCATCATATCCCGGCTGGGTGCTTTCATAATAATGTCACGTACAAAGCTGGTGGGCAGAGAGCGGTACTCAGCCAAAAGTTTGCGGAAGGATTCTAATTCTTCTTTATTTGGTAATTTGTTGAAAAGAAGGAGATATGTCACTTCTTCAAAACCAAAACGGTTTTCAGAAGTAAACCCCTTTACCAAATCCTTGACATTATAACCGCGATAAAACAGTTCACCATGAATGGGAATCTGCTCACCGTCTACAATCTTGGATGCACGTACATCGGATATATTGGTAAGACCTGCGAGGACACCTTTACCGTTAATGTCACGAAGACCTCTTTTAACATCATATTTTGTAAATAATTCCTGCTCAATGACGCCTGCAGTTTGAGACATATTGGCAAGATTCAGGATTTCGGGAGTAAGCTGGGAAAAGCTATCGTGTTCCATCATATACCACCTTTCTGTTATACAATTGTACTGAAAATGTGTACGGGTTACTATTGGTTATACAGAAAATGTAAACATCAAATGAGATGTGAATTTCTTGGACTTGTAATTTGTTCGTAAATAAACTCAAATACAGATTTATTATATCATATTACGGGACACTTTAGCAAGTTAAAGTTAAAAGAACTGGATTTTTAAATAGGTTCATTGTAAAATCAATAGAAGAGCATAAACAGAAAGGATAAACAGACATGAATGTAAAAGAAATGATTTCCCATGTGGACCATACACAGTTAAAGGCGTTTGCTACATGGAAAGATATTAAGACTCTGTGTGATGAGGCAGTGGAGTTCGGTACCGCATCGGTATGTATTCCCCCTTGTTATATCAAAAGAGTACATGATAAATATGGTGACAAACTGACGATTTGTACTGTCATCGGCTTCCCTCTGGGATATAGTGTGACAGAAGCAAAGATTGCAGAGACAAAGCAAGCGGTAGCAGACGGAGCCAAAGAAATCGATATGGTCATCAACATTGCAGATGTGAAAAATGGTGATTATGCCAAAGTAGAAGATGAAATCAAGCAGATTAAGAAAGCTTGCGATGGAAATTTATTAAAAGTCATTATTGAGACCTGTTATCTGACTGAAGAAGAAAAAATAGCAATGTGCCATGCGGTAACCAATGCCAATGCAGAGTATATTAAGACATCTACAGGCTTTGGTACAGCAGGTGCACAGCTTGAGGATATCCGCTTGTTTAAAGAAAACATCGGACCGGATGTTAAAATCAAAGCAGCAGGTGGCATCCGCACCAAAGATGCTATGGAGGGATTCCTTGCAGCAGGTTGTGACCGTATCGGTGCATCGGCGGCAGGAGAGATTATGCGCGCTGAATATGCCCAATAAATAATCGTAAAATTCCTTACCTTTTTAGAGGATAGATTATTGACTTTTGAGATACCTTTTGAGATAATACAATAGGTGTACGAGGTTTTGCTCGTACGAAATAGTCATAAGCCGCAAAGCGGTAAAAAATACAAATCAAGGAGGACAATTGAATGTCAACAAAAGCTTATTATCCTATTGATGAGATCGGCGCTGGAAAACCCGGTTTTTCCAAAACACGTTCCATCATCGAAGCTGCTTTCTACGGAAATAACGTAGTAAAAGTAAACACATTAAAAGAAGCTTATGAGTTAGCTAAAAACTCCCCCGGTACTGTTGTAACAGACATGCCTATCAAAGATGGTGAGACTTTCGGTCTTGAGAAAGACGCTAAAGTTTTATTATTCAACGATGGTGCAGTTACAGGTCGTTACGCAGCAGCTCGTCGTATCAAAGGCGAACCCGGTGTAGATAGCGCTAAACTTGATAAAGTTGTTATGGATGCAGTTTATGAGACACGTTGGAAAACAATGTATCATGCAGAATGTTTCATCGGTCTTGATCCTGAATTCATGGTAAAAGCTCACCTTTTAATTCCCGAAGGAGAAGAGAACATCCTTTACAACTGGATGTTAAACTTCCAGTATATGTCTGATGAGTACGTAAAAATGTACAGAAACTCCAAACCTGTTGGTGACGGAAAAGAAGCAGACATCTACATCTTCTCTGATCCCCAGTGGATTCCTCAGGAAAGACCTGACGTGGACTTCAGCTGCTTAAGCGATCCTTTAACACTTTGCTATTTCGATACAAACGAAAACTGTGCAGCAATCCTTGGTATGAGATACTTTGGTGAGCACAAAAAAGGTACTTTAACAATGGCTTGGGCTTTAGCTAACAGAAATGGTTATGCTTCCTGCCACGGTGGACAGAAAGAGTACACATTAGAAGATGGTTCTCATTTCGTAGCATCTGTTTACGGTTTATCCGGATCCGGTAAATCCACATTAACACATGCTAAACATGGTGATAAATATCCTGCAATCAAAGTACTTCACGATGATGCTTTCATCATCAACACAGACACTTGTGCATCCATCGCATTAGAGCCTACATACTTTGACAAAACATCCGATTATCCTACAGGATGCCCTGACAATGAGTACTTATTATCCGCTCAGAACTGCTCCTGTACATTAGACTCCGAAGGAAAGATTCAGTTAGTAACAGAAGATATCAGAAATGGTAACGGACGTGCTATCAAATCCAAATTATGGTCCCCTAACCGCGTAGACAAGATTGAATCTCCTGTAAACGCAATTTTCTGGATCATGAAAGACCCTACAATTCCTCCGGTTGTTAAATTAAAAGGTTCTGCATTAGCTTCCGTTATGGGTGCTACACTTGCTACAAAGACATCTTCCGCAGAGCGTGTTGCTGCAGGAACTGACTTAAATGCAATCCGTATCGTACCTTACGCTAACCCTTTCAGAACTTATCCTTTGCTTAACGACTATGAGAAGTTCAAAAAATTAGTAGAAGAGAAAAACGTAGACTGCTACATCGTTAATACCGGTGACTTCATGGGTACAAAAGTTAAACCTGCTGATACATTAGGCATTCTTGAGACAATCGTTGAAGGAAAAGCTAAATTCGAGCAGTGGGGTGACTTCGAAGATATCCAGATCATGAACGATTGGTCCGGTAAGACAGCAGACTTCACACCTGATATGAAAGACGCTGCTTATGTTGCAGAGTTAAAAGCTGCTATGCAGACACGTGTTAAAGCTATCGAAGATTTCGCAACCAAGAAAGATGGTTACGACAAACTTCCTGATGAAGCTTTAGCAGCATTAAAGAAACTTGTTGACGTTCTTTAATTTTAAATATGCCAAAAGCATAAAATATTGTGTATAGTTCATAATTATTCTATAACAATATATGGGGATGTGTACCAAGGCGAATACCTTGGTGTTCATCCCCTTTTTGTTATAGCGACGAGGAAAATATTTTCATCTCTGTAAAAAAGGAGTGACACTATGGGGAATATTTTGGATTATATTGATTGGCGCGGGGATCTGACTTTTGAGAAAGAACCATTTTGCGAGGTTGATGCGCTGGTACTTAGTTCGATTGCATATGTGGAGTTTGATAAGATAGTATCAGAAGATGTGCAGGCGCAGATTGTATTAAGGGATGCGTTTGAAACTTTGAGTGGTTATATGGATGATCCCAAGTATCGGAATTTGGGTTTAATTATTCCGGAAGATGTGTTTGTTTTATTTGAAAAAATGGCAAACAGTAAGAGATATGCCAATTTACGGATGTCCGGCTATATCAATCAGGTGGATGAGCGTGGCGAGGGACAGTTTGCGGCTCTTACCTTACAAAATGATGAAAATGATATTTATGTGGTATTCCGTGGAACGGACGATACGATTGTGGGCTGGAAAGAAGATTTTAATATAGCTTATCTGGATGTCATACCATCCCAGGAGAAAGCTTTGCTATATCTAAAGGCGGTTGCATCCAATTTACGGGGGAAACTGTGGATTATGGGACATTCCAAAGGTGGTAATGTATCAGTATATAGTGCCGCTTTGTGTGGAAAACGCATTCAAAGACGGATTGAAGGTGTCTACAATTGGGATGGACCGGGCCTAAAAGCAGAATTTTTAGCTTTGGATGTATATCAGATAATTAATGAAAAAGTCCATTGGTATATACCGTATGAGTCAATGATCGGTACACTTTTGTGCCATGGAACAAATGAACATATTATCGGCAGTACCAAGCGCGGCATTATGCAACATGATATGTTTTCATGGGAAGTTATGGGTAAACAGATGATCAGAAAGGAAGGCCTCTCAAGAGAGGCGATGCTGGCACATCTTGCCATTGATGAGGTTATGGTCAAGATGACCAATGAACAGAGAAAACAATTTGTGACCGTTATTTTTGATGCATTGGCAGCGACGGAAGCTAAAACCTTGAGCGAGATTTCTTTTAAGCACTTTGGCACATTGATCGATACGGTCAAAAATATGGATGCGGATTCACGGAAAACCTTAGGTGAAATGGGTAAGCTTGTGTTAAAAACTGTCAGAGAAAACCGATAAAATCGGGTTGTATTTTAGATGGTATTTTCGTATAATAAAGGTACCCGAAGTGTTCGACATCTCTTGTTATTTTGAACCTACAATTACTTTAAACGGGATTCCTATATTGTTTTATGGATGACATGCCTCCCATTAAGTGACGAGGACTTCAGAAGTAAAATTGCGGTTACCCACCTGGCTTAGGCTAGGAGTCAAAATACAGGAGCGGGCATTTTGGGCTACTAATGAGAAAAACAGTCCTTTTGGGCTGTTTTTTATGCTTTTGGTCCATGGTAAAAATTGGACAAATTATAATGTGTAATGAGGAGAGTCTATGAAAAGAAAATCTGCAATATGGAAGTGGTTGCTGGTATTGGTATTGTTGGCAACTGTCATAACCATCTTGATTGTGTATATAAAAAATACTTTCATGAAAGAGCCAGAGGGAACTTTTATTGAGAGAGCGGATGCTTATTTGCTCTATACTTATTTATATGAAGATATAGAGACATTTGGAGAATCTGAGATTGATGCAGGACTGATTACAACCATCTCGCAAAATGGTCTGGAAGATAACAAGGAGACGGATATTTATCTCACCAAGGGTGAAGTGATGACCATGTTTGATTTGCTTCAAGAGAGATATCCAACCTACGAAGGTGAGATTATTAAGTTAAGAGAGCAATTCTTTTTAAATAATCGTAAGGATAGTAGCTCTATTTTGGCAGAGGAATTTTTGGATTGTTTTGAACAGCTCTGGGTGATTGTACATCCGGATTTTCCTCTTTGGGAAATGCGTGGTGTATTCATGGCAGATACGGCGGATATCCGTGAACTGGATGACAGCACTGTATCGGGAAATGGTTTTTTGGTAGCTGATACATTGGAAGACAGTCGTGTTTCAGGTGTAAAACTTTTTTCGCGTACTAAGCGCATGGAAGATTTTCAACCCTTGACATCCGAAGACTTATATCGTGTACATGTATATTGGGGAGCGGGAGACTATCTGATGTGGGATCGTTCTGCCTATGAAACAGAACCGTTACAAAATGAATTTTATCTGGAGACCGGTTGGATTTCTTCCAATCAACCGGGACAGATGTGGGTATCCTTTGAGGATTATCAGATTGCCGTGCATACGGGAGAAGATGGTGTGAAGTTGGCCGATGGTATGGTATATGATGCCTTTGAGGATGTAGCAGATTTGTATTTCGCAAATGGTACACTTCAGCATATTGTGACTTATGATGAAAGAGTCAGCGGCAAGCTTTTATCTGTGTCGGATGAATATGTAGAGCTGGAGGGCGTGGGCTTTGTGCCTTATCGTGCCAATATGGCAGTATACAAGCTTTATGGACATCGGGAATATTATACCCAAAGCGATTTGAAGATTGGCTATGATTTCACGGATTTTATCCTGGATCATGACGGAAATATAGTGGCAGGTCTTGTGACCCGGGAAGAAAAAATGGATGCTATCCGTGTGGTGGTTAAGACGACTGATTTTGCATCTGCATACCATGAGAGCATTACATTTACCTGTGATTCTGACTTTTTGGTAAACGAAGAAAAGCATTTGGCAGGAGAAGAAATCACAGTTGCCTTGGATGATGCACGTTTAGCTGAGGGAAGGATTTATATCAGACCGGAGACCAATTTGGCACGGACATCCATCACCTCTATTGCGCGTGCCCAAGGGACACCGGCTTATCGTGGGAATTTTGAGATTTCCAAGACAGAAAAAGGCTTGTTGTTAATCAATGAGGTGTTATTGGAAGAATATTTATATTCGGTAGTGCCCAGTGAAATGCCGGCAAGTTATCCGGCGGAAGCATTAAAAGCACAGGCGGTTTCGGCAAGAACCTATGCGTATCAGAGAATGCTCAATTCGGGATTGAAGGAATATGGTGCCCATGTGGATGACAGTGCGGCTTTTCAGGTGTATAACAACATCAAAGAAAGTGAGACCACTACCTTGGCAATTCGTGAGACACAAGGGCAGATTGCCATGATTGGGGATAAATTGGCGGAAAGCTATTATTATTCTACGTCTTGTGGCTATGGTACCGATATCAGTGCATGGCATAGTAGTGCAGAAGATAAGTATGGATATCTGATATCCAAGCATATCAATCGGGATGCGGTAAACGGAAGTGATACAATAGAAGATATTACCGATGAAGCAACCTTTAGAAGCTATATTATGGCGGCAAATGCTGCCGATTATGAAAGCGGTGAAGGTTGGTACCGTTGGACCTATCAGACCAATTTAAATATAGAGCGACTCAATCAAAACTTACAGAACCGCTTTGAAGCCAGTCCCAAGAGTATTGTGGTGCCGATGGAGGGTGGTGCATATGCTTCCGGTAAACCGCCGGTATTTAGTCAGATTATCCGCATGGAGGTCGTGAAACGCGGTCCCGGTGGTGTCATTGATGAATTGTTAATCGAAGGTGATACCGGCAGTGTAAAGGTCATTGGAGAGCATGCAGTACGTTCTGTTTTGGCAAATGACGGAAATAAGGTGTTGCGTCAAAATGGATCGGAAAGCACTGTATCAAGCTTGATTCCCAGTGCCTTTGCAGCATTGGATGTGGAAGTAGATACTGAAACAGGTAGCATTGTGGGTTATACTGTGTTTGGCGGTGGTTATGGACACGGCATCGGTATGAGCCAAAACGGTGCCAGATCCATGGCACTTGCAGGCATGAATTGTGAAGGAATTCTTGGATTTTTCTATGATGGTGTCACTTTACAGGATATGTACAGTATCAATTAGCGCATAGTAGTTATGCATATGCCGTATGAAACAAGGGAATAAATATGAAAAAAGTAATTGTCTTATGGAAAATGTTTACAACGGAGATTAAGGAATGTCATATCAGTGCCTATGCTTCCAGTGCGGCGTTTTTTATGTTTTTATCATTGATTCCCATGCTTTTGCTGGTGTGTGCGATTTTACCGTACACACCCATTACAGAAGCAAATCTGATGGAAGCTGTAGCGGCTGTTGTTCCAACTGCCATTATGCCTCTGGCGGTAAATACAGTTGTGGAAGTATATGACAAATCGCCGGCCATTATTTCGATTTCGGCGTTGGTGACAATCTGGACGGCCGGTAAGGGGATGCTTGCCATTATCAGAGGCCTACATTCCATACATAAAACAAATCCGGAGCAGAATTATTTTATCCAGCGTTTAAGGGCATGTGTCTATACAGTTTTTCTGGTTATTATGATATTGTTGTCCTTATTATTGGGTGTATTTGGTGAGAGTATCGGAAATACCTTGTCACGTAGTATGCCGGATATCAGTGGTTTCCGCCCCTTGTTTTCCAATCTGCGCATGCTTTTGATTTTGGCAGTGTTAATGCTGTTTTTTACAGCCCTTTTTACATGGATTCCGTCGGTGAAATTGGAATGGAAAACCCAGATTGTGGGTGCATGTTTCTCTGCTTTGTCATGGAGTGCTTTTTCCTATGTGTTTTCCCTCTATGTCAATCGGTTGGCAACCAATAGCATCTATGGCAATATGTCCACTATTGCAATTATGATGTTGTGGTTTTATTTCCTGTTTTATCTGATGTTTTTGGGAGCCTTAATCAGCCGTTTTGTGGGAAAAACCACTTGACAGAAGTGCTATGCATCGTTAGAATAAATGACAGATGTGCAGTTTTGGCACATGAGTTTGATACAAAAATGCATGGAAGGTGTTCAGTAGCATTTTATGTACCGCCAGAGAGAGGAAGTCACCGGCTGAAAGCTTCCTTCGGTTCCCTTAAGATTGCGAATTTCCCACCGGAGCAGCTTTGCTGAAAATCTATGTATGATTTTAGATGATTAGGCAGAGACGGTTACTGCACGTTACGCAGATGATGAGAGCCCGTTTGACGGGAATGTGGGTGGTACCGCGGATTATATTCGTCCCTTGTTTTTACAAGGGACTTTTTTTATGCAATCAATACAGAAAGGAAGAATGTGAAATGAAAGAAAAATTGGAACAGATCAAGGCCGAATCCCTTGCTAAGATTTCTGCAGCAACATCTTTGGATGAACTTAATGATGTGCGTGTAAATCAGCTTGGTAAAAAGGGTGCTTTGACAGAGATTTTGAAAGGTATGAAAGATGTTGCTCCCGAAGACCGTCCCAAGGTTGGACAGATGGTTAACGAGGTTCGCGCAGAGATTGAATCAGCATTGGAAAATGCAAAGACATCCATGGAGCGAAAAATCCGTGAAGAGCAGATGAAACAGGAAGTTATTGACGTTACATTACCCGCAAAGAAGAGTAGCGTCGGACATAGACATCCCAATACCATTGCTTTGGAAGAGGTAGAAAGAATCTTCGTTGGTATGGGTTATGAAGTCGTAGAAGGTCCTGAAGTAGAGAAGGATTATTACAACTTTGAAGCTTTGAATATTCCCGCAGATCATCCGGCAAAAGATGAGCAGGATACATTCTATATCAGTGGCGATATTTTGCTTCGTACACAGACATCTTCTACACAGGTACACGTTATGGAAGAGGGACAGTTACCGATCCGTATGATTGCTCCCGGTAGAGTATTCCGTGCCGATGAAGTAGATGCAACACATTCTCCTCCCTTCCATCAGATTGAAGGTCTGGTAATTGATAAAAGCGTTACTTTTGCTGACTTAAAGGGTACTTTGGCAGAGTTTGCAAGAGAGTTGTTTGGTGAGGATACCAAGGTTAAATTCAGACCCCACCATTTCCCTTTTACAGAGCCCAGCGCTGAGGTAGATGTAAGTTGCTTTAAATGTGGCGGAAGCGGATGCCGTTTCTGTAAAGGCTCCGGTTGGATTGAGATCTTAGGTTGTGGTATGGTTCATCCCCACGTATTGGAAATGAGCGGCATCGATCCTGAAGAATATACCGGTTTTGCATTCGGTATCGGTTTGGAGCGTATTGCATTGCTTAAATATGAAATTGATGACATGAGATTATTATACGAAAATGATATTCGTTTCTTAAAACAGTTCTAGGAGGGAAAAATATATGAATACAGCATTATCATGGATTAAAGCATATGTTCCTGAATTGGACTGCACCGATCAGGAATACTGTGACGCAATGACATTGAGCGGCACAAAAGTAGAAGGCTACGAGAAATTAGATAAAAACTTGGATAAAATCGTCGTTGGTCAGATTGATAAGATTGAGAGACATCCCGATGCGGATAAATTAATTGTATGCCAGGTAAACATCGGCAGTGAAGTGATCCAGATTGTTACCGGTGCACCCAATGTAAAAGAGGGAGATAAAGTTCCCGTTGTATTAGATGGCGGTAAAGTAGCAGGCGGTCATGATGGTAGTCCCTTACCGGAAGAAGGTATTGTGATTAAAGCCGGAAAACTTCGTGGTGTACCTTCCAATGGTATGATGTGCTCCATTGAAGAGCTTGGTTCTACCAGAGATTTTTATCCGGAAGCGCCCGAAAATGGTATTTATATTTTCCCTGCAGATACAGAAGTGGGAGCAGATGCCATTGCTTTGTTGGGACTTCGCGATACCGTATTTGAATATGAAGTGACTTCCAACCGTGTGGATTGCTATAGTGTTGTAGGTATTGCAAGGGAAGCAGCAGCTACCTTCCGCAAAGAGTTTCAACCTCCGGTTGTAACTGTAAAAGGTAATGATGAAGATGTAAATGATTACATCAAAGTAAGCGTAAAAGATCCCGATCTTTGCACCCGTTATTGTGCAAGAGTGGTAAAAAATATTAAAATCGGACCCAGCCCTGAGTGGATGCAGAGAAGATTGGCAGCAAGTGGTATCCGTCCCATCAATAATCTGGTTGATATCACCAACTATGTAATGGAAGAGTATGGCCAGCCTATGCATGCCTTTGATTTAGACACAATTGCAGGCAAAGAAATCATTGTACGTCGTGCAAAGGATGGAGATGAATTCCAGACTTTGGATGGTCAGATGCGTAAAATGGATTCCGAAGTGTTGATGATCTGTGACGCAGAAAAAGAAATCGGTATTGCCGGTATTATGGGTGGTGAAAACTCCAAGATTACCGATGATGTAAAGAATGTATTGTTTGAGGCAGCTACATTCAATGGTCCAAACATCCGTAAATCTGCCAAGAGAGTTGGTCTTCGTACCGATGCTTCCGGTAAATTTGAGAAGGGCTTAGACCCCAGAAATGCAGAAGATGCTATCAACAGAGCATGTCAGCTCATTGAAGAATTGGGCTGTGGTGAAGTTGTAGGTGGTATGGTTGATGTAAAAGAAGAGTTCAAACCTTTGGTAGAGCTTCCTTTTGAACCGGCAAAATACAATGCACTTTTGGGAACAGATCTTTCCGAGGAAGAGATGCTGAAAATCTTTGACATGGTAGAAATTGCATACAACAAAGATACCAATATGTTGACAGTTCCTTCCTTCCGTCAGGATGTGCTTGGAAGAGCAGACCTTGCAGAGGAAGTAGCACGTTTCTACGGATATGACAAGATTCCAACATCCTTACCCAGTGGTGAAGCAACAACCGGTAAATTATCCTACAAGCTTCGTATTGAACAGAAGGTAAGAGATATTGCAGAATACTGCGGATTCTCCCAGGGTATGTGTTATTCCTTTGAAAGTCCTAAAGTATTTGATAAATTATTAATCCCTGCGGATGATAAATTGCGTGAGACTGTGACCATCAGTAATCCTTTGGGTGAAGATTTCTCTGTTATGAGAACTATTTCCTTAAATGGTATGCTTACAAGTCTTGCAACCAACTACAACAGAAGAAATAAAAATGTAAAATTGTATGAACTGGGTAATATTTATTTACCTAAGAGTGTACCTGTAACAGAGCTTCCCGAAGAGAGAATGCAGTTTACTTTGGGATTTTACGGCGATGGTGATTTCTTTACCATGAAAGGCGTTGTAGAAGAAATCTTTGATTGCATCGGTATGAAGAAAGCTCCTGAATATGATCCTAATGCAGGTAAATGCTTCTTGCATCCCGGTAGACAGGCAAACATTATTTATGATGGAACCGTAGTAGGCTATTTAGGTGAAGTTCATCCTGAAGTATGTGACAACTATGATCTTTCTACCAAAGCTTATGTAGCAGTATTGGATATGCCGGCAGTTGAAAGTTTTACAACCTTTGACCGTAAATACGAAGGTATTGCAAAATTCCCTGCGGTTAAGAGAGATATCTCCATGGTAGTACCCAAAGAAATCTTGGTTGGTCAAATTGAAGCAGTTATCAGACAGCGTAGCGGCAAGATTTTGGAGACATTAGAGCTCTTTGACGTATATGAAGGTGACCAGATCAAAGAAGGTTTCAAGTCCGTTGCTTACTCCATTTCCTTCCGTGCAAAAGACCGTACTTTGGATGAAAATGATATTACTTCTACCATGAAGAAAATCTTAAACGGTTTGAGCTCCATGGGTATTGAGTTGAGACAGTAATGTTGAGATAGTAATATCCGGATTAACTAATAGAAAGTAAGAGTAACAATAAGAATGGATACTTTAAAAAAATCCGATTTTTATTATGATTTACCGGAGGAATTGATTGCACAGGACCCCTTAGAGGACCGTAGCAGTTCCCGGTTATTAAAACTGAATAAAGAAACCGGTGAGACAGAACATCATTCCTTCAAAGATGTAAAACAGTTTTTAAGAGCAGGTGATACCTTGGTACTGAATAATACCAAGGTAATTCCTGCCAGGTTGATTGGCCATAAAGAAGATACCGGAGCAGCCATTGAAGTACTTTTGTTAAAACGCAAGGAAAACGACCAATGGGAGACTTTGGTTAAACCCGGTAAAAAGGCCAGACCCGGAGCAAAGATTGTATTTGGTGACGGTTTATTAAAAGCAGAAGTATTGGACATTATGGAAGAAGGCAACCGTCTGATTCAATTTACTTATGATGGTATCTTTGAAGAAGTCTTGGATCAGCTTGGTGAAATGCCGTTGCCTCCATATATTACCCATAAACTTCAGGATAAAAACCGCTATCAGACTGTATATGCAAAGTATGAAGGTTCTGCGGCAGCACCTACGGCGGGCTTACATTTTACACCGGAATTACTGGCAGAGATTGAAGCCATGGGCGTAAATCTGGCTTATGTGACATTGCATGTAGGACTTGGTACCTTCCGTCCTGTCAAAGAGGATAATGTGTTAAATCACCATATGCATTCCGAATTTTATCAAGTGACAAAGGAAAGCGCAGACATCATCAATGAGACCAAGAAAAACGGTGGCAGAGTGATCTGTGTGGGAACTACCAGTTGCCGTACCATTGAAAGTGCAGCGGATGAGAATGGCTGTGTTCAGCCCGGTAGTGATAATACGGAGATTTTTATTTATCCCGGTTATCAATTTAAAGTGTTGGACGGACTCATTACCAATTTCCATTTGCCGGAATCAACTTTGATCATGCTTGTCAGTGCGCTTGCAGGCAGAGAACCTGTACTTGCTGCCTATGAAGAAGCAGTGTCAGAAAAATATCGTTTCTTTTCCTTTGGAGATGCTATGATTATCTTGTAATTTATTTCAATATCAGATAAAATGGATGCAGAGACGACAAAACTGGTAATAAAGAACTATATTACGGGGGTAATTATGGAAGAGAGAAGAAAAAATAAGAGAATCGAATTAGAATCTCGTTTATTGATTAAAAGATTGGATGGTGGCGGAGTAGCAGAAGAAGTTGCCATCGAGGTTGTAGATGTGTCCAAAACAGGTGTGGGCTTTATCTGTACCGTACCGCTTGAAATCGGTGCTGTATATGAAGCATATCTGACCATCTGGACCAAGGAAGTCATTCATGCATTCCTTGAGATCGTGCGTATCGTAAAAGAAGATGATACCTTCAAGTATGGAGCAATCTTCATTGGTATGCCTGAGATGGATGCCGCACGTATCATGGTTTATGATACTGTAAATGAGAATGTCTGATTCGTTGAGTATAACAGTTAATACAAATTAAAAAGTAACATCCGGTTAAAGTTTATGATTTTAACCGGATGTTTTTTATATTTGTGTGAACTTGACTTGTTCCGTATGATTTCATAATAAAATCTTGCACTTTTTTTGTTGTTACAATATAATTACAGTTACTTATCAAATCGGTAATTGTTCTGATTACCACTTATTCAAAGGAGAAATAATCATGATTTATCAACAAGTCTTAGCAGAGCATAAAAGGCTCGCCCATCAGATTGCCCTAATTCAAAAAGAATTGGATAGGATGCCGGAAGGACATTTACTATGTGCCAAGAATGGAAAGTATTATAAATATTATCAAAGTGATGGACATAGGCAGATATATGTTACAAAGAAAAACATGAAGTTGATTCAGGCATTGGCAAAAAAAGAATACTTATCACATCAATTAATAGAATGCAAACAAAAGGTTGTGGCACTTCAATTATATCTGGATGCTTCTGAAACTTTTTCGAAAACATCTCTGCTCCTTACAGAACCATATTCGTCGTTATTATCGGAATATTTTTCAGTTACGTCTCACGCGCTGGATGAGTGGATGATGGAAGATTATCCCGCAAATACGAAATACCAAGAGCAACTCATACATAAAACGGTTTCCGGACACTTAGTCCGTTCAAAATCAGAAGCTTTAATTGCTATGGTTTTATATAATCATAGAATTCCTTTTCGATATGAAGCATCTTTACAAATTGGAGAGGCTACCATTTACCCGGATTTTACAATTCGTCATCCCAAAACAGGAGAATACTTTTATTGGGAACATTTTGGTATGATGGATGATAGTAATTATTCCAAAAATACATTTTCGAAATTGCAGTACTATAACTCTTTTGGAATTATTCCGTCGATTCAATTGATTACAACATATGAAACATCAAAACATCCATTGGATGTTTTGATGTTGGAAAAACTTGTAGAACAATATTTTGGGTAAAAAATGATGTGTTTCAAATTTTTTGCCCAATGAATTATGTTTTTTCTGTTTATTTCTTGGTAAAAAATTGATTTCGGGCAAAAAACTATCATTTGCTTGATTTATGCCCAAAAACCATGTGTAATTTGGGCAACAATAGCTTTTGTCAATGATATTGCCCAATCGCTTTAGTATGAGATAAGAATACAGTGAATTAATAATTAAAATTGGGCAAAAAAAGCGATTTTCTGCATTTTTTGCCCAAAATAGTTAGATTTTTAATTATAGTCGGATGTTTATTTTACACTCAACCGCGCTAAATCTTCATAAAAGGCAGGATAAGAGATATTTACGCATTCTGCGCCTTCAATAGTAGTTGTGCCTTCTGCCAGCAGAGAAGCAATGGCAAAACTCATGGCGATACGATGATCGTCAAAAGAATGAATCAAAGCACCATGTAAAGTTTTTCCGCCGTTGATAATCATACCATCATCGGTGCCTGTAATATCAGCACCCATAGCACTTAAATTATTGACCATGACATCAATACGGTTGGATTCTTTTACTTTTAATTCGGCGGCATCAGCGATGACTGTCTGACCATTTGCATAGGCTGCCATAATAGCAATAATCGGAATCTCATCAATCAATGTAGGAATGAGAGCACCGTCTATGCGTGTACCGTGAAGTTCGCTGTGGTGAACTAGAATATCGGCAACGGGTTCGCCGCTGTCATGATTTTCATTTAATAAAGTAATGTTGCCACCCATAGCTTTAGCAACCTTGATAATGCCGTCACGGGTTTCGTTAATGCCAACGTTTTTAATCAAAATCTCAGCACCGGGAACCAGTAAGCCTGCGGCAATAAAGTAAGCGGCAGAAGAGATGTCACCGGGAACTACAATTTTTCGACCTTCTAACATGGGATTAGGCAGAATAGTCGCGGTTGTACCTACAGTAGTGACAGTTGCACCAAAGTGATTCAACATAATCTCTGAATGATTACGGCTAATATTGGGCTCTGTCACGGAGGTTTCGCCATCTGCATATAATCCGGCTAAAAGGATGGAGGATTTAACCTGTGCGGAAGCTACTTTGGAAGTATAGTGAATACCTTTTATAGATGTGCCGTGAATTTCCAAAGGAGCACAATCATTGCCTTTGATACTACGGATATCAGCACCCATCATGGATAAGGGTTCCATGATACGGCGCATGGGACGTTTTTGGATGGAAGCATCACCGGTCAAAGTGGTGGTAAAAGGCTGGGCAGCCAAGATACCGGAAATCAGACGGGTAGTGGTTCCGCTGTTACCTGCATCCAAAATTTCGGAAGGAGCGGACAGTCCGTGAAGTCCTTTACCGTGTACCAATATTTTCTCCGGAGTATTTTCAATTTCAATGCCTAATTTACCAAAGCAGGAGATGGTGGATAAGCAATCGGCACCCTGCAAGAAATTTGTAATCTCTGTGGTTCCTTTTGCAATGGAGCCAAACATAACGGCTCTATGGGAAATAGATTTATCACCGGGAATCGTAACTTCCCCTTTTAAAGATTTTACTTTTTCAAAATTCATGTTGTTGTTCTCCTAGTTGTAAAGACTGTGTGTGTTGCAAGAGGTTGTTTAATTAAAAATCACATAAGCATTTTCCAACAAGGTAGCTCTTGCTAACGAAATCGCTGCTTCATCATAAAATTCAATGCGCAATGCACCTTCTTGGAATTCGCGGTTGTGCATAATACCGATGTTTTTGATGCTGACGCCTGCATTGGCAAGGATCGTAGCAGTTTTGGCGATAGCACCGGTTTCGTCCTTTAAATCCATGTATAAGACATATTCCTTTTTGATGGGACCGCTACCGATATTACTAAAGGAATCACGGAATAGCTTGCCTTGTTCAAAAAAATCATAGAGTTTGTCAGCGTCTTTGGCTGTCAAACGGTCTTTAATTGACTCTAAAGCATCAATATAGTCATTTAATAATTTGGCAATGTTGTCGGTATTGGTCAGACAAATGGATTGCCACATAACGGGGGAAGAAGAAGCAATGCGGGTGATGTCTTTAAATCCGCCTGCTGCAATCATTTTCATCAAACCATCTTTATCCTCATCATGGACCAGGTTTACCAGACTGGAAGCGATAATATGAGGTAAGTGGGAAACAGCAGCCGTGATATAGTCATGCTGTGATGCCTCTAAAATCATAGGAATGGCACGCATATCTTCAACCAGTTTCTTTAAGGTATCTACACGTTCGGGAGACACACCGTTACCGGGAGTGAGTATATAATATGCATTCTCTAAAATCTTTGGATCGGAATTGGCGAATCCGCTTTTCTCACTGCCTGCCATGGGATGGCCGCCGATAAAACAGTCAGAGAGACCAATCGTATCAATGGCGGTATGAGTAGTGTTTTTCACACTGCCCACATCGGTTAAAACAGAACCTTCTGATAAATATTCTTTTATCAGGGCAAGGTTGTTGTCATTGTCAGACACCGGAGCACAAAGAAAGATAAACTCACAGTTTCCGAGAGAGGAAAAGGTGTCAGTATCCGGTGTTGTATATATGTAATTTGCAATTTGTTCTTCTTTCGCTAATTGTAAAGATGCTTCATTCGCATCATAAGCAGAAATGACAGCATCTGGATTGGCGGCTTTGATAGCTTTGGCAATGGAACCACCAATTAAGCCAAGACCGATGAAGCCGTATGTATTTGGAATCATAGAATGCCTCCGTTTTTATGTGAAAAATCATCTTTTTTATTTTATTCTCTAAGGACATGAATGTCAATTTTCTTTCAGCCATTGCTTAAGATATTTATGAATAGTTATTAAAAAAGTATAAAATGATTTCCGAATGGTAAAAAATAGATTATAATACATTAAGATATTGGAAATAAAAGGGAAATTCCGCAGAAGGAGAATGATATGAAAAAAACGACTATCGTAAAAATAGCCGGTGTGATTATCGCACTGATTGCAGCATTTATTTATTATTACATTACATTGCCGGCATTTAACTTGCATTCTATCGGCACCTGGTGGTTTTTAATCACCATCTTAGTGGTTGTAGGCATGGTGGTTTCCATTCGTACCGGCGATACTGTGCAATCTTCCAAATTAAATGGCATGCTCAAAGAGTTCCGTCCCGGAACAGGGCTTCCTGTAAAAATTATATTTGGAGTTGTTGCTGTGATGCTGGTTGTACTGGCAATCGGTACATTTTTATCATCACCGGTTATTAATGCTAAGAAATATCGGGATTTAATGCCTGTGGAAGAAGGCAATTTTGCTGAGGATATTCAGCAGGTGGATTATAATACCATTCCTTTATTAGATAAAGATTCTGCCAGCCTTTTAGGGGACCGTAAAATGGGAAGTATGGTAGATATGGTTTCACAGTTTGAGGTTGGTAGTGATTATACACAGATCAATTACAATGGAAGACCGATTCGTGTTACACCCTTGGTCTATGCCAATACCATTAAATGGTTTACCAACATGAAAAATGGTATTCCTGCATACATGATGATTGATATGACAACGCAGGATACCACATGTGTACAGTTGACGGAAGGTATCAAATATTCTAAGTCTGAATATTTTAATAGAAATATTTACAGACATTTACGTTTTAAATATCCGACTTATATTTTTGGAAACCAGCTTTTCTTCGAAATCGGGGATGATGGCACACCGTACTGGATATGTCCGGTTAAAAAGTTTAACATTGGTTTATTTGGTGGTGAAACTGTAGGTCGTGTGGTTATTTGTAATGCCGTGACCGGTGTATGTGAGGATTATCATATTGATGATGTGCCTCAATGGGTGGATAAAGTATATCAGGCAGAGCTTTTGATGCAACTTTATGACTATCACGGTACTTTACAGCATGGTTATTTCAATAGTATTTTGAGTCAGAAAGACTGTCTGACCACGACCAATGGCTATAACTATATTGCATTGGATGATGACGTTTGGGTTTACTCCGGTGTGACCAGTGTCAATGGCGACCAGTCCAATGTAGGCTTTGTATTGATGAATCAAAGGACCATGGAAACCAAGTTTTATAGGGTAGAAGGTGCTATTGAAGATTCTGCCATGTCATCGGCGGAGGGACAGGTACAGAACTTGGGTTATGTGGCTACATTCCCGTTGCTTCTTAATATTGCAGAAGAGCCCACCTATTTCATCGCATTAAAAGATGGTGCAGGTCTTGTAAAGATGTATGCCATGGTAAATGTAGAAAAATATCAGTGGGTAGCTATCGGTGATACGGTAAAAGAATGTGAAAAAGCATATCGCAAGTTACTTGAGACAAACGGTATTTCTTCAGAGGCGGCAGGCGCTTCTGAGGCAGTATCAGGTAAGATTGAAGCAATGGCAAATGTAGTCATTGAAGGTAATACCCATTATTATCTGTATCTGGAAGGAAAAGATCAGATTTATGATATCAATCTGTCTGCAAATGAAGATTTTGCGACGATTATCAAATATCAGCCCGGTGATACTATTTCTATGAATACCATACCGGATACGGGTCTTGTGACAGTTACTGAAATCGATGAATAAAATATAATAAGTATCAGCAGTCTTGACATTTTCCTTGGAAATAGGTAGAATGAACAAAGTTGAGAAATACAAACAGACGTTGATAAGGAGTATTAAGAGTGTATTCCGTTTCAGAGAACTGCTGGTTGGTGCAAGGCAGTACGGTAAGCTCCCAACTCGCCTTGGAGTTCCTTTTGTGAAAATAAGTAGCAAAGGGCGGGAAATCCCGTTACAGATTTAAAAGTGCGTACAAAATATTTGTGCGAACTAGAGTGGTACCACGGAATAATTGCCCTTTCGTCTCTAGACAGATGAAAGGGCATTTTTTATTGAGAGAGGAGAAAGAATTATGTCAGCACCTTACAACCACAAAGAAGTGGAAACAAAATGGCAGAAAGTATGGGATGACGAGCAGGCATTTAAGGTTGGCGAAGATTTTAGCAAGCCCAAATTTTATGCGTTGGTTGAGTTTCCATATCCGTCAGGACAGGGTCTTCACGTAGGACACCCCAGACCTTATACCGCATTGGATATTGTAGCAAGAAAAAGAAGAATGCAGGGATATAACGTACTGTATCCCATGGGATGGGATGCGTTTGGTCTTCCTACCGAAAACTTTGCAATCCAGAATAAGATTCATCCAAAGGTAGTAACTGCAAACAATGTAAGCAGATTCAAAAACCAGTTACATTCCTTAGGTTATTCCTTTGATTGGGACAGAGAAGTAAATACAACCGATCCTAATTACTATAAATGGACACAGTGGATTTTCTTAAAATTATTTAATGAAGGTCTTGCTTATAAATCCGAGATGCCTATCAACTGGTGTACATCCTGTAAAGTTGGTCTTGCCAACGAAGAGGTTGTAAATGGTGTATGTGAGCGTTGCGGTTCTGAAGTTGTCCGTAAGGTTAAGAGCCAGTGGATGTTAAAGATTACTGAATATGCAGATAAGTTGATTGATGGTTTAGATACTGTTGATTATATTGAGCGTGTAAAAGTTTCCCAGAAAAACTGGATCGGCCGTAGCTACGGTGCAGAGGTTGACTTTGAAATCGCAGATACCGATGAGAAACTTCGCATTTATACTACAAGAGCAGATACTTTGTTTGGTGTTACCTACATGGTAGTTTCTCCCGAACATCCTGTTTTAGACAAATATCAGGATCGTATCAAAAACTGGGATGATATTGTGGCATACAGAGAACAGGCTGCAAAGAAATCCGATTTCGAACGTAGTGAATTGGCAAAAGATAAAACAGGTGTATGCATTGACGGTATGATGGCTGTCAATCCCGTAAACAATACACAGATTCCGATTTTTGTATCTGATTATGTATTGATGAGTTACGGAACCGGTGCTATTATGGCTGTTCCTGCCCATGATGAAAGAGACTGGGATTTTGCAAAGAAATTCGGTCTGCCCATCATTGAAGTTGTAGCCGGCGGCAAAGACGTACAGGAAGAGGTGTTTACTGATGTAGCAACAGGTGTGCTGGTAAACTCCGGTTTCTTAAACGGCTTGGAAGTAGCACAGGCAAAAGAAAAGATGATTGCATATCTGGAAGAAAAAGGCATTGGCACAGCAAAAACCAATTACAAATTAAGAGACTGGGTATTCTCCAGACAGCGTTATTGGGGTGAACCTATCCCGATTGTAAAATGTGACAAGTGTGGTTATGTAGCAATTCCTGAAAGTGAGCTTCCTTTGGAACTTCCTGAGGTAGAAAGCTATATGCCTACCGATAACGGCGAGTCTCCTTTGGCAACCATGACAGATTGGGTAAATACTACTTGCCCTTGCTGTGGCGGACCTGCACAGAGAGAAACCGATACCATGCCTCAGTGGGCTGGATCTTCCTGGTATTTCTTAAGATATATTGATCCTCACAACACAGAAGCATTGGCAAGTAAAGAAGCATTGGATTACTGGTTGCCTATCGACTGGTACAACGGTGGTATGGAACATACTACACTCCACTTACTGTATTCCAGATTCTGGCATAAATTCTTATATGACCAGGGTGTTGTACCTACATCTGAGCCTTACCAGAAGAGAACTTCCCATGGTATGATCCTTGGTGAAAATGGTGAGAAGATGAGTAAATCCCGCGGTAATGTAGTAAATCCCGATGATATCGTGAGAGACTACGGTGCAGATACACTTCGTACCTACGAAATGTTTATTGGTGCATTTGATTTATCCGCTTCCTGGTCTGAAAATGGCGTAAAAGGTTGTCGCAGATTCTTGGAGCGTGTATGGAAACTGCAGGATATCCTGGTGGATGGAGATGAATACTCAGATGATCTCATGACCAAGATGCATCAGACTATTAAGAAAGTATCCATGGATTATGAATCCTTGAAATACAACACTGCAATTGCGGCTCTTATGACATTATTAAATGATGTTGTGAAAAAGGGTGCAATTAATAAAGCAGAGTTTAAAACATTCCTGATTCTGTTAAATCCTGTGGCACCTCATATCACAGAAGAACTTTGGAATGAAGCAGGTTATGAAGGCAGAGTATATCAGGCAGTATGGCCCGAATACGACGAAGCTAAGACTGTAGAAGATACTGTAGAAATCGCAGTTCAGGTAAATGGTAAAACAAAAGCGGTTATTGAAGTGGCAAAAGATATCGATAAAGATGCTGCTATTGCAAAAGCAAAAGAAGCACTTGGCGATAAATTAACCGGAAACATCATCAAAGAAATCTACGTTCCCGGTAGGATTGTAAACATTGTTGCAAAATAAGCCGTGCAGATAAAAATGAAAAGAGTATGCATTCTGTTTACAGAAGATGCATGCTCTTTTTATTTTTATCTATATGGCGCATGCCATCAAGCGAGCGACCGTAAGGTAGCGAGCCTTGCACGCCTTATTTTATCATGCTATAATGTCCTTTGTGCGCAATTTGCACATATACGAAAGGCAGTTGATTTTTGATGAATATTAAGAAGTTTTTTGAGCCTACAGATATGACTGTAAGTACACCGTGGAAGAGCATTGGTCTGTTTTCCATTCCCATGGTTATCGGAAATATTGCACAACAATTATACAGTACCGTAGATAGTATTGTCGTTGGACATTATGTGGGCGATAATGCATTGGCGGCTGTTGGTAGTGCGGCACCGATTTTTAATCTGCTCTTAGTTCTTTTTATCGGTATTTCTGCCGGTGTGGGGATTATGGTGGCACAATATTTTGGCGCCAAATCAAGAGAGGATTTGTCCAAGACAATCGGAAGTTGTATTACACTGACAGCATTGGTATCTTTTGCTTTGATGATTGTATCGCCCTTGGTGGTCCGTCCGTTGTTACGTCTTTTGGATACTCCTGCATCAATTATAGATGATTGTACCTCCTATTTGATTATTATGATGCTCGGTATTGCCGGTATGGCATATTATAATATTTTAAGTGGTATTTTGCGCGGAATGGGTGATTCCTTTTCTGCATTGTTGTATTTGTTGGTTGCTACAGTATTAAATATCGGATTAGACATTTGGTTTGTGGCAGGATTTGATATGGGTGTATCCGGTGTTGCTTTAGCAACGGTTATTGCTCAGGCTGTTTCCTCTGTTTTATGTATCCGGAAACTGATGAATATGAAGGATACCTTTGATTTGACTAAGAAGGAATTAATTATGTCCAAATTCCATGTGGGCAGAATTGTGAAGCTGGGACTTCCTTCCGGTGCAACACAGGCGATTTTTTCTTCTGCAATGATTATTGTGCAGTCTTTGACCAATAGCTTTGGAGAATTGTTTATTGCAGCAAATGTTATTGTTATGCGTGTGGATGGTTTTGCCATGATGCCCAATTTCTCTTTTGGAACGGCTATGACCACTTATACAGGACAAAATGTAGGTGCCAAGAAAACGGACCGCGTGATTCTCGGTGCAAAACAGGGAACGATTATGGCAGTGTTATGTTCTGCTACTATTACAGGTATTATTCTGTTGTTTGGCAAGTACTTGATGCGTGTATTTACGGATACGCCGGAATTGGTTAATATGAGCTATTATATGATGTGCATTCTGGCAGTGGGATATATTGCCATGGCAGTGACACAGAGCTTGTCCGGTGTTATGAGAGGAGCCGGCGATACGGTGACTCCTATGTGGATTTCGCTGTGTACATCGGTACTTATCCGTATCCCTGTGGCATATGGTATTTCGTGGCTTACAGCCACACCGGAGCTTCCTACGGGACGTAGTGAATGTATTCAGATTTCTTTGTTGACTTCATGGGTACTGGGAGCAGTTCTGACCTTTATCTTTTATAAAGCCGGTAAATGGAAAAGAGCGGTTAACGATATTTAAAACGTTGTAACATCATATCCATGCGCTTGATTTCTTCCGGCGTACTGTTCTTTTTTAAGACAGCAATAATAGCTTCCATTTCTTCTTCGGAAAACGAGATTTTTTCCTTTTTGGCACGGTTTGCCAGAGCCATTAGAAATGGAAGCTTTTCTTTGTCTTTTAATTGGTTCATTTCAAAGACCAGTTTTTGGAGAAAATCTAATTTAAATGTGGGGATTTCTTTCAGAGTGGGATCTTGCATCCAGGTATTATCTGCCATAAAAATACTCCTTTATGTCATAGAATTATTGAACATATCAAACATAAACAGTTGCTCTTCGCTTAAAAAACTTTTTAAGATATCCATTTGGTTGTTATCGGAAGAAGAATCATCATTTGCTTGCGCCATCATATCCAGAATGGGTTGCATTTGTTTGAATTGTTCCATGGTCTGAAACATATTTTTGATTTTTTGGATCTTTCCTTTTTCTTCATCAGACAAATAGGGCATAATACTGCAAAAATATTGATCCAATGTAGCGGTGTTTAATGTGCTGTGTGTGTCAGAAGCGGCATCTGTGGAAAATTGTATTTGTTTAGCTGTTTGTATGGTGTATTCCAGTTCCAGAAATTTAATGTAGACTGCCAGAAATGAACGGTATACGGAAGGCAACAAGGGCATTGCCAGCTTGAGCATCTGTATCTGTTGATTGGTATAAAGAGTATCAAAAGCACAAATGTTATCTTGTTCCATTGTTGTCCTCCTTGGTTTTTTATTAGTTTATTGTAAGAGAACTGTATTTATGCCATGGAATAAAGAACAGATTGAAAAAGGGGCAGGAGTCTGCCCCTTTTTGTGGTTTGCTATTAGCAGCAGGAGTTACCTCCGCAGCAGCATAAAAGCAATAAGATAATGATAATGTCACATCCGCAACCATTGTTGTTTCCGCCGAAGAAACCGGAACCGGAGTTGCATCCACATCCGCATCCCCATCCGCTGCCATTACCGCAAAGAGATAATAAGATGATGATCCAGATTAAGCTGGAACAACAGTTGTTGTCGTTGTTATTGCATCCGCAGTTGCTTGCTGTTAAGTCACTCATAATAGAGCCTCCATATTGATTGTTATGGTTTATACTATGTGGGATATATGTCTGGGGTGCATGATGGAAATAAAAATTTAATAAAATAATAAAATTTTATAGAAAATATGTACTAGATGTGGGTTTGGGGCTTGCATAAAATTCAAGATATAGTAAAATAAGAATAGTATTCATAAAATTGCTAAAAGTATGTGCAAAACAAGGAAAGGTGCAAAAACTGCACACATAATTCATCATGACGGATCAGGAAAAAATTTTAATTATAAAGGAAAAGTTTGATTTAAATAATGATAAAGACGTGATGCAGTTATATGGTGCATTACAAAGCGGAGAGATTCATTTTGATTCCCAGATAGGCAGAGACTTTGATGATATGATTTATGAAAGGGCACAGATCATCAAACAAAAAGGAATCGGGGTCCAAAAGGAAACAAAGGCTGAAAGAAAGCCCAAGAAAAAGGTGGCAAAGAAGACAACAAAAAAGGTTGTTGTTTATACAAAAAAAGAAATGTTTGTGCGAAAAGTAATCATGGGAGTTTTGGTTTTGACCGCGATTACCTGTCTTGGTTATTTTGGCTTTTATTGTTATGAAGCATGGATGATTGATAAAGAAAATGAGCGGTTGGCACGCCTAAAGGAAAATGAGCAGTTGAATGATATGTATGAGGATCAGGTTGTTGAGGCACAGGTTGGAGAGGAAACAAAGTACTTTAAGGTATTAAGTCAGTATAAATCTTTATATAATCAAAATAAAAACCTAATTGGATGGCTCAAAATTGCCGATACAATAATTGATTACCCTGTTATGCAAACAGGGGACAATGATTATTATCAAAATCATAATATCAATTTGGAAGAAGATCGCAACGGTGCCTTATTCATGGACACCGCTTGCGATGTGCGTACACCAAGTACCAATTTTATTATTTATGGTCATAATATGCGATCGGGCAAAATGTTTGGCTCTTTGGATGATTACGAAAGCGAAGCATTTTATCAGGAGCATAAGACAATACAGTTTGATACCATTTATGAAGAAGGAACTTACGAGGTTATGTATGTGTTCCGGTCCAGGGTATATCAAAAGGACGAAGTGGTTTTCAAATATTACCAATTCATTGATGCAAATTCAGAGGAAGAGTTTAATTCTTACATGAAGGAAATGGCAGCACTATCTTTCTATGATACAGGTGTGACAGCAAGTTACGGAGATCAATTGTTAACGTTATCTACCTGTGATTATGAGGAAGAGGATGGAAGATTCGTAGTTGTTGCCAAACGTGTAGATTGATAAAGGAGATCGAATATGGCTAAGAAAAAGGCTGTACAGACAAACAAAAAATCCAGTAAAGTGAGACGCACGGTCTTAGGTACCTTATCCGGTATCTTTATGGCATCGGCATTGATTGTAGCTGCGATTCCGGTAAAGGATGTAGAAGCGGTGGAAGAAAACAGTCAGTTTACCAGTGCCTATGATGCAGATCCGGATCATTGGATTCCTGATTATGTGGCAAGTGATGCACCCGTCTTTTATAGTAGTGATGCATTATTTGGTGTGGCATATGCCAACCGTGAAGGTAGTCCCGAGATGGAAGGTATCTTGGTGTATTATGATAGTGACAACTTCCAGGCGCCATCCAGTTTAGTAATTCCTGACGCGGTTGCGGCATTCCAGTATGATGATGAGATGCGGTTACGTGCTGTATATGAAGATGGTGAATATTTATATTATGTTTCTAAGGAAGCAGTTGTGGATGTATCCGGTAATGAATTGGAAGCAGAAGAGATTTCACCTTGTCTGTCTACCAATATGGGTGAATGGCAAGGCAAAACCTTGTATTCCTCACAGGATGGTATTGTAAAAGATAGCGTACAGACACAGATTGTAGCTAATGTCAGATACATCGGTAGCACCAAATATGTTCCGAATGTTGATTTAAATGCAGGTGTGGTTGTAGGTGCTTATGACACTACCGGTTTGGGTGTATTTGAAGATGCCCGTAACTTTAGTTCCCTGACCATCCCGGATCATATTCTTGCTATCGGTAACAATGCGTTTAAAGATTGTCAGATGAAATCCGTATCTGTTGCAAATAAGATTCACAGTATCGGAAATCATGCTTTTGATGGTTGTAACCAGTTGACATCCGTTACCTTGGCAAATGATACCAACTTAGAGGAAATCGGTGCTTATGCCTTTGCGGATTGTACATATTTAACAAATATCAGTATCCCGAATCAGGTACAACAGATTGGTAGCGGATGTTTTATGAACTGTAAAAATCTTGCAGCAGCCAATTTGTATGGTTCTGAGGGAGATGGTAATACAAGCTTAAAATATATCGGTGATGGCGCGTTTTATAACTGCACCAGTCTGACACAGATTTCCTTGCCGGACCGCTTGGAAAATATTGATACGGTAAATTATCTGTTTTATGATTGTACATATTTGAATTTCCTTGGTTTGCCCCTATTACCCGGTGGCTCCAATTTGACAGGAGATTCTTCTGATAAGACATTTAATTACAACAATGTAACCGGTTGTTCCGGATTGATGACGGTTACTGTGCCCAACAGAGAGTTGAAGTTTGATTGTAACTGTCCTTCCGGTGATTATCTGGAAGGTGACGGCGATGAATGTGCCTTCGGTTGGAAAAATCTGGGACTTCACACACCATTCCCTGATGAATACAGAGTGGATGATAAGTTCTGTATCATGGGATACCGTAATTCAGAAGCCTATATGTATGTATGTGACCACGAATATGCCATCGGTTATCTGGATGAAGGTTATAAAGGACAGTTCGAGCGAGTAAAAGGTAATTATTTCTATTGTGTAAATGAACAGAATGAATTGATTAAGTTTAGTATTGCAAAGCCCGGTGCGGATGCGTCCATTGTTGATATTCCCGATAACATCGGTACACATTATATCAACTCTATTGGTTCCAATACATTCCAGAATAATGAAGATATTAAGTATGTTCATATTCCGGCATCAGTAACCAATATTGCAGATAATGCGTTTAAGGGTTGTGCAAATCTGTCTGAGGTTGAGTTTGCGGATGCTATGACTGTTGAAAATATCGGAACAGATGCTTTTAGGACTTTGGCAACCGATGATGATGTAAAGCTTATATTTGTCGGTACCATCGGCTTGGACAGTGAACCTTATGTCTACGCAATGCAACCGGAAAATAATTATAATGATGTAACATTGCCCACAAAATATATCTCTTATACCAGTCAGTTCCCTTACAATTTACAGATTGAATTAAAGGTTGAGAGAGATGAAGTGACCAATGAAATCACTTCCTATGTACCCACCTTGGTAGATGCTCCCAGCTATGAAGATTTTGAAAGCGGAGATTATAGTTTATCCTCTTACGATAAGCAGGCAGAAGAGCAGAATGAGGTTGTCAGAAGAGCATTTGCAAAATACCGTAGTCAGAGTGTATCCGGCAACAGTCTTGTATATTCCGAAGATGAACAGGAAGTATTAGATGCTGTATTTAAAGCGACGATTCCTACCGGTGTATATGGTATGGAAGATGACATTTATCAGGATAGGGATTATTTAAAGAGCGTGATTCTCAATTCCATCGTAGAAGTACCGGATTATGCATTTGCAGACTGTGACGGATTGGAAACCTTCATCATGAGAAGTTCCGGTAAAGAAGGCGGAGAGTCTATTGGTTCTTATGTATTTGAAGATGATGACTTGTTGACAACGGTGGTATTGCCTGAGACGTTGACAGAAATGGGTGCATTACCTTTTTATCATTGTTCCGCATTGGAAGGTGTAGATTTCTCCAATGGTTCCAATTTCCGTTGTGAAAATGCCATTATTTATCAGGCAAAGACAGATGGCACCGAGCGATTGATAGAGTGTCTGGAAAACAGAGGTCTTACTGTAGGAACAGGTAAAGTCCGTGCAGAAGAACTTGCAAAGGTATCTGAAATTGATAAAAGTGCATTCCAGGATTGTAAAGGCGTGACACAGGTATTCTTTGGTCAGGCTCCCGTAGATGAGATTCCTGATTATTGTTTCAGTGATTGTGAGAGATTAAATTACTGTGAAGTATCTGACTATACGACGACCATCGGCGAGTATGCTTTTAGAAATACAGCATTATCCGATATTAAGATTCCGGAAAGTGTACAGTTGATTGCTGACAATGCCTTTGTAAATAAAGATTCGGATACAGGTGTTGAAAGTCTGTTAAAAGGCTTAAATATCCAGTGTACAGTTCCTTCTGCAGCATATTCCTATGCTTTGAAATACGGATTTGGTACGGATGACCGTATCTTACCTAAATATACTGTTATTTTCTACAATGTAGATGGTACAGAGAAGTTGAGTACACAATTAGTAGAAGAAGGTAAAGATGCGATACCGCCGGAAGAAGTGCCTGAAATCGAAGGTATGGTATTTGAAAAGTGGATGCCCGATTATACAGCGGTTTCCAGTGATTTGAGCGTATATCCGCAGTATAAATATCTTGACCCCAATGTAGATGCCAATAAACCGCATTATACGGTTACATTCTACAATGCAGACGGCTCCATGAAAGTAAGTGTACAGAGTATACCTGAAGGTGGTTCTGCAAAAGCTCCTTCTGTAGAACCCCAAAAAGACGGTTATACCTTTATCGGATGGTTACCGGAGTTTACCAATGTAACTGCAGATTTGGATGTATATCCTCAGTATAAACAAGGCACCACACCGGATGGAGATAAGAAACCGTCTACGGATGGTAGTACAACCACACCACCTGCCAATGGAAATACCGGAAATACCGGAAATAACGGCAATAACGGTACCGATGGCAATAACGGTACAAATGGTAATAATGGTTCCAATGGTAGCAATGGCACAGGTGGAAACGGTGGTTCTGTCAGTGGCAATAACGGCTCCGGAAGTGGAGCAAACGGCTCCGGCGGCAACAAATACAATGGCACAAAAGTTGATGTCAATAAAACCGGTATTTCCAATCCCGGACTTGCATCAGCAACCATTGCAGGTGCTACCGATGATTATGTGGTAAAGATTACTGACAGTGAATCTGCAAGAAGTGCTGTAGAACAGGCATTGTTAAAAGAGTATGGTACTTTGGATGATATTCGTTATTTTGCGATGGATATCAGTATCTATGATAAAACAGGAACTACCAAGATTCAGAATACGGACGGTATGAAGGTGACAATCACCATACCGATTCCTGATGCAATGCAGTCCTATGCCGGCAATAATAAGGTTGGAGCTGTTGTTGGCAATAATGAATTGGAGAAATTACAAGCGAAGTTTACAACTATTGACGGAGTTCCTTGTGTTTCCTTTGTTGCAACACATTTTTCACCTTATACGATCTATGTGGATTTGAACAATATGTCAGCAACCGGAACCATTGACGCAACACCGGTTACCGGAGATCCGATTCATCCTAAATGGTTCTTATCCATTGGTCTTGCATTGATGTCCATCATTATGTTCTTTGCAAAAGGAAGCAAGAAAAGAGTAGTAAAAGTAATTCCCGGTTAAGGAGTTCTTATGAAGAAACCTATTTTTAAAGTTATCGGGACCCTATTGTTGGTAACAGCCTTAGTGCTCACACAGATACCTGCACCGGCATCCAAAGCCACCAGCGTATCAGACAATAACGGTTTTCGAATGAATGGAGACAAATTGGTTAAATATACAGGCACGGATTTATCCGTGTCTGTTCCTGTCGGAGTAAAAGTCATTGGTTCGGATGCTTTTGTGGATTGTCCCAATTTAACAGCCGTGACATTCCCTGCCGGTTTAGAAGAGATTGAAAATGGTGCATTCAGTGGATGCAAATATATTAAAACCGTTATCATACCCGAAGGTTGTGAAGTAATCGGAAACGGTGCCTTTGCAGATTGTGATACATTAGAATCCGTAAGTTTGCCGTCCACACTTGTGGAGCTTGGTACCAGTGTTTTTGCAGGCTGTGATAGTCTGAAGACCGTAGGGATCAGCAAAGGAAACCCCAATTTTGTCTGTGTGGATGGTGTTCTTTATGACGATAAAATGACGGTGGTATATCAGGTGTTGGCAGGACGGGAGTCGGATTCATATTTGATGCCAAACAGTGTAGAGGAAATCAAAAAATATGCTTTTTGGGGATGTAAAAATCTGGAAGAAGTTGGACTTAGCAGTTATGTTACAGAGATTGGTGATTATGCTTTTTCCAATGCATCCGGTTTGGAATCTCTGGTGCTACCTTATAGTGTACGTGCCATTGGGACCAAGAGCTTTGAGGATTGCATCAATTTAAGAGATGTTACCGTTCCGGTGTCCGTGACAAGGATAGACCCCACGGCATTTGACGGTTGTTACAATTTAAGAATTCATGCGGATGAAGGAACCATTGCATCGGATTATTATAAAGAGTTTGAAAATAATCTGGCTGCAAAAGCAGAATACGAAGATGGAACCTTATCTGAAAATGCGGTAAATCCCCATTGGCAGGAAGATGTGACAGAGGAAGCGAAAGAAACTGTCCGTGAATCCAAGACCAATGTATCAGATGTGGATAATTATATTGAATGGGATGTTGACAGTCCGGGTGTGTTGGGACGTACGAAGGTAGTGTCCAGACAGGCGGTTGTTTTGATTGATACATCAGAAGTAACGGTATACGAAGGAACCACACAAGTATCAGGTGGTAATGGAAATGCGGAAGATAGTGTTGACATTTCAGCTGCCATAGAAGGGGATAAGATTGTTGATAAAGCATTCTATCAGGATCAAGCCTTGATCCAAGTGACAATCCCGGGGGCGGTAAATACTATTGGTGACTTTGCTTTTGCGCGGAGTGGATTAACCTCCATACAGATTCCAAAAGGTGTTACAACTATCGGTAACGGAGCCTTTTATCATTGTGATAATCTCTCTTCCGTGACAATTCCTATAACGGTAAGCGAGATCGGTCCGGATGCCTTTACCAATACAAAATGGTTGAATACTTGGTATAATGGCGCAGATGTCAGTGAGTTCCTTGTGGTTGGTGACGGTGTATTATTGGCATATAAAGGACAAAAAGCCATGGTAACCATTCCCTCCAATGTCAGAACCATTGCGCCGGGAGTGTTTAAAGACCATGATGAGATTGTACAGATTACTTTACCCGAGAGCGTACAACATATTGGCGAAGAAGCTTTTGCTGGTTGCGACAACTTAAGCAATATTTCCGGTGGTAAAAACCTGACTACAATTAAAGATAAAGCCTTTTATGGATGTCCGATTCAGACTGTGCGTATACCGGCGACTATGGAGAGTATTGGTATTTTAGCCTTTGGCGGTACCGGTGTAACAGACAGTGTGGTATTTTTGGGAGATAACTTGCCTAAGGTTACTTATGAAGATAGTGCCACCAGGCTTTCCAATGACAGAGGCTATTGTTTTGATGGTATTGATACAGTGATTGTAAATAAGGCTGTTGAATTGGAAGATTTGCAGCAGACGGTTTTAGATTCGGATGCATGGGGATTTGACGGTAATATTTATACCTTGACAGAGATTTCCAATGGTGGAGAAGCAACCCTGGTTGCATGTACAGATACCAAAGAAATGGCGGAAATACCGGAAAATATTTATGTATTTGATAAGAAATATAAGGTAAAGAATGCAGATAAAGCGGATTATGCACAGCCGGAAAATACGGTTTCTGATAATTCCATTCAATCCCTGTTGGTCGTTGATCATAGTGAATTAAAAAAGGAGCAAATTAATGTGACCCCCAACGGAGCGGTACTTGATTTATCCGGTTATCATTTTTATATTTCCAATCCGGGTAAGGGTACTGCGGAATTGGAAAAACAGATTACTAAATACTATGGGGAAATCAGTAAAGAAAATGCATTTTTTATGGATATCTCCATGTATGATACAAAAGATATGATTCCCATTTCGAAGTTGGGTAAAAATCCCATCACCATTACAATGCCGGTTCCGGCAGAGTTGTTGGACGATGAGATCTGTGTTATTACTTTGGATGAAAGTGGCAACCCTGAAGTCACCTTTGTTAATTGGTCAGAAAAAGACGGTCACACTTATATTTCCTTTGATGTGACACATTTTTCACCTTATGTTCTATATGGCGCAGAGGGAGAATTAAAGGATAAAATTGCAGAAAAGCGTAGCCGTGCATCCTGGGCAATCGGCTTGGATGATACGCCCAATACCGGTGATGGTCTAAATATCAATCTGATTTTTGCCATCGGTATGGCCGCTCTTGGAGCCTTCTTCCTTTTATGGGGATTTACCTATAAAGGAACCGGACGAAAGAGCACATCCCATAAGAAATAAGAACTGAATAAGAAACTTAGGAAAAACTCCCGACATAAGATAACAAAAACGGGAGTTTTTTTCATTGGAAAGAGTGAGAAAACAATTGCATATAGATCAGTCCTGTGCAAGAAAATGGAGTGGAAAAAATGTGACAGTCTGTGTATTAGACACGGGTGTTTTTATGCATAGAGATCTAAAGGAACGGATTGTATATTTTGAAGATTTTACAAAACATAGTAGGAATGTTAAAAGACCTTATGATGACTGTGGACATGGGACGCATGTGTGTGGCATATTGGCAGGAAGTGGTGTGGCCAGCGGGGGAAAATACAAAGGCGTAGCACCTCAAACCAATTTGATTGTAGGTAAAATACTGGATACAAACGGAAAAGGAGAATGTGAAGATTTAATCAAAGGACTGGATTGGATCATACATCATGAAAAAGAATATGGTATCCGTATTGTCAATATTTCCGTTGGTATGCCGAAGGATAATGAAAATAAGCAGGTATTACAGGAATATCTAAGTGAATTGTATGAGCGGAATATACTGATTATCACAGCGGCAGGAAATATGGGGCCGGCTAAAAGCAGCCTTTCTATATTAGGAGAAGATGTACAGACCATTTGTGTGGGGTGTCATGATGGTAATATGCATTTTAACGGAAGAAAGAAGTGTGAATATTACTCGGGAAGAGGCCCCAGTATTTATTCCTTGAGAAAACCGGATGTAGTCGCGCCGGGAACAGAGATTGTATCCTGTTCTCATAAAAATCCATATGGATATGTGAGAAAAAGTGGTACATCTATGGCTTGTCCAATTGTCAGTGGTCTTGCGGCGTTGTATCTTGAGAAAAATCCGGGGACAGATGTGAAACAAATGATGTGTCGGATTCGAAATGCAACCATTGATTTGGGAGAATCCTGGTCAAAACAGGGATATGGAATGATAGATGCAGTCAAAATGCTTTCCTAAAAGGAAGGTTTCATTATTGACATATATGGTATGATTGTATACAATTATACAAGGGCGCAAAACTACCATATTTTAACAGAAAGCCCTAAGGAGATTTGACCAATGAATATGAATAAAGACTACGATAGAATGAATTTGTTTGAAAACAGACCGGTTACCATGAATGACCACAATAATCTTTTGCAGATTGAAGAGCATATGTACATTCTGGATGATGTGCAAAAACCTAATGTTTTCCGCAATATGTTTCCTTATTCGGAAGTACCCAAAATCCCATTTAATGACCGTATTGTACCGCACAATATGCCAAAGGATATTTGGATTACAGATACTACATTCCGTGATGGTCAGCAGTCAAGAGCACCTTATACCACAGAGCAGATTGTAACGATTTATGACTATCTTCATCGCTTGGGTGGTCCCAATGGTATGATTCGTGCCAGTGAGTTTTTCTTATATTCCAAGAAAGACCGTGATGCGGTATATAAATGTATGGAACGTGGTTATGAGTTTCCGGAAATTACCAGCTGGATCCGTGCCAGCAAGGAAGATTTTAAGCTGGTAAAAGAAATCGGTATGAAGGAAACCGGCATTTTGGTAAGTTGTTCCGACTATCATATCTTTTTAAAGTTAAAAATGACAAGAAAGCAGGCAATGGAGCATTATTTAAGTGTGGTCCGTGACTGTCTGGAAGAAGGTATCAGTGTCCGTTGTCATCTGGAAGACATTACCAGAGCAGACATTTACGGATATGTGGTACCATTCTGCTTGGAATTAATGAAATTAATGGATGAATATAAGATTCCGATTAAGGTACGTGCCTGTGATACCATGGGTTATGGTGTCAATTATGCAGGTGCGGTAATTCCCAGAAGTGTACAGGGTATTATTTATGCGATTCATACCCATGCCGGTGTGCCGTCATCCCTGATTGAATGGCATGGACACAATGACTTTTATAAAGCGGTTTCCAATTCGACCACAGCATGGCTCTATGGTTGTGCGGGTATTAATACCTCCTTGTTTGGTATCGGAGAAAGAACCGGCAATACGCCGCTTGAGGCCATGGTATTTGAGTACGCACAGTTAAAAGGTCATTTAAATGGCATGGATACCACAGTTATCACGGAATTGGCAGAATATTATGAAAAAGAAATCGGATATGAGATTCCGCCCCGTACACCTTTTGTTGGTAAGAACTTCAATGTAACAAGAGCCGGTATTCATGCAGACGGATTATTGAAAAATGAAGAGATTTACAATATTTTCGACACAGAAAAGTTCTTAAACAGACCGGTACTGTGTGCCGTATCCAATACTTCCGGACTTGCAGGTATTGCCCATTGGATTAATACCTATTTTAAATTAAAAGATGATAAGCAGTACAATAAATCGGATGCATTGATTATAGAACTGAAAAATTGGGTAGACAAGCAGTATGAGGATGGTCGTGTAACGGTTATTACCGATGATGAATTGCTTGAGCAGATTGTAGATACCTGTCGAAAACTTGGTATCAATTATCCCGGCGAATGATTTGAAAGGAAGTGAAAGTCATGGGAGACTACAATCTTAAAGAAGAAGTAACCGATAAATATTCCTTACGTGGAAGAGTCTTTCATAAGTTAAGAGATGATATCTTAAACGGTAAGTATAAGGAAAATGATGAGCTGCGAGAGGTTGCCATCGGTGAAGAGTTGGGTGTATCCCGTACACCGGTCCGTGAGGCTTTTCGACAACTGGAATTGGAAGGGTTAATACGGATTGTGCCCAATAAAGGAGCATATGTAACCGGAATTACCTCCAAAGATGTTGCAGATATCTATATGATCAGGGCTTTGTTGGAAGGTTTATGTGCAAAATGGGCCACAGAGCATATTTCAGAAGAACAGATGCAGGAAATGGAAGAAAATGTATATCTGGCAGAGTTTCATGGAGAGAAGGGACATGCGGAGCAGATTGCCACATTGGATAATCGGTTTCATGAGATCCTGTATGAAGCATGCAACAGTAAAATGCTGGAACATACATTAAAAGATTTTCATCAATATGTTTATCGGGTAAGGAAGCAGACGTTGGCACAAAATATCAGAGGAAATGCATCCAATCATGAACATCGTGAGATTATGGAGGCTATTAAGGAACATAATGGTGACAAAGCCAGTGAACTTGCAAGATTGCATATGTTAAAAGCATACGAGAACATACAACAAAAAGGTTTATTAAACGAATAAAAGAAAGTGGAGGATAGATACAATGGCTAAAATTCAAATGATTACCCCTTTGGTTGAGATGGACGGAGATGAAATGACCAGAATTCTCTGGAAGATGATTAAGGACGAGTTGTTATTACCTTACATTGATCTGAAAACAGAGTACTATGATTTAGGTCTGGCATATCGTAATGAAACCAATGATCAGGTTACTGTTGACAGTGCTGAAGCAACGAAAAAATATGGTGTTGCAGTAAAATGTGCTACGATTACACCTAATGCAGCACGTATGACAGAATATGATCTGAAGGAAATGTGGAAAAGTCCCAACGGAACTATCCGTGCAGCTTTGGACGGAACAGTATTCCGTGCTCCTATTGTAGTAAAAGGTATTGAACCTTGTGTCAGAAACTGGGAAAAACCCATCACTTTGGCGCGTCATGCTTATGGTGATGTATATAAAAATACAGAGATTAAAGTGCCGGGTGCGGGAAAAGCAGAATTGGTATTTACCGATGAGAATGGTAATGAAACAAGAGAGTTGATTCATAACTTTACCGGTGCAGGTATCATTCAGGGTATGCACAATACCGAAAAGTCCATTTCCAGCTTTGCCAGAGCTTGTTTCAACTATGCTTTGGATACCAAACAGGACCTTTGGTTTGCAACAAAGGATACCATTTCCAAAAAGTATGACCATACCTTCAAGGATATTTTCCAGGAAATCTTTGATGCGGAATATAAGAGCAAATTTGATGAAGCAGGTATTGAGTATTTCTACACCTTAATTGATGATGCGGTTGCACGTGTTATGAAAGCAAAAGGAGGCTTCATCTGGGCTTGTAAAAACTATGATGGTGATGTCATGAGTGATATGGTAAGTTCTGCCTTTGGTTCTCTTGCCATGATGACTTCCGTATTGGTGTCTCCCTCCGGAGTATACGAGTATGAAGCGGCTCACGGAACGGTCCAGAGACATTATTACAAACATTTAAAAGGTGAGGAGACTTCCACCAACTCTGTTGCAACAATTTTTGCATGGACAGGAGCTCTTCGTAAACGTGGAGAGTTGGACAAATTACCTGAGTTGATGGAATTTGCAGATAAGCTTGAGAAAGCGACTCTTACAACCATTGAATCGGGCAGAATGACAAAAGATTTGGCATTGATAACTTCTTTAAAAGATGTTAAAGTACTTAATAGTGAGGATTTCATTAAAGAAATCAGAAAAACCTACGAGGAAATGTAAGTACAATGGATTTTATATCTATCACATATCTTTTGTTTTTAATAATTTTATTATTTGTATATTATGTGACACCAAAAAACAAGCAGTGGATTGTGCTGCTTGTTTTTAGTGTCATTTTTTATAGCTGTTTTTCCTTGAAAATGTGGATGGGAATGCTTTTAACAGCTGTTACGACATTTGCATATGCCCGATTTGGGAAGCGTTCAAAAGCAATGCTTATTTTAACAATTATATTCAATGTCGGGATTATGTTGGGATTAAAAACTGCGGCTTCGGGACTTGGGATTGTACAAGCCATAGGTCTTGATTGTTTGGCTATTTTATTACCGGTTGGTATTTCTTTTTATACCTTACAGACAGTTTCCTATATGGTAGATGTATATCAAGGTAAGATAGAACCTCAGAAGAATTTTTTGAAGTATTTATTGTTTATCATTTTCTTTCCCCAGATTTTGCAGGGACCGATTCCGCGATATGAGGAATTGGGTCAACAATTATACAGTGGACATTCCTATGATGAAAAGAATGTACAGCGTGGCTTATATCTGATTTTGTGGGGATTTTTCCAAAAGATGGTCATTGCTGACAGATGCAATATTGTGGTAAATGAAATCTTTGAAAACTATCAAAGATATGATGGTTTGTATTTTTGGATTGCAGGAATTCTGTATAGCTTGCAATTATATACAGATTTTGCCGGTTGTGTTGCTATTGCATCCGGTAGTGCTGAGGCGTTGGGAATCAAACTCCCTCAAAACTTTAATCATCCCTATTTTGCCATGTCAATCAAAGAGTTTTGGCATAGGTGGCATATGTCACTTAGTGGCTTTTTGAAGGACTATGTATATATTCCTTTGGGTGGTAACCGGAAGGGTAAGGTGCGAAAATGGTGTCATATTTTGATTACTTTTGGTGTTAGTGGCGTATGGCACGGTATCGGAACACATTTTCTGGTGTGGGGCCTGATGCATGGCTTTTATCAGGTGATGGGAGAGATTCTACAGCCTTTAAAGGATAAAAGCATGCGCATCACAGGAATGGTCAAAGACTCTTTTGCCCATCGGTTGGTTGCACGTTTGTTTACCTGCTTTTTGGTCATGGTGGCATGGATTTTCTTCCGTGCAGAATATACATCAAAGGCGATTTATATAACGCTGCATTTATTTGGTAAATGGAATCCATGGATTTTAGTTTCCGGAGATTTATATGTTTTGGGATTGAAGGAAGAAGAATGGCTGTTATTAATTTTATGTATTATTTTACTCATGATTGTAGCGGTATTACACGAAAAGAAAATAGCTATCCGTGAAACTTTCTTAAAACAACCCCTGTTTTTCCGTTGGATTGTATTATATGTGGCGATTTTCGCAATTTTGATTACAGGTATTTATGGACCGGGCTATGATTCGGCACAGTTCATTTACGGAGGATTTTAAATGAAAAAAGGAAAGAGCGTATTAAAGTGCATATGTTTTATTGCGGTCTTTGCGGTTCTGTTTGTCTATGTACAAGAAGTGTTACGGGATAAGTGGGCGGATGGAGAATATAATCCTTCTACCAAGATCAAAGGCTTTTATGCAGAAGAAGAGAATAGTCTGGACGTGGTTTTTATAGGATCCAGTCAGGTTTATGCGGATATTGCACCTGCGGTACTGTTTCATGATTATGGAATTGCTTCCTATGATTTTTGTGCAAATGAACAACCTCTGTGGATTTCTTATTATTATATCAAAGAGGTTTTGAAGCATCAGGATCCGCAAGTGATTGTACTGGATGTGTTTACGGTTTATGGTGCTGATTATGAAGAAGAAGGCATTACACATTTTAGCCTGGATGATATGCCTTTATCATGGAATAAGATTGAAGCAATTAACGCCAGTGTGCCGCCGGGAGAGCGGTATGCATATTATTTTCCTATAGCAAAGTATCATAATACATGGACTGATTTATACCAAAGAAAGACAGAATTGGCTTTTTATGATGAAAAGGATCCGTATAAAGGATATTCGCCATTTGTCTTTGCTACAGATTATGCAGAAGGAGCAAAAACGGAGGTTGCATCACAAACCGAATTGGAACCCATTCCCGACAGAGCGCTGTTATGGCTTAACAATATCATTACTTTATGTGAAGAAGAGGGTGTGGAACTTGTTTTGATAAAGACACCCAATGGTCATGCAGAACGTCAGAAACTGTATAATAGTGTAGCTGTGGTTGCAGAAGAAACCAATACACCGTTTTACAACATGAATGTGTTGTTGGATGGTCAGGCTCATGTAAATGTCATACAGGCGGAAAAAGTAAGCCAATTAATGGGAGATTATCTGGTTGAACATTATGAGTTTGAAGATCGTAGAGAGGATCCGGCATATGCTTCCTGGCATGAGGATGCCAAATTATTTTATCGTCATAAGGCAAAATGCCAATTGATTAGTGCAACAACTTTTGAAGAGTATATTACATGTCTGCAGGATGCAGGTTATGTGATATGCATCAGTGCAAAAAACAGTGGTAATATTCCTTTTGGACAGGAAGATATACAATATTTAAATGAAATGTTGGGAACTAATTGTCAGTTGGATAAAAATCCGGGTGAAGGCTATGCCGTGGTTTTGGATGGTGGCCAGGTGATTGCGGAAGGTTCACAGATTGAAACCACAACGGGAGGGTTAAATATCAACATAACATCCCCGGCAGGCGGAATGAGTGACGAGGTAGCGCATATCTATATCAATGGCACTGATTTTTCCATGGATGTGGATGGATTGAATATTGCGGTATATGATAAACTACTTGGTGAGATGTTTGAAATGTCTGCTTTTGACTTAAATAACGAAATGACACTACTGAGAAAGTAGTGTCATTTTTTTGTATCATTTTTAATTGAGTTCTTCCAGTTCTTCGGAATAGGATTCCCATTGTTCATACAATGTACTTAATTGATCGGCCAATGCCTCGCGTTCTCTGGATAATTCGGCAAGCTTTCCTACATTGGTGGCGATTTCCGGTTTGGACATTTCAGCATCCAAAGCATCGATTTTGGTTTCCAATTGTTCAATGTCTGATTCGGCTTTTTTTAAAGATGATTCCAGTTTGCGCCGTTTGGCCTGTAGTTCTTTTTGCTCTTGCCAGCTCTGTTTTCCTTCTGCAGATTCTTTCGAAACAGAGGGAGTAGGGCTTGTTTGTGATGCCAGAGAAGTACTGTAAATATCTCCGTGTTTTTCCAGGTAGTAATCATAATTTCCTAAATAGGATACCAGTTTTGTATCCTCTAAGTCCAAAATACGATGAGCTGTCTGGTTAATAAAATAACGATCATGAGATACATAGAGTACGGTTCCCTCATAGTGATTCAGTGCCTGCTCCAATATTTCCTTGGAAGAGATGTCCAAGTGGTTGGTAGGCTCATCAAGGATTAAAAAGTTAGCGGTTGACAGCATTAATTTTGCAAGGCTGACACGTCCGCGCTCACCACCGCTTAAAGAGGAAATTTTTTTAAACACATCATCACCGGTAAATAAAAATGCAGCAAGTGTATTACGGATCTGTGTACCGGTGAGATCGGGGTAATCATCGGAGATTTCATCAAATACGGTTTTATCCATATGCAATACATGATGTTCCTGATCATAATAGCCGACTTCTACATTGGTACCAAGCTTAATCACTCCGTGGTCGGGTGTCACCAAATCATTGATAATCTTTAAAATTGTTGTTTTACCGGTGCCGTTTTTACCAATGATGGCAACATGTTCACCACGCTTAATTTCCATGGATAAATCAGTAAAAAGCATATGAGAATCATAGGTTTTTTGAAGATTTTCAATGCTTAATACATCGTTTCCGCTGACCCTGGATGGAGTGAGAGTAAAGTGCATCTGCTTGTTGTCTTCCATTGGTTTGTCCAAAACATCTATTTTTGCCAATGCCTTTTCGCGGCTTTCTGCACGTTTAATGGATTTTTCCCGATTAAAGGATTTTAATTTGGCAATAACTTCTTCCTGGTGCTTAATTTCACGTTGTTGGTTGAGGTAAGCATTCATTTCGCTGATGCGTAAAATCCGCTTTTTCTCAGAATAATCAGAATAACTACCCGAAAATACATATACTTTGGTGTGATCGATTTCAATTACCTTTGTTACGATTTTGTCCAAGAAATAGCGGTCGTGGGAAATCAGGACAACCGCACCTTTATAATTGGAGAGATAAGTTTCCAGCCAGCGTATGGAATTCATATCCAAATGGTTGGTAGGCTCATCTAAAAAGATAATATCAGGATTGGTTAATAGGATTTTACCCAATGCCACACGTGTTTTTTGTCCGCCGGAAAGCGTGGAGATGGATTTGTTAAATTCTGTTTCATCAAATCCCAAACCATTTAATACACCTACGATTTCGCTCTTATAGGCATAACCATTTTCCAGTTTAAATGAGTGAGTGAGAGTCTCATAACGCTCACATATATGTTTAAGTTCGGTTTCATCCTGTACAGAGTGCATCTGTGCTTCCAGTTCGCGCAGATTTTCTTCCATGCGGATAATATGGGCTTTTGTCGTTAATAATTCATCGTAGATGGTATTATCCAGATTCATATCATCCTGATGCTGGGCCAGATATCCGATGGTTTTATCCTTAGAGAAGGTTACCATACCTTCATCAACGGATTCGAGACCGAGAATCATACGAATCAGGGTTGTTTTGCCGCACCCGTTGTTACCGATGATAGCCACTTTTTCATGATCTTCAATATGGAATGAACAGTTGGAAAACAATAATTCATCATTATAGGATTTACTTAATTCGTGACAGGATAATATCATGTTCTTGTCCTTCCTTATTAGGGTTTCTTTTGTTTGTTTTTTACACACAAAGTGATTATACTAGATTCCCATTGAAATTGCCAGAATGAGCGCAAAAATCTTTGACAGAATTTTAACAGACGCTTATAATAAAAATAACTATATTTAGGGGGCATTACTGTGGAAGAAAAAGGGATTTCACAGGCTGTTATCAGCCGCTTACCCAGATATTTCCGTTATCTGGGCGAATTAAAGGATAAAGGTGCGGAACGTGTATCCTCTCAAGAATTAAGTGAGATTATGCAAGTGACAGCATCACAAATACGTCAGGATTTCAACAATTTTGGCGGTTTCGGACAACAGGGGTATGGCTATAATGTAGAGTATTTATATGATGAAATCGGTAAGATCCTTGGTTTAAACAAAAAGCACCATTTAGTATTGATTGGTGCCGGTAACCTGGGACAGGCACTTGCCAATTATATGGACTTTGAACGAAGAGGATTTGTTATCTGTGGTATCTTTGATATTAATCCTGCTTTAATTGGCAAGCAGGTGCGGGATATTGAGGTGATGTCCATGGAGCATCTGGAGCTATTTGTAAAAGAACACAATATCGATATCGGTATTTTAACGGTTCCCAAATCGGTAGTTGTGGACGTGGCAGACCGTCTTGTAAAGTGTGGGATTAAAGCTATTTGGAATTTTGCTCATATTGATTTGGATTTGCCGGAAGGTATATTGGTAGAGAATGTACATCTTTCTGACAGTTTAATGAAGCTTTCATACAATATCGGGCGATATGAAGCATCACAGAAGCAATCATAATTAGAAGGTGATAGTTTGGCTAAAAGAGAAGAAGAATTTAAAGAGGCACTAAAAGGTAAAAAACTTCCAATCTTAACATTGGATAACAAATGGCATCAGTTATTTACCCAGCACAACAAAAACAAAGAAGTTTTGCAGTTGGCAGAAGAATTGAATAATTTGGTAGCAAAACAGGGCGGACTGAATAATGATATTAAAGATATCCGCAAGTTAAAGTCCAAATTGATGGATGAAATTGTATCGGGTATGGATGGAAAAACCTTAAGTGATAAAGATATGGAAGACCATAAGCGTCTGATTAATGAGTGTAACGAAAAGATTGAGGAAAAACAGGATGAGCTTTTGGATATTCCAAGGGATATTGACCGGTTAAATTATCAGTTGATGTTGTATACCATGGAAGTTTGCTATGATGCCATTGAGAGCAATACTGAGGAAATCACCCGTATTGCAGAATGGATTGCTCAGGTCCGTGTAGAATTAAAAAAGAATGTCATCCGCAAGCAGGAAAAGGAATGGCTGAATCAGGAAATGTATTCCTATATGCATGATATATTCGGACCGGATGTGATTGAAATATTTGATATGAAATATGATCCTGCAGGAAGCATGCTAAAAAAGGCATCAGATGAGTCCAAAAAAGATAACGAATAAAGGAAGAAGGGATTTTTGTTGAAATATGTTGTTACGGCATCTCAAATGCAGAGTGCAGATCGTCATACATCAGAGAAGACAGGGATTCCTTCTCTTGTTTTGATGGAACGGGCGGCATTGGCTGTTGCAGATGAGATCTGCCATTGGTTTGATAAAGGACAGAGCATACAGGGAAAGAAAGTATGCATTGCTTGTGGCAGTGGCAATAATGGTGGCGACGGATTTGCATTGGGAAGAATCTTGCATGAACGCGGTTGCACCGTTCATTTTTTTATGGTCAGGGAAGGTGCATCATCAGAGTCTAACCGGATACAACAAAATATTATAAAAAATCTTGGAATGGGTATTAGCACAGAGAAACCGGAGAATGAATATGATATCGTAGCAGATGCCTTATTCGGTACCGGTCTGAAGCGGCAGATTACCGGAGATTATGAGGGATTGATTGAGCACTTAAACGGTCTGGATGGTCTGAAAGTAGCTGTTGATATTCCGTCAGGAATTGACAGTGATTATGGAACGGTGTTAGGGACTGCATTCAGAGCTGATTTGACGGTTAGTTTTGCATTTTTGAAATGGGGACATTTATTATATCCCGGTAGATCCTATTGTGGAAAAACAGTAGTGCATGATATTGGTATCGGTGAGCAGGAATTGTGTGAAGCTTTGCCCTTTGGACATTACTTAGAGCAAAATGACATCCCATCTATGATGCCGCAAAGAAGTGCTGACAGTCATAAAGGAACATACAAAAAAGCGGGTATTGTGGCCGGCTCAGATGCCATTGGTGGAGCGGTTGTATTGAGCGCAAGTGCAGCTATGCGTACCGGTGTGGGATATACGAAGGTATTAACGGCAGAATCCAATCGTGTTCCTTTATTAAAGCATAGTCCGGAAGCTTTGATTTATACCTATGATGGTGATAAAAACGGTATGGATTCCGGCATAAAGGAGCTCATGGATTGTGCAGCTATTGCCATTGGACCGGGACTTGGCACAACAGAAGATGCAACATATTTATTGGCAAAGATTTTGGAACAATATGATGGGAATCTTATCTTGGATGCAGATGCATTAACCATATTATCCAAATCAGCAGATTTGTTTGAAAAATGCAGGAATTATGCCAAAAAAGCATTGCAAAATCATAAATACGTGGTACTTACACCTCATAAAAAAGAATTTTGCAGGATTACAGGTATTTCTATGGATAGTGAAGCGGTATTATTTCATGAGAAAGCACTGCAACTTTCTACAGAATGTGGTATGATTGTCGTGTTAAAGGATGCTGCAACGCGTATCTATTTACCGGATGGAACGGTATATATCAATACTACCGGTAATTCCGGGATGGCAACGGCGGGGAGTGGTGATGTATTGACAGGAATATTAGCAGGACTTATTTCCCAAGCATCGGAGCCACAATCGGCTGTACCCTTGGGCGTTTATTTACATGGTGCTTGCGGCGATCTGGTATCAGAGCGGGGGAATCCCTATTCATTAACAGCAATGGATATGGTGGAAGCCATGAAACTTGTTTTTAAAGGAGAAGCATAAGTGATGGATCAGATGAATCACTATGAAAGAGTTTGTGCGTATATCAATTTGGACGCAGTTTTATATAATATGGAGCAGATGCACAAGCAGTTAAAAGATGATTGTGGCATTATGTGTGTGATCAAAACGGATGCATATGGTCACGGTGCAGTACAAATCGGTCGTGAACTTGAGAAATTGCCCTATGTGAAGGGGATGGCTGTAGCAACTCCGGAGGAGGCTATGATCCTGAGACATTGCGGGATTCAAAAACCGATTTTAATCTTAGGTTATGTATTCCCTTATGCATATGAAGAGATGATTAAGGCAGATATCCGTATGTCTGTTTTCAGAGAAGATATGTTGCAGGAGATTGATGCTTGTGCGGCAAGACTTGGCAAGAAAGCAAAGGTACATATCAAGGTTGATACAGCCATGAACCGTATCGGAATCAAAGCCGATACAAAGGGCATGGATTTTATTAGACAATGTATTGCCAAAGAGCATATTGAGACAGAAGGTATCTTTACACATTTTGCAAAAGCAGACGAAGCAGACCAAACAGATGCACTCAGACAATTAGAGTTGTATCGCGGTTTTTTAGATCAGATAACAGAGGAAACCGGTTTTGAGTTTTCTATCCGTCATTGTAGTAACAGTGCGGGCATTATAGAGCTTGCCGATGCCAATATGGATATGGTCAGAGCGGGCATTATATTATACGGTTTATGGCCCTCAGATGAAGTGAATAAGAGCCTTTTGGATATTCAGCCGGTCTTATCCTTAAAGAGCCATATTGTATATGTAAAGGATATTGAAGCCGGAAGTTGTATCAGCTATGGCGGAACATTTTGTGCAGATAAAGATATGCGTATTGCAACCATTCCGGTGGGATATGGTGATGGCTATCCCAGAAGTTTATCAAATAAAGGCTTTGTACTAATTGATGGAAAACGTGCACCCATTCTCGGAAGAGTCTGCATGGATCAATTTATGGTAGATGTATCGGATATTCCGGATGTAAAGGAAGGTATGGAGGTTACATTGATCGGTATAGATGGTAATGAGAGCATTACCATGGAAGAGTTGGGAGATATCAGTGGACGTTTCAACTATGAGCTGGCATGTGATCTTGGAAAGAGGATACCCAGAGCCTTTGTTAAAAATGGAGAAATCGTTGCTACCAAAGATTATTATGATGACTACAGATAATTAATTTTTGTTTTGAAGAATACAACCGCAAAAATTGGCAATACTGTTTGCAAATGTGAAAGGGGTTGTATGGATTTGAAACGTGGAGATGTATATTATGCTGATTTGAGACCTGTGATCGGATCTGAACAGGGAGGAATCAGACCGGTAGTAATTGTACAAAATGATGTGGGCAACAGACACAGTCCAACGATTATTGTTGCGGCTGTCACATCCAAACTAAACAAAGCCAAATTACCGACTCATATCGAATTGGCTGCAGAAAAATATCATATGGTAAAGGATTCTGTGATTTTATTGGAACAGTTGAGAACCATAGATAAATCAAGATTAAAAGATAAAATCTGTCATTTGGATGGAGAGATCATGCAGAAAATCGACAGAGGCTTAAGGATTAGCCTGGAGCTTCATACATAAGAGCCTTTGTTGACGAATGTAGTACAAAATGTTATATTCTAATTTGAGATTTTTTTCATAAAGGAGATAGTTTACAATGGACGACGCCTTGTGGACTGTCAGTATCGTATCATTTTTTGTTTTACTGGCAGTCGAGGTTATTTATTATGGTTTTGGTTCGGCGGTTCAAAATCTGAATCAAGTCAAAGTGCGTGAAGATGCAGAAGAAAACAACAATAAAAAATCCAAATTGCTTTTGCAACTTTTGGAAAATCCCGAGAGACATATCAATACCGTACAGTTATTGGTGACTTGTATCCAATTGTTTGTCGGAGGATATTTCCTGCGGGTGATTCGCGACATGATTGATTCGCCGATTCATCAATTGTTGGGTTCCTACAAAGTTATTGCGGATATGACAAGCCTGATACTCAGCGGATTCATGATTCTGTTTGTGATTTTAACCTTCGGTGTGATGGTTCCCAAGAAAATCGGTGCCAAATATTCCAAGGGATGGGCGTATGCATTCATCGGTCCGGTTGTTTTGATAAATAAAATATTTGCACCTTTAACGGGATTGATGAATCTGATTTCCAATTTGGTTATACGCTTATTTGGTGTCCGCCCGGAAGAGGTAGATGGTGATGTGACGGAAGAAGAAATTCTGTCCATTGTCAATGAAGGTCAGGAACAAGGTGTATTATTGGCGTCAGAAGCGGAGATGATTTCAAATATCATTGATTATACCGATAAAGAAGCCAAGGATATTATGACACATCGTTCCAATATCATCGGTATTGACGGTACTATGACGTTAAAAGAAGCGGTCAGCTTTATGCTAATGGAGGCAAATAGCCGATATCCGGTCTACATAGACAATTTTGACCATATTATCGGTATTCTTCATTTAAAAGATGCGTGCCGTATGCTGGAGGAAGGAAAACACGCGGGCAAGCCGGTGAAAAGTATCCGTGGCTTAATCAGAGAAGCTCGCTTTATTCCCGAAACCCGGAATATTGATACCTTATTCAAAAATATGCAGGCATTAAAAACCCATGTGGTAATTGTTATTGACGAATACGGTCAGACCACAGGGCTTATCACTATGGAAGATATCTTAGAAGAGATTGTAGGCAATATTTTTGACGAATATGATGATGAAGAAGTGTTCATTAAGCAAAAGGGTGAGGATTGTTATGAGACAGACGGCCTGACACCTTTAGAGGAGCTTGGTGACGAGTTGGGAATAGACTTTTCCAAAGAAGAATTTGAGACCTTAAACGGTCTTATGACAGCACGCTTGGGAAGGATTCCTGAAGATAATGTTGAATTTAATATGGATTATGGCGGCTACAATTTTAAAGTATTAGCCGTTTCCAATAAAACAATCAAACGGGTTTTGGTTTCCAAAATCCCGGAGAAACAAGAAGGAGAAAACTGATATGTCAGGACATTCAAAATTTGCAAACATTAAACACAAAAAAGAGAAAAATGATGCTGCAAAAGGCAAGATTTTTACTATTATCGGTAGAGAGATTGCTGTAGCTGTTAAAGAGGGTGGCCCGGATCCTTCCAACAACTTCAAGTTGGCACAGGTAATTGCCAAAGCAAAGTCAAACAATATGCCCAATGATACCATTGAAAGAGGTATCAAAAAAGCTTCCGGTGAAGATGGTGGCGTAAATTATGAGCAGATTACCTATGAAGGTTATGGTCCCAATGGTATTGCGATTATTGTTGAGACTTTGACAGATAATAAAAACCGTACAGCAGCTGACGTAAGAAGTGCATTCACAAAAGGAAACGGAAGCATCGGTACACCGGGTTGTGTGTCCTTTATGTTTGATAAAAAAGGTCAGATTATTATCGCAAAAGAAGATTGTGATATGGATGCTGATGATCTGATGATGATGGCATTGGATGCAGGTGCGGAAGATTTTGCAGAAGAGGAAGATAGTTTTGAGATTATTACCGATCCGGATGATTTTCAGGCTGTGTATGATGCATTAGCTGCAGAGAAATTAGAGTTTGCATCTGCAGAAGTGACTATGATACCTCAAAATTATGTCGAATTGACTGATGAGACAGCAATCAAAAATTTAAATCGTACTTTAGATTTGCTGGATGAAAGTGATGATGTACAAAATGTATATCACAATTGGGATGAGTAAGGAAAAGGTGTAATTATGGCAATACAGGAAACCATCGCCGAGTTGTTTACTTATGAGGAAATGGGGAATCGTAGATTTTCCAAAGATACCTATGAGCCTTCTTTTGATAAATTCGGAGAAATTGCAGCAGACTTTGATGCCGAATTGGAGCAGATGTATGCTACAGACAACGAAGTAGATGCATTATGTGAGACTGTGGCAAAGGCTTTTACGGATTATATCATGGCAAACGAGGAAACGGGACTTTCCAAATTGGAAGCAGATGAAATACAACGTAGTCATAATATGTTTATGGCCACATATGTGTTGCCGCATATTTTAGAAATGCGGAATCCCTATTATAAAGAGTTGGCAAAGGCCATTGAAAAACACTGGGGTGCATCCTTTAAAAACAGTAAAATAAAAGCCGCGACTTATGAAACTGTTATGAGCGGATTTCAAAAGAAATTTTTAGGATTCAGCCTGTAAAAGGAGGAAAAGTATGAATCAGAATTACAAGATCGAGACAAAATGTATCCAATCCGGTTACTCTCCCAAAAACGGAGAGGCAAGAGTGCTTCCGATTTATCAGAGCACAACCTTCAAATATGAGTCTACCGAACAGATGGGACGTTTATTTGATTTGGAGGAAAGCGGATATTTCTATACCCGATTACAAAATCCCACAAATGATGCCGTAGCGGCAAAGATTTGCGAGCTTGAGGGCGGTGTGGCAGCTATGTTGACATCCTCCGGACAGGCAGCAAATTATTATGCGGTATTCAATATTTGTGAAGCCGGACAGCATGTGATTATGTCCTCTACCGTTTATGGCGGCACCTTCAATCTGTTGACTGTTACCATGAAGAGAATGGGCATCGAATGTACAGTGATCGATCCGGATTGCAGTGTGGATGAATTGAATGCGGCATTTAAAGAAAATACCAGATGTGTGTTGGCAGAGTCCATTGCCAATCCTGCTTTGGTTGTGTTGGATTTTGAGAAATTTGCCACTGCAGCACATGCACACGGTGTACCGCTTATTGTAGATAATACATTCCCTACACCCATTAACTGCAGACCATTTGAGCATGGCGCAGATATTGTTACACATTCCACAACCAAGTATATGGATGGACATGCAATGGCAGTGGGTGGCTGTATTGTTGATTCCGGTAATTTTGATTGGAGCAAATATCCGGACAAGTTCCCCGGACTTTGCACACCGGATGAATCTTATCATGGTGTAGTATATACCGAAAGATTCGGAAAGGGTGCCTATATTACAAAAGCAACCGCACAGTTAATGCGTGACTTGGGTTCCATCCAATCGCCTCAGAATGCATTCTTGTTGAATGTAGGTCTTGAGACCCTTCATTTACGTGTGCCCAGACATTGTGAAAATGCGCAGAATGTTGCAGAATTTTTGGAAAACAACGATAAGGTTGCATGGGTAAATTATCCCGGACTTAAGAGCAATAAATACTATGATTTGGCACAAAAATATATGCCAAACGGAAGCTGTGGTGTCATTGCATTTGCGTTGAAAGGTACAAAAGAAGATGCGGTACGTTTCATGGATGGCTTAAAGCTTGCTGCTATTGTAACCCATGTTGCGGATGCGAGAACTTGTGTATTACATCCCGCAAGTCATACCCACAGACAGATGAATGAAGAGCAGTTGAAAGAGGCCGGTGTTGATCCCGGATTAATCCGTTTATCTGTTGGTATTGAAAATGTTGAGGATATTATTGCTGATTTGAGTCAGGCAATTGCTCAGGTTTAATTTAGAAACGCTTTTACGGAGGAGTATCATGGATAGACTGGCATTAGTTGTTCCCTGTTATAACGAAGAAGAGGTTTTGGAAATATCTGCCAAAGAATTAAAACGGGTATTGACAGACCTGATTGATAAAAAGAAAATTTCCGAGGATAGCTTTGTTTTATTTGTCAACGACGGAAGCAAAGACAAGACTTGGGAATTAATTGAAAAAGAGCATAAAGAAAGTTCTATGATTTGTGGTCTGAAGCTGGCAGGAAATGTAGGGCATCAGTTTGCTTTAACAGCAGGCTTGATTGCCGCAAAAGATATGGCTGATGTGACGGTTTCCATTGATGCGGATTTGCAGGATGATACTTCTGTTATTGAAGAAATGATTGATAAGTATCACGAAGGCAAGGATATTGTTTATGGTGTACGCAATGACCGTACCAAGGATTCCTGGTTTAAACGTACGACAGCCCAAGGTTTTTATAAAGTTATGGAAGTTATGGGTGTAAAAACTGTTTATAACCATGCAGATTTCCGTTTAATGAGTAAACGTGCGGTAGAACATTTTTCTAAGTATGAAGAGACCAATCTTTATTTGCGTGGCATGATGCCATTAATCGGTTATGAGACGGATTGTGTATATTATGAGCGTAAAGAGCGTGTGGCAGGTGAGAGTAAATATCCCTTAAAGAAAATGCTGGCCTTGGCTTGGAATGGTATTACCTCTTTTTCTATTAAGCCTATTAGTATGATTACCGGTCTTGGCTTTTTGATTATTGTACTTAGTTTACTTGCGGCAATTTATGCCTTTGTATCATATTTCTGCGGTAATGTTGAGCCCGGATGGACATCCTTGATTTTATCTATATGGTTTTTGGGTGGTGTCCAATTGATTGCCATCGGAATGATTGGTCAATATATCGGCAAAATCTATATTGAGGTAAAACACAGACCTCGATATAACGTAGAAACTTTATTAACGCATGACAATCAATAATCAAATACTATGTTTTTTCACAAGGAGGGGACAGATATGGATATGAGAAATATGGCAAATGAATCGGGTGAAACACCCAAGACCAATTTTATTCCCAATCCGCTTCCTGTTCCGAAGCGCCATTCCAGAAGGGAAATGAGCTATGATCATCAGGTCCCCGCTGACAAGATGCATTATGATGTAGATATCAGACCGGGAGATGATTTTGATATTTAATGTGTTTAAAAAAGAATAGAATGACACATACTAAAAGAGCCTCGTTGAGGCTCTTTTTTTATAGTGAAAGGGAGAAATGGCATGGGACAGAATGAAAAAGATATAGAAGAAAAAATTGAAAAAACAGGACAGGTTGAACTGGATAAAAATGACCAAAAGCACAAAATTCATATGATTTCCATTATTGGTGAAGTGGAAGGACATGATATGCTGGGAAACAGCACCAAATCAACCAAATATGAACATATATTGCCGGAATTAGCCCGTATTGAGGACAGTAGTGAGGTGGATGGACTGTTGATTTTGTTAAATACCATGGGTGGTGATGTAGAGGCGGGACTGGCCATTGCTGAAATGATATCGTCATTAAGTAAACCTACGGTTTCATTGGTGCTTGGAGGAAGTCATTCCATTGGAGTTCCTATTGCAGTCAGTACCGATTATTCCTTCATTGTTCCTACAGGAACCATGGTTATCCATCCGGTGCGTTTAAACGGAATGGTAATTGGAGTGGCACAGACATTTGACTATTTTAAACAGATTCAGGACCGTATTAGTCATTTTGTGACAGGACATTGCAATATTACTGAGAAGCGCTTCTTGGAATTAATGATGGAAACAAAGGTTTTGACGAAAGATGTGGGTAGTATTTTAGTAGGAAAGGAAGCGGTGAAAGAAGGAATCATTGATCAGGTAGGCGGAATTAAAGATGCTTTGAAGAAACTCCACAAACTTATTGAGAAAAAGGGGAAATGATGCTATACTATTAGAGGTTATGCCTTGGTGACAGGGCGAAGATATGGAGGTTATAGTATGGCTCAAACAAGAGGTCGCAAGACTTCTTCCAAGAGGAAAACAAATCATAGAGGAAAGTCCAAAAGAAATGCCGCGGACAGATTTGAAAATACAGTGATTGATGAGGTTTTTTTCCTTGTCTCAATAGCTGTGACAATTTTATTATTTTTGTGCAATTTCAATCTGATTGGTAAATTAGGCCAAGTATTGAGCAATATCATGTTTGGTTTATTCGGATACATGGCTTATGTGGCACCGCTTTTAATATTTTTTGCATTTTACTTCGGTTTGGCAAATATGGGTAATCATGTGGCAACCATTAAGCTGATTTCCGGCTGTGTGTTATTCTGTATGTGTTGTGTGCTTTTTACTTTAATCGGAGGTGTGGAAAGTGTAGGAGACAGCATTTCCACATATTACCGTTTTTCTGCAGAAGGTCATCACGGTGGTGGTGTCATTGGTGGATTCTTCGGACATGGCATGTATACGTTGCTTGGCATGGCAGGTACCATTATTGTGATGCTTGTTTTGATGATTGTGTGTGTGGTTCTTGTGACGGAGCGTTCTTTTGTTAATGGTGTAAAGAAGAGCAGCAAAGCCGTTGTAGAGACTGCTCGTAGCGATGTAGACAGACGAAGAGAGATGGCACGTGAGAGAATGGAACAGCGGGCCATGGAGAAGGAAGAGAAACAGCGTCGCATGGATAAAAAATCTTCCGGGTTACCTACAACTGCACAGTTAACATTAAAAGAAACTGTGACGGAGACAGATGGAGGCGCAGTTGTCACTTCACAGGATACAACAAAAGCTGTGCAAACAAAAACAACTTATACCACAGAGGATAACGGTCAAATGGCTATGGAAGCATTGTCCAAGATCCGCATCAAAGGTTTGGAAGATCATGAAACTGTAAAGGATGCAGATGAACGTGCCATGGGACAGGAAATCGGACAAAATAATGCAACGATAAAACAGCCGACAGTATCCGCAAAACCTGAAAAGGTTGAAAACGTACAATTAAATGAAAGCGATTTGGATATTTCGGCAGATATGCAAAAGGTTGCAAAACCGAAAAAAGAGTATAAATTTCCGCCTTACAATTTATTGACAAAGGGAGCACGTAAGACCAATGCAGATAACGGAAACCAATTAAGAGAGACTGCATTACGCTTACAACAGACATTACATACTTTTGGTGTAAATGTGACAGTGACTGATATCAGCCAGGGTCCTGCAGTTACCAGATATGAATTGCAGCCTGAAGTTGGTGTAAAAGTCAGCAAGATCGTGAATTTGGCAGATGATATTAAATTGAATCTGGCGGCTACAGATATCCGTATAGAAGCGCCGATTCCGGGAAAAGCAGCCGTAGGAATTGAGGTTCCTAATAGTGAAAACAGTGCGGTTGCGTTAAGAGATTTGCTGGAATCTCCCGAATTCAAAAATTTTGATTCCAAACTGGCCTTTGCAGTGGGTAAGGACATTGGTGGTAAGACGGTTGTAACCGATATTGCCAAGATGCCCCATATGCTTATTGCAGGTTCTACCGGTTCCGGAAAAAGTGTGTGCATCAACACCATTATCATGAGCCTTTTGTATAAGGCAAAGCCGGATGAAGTAAAATTGATTATGATTGACCCGAAGGTGGTTGAGTTAAGTGTATATAACGGTATTCCCCATTTGATGGTACCGGTTGTGACCGATCCCAAGAAAGCAGCAGCTGCTCTTCATTGGGGTGTGGCAGAAATGGAAGATCGATATCGCAAATTTGCAGATTTGAACGTACGTGATTTGAAGGGATACAACAAGAAAGTATCTGAGATGACGGAAAATAACGGACAACCCATACCGGAAAAACTTCCTCAGGTTGTAATTATTGTAGATGAGTTGGCAGATTTGATGATGGTAGCACCCGGTGAGGTAGAAGAATCCATTTGCCGATTGGCGCAGCTTGCCAGAGCAGCCGGTATCCATTTAATTATTGCTACCCAGAGACCGTCTGTTGATGTTATTACCGGTTTGTTTAAGGCAAATATGCCAAGCCGTGTAGCTTTTGCGGTTTCTTCCGGTGTAGATTCCCGTACCATTTTGGATATGAATGGTGCAGAAAAATTGCTTGGTAAAGGTGATATGCTGTTTTACCCTCAGGGCATGTCTAAGCCTGCCCGTGTACAAGGTGCATTTGTATCGGACAAAGAAGTTTCAGAGGTTGTGGACTTTATCAAAGCCCAATGTATCGAAAATGAATATGCCGCTGATATCGAAGAGAAGATATCCAATATCAGCAACTCTTCCGGAGGTGGATTCACATCCGATGCTTCGGAACGGGATTCTTATTTTGTGGATGCAGGGCGTTTTATTATTGAGAAAGAAAAAGCCTCCATTGGTATGTTACAGCGTGTGTTCAAAATTGGTTTTAACCGTGCGGCACGCATTATGGACCAGTTGGAAGAAGTGGGTGTGGTTGGACCGGAGGAAGGCACCAAGCCCCGTCGTGTATTAATGAGCGAAGAACAATTTGAACAATTATTAGAAGAAATCTAAACTTTTAGGAGGATTATGATATGAAAACAGATATTCAGATCGCACAGGAAGCGACTTTACAGCCAATTACTGATGTTGCAGCACAGCTTGGATTAACAGCCGATGACTTAGAAATGTACGGAAAGTACAAGGCCAAAATCAGCAATGAATATTTAGCTTCCATCCAAAATAATCCGGAAGGAAAATTGATTTTGGTTACAGCAATCAATCCCACACCGGCAGGAGAAGGAAAGACAACTGTCAGCGTTGGATTGGGAGAAGCATTTGGTAAGCTTGGTAAAAAAGCTGTTATTGCTTTGCGTGAGCCTTCATTAGGACCTTGCTTTGGTATCAAGGGCGGTGCTGCCGGCGGCGGATATGCACAGGTAGTTCCCATGGAGGATTTAAACCTTCATTTTACCGGTGATTTCCATGCTATTACATCAGCCAACAATTTATTGGCTGCATTATTGGATAATCATATCCAGCAGGGAAATGAACTTGGTATTGATACCAGACAGGTAGTATGGAAACGTTGTCTTGACATGAACGATCGTGTGCTTCGTAATGTGGTAGTCGGACTGGGTAATAAGCTGGACGGTGTTGTCAGAGAGGATCATTTTGTTATTACAGTAGCCTCTGAGATTATGGCAATTCTTTGTTTGGCACAGGATATGAAAGACTTAAAAGACAGACTTTCACGCATTATTGTTGCTTACAATTACGAAGGAAAACCGGTAACTGCCGGTGATTTAAACGCAGTCGGTGCAATGGCGGCATTGCTGAAGGATGCTATTAAACCCAACGTAATCCAGACCTTAGAGCATACTCCTGCATTGGTTCATGGTGGACCTTTTGCCAATATTGCACATGGATGTAATAGTGTACGTGCTACAAAAGCAGCATTAAAAATGGCAGATTACTGTATCACAGAAGCTGGTTTTGGTGCTGATTTGGGTGCTGAGAAATTTATGGATATCAAGTGCCGTTTGTCAGGATTAAAACCGGATGCAGTTGTATTGGTTGCAACCATCCGTGCGTTGAAATACAACGGTGGTGTTGCAAAGGCAGATTTAAATAGCGAGAACTTGGAAGCGCTTGCAAAAGGTATCGTAAACTTAGAAAAACATATTGAAAACTTACAGAAATTTGGTGTTCCTGTTGTTGTAACCCTTAATTCCTTTATCAGTGATACAGATGCGGAGATTGCATATGTACAGAAATTCTGCGAAGACAGAGATTGTGAATTTGCATTAGCAAAAGTATGGGAAAAAGGTGGCGAAGGTGGCGTTGAACTGGCGCAGAAAGTTTTAGATACATTAGAAAACAAAGAGAGTCACTTTAAACCGATTTATGCAGATGAACTTCCTTTAAAAGAAAAAATTGAAACTGTTGCAAAGGAAATTTACGGAGCAAAAGGTGTTAATTTTGCCCCTTCTGCATTAAAGCAGCTTAGTAAATTAACAGAATTAGGCTTTGGCAATTTACCTGTATGTATGGCAAAGACCCAGTATTCCCTTTCTGATGATCCTACCTTACTTGGCAGACCGGAAGATTTTGAGATCAGTGTCCGTGAAGTATATGTATCTGCAGGAGCCGGTTTTGTAGTAGTATTAACCGGAGCGGTTATGACCATGCCCGGACTTCCCAAGCAGCCCGCAGCCTTTGGTATTGATGTAAATGACGAAGGTGTTATAACAGGATTGTTCTAAAAACAGGAGGATATAGAATATGGCAAAAATAATTGATGGAAAGATGATTTCCACCATGATTAAAGATGAGTGCAAAGAAAGAGTTGCTGCCTATAAAGCAGAGGGCAAAGAAATTTGTCTGGCTGTTATTCAGGTTGGAAATGATCCTGCCAGCAGTGTCTATGTAAACAACAAGAAAAAAGCATGTGAATATATTGGTATCAATTCGTTATCTTACGAATTGCCGGAAGAAACGACACAAGATGAATTGATCGCTTTGGTAGAGGAGTTAAACGGAAGAGAGGATGTTAACGGCATTTTGGTTCAGCTTCCGGTTCCTAAGCATATTGATGATAACGCAATCATCAAAGCCATTGATCCCAGAAAAGACGTGGATGGTTTCCATCCTCAGAGCGTAGGTGCATTATGTATCGGACAGCCCGGTTTTGTGTCCTGTACACCGGCAGGTATTATCGAACTTTTAAAGCGTTCTGATGTGGATATTTGTGGTAAAAACTGCGTAGTTATCGGCAGAAGTAATATTGTCGGTAAACCTATGGCATTGTTAATGCTTCGTGAGAATGCCACAGTGACTGTTGCACATTCCAAAACACAAAACTTAAAGGAAATCTGTAAACAGGCAGATATTCTGATAGTTGCTATTGGTAAACCTAAATTTATCGATGCTTCTTACATCAAAGAAGGTGCAGTTGTCATTGATGTGGGAATCCACAGAAATGAAGATAATAAATTATGTGGCGATGTAGAGTATGAATCTGCATCTGCAGTAGCATCTGCAATTACCCCGGTTCCCGGTGGTGTTGGTCCCATGACCATTGCTATGCTGATGAAAAACTGTGTTGACAGTATTTTACTTCAATAAAATTCAGGAGTGAGACGTTATGAAATGTCCCCATTGTGGAAGTGACATGCTCCAGGAGCAGGTTTTCTGTGAAAAATGCGGAAAAGAAAGACTCCTGGTTCCGGTCTTTGAGCCTGAAATTGAGGATAGTGTAGCTGAGTCTATGTCCAATATTGTTCAGGAATTAAGTCCGGATATACAACCGAATATACACGCCGCTGAGGAACAGAGTAAACCAAGTGAGAAGCCTGATGATAAAGGTCATGGTGCAAGACAGATTAATTTCTTTGTGACGGCAATTGTTGCATTGATTATTTTTATTTGTGTATTTTCCATTTTCTTTTATGCTTATACAGAGAATTCTTACGACTATCAATATCAAAGAGCGCAAAAAGCATTTGCTAACGGTAGCTATGAAGAAGCATTGGAAATTGCCGATATCTGTTTGACAATGGAACCGGATTCTGTTGAATTGAGATTGTTTAAGATTCAGATTTATCAAGAACAAGGATTGACTGATGTAGTCATCGAAAAGTGTAAATCCTTAATTGACTTTGCACCGGAGCAACAGGAACCCTATGATATTTTGATTTCTATTTATATGAAATCTGAGCAATATCAGAAATTGAGTCAGCTGTTGGCAAAATGTCCGATTCAGACTGTCACTGAGCAATATGCGGATTATATGGCATTGCCGCCTGAGTTTGATCCCGGAGAAGGGGCATTCAATACAAGTATTTCCCTCAAGTTGATTGGTGGAGGAAATGGTACCATATATTATACTTTGGATGGAAGTGAGCCAAGCAAATACAGTGACCGTTATACGGCACCGGTGAAGCTTTTGTCCGGAAGATATGAAGTATCGGCCATTTATATTAATGATTTTGGTATTTGTAGTGATATTGTGACGAAAACCTATAACGTTGAAAGTTATATTGATGTTGTGCCGGAAATATCAGTGCCTTCGGGAGATTATGTGATTCCACAAAGTATCCGTGTGACGGTTCCGGATGAGGGGTGTACCGTATACTATACGACGGATGGTAGTGAGCCGACAATGGATAGCAACATATATTCCACAGCATTTTTAATGCCATTGGGAAGCAGTACATTCAAGTTTTTGATGGTTGATTCCGAGGGAAATGAAAGCGAGATTATTACACGCAATTATAATTGTATGCCCAATGTGATTTTCTCTACGGAGCAGGCTTGTATTATGTTGAAACAACAGTTGATTATCCGTGGAGAGATTATGGATGTCAATGGTAGTATGCAGGGAACAACCGATCGGAAAGAATATGTATGTGAAAACGCAGGAACAGCAGATGGCCTGGTGTATTATGTGATTTATGAGTATCTTTGCAGTAGTTCCGGTACCATGATCCGCACCGGAGACATCTATGCTTTTTCCGTAACGGATGCGCAAATAAAGAGAGCTGCAATTACAGAAAACGGTTATTTGTCATTGTCGGATTTTTAAAAGTGTTGCGTTTTTTGTAGTTTTTCGATAATATTGAAAAGATGATGAAAAAAACAGGAGACTGTTTGAATAATCTGAGGAGGATGAAAATGTACAAGATAGTAGATGCAAGAGAATTGACAACAAACATTTACCTTTTTGAAGTAGAAGCAAAAAGAGTGGCAAAAAATTGCTTGCCCGGACAGTTTGTTATCGTTCGTATGAATGAGGATTCTGAGAGAATTCCGTTGACAATCAGTGATTATAACAGAGAAACAGGTACTGTTACCATCGTTGTTCAGACCATTGGTGCAGGAACAACCATGATGAAGGATTTGAAAACCGGAGATTACTTCCAGGATTTTGTTGGTCCTTTGGGACAGGCTTCCGAATTTTGTTATGAAGATTTAGAAGAATTAAAGAAAGAAAAACTTGTTTTCGTAGCGGGTGGTTTGGGAACAGCTCCTGTATATCCTCAAGTGAAATGGTTACATGAAAACGGTATTGACGCAGATGTTATCATCGGTGCAAAAACAAAAGACCTTTTGATTTATGAAGAGGAAATGAAGGCTGTTGCAGGTAATGTTTATGTGACAACGGATGACGGTTCCTATGGAAGAAGTGGTATGGTTACCAAGACTTTACAGGATTTAGTAAAAGAAGAAGGAAAAACCTATACCAAATGTGTTGCCATCGGTCCTATGATTATGATGAAATTCGTATGCCTTACTACCAAAGAGTTAGAGATTCCTACCATTGTATCCATGAACCCTATTATGGTTGATGGAACAGGTATGTGTGGTGCTTGTCGTCTGACTGTTGGTGGAGAAGTAAAATTTGCATGTGTAGACGGTCCCGAATTTGACGGACATTTGGTTGACTTTGATCAGGCTATGAAACGTCAGCAGATGTACAAGACAGAGGAAGGCCGTGCAATGTTAAAATTACAGGAAGGTGATACACATCATGGCGGATGTGGACACTGTGGAGGTGACGAGTAATGGACGTTTTAAATAAAGTACCTGTAAGAGAACAGGATGCAAAGGTAAGAGCAACCAATTTTGAAGAGGTTTGTCTTGGATATAATGCAGAAGAAGCTATGAATGAGGCTTCCAGATGTATCAATTGTAAAAACGCACAATGCGTAAAAGGATGTCCCGTTTCCATCAATATCCCCGGCTTTATTGAGCAGGTAAAAGAAGGAAACTTTGAAGAAGCATATCAGACTATCAGTGAATCCAGTGCTCTTCCTGCTGTGTGTGGACGTGTATGTCCCCAGGAAAGCCAGTGTGAAGGTAAATGTATCCGCGGTATCAAAGGAGATCCGATTTCTATCGGTAAATTAGAGCGTTTTGTTGCTGATTGGGCAAGAGAAAACGGTATCAAACCTGAAGGAGCAAAAGAGAAACTGGGTAAAAAAGTTGCCGTTATCGGTTCCGGTCCTGCAGGTCTTACCTGTGCAGGTGATCTTGCAAAATTGGGCTATGATGTGACTATTTTTGAAGCTTTGCACGAGGCAGGCGGTGTACTTGTATATGGTATCCCCGAATTCCGTCTTCCCAAAGATGCAGTTGTAAAAAAAGAAATTGAAAATGTAAAATCCTTAGGTGTTAAGATTGAGACAGACGTAGTTATCGGTAAAGCAACTACAATCGATGAATTGATGGACGAAGAAGGATTTGATGCTGTATTTATCGGTTCCGGAGCAGGTCTTCCCAAATTTATGGGCATTCCCGGAGAGCAGGCAAACGGTGTGTTCTCTGCCAATGAATATTTGACACGTTCCAACCTGATGAAAGCGTTTAAAGAAGATTCCAACACACCGATTATGCGTGCAAAGAAAGTTGCTGTTGTCGGTGGTGGTAACGTAGCTATGGATGCGGCAAGAACAGCTTTAAGACTTGGTGCTGAAGTACACATCGTGTACAGAAGAAGTGAAGAAGAACTGCCTGCACGTGTGGAAGAAGTACATCATGCTAAAGAAGAAGGCGTTATCTTTGATTTGTTAACAAACCCTGTAGAAATTCTTGCGGATGAAAATGGTTGGGTTAGCGGTATCAAATGTGTCCGTATGGAATTGGGTGAGCCTGATGCATCCGGAAGAAGACGCCCTGTGGAAGTACCCGGTTCCGAGTTCACAATTGATGTTGATTGTGTCATTATGTCCTTAGGTACATCTCCCAATCCTTTGATTTCTTCTACAACAGAAGGTCTTGAAGTAAACAAATGGAAATGTATCGTTGCAGATGAAAATAACGGTAAGACAACCAAAGAAGGTGTATATGCCGGTGGTGATGCCGTAACAGGTGCCGCAACTGTTATTCTTGCTATGGGTGCAGGTAAAGCGGCTGCAGCAGGTATCCACGAGTACTTAAGCAACAAATAATTGTAAAGATGAATTAATATCACTTGGAGGAGGTTTCCCTATGGTAAATCATTATGTTTTTTGGAATCTGAATGAGACTCTTACAAACGAAGAAAAGGCAGAAGCCGGTCAAAAGATCAAAGAAAAACTGGAAGCAGTAGGGAAACTGGTTCCCGGTGTTGTATCCTTAGAAGTCCGTATTAACGAGCTGGATTCCAGCAATCGTGATGTGGCATTGTTGTCATCTTTTGAGTCTGTAGAGGCTCTTGGTGCTTATCAGGTACATCCTGAGCATGTAAATGCAGGAAGTTATATCAAGACAGTGACATGTAATCGTACCTGTTTTGATTTTGAAGTATAAAGGAGGAAGTTCCCATGCCTTTTTGTCCAAAATGTAAAAACGAATACCGTCCCGGTATTAAGATGTGTTCCGATTGTAAAGTTGAATTGGTGGATGATTTAAACAATGCACCGGTTGCTTTGGCAAGAGGAATTGAGGAAAGTTTAAAAGAAATCCAAGCATTTTTGAATACCAACGGATTGCAGAGTACTTTTATTACCTATGATAAGGTACGTGATACCCATGAATTGTACTGTGATAAAAAAGATGTGGAAAAGGCCGCAGGCTTACTTCAGGTATTCCAGGCTAAAAAACAAATGGAATATTTATCTGAAAAGTACGAAATTCCCATGGAAGAGATGACTCCGGAGCGTGCCAAAGAGTTAATGGAACAGGAAATGGAAGAAGCTCAAGAAGCTCGTAAAAACAGTAAAGGCAAAGGTGTTGCAGCAAAAACTTCCTATGTAGATAAACGTGAAAGAGCAGAGGAATACAAATCCAGTGGATATGTATTGACTGCTGTGGGTATTATCGGTCTGGTTGTGTTGGTATGTATGTACATGGGTATTATTCCCGGCTTTGAAAGTTTGCGTACCAATTATATGTTCCTTGGTGTTATGGGCGCATTATTCATTATCTTTATTGTTGTTGGACTGATGTCCTTTACCAAGATTAAAACCATTATCGGACAGGCAGAAGCCGATGAGGATATGACTGCCAAAGTAAAAGCGTTTATGGAAGAAAAAATCACCAAAAATGTATTGGATAAGCTTGCTTCCGGTGGAGCGGAAGAAGAGTTGTTCTTCCAACGTGCCGAATATATGGAGCGTGAAATCAAGAAAGAGTTCCCTGATATAGATGATGCTCTTTGTGAAAAACTGATTGACGAAAGATATAGTGAATTGTATGAAGATAACGATCGTTAGTGTGGGAAAAATAAAAGAAGCCTTTTACCGTGATGCTATTGCAGAATACAGTAAAAGGCTTTCTGCATATTGTAAATTTGAGATCAAAGAAGTGGCTGATGAAAAGACGCCGGATGGCGCATCACCGGAGTTGGAACGCCAGATCAAAGACAAGGAAGGCGAAAAGATACTCAAAGCCTTGGACGAAAAAGGCTATTGCATTGCTCTTGCCATTGACGGAAAACAATATGACTCTGTTAAGTTTGCAGAACATATAGAGAAACTAACCATATCAGGCAAAAGCCATATCCAATTTGTTATTGGAGGCTCATTAGGCCTTTCCGACAAAGTCCTGCAAAAAGCGGATGAAAAAATCAGTTTTTCAGCCATGACCTTTCCTCATCAACTGATGCGTGTGATTTTATCCGAGCAAATATATAGAGGATTCCGTATCATCAACCATGAGCCCTACCATAAGTAGGGCTTTTTTATCCACATCTTGTATATTTTCGACAAAAACTCCCCTTTTTACCCCGTTTTTTCATAAATTTTACGAATTGTTTTTCACTCAAATTATGTATATTCTATTATACGGACAAATACGGATAATTAAGATTAATTTAGGTGGACATCATGAAGAACTTTTTAGAAGTACATAATAGTCAGATTGAAAAATTAATAAATTTCTCAAATAAATATTCCTTAGTATTTCATGGGTTATTGGCAGCTGTGATTGTGTTCTTCGCAGAATGTGTTTCCAGACATTCTTTTGTAGAAGCAATCCGTTTTGTGTTGGATACACCCATTACATATTCCTACAATGTTATGATTATATTTTTGACATTTTTGCCGGTTTACTTTTTTAAGAGAAGAGCTCTGGCTCGTGTGTTTATTACCTTTGTCTGGTGTATTCTCGGCATTGTAAACGGATGTGTATTGGCAGAGCGTGTAACTCCCTTTGGTTTTACTGACTTAAAGTTAATTGGTGACTTATTTGCCATGAATTCGACATATTTCACTCCATTTATGGGTGTGATGGCTATTTTAATCACAGTTCTGTTTATTTCATTGTGTATTTATTTATACCGCAAAGGCCCTGTGTTTAAAGGGAAAATGCATCGGAGAGTTGTGATTGTCATTGTGGCATCCTGTTATTTGTGGGTACCCATGATTACCAATGCAGCCGTAAAAAGCGAAGTATTAACCGATTATTTTGATAATATTGCACAGGGATATGAACGTTATGGCTTTGTATATGGTTTTTCTTCCAGTATAGTTGATCGTGGTATGGAAGAACCTGATGACTATTCTGAGGATGCTGTAGATACATTAATGGATACAGTTTCTTCCAACATGATTGCACAGGATAAACTTTACCGTGGAGATAGTTATGCGTCTGCAAATTCTGCACAAATATCTGATATGGTTTCTGCAAATTCCATTCAGGTGATTCCTGCGGACCCGAATGATCCTAATTCTCCTAATATTATTTTAGTGTTGTTAGAATCCTTCGTTGATCCAACCGAATACAATTTTATGACTCTTTCCGAAGATCCCGTTCCTAATTTCCATTATTTGGAGAGAAACTACAGTAGTGGTTACTTGTCGGTACCGGTTGTAGGAGCAGGAACGGCAAATACCGAATTTGAAGTGTTGACAGGTATGTCCATGCGCTTCTTTGGAACAGGTGAATACCCATATAAAACCATTTTAAAATCAAATACATGTGAAAGTACGGCATCCGTTCTTTCGGGTATTGGTTACGGTACTTATGCGGTTCATAATAACAATGCAAGATTTTATAGTAGGGATCATGTATTTTCACAGATGGGCTTTGATGGTTTTATCAGTCGTGAATTTATGAACATTCAGGAATATACCCCTATGGAGACATGGCCTACCGATAATATCCTGAGAGAACAGGTTCAAAAAGCACTGGATGACACACCAAACCAGTCCGATTTTGTATATACAATCACAGTACAGGGACATGGTGTTTATTCCACAGAAGACATCTTGGAGAATCCTGAGATTATGGTATCTGCCAATGGTTTGGATGCAGAGACAAACAACCAGTGGAAATATTATGTGAGTCAGATTCATGAAGTTGATAAGTTTATCGGTAATTTAGTAGCAGATTTAAGCGAAAGAGATGAAAAGACGCTGGTAATATTCTTTGGTGATCATTTGCCTACCATGGGCTTAACCAATGATGATATGGCAAGCGGTGATATTTTCAAAACCAAATATGTCACATGGAATAATTTTGGCATGGCAAAAGAAGATGCAGATATCACCACTTATCAGTTGATGGCACATATGCTGGATCAGACCGGTATCCATGAAGGTACGGTATTATCTTATCATCAATCCTTAAATGCCAATCTTGCAACAGAAGCAGACGAAGAATATATGAAAAATCTGGAATTGTTGCAATATGATATTTTGTATGGCGAACACTATGCATATGATGAAAAGGATTTGCATCCTGCATCTGATATTGAATTGGGTGTTATAGATGCTGAGATTAAAAACTACCGTATTGTCGACGGTGTCATGTATATCAGCGGCAGAAACTTTACACCTTGGAGTAAAGTCTATATCAATGGCGAAAAACAAAAGACAGGACAAATTAATGAAAACTGTCTGAAGATTTATGTGGATGATGATACTATACAGCCGGGTGATGAAATTGTGGTAAATCAATGTAGTGGTGATCACATTTTCAGAAGTTCAAATACGGTCATTTATGAATAAGTATGTTATAAAGAAACAATCTTTCCGGATTGTTTCTTTTTCTTTATAAGTTTTTACAGAAAGGTACTTATTTTTTTGATAGTGATATGATATGATGGATTCACAAAAGATGATAAAAGGTGAACAGATATGGATATGTCATTTTCAGATGTTAAAGTACATAATGAGATTGAGTTTTGTGTTGTACATGACTTGGATGTAAAGCAAAGAATCGTCCGTGCATTTTTGAGTAATCATATTTCCTATTATGAAAAATGGGACAATCCTTCCTTCTTTAGTCGATTATTGGGTGACAACAGCCATGGACAATGTACATTGTGCATCAATAGTATGCAGATAGAAAAAGCCAAAGAAATATTGGACGAATTACATTTAGATGGTGATCAGATTGAAATGGTCTTAAAGAGAATTGACCGTACATATTTTTAGGAGGTAGATTGTGGAAGATAAGAGATTTGCTCTTTTGATTGACTCGGACAATGTTTCTGCCGAGTACGTGCAAAAGATTTTAGATGAATTAACAAAGTTCGGTATTGTTACAATTAAGAGAATCTATGGCGATTGGACCAGAAGCAACAGCAACAAATGGAAAACGGTGTTATTATCCAATTCCATTCAGCCTATGCAGCAGTTTGCTTATACCAGTGGAAAGAACGCGACGGATTCTTTTTTAATTATTGATGCCATGGATATCCTATATTCCAACAATGTGGAAGGCTTTTGTCTGGTAACCAGTGACAGTGATTTTACCAGATTGGCTTCCCGTTTACGTGAGGCGGGTAAAATTGTCATCGGTATGGGTGAGACCAAGACGCCGGAGGCTTTTGTCAGTGCTTGTGACCGTTTTATTTATCTGAATAATATTTCCGGACAAGAAGGAGATGACAAAGAGAAGACTCACATTCGTTCCATCGCTGTTATTGAACAGGCGATTTTGGATATCTTGGATGAAAATGAGGATGCCGGCAAGCCCATGACCAATATCGGTGAGGTTGGAAGCCGATTATCCAAGAAATATCCTGATTTTGACGTCCGAAACTATGGTTATACCAAATTTTCCAAGTTCTGTGAAAGTTTGCAATCTGTAAAAATCCAGAGAAATAATAACAATATTTCCCTAATTCAAGCAGCAAAACAGGATGATGACATTGAACAAACCATGATTAAGATTATCAAAGCAGCCGGTGGTAAAATGGAGCTTGGATTATTTTCCCAGGAAATCAAAAAGAAAATTCCTGACTTCAGCGTGAAAAATTATGGTTTTTCCCAGTTTAAGAAATTTGTATTAAGCTTTTCTTCTTTTAAGATTAAGACGGATGCAGAGACAAACGGAAGTACGGTAAAGCTTGTCCGTAAATGAGGTGATTGATTATGAGAATGTATGATCTTATCATGAAAAAAAGAAATGGAAATTCTTTGAACGAAGAAGAAATCCGTTTTATGATTCAAAACTATACCAAGGGAGATATTCCGGATTATCAAATGTCTGCCATGATGATGGCGATTTATTTTCAGGGCATGAATGAAGAAGAAACCCTACATTTAACCATGGAAATGGCAAAAAGCGGTGATATGCTTGATCTTTCCTCCATCAATGGCATAAAAGTTGATAAACACAGTACCGGTGGTGTAGGTGATAAGACATCTCTAGCGTTAGCACCCATGGTAGCAGCCTGTGGCATTCCGGTTGCAAAGATGAGCGGACGCGGACTGGGGCACACCGGCGGTACCATTGATAAGTTGGAAAGCTTTCCCGGCTTTTCCACTTCTATAGAGACGGAGCAGTTTATCCGTCAAGTAAATGAAATTGGCATTGCCATTATGGGACAGACCAAAGACTTGGCTCCTGCTGATAAAAAGCTATATGCTCTTCGTGATGTGACAGCTACTGTTGACAATATGTCTCTGATTGCGAGTTCTATTATGAGTAAAAAATTGGCATCCGGTGCAGATGCCATTGTGTTGGATGTAAAAACAGGTAGTGGTGCCTTTATGAAGAAGGAAGAGGATTCCTTTGCACTTGCCAAGGAAATGGTTCGTATCGGACGTGGTGCCGGACGTGCTACTACAGCGGTAATTTCTGATATGGATCAGCCTTTGGGATTGGCTGTTGGTAACGCATTGGAAGTACGTGAAGCCATTGAGACCTTGATGGGTAAGGGACCAGAAGATTTCGTAGAACTTTGTCTGACTCTTGGTACAGAGATGGTGGTTGCCGGTGGCAAGGCAAAAGACCGCAAGGAAGCAAGAGAAATGCTTCAAGAAAAAATCGCTGATGGCAGTGCGCTTGATAAACTTGCATCCTTTGTAGAAGCACAGGGAGGCGACAGCAGTTTTGTCTATCACCCCGAAAAACTTCAGATTGCTGCTTATACCAGAGAAATTAAAGCAGAAAAGTCCGGCTGGATTACCGGTATTGTCTGTGATGAAGTTGGTATTTGTTCACTGATTTTGGGTGGTGGAAGAGAAACTAAGGAAAGTGAGATTGATTTAAGTGTCGGTATTCTCCTGCAAAAGAAAATAGGTGACAGGGTGGAAGCCGGTGATGTGTTGGCAGTTTTATATGCTAATGATGAAACAAAGGCCAAAGAAGCTGAGAAACGTTATTTGAATGCATGTCATATCGGAGATAATCCTGTTGCAAAGCCTGCTTTAATTAAGGGTATTATTTAGTATGTGTGCTCATATATTGAAGTATGAGCAGACTAAAACAAAAACGAACACAAATCATGCAAGCAGCAAAAGAACAAATGACTGAAAACCTCAAACTTCCCAAAGAATTGGTAAATGGTGACAGTATCATTACCTTACAGGGACAGACGGAGGTCTTTATTGAAAATTATCGGGGGATACTGGAGTGCTCGGATGAGTTTGTATGGGTTTCAACCAAGCATTTTCGATTGAGCATCCGGGGAAAGAATCTTTCCGTTGCCTATTATACCAATGATGAAATGAAGGTTGTTGGGACCATTGAACATATTTCATTTATGGAGTGAAGGGCAGATGCTTTCGATTATTCGATTCCTACGGGGATATGTACGTATTTATTTGACCGGATTTTCACCGGAACGTTTTATGAATCTGTGTAATAATCATCAGATTGAATTGTGGGATGTGACTCCCATTGGAGATGGATACGAATTTTACATGGATATCAATGGTTTTTTTGCCTGCAAAGATTTCTTGCGAAAAACAAAAACAAAGGTAGTGCTCAGAGACAAACTGGGACTACCTTTTTTGTTATACCGTTACAGGAAGAGAAAACTCTTTTTTATAGGTTTGCTGACATGTTTGTGTGCATTATTTCTTGCCACACGTTTTATTTGGGCCTTTGAACTGGATGGTAACAGACAACTGACAGAGGATATGCTTTGGAAATTTTTGGAAATGCAAAATGTTTCCTATGGCATGGCGATTAAAGATTTGGATATAGATGCTTTTGAAAAAGCGTTAAGAGAAGAATATGATTATATCACGTGGGCATCGGTAAAAATTGAGGGAACAAAATTGCATATTACCATCAAAGAAAATGAGGTAACAGCTGAAAGTAAAGTATACGAAGGTGAAAGCGGAGATCTGCGTGCAACAGTCAGTGGTAATCTGATTAGTATTGTCACCAGAAACGGTGTACCGTTGAAGAAAAATGGTGACCCGATTTGCAAGGATGAGGTGATTATATCCGGCATCATACCTATTTATAATGATGATGGTACCATGCGCGATTATCATGAAATCCGTGCGGATGGAGATATTCTTATAGAGAGTATTTTACCTTATAAAGACAGCCTATCTTTGCAATATCAGAAGAAAATATATACAGGTAATACAGAGCAGACGCCGGTGCTTGGTTTTGGTGAAAAAGAACTTGTGCTGGGAAAGGTCGACATGACGTGTGAATATGAAATGATTTCTGTCCGTAAAGCTGTAAAACTTTTTGATAATTTATATCTTCCTCTGATTTATGGGCATAATGAATATGTGGAATATACAATTACAGAGTCTACTTATACTGAAGAAGAAGCAACACAGATTTTAAATGACAGGTTTTTACGGTTTTGTGAAACTTTAGAAGAAAAAGGGGTTCAAATAATGCAAAAAAATGTTAAAATAGAATACATAGGAAATGATAGTTGTATGTCCGGTCATTTGATTATCCGTCAAAAGGGCGCTACACTATGTCCTATTGTGGAATATCCCATAATACAAACTGTTGAGGAGCAACCCATTGAGTGATTATACAATGTTAATGGACATGGATACCTATTCCATGCAAAAACTTTTTGGCGCAAATGATGCATATATACGGAAGGTTGAGAACGAGTTTCAGGTATCTGTCATCAACCGGGACGGAATGGTCAAAATCACCGGTGAAAAGGCACATGTCAAAAAAGTATACCGTTTATTGGAAGAACTGGTTCAGATATCCAATAAAGGGACAGAGATAGAGGAGCAAAATGTCAATTATGCAGTGATGATGAGTAAGGAAGATGAAGATGATGGACTTCTTACCATGGATGAAAACTGCATTTGTCATACTATTAGCGGTAAACCCATACAACCCAAGACACAGGGGCAAAAGAAGTATGTCCAGGCAATGAAGGATCATATGATTGTATTTGGGCTGGGTCCTGCCGGTACCGGTAAGACATTTCTTGCCATGGCAATGGCTATTACGGCATTTCGAAGCAATCAGGTAAGCCGCATCATCCTGACCAGACCTGCTATTGAAGCCGGAGAGAAGTTGGGATTTTTACCGGGAGATTTACAGAGCAAAGTGGATCCCTATTTAAGACCTTTATATGATGCGTTATACCAGATTATGGGAGCAGAAAATTTCCAGAAAAATATGGAAAAGGGCTTGATTGAAGTGGCTCCACTTGCATATATGCGTGGTCGTACACTGGATAATGCATATATTATTTTGGATGAAGCGCAAAATACCACCGAGGCACAGATGAAGATGTTTTTGACACGTATCGGCTTTGGTTCCAAAGTTGTTATCACCGGTGACAGCTCACAAAAGGACTTGGGTGCAGGCACTAAATCCGGCTTGGATGTTGCAACAAAAGTATTGGGGAATGTAGATGAAATTGCATTTTGTAATCTGACAAGCAAGGATGTTGTCAGACATCCGCTTGTACAAAAGATTGTAAAAGCATACGAAGATTATGAAGGCAGGGAAAACCGCCGGAATGAACGTATGAAAAAAACGAGTGAGAAGGGTAAAAGAACAAGATCATGAAAGGGAATGTGACAGATAAAAAGAAAGGGACAGGCGTACAGATTATTTTTTCGGCTGTTATTGTGTTGATGGGATTGGCATGGACCGGCTTTTGTGCATATATGCTACACGCAGATGTTGTTTCTTTTTGTCGGAACATGCTCCTTTCATTAATCGTATCTTTTTTAATTATTTTTTCATTTCTTATAACAGCCCAAAGAAACGGGTTGTATTTTTGGAACGAAGGGCGTTTTATCCGATTTTCAATTGTTATCTCAATTGCATTTGTATTTCTTGCATTCATAGGTGAAGTTCCATATCTGATTGCTCCCATTTCGCTATTGGGAGTTGTTTTGACCTTGTTTTCCGGTAGTGTGTGCGGTGTGATTAGTTATAGCGCCATGGTATTACATTATTCTATTTTAAATGGATTGAGTGTACCGCAGGTTATTGTTCTTTTAATGGCAGGATTGCTTGGAGCTATATTATTTATGAACCTTCAGAATGGCTTTCGTTATGCAGGAAGTTTATTTGCCTATTTGGTTGCAGACTTTGTTTTGTACAGTCTGTTTTTTGTGATTACCCAGACCGGTACCGTATTTGGTGATGCGGTTCTTTATAGTGTAATCCGATTGTTTACAGTAGGTATTCTGGTACTTGCGGTATTAAAGTTTATTGGTAAGTTCCACTATTACAAAGATATTGATTTTTTTTCCATGATTAATGATCCGGAATATGAATTGTTGACACGATTAAAAGAAATTAATAAAGATGCCTATTTTCATGCGGTACATACAGCATATCTGGCTGACCGTATTGCAAAAAAAATTAATTGTAATGCCGCATTGGCAAAGGCCGGTGGTTATTATCACAAAATTGGTCTGTTGCAGGGAAATGATTCCATACAAAACACCATCTTGGTTGGTGCGGCGCATGAGTTTCCTAAAGCCTTGATCCGTGTTTTAAAGGAATATGGTATCAAAAATATGCCCTCAGTTTCTAAAGAAGCTGCCATTGTACAATTTTGCGATGCCATGATATCATCGGTAGCTTATATGTTCAAAAAAGATAGCAATGCTGTTTTGAATTATGAAAAGATTGTGGATGTCATTGTTCGCAAAAAAATGGACAGCGGTGATTTGCAACATTGTGAATTAACAATGGAAGATTTGTGTGAAATAAAGAAGGGGTTATTGGAGGAGAAGTTATATTATGACTTTTTACGTTGAAAACGAAGTGAATGCTGAATTTCCTTTTCCTTTGGAAGAAACGGTTCAAAAAGTGATTGAGACCGCATTAGATTGTGAAGAATGTCCCTATGAGGCGGAAGTAAATGTCTTAATCACAGATCAAGAGGGAATACGTGCTTATAACAAAGAGTATCGTGATATCGATAAAGAGACAGATGTATTGTCTTTCCCCGGGGTTGATTACTCTATGCCTGCAGATTTTTCTCTGGCTGAGGCAGATGTACACAGTTATTTTCATCCGGAAAGCGGCGAATTGCTATTGGGAGATATTATATTGTGTAAGGAACGGATATATGCTCAAGCTGAAGAATATGGGCACAGTGTACTAAGAGAATTTGCTTTTTTAATTGTTCATAGCGTATTGCATCTTCTTGGATATGACCACATGGAAGAAGAGGAAGAAAAAGTAATGCGTATGCATCAGGATAAAATCATGGAAGAACTTCAGATTCTCCGCTAAAGAGGTAAATATATGGCTGATATCAAGAAAAACAGAAGACAAAATTATATTGCAAAAAACAATATCCAGGCGATTGGATTAATGGTTGTTTTTGTTGCAGCTCTCATAAAATGGATTTTTATGTCCAAACAAATTGGAGCAGGACAAAATGTATATTTAATTGTTTTTACATTTTTGTTCGCTATTGTTTCCATTATTTCATTTACTTTACGTGAGGTAGTGTGCAAAGCAGTGGCATATCGCAAATCAAGAGGACAATACAAAAATGCTTTACGCATTATGAAAACAGCTGCCCTTACAGGCTTTGCCATAGGTGTTGTGTTTTTTTTGATTCTTGTGTTTGCGGCAGGAAGAATGACTAATATTTTGTTTTCATTGGGTGCATATGGGACCTTTCCTTTGATTTTTCTTGGGGCATCCATACCATTTCTGTTTTTATGGGCAATATTACTTGGAAGTTTTGATGGTTTTGATTTTTCTATGCCGGATGGTGCAGCCAAAATTATCTTTGGTATTACAGATCTACTGGTTAGTGTGATTTTAATATTTATTGCTTGTAATATGGGCAAGAAACATGCGGCACTTTTACATGATGACCAGGTATTAAATGCTTTTGGAGCATCCGGAGCAGCGGCAGGTTTTACAATTGCCTGTGTGTTTGCATCCCTTTGGTTGATTGTGTTGTTTAAAGCCTTCCGTCGTAAGATGAGAAATAATATTTCAGAGGATAACAGCCGTAGTCAGGAAAGTTTTATTGATCAGGTGGCGGGACTAGGTAGTGCTTGTGGGACACCCTTTGCACGTTATTTGGGATTTTTTGGTCCTTTATTATTGAATCAGATTTTGTTTTTTAAATTTTTCCAATGGCCGCCACACTTTAGTAGCGTCGGATTCCCCAATACTTATTATGCTCAGTATATTTTGGGATTTTTCTGGTTTGCTTTACCTTGTGGTTTAATGGAACTTTTGGGAAAACATACGGAAGAGCACTTACGCAAAGCTATGAAGAAAGATGATGTGTATCATAGCGGAATGTATATTATATTAAATGTAAAACAATTTTTGTGCAGTATTTTACCGATTGTTGTTCTCGTTAGTGTCTGCCTAAGTTGTCTTCAATCGGTAGCTTTTGGTATAGATGTTACCGGCGAGTGGCTTTATGCAGTTGTATTGCTCTTATTTGGTTTGGCATTTCTTGGCGCTTCCATGCTAAAGGGATTAGGAAAAGAATGGCTTGGTATCATTGCAGGTCTGGTTGGTTTTGTCATTCAAAGCATTGCAGCAGTTTTCTTGTTTTCCAGGGAATGCTATACAACAGAACGGATTTTGTACTGCAATCTGATATATGGAATTGTCTTTCTGGCTTTATGTGTTGGCTTTTTATATCGTTTTTGTGTATATAAAAAACAGTTGGTAAACCACCTTGGCATGCCATTATTAGCAACCTTTGTTATGTTAATTACTGCTGTGCTCTGTATGTTCTTAAAGAGCGTTATCGGACCTGTCGTTGCAATTATTATAGCTGTTGTTGTTTCGTTTGCTGTGCATATGATAACTTTGATTATCACCGGCTGTGTCAAAGAAAATGAACTGGCTGACTTTCCTCAGGGTAGCTTACTGCGAATAATCGGAAGCATCATGGGAATTTATTCGTAAATAGACAAAAATTGAATAAAAATGTTGTTTTGGACTGATACTGATATAAAAGGAGTCGTAGTATGAAATATTTATATCGTATCAGTCTTATTTTTATGATTTTAACGATTACATCTGCAACAATTTTGGGCAGTTATTATTTGTATAAAAATCATTCACGCAAAGAGGAATCTGTTCAACATGCAGAGGAAATTGTTAAAGAGGTATCCACCAAAAAAATTGCAACAGATTGTGATACAGAGTATGTGATATTGGAGCAGGATTTGGTAAAAGGAGGAAGCAATACCTTTGTCAGGGAGATTCCTGCAAAATATATTAATAAAACAAAAACAGAACTAATTTCATTGCTGGAGGAGGAAGAACGCGCGCCGGCATTAAGAGATAGGGAAAAAGGTTTAATTTCCATTCGGTTGTCTGTATTTTCCAACGAAAGAGTTGTTGTTATTAAAACATATAGAAAAGACGAACAAGCAAATAAGATGGAAACAGAAGAGGCGGTAGTGTCAGAAAACCATGCGGGCTGTTTTTTCTTAATGGCAAATAATGGATATGTTTCTGTATATTGCAATGATATGCGTACCTTGTATTTATCCACAGATATTGAGTTGGAACACTTGCCACAGGAACTTCAACAGGAGATATTAGATAAAAAATATATAAAAAATGAAGAAGAACTTTACAATTTTCTTGAGTCTTATTCCAGTTAGAGTTATAATTTTATTAATTGTGCATGGAGGGAAAATGTATGAAAAAGACAGTTTGTATTATTGGTGGCGGTGCTTCAGGTATTATGGCTTCTATTGCGGCAGCACAAGCCGGAGCGAAAGTTATAATCTTGGATCAAAGCGACCGAATCGGAAAAAAAGTATTATTAACAGGAAATGGCAAGTGTAATTTGACGAACTTGCATATGGATGCATCCCATTACAACACATCCGGCGATATCTCTTTTGTAGAAACAGTATTAAACACATTTTCTGAAAAAGACTTGATGGATTTTTTCGAAAAGCAAGGTATGCGCCTGATGGTAAATAAGGAATGCTATGTATATCCGGAAAGCGAGGCGGCAACAACGGTTGTCAATGTATTAAGAAGGACCTTGCAGACTCTGGATGTATCGATTTATACCAATATCCGGATTAAGGATATTGTATATGACTCTCACAAGTATTGCGTTCAAACAGAAAGTGAAGAGTTTGATGCAGATTGTGTTATTATGGCATGCGGCGGTCAATCCTATCCCAAAACCGGTTCTGATGGTAGTGGTTACGCCTTATTGGAAAAATTAAATATTCCGGTAATACCACCTTATCCTGCACTTACCGCTTTGGTTAGTGATAAAAAAGGTATCAAAACTTTATCCGGTGTACGCGCTAATGCCAAAGTTACACTTTTGATTAATTCAAAAGCTGTTGCATCCGATTGCGGACAAGTTCAGTTTACAGACTACGGCATTTCCGGAATTCCTGTTTTTCAGGTAAGTACTGTGGCATCTCGTGCATTACAGGCAGGAGAACGGGTTGTAGTAAAGGTTAATTTGTTTCCAAATATGTCAGAGAAGGAAGTATTTACATTACTTTGGTATCAATTAACCCAATTTGAAACACTTCCGATAGAGGATGCTTTACAAGGCTTTGTACATAAAAAATGGATTGAATACTTAAATACGAAATTTAAGTTGCGTCGTTTTGATTGTGCAAAAGATATTACCGTTGATGTGGTTTCTGATATAGTCAATGAACTGGTCAACATGGAATATGTTATAACAGCAGTCAAAGAATATGATTTTTGTCAGGTAACCGGCGGTGGTGTAGCACTTGATCAAGTTGATGATCAGATGCAATGCAAAGCTTATCCGGGCTTATATATTGTGGGTGAAATGTTGGATGTGACCGGCGAATGCGGTGGATATAATCTTCAATGGGCATTTTCCACAGGATATATTGCCGGTTCTCACGCCGCAAAATGAGGAGAGTATGATTAAATATAACCAGTTAAAAATGCATCCCGGTTATTCAATCCAGGATATTGTTGGTAAAGTGGCCGCAAAATTACATATACCGGCTGAGCAGATCAAGGATTTAGTGATTTTAAAAGAATCCATTGATGCCAGAAAGAAACCGGATGTTTTCTATACCTTATCTGTGGCTTTTTCTTATGAAAAGGAACAGGATGTATTGAAAAAACAGCAGAAAAACAAGGATATTTCACAATATCAACCGGTCCATGTTTCGTTTCCTATTGTGAATCCTACGGTATGTCGAGAAAACCCTATCGTTGTTGGGGCCGGACCTGCCGGTTTGTTTTGTGCATATTACCTTGCCAAAATGGGATTGGCTCCTATTTTATTGGAGCGTGGTGAAACTGTAGATAAACGCCAAAAAGATGTGGAAACATTTTGGAAAACAGGTAAGTTAAAGCCGGAATCCAATGTGCAATTTGGTGAAGGTGGAGCGGGCACTTTTTCAGATGGTAAATTAAACACATTAAACAAAGACCCTTATGGCTATCAACAGGAAGTTTTAAGTTTGTTTGTGAAAGCCGGCGCCAATCCGGCGATTTTGTATGAACAAAAACCGCATTTGGGTACCGATCAATTATTATTGATTGTACAGAATCTACGAAAAGAGATTATCCGTATGGGAGGAACGGTACGTTTTGGTGCAAAACTGACAGATTTTCAAGTTGATGATTGTGGACATGTAACCTCTGTTACTATAAACGACCGGGAAACCATCCGTACCAATCATGTGGTATTAGCCATTGGTCATAGTGCCAGAGATACTTTTGCCTGGTTATATGATAAACAAATGAAGATGGAAGCAAAAGCTTTTGCTGTGGGATATCGTGTCCAACACTTGCAAAAAGATATTGATATTAGCCAATATGGTGTACAAGAAGAAGGAATGTTTCCGCCTGCACCATATAAGATAACCGCACAAGCGCAAAACGGCAGAGGTGTTTATAGTTTCTGTATGTGTCCCGGTGGATATGTGGTAAATTCTTCCTCTGAGGAAGGTATGCTTTGTATCAACGGGATGAGCTATAGTGAACGCAGTGGTGATAATGCCAACAGTGCCATTATTATTTCTGTTACACCGGAAGATTTTCAAAGCAAAGATCCTCTTGCGGGGATTGCATTCCAACGTGAATTGGAAAAAAGGGCATATGAGGCGGGAAAAGGAAAGATTCCGTTACAACGCTTTGAAGATTATATAAATAATTGTTCTTCTAAAGATGCCGGAACGATTAAACCTTGGTTAAAAGGAGAATATGTATATTCCAACTTACGCGGCATTTTGCCGTCAACCCTGGAAGATGCCTTTATGGATGGTATGATACAGTTTGGACGCAAAATCAAAGGCTTTGATGATAAAGATACATTACTTGCCGGAATTGAAGCAAGAACTTCATCTCCGGTACGAATTTTACGCGATCCGGTTTCTTGTGAATCCGTTTCTATAAAAGGTGTGTATCCCTGTGGCGAAGGAGCTGGATATGCAGGTGGGATTACATCTGCGGCCACCGACGGTTTACGTGTGGCTTTGGCGCTTGCAAAGAATCTGGGAGGAAATAAACAGTGAGTTTAAGAGAGTGTATAAAGGATAAAAAAAGAATTGTAATTAAAGTCGGTTCGTCTTCTTTGCAACACAAAGAAACCGGTGGCTTGGATTATACCAAACTGGAAGTGTTGGTACGGGAAATCTGCAATCTTCGTAATCAAGGTAAGGATGTTGTATTGGTTTCATCCGGTGCCATTGCAGTGGGAAGAAGAGCAATCCGTTTGCAAAATACAGAAGAGGACAATCCTATTGCCGTTAAGCAGGCCTGTGCTGCAATTGGACAGGCTAAGCTTATGATGGTTTATCAAAAAATCTTTTCCGAATATAATCATGTAGCAGCACAGATTTTGATGACCAAAAATACTATTTTGGATACCTTAAATCGTTTCAATGCACATAATACTTTTTCGGAACTGTTAAAGTTGGGTGTTGTGCCTATTGTAAATGAAAATGATACGGTAGCTACTTATGAAATTAAATTTGGTGATAATGATACCTTATCTGCCATTGTTGCAGCGTTGGTTGATGCGGATTTGCTAATTTTATTATCTGATATTGATGGCTTATATACCGATGATCCCCGTCAAAATCCGGATGCTAAGTTTATCAGCGAAGTGGATGAATTGACAGATGAATTAATGGGCATGGGCAAAGAATCCACCGGCAGCAATGTGGGGACAGGCGGTATGAACACCAAATTGCAGGCTGCTAAGATTGCTACCAGTGCCGGTGCTGACATGGTCATTGCCAATGCAGATGATATGCGTATTATTCACCGCATTATGGATGGCAGGGAATACGGCACCTTCTTTAAAGCCCATAAAGATGAGAACTTCTATTTAGCAGATTATGTATCAGATATGGAGCATGTATAGAAAGGAAAATGAATTGTGGCAGAGTTAAATATTGCGAGAATTAATGAGTTATATCACAAATCCCAATCTGTGGGATTAACAGAAGAAGAAAAAGCGGAGCAGGCTATGCTTCGCAAAAACTATGCTGCCAGTGTGCGTGCAAGTTTGCGTGGACAACTGGATAATATCAGCATTCAGGAAAAAGATGGAAGTATCACAAACTTAGGTGAAAAATTTGGAAACAAAGAAGCAACTGAGAATTAAACTAAAACAGATACGGGAACGGCTATCTTTGGATGAACAAAATGACTTATCCTATACCATAACCGAAAAAGTTGTATCCCATTACGATTTTCAAAAAGCAAAAAATATTTTGATATATATGCACTACAACAATGAAGTTCAGACTGATGGTATTATTTTGTATGCATTTATGCTTGGTAAAAAGGTCTTTATTCCCAAAGTTGAAGGAGATATCATGAATTTTTATGAAATTCACGATATCAAAGAGTGTGTATCCGGTTTTCGGGGGATTCCCGAGCCGCCGGTTGATGCAAAATGCTTTTCTATGTCAACAGATAGTCCCAAGGATGAAACATTAGTGATTTTACCGGGATTGGGATTTGACCAAAAGGGAAGACGCATCGGATATGGTGGTGGCTATTATGATAAATATCTGGAAGCAAACACCAATTGTATGAAAATGGCCATTGCCTATGATATACAATGTGTTGATGATATTCCTGTAGAAGAAACTGATATCGCGATGGATGTGATTATTACCGATGAACAGATTATATTAAATGACGAGGAGTGAGACAATGACAGATTTAAATATGCTTGGTAAAAGAGCTGTTGCGGCAAAATATGAAATGCAAATGCTTTCTACCGAGGTGAAAAATGAAGCGCTTATGGCAGTAGCGAAGAGATTGGTAGCCGATCAAGATGCTATTCTTTCAGCCAATGATATTGATATTAAAAAAGGCGAAGAAAACGGGATGCATCCCGGATTAATTGACCGTTTACGCCTGACAAAAGATCGTATTAAGGCCATGGCTGAGGGCTTAGAGCAGGTTGTTTCACTTCCCGATCCCATTGGCGAGACCTTGAGTACATCAGAGCGTCCCAATGGTTTAAACATCCAAAAAGTACGGGTACCTTTGGGTGTAATCGGCATCATTTATGAATCACGTCCCAATGTAACCGCAGATGCATTCGGTCTTTGTTTTAAATCCGGTAATGCAGTGATTTTAAAGGGTGGTTCTGATGCCATTCATTCCAATATTGCAATTACAACATCCATCCGTGAGGCCCTGAAGGAGTGCGGACTTTGCGAAGATGCCATCTTATTAATTGAAGATACAGATCGTGAAGTGACCAGACAATTCATGAAAATGAATGACTATGTCGATGTTTTAATCCCCAGAGGAAGTGCAGGTCTCATCCGTACAGTCGTAGAAAACAGCACAATTCCCGTAATTGAGACCGGAAGTGGCAATTGTCATATTTATGTGGATAAAGATGCCGATTTAAGCAAGGCAATCCCGATTATTGTCAATGCCAAGACCCAGCGTATCGGCGTGTGTAATGCATGCGAATCATTGGTTGTACATGAAGAGATTAGTGAAAAGCTTTTACCTGCATTGACAGTAGCTTTAAAAGAAAAAAATGTGGAAATCCGTGCAGACAAACCTGCAATGACATTTATTTCGGATTGCTCCGAAGCAACGGAAGAGGATTTTTCTACAGAATATTTAGATTATATTATTTCTGTTAAAACAGTATCGGATGTCAAGGAAGCAATTGCCCATATTAATCGCAACAACACCAAGCATTCCGAAGCAATTATTACAGAAAATACCGAGACCGCAGAGTTGTTTTTACGCGGTGTAGATGCTGCCTGTGTTTATGTCAATGCATCTACCCGTTTTACTGATGGATTTGAGTTTGGATTTGGGGCGGAAATCGGTATCAGTACCCAAAAACTTCACGCCAGAGGTCCAATGGGACTTCCTGAATTGACCTCCTATCAATATCGTATATTAGGTGAAGGTCAGGTTCGTCCATAAAAACGGAAGCATTGGAAAGGATACAATATGAACGAAGCAGAAATTCAATATGGATACATAGAACAGGCAAAGAAAATAATTACAGAGAAAGAAGCGCAAAAAGGAAGAAAACTGACATGTTGTGTACAGACCTTCGGTTGTCAGATGAATTCCAGGGACTCTGAGAAGTTATCCGGGATTTTACATGCCGTTGGTTTTGTAGAAACTGAAGATGAAAATGCTGATTTGGTAATTTACAACACCTGTACAGTCCGTGATAATGCAAACCAACGCGTATACGGTAGATTGGGTGTATTAAATGGCTATAAACGCAAAAATCCCGATATGAAGATTTGTTTGTGTGGATGTATGATGCAGGAGCCTACTGTAATTGAGAAAATACGCAAAAGCTATTCTTTCGTAGATTTGATTTTTGGAACACACAATATTTTTAAATTTGCCGAGTTATTGGTGAAAATGTATGAGGCAGACAGTATGTTGGTGGATATTTGGGAGGACACAGATCAAATTGTGGAACAACTTCCCGTACAACGTAAATATCCTTTTAAATCCGGCATTAATATTATGTTTGGATGTAACAACTTCTGTAGTTACTGTATCGTTCCCTATGTAAGAGGACGTGAAAGAAGCCGTAAACCGGAAGAAATCTTAGATGAAATCCGTAATTTGGCAAAAGATGGCGTTGTAGAAGTCATGCTTCTTGGACAAAATGTGAATTCTTACGGTAAAAATCTTGAGAATCCCATTTCTTTTGCAGCGCTTTTGCAAAAAGTGGAAGAGATTGAAGGAATTGAGAGAATCCGCTTTATGACTTCTCATCCCAAGGATTTGTCTGATGAGTTAATTGAAGTTATGAAGCATTCCAAAAAGATTTGCAGACATCTTCATTTACCGTTACAATCCGGTTCTACACGAATATTAAAAGAAATGAACCGCAGATATACAAAAGAACAATATCTTGCATTAGCAGAGAAAATCCGACGTGAAATTCCCGATATTGCCATTACTACAGATATCATTGTGGGATTTCCCGGGGAAACTTATGAAGATGTGCAGGAAACAATTGATGTAGTCAAAAAAGTGCGTTATGACAATGCATTTACTTTCCAATATTCCAAACGCACAGGGACACCTGCTGCAGCTATGGAAAATCAAGTGCCGCAAGAACTGGTAACAAAGCATTTTGATGAGTTGTTGGCAGTTGTACAAGAGACGGCAAAGAATCAGGCAGGACGTTTCCAAGGACAAACCATGGATGCGTTAGTAGAGGATGTAAATGAGCACGATTCAACCCTTGTAACAGGAAGATTAAGTAATAATATGATTGTACATTTCCCTGGTGGAAAAGAATTAATCGGAAAGATTGTTCCGGTTTATTTAAAAGAATGCAAAGGCTTCTATTATTTGGGAGAAATGCGTTAGGAGACTATTATGGAAAAATTAAAACCAAAGTTGTTTTCGGTCATGAAGACCTATACAAAAGATCAGTTCGTCAAAGATGTGATTGCCGGTGTAATTGTAGCGATTATCGCCTTACCCTTATCCATCGCTTTAGCACTTGCCAGCGGTGTAACCCCTGAAATTGGACTTTATACTGCCATTACCGCAGGATTTGTCATTTCTTTTTTGGGTGGTTCCAGAGTACAGATAGCGGGACCAACGGCGGCATTTGCCACCATTGTAGCCGGTATTGTTGCAGAGAACGGAATGGATGGCCTAATTTTGGCAACCATTATGGCCGGTATCATGTTAATTATCATGGGACTATGCAAATTGGGTAGTCTGATTAAATTTATTCCTTATACCATTACCACCGGTTTTACCTCGGGTATTGCCGTGACCATTTTGATTGGACAAATCAAAGATTTTCTTGGTCTTACCATTGTGACGGAAGAACCACTGGTAGAAACAGTTGAGAAGTTGGAAGCAGTATTTGCATTTATTCATACCATCAACTGGCAGGCAGTGCTTGTGGGAGTTGTATGTTTGATTGTTTTAATTGTAATGCCATATATCAGCAAGCGTATTCCGGGTTCTTTGGTAGCTGTAATCGTCAGTATCCTCATGGTAAAGGGTCTTAATATGAACGTTAATACCATCGGGGATTTGTATACGATTTCTACCAAATTACCGACTCCACATATTCCGGAGTTTAACTTTGCGATGGTTCGTTCCCTGTTTTCGGACGCGTTTACCATCGCCATTCTTGCAGCCATCGAATCCTTATTATCATGTGTGGTTGCTGATGGTATGGTTAACAGCAGACATCGTTCCAATATGGAATTGGTAGCACAAGGTGCCGGAAATATTACATCTGCATTGTTTGGTGGCATTCCTGCAACCGGAGCAATTGCCAGAACAGCAGCAAATGTCAGAAACGGCGGACGTACACCCATTGCCGGAATGGTACATGCCGTTACTTTATTATTAATACTTGTTGTTTTCATGCCATATGCAGCACTAATTCCCATGCCTGCTATTGCAGCAATTCTATTTATGGTTGCTTATAACATGTGTGAATGGAGACATTTTGTTGCCCTTTGTAAAACAGCACCTAAAAGTGATATTGCTGTATTAATCCTTACCTTTGTGTTGACAATCGTATTTGATCTGGTTGTTGCTATTGAGTTTGGTATGTTGATGGCGGCTATGCTGTTTTTAAAGAGAATGAGTGACGAAACCGGCGTAGAAAGTTGGAAGTATATAGATGATGAGGATGATCCGGATTCGCTGTCTCTGCGTCAGGTTCCCGAACATACTTTAGTATACGAGATCAGCGGACCGATGTTCTTTGGTGCAGCTGATAAACTGTTGGCTGTAGATATGAAAAAAGATACCAAATGCATCATTCTCCGTATGCGTAGTGTAAATGCTGTTGATGCAACAGCTATGCATGCTTTAGAGCAGTTATACGACAGATGTACAAAAAATGATGTTACATTGATTTTATCCCATTTAAATGAGCAGCCCTTAAAAATTGTACAAAAAGCCGGATTTGATGAAAAAATCGGCAGCGACAATATTTGTCAGCACATTGATGATGCGTTAGCAAGAGCAGAAACCGTTGTGACAAACTAGTAACGGATAGAAGGATTGTTTGAAAAAGAAAGTTAGGAAGACGACATGGCAGAATTAACCCCTATGATGCAACAATATATGGAAACCAAAAAGCAATACCCGGATTGCATCCTTTTTTATCGTCTCGGTGATTTTTATGAGATGTTTTTTGAAGATGCCATTGCCGCTTCCAAAGCCTTGGAAATCACACTTACAGGTAAAAGTTGCGGCTTAGAAGAGCGTGCACCCATGTGTGGTATTCCACATCATGCGGTTGATGGATATTTGACTAAACTGGTCGATAAAGGTTTCAAGGTTGCTATCTGTGAACAAATGGAAGATCCAAAACAGACCAAAGGAATTGTGAAAAGAGAGGTTGTCCGTATTGTTACACCCGGAACCAATCTGAACATGCAATCCCTGGAAGAAACACGCAATAATTATCTCATGTGTATTGCTTACATGGATAAAATCGGAATTTCGGTTGTCGATGTAACAACCGGTGACTATTATACAACCCAGGTTGATGATAACCGTAAACTATATGATGAGATTATCAAGTTTTCTCCGGCTGAAATTGTATGCAACGATGCCTTTTTAGTTAGTGGTTTTGATTTGGAAGATTTGCGTTCCCGTTTGGGAATCACCGTTTATAAGCTGGACCCCTGGTATTTTGATGATGATACCTGTCAGAACCGGTTAAAAAAACATTTTCATGTACATACCCTGACATCTTTGGGATTGGATGATTTTCCTGCCGGAATTATCAGTGCCGGAGCCGTGCTTTCATACCTTTATGAAACCCAAAAGACATCCTTGTCCCATATTACGCATATCAATCCCTATGTTACCAGCAAATACATGTTACTTGACAGCTCTACCAGACGCAATCTGGAGTTGGTAGAGACTTTACGTGAGAAACAAAAACGCGGCTCATTATTATGGGTGTTGGATAAAACCAAGACTGCTATGGGTGCAAGGACTTTACGTAGTTATATTGAACAACCTTTGATTGATAAAGAAGATATATCTGACCGTTTGGATGCAGTTGCACAGCTTTGCAAGTATGGTGTCAGCCGTGATGAGTTGAGAGAGTATCTAAATCCTATATACGATTTGGAACGATTATTGGGTAAAATTAGTTACAAATCTGCCAATCCCAGAGATTTAATCGCTTTTTCCAAGTCCTTATCCATGTTACCGCCCATCCGTACAGTGTTACAGGATTTTGATTGTAAATTATTAAAAAATATATATGACGACATCGATCCACTGGATGATATCTGTGGTCTGATTGAGCAGGCAATTGAAGAAGAGCCTCCGATTTCCATCCGGGAAGGTGGCATTATTAAAACCGGATTTCATGATGATATCGATTATTTCCGCAATGCTAAGACAGAAGGAAAGTCATGGCTTACAGAATTGGAGCAATCCGAGAAAGAAAGAACCGGTATTAAAAATTTGAAAGTCGGTTACAACAAAGTATTTGGATATTACTTTGAAGTAACCAATTCCTTTAAAGATTTGGTGCCTGAAGAGTGGATTCGCAAACAGACCTTAACCGGTGGTGAAAGATATATGACACCAAAGCTTAAGGAACTGGAAGATACGATTTTAAATGCAGAGGATAAGCTTTGCGCTTTGGAATATGATATGTTTTGCGAAATCCGCGAAACCATTGCAGACAATATTGCCCGGATTCAAAAAACAGCAAAGGCCATTGCGGCATTGGATGTATTTGCATCCCTTTCCTATGTAGCTGAGAGAAACGGCTATATCAGACCGGACTTAAACGAAAAAGGCAGTATCAAGATCAAAAACGGCCGTCATCCGGTTGTTGAAAAGATGATCGAACATGATATGTTCGTATCCAACGATACTTTCTTAGATAGCGGTAAAAACCTAATTTCCATTATTACCGGTCCTAATATGGCAGGTAAATCGACCTATATGAGACAGACTGCATTGATTGTATTAATGGCTCAGATTGGAAGTTTTGTACCGGCTGACAGTGCAAATATCGGCATTGTGGACCGCATTTTTACCCGTGTAGGTGCTTCCGATGACTTAGCAAGCGGACAGAGTACTTTCATGGTAGAAATGAATGAAGTAGCCAATATTTTACGCAATGCTACTTCAAACAGTTTATTGATTTTAGATGAAATCGGTCGCGGAACTTCCACCTTTGACGGTTTATCCATTGCATGGGCAGTCATTGAACATATCAGCAACAAAAAGTTATTAGGTGCAAAGACTTTATTTGCCACACATTACCATGAATTGACAGAGTTAGAGGGTAAGATGAACAATGTCAACAACTATTGCATCGCTGTAAAAGAGCAAGGTGATGACATTGTATTCCTCCGTAAGATTATCAAAGGTGGCGCAGATAAAAGTTATGGTATTCAGGTTGCAAAACTTGCAGGTGTACCGGATATGGTCATTGATCGCGCAAAGGTCATCGTCGACCAGTTAATGGATAATGATATTACCGAAAAAGTACAAAGTATTGCTATCGATGGCAAAACAGAGCATAAAAAAGTGAAACGATATGATGAAGTTGATTTGGAACAAATCTCTCTTTTCGATACAGTAAAAGATGAAGATATCTTAAAAGAATTGGAGGAGATTGATATTTCCAATCTAACCCCCTTGGATGCACTAAATACATTGTATAGACTGCAGAATATGCGGAAAAACCGTTGGCAGGGATAAGGAGATAACATGGCAGGATTGATTCATGTCCTAGATTCAGAAACCATAGATAAGATTGCTGCAGGCGAAGTGGTTGAAAAGCCTGCCAGTGTAGTAAAAGAACTGGTAGAAAACTCCATTGATGCCGGTGCCGATAAAATTACCGTTGAGATAAAAGAAGGCGGCATTTCATTTATCCGTGTTACAGATAATGGATGCGGAATTGCAAAAGAAGATTTGCAACGTGCATTTATGCGCCATGCCACAAGTAAAATTGAAAGTGCTGATGATTTAAACAACATTGTCAGTCTGGGATTTCGTGGCGAAGCCCTGTCCAGTATCAGTGCAGTTGCACAAGTTGAGATGATTACCAAAACAAAAGAAAATCTGATGGGCATTAAGGTTTGTTGTAACGGAGGTTCCATGGAAGAACCTGAGGAAATCGGTGCACCTGACGGAACAACCATTATTGTCCGCAATTTGTTTTATAATACTCCCGTCCGGAAAAAGTTTTTGAAAACGGCTATGACAGAAGGCTCCTATATTGCCGAATTGATGCAACATATTGCCATGTCTCACCCGCATGTTTCCATTAGCTTTATTCAAAACGGTCAAACTCGGTTTTTTACATCGGGAAACGGTGAACTTTCCGAAATTATTTATCGTATTTATGGTAAAGATGTAGCGGATAATATTCTTGCTATTGATGCACAAAAAGACGGTATACATATGACCGGTTTTATCGGAAAGCCTATATTGGCAAGGGCCAACCGCAACTATGAAACCTTCTTTGTAAACGGCAGATATATTAAAAGTAAAGTCATTTCTTCCGCAATAGAAGAAGGCTATAAAACCTATTTGATGCAGCACAAATATCCCTTTGCTGTTTTGCACTTTGAAATCGCAGGAGAAGATATTGATGTCAATGTACATCCTACCAAAATGGAAATCCGCATTATGAATCCACAACCTTTTTGTGATTTTGTAAAGGATACGGTATTAGAGTGTCTTGCAAAACCTGTGTTAATTCCGGAATATGTTGCCGAAGAAAAGAAGACGGAAGAAAAGCCTGTGGTTAAAGAACTTCCGCCTGAGCCTTTTGAAACACAGAGACACGAACAGACAACAGCTTCTATGAAGCCTTTACAATATAATAAAATTCCGGTTGTTACATCCCAGGTAGCCGAAGAAGTCCCCAGAGGCTTTCGCGTATTGGGAAATCCCGAGCCAAAGAGCAAGAACATTCACAAAGCACATGACAATGTTATTAAACAGGATGATGCCATTATCAGTAAAGTCGCACAAATGGAGATGTTTAACGACAGTTTGGAAATGCCGGATGAAGAGCGTTTGAGTGGATTAGAAATCATTGGTCAGGTATTCAAGACCTATTGGCTGGTTGAATTTGAACAAACCCTTTATTTTGTTGATCAGCATGCTGCCCATGAAAAGGTTAATTATGAAAGATTAATGAAAAAAATTACTGACAAAGAAAATACCACCCAGATGCTGATGCCGCCCATGGTTATTTCTTTGAGTGCCAGAGAAAATGCAGTATTGGAACGATACGAAGAGTATTTTATGGCACTTGGATTTGAGATTGAAGAATTTGGTGGAGATGAGATTACATTACGAGGTATTCCCCAAGATTTATATGGTGTAGATGCCAAAGAAATGTTTTTAACCATCTTGGATGAATTGGTAGAGGCTCCGGTTAAAGGCACTCCTGATCTGATCACCTCCAAAATTGCATCCATGTCATGTAAAGCGGCGGTAAAAGGTAATCAGAATCTATCCTATACGGAAGCTAAGGAATTGTTAAAGCAATTATTTGCGTTAGAAAATCCCTATCATTGTCCTCATGGCAGACCTACCATGTTTTCTATGAGCAAATATGAGATGGAAAAGAAATTTAAACGTATTCTTTAGAAATAACAGGAACGAATCTATGAACAAGAAAAAATTAATTATATTGACCGGTCCCACTGCAGTTGGCAAAACCGCATTATCAGTGGAACTGGCAAAAGAAATCGGTGGTGAAATCATCAGTGCCGATTCTATGCAGGTATATAAGTATATGGATATTGGTTCGGCAAAAATCACACCGGATGAAATGCAGGATATTCCTCATTATTTAGTGGATATTTTAGATCCAAAAGAGGAATTTAATGTATTTTTATTTCAAAAGCTTGCCAAAGAAGCGATGAATAAAATCTATGCCAACGGACATATTCCTATTTTGGTAGGGGGAACCGGGTTTTATATCCAATCTGTCCTATACGATATTGATTTTACCGATAACGATGCGGATACACCCTATCGTGCAGAGTTGGAACAACTTGCTTCAGAGAAAGGTCCGGAGTACCTTCACAACATGTTAAAAGAAGTAGATGCAGCATCAGCTGAAATCATCCATGCAAATAATGTCAAACGTGTTATCCGCGCTTTGGAATACTATAAGTTGACCGGAACGCCCATTTCTGAGCACAACCGCACTGAACGAGAAAAAGAATCTCCTTATGATTTTTGTTACTTTGTATTAAACGATGAACGCGCGAAGTTATATGAGCGGATTGAACATAGAGTTGATCTGATGGTAGCTGACGGTCTGGTAGAAGAAGTACAAAAACTAAAAGATATGGGACTTGACAGAACTTATATTTCCATGCAGGGCTTAGGCTATAAAGAGATTCTTGCTTATTTGGACGGAGAATATGATTTGGAGCAGGCTCTTTATCTAATCAAAAGAGATACCAGACATTTTGCCAAACGACAGTTAACCTGGTTTCGCAGGGAAAAAGAAGTAACGTTTATCAATAAGCAGGAATTTGATTATGATAACCGAATGATTTTGGATTTTATGAAATCCAAAATAGCAGAAATTAAAACAGACGAGGATTAGAACATGACAGAATCAGCAGCGATTTACAAACAACTGGGAATTGATGAAGATATCTATAACTTAGGAGAAAACTGGTGTGAAAAACTGGAAGAGCGCTTTGATGCCATTGACCGTATTGCAGAATACAATCAATTAAAAGTTATTAAAGCTATGCAGGATGCAAGGGTTTCCGAAGCCTGTCTCCTTGGGACCAACGGATACGGCTATAACGATATCGGCCGCGAGACATTAGAAGCGGTTTATGCAAATATTTTTCATACAGAGGATGCCTTGGTTCGTCCCCAGATTACTTGCGGAACCCATGCATTAGCTTTGGCATTGATGTCCAATGTGCGTCCCGGTGATGAAATTCTTTCTCCTGTGGGTAAACCCTATGATACCCTGGAAGAAGTAATCGGTATCCGTGATTCCCGTGGAAGTTTAAAAGAATACGGTGTCAGCTATGCACAGGTGGATTTACTTCCTGACGGAGAGTTTGATTTTGATGGTATCCGAAAGGCTATCAATGAAAAAACCAAGTTAGTTACCATCCAACGTTCCAAAGGTTATGAACCACGCAAAACTTTATCTGTCGACCGAATTGGTCAATTAATAAAGTTTATCAAAGAAATCCGTAGTGATATTATTTGTATGGTAGATAATTGCTACGGTGAATTTGTAGAGACCATTGAGCCCACTGATGTTGGGGCGGATATGGTAGTTGGTTCTTTGATAAAAAATCCCGGAGGCGGATTAGCTCCCATCGGTGGTTATATTGCCGGCAAAAAGGAATGTATTGAGAATGCAGCTTTCCGCCTGACTTCTCCCGGCCTTGGAAAAGAGGTTGGTGCATCCCTTGGCGTCTTACCTTCTTTCTATCAGGGATTGTTTTTGGCTCCCACGGTGGTGGCGTCCGCTTTAAAAGGAGCTGTATTTGCGGCTAATATCTTAGAATCCTTTGGTTTTGCTGTTGTTCCGGATGGGAGCGAAAGCAGACATGATATTATTCAGGCAGTTACCTTCGGTAGTCCGGAAGGCGTCATTGCTTTTTGTAAAGGTATTCAGGCTGCCGCACCGGTAGACAGTTTTGTGACACCGGAACCTTGGGATATGCCCGGGTATGATAGCCAGGTAATTATGGCGGCAGGTGCTTTTGTTTCGGGAAGTTCCATTGAATTATCTGCAGATGGTCCCATTAAACCACCGTATGCGGTATATTTTCAGGGTGGGCTTACCTTCCCCCATGCCAAATTCGGTATCTTAAAAGCAGTGCAGGAATTGAAAAATTCTGGCGTAATTTCACTATGACCGTGGGGCTTTTAGTCGAAAAAAAATCCTCGAAAAAAGTATACATATACCGCTGTCTGTGATAATATACTAGTAGTTGGTGAAAACTTAATGCAAACAACAATATCTATGAAAAAGTTCATGTGTTGAGTTTACATAACATCAAAAGATAAAACGGAGGTTTCACATGAGAGGAAAGAATAATTGGGCATGCTTTTTAATGATTTTGGCTGGTATTGTTATTGGTGGATTCATTGGCAGTCTATTTCCCAGCACATTCTTAAATTATGGACAAAGTTTCGGCCTTTCATCTCCGTTGGTTCTGGATTTGGGGATTATGGTTTTAACCTTTGGTTTGACCATTAAGATTACCATCGGTAGTATTCTAGGTATTATTATCGGTATTGTAATCTATCGCTTTTTATAGTGTATGTTTGTCCTGTGTTTCGGAGAGAGACAGGAGGATTATGAATCAAACATTAACAAATGCAGAAAAACCCTATGACAGATTTTTAAAAGCAGGTCCGGAAGCCTTAACTGACACGGAGCTGCTTGCCATTATTATACGCACCGGTCACAAAGGTGCCGATGCCATTAGTCTGGCTAGGGAAATCTTGCAAAAAGCCGGTGATTACGGTATCGCCGGACTTTGTCATCTAAGTATTGATGAACTGATGCAAGTCAAAGGAATTGGGGAAATTAAGGCAATCAAAATCAAGTGCATTGCCGAGTTGTCCAATCGTATTATCCGTGCCGGAAAAGGCTCTGTCATTCGTTTCATGACACCGGCTGATGCTGCATCCTACTACATGGAGCAATTACGTCATCTTGAAAAAGAAGAGTGTGTCTGTGCCTTTTTAGACAGTTCCATGACATTAATCAAAGACAAAGTGATCAGTGTGGGAACCGTGAATGCATCTTTAATATCCACAAGAGAGATTTTTGTGGAAGCCCTACAGGCCAAAGCAGTTCATCTGATGTTATTCCACAACCATCCCAGCGGAAATACAACCCCCAGTGCCGAAGATATTTCCTTAACCCGGAAGTTATCCGAAGCATCTGTATTGATGGACATGCCACTGATGGATCATATTATTATCGGTGACCGTTGTTATTACAGTTTCCGGGAACACAACTTGCTAACATAGCCCTAATTGGGAATAATACATTTTACTACAAGAAAGGAGTACGGAATATGGCTTCCAGTGCTTATGGTATCGATCTGGGTACCAACAATATTAAAATTTATGCGAAAGGTGAATCCAATATCTTTACAGCCAAAAATATGATTGCTGTAAAAGATGGATATCAGGTTTTTGCTTATGGTGATGATGCATTTGAAATGTACGAAAAAGCACCTGCATCCATTCAGATATCTTATCCTTTGAGCAATGGTGTTATTGCAGATATCAACAATATGCAAACCCTTATCAAATGCTTTATCAACGATATTTGCAAAGGAAATATCAAACCGGCGGATTACTATGTATCGGTTCCTTTTGATGTAACAGAAGTAGAGCGTAGAGCTTTCAATAAATTGATCAAAGATGCCAATGTAAAGGCGAAAAAGATTATGTTTGTGGAAAAAGCCATTGCCGACGGTCTTGGCATGGACATTGATGTAAAAAATTCCCAGGGTGTATTGGTTGTGGATATCGGTTTTGATACTACCGAAATTTCCATTTTATCCTTAGGTGGTATTGTGCTTAGCCGCATGATTAAAGTCGGTGGTCTCAAATTTGATGATGCCATCCGTAACGCTGTCCGCAAAGAGTACAATCTGGTTATTGGCGGAAAAACAGCCGAAAAAGTGAAAATGACACTCAATGAACTGGAAGCAGAGGGTAAACCTGCCGTTGTATATGGTAGGGATATTGTAACCGGACTTCCTGTGGAAAGAGAAATTCCCACAGCATTGATTGATGAAGCATTAAAAGAACATTTTGATACCATTATTGATCAGATTAAAGTGATTTTGGAGCGTACGCCACCGGAACTTGCTGCTGATATCTACAGACACGGTATTTATTTAACCGGTGGAGCAAGTCAGGTTGCACATCTGGATGAATTGATTAACGAAGGAACCGGATTAAAAGTAAATGTGGCTGAAAATCCCATTACAAGTGTTGCATTAGGACTTTCCAAGGTTATTACAAATGATAGTTTTGCTTCAGTCGCACATGATTTTAATACCATAAACAGTAACGGAGGCAACTAATGAAACATAAGCGGACATCATTTACTTTACAAAGTAAATATTTGCTGCTGATTCTGACCGGAATATGTATTGTTTTGATGACGGTTACCTTTACCACCAATTTGTTTTCCGGTGCCTTAGCGACCCTTTCCGGTTATGTGACCATCCCGTTCCAACGGGGTATCAGCGAAAGCGGTGCTTATCTCTATGAGCGTTCGGAAGAATTGGTACAAATCCGAGATTTGTTGGAAGAGAACCAGCGTTTACAGGAACAGGTGGATCAGTTAACCATTGAAAACAATACACTGACACAGGAAAAGTATGAATTGAACAACCTGCGCCAGCTTTATGACTTGGATCAGGAATATTCTGAGTATAAAAAAATTGGGGCACGTGTTATCGGCAAAGATACCGGCAACTGGTTTAATTCTTTTATCATCGACAAGGGAAGTGCTGACGGTATTGCCGTCGATATGAATGTCATGGCAGGCAGTGGTCTTGTTGGTATCGTCACGGAAGTAGGCGGTAATTGGGCAAGAGTTACCACAATTATCGATGACTCCAGTAATGTCAGCGGTATGGTACTTGCTACTGAGGATAACCTGATTGTGAGTGGTGATTTGGAACTGATGAATCAAAACACCATCCGATTCAGTAAATTAATCGATTCGGAAGACAAAGTCAAAGAAGGAGATAAGGTTGTTACTTCCAATATCAGTGATAAATACCTCCCCGGTCTTTTGATAGGATATATCACATCCATGGATGCTGATTCCAATAACCTGACACACTCCGGTACCATTACGCCGGCAGTGGATTTTGAACATATGGATGAAGTCTTGGTCATTTTAGATTTGAAACAGCAACCGGAAGATTAATAAAACGAGGATTGGCAGATGAAAAGAACCATTGGACTTTCGCTAGTTGTAATTTTCAGTTTCATATTGCAAAGTACGGTTTGCCGGTATATCGCATTCGGTTCCATTGGTCCGAATTTGCTGATTATTGTTACCGCTTCCTTCGGGTTTATGCTGGGCAAAAAATCCGGTATCATTGCCGGCTTTTTTATCGGTTTGCTGGTAGACATCTTTAACGGTGGTGTATTGGGCTTCCATGCATTGCTGTATATGTACATTGGATATTTCAATGGTTTCTTTAAAAGCATGTTTTTCAAGGACGATTTAAAACTTCAGATTTTATTGGTTGCAGGCAGTGACTTTGTATATGGCATTGTATATTACATACTAATGTTCCTGTTACGTGGACGCTTTCATATGGGCTATTATCTGACCAATATCATTCTTCCTGAGGTTGTGTATACAGTTCTTTTAACCATTGTATTATTCATTTGTATGACATTGTATTACAAGATTGCAGACCGCAGAGCAGATAGGAGAAGCAAAGAAATTGCTTAAAAATATTAAAGATTCCATTGTCAATTTCATAACCTCCAGATACTTTGTCCTAATCTTGGCATTTTCTGTTATGTGTGCCATTCTTATACATCGTATTTTTGTCCTTCAGATTGTAAATGGTGCGGAATATCTGGATGAATTTACTCTCAAAATCCGTAAAGAACGTACCATTGCCAGCAGTAGAGGCAATATTTACGATTGTAACGGTGAATTATTGGCTTACAATGAGTTGGCCTATTCCGTTACCATCGAAGACGTATATGAATCCGGCCGTGACAAAAACAAAAATATCAATACAACCATTTATACCTTAATTCAGTTAATTGAACAAAACGGCGATTCTGTTGTCAACGATTTTAATATTATTATCGGTGATAACGGTGAATTTGAGTTTGCTGTCAGTGGTACAACATTACAACGTTTTCTTGCTGATATCTATGGACATCCCTATGTGGAAGACCTTACTTATGAAGAAAAAACCTCCACAGCAGAAGATGTTATTGCATATCTTGCAGGGAAAGATAAATTTGGTATCGGCGAATATGAAGTACCGGGTGACCGTACAACGGATTTTGTAATTGGAAAAGGTTATTCCAAAGAGATGCTTTTAAAAATAACCACCATCCGGTATGAAATGAGTTTAAACAGTTTCCAAAAGTATATTCCGACTGTAGTAGCAACTGATGTTTCAGACAAGACAGTTGCGGTTGTAATGGAAAATTCAGCATCCTTAGACGGTGTATCCATTGCTGAAGATACGGTCCGTAAATATGTAGACAGCATTTATTTTTCCCATATTATCGGTTATACCGGTAAAATCTCCCAAAAGGAATTGGAAGCCTTGTCTGAGACAGATGATTCTTATATTATGACCGATGTCATCGGAAAGTCGGGTATTGAGAACTATATGGAATCCTATCTGCAGGGAACCAAAGGCTCCGAAACCGTATATGTAAACAATCTGGGGAAAGTCATTGAGACCAGTGACCGTATTGAACCACAGGCAGGAAATGATCTTTATCTTACTATTGATAAAGAACTGCAAAAGGCGGTATACAATCTGCTGGAACAAAAGATTGCCGGTATTTTGGTTGCTAAGATTAAACCTGTCAAAGAATATATACCGGAAGAAAATGCCTCTGCATCCTCTATTATTATTCCTATTGATGATGTTTACTTTGCCTTGATTAATAACAGTATTATTGATATTAATCATTTTGCAGATGAGAATGCAACCGAATTGGAGCAACAAGTTTATGAATCATTTTCCGTAAAAGAAGCGGAAGTGTTAAATACGCTTGAAAGCCAGTTAAATGACAATCCCATTGCATATAGATCACTTTCCACGGAGTATCAGGTTTATAATTCCTATATCACAACACTTTTAAACGAAGACGGAATTATCTTAACCAGTGAAATTGATAGCGATGATCCTATATATCAGGCGTGGCGTACACAAGAGACCATCAGTTTAAAAGAATATTTGATGCATGTTATTGCCATGAACTGGATTGACATATCCAAACTTGACTTGGACAGTCAATATTCGGATTCTGATACAATTTATAGGGCAGTTTTGCAATATGTATTTGAAGAACTGCAAAATGATACAGAGTTTCACAAGAAAATATACAAATACATGATCAAAGAAAACCGCTTGACCGGTAAACAGGTTTGTCTGCTTTTATTTGATCAGGGTATTATTACCGGAACCGCGGCAGAAAGAGCCACCGTACAAAACGGCACCATTTCTCCGTACAACTTTATGCTTGGTAAGATTTCCAATCTGGAGATTACCCCTGCACAGTTGGCGTTGGATCCATGTTCCGGTTCAGTAGTTGTGACAAATGTAAATACCGGAGAGGTATTAGCACTTGTTTCTTATCCCGGATATGACAATAACCGTATGTCCAATTCGGAATATTATGCACAGTTAAATACGGATTTGTCCAAACCTTTATGGGATTACGCCACACAACAGACCTCGGCTCCCGGTTCGACCTTCAAAATGGTTTCCGCTGCAGCCGCAGCAGAAGAAGGTGTGGTTGGACTTGGAGAAGATATTCAATGTCGTGGTATATGGGAGACCATTACTCCCCAATCACCGCGTTGCTGGATTTATCCTTCCGCACACGGTATGTTAAACATCGAAGGTGCCATTCAAAATTCATGTAACTATTATTTTTATGAAGTTGGTTACCGTTTAGGACGTTCCAACGGAACTTATGATACGGAAGTGGGATTAAGAAAGCTGGCACACTATGCAGACCTCTTTGGTTTGAGTGAAAAATCCGGTGTTGAGATATCCGAAGCCGATCCCAAAGTGTCTGATACGGATGCAGTCCGTTCTGCAATCGGACAGGGTACAAACAACTATACAACCGTGGGACTTGCCCGTTATGTAACAACCGTTGCAAACAGTGGCACCTGTTATAACTTGAGTCTGATTGATAAAGTAACCGACTCAAACGGTAATGTTATTAAAGATTTTTCACCTACTGTGCGCAATACCGTGGAATTTTCACCTTCTACATGGAATTCCATCCACCGAGGTATGCGAAGAGTAGTGGAAGATAAAACCTACTATCAGGGTATGACTGTCAGTGTAGCGGGCAAAACCGGAACCGCGCAGGAAAACCGGAACCGCCCCAACCATGCGTTATTTGTCAGTTATGCACCCTATGAAAATCCCGAAATCAGTGTAACAACGCGTATAGCCTTTGGTTATACCTCTGATTATGCGGCCCAGCTTACACAGGATGTTTATAAATACTATTACAACCTGGAAGATGTTGATACCTTGATTGACGGTAATGCTACCGATACAGCTAATATTGCAAGTACGGATTAAAAAGGAGGTGGCTGCTTGTGACCAAACATGTAACACTCAAAAGTTTTCCCGGCGGTATTCGGGTCAAATTGTCCGAAGAACCGGATTTTGAACAAATTTTAAAAGAAACCGAAGAAAGCTTTCAGGATGCGGCTGCCTTTTTTAAAAATTCATCGGTTGCGTTGCAATTTCAAGGCAGATCATTGACAGAAGAAGAAACAGACCGATTGTTAAAGACAATCCAAAAGGTTTGTAATTTACATATTATTTGTCTGGCTTGTACAGACGAAAACACAGAAGAATATTTCACAAAACTGATTGATCGGACCCGTGCCGATGCGCTTGCAAAAGAGCAGTATGTCCAATTTTACAAAGGCACTTTACGCGATGGCGAAACACTGGAATCTGCTTCCGGCATTATCATTATGGGAGATGTACAAAAAGGTGCTGCTGTTATCGCTAAAGGAAGCATCATTGTATTAGGTTCCTTGGAAGGAACTGCATATGCCGGTGCAAACGGAAACGCCGACTGCTTTATAGTTGCAGTGCAACTGGATGCCGAACATCTTCGGATTGGTGATATAAAACACAAAAAAAGCCTCAAACAAAAAATTGGCTTAACAGGCAAAAAGACTCCCAAGATTGTTACTGTTTCAGAAGAAACACTCCTGATTGGGGATATGGACTTTACCAAAGAATTACCGGAATCAATTTCTGTCTGACAGATTCCGGGGGACGATAATGAAAAAACGGAGGTTTTTATGAGTGAAGTAATTGTCGTCACATCAGGTAAAGGTGGTGTCGGAAAGACTACCACAAGTGCAAATATCGGAACCGGACTTGCGGTTCTCGGAAAAAAAGTCGTATTAATTGATACGGATATCGGATTACGCAATTTGGATGTTGTTATGGGACTGGAAAACCGCATTGTATATAATCTTGTGGATGTGGTAGAAGGAAATTGCCGTATTAAGCAGGCCTTAATCAAGGACAAGCGTTTCCCCGGCTTACATTTAATCCCCAGCGCCCAGACAAGAGATAAGAGTGCCGTTAATCCGGAGCAAATGAAGAAATTGACAGAACAATTAAAAGAACAATTTGATTATATTATTCTGGATTGTCCTGCCGGCATCGAACAAGGCTTTAAAAATGCCATTGCAGGTGCAGACCGTGCCATTGTAGTGACAACCCCTGAGGTATCCGCCATCCGCGATGCAGATCGGATTATCGGACTTTTAAATGCCTATGAAATGGGAAAAGTTGATTTGGTCATTAACAGGTTGCGTCCGGACATGATCAAACGTGGAGATATGATGAGTATTGATGATGTGGTTGATATTTTATCCGTCAACTTAATCGGTGCCATTTATGACGATGAAAATATTGTCATTTCCACAAACCACGGTGAACCTCTGGTATGTAGTGATACGCCTGCAGGAAAAGCATTTATGAATATTTGTAACCGCATCCTCGGAAAAGAAGTGCCGTTATACGCACCCGAAAGGGAAAAATCTATTTGGTTTCGCATTAATGGTATATTTCAGAAATTGTAGTGGGGGTGTATAGTATGAAAAAATTATGGTTTTTCAGAAAGAAAAAATCAGGTGAGATTGCCAAAGACCGGTTGAAGATTTTATTGATTTCCGATCGTATTGATTGTTCACCTGAGGTAATGGAAATGATAAAAAAGGATATTTCTAAAATCCTTTGTAAGTACATGCAGATTGATACAAGTACATTGGAATTGGAGTTTTCCCGTCGGAAGATCAATGTATTTTGGTAATAGGAGCCATTGATATGCTAAAAAGATACAGAGTCAGAGATTATGATTTTAAATTGGTCGCTATGCTGATTGCCTTAACCCTGATTGGGATACTGGCAATCGGCAGTGCCAATGCCGAATATCAGTCCAAACAAATCGTTGGATTGATTGTCGGTTTATTTATCATGGTTGTACTTTCTTTATTTGATTATCACACATTTTTAAAGTTTTATTGGTTTATATATTTTGCAAATCTTGTATTACTTGTCATGGTCCATCTTTTCGGTGATACCACCAATAATGCACAGCGTTGGATTACCATTGCAGGAATTAAATTCCAACCATCAGAGACGGCTAAAATACTATTGATTTTATTCTATGCACAGTATATTATGAAACATAAGGAACACTTTAATACTTTCAAAAATTTGCTGTTTATGGTTGTATTATTTGTTCCGCAGTGGATTTTGATTTATAAGCAACCGGATTTGTCTACAAGTATTGTATTGATCATGATTTTCTGCGTTCTTTTGTATGTGGGAGGTCTGAGTTATAAGATTATATTCGGAGCTTTGGCTATTATTATTCCAATCGGCATTATAGGTTTATCGTTGGTACTTCAGGAAGACCAGCAGCTTATTAAAGATTACCAACGTGACCGTATTATGGCATGGTTACAACCGGATGAATATGAAAATACCGAAGGTTATCAACAGACTAACTCCAAGATTGCCATCGGCTCCGGTCAATTATTCGGAAAAGGATTAAACAACAACGAAATTGCTTCTGTTAAAAACGGCAATTTCATATCCGAGCCACAGACAGACTTTATCTTTGCCATTATCGGAGAGGAACTTGGCTTTGTAGGCGGATGTATGGTTATTGTCCTATCATCCCTGATATCTATCGAGTGTGTATTGGCGGCCCGGCGAGCCAGTGACATAGAAGGAGCCGTCATATGTTCGGGTATGGCAGCACTCATTGGTTTTCAAAGCTTTTTTAATATTTCGGTTGCAACCGGCATTATGCCAAATACCGGTTTGCCGTTACCGTTTGTCAGTTATGGATTAACCTCTCTGCTTAGTCTTTACATTGGAATGGGTTTTGTATTAAATGTCAGATTGCAGGGAGTTCGTAAATACAGTTAGGAGAGGGTGTTGACTTTATGAATATTGCATTAATTGCACATGATGCAAAAAAGAAACTCATGCAGAATTTTTGCATTGCTTATCGGGGTATTTTAAGCAAAAACGATTTATATGCTACCGGTACAACCGGAAGATTAATTGAAGAAGTTACCAATTTAAATATTCACAAATACTTGGCAGGACACTTGGGTGGTGAACAGCAAATCGGTGCCCAGATTGAGCACAACCAGATTGACCTTGTTATCTTTTTGCGCGATCCTTTGACACCCAAAAGTCACGAACCGGATGTAAATAATGTCATCCGCTTATGTGACGTACATAATATTCCCCTTGCCACCAATCTGGCATCGGCAGAACTTCTGATAAAATCACTTGACAGAGGAGATCTTGAGTGGCGTGAAATGTACAAATAAGAAGAGAATTGCATTAATACTATGCGTGTGTTTGCTCTTATCTGTCTTTGTGACCGGATGTGGCAAACAATACAGCATGACATATGATTTAGACAATTCCGTTTCTGCTTATCAGTTCTACAGTGTAGGTAATGAGAGCCGTGCAACTGCTTTTGCACAGGATTTATGTGTAATAGAAGGCGATGTATCGGTAAACAGTGTAGATACTACTGAGTCTGAGGCGGCGTTGTTGTGCAGTATTAATAGCCGTTCGGTATTATATGGTAAAAATGCCAATATGCAATTGGATCCGGCCAGTCTGACCAAAGTCATGACTGCAATCTTAGCTTTAAAATACGGCAATCTGGATGATACGCTGACAGCCTCCGGTAATGTAGAGATTACAGAGCCCGGTGCAAGCTTAATCGGACTCAAGCCCGGAGATACCATGACTATGTCTCAGGCATTGCATGCTCTCTTAATGCCATCCGGCAATGACGCGGCCGTTTTGATTGCTGAGCATATTGCAGGTAGTGAAGATGCTTTTGTAGCCATGATGAATGAAGAAGCAAAGGCATTGGGAGCAACCAATTGTAATTTTATGAATCCACATGGATTAACAGAAGAAAACCATTATGTGACAGCATATGACATGTATTTGATTTTTAACGAGGCAATCAAATACGATGAATTTGTTCAGATTATTACAACACCGGAGTATACCAGTGTATATTATGATGCATCCGGTGAGCCGAAAGAATTGAGTTTTAAGACAACCAATCAATTTATTAACGGCAATCATGAAGTACCTGAAGGTATTTTAGTTATCGGTGGCAAAACCGGTACCACCAAAGCAGCCGGTAATTGCCTGGTACTGTTATCCAAAGACTCTGCGGGTAATCCATATATTTCAGTGGTACTGAAAAGTTCCGACCGAGATCATCTGTACAACCAGATGTATGATCTCATTGATTTAGCTAACGATTAGAAACTATAAACCAAAAAAACTAAAAGAATGGGGGCAATCATTATGGTATCATGTATCGTAGGACAAAAAGGAAAGGGTAAAACCAAACATTTACTGGAGAAGGTAAGAGTTTCTCAGGAAACAAGCAAAGGTAATCTTGTTTATATCGACAAGAACACCAAGCACATGTTTGAGTTGGACAAAACAGTTCGTCTCATTGATATTTCCGAGTATCCTTTATCTTCCAAAGAAGCATTCATCGGCTTTATTTATGGTATGCTTTCACAGAATTATGATTTGGAAGCTATGTTTTTAGACAGTTTTCTGACAATCGCAGCATGTGAAATTGCTGATGTAGCATGGATGGTAAAAAGCTTAAAAGAAATCTCTGAGAAATATTCCGTTGATTTCGTTTTAAGTATTTGTGCTGACAAAGAAGAACTGCCTGAAGAAATCTATGAGGATATTTGTGTATCCTTATAAAAGGAGTCTTTAGTTTGGCTAATCAAAAGAAACCTACCAACATAAATGAATATCGAAAATCTTCCGAACTGAATATCGGCGTTGTTATTTTCGCCGTTATGTTCATATACATTGTAATCTGCGTCATCATGTTCTTTGCCAAAGGACATGTTGGACGCTATGAAGTTCGTTCCGGCTCCTTAAGTGTTGCCAATACATATAACGGCATCATTTTACGTGAGGAGACTGTCATTTCTTCCAATTCAGCAGGATATGTCAATTATTTTGCCCGAGAAGGAGAGCATGTGGCATGTGGTGATTTGATTTACACCGTAGATCAATCAGGACGCATTTCAGAGATTCTCCAGGATGACAGTTCGGAGATTTTATTGTCCGGAAATGATTTAAACGAGCTCCGTGGCGATTTTGTTCAATTTGCTCATAACTATAAGGATGAGTCTTTTGGACAAACCTATGATTTTTCATATGATATGCAGGGCACTGTTTTAAAACTGTCCAATTATAATATGTTAAATAATCTTCAGCTTGTCAGAGCCAATGACGGTTCGGTCAACTTTTACTATGCACCAAGAAGTGGTATTGTTATTTACAATACAGACGGCTATGAAGCAGTAATCCCATCCATGCTTACTACAGAAGATATGGATACAGGAGACAGTACCAAAGAGCAGTTTGTAAACAATCAATTGATTGACAACAATGATGCTGTCTATAAAATGATTACATCTGAGCAATGGTCTGTGGTAATTATGGTTGATAACGACCGAATTGCCCGTTTAAACGAAGAGGGCTATGTAGAAGTCAAATTCTTAAAAAACCAGTATACTTCCTGGGCAAAGGTAAATGTCTTGGGCGGCGCAGATGATGACCATACATTTGTGGAATTACAGTTTAACAATTCCATGATTACTTTTGCCAAAGACCGTTTTGTGGAAGTTGAAATTATTCTGGATGATGATTTGGGTCTGAAGATTCCCAACAGTGCCATTGTGGAAAAAGAGTTTTATCTTATTCCCAAGCAGTATCTGACACGAGGCGGAAATGGTGCACAAGAAGGGTTTATGATTGAGACTTATGACGAAAACGGCCAGATTTCCAAACAATTTATGGAAGTAACACTTTATTCGGAAAATGAAACGGATTATTATGTAGATGCATCTATCTTTAATCCGGGTAATTATATTTGTGATCCCGAATCCGATGAAAAATATCCAATCAGCAAGGTTGGTACATTGGTTGGTGTATACAACATAAATAAAGGTTTTGCGGATTTTAAAGAAATTACGATTTTGTATTCCAATGACGAATATTCTATTGTAAAATCCAATACCCGCTATGGTTTGACGGAATATGACTATATTATTTTAGATGCGGCAAGCATTAATGAAAATGACTTTATTTATGAATAACAAAGAGGCTTTTTATGCTAACACAAAATTATGACAAAGTTGAAGCTGTGATAGTTGACGCATGTAAAACATCCAACCGAAAACGGGAGGATGTGACATTAATTGCTGTCAGCAAGACAAAGCCCATATCCATGCTTCAGGAAATCTATGACCATGGTTGCAGACACTTTGGCGAAAACAAGGTGCAGGAATTGGTTGAAAAGTATGAATCTATGCCCAAAGATATCAAATGGCATATGATCGGACATCTGCAACGAAATAAAGTAAAATACATCGTAGATAAGGTTGCTTTAATTCACAGCGTTGACTCTCTGCGTCTGGCTGAGGAAATCAGTAAAGAAGCTGTCAAAAAAAATGTTGAGGTCGACATCTTAATCGAAGTAAACGTAGCAGAAGAAGAGACAAAGTTTGGAATTACCACAGATGAAACCATCGAATTGGTCAAACAAATTGCAGTTCTTCCGGGCATACATATAAAGGGGCTAATGACAATTGCTCCATATGTGGAAGATGCCAAAGAAAATCAACGATATTTTGCGCAGTTAAAGCAATTATCTGTTGACATAAGTGCCAAAAACATTGATAATGTATCTATGGGTGTTCTTTCTATGGGCATGACCGGCGATTATGCCGTTGCCATTGCCGAAGGCGCCACTTTAATCAGAGTTGGCACCGGTATTTTTGGAGAAAGACAATATACCGTATGAAAAAGGTGTAAGGAGAATAGATTATGAGCGTAATGGACAAATTTTTAGATTCAATCGGTCTTAACGGTGATGATGTTGATGACGATTTCGATGATTATGATGATGAAGTAGAAGAAACTCCCAAAAAGAGACCTTTTGCTAAAGTAGATAATGACTTTGAGGACGAAAAACCCAAAGCAAAATCGATACCTACTAAAGTAACACCGATGAGACAGGCCAGAAAGATGGGGACTGATGGAATGGAAGTATGCGTAATCAAACCTACAACTGTAGAAGACGCAAGAGAAATTACAGAAACACTTCTTGCTAACAGAACAGTTGTATTAAATTTAGAAGGTCTTGATGTGGATATTGCACAGAGAATCATTGATTTTACATCCGGTTCCTGTTTTGCAATCGGTGGAAACTTACAGAAGATTTCTCACTACATATTCATTATCACACCTGCAAGTGTTGATATTTCCGGTGATTTTCAGGAAATCCTTTCCGGTTCCATTGATGTATCCGGGATCAATAGCGGATTATAAAATCAACTAAATGAACAAACAAAAGGGTGTTGTAAAATCTTTTTACAATACTCTTTTTTCTGTTTATACCATCAGAACTATTTACAACAAGGAGAGCACATTATGAGTAACCGTTTACCTGTCAATAAAGATAAAAAATTTTGCTATGACATTGTGTTTGAACAGGATTTTTCCAAACTTCCTGAGGAATTAACCAATCTGGATATGGATATTTCCAATCGCAAGATTTGTATTGTAACAGATAGCAATGTGGAGAAATTATATGCTAAAGAAGTGCAAAATTTATTAACTCCCAGCTGTGTTTCTGTTGAAATCTTTTCATTTCCCGCAGGCGAAGAAAACAAAAACCTGGATACAGTCCGGAAACTTTATGAATTCCTCATCGAAAAGAAATTTACAAGAAATGATTTGCTATTTGCATTAGGTGGTGGAGTAGTCGGTGATTTAACCGGATTTGCAGCCGCTACCTTCCTTCGTGGTATTGATTTTATCCAGATTCCTACTACATTGTTAGCTCAGGTTGACAGCAGTATCGGTGGAAAAACAGGTGTGGACTTTGCACAGTACAAAAATATGGTTGGTGCATTCCATATGCCGCGTCTTGTTTATATCAATCTCTCTACCTTAAAAGATTTACATGGCAGACAATACTTTGCCGGTATGGCAGAAGTATTAAAATCTGCCTTGTTAAAGGATGCATCTTTTTATGAGTGGTTGATCAACAATTTTTATGAAATCGGTGACAGAGAGCCGGAGATTATTGAAGAAATGGTTATGAATACCTGTACTATTAAAAAACAGGTTGTTGAGAAAGACCCTTATGAAAAAGGAGACCGTGCTTTATTAAATCTTGGACACACCTTAGGACATGCCATCGAGAAATATAAAAACTTCGAATTGTTACATGGTGAATGTGTTGCACTGGGTATTGTCTGTGCTGCATATATTTCCTGGAAACGTGAAATGCTGACGGATGACGAATACTATGAGATCCGCGATATGATGGTGCCTTTCAACCTTCCCATCAGTATTGACACCATTGTACCTGAAGATATTGTGAAACTCACCCATTCCGACAAGAAAATGGAGCAGGATGGAATTAAATTCATTTTATTGAAAAAAATAGGTAAAGCTGTGATTGATAAAACAGTGACAGATGATGAAATGTTAGCTGCTATGAAAGAAATCCACTTTACAGAAGAAGATATGAAAGCTTAAAGGAGTCTTTTATGAAAAAAAGCAAACTGATAACAATGATTGTGGATATTCTGGCAATCATTGCGCTGGTATTCATTGATCAATATACAAAAGTGCTTGCTGTTGAACGATTAAAGGGAAATAATCCTCACGTATTGATTGACGGCGTATTGGAATTCCGTTATTTGGAGAACCGTGGTGCAGCATTTGGAATGTTACAGGACAAAAAAACCTTATTTGTATTTATGACAGTTGTCATGTTGCTTGTGGTATTTTATGTCTTGATGAAATTGCCTACGCTCAAAAAATTCGGTATTTGGCACGTATTTCTTTGCTTTATTTGCGCCGGTGGTATCGGTAACATGATTGACCGTATCCGCTTTGACTATGTGGTTGATTACATTTATTTCAAGCTAATCGATTTCCCGATTTTCAACTTTGCTGATATTTTAGTCACCATTGGTACAATTTTACTTTTTATTGTGATTTTGTTCTTTACCAAAGAAGAAGAGTTGGATTTCTTAAAATTTGGTATCCGAAAGGATTGATAGTATGACAAGTTCAGAAAACAAGGAAATAACCTTTTTAGCTTCCGTAACTGATGACGGTGAACGGATTGATAAGGTTGTTACCAATTGGTTTGAGGATTTATCCCGTTCTTATATTCAAAAAATGATTAAGGACGGGAATGTTTTTGTGGATGAAAAGTGCATAAAAGCCAATTATCGCGTCAGTGAAGGTGAGCGTATCCAATGTATCATTCCTGCCTGTATTGAACCTGAAATTGAAGCAGAAAACATACCTCTTGATATTTTATATGAAGATGAGGATGTGTTGATTGTGAACAAACCTAAGGATATGGTTGTACATCCAAGTGCAGGCCACTATACCGGCACTTTAGTCAATGCGCTGTTATATCATTGTAAAGGACAATTATCCGGCATAAACGGAGTCTTTCGTCCGGGAATCGTGCATAGAATAGATAAAGACACCACCGGTTCCCTAATCATTTGTAAAAGCGAGTCTGCACATAAAGATATTGCTGAGCAGCTAAAAGAACATCACATTACCCGCAAATATCGTGCCATTGTATACGGAAACTTTGAAAACGAAGAGGGCACTATAAATGCTCCAATCGGCAGAGACCCCAGAGACCGCAAAAAGATGTCGGTAAACCACCAAAATGGGAAGGAAGCAATTACACATTACCGTGTATTAAAACAATTCCAGGGCTTTTCCTATATTGAATGCCAGTTGGAAACCGGGCGCACACACCAAATCCGTGTGCATATGACAAGTATTGGTCATCCCTTATTGGGAGATGAGACATATGGCAACCGGACTTCCAAATATAAACTACAGGGACAATGTCTGCATGCCATGATTATTGGCTTTATACATCCTGTTAAGAAAACATATATGGAATTTGAAGCACCCCTTCCACAATACTTTTTACATCTATTGGAAATATTATAAATGGCATCTTCAAAAAACCGCTAAATCTGCTTAAAATAGACATTCTTTTCTTGTTTTTCACAATATGTTGTGCTATAATTTAGAATTGATTAGAAGTGTTTATTTTTTGCCAAATAAATACTTATTTATATTAATATAATGCGAAGGAGCATTGCATGAAGAATACAGAATATCTGGACAGACTCCTTCTACCTTATGCGGGAACTTTTAACATCTATATGCCATACAAAATCAATGACAAAGAGTATCCTGCATATGGATACTTTTTTTCGTCTGTTGAAAAATATGTTTTAGTACGTGAAGCTAATATGTGGACATCCAACAGTCATGAGCATATTTTATTTATGACAGTAGATGAAGTGACAGAGGATGTAATCTCAGATGCCTATGCAGTTATGGCAGACTATTTTGAGCCTACATTGGTCCGTAACGGGGAAAAATATCCTGACAAAAATCATATGTATAGCTATCTGACAGTTGCCATCATATCCCAAAAGCCTGTTTCTAAGGAAATGGCAAAGAAGATTCATCACTTCAAGTTTGAAAAAGGCTATATGTTTAGTTTTAGAGGATTTAGCCAAGGAAGAGTCATTTGTGCATCTATGGAAGATGAGAGAGTTCTGACCAATTATCAAGGTCGCAAAATGAAAAAATTATATAAGCGCACCTTTGAAGACGTGCATGCCGGAAAGAAAACATTTAGCATGCAGTGTAAAGAGGAAGGTATTGAACCTTTCCGTCAAGAATCTTAATTTGGTTATAGAGCCGTTGGCTTTATACATATATTCTCACATATTTACAACCAAAATAAAAAATAGGAGGGATTAAGTGTGAGTGCAGTTGTATTAATTTTACTTGCCATCGCTATTTTCGTAGTAGCTTATCTTACATACGGTAAATACTTGGCAAAATCCTGGGGTATTGACCCTACAAAGCCAACACCGGCACATACAATGGAAGACGGCGTTGACTACATGCCCGCTAAGACACCTGTCTTAATGGGACATCACTTTTCATCTATCGCCGGAGCAGGCCCTATCAACGGACCTATTCAGGCAGCATTCTTCGGATGGGTTCCTTGTTTCTTATGGATCGTCATCGGTGGTATTTTCTTCGGTGCCGTTCAGGACTTCGGTGCATTATTTGTATCTGTTCGTCATGAAGGTAAATCTCTTGGTGAAGTTATCGAAGACAATATCGGCAAAAAAGCAAGAGTATTGTTTACCGTATTTGCATGGTTAGTATTATTGCTCGTTATCGCAGCTTTCGCTGATATCGTTGCAAAATCCTTTATCGGTGCAAGTTACGGCGGAAGTACAACAAACGGTTCTGTTGCTACAGCATCCTTGTTGTTCATTCCTTTGGCAATCGTATTTGGTTTCCTTGTGTACAGAAAAAATGCTCCTTTGGGTATTTCTTCTATCCTTGGTGTAATCTTACTTGCGGGTTGTGTAGCTTTAGGTCTTGTTTTCCCCTTAGATTTATCTAAGAACGTATGGATTGCATTTGTATTTATTTATATCATGGTTGCATCCGTTACACCTGTGTGGATCTTATTACAGCCTAGAGATTACTTAAGCTCCTTCTTACTTTACTTTATGATGATTGCAGCAGTAGTTGGTATCATCGGAGCTACTATTGTAGATCCTGCATCTACAACATTTACAACACCTGCATTTACAGGTTTTGCAGTAGGCGGTTCTTATTTATTCCCTACATTGTTTATCACAATTGCTTGTGGTGCTATTTCCGGTTTCCATTCCTTAATTGCTTCCGGTACAACATCCAAACAGTTAGATAACGAAAAAGATGCATTATTAGTTGGTTACGGTTCTATGTTAATCGAATGTGTACTTGCAGTTATTTCCTTGATCGCTATCGGTACATTATCTATCGACGGTACTCAGGCTGCAGTAGCTGCTGATTTAGGTTTAGAAGCAATTTCTCCTACAATCATCTTTGGTACAGCTATCGCTAACTTCTTCTCCGTAATCGGACTTCCTACAGCAGCAGTAGAAGCTACAAAGACTATTATCATGTTAGCTGTTTCCTGCTTCTGTTTAACATCCTTGGATACAGGTACTCGTCTCGGCCGTTTCATGTTCCAGGAATTATTTGCAACAAACAAAAAAGGCGAGAAAAACATCCTCTCCAATATGTATGTTGCTACCATTATCACAGCTGTATGCGGTTTCATTCTCTGCTTAGCAGGTTATGAAAAAGTATGGCCTTTGTTCGGTGCAGCTAACCAGTTAGTAGCAGTACCTGCATTCTTGGCATTAGCAGCTTACTTAAAGAAAATCGGCAAAAACAACAAGATGTTATACATCCCGATTATCTTCATGTCCATCGCTACATTGACATCTATGTTCTTCACATTCAAGAACAACTTGATGAACATCATCAGTGGAGCTGTTGAAGGTACTGCATTATTTACATGCATTCTTCAGGACGTTATCATTATTCCTTTGGTAGTACTTGCTGTTATCCTCTTAATCGATGGCGGTAAAGTTATCTGGGGAAAAGGTAAAGCTGAAGCTTAATTAAAACGCTTATAATGTAATAAATATGTGAATTTTAGCACGCTGTTATGGTTTTCATAGCAGCGTGTTTTATTTGTGAAAAACATATAAAATTATTGCAAAGTGCATGAATTTTTAATATAATTTACACATAATAAAGCTTTTGACAGAAATGGGGTATGACATATGAAAACAATTATTACAATTGGCAGACAATTCGGCTCCGGTGGAAAGGAAATCGGCGAGAGATTAGCAAAAGAACTTGGAATTCCTTTTTATGACAGAGAATTATTAACAAGAGCAGCAAAAGAAAGTGGTTTTTGTGAAGAAATGATTCAAACCCATGACGAAAGACCTACCAACAGTTTTCTGTATAATCTGGTTATGGATACATATTCCTTTGGATACAATTCAGCAGCTATGGTAGATATGCCTATCAGTCAAAAAGTATTCTTGGCACAATTTGATGCCATCCGTAAAATTGCTGATGAAGGTCCTTGTGTCATTGTAGGACGATGCGCAGATTACGCTTTATCCGAATATGACAACTGTCTGAATATCTTTATCCATGGTAATCAAAAATGTAAAATCGAGCGTATTATGCGCAAATATGAGTTGAATGATCAAAAGGCTAAGGAAATGATGATTAAAAAGGATAAACAACGCCAAAGCTATTATAACTATTATTCATCCAAGAAATGGGGCCGTGCGGATTCCTATGATTTAACCGTAAACAGCTCTGTATTGGGTATAGAAGGTTCTGTGAAGCTGATTAAGCAGTTTATTGAAGATTTTGAGGAGAAATAAATCAGATTTTCTCACTAAACAATAAAAGACTATCTGTTACTTTATGTAGCAAATAGTCTTTTTCATTTTAGTCAGTGTCCATATTATTAATCAAATTTCTTACATCAATCCTGGACTTATCAGAAGCTTTTGCATAAATGGATGTGGTTGCCACGCTGCTGTGTCCCAATTGGCTTCGTACGATCTCTATATCCCGCGTAGCCGCATACATATCCATAGCATAGGTACTTCTAAGCTTATGGGGCGTAATGGGCTTATTTTCACTAATTCCCGCAGCTGTAACATACTTCTTAACCATTTTCTCCAAGGAACGTACACCGATACGTGTACCGGAGCGTGAGAGAAAGAATGCCTGCTCATTTTCATCCGGTTTATATTTGGATTCCCGTTCACTGAGATAATCCTGCAAATAAGTTTCTGTAAAATCAGAAAAATACAGTTTTTGAATCTTATTTCCTTTACGGATCACCGTAATACAATGTTCATCAAAACTGATATCTTTTAAATTCAAACCTACTAATTCAGAAATACGTGCACCGGTATCCAAAAACAATTGGCAAATAGCCGCATCTCGATACTGATTTTTATCATGGAATTTCTTTTCCCGTTCACTTAAACCGGTTCCATATTCAACAGTATTCATAAATTTGGCCTTATCATCATGATTTAAATGAATAACAATATCTGATTTGTCTAATTTAGGCCGCTCAATCTCCAGCATGGGATTTTGATGCAATACACCGTTTGCACAGGATTTCTTCCAAAATGCACTCAAACAAGACAAATAATTTTCAATGGATTTCTTGGTATTGGCCTGAAGCTCCCGTTCAGAAGAAGAGTAGTGCCCCTTATCTCTTTGCATCCAATTAATAAAAGCAATAATATCTCTTCTTTTAATATTATCAAAATCTGCCGGCATCAGTTCAGAAACTTTCTTATCTTTAAATACCGGATGATTTTCACATAAATATTCGCAAAAATATTTCAATTTGTAAGTATATCCAAGTAAGGTGTAAGCCGTTAAACGAATTCCGCGTTCATTAATGTAATCACAAATAAATTCCGGCATTTCACACATAATATCTGTAATTTTTGCACGAATTTCCTGTTCCTTTAAACTTTTGTAAGAGCGTTCAGCCATAAGATGATTTCACCTCATTCGTTTCTGTGAAAAGTGTTAAAAACACTGTATTTACAAGGTTTTTATAGTATATATTCAGTATAGCACAATAGCTGTTTCTTTGCAATATATATTCGTATAATTGATATTATACGAATATATATTAATCTCTCCATACGACAATCTTTCAATAAAAAACATCGCCTCTGACTATATATAATCATTTGCGATGTTTATCTTTTTATTTTGTTTTTACTATTTCCGCAGAATCCAGCATAATGGTAAAAGGTCCATCATTCACTAAAGATACATCCATATCTGCACCGAAACTTCCGGTTTGTACATGCAAGGATGTTTCCCGGCATTTTTCAATAATATAATTGTACAATTGCTCTGCATGTGCCGGACTACCTGCTTTTACAAAAGATGGTCTGTTTCCGCGCGTGCAATCGGCATACAAGGTAAACTGTGATACCAACAACAACTCACCACAAACGTCAGAAAGGCTCAAATTGGTCTTCCCGGACTCATCTTGGAATATCCTAAGGTTTAACATCTTTTGGACCATTTTATCGGCAATCTGCTCGTTATCATCATCACATACACCAATCAACACCAAATATCCTTTACCGATTTGACCAATAATCAGTTGATCTACAGAGACCGATGCCTGTTTTACATTTTGTATTAAAAATTTCATAATTTACTTCTCATCCTGCTTCTTCTCTTTTTCTTTTTGAGAAATTTTTAACAAACTCTCTTTGAAAGAAAAACCATTATCTGCCTTACGTGCTGTACGTTTTTTCTCTTCTGTCAGCTCAATTATCTCATTATCTTGAATCCGATCCAGATACATATACGCCTTTGTATCGGTTTCTAGCCCTTTTCCTTTTAAAGTTGTATTCAATTTACGTTTAATCGCAGCGTAAATCAACGCAAATATCGGTACTCCTACTGCCATTCCAACGATTCCGAAATATGCACCAAATACTGTAATGGAGAAAATAACCCAGAAACTGGATAATCCTGTAGAATCACCTAAAATCTTCGGTCCAAGAATATTTCCGTCAAACTGTTGTAATGCAAGAATCAAGATTGCAAATTTTAATCCACTGATGGGATCAACCATCAAAATCAACAATGCACATGGAATTCCTCCCAAAAATGGACCAAAGAAAGGAATCACGTTGGTAACACCGATAATAACACTTACCAAAATATCGTAGGGCAAATCCAAAAGACGCATAAGAATAAAACATAAAATACCAATAATAATGGAATCAATAATCTTTCCGCTGATAAAGGAGCCAAAGGTCTTATTGGCATAACGGAAATCACCGATAATCTTATTGGCTGTATCTTCTTTGAAGACTGCATAAGCAATCTTTTTTGCTTGTCCCGTAAAGGTTTCTTTGCTGCAAAGTACATAAACAGAGATAATTAAACCGATTACCATATTCCAAAGGCCTTTTGCTACACCTAAAACGCTCAATGACACTTCTTTGATAATGACATTCGCCTGCGGGATTACAGTATTGTTCAACCAATTATTTAATTCATCGGAATATAAATTAAATAACTTGGTAGCTGTTACTTCAATCTCTTTATTATTGGAAAGCAAATTATGAAGTAATTTCTCAAGATTGTTAATATAAATGGACGATTGTAATACAATGCTTTGTACACTGGCAATTAACTCTTCCAAAATAATAGAAAAGAAAATATATAACGCATATATGGTAATAAACCAAGTGATTAAAACAGCTAATTTGCGGATTCTGCCACGCACCTTTAAGCGTTCCGTGGATAAATGGAATTTGTGATAAATGGGATATAATAAATACCGTTCAAAAAATGAACATATAGGCGAAAGCAGGTAAGCCATCACTAAACCAAAAATAATCGGCATGCATACATTAAATAAAGAATCAAAAAATGACTTAACCTCTGACAAATTAAAAATCACATAATAAAATAAAATGGCAGCTGCCAACACACAAAATCCGGTTAATCCCCATGCAAGATATTTTTTTTCAAATCGAAATTTCACTGCTACACCTCATCTGCTCGTATTTTCTTAAACACTACAATTTATTATATCATACATAACGTTCAGTTTCCGTAAAAATTTAACAATATTATTAAAAAAGGATGAAAGACTTTATTTATTTTTAAAATCCATCTATAATGATAAAGGCAAACGAAAACAATATGAGGTACTTATGGACGCACAAAGATTATATAGTTTTACCAGGCGCGCACTGGATGATTATCAGATGATTGAGGAAGGCGATCACATTGCTGTCGGAATATCCGGTGGTAAAGACAGCCTCACTTTACTCTATGCATTAAAAGGATTAATGCGCTTCTATCCCAAGAAATTCACCTTACACGCTATCACTGTGGATCTTGGATTTAACAACCTAAACCTAGATGAAATCAAACACTTTTGCGAAGAACTGGATGTACCATACACCATTCTCTCCACACAGATTGCACAAATTATATTTGAAGACCGTAAAGAAAGCAATCCCTGCTCTCTCTGCGCCAAAATGCGAAAAGGTGCTTTAAATGAGAAAATCAAAGAATTAGGTTGTAATAAAGTGGCTTATGCACATCATAAAGATGACGTGATTGAGACCATGCTTATGTCACTCATTTTTGAAGGACGTTTTCATACCTTTTCTCCGAGAACTTACTTAGATCGCATGGACTTAACAGTCATCCGTCCGCTTTTATATATGAGCGAAGCCGATGTCATTGGTTTTGTAAATAAATACAATATTCCGGTTGTGAAAAGTCCATGTCCGGCTGACGGAAATACAAAACGCGAGTATGTGAAAAACTTATTAAAACAATTAAACCTGGAAAATCCGGGTGTCAAAGAAAGAATGTTTACAGCTATTGTCAACAATCATATGAAGGGCTGGCCCGAAAGAAACGAAAGCGAGAGATCTTAATAAGATACTCTCGCTTCTTCTGCAAAATAGGGAATTAAAATATAATTACCGCTCTGAAGCTTATCACCGGTAAAACCATTTACCTCTTTTACTTCTTCAATATATTCTTTGACCGAATCATAGTGAGCATCATCCATATTGTCTTCTGCGATAGACCATAAAGTCTCACCCTGCTGAATCAAATGACTCTCATAATATTTATTCATATTGGCATATTCATTGGTATCTGCTTTGGCTGTCATGGAAAATACGGATAACCCAAAGATCATAACAAATAAGCCGGTCATGCATGCAAAGAATAATTTACGGATCGCCGCCTGTCTTCTTTTTGCCTTTGCTCTTGCTACTCTTCTTGCTCTTGTATATTCTCTGCTCTCCATCATAATCTCCTCCTAAATCATATATGAAATCAAGTCTGTATCTCGTTCTTGTTTATCGAACATTTGTTGCGAACATTCGTTCTATATTTGTATTATACGAATGTTTGTTCGGTTTGTCAACAGAAAAATCGAACAAATTTTCGGAATATATGTTTGCTTTTTCAAAAAAATGTGTTATACTACATTTAGTTAATCCGTCAGATAGGAGGTTCTATATATGGCTCAAGGTAAAATTTCTGCTAAACAGCAACAGATTTTAGAGTATATTAAAGATGAAATATTAAGTAAAGGATATCCACCGGCAGTCCGTGAGATTTGTGAGGCAGTTAATTTAAAATCCACTTCTTCCGTCCACTCCCATTTAGAGACCTTGGAGAAAAACGGTTATATCCGCCGTGATCCTACCAAGCCCCGTGCCATCGAGATTGTGGATGATAGTTTTCAGATGGTCAGACGTGAGATGACCAGTATTCCGGTAGTTGGTGACGTGGCTGCAGGTCAGCCTATTTTTGCACAGCAAAATATTGAGAGTTACTTCCCCATTCCTGCAGATATGGTTCCCCATGGCGGCAATGTATTTTGTCTCAAAGTTAAGGGTGACAGTATGATTAATGTGGGTATCTTTGATGGAGATCAGATTTTTGTACAGCAGTGCAATACCGCCCGCAACGGTGATATTGTTGTAGCTTTGGTTGAAGACTCTGCTACTGTTAAGACATTTTATAAAGAAAATGGTTATATCCGTTTACAACCCGAAAATGATTCCATGGAGCCTATTATTGTACAGGATTGTATGATTATGGGTAAAGTATTTGGTGTCTTCCGCTTATGTTAATGTTTATAATTTGAGTGTTAATATGAAATCCCGTTCACATTAAGTGATCGGGATTTTTAATCGTTGAAAAAGTTTTAATTTTCAAAAAAGTTCATTAAATTTCTCTCTTTGGGCATTCAAAGAAAAAAGTATGCATATGCCCAAATCTGAATTTCACTGCACTATAATATCCACTTCGAATCCCCTAGTGTTTCCAATCCCTTCGTAAAACTGAAAGTTTCAAGTGACTGCTAAACAGAAAATTGTCATTCATTTAAACCACTTATCCGATTGCTTTTTTCACCGCTTCAATAACTCTATCTGGCTGAAATGGTTTTACGATAAAATCTCTTGCACCTTTCTGTATTGCTTCTATAACCATAGATTGCTGCCCCATAGCGGAACACATAACAACTCTCGCAGCTGAGTCTCCTGCTCTAATTGCTTTTAATGCTGAAATTCCATCCATCTCAGGCATTGTGATATCCATAGTTACAAGGTTTGGATGTAACTCTCCATACTTTTCAACTGCTTTTTTTCCATTTTCAGCTTCTCCACAAACTTCATATCCATTTTTTGTCAAGATGTCTTTAAGCATCATCCGCATAAAAGCTGCATCGTCTACTATAAGTACTCGTTTTCCCATAATGCGCCACCTTATCTCTCTATATAATGAACTAATTTTTATCAATTCAAACTTTCATCTTACAGGATTCATAATATTTCTCCTCTTTTTTATAATCTTTTTAATAAATTAACTAATCCTACTATTATCTATACAAATCTATTTCATCAGTTCTTCAAATGCTTCTGCTACAATAGGTTTAGAATAATAGTAACCTTGTATACTACAATCACCAAATGGTCTTAGAAACTCTGCCTGAGACAGGGTTTCTACCCCTTCCACTACGACTTTTAAATTCAAGGTATGAGCCATGTCAATTAAGGTCTTCAAAATCTTTCTACCCTTTTCCTGTTCTCCATCCAAGAATTTCAAATCCATTTTAAGGATATCAAGCGGCATCTCTTTTAACATATTAAGCGAAGAATAACCACTACCAAAGTCATCCATTGCTATTTTGAATCCTAAATCCTGCAGTTCACGAATTAGTTCATATATCGCATCTGGAGCATCACCACAAATAGATTCTGTAATCTCTAATTCAATATCTCTTGTTTCCAAGTCATATTTCTCTATCAGATTTAACAATCTTTGCTTTAATTCATTTCCATAAAAATGTGCTCTTGAAACATTGATAGAAATAGGTACTGTTTTCACTCCATCTGTTTTTAACTTTTTAAGCAGTTTGCATGTTTCTTCCCACACATAATAATCCAAATGGATAATAAAGCCATTCTTTTCAAATACAGGAATAAAGACTCCTGGAGATATCATTCCCTTTTTAGGATGCTGCCACCTAACTAAGGCTTCACCACCTACCACCTTTTCTGATACAGAATTATATTTAGGCTGTACTACGATATAAAACTGACGCTCTTCTAACGCCTTTTCCATTTCGTTTTCAATCTCCTGCTCCATCATAATCTGTTTATGTTCCAAATCATTGTAAAAATGAATATATTCTACATACTTGTATGTTTTGTCATGGGCAGCAGCAAAAGCTCTGTCACACATAACATTTACAGGCATGGAATTTCCATCTTCCACAATAAATACTCCATAAACTACTTTGATATCCATATCTTCCAAAAAGGTCTTAAAACTCTTTGGGAAGTCAATTCTTTCAAAGTCTTTTTTAGACATACACATATAGTAGTGGTCTGCCATAAAACGGGCAGGAATCATTTCATATTTTTTACCAATATCTAGTAACTGTTTTGCCAGTTCTTTTAATAATTCATCTCCAGCATTCATTCCATAGAGTTCATTTACAACCTTAAAATTAGAAACATCCATGGTTACAATACACATCTCTTCTCTTGTTTTATCAATTAACTCTCTTGCTAATTCAAAGAAATAAGTTCGATTATATAAACCGGTAATCTCATCCAACTGTATTTTTTTCTGCAGTAATTCGTATTCCTTTTTTTCAACTTTATAATTAGCTATTCTATTGGTAAGTAACGCATACATAACTAATGCCACAGCCACGATAAATGTAATAAACACGATCCACTCCCAATACTGATACCAAAAATCAGCAATCTCTATTGGATATGGGTTCATAAGTAATTCACGTTCTATAATTTCATTGATTTCAGAATCTGAAATATGATGAATTGCCTTATTCA
>JAZQLQ010000002.1:0-6978 GCA_045542735.1 Lachnospiraceae bacterium
GATTATAACTCGTTGTAATACAAAAAACAACATCTATTTAAAAATAATTTTAAATAGATGTTGTCGTATATACATTTAATTCTAAAACAATATTACACTAATCTACATATTATATAACTGAAATGCAATGATAAAATGCCCAATCCAACTTAAAATTCCTGTGATAAAAGAAATCAAAAAAGCAATCGTAAGGTTTCGGTTTCTTTTTTTATCCAATTTGTTTGTTATCTTAAAAATCACTGCCGTTATGGCAATTGCCACAGTAGCCATCAACGCCAAGAAAAATATAATTCCAACAATTCCTTTTAATATTTCTAAAAAAGACATCTGATTCCCTCCCAAGCAATTGCTTTAATCAAGAATACAACACCTTACGTCTCAAGTCAAACTACGCTTCTTTCTTCCACTTCTTTCCAATCATCACAATAACAACAAATGATGCAATTGCAACCACTGTTAAGAAACTGTAAATAATTACATAAGCTGTCCCCTGTGAAATTACTTCACCAAGATAAGGCGTTGCCAATCCGTTAATCAACGGTGCAATGAAATCCACAAGGAAATGCATCACGAAAGCAATACCAACGCCAAGAACCGCTTTCTTTTTATAGACAAGATAGCAAACCAACAAACTCATAGCAGTATGGAAAATAACGGTAAGCACACGTTCATAGCCTGCAAGATAAAAGAGATAACTTGGTGCCTCAACCAAAGACGCCTGAATCGCCAGCAACTGTGCCTCCGCCATACCTGTAGTATCCGTAGCCGCAACTGCCTCTATCGTTTGGGCAAAAGCACCTGAATTAATCATAATCGCATACAACAAATTGTTAATATATGTCATACCTACAATTAAGATTGCCTCAATACCGCCGTGACCCAAGCCGGCTGCAACACCCTGTTCATAATTAATCTTCTTTTGCAGGATTTTAGCCACACCGAAACGTGCCACCACTTCAAACAAAGCCGCCGTAATAGCAAGAATCAGGCAATACACCACATAATACTCCGCTACGAAGGTCCCAAATCCCGGAATCAAACTTACAATATTAAGAATCGGCATACGGATAATCATCTGAAGCAAAACAAAACCTGCTGCACCCAAAGCCAACGCCTTCCACACACCTTTTCCCTTATTTTTTAAACCATAAATAATCCACACGACTACCGGTGCAATCAATGTAACTAAAAGCGTGATAATAATTGCAATCATTGAAGCTGTACTAACCATAAAGTCATCTCCCTGCTAAACTCATTCTTAATTATTCAAAAAAACGCACATAACATAATCATTTCAACGCATTAAAATCATTTCACAAACTTCACTGCTGTTCCATACACAATTACTTCCGCAGCGCCCTGCATAACTGCCGAAGATGCATAACGGATATTCACAATAGCGTCTGCTCCTAATTTTTCTGCTTCTTCCACCATTCTCTTGGTTGCAAGGGCACGGGCATCGTTCATCATTTCATTGTAAGCCTTTAACTCACCGCCCACCAAAGTCTTAAAGCTCTGGCTGATGTCACTTCCCAAATGCTTTGACTGAATGGTACTTCCCTTTACCAATGAAAGGGTTTCTAACTCTTTTCCGCTAATGTAATCAGTATTTACTAAGATCATCTTCTTCACCTTCCTTAATTTCTTTGATTCGCTCCACACAAACCTTAATCATCACACTGCCAAACAATAGCGGAACAATGCCAAGCACATACTTCCAGATACCGCCTAACAGTGCCATTAAAATACCAAAATATAAAACATAATATAGTATTATAATAACAGATATCAGAATCGGGGCAATCATTTTTTTACTCTTTTTCATGGTCTACTCCATTTTCTCTTTTATAAAAACCTCTTAATTCTCTTTCTTCTTCCCGGTAAGAACAAGCAAAAAAATTGCAGTGATAATGTACGGTATCATTGCAATAATACCGATAGGCAAGGGTCCTATGGTCAACTGATCCGCAAATTCGACATTTAACATTAGACCAGGAACTCCCACGATTGCATTGATGGCACCATGTCCTACGGAAGGTACCCAGATACACTTGGTCTTCTCATATAAAACATCCAAAATAATTCCGGCCACTGTAGCGTACAGGCAAAACATCGCCATACCAAGGAAGGGTGCGCCCCAGTACTCTAAGCCGTATTCATATCCTGCAAGCACCATAATCGGCCAATGCCATGCGCCCCAGATTACACCGCCAAGAATCATACCTTTTACCCGGCCAAGCTTATCTTTTAACATGGGATACATAACGCCTCGCCAGCCAACTTCCTCGCCCAAACCGAGCAATCCGTTGATGATTGGTGTATAGGAACAGGCCTGCACGATGGTAATGATTGTTAAAAGGGGGATGGTGATTCCGGTAGACTGCAATTCTGCCATCATTTCCTCGCCATACTGAGAAGCCATATAGGAACCGCTCCAATCCAGTCTATCAGGGAAGATCAGATAAAAAATCACTGCACCCAGAATGGTTAAAATCATAGGTCCGAACCACGAAAGCAATATCCAGCCGATATTCCCTTTCAGTTTCGGAATCCACCCCATACCTTTTAAAGGAATTCTCGCAATCAGAGTAGCAAGAAACGGCATAAACATGCAAACCGCCAAAAGAAGCGGAAATACAGCCACATTTCCGTTTCTCGCAAAAATGCTTGCTATAATCTGAATTACCCAGGCAAGACCAAAGGCAAAAATCATATAAATTGTAAACTTCTTTTTATCCATTTTCATAATTTAGTCCTCCGTTTTCTCTTGTGCATAGGTTTCTACACAGAAACCTTTGTGTCCGCAACATGTACAGGTCAGTTTTCTTGTATTAGGTGTATGGTTTGCCCAAAACATCTGACCAAACTTCGGCTTAAAAACAGTATGGCACTGCGGACAGATGTAATTGACAGATTTATAATAATATCTACTGATAAGGACACCGATTGCCACAACGATACACATTCCCACTGCAAAAGGCCACCAAATCCCTGTTTTAATCCATAAAATAATAGTTCCAATCTCAATCACATTCATAATGGAACCAAGCCCTACCATTTTCCAACGCATCTTCATTAATTCTTTTTTATTCTTCATAAGATAAGCAATGTCACCTATGGATTCAACCGAGAAATGCTCAAAATTCTTAAGCCCTGATGATAATTCCTCAAGTTTCTTAAGCCGTTCTTCACGCTCACCGATTTCTTCTTTCAGCATCTTCCTCTGCTGTTCCAAAAGAAGGGAAATAACGCTTCCCGGATCCTCTTCTTTTAACAGTTCGGCAATGCTGTTGATGGGTAAATCCAACTCACGTAAAAAACAGATGATTTTCATCTTGCGAAGGTCTTCATCATTATAAAGACGTCTTCCGCCTTCCGTTAATTCACTGGGTACGAGAATACCTCTCGTATCGTAATATTGAACGGTACGGACCGTCACTTCACAAAGCTTGGCAATTTCTCCTGTTGTGTATTTTGACATCGCTCTCGCCTCCTTTCAACGCCCATTTTAGGACGTTACGCAGCGTCACAAGCAATACGTGACGCAGGGGGATTTTTTGATTTTTTATAAAAATAATGCATTTTAGACGTATTTTGATAAGATTTTTTCCATTTTCTCCACGTCAATGGGTTTGGGCAGGTATCCATCAAAGCCTTCTTCCAAATATTTCTCTTCCACATCACCCACCGCATTTGCCGTCAAAACAATTACAGGTGTCTCAAGATTCTTATTATCCTGATCTGCCCGTAAAAGATGCAGGGTCTCCACGCCGTCCGGCTCCGGCATCATATGGTCCATAAGAATAATGTCGTACTTCTTCTCTTTAGTCATTTCAAGGCATTGTTTTCCGTCATTTGCAAAATCCACCTGCATTTCCGTACGTTTCAGAAGGTTTCCGATTACTTTCAAGTTCATTTTATTATCATCTACCACCAGCACCTTCGCATCCGGTGCTTTGAACGTTTTTGCCGGACTTTCCGCTTCTGTGGGTGTATTTACGTTTTTGCTATCCAAACTTCCCATAGCAGTTTCGTCAATAATCGTTTGTGGAATCTCTACCGTAAAGCAACTGCCCTTTCCGACTTCGCTGGTAACCGTAATACTACCACCCATATTTTCCACAAGCTGCTTTGTAATACTGAGTCCCAAACCGGTTCCTTCAATATTCTGATTCTTCTTTAAATCCAGTCGAACAAAGGTATCAAAAAGACGTTCAAGGTCTTCCTTCGCAATACCTATACCCGTATCCAAAACCGCTAACTGCAGGAAAAATCCGTTTTCTTTCCGTATTCCCTTAGCTGTCAATGTGACAAAGCCTGTCTCTGTATATTTCACTGCATTGGATAACAAATTATTTAAAATCTGCGTAATACGAATCTCATCTCCGCTTAAAACAGCAGGAAGCGTTTCATCAATATCTTTTTTTATCTCCAAATTTTTACGCTTAGCCCGCATTTCTATACCGGAAATAGCTGTTTTCAACATATTTGCCGTTGAATAATCCGACTCTACAATCTGTAATTTCCCAGCCTCAATTTTAGATAAATCCAATATATCATTAATTAATCCTAGCAGTATTTCACTGGCTCGATTGATATTATCCGCATACTCCCTTGTATTCTCTTCCTTGCTCTCGCGCAAAATCATCTCATTCATACCCATAATGGTATTAATCGGTGTACGAATTTCATGTGACATACTGGCAAGGAACTGCGACTTGGATTCGCTGACGGCAAGGGCAAGATTTCTTTCCTGATTTACCGCGCGGACATCTTTGGCGGTTCGCATTCCGGCTGTAATCAAAAAGACCACAAGCCCTAAACATAAGGGAATTCCGTTATACTGCGAACTGTTGATATATACCATAACAATCTCGCCGATTCCACCCAGCATCAAAGCTACAAAACCGATTGCAATCGCCCAATATTCCTTCACATACCCATGAATAGTGTCCAGAATAATCGTTACAGTCATTATAATAATCAAGCATCCCATGATAATGTGAGATACCAACATCGTTTCAAAGAAGTCTTTTATCTGCAAAACCTGCAACGTCGTTCCAAGCACACAATTCACGGCTACCGCAATATAAATTGCCAAATATGCGATTCGGTAACGACACTTTTGCACCTTATTCATATATGCAGCTATGGGATAAGGTAAAAGCATAATCATAAAAAATCCCAGATATACCGCCATCGTACTGTTCGGGAATATAAACTGTCGCATTCTCGACTCCGCAATCATCCAGGAAGACGCCAAAATAATACCGTTTCCCATATGTAACAATTCCACTTCCGTCTTATACATAAAACGAACAATGATACTTAATACAGAAACACTGATTCCCACCAGTAGCATAAACATTGCAATCACAAGAGACGGCGCATAGTTTTTGATAATATTCTGCCAAAGCGCAACATGCTCGCCCATATAAACTTCGCTGACATATCCTGCATAAGAGGAATCACTCATAAATTCAATCCTTAAAGTTTTACCCCCATCATCCTCATATACATCAAAAAACACATAGGTAATCGTACTGGTTTTACCAAAAGGCTGTGTAGCAATGGTAGAATATTCTTTACGCAACTCATCTCCCACATAGATTTTAAAGTCCTGCTGCATACTGCGGATTGCGAAACTAATATCCGAAATATCTTCCGGCAAAACCGTTTCAATCGTAACCCATTCGCCCTGCTCCGTCTTGCATTCTCCCGGCACTTCTATCACCTCTGTTGTGCCATCATCCAAGACTTGAACCCACTCACCTTCATAAAGTCCAAATTCACCGATGTCTTCCAAATTTTCCGGCGGTAAAACTACTTCTCCGATGATGAAAAAGGCAAAAGCTGCTATTATCATCAACCCTAATATCCATTGTAAAATATTCGATGCTCCAAAATCTTTCTTTTCTTTCATACGTATTCCCCTATATCATCTTTGTATTCCATCAACATTCGTGTACTTTTATGAACAAATTCCTAAAAAATATATATCACTGCTTTAACTCTTCTTTCATCAGAAAATCGTAAACTCTCCGGTTAAAATCCTTCGCCTCTTCATAGGCAGCATGCCCTAAATCCTCATACATATAAATCTCACAGCCAAGTTTCTCTGCAATTTCCACAGATGCCTGTCCTGTGGTAACTTTGTCCCGACTTCCGCCAAGCACCAGTATGGGGCACTTGATTTGCTCCAACTCTTCATATGCATTACAGGTAAGGTTGGCTTTCGCCAATGTAATAAAACGCTCCTTATCCTTTGGCTTTTGCACCGCTGTCAGAAGGGGCATAAAAGGTTTGTAGCGCTTCACATACGCATCCGAGTACATTTTAACCGCCATATCCAAAACCAATTCCTTGTACTGCTCCTGCCTTGTCATCTCAATCCAGCTGCTTATAACCTCTTTTACCACATCATTGTTCCGTGAAAGCGTTACCGCAAGCACCATTCTATGTATCAAATCCGGCCTATCAATGGCAAGGTACTGTCCAATCATTCCGCCCTGGGAGACCGCAAACACATCTGCATTCACTAATCCCAAAGCATCCATAGCCTCTGCAATGTCTACCGCCAGTTCCCGGACTGTAATGCTATCATACACTTCCGTTCTCCTGTCAAAAAGATATACTGTATAATCCTTGGCAAAGATACGATACATATAAGCCAAGGAATTCGCTGCACCTTTGATTCCGTTGGTATTAAGACCTTGAATCATAATCAAAGACTTGGTACCTTTGCCGAAGGTTATGTAATTGATTTGTTTGTTGTTTAAAGTAAGTTTTAATTCTTTGGCGTTGTACATAAAAAATTCTCCCAACCAAAAGTAACGCGAATATCTTTATTCTTTTCTACCTTTGAGCCAATCTTTTTTACAATAATTTCCTCATACGGATTGCTTTCCATCCATTAGGGCGTTCTTCTATCCCCTCTTCAACAAATCCGCATTTTTGATAACATCTGTGTGCCGCAAA
>JAZQLQ010000003.1:0-95871 GCA_045542735.1 Lachnospiraceae bacterium
GAAGGACTCTGTAGCTGCTGCTTTCATAGCTGCATTGATTTCATCTTTTGTTACAGATTTTTCAACTGTAGCAACTAAGATTGTTGTAGAACCTGTAGGTGTAGGAACACGCTGAGCAGATCCGATAAGTTTTCCGTTTAATTCAGGAATAACAAGACCGATAGCTTTAGCAGCACCAGTGGAGTTAGGAACGATATTTACAGCACCTGCACGAGATCTTCTTAAATCACCTTTTCTCTGAGGTCCGTCAAGGATCATCTGATCACCTGTATAAGCATGAATTGTGCTCATGATACCGGATTTGATACCAGCAAGGTCATTTAATGCTTTTGCCATAGGAGCTAAGCAGTTTGTTGTACAAGAAGCTGCAGAAATAACAGTATCCTCAGCTGTTAATGTATCATGGTTTACATTGTAAACGATTGTAGGAAGGTCGTTTCCTGCAGGAGCAGAGATAACAACTTTACGAGCACCTGCTGTGATGTGAGCAGAAGCTTTTTCTTTAGATGTATAGAAACCTGTACACTCTAATACTACGTCAACACCAAGTTCTCCCCAAGGAAGTTCTGCTGCATTAGCCATAGCGTAGATTTTGATTTCTTTTCCGTCAACTGTGATGGAATCTTCGCCAGCTGTTACTTTATCAGCTAAAGCGTATTTACCCTGAGCGGAATCATATTTTAACAAGTGTGCCAACATTTTAGGGCTTGTTAAGTCATTGATTGCTACAACTTCATAACCTTCTGCACCAAACATCTGTCTGAATGCAAGACGACCGATACGGCCAAAACCATTAATTGCTACTTTTACTGCCATTTTTAATTCCTCCTAAAAATGAAATTTAATATATTATTCTGCCAACCGCCAGTAATAACGGATTGACAAAATTTTGTCAGCACACATATTGTAACTAATTTATACCAAAATAGCAAGTCCATTTTCAAAAGAATTCAAAAGAAAAATGTGTTTTCTCGTATTTTTATTTCATTTTTCTCTTTCACTATGCTATTATTTGTGTATCCGAAATCATAATTTACATTTTATAAGGAAGAAAGGATTCCGTTTATGGCAATAAAAGCTGATTTACATTTACATTCATACTTTTCCGGCGATTGCGATGTTCCTATGGAAGAAATGATTCTTGCCGGTATTGAAAAGGGCTTGGACACCATGTGCTTTACCGAACACAACGACTTTGACTTTCCGCCCCTTTATGATCTTCCACCGGAGCCCTTTACTCTGAATGTTGATTCTTATTTATATGAATTACTGGGCTTACGAAAGAAATATCAAGACCGGATTAAAATCCTGTTCGGACTGGAAATCGGCTTACAGGCAAGTTGTTTAAGACCAAACATTGTCCTGACCAAGTCCCATGATTTTGACTTTATCATTGCATCTTCCCACCTTTGTGCCGGCGAAGACCCTTACTATCCCGCTTTCTGGCAAAACCGCACTGCCGAGGAAGGTTGCCGCACCTATTTTGAAGAGATGCTTACCAACGTCAAATCCTTTTTAGGCTTTGATGTCTATGGTCACCTGGATTATATCTCCCGATATATTCCCGAACATGCCAAGGCATTTTCTTATATGGACTATAAAAATATTATCGATGAAATCTTAAAGGTATTGATTGATAACGAAAAGGCCATCGAATGTAACACCGGTGGTCTCCGCAAATCAATACATACCACCAACCCCTGCTCTGATATCTTAAAACGGTATCGGGAACTGGGTGGTGAAATCATCACTGTAGGTTCTGATGCACATGCACCTGCCGATATCGGTGCAGACTTCGGACAGGCAGCTGATATCCTAAAGTCCTGTGGCTTTGATTATTATACGGTATTCGAAGGCAGACAACCCTATTTTTATAAAATTTAATCCTATGGTTCTTACATGCACCGTTCTGATAGGAAAGAACGGTGCATATATTTTTTTAAGTATCCTGCAAGGAGTACGCTCCCATTGAAGGAAATTTCCAAGCATCCGATTATCACCGGTACTGTCATACTGACTTGTACCGGTCTTATTACCCGCATCATCGGTTTTTTCTATCGTATTTTTTTATCCCAAAATATTGGCGAAGAAGGTATGGGCATCTATCAGCTCTTAGCTCCGATTATGGCTCTATCATTTTCTGTTACGGCAGCCGGCATCCAAACTTCCGTATCCAAGCATGTTGCTGCTTATAAAGCAAAAAATCAACATACGCAAAGTATAGCTGTATTGTTTTGCGGCTTATTTGTCTCTGTATTCCTGTCTCTTTTCCTTGGACTACTTCTATTTCAATACAGTGTTCCTATATCCACCCACTTTTTATTGGAAGTGCGCTGCGCACCCTTAGTACGCATTTATTCTATTTCTCTGCCCTTTGCAGCTATTCACAGTTGCATTAACGGTTATTATTACGGCTTAAAGAAGACCGCTTTACCATCTGTTACCCAATTAATCGAGCAGCTTGTACGTGTCATTTGTGTATATGTTATTTTCATTTTCACTAAACACGCTGACACCACACTGCAAATATCCGTTGCTGTTTTTGGTCTGGTTTTGGGGGAAATTATCTCTTCCTTTATGAGTATTGTTGCTATATCCCGTCAAAAGCTTCTGGTAAAAGCCTCTGTTTTTCCTCAATTAAAGCCTCTCCTGTCCCTGGCAGTTCCATTGAGCATGAACCGTGTGATTCTGAATTTTTTGCAAAGTGTAGAAGCAGTTCAATTGCCACAGCAATTGTGTACTTACGGTTTATCCAATGCTCATGCTTTGAGTATTTATGGAGTTTTAACCGGTATGGCTCTCCCTTTAATTTTATTTCCCCAAGCTATCACCGGCTCTATCAGTGTATTATTGCTCCCCTACGTATCGGAAGCAGATGCAGGCAAAAATCCCAAGCGTATTTCCCATGCCATTTTTACCAGCACCGCTTTTTGCATGCTGATGGGATTTCTTGCTACGATTTTCTTCTATACTACCGGTCCCCTCCTCGGAAATATTTTGTTCCATAGTGATGAAGCGGGGCTGTTTATCCGTTCTCTCAGTTTTATATGTCCTTTTTTATACTTAGGTTCTTTGTTAACCAGCATTTTAAACGGTCTAAACAAGGCCACTCATGCTTTTTTTATTAATATACTTGCTCTTTGCATCCGACTTGTTTCGATTTTTTTATTGGTACCCCATATCGGAATCAGAGGCTACTTATATGGTCTGCCCATCAGTCAGATTATGCATTGTCTATTGAATTTTCTTGCACTGAAAAAATATATATACTATAATAAACGCTGTTGAAGATAATATATCTTAACGAAAAGAGGTATACATATGAGCTTTGAATATTTACGTGAACTACCCACACCGGAAGAAATTAAAGAACAATATCCCCTCCCCGAGGAACTTGTTTTATTAAAGCAACAACGGGATGCGGAAATCAAAAAAGTCATTACCGGAGAAAGCGATAAGTTTCTGGTCATCATCGGTCCCTGTAGTGCAGATAATGAAGATTCTGTCTGCGATTACATCAGCCGTTTGGCTGCCATCAATGAAAAGGTATCGGACAAGCTGATTTTGATTCCCCGTATCTATACCAACAAACCCCGTACAACCGGCGAAGGATATAAAGGTTTTGTACATCAGCCCGATCCTGAAAAGAAACCGAATCTGGCAGCAGGTATCGTAGCAGTACGTAAGCTTCATATCCGTGCCATGCAGGAATCCGGTCTCACAGCTGCGGACGAGATGCTTTACCCCGAAAACTGGCGTTACATCGATGACCTACTCTCCTATGTTGCCATCGGAGCCCGTAGTGTAGAGGATCAACAGCATCGTCTGACCGTTAGTGGTTTCGATGTCCCTGCCGGCATGAAAAACCCTACTTCCGGTGATTTATCGGTTATGATGAACTCCGTATATGCCGCACAACATCCCCACGAGTTCATTTATTGTGGCCGGGAAGTTATCACCACCGGCAACCCTTTGGCACACACCATTTTACGCGGTTCAGTAAACCAATACGGACGCAGTTTCCCCAACTACCATTACGAAGACTTAAATCGTCTGTTGGAAATGTATGGCGAGATGAATTTGCAATTTCCCGCTACCGTAATTGATTCCAATCACAACAATTCCGGCAAACAATTTGCACAGCAAATTCGTATTGTAAAAGAGGTACTGCATTCCAGAAGATTAAACAGAGACATTCACAACCTGGTAAAAGGTGTTATGATTGAAAGTTATATCGAAGAAGGTGCCCAGAAAATCGGCGAAGGTATCTATGGTAAATCCATTACCGATCCTTGTCTGGGCTGGGCAGACAGCGAAAAGCTGATTTATGACATTGCAGAAAGTTGCTAAACATGTATAAGAAAAGGAAATCCCAAGGGATTTCCTTTTTTATTGGACATATACCGGATACAAAAAAACTGCCGCACACCTCTCAGTTTGGCCAAGCAGGCATGCGACAATCATAAACTAATTATTAACCTCTGGGGTGTGCTTTTGCATACACTTCCCGGATACGGTTATGATTCATATTTGCATAAATCTGTGTGGTGGAGATATCGGAGTGTCCCAGCATCTCCTGCACACTTCTAAGATCAGCTCCATTTTCTACCAAGTGTGCCGCAAAGGAATGTCTCAATGTATGCGGTGTAATATCGGTAGTAATCCCTGCCTTTTTGGAATAATACTTAATCAACTTCCAGAATCCCTGTCTGCTCATGGAACTTCCCGAGCAATTTGCAAACAAGATATCGGAGGACTTGTCCTCAAGCATTTTATCTCTTGCTTCCGACATATATTTAACCAAGGCATTTTTAGCTGCCATTCCAAAGGGAATCACACGCTCTTTGTGAGAATCCTTACATACAATAAAGCTCATGGAAAGATTTACTTCACTCACCTTTAACGTAATCAACTCTGTCACACGGATACCGGTAGCATATAAAAGCTCCAGCATTGCCTTGTCACGAATCTCCTTAGGGCTGTCTCCCGAAGGCTGTTCCAACAAACGGATAACTTCATCTGTGGTCAAAATCTCCGGCATCTTCTTTTCTATCTTGGGTGCCTTCAAATTATCCGATACATCTTTGGCAATCAAATTTTCCTGACATAAGAAATGAAAAAACGCCTTAATGGATGCAATATTTCTGGATACGGTGGCTGCTGCAAAGTTCTGCTCATTCATAGATATGATATAAGCCTGCAAATCCTCTGCTGTAACATCGACCAACTCAGTCAATCCCTTAGAACGCAAAAAAGCAATAACTTTTTTCAAATCTCTACGGTATGACATCTCTGTATTCGCTGATGTATTTTTAACATTATGTAAATAGGTGATAAACCGATCTATTGATTGTTCCATAAAATCATGTAACCCTTCCCCATAACTCAGTTATGTCAATCTTTGACCTAGGTCTTATTATAAGCAGAAATCTCCAGAAAATCAAATAGAAAATTTACATAATTTTCCCTGAAATTCAAGCATTTGACGGCAAATCCCAACATCTATGGAGCTTTTGGTTTACATTTTACTACATCTTGTTATATTTCTAAAAAAATATTTTTGAAAAAATTTTTAAAAACATTGGATTTACATAACACTCAAGCAGAATTCCTATTATGACAACTCCCAAAACCTTGATTTTTTGACCATTTGAGTCAATATCAAACAGTTTTTTATATGCCCATAAATAACAAATATAATGGGGAAACACCATGAATAAATACCCCCATATTCCTCTCATACCGCATTGCATACACAATCCATATATTCCAAATCCAAAGCCTACACCTGTCATAAATCCCCAAATAAAAGCTGCTAATTCTTTTTTGTGTATCCAACTCATGGCAATAATAAATCCGGTCTGCAGACCTCGTACTTTTACGAGATACGTCATATATGCCCCACTCTTATATTGTATTGCCTGCAATTCTTCAAACATGCCTTTTTCCCAAAAACCTACCGTTTCCGGTATACTCTTTTCTAAAAGATACATGGCTATGTTTCCCAAAGTCACGCCAAAGATAATCGGAAGAAAACACAACAGATTCCTTTTCTTTACTTTGTGCAATCCATTGTCTCCTTTTTCTTTTATCTTTTCAATATATGCTTGTATACAAATAAAAATCCGTACAAATACAGCACGTCATTCTGCATTTGCACGGATCATCATTTATTTTTCATATTTACATATATAAGCCATAATGGATGCGATGGTCTTGGAATCCTGTATCTCACCCTTATAAATCATTTCGCTAAGTTCCTCTGTGGTATAAGGATATACGTTAATAAACTCATCCTCATCCAGATTTTGACGGCTTTTAACCAGATTCTTGGCAACATATACATCGATTCTTTCATCACAAAAGGCTACCGTGGAGCGGATGGAAATCAAGAACTCCATATCCTCCATTTCACATTTATATCCGGTCTCCTCTTCCAATTCCCTGTGACAACACTCAATAAACGGCTCATCTGCCGAATTTAAGCCTCCGGCGGGAATCTCCAGAGTCTCATGGTCCAAAGCATTACGATACTGCTTCACCATTAACAGTCTGCCGTCGTCCATCACCGGCACAACCGCAGCCGCCCCTTTATGCTTGATAAAATCCCACTTTACCACATTCCCATTGGGGACTTTGATGGTATCTTCATAAAAGTCTACAATATGTCCGTGATATACCAACTCACGATCGACTCTTTCAAACTGTCCTGACATTTATTTTGCCTCCAACAACTTTTCTACACTGACCAATTTTACGCACAACACAAAAACCTCTGCTGCTGCAGCTAATTCTTCAGGTGTGGGAAGTGTGGGTGCAATACGGATGTTACTGTCCTTAGGATCCTTTTTATATGGATAAGTGGCACCTGCTCCGGTCATTACAACGCCGGCCTCTTTGCATTTTGCTACAATTGCTTTTGCACAACCTTCCATTGCTTCAAAAGAAATGAAATAACCGCCTTTAGGCTCAATCCAGGAACCAATCTCAAGTCCGCCCAGTTCTTTCTCTAAAGTAGCTAAAACAGCCTCAAATTTAGGTCTGATGGATGCTGCATGTTTCATCATATGTGCATTTAAACCATTAATATCTTTGTAAAATCTTACATGTCTTAACTGGTTTAATTTATCATAACCAATAGTCTGAATGGTCATGGATTTCTTGAACCATTCTATATTTTTGACAGATGTAGCAACAGCAGAAATTCCACCACCGGAGAAAGAAACCTTGGAAGTAGATGCAAATTCATATACCATATCCGGATTTCCTGCTTTTTCACATTCTGAAATAATATCTAAAATCTTGATCTGTTTTTCAGCTTCTTCGTATAAATGATGAATCACATAAGCATTATCCCAAAAAATACGGAAATCTTCCGCTGCCGGTTTTAATGCTGCCATTCTTCTGACCGTTTCATCGGAATAGCATACACCTTGAGGATTAGAATATTTGGGTACACACCAGATACCCTTAATGCTCGCATCTTCACTGACATATTTCTCTACCATATCCATGTCAGGTCCGTCCTCTGTCATGGGGATATTAATCATTTCAATACCAAAATGCTCGGTAATAGCAAAATGTCTGTCATATCCGGGTACCGGACACAAAAACTTAACTGTATCCAATTTACACCAAGGTGTGGAACCACAAACACCATGTGTCATGGAGCGCGAAATAGTATCATACATAATGGTAAGGCTGGCATTTCCACACACAATCACATTTTCAGCCTTTGTATCCATCATATCTGCCATCAACTTGCGTGCCTCGGGAAGTCCCTCCAGAACACCATAATTGCGACAATCTGTTCCATCTTCTGCTTTAAAATCCGATTCAGAATTTAACACATCCAAGAGACTATTACTCAAACTAAGCTGTGCTGTAGAAGGTTTTCCTCTGGACATGTCCAGTTTCAATCCCTTACCCTTTGCATCTTCATACGCTTGGGACAACTCCGCCTGTAACTGCTGTAATTCTTCTTTTGACATGCTTTTATATGCTTTCATAATAACACCATCCTGAAATTGTTTAATTGTATACAATCATACACTCCGTATATTGTACACTATGTAAGCACGAAATACAAGAAAAAAAGAAGCCGTTTTATATAAAACAGCTTCTTTTATACGCTTATTCATTACGATATGCTATTTTGCATAATCAATAACTCTGGATTCACGAATCACATTGATCTTGATCTGTCCGGGATATTCTAACTCAGCTTCTACCTGTTTGGAAATATCACGCGCCAACAGTACCATATCTGTATCCGTAATCTGTTCCGGAACTACCATTACTCGAATCTCTCTGCCTGCCTGAATAGCAAAAGATTTTTCTACACCTTTGAAATTGTTTGCGATATCTTCTAATTGTCTTAATCTGGTTGTGTATGTCTCTAAGGTTTCTCTTCTTGCACCCGGTCTTGCTGCGGAAATTGTATCAGCAGCCTGAACAATACATGCAATCAAGGTCTGAGGCTCAACATCTCCATGATGAGACTCAACAGCATTAATAACTGTTGCAGATTCCTTATACTTTCTACACAATTCAGATCCTAACTGAATATGGGATCCTTCCATCTCATGGTCTACAGCTTTACCGATATCATGAAGTAAACCTGCACGTTTAGCCATTCTTACATCCAAGCCCATCTCAGCAGCCAACAAACCGGACAACTGTGCAACTTCGATGGAATGTTTCAACGCATTCTGACCATAACTGGTTCTGAATTTCATCTTACCAAGTAAACGTACGAGCTCGGGATGAATGCCATGTACGCCAACTTCCAGCATAGTGGCTTCTCCTTCTTCTCGGATCATAACTTCTACTTCTTTTTGTGCCTTTTCTACCATTTCTTCAATTCTGGCAGGATGAATACGTCCGTCCAAAATCAATTTTTCTAAGGCAATGCGGGCTACCTCTCTTCGAATCGGATCAAATCCGGAAAGGATAACCGCCTCCGGTGTATCATCAATGATTAAATCAACACCGGTCATAGTCTCAAGCGTACGAATATTTCGTCCCTCTCGACCAATGATACGACCTTTCATTTCGTCGTTGGGAAGCTGAACAACAGAAATTGTAGTCTCAGATACATGGTCTGCTGCACATTTCTGAATTGCTGTAACCACATATTCTTTGGCCTTCTTGTCTGCTTCCTCTTTTGCTCTGCTCTCCATCTCTTTGATCATGACAGCAGTTTCATGTTTTACTTCGTCTTCAACAATTTTCAATAAATATTCTTTTGCCTGTTCAGAGGTTAATCCGGAGATTCGTTCCAGTTCCTGTACTCTTTGTTCGTTAAGCTTTTCAATCTCAGCCTTCTGCTTGGATAACTGTTCTTCCCTTGCAATGATACTTGCTTCTTTTTTCTCGATTGCTTCAGCTTTTTTGTCGATATTTTCTTCCTTCTGCTGAACGCGTCTCTCGTAGCGTTGTGCTTCGGCTCTGCGCTCTTTGATCTCTTTGTCCAACTCATTCTTGGTACGAATGGACTCTTCCTTCACTTCGAGCAAGCCTTCACGCTTCTTTGCCTCTGCAGTTTTTAAAGCCTCATCAATAATTTCTCTGGCTTTTTCATCTGCATTTCCAATCTTAGCCTCTGTCACCTTTTTGTGATATGCGGTAACAATGCCGGCTGTAACAGGAATGGCAACTACAAGTGTCACTACAACGGCTATAATAATACTACCCATTGTACAGGAGCACCTCCTTATTAAATTTTCATTGTACAAATATCTCAATATAGAATGATATGTAAAAATTCATCCTAAAGCGCGATTTTACAACACTTCAATTTTAAACTTTTTCGAGTGTCATGTCAAGGGTTCAAGCCAATATAGAGCACAATTTATCCAATTTTTTCGGACTTATTCATACATTTCTTCGGCATTTTCACCATATTGTGCAAATACACGACAAACCTTATCGTATGTAAATCCTCTTTGCAACAAGGCCCTAATCAATTTATTTTTCTGATCAGCCGTAACCTGAAAACCTTCTCTCGTATATCCCTTTTTTCGAAGAAAATCACATATCAAATCCTCTTCCTTGGGTGCATGATTTTGATGGCAATATCGCTCATAGTTTTGTGCAATAACCTCTTCTGAAATCCCCTTTTGACGTAACTTCTGATATAACTGCACTTTATTCAAACGATTACCATGATAGAACATATAATCCGCAGCATATTGGTCATCATTTACATATCCATAAGATTTAACATATTCTACTGCACAACTGATGCAAGACTGAGGATATAATCCTCTCTTTAGTTTCTCTGTCAATTTCTTTTCTGTGTAAGAATGGCTCTTCAACAGATTCATGGCACGGAGCTTCGCCCTCTTAGTCAATACCTCATCAACAATACGACGATAGGTCTCCTCTGCCATGCTTTCTCCCTTTTTTATCTTATATAAGGGAAGTTCGCCCTTGTATAACACAAAGGCGAACTCATAATCGACCATAATCTTACATTGTTTTTTGGATATTTCAATAATATCTGTAACAATCATCCTATTATTACCCTATTTTACTTTTTGCCTTCATTATTTGCTTCTGTATCCTGGGAATTTTGCACCAATCCATAATGTTCACGGACTTTTTTCTCAATTTCTGCACACATATCTGCATGTTGCTGTAAGAACATCTTGGAATTCTCTCTACCCTGTCCAAGCTTCTCACCTTCATATGCATACCACGCACCGCTCTTATTTACGACTCCGCACTCTGCTGCTAAATCCAAGATATCTCCGACTGCAGAAATACCCTTGCCAAACATAATATCAAATTCAGCAATCTTGAACGGAGGTGCAATCTTATTTTTAACAACCTTTACTTTGGTTCTGTTTCCGATTGCTTCACCATTTGCCAACAACTGCTCTTTTCTTCTTACATCCAATCTGACAGAAGAATAGAACTTTAATGCATTACCACCGGTTGTTGTCTCGGGATTGCCAAACATAATACCAACCTTTTCACGAAGCTGATTGATAAAGATGACAGTACAGTTTGATTTGCTGATAACAGCTGTCAGCTTACGAAGTGCCTGAGACATCAATCTGGCTTGTAAACCCACATGTGAATCTCCCATATCACCGTCAATCTCTGCTTTGGGAACCAATGCGGCAACTGAGTCAACAACTACGATATCAATAGCACCGGAACGCACCATAGTCTCGCAGATCTCCAATGCCTGCTCACCGCAGTCCGGCTGAGAAATATATAAATTATCAATATCTACACCAATATTTTTGGCATAACTGGGGTCTAATGCATGCTCGGCATCAATAAATCCTGCAATTCCCCCTCTCTTTTGCACTTCTGCAATCATATGCAAGGTAACGGTAGTCTTACCACTGGACTCCGGTCCATAAATCTCTATAATACGTCCTTTGGGGATTCCGCCAAGACCCAATGCAATATCCAGACTTAAAGATCCTGTAGGAATTGTCTCTACATTAATCTGGCTTGCTGAATCTCCCAATTTCATCACGGCACCTTTACCATACGCTCTTTCAATCTGGGAAATTGCCGCATCCAATGCTTTTAATTTGTCATCTCTTTCCATTTCGTTCTCCTTTACAAGGAACATTTGTTCGTTCTTTTAATAGAATAAAACAAATGTTCGATTTTGTCAACATTTCTTTTAACAAATTTATAATAACATTATAAAAGTCCCTTAAAACTCCCTCAATGGCATCACTTCTTTTCTTTTTATTGTTTTTATGGAATATTTTGGCGAAATGCCGGAAAGCGAATTGCTTCAGATGCCATTAACTCTAACATATTTGATAAAAAATAGCAAGGGGACCAATGATTAACATTCATTGATCCCCATCTCTTTAATAAGAAATCATATAATCTTCATAATCTTTGTATGTTGCAGAAATCCATCCGTATTTTTCTTCTGTTGTGTAGTTAATTCCAAGCTCTGCTCCACAGGGTGTCAGGTAGAAAATAAAACAGGATTCATCTTTAAAAAAGTCTCTTAATTCTTCATCATCCATCATATCGATAGAAGCAACATAGCCATTCTGCTCCTCACAAATCACACGGAACTCTTCGATAAATTCATCAGAAAAATCAAATAAATCTGTATTCCATACCACTTCTCCGGATACCAAATCCACGTTACAACAATAGATTACCTGATCAATGCTGGTAGCACTTTCATAGTAGATTTCGGACACCATACTTAACACCTCATCATCATTGTATGTGATATAAGAATCCACCTCTACTACGTAGCCCGCTCCGTATTCTTCAAACTCTTCTTCGAACAAATCAGCATCTTCATGATAACTGTCTCCTGCCCACATAGCCTGTGCCTTCAACACCTCATTAATCTCATCCACATTGGGTATATCACCCTCAATCTGATAATAATTAATGCGGATACATACATTTAAGTCTTTATCTAATTCTTCATAACTCTCATGTACCAACTTATAGTCCACACTCTCATCTATGCAGTTGCATAATTCAAAATAGATATCACCTTCCAAATCTTCTGCATCATAATTGTAAGGCTCATCATCCCATTCATCATCATCCCAATCAATGTCGTCTACGAAAGCTAACAAATCTTCATCATAGTCATAGTCTTCATCGAAATCATCTTCGTAGTCATCTTCGTCATCAAATTCATAGTCATCATCGAAATTATAGTCATCATCGAAGTCGTAGTCGTCATCAGAATCGTAGTCGTCATCCCAATCGTCTTCGTCATAATCATAGTCATAATCATCTTCATAGGAATACTCTGTGTCTTCCATCTCAGCACTAAATGCTTTTACAAACACAAAGATAACCGCTACAATTGCAGCTATTAACAATACAACTCCGGAAATAACAATTGCAATAACACCTTTATTGGATTTTTTCTGGGGAGGCTGCGCCGGATTGGTATAATAACCATTCTGTCCATATGCGTTATTGTATGTATTGTAACCGCCCTGCATATTATATGCATTGGGATCATAGCCACCCTGCTGTGTATTGTACGCATTGGGATCATAGCCACCCTGTTGTGTATTGTACGCATTGGGATCATACGTATTATTCATATACGTCTCATAGGGTCTGGGCTGCTGACCCAAGGTTTCAGTTCCATTCATTGTTTCGGTTGTTTCCGGATGACTTTCTCCAAAGCCACAACTGGGGCATACATTATCACGTAATAATGCACCGCATTTTGGACAAAATCCATTGTTGAATTGATTTTCCATGTTCTTCTCCCTTTCTTCTTTACGTTTATATATTCCATATCATTATGAAAAATAATCTGTTACACATTGCTTCATAAAAGATAAGGCTTTTTCTGTTGCTTGTTTCCGAACTTCGCTACGTTCTCCTGCAAAACAATACTTTGCGACTTGTACTTTCTCTTTTACTCTGCATCCGATATATACAAGTCCAACCGGTTTATCTGCACTTCCGCCGCCCGGTCCTGCTATCCCTGTAATTGATACTGCCACATCCGGCTTTATTTGTAAAGCCTTACCTTCTACCATTTCCTCTGCAACCTCAGCACTGACTGCCGTATACTTTTCCAAGGTTTCTGTCTTTACACCAAGATTGATATGTTTTGCCTCATCGGAATAGGTAATATATGATGCATGCAATACATCCGATGCACCGGCTACATTGACAAGTCTTGCCGATAACATACCACCGGTACAGGATTCCATCGTCGAAACTGTCAAACCATATCTACGTAACAGCTCTACACATTCCTGCTCTAAAGTCATGATTAATCCACGTCCTTCAACACATCTTTGTTTTTAACCAGATAATCTACCAAAGATACAATGGTTAAAATCAAGGCAATATACATAGTCACATTTCCGATTATCACCATCACTGTATAAAAAGAGCTAAGTCCAATCTCTACAATCGGCTCAGTCTGCAACGCAAGATAATAATCCATCACTATCATCTGTACACAAATCATAATCATCTGGAAGGTGGTTTTCCATTTACCCCACATGCTTGCTGCAATAACGGTTCCTTTTTCTGCTGCTATCAAACGAAAGCCACTAATAATAAACTCTCTTGCAATAATGATAATGGTAATCCACGCCGGAATCACATCCAAGGATGACAATCCGATTAACGCCGAGCAAACCAACAACTTGTCAGCCAACGGGTCCATAAACTTACCAAAATTGGTAACCAAATGCAATTTTCTTGCCAGATAACCATCCAGTAAATCTGTCAGGCTTGCAATGATAAAAATACCAAGCGCAATCCATTTAAAAAATGTATACTGCGGTACCATCAATAAGAATGCAACAAAAAACGGTACCATAATCACTCTGGATAATGTCAGTTTATTGGGTAAATTCATGTTAGTATCTCTCCTATCAAGTCATATTCGTAAGAACCTGTGATTTTGACTTTTACAAAATCACCACTCATCAACTCTTCATCAGTATTAATAAAAATCAACCCATCCACATTGGGCGCATCTTTATAAGTACGTCCTACATAGGCATTTTCATCTGCAACCTTACCTTCAATAATCACATAGCCTTCCACACCAATCATGTCAGCGGCTTTATCAAAGGCGATTTCCTGTTGCAATTCCATCAGCTCTGCCTGCCATTCTTCCTTTTGTGCTTCATCAATCTGATCCGTAAATGTGGCAGCCGGTGTGTTTTCTTCCGGTGAATAGGTGAATACTCCGAGGCGGTCAAACTCCATCTCATCCACAAACTCCATCATCACTTCATGGTCTTCTTCACGCTCTCCGGGGAATCCTGCAATCAAGGTTGTACGCAAACAAATATCCGGAATTTCTTCCCTTAATCTGCCAATAATTCTTCGCAAATCTGCATTGGAAGTTTTTCTCCCCATACGTTTTAATACATCATCTGCCGCATGCTGAATGGGAATATCGAGATAATGGCAGATTTTCTTTTCTTCTTTTATCACCGAAATCAATTCATCTGTAATCTCTTCCGGATAGCAATATAAAATCCGAATCCAATACAAACCGGAAATCTTGCAAAGTTCTTTTAACAACCGTGGCAGACTTTTGTCACCATAGATGTCTACACCATAAATTGTTGTCTCCTGTGCCACCAATATCAACTCTTTGACACCTTGCTCTGCCAATGTCCTTGCTTCATCAAGCAAAGTCTCCATGGGTACACTGCGGTAATTTCCTCTGACCTTCGGGATAATGCAATAGGTACAGTGCTTATTGCAACCTTCCGCAATTTTTAGATATGCATAATGTCCACCGGTGGTCATCAGACGCTTTTTGCCATACACGGGAACTTCATTAATATCCTGCATAAAATCCAGACATTTTTGCTCTGCCACACTTTCAACCGCTTCAACAATTTTGTCAAAAGCATTGGTTCCCACAATAGCATCTACCTCAGGGATATCCTCACGGATTTCCTTGGCATAGCGTTGCGCCAAACACCCGGTAGCAATCAAACCTTTTAAATGTCCATTTTGCTTTTTTTCGCCAAGATCCAATAAAGTGTTGATACTTTCTTCCTTGGCATCACCAATAAAACAGCAGGTATTGACAACTGCAATATCCGCTTCATCTTCATCATCCGTAAAGCTGTAACCTTTTTCGGACAACATGCCGAGCATCATCTCTGTATCTACCAGATTTTTGTCACAGCCCAATGAAATAAATACAATTTTCATAATACTCCATAAATATAGAAAAAGGATTGATGATAATCTGCATCACACATGCACCAACCATCAACCCCACTCTTTCTATTCTTCCTCTTCTTCGTCTCCCAAAATCTTGATCTGACCCTGATTCAACTCTTCAATGGCGATAGATAAAGGTTTTCCGCCTTTAACATCAACCATGGGCTCCTCACCGTCAATAATCTGTCTTGCTCTTTTGCTGGTAGCCATAACGATGGAATAACGGCTGTTTACTACTTTGGATTCGCCGGGCTCTACCTCACTGTTTACTACCTTCATTAAATCTGAATAAGATGGATGTATCATTTTTCTTCTCCTTTCGAAATCACGCTTAATTCCTCGCTGACTTCTTCAATTATTTTTATTGATTGATGCGCTCTGCAATGTGATGCCTTGACAATCGTATGAATATCTTCCACACATTGTTCCAGCGTATCATTGATAACAATATAGTCATAATTTTCAACGCCATCGGCCTCTTCAACCGCACGGGCAAGTCTTTTACCTATCACTTCCGCCGTCTCGGTACCTCTACCTTCCAAGCGTCTGCGAAGTTCTGCGGCGCTGGGTGGTGTCACAAATACCAGAACGGTTTCCGGTATGATATCTTTTACCTTCAAAGCCCCTTGTATCTCAATCTCCAGAATAACATCCTTACCTTCTTGTAAGCACTGCTCCACATAGGCTTTAGGCGTACCATAATAATTGCCACAATATTGTGCATACTCAAGCAAACCTTCCTGTTCAATGGTCTGCTCAAACTCATCCTTTTGCACGAAGAAATAATGTTTTCCATGCTCCTCGCCCGGTCTGGGATCTCTGGTAGTCATGGATATACTCAGTGCATAATTGTCGTAGGTTTCCAGCAGTTTTTTCATCAATGTGCCTTTTCCGGCTCCGGAAAACCCAGATATAACAACCAATGTTCCGGTTCTTTTCATATTCTGCTCCTTTAACTACTCAATATTCTGAATCTGCTCTCTGACTTTTTCAATCTCTGTCTTCAACTCAATACCGCGGTTGGAAATCTCTAAGTCTGTGGACTTGGAAAGAATGGTATTGGCTTCTCTGTTCATCTCCTGCACAATGAAGTCCAACTTACGTCCGATGCTTCCGCCTTCTACCAAAGTGTTTCTCACCATCTCAATATGGCTCTTTAAACGGACAATTTCTTCATCCACACAAATCTTATCCGCAAAGAGTGTTACTTCCATTAACAGTCTGTTTTCATCAATGCGGTTATCTTCCATGAGATCATGTACTTTTGCCTGCAATTTTGCTTTGTACTCATCAATGATCTTGGGTGAATTCTCTTCAATAAATGCCACCAAAGAAAGCATACCGTCAAGCTTATCCAAAAGATCTGCTTTTAAGTTGGCACCTTCTTTGACTCTGGACTCAACAAATGCCTCTGCCGCACTGCGGATGGCACTCTCTAACCCTTTCCATATACCTTCTTCATCAATCTCCTGTTCTTCCATTGTGAAGACCTCGGGATATCTGGATAAGGAAGACACACGGATATCATTTTCCAAGGAAAAGGTATCTGCCATTTCTTTTAAATACTGCAGATAAGACGCTGCCACCTGCTCATTGTATTTGATGCTGACTGTCTGCTCAGACAAGTCCTCGTAGGTGATATAGAGATCAACTTTACCTCTCTGCATGTATTCCTTTAAAAGATTACGAATGGTGGCATCAAAGAAATTTAATTTCTTTGGCATCTTTACGGACACATCCAGATAACGATGATTTACGGCTTTCATCTCTACCGTAAATTTGCGCTGACCGTCTGAATACTCTCCACGGCCAAATCCTGTCATACTTTTAATCATATTTTACCTCTTATCCGTTGCGACCAATTTTCTCACTTCTCTTGTCGCATACTTCCTTACATTATAAGGCACTTGAGGAAAACCGTCAAGAATTTGCTTATTATCACCGGTTCGGATTTTCCCTAAGATTCCACTTGTCTGATATTAGAAATATCCGTATCAATCATCATGGAATAATTGGTATAATATACGACAAATCCCGGCTTACTTCCGTTGGGCTTTTTCACATGTTTTTTCTGGATATAATCAATCTCTACTTTATCCTGTCCGTTTCCTTTGGAATAATAAGCAGCCAAGCGTGCTGCCTCCTCAAATGTACGGTCCGGTAACTCAGCACCTTTACACTTTACAATCACATGAGACCCGGGCATTCCCTTGGCATGAAACCACCAGTCACCACCTTCTGCCATCTGAAATGTGATTTCTTCATTTTGATAGTTATTTTTGCCCACATACATGTGATAACCGTCACTACTGATATAATGCAGAGGTTTGCTCAGGAGCTTTGCCTTTTTGTTATTTCCTTTTTTCTTCACACAACCACTTAATATCAGTTCTTCTTTGATTTGCGTCAGATCATCCTCTTCCCTTGCCATATCCAAAGCCATCATAACCGATTCCAGATAATGCAATTCCTCTTCTGTTTCTTTACTAAGAACCGTCAACGCTTCATAGGTTCTCTTCAACTTACCATATTTATCAAAATACTTTTTGGCATTTTCCATGGGTGTTAACTCCGGATCAAGAGGAATGGTCAGCTCATTACCATCATAATAGTTGATTACTGTAATGGACTTATCGCCTTCCTTCGCTTCATAGCCATAGGTATGAAGAAGTTCACCGTAAACTTTATACTTTTCCCTCTTTTGCGTATCCTTCAACTGTTGATTTTGTAAATCAAGTTTTTTCGCATTCCGTTCTACCGCTGTCTGGACAATTTTCCGCAAATCCACCGACTTTTGACGAATCCTGGTAACCGTGCTCTTTTCATTATAGTATTGCTTCAAAAGTTCAGAAACAGATGTAAACTCCTTTTGATTCATCCCTTTATAAATGGTATAAGTTAAAACACCAAACTCCTTCGGCGTTTCCCCATCATAGACAATTGCCGGCATAAAGTTTTCTTTTTGCAACACTTCTCTCAAGCGTTGCATTTCATCCATGATTTTATTTTTCTCAACATCATCCAACGCATTGGTAGGCTTATCTCCATCCACGCCTGCCCGGTAGCATAATTCTGTCCCGACAATGGGAGCTATGCCCGTAAAACTTTGGTAAATAAATTTTTGAACCGGCACACTTTTTTCTGTCATGGCATTCATTGCATTTACTTGCAGTGCCTTCCAATCCTCTTTTACCAAATCCATTTTTTCATCCGCGCCGGGAATGAAATATGCTCGTCCCGGAAGCACCTCACGCACACTGCTGACTGCTATAGAAATGTGCTTCATACTATCAATAATTTTCTCATCATCACGGAAAATAATATTGCTGTATTTTCCCATCAATTCCACAGTCAAAATCTTGGTGCAAAGGTCACCCATTTCATTGAGGTGCTCCATATGAATATGCACCACACGCTCTAAGCCCGGTTGAGTCACCGCTACAATACGCGCATTTTGCACATGCTTACGCAACAGCATACAAAAATTAGGTGCATTCATCGGACTTTTCTTATTGTCATCTGTCAGATATAGAAGTGGTAAAGATGCATTGGCAGAAATCAACAAACGATATTGATTGCTATTGTTTTTAATGGTCAGCAACAGTTCGTCCTTTTCCGGTTGTGCAATCTTATACAATCTTCCGCCTTCCAGTTTGTCTCTTAATTCTGCGGTTAATGCCGCAATGGTAATTCCGTCAAAAGCCATAGTATTTCCCTTCATAACAAAGGGGCTGTCGTAAGTGACAACCCCTCATCATTCTTTTTAACCAATCAACCAGTCATACATTTCCTGATATTTTTCAGCCGATACATACCAAGAGAAGTCAGCAGCCATCGCTCTGTCAATCATCTTGTTCCATTCACGCTTTTTCTGATAGTAAACATACTTCGCGTAACGGATAGATGCCAACATCTCATGGGCATTATAATTTGTGAAGCTAAAGCCTGTACCTGTACTTTCGTATTCGTTGTAAGGCTCTACCGTATCTTTTAATCCGCCGGTTTCGCGAACAATCGGAATGGTTCCGTAACGAAGTGACATCAACTGGCTAAGTCCGCAAGGCTCAAACAAGGAAGGCATCAAGAATGCATCACTTGCTGCATAAATCTTGTGAGACAACTCATCGGAATAATAAATATTCGCCGAAACCTTATTGTTATATTTCCAATCAAAGTGACGGAACATATTTTCATATCGCTCTTCACCGGTACCCAGAACAACAATCTGTACATCTTCCTGGCAAAGCTCATCCATGATATATGCGATCAAATCGAAACCTTTTTGGTCGGTCAATCTGGATACAATACCGATCATAAATTTCTTATCATCCTGTTCCAAACCAAGTTCAGCCTGAAGTGCTCTCTTATTCTTAATCTTTTCCTTACGGAAGTTTGCCGCGTTGTAAGGATTGGGAATATTCTTATCTGTCTCCGGATTAAAGTCTTCGTAATCGATACCGTTAATAATACCTCTCAAAGAATTTGCTCTGGCATTCAACAAACCATCCAGGCCCTCTCCATAAAACGCCGTCTTAATCTCTTCCGCATATGTAGGAGAAACAGTTGTAACTGCATCTGCATATACAATACCACCCTTTAACAAATTGGCATCTTTGTAAGCTTCCAACTTGTCAGGTGTAAAGAACTGAGCCGGTAATCCGGTGATGTTCATAACTGTTTTGACATCCCATTTACCCTGGAATTTCAGATTGTGGATCGTCATAACAGATTTAATACCTCTAAAGAATTCATTTCCCTGGAAACGCTCTTTTAAATAAACAGGAACCAGTCCGGTCTGCCAATCGTGACAGTGAATCACATCCGGTCTAAAACCGATGAGCGGCAATGCAGACAAAGCTGCTTTGCTGAAAAATGAAAACTTGGTAATCTCATCAATAACATTATCACTATAAATCTTGAAGCCGGTAAACATGGACTCATTATCAATAAAATAATAAGTAATGCCATCTACCTTTGCCTCTAACACACCCACATACTCACTCTTCCAATTGAAGTCCATGTAAAAGTGTGTTTTGTATTTCATTTTATCCTTTAATTCCTGTTTGATGCAGGAATACTTCGGAATCATAACCCTAATATCAAAATATTTTTTGTCCACACACTTGGGTAATGACCCAACCACATCTGCAAGTCCTCCTGTTTTAATAAAAGGAACTGCCTCCGATGCGACATACAGTATATTTTTCATCGTATACCTCCAAAATCAGCCTTCATACTATGAGCCCAAACTCATACAGATATTATATCACTATGCAGGCCAATTTAAAAGACTTAATTTCGGTATAACAGGCGGATTTTATCTGCTATCAGCGCGATAAACTCCGAATTGGTAGGTTTCCCTTTCCCATGATTAATGGTATATCCAAATAATGCATCCAGAGTTTCCATCCTACCTCTGCTCCAAGCAACCTCGATGGCATGTCTGATTGCTCTTTCCACTCTGCTGGGTGTTGTCTGAAATTTTTTGGCTATGGTCGGATATAATACCTTTGTAATGGAATTAAGCATATCCATATCTTCCACCGACATCATAATCGCTTCCCTCAAATATTGGTAGCCTTTAATGTGTGCCGGCACCCCAAGTTCATGTATCATATCCGTTACATCTTTTTCCAAATCTCTTTTTACAGGTTCAGTTGCACTTTGTGTTCCTATAATTGTCACATCATCGTCCTTGCCGGATGCCGGCACCGAGATCATGATTTGAAACTCTTTATTCTGACTAAGTAAACTTTGAAGCATCTTATACACGCTTTCTTCATCCTTGGTATTGACAACGTTTCGTTGCTCCATGTCAATCCCTCCATTCTTTTGACATGGATTATAACAAAAGGACTTTTTATGATTCAAGCCTTAGTCATCGCAGAAAAAAACGCCTTTCGCTAAACTATTCCAAGTTGTGTACCAAACTGTCAAAAAAGCCGTCGGCTTGTCTTATATTATGCGTTATATTATATGACGGAAATCGCATAAAAAAAGTTATATCTATCAAAAAAACAAATTTCCCGATAAATATAACTTTTTTTAATATGATATCATTTGAGAGATACTAACTTATTTTGTTTCTGCTTTTTTTGCCACTGCTTTTTTTGCTGTTGCTACAGCTGCTTTTTTTGTTGTTGCTGCAGGTTTTGCTACAGTTTCTTTTTTCACAGTTTCTTTCTTTGCAGGTGCTTTTTTAACTGTCTCTTTTTTTACAGTTTCTTTTTTAGTTGTTTCTTTTTTTGCAGGTGCTTTTTTAGCTACTGCTTTTTTTGCAGGTGCTTTCTTTGCTGCTTTCTTTTTCTTGTTTTTTAATACTTTGCCGAATTCCTGTGCTTTGTCCAAGTCACCTTCAACAGCCAACTCTCCTGCAAGATATGCAGCTACAGCATCTTTCTTTCCGTCAACCAATGCATTGAATACATCTGCTGTTGCAATTAAAACTGCATCTCTGTCATAGTATTCATAAGGTTCAACAGTTGCTGTACCATCGTTTAATTCAATATAGAATGCACCTTCGCCTTCACCTGTAATATTAACCTGTACTGCTAAGTGTCCTTTGTATTCTGTCACATCTACGTCTGCCATTTTCTTTTTTGCATAAGCAACAATCTCTTCATAAGTCATAACAATAGTTACCTCCTTCTAACCTCTACATGTCCTATTATAACTATGGTATCTTTTTTTCTCAATGTGTCATTTTACCGAAAATTGTCTGTTTTTCCTCATTTTTCAATACAAATTATACATGTTTAACCGTTTAACAGCCCAATCAACATATTTTCCAATGCAAATACCTTTCTACTTCCGGCAAGTTTTTCCATATATTCCAAATTCCAATCCGAGTGCTCAGTCTCTCTTGCATAACGATGTACACAATCAACAATTTCATCAGTTATCAACGGCTTACCTTTCTGCAACCTTTTTGCAAATAGGAGTTCCTCCATCAACATTATATGTATCATGCACATTTTCAACTTACTATATGCTTTTTCATCATATACAGCCCCACAAAAATATGTAAAAATAAAATATACGCAAATCTGTTCCTTTTGAATCTCCCACTTGGGATGTTCCTTCAAAAACAACTGCCGTTTCTCCACATATTCTTTTTGGGTCATGGTTCCGTACAAAATCCACTCATCATTCCAGAGCGTTCCCATCCAGTCATCCTGCAACACCTCCAATTCATGAAGTGTCATCAACATTTCCTGGATCAATCCATAACGTTCACCTATCTTGTGCTTGTATTTTTCAAATTTGTATAAGGTTTTTGAAACAAAATCCTTTGTTTTATATCGTTCCAACAATTCATCAATTTCATAGATTTTTCCGCCCGAAATTCTTCGTTGCAAATCATGCATCATAGCAACCGCAAAGGACATGCGTTCGGACATATTCAATTCTCTGTTTTGAATCACATCCAATATACAACTGCGGATATCCAACAGTTTTGTATATAAAAAGAAATCAAAGTCCTCATAGTTTTCTTCAGCTTCTGTTTTTTCTTCACAAATAAAAACAGTCACTTCTTCTTTTTCCAATATAATTTTTGCCGCTTCCGGACAGGAAAGGGACAAGGATATCTCCCTGACATTTTCATATTCTTCCACATGTCTCGGATATCGTTCACAAGTCTGACACAAATGCTTCTCTCCCATTTCCAGACAAATATCACATAGATTGTCCTCATTCAAAAAAGCACAGCGATTATCATATCGGTGAAAGCATCCTTCCGCTACATCAATGGAATTTTTAAGTCTACTACCAAAAGCTCCTTTTTGACGCAAATATTTTTTTAAACTTTTTTCATCAATATAAATCTGCCATCCCGCGCAACAGGTATTGGGACACTTATCTGCAGTACACTGAAATTCATCATAATAATCCGGATATATATATTCCATATATATGCTCACTTTCTCAAAACTTGTCTACTTTTTTACAGGATTCATCTGGATAAAAATACCGGCAACAATTAATACCAGTCCACCAAAAGACCATATGCTTAAAGGCTCTCCCAGCAAAACAAAGGACACCAGCATGGTTAAAAACGGGGTAATATATGCCAGATTGGATATCTTTGCCGTCTCTCCTCCATTTAACGCCAAGCCCCATGCCAAATATGCAATGGCATTGACAAACACACCAATCCACACAGAGCCCATTAATTGTACACCGGTTATGGGCTGCAATTCTTCTGTCAAGAGAGATACCACACCGGATGCAAGGGCTGCTACTCCAAAGAAAAACATCATACTGATATTTTGATCATACGCTTTCTTTTTATTGTATACCGAAAACAGACCATAACAAACAGCCGCACCGATACAGCTTAAAATTCCTTTTAAATTTCCCATATCGATATTGGCGATATTGCCTTTGGTTGCCACTAAAACAACGCCTGCAAAAGACAAAATAACTGCCAGCAATTTTCTCACATTCATTTGCTCTTTCAGTATAAACACCGAAAATACCACAATCATTAAGGGCCACAAATAGTTAATGATACATGCATCCTGTGCTGCCATGACACTGATACCGTAATAATAAAACGCATAATATAAAAATAACCCCACAAAGCCCATGCCACAGACCCATATATAATCAATGGGGCTCCATTGCCTTAAAATCTGAAGTTTTTTTCTGCCCGCATTCATAATCAATAGAAATATTGTCGCTATCAGACTACCCACACACAAAGCTTCCATATTGGGAATGCTACCTAATACAATCTTGGTTACCGGCGACAATGTTGACCATAAAAAAACCGCAAGCAAAGCCAGTCCATATTCCTTTTTCATATGCTTCCTCATTCTAAACATTTTTCAGAAAGCATAACCCTTTGGACAGTTTTTGTCAATTATGGCGACAAAAAAACAGCCGCAGGATTATTTCCACGACTGTTTATATCACCATTTATTCATTTACCGTTTCTGAAAGGGATTCCGATACTCTGCCACATCACCCAATTCTTCAGAAATACGCAATAATTGATTGTATTTTGCCACACGGTCGCTACGGCATGGCGCTCCGGTCTTGATCTGTCCCGCATTAACTGCCACTGCCAAATCTGCAATAAAGGCATCCTCCGTCTCACCACTACGATGGCTAATGACTGCCTTATATCCATTCTTGTGCGCCATCTCAATAGCTTCCATAGCTTCGCTGACGGTACCAATCTGATTTACCTTAACCAAAATTGCATTGGCAACACCAAGCTTAATCCCTGCATCCAAGCGTTTGGTATTAGTCACAAATAAATCATCACCAACCAACTGCACCTTATCGCCAATACGTTTGGTCATTTCCTTCCAACCTTCCCAGTCATCTTCTGCTAATCCGTCCTCAATAGAGATAATCGGATATTTTTCAATCAATTCTTCATAATAAGATATCATTTCATTAGCATCGCGGATAACCTCTTCTGTATTAATCAAACGATCCGCTGATACTCCTGCCTCATATGCACCATGTGGAATGGTCTGAGGTAATTCCATTTTATTTTTACGTCTACGACTCTCTGTTTCACCCGGAAAATGATACATACCGTCTGTTTCATCATATAGTTCACTGGATGCCACATCCAATGCAATCTTAATATCTTCACCCGGTGTATAACCCGCAGCCTTAATGGCCTCTACAATTAAAGATAGCACCGCTTCCGCATCGGGTAAATCCGGTGCGAAACCACCTTCATCACCCACACCGGTCGATAGACCTCTCTGCTTACAAAGTTGTTTTAGATTGTGATACACCTCTGCGCAGATTCTAAGACAATCCCCAAAATCCTCCGCTTTCACCGGCATAATCATAAACTCTTGAAAATCAACGGTATTATCCGCATGCTTTCCACCATTTAAAATATTCATCATGGGAACAGGTAACAGGCTTGTATGCACACCACCCAAATATTGATATAACGGAATGTGCAGACTTTCTGCTCCGGCTCTTGCTACCGCCATAGAAACAGCAAGCATGGCATTGGCACCCAAATTACCTTTGTTATCCGTACCATCGATATGCTGCAATACGCGATCGATTTCTATCTGATTCAGTGCATTCATTCCAATCAAGGCATCTGATATCTTTGTCTCAATATTATTTACGGCATTTCTCACGCCAAGCCCCATATACCGAGTCTCGCCGTCACGCAATTCTACGGCTTCAAATTGACCGGTACTGGCTCCGCTTGGTACTGCAGCTCTCCCTCTGTAATAGTGGCCTGTCATAGTATCTGTAACCGTAATCTCGGCTTCTACTGTGGGATTACCTCGGGAATCTAATATTTCTCTTCCCCGCACACCCGATATTCTCATCATTGATTTCATAAAAAATGGACCTCCTTTTTTACTAAGGGTGTCCATTTTTGATTTAAATATTCGTTCTCACCAATTTAGGTTTATAACCGTTTTTCTCCAAAGCTTTCATAATTTCTTCTTTATGCTCGGTACCGAATGCTTCCAAAGTAATGCGAAGCTCTACGGCAGCATTACGGTTGGTTGTTACAAACTGGTTGTGCTCCAATTTGATAACATTTCCGCTTGCTTCTGCAATGATACCGGCAACACGGCAAAGTTCACCGGGTTTATCAGGCAACAATACAGATACCGTAAAGATACGGTCACGGAAAATCAAGCCCTGCTGTACCACGGAAGACATGGTAATGACATCCATATTTCCGCCACTTAAAATAGATACCACTTTTTTATTCTTGATATCCAGATGTTTTAATGCTGCGACGGTCAGTAAACCGGAATTTTCTACAATCATCTTGTGGTTTTCCACCATATCAAGGAAGGCTACTACCAGTTCTTCATCCTCTACGGTAATGATGTCATCCAGGTTTTCTTGCAAATAAGGGAAGATATTGGAACCGGGTGTTTTTACCGCAGTACCGTCTGCAATGGTGCTGACACCGGGAAGTGTCACAACCTTTCCTGCTTTCAAGGATTCCTGTAAGCAGTTTGCTCCTGCCGGTTCTACACCGATAACTTTAATCTTGGGATTTAATAACTTCGCTAAAGTAGATACACCGGTAGCAAGTCCGCCACCACCAATGGGAACTAAAATATAATCAACCAAAGGAAGTTCTTTAACAATTTCCATGGCAATACTGCCCTGTCCGGTTGCAACCGCAGGGTCATCAAAAGGATGGATAAATGTATAACCATGCTCTTTTGCCAGCTCTAAGGCTTTGTCACAAGCTTCATCATATACATTGCCGTATAAAACAACTTCTGCTCCATAGCTTTTTGTACGATTCACTTTAATTAAAGGTGTAGTTGTAGGCATTACAATGATTGCCTTTGCACCATAACATTTTGCCGCATAAGCCACACCCTGTGCATGGTTTCCGGCAGATGCGGTAATGATACCTCTCTGACGCTCGTCCTCAGTCAAGGTACTCATTTTATAATAAGCACCTCTTACCTTATACGCTCCTGTAAACTGCATATTTTCCGGTTTTAAATATACTTTATTGCCGGTCTGTGCACTTAAATACTCACTATATACAAGCTCTGTAGGTAAAGTAGCTTCTTTGACTTTCTCAGATGCTTCTTCAAATCTCTCTAATGTTAACATTTCACTGCTCATGTTATCCTTCTTCCTACTCCTCTGTCTGGGGAGCTACATCAAATAATGCGTTTACAAACTGATCCGCATCAAATTTCTGTAAATCTTCAATACTTTCTCCGACACCAATGTATTTTACCGGTATCTGCAACTCGGACTGAATTGCCACTGCAATACCGCCCTTGGCCGTTCCATCAAGTTTGGTCAAAATAATACCTGTTAAATCTGCAACCTGTGCAAACTCTCTTGCCTGATTTAACGCATTCTGTCCTGTTGTACCATCCAATACTACCAGGTTTTCACGGTGAACACCGGGAAATTCGCGGTCGATGATACGGTTAATCTTTTTCAACTCTTCCATCAGGTTTTTCTTGTTATGAAGTCTTCCTGCAGTATCACATAAAAGGACATCTACATGTCTGGCTTTAGCCGCATTTACTGCATCAAAAATGACACTGGCAGGATCTGCACCTTCACTTCCGCTGATGATATCAACACCGGCTCTGTGGGACCACTCCTCAAGCTGTTCGATTGCTGCCGCACGGAAGGTATCCGCAGCTGCCATCAATACTTTTCTACCTTGATCCTTTAATTTGCCTGCAAGCTTTCCGACAGATGTTGTCTTGCCCACACCATTAACACCAATCACCAATACAACTGATTGCTCTGTCTCAAAATCATATGCCGTGCTTTCCACACGCATCTGTTCTTTGATATTTTCAATCAGCAAATGCTTACACTCGGAAGGCTCTTTGATATGTTGCTCTTTTACCTGTTGTTTTAAGCGCTCAATAATTTTGTTGGTGGCACTGACACCAATATCTCCCATAATAAGGATTTCTTCTAATTCCTCATAAAAATCCTCGTCAATATTGGAAAATCCGCTAAAAACATTATCGATTCCATGTACAATATTATTTCTTGTCTTGGCAAGACCTGCTTTCAGTCTGCCAAAGAAACCCAATTTTTCTTCTGACATAGGAATCCTCCCGTCTTATTTAATATCCTTATCAATCAAATCCACACTTACCAATGTAGACACACCCTTCTCCTGCATGGTTATACCATAGAGACGGTCAGCCTTTTCCATCGTACCACGTCTATGTGTGATAACAATGAACTGTGTGTGCTTGGTAAGCTTATGTAAGTAGTTTGCAAAACGTCCTACGTTAGATTCGTCTAACGCCGCTTCAATCTCATCCAAGAGACAGAAAGGTGAAGGCTTCAGGTTCTGAATTGCAAACAACAGTGCAATGGCAGTCAAGGCTTTCTCTCCACCGGAAAGCTGCATCATGTTCTGCAATTTCTTTCCCGGAGGTTGTGCAATAATACGGATACCTGCTTCCAGAATATCTTCCTCTTCAATCAATTCCAGAGTACCCTTACCGCCACCGAACAATTCTTTGAATACCTTATCAAACTCTTTCTTAATCTCGGCAAATTTTTCTTCGAACTGTTTGCGCATAGCAGTATCCAGTTCTTCAATAATGCCCATCAATTGCTTCTCAGCTTCAATCAAATCGTCATACTGTCCCTTTAGGAAGGTATAACGCTCCATAACGCTCTTATAATCTTCAATGGCATTGACATTGACATCGCCTAAACGCTTAATGGCATCCTTAACTGCCGCTGCATCACGTTTCATAACCGTCAAATCCGTCATCTCTTCATTACGAAGTGCTGCCGCATCAGACAATGTGATCTCATATTCGTTCCACATATAGTTAATCTGCGCTTCTACGGATTCTTCCAAACGCTCTTTCTGCGCATTCAGACGATATACTTCTTTATCCAAGGATGTCATACGCTCAGACAATGCCTCGCGGTCATTAAAGAAGTTTTTCTGTTTGCCCATCAACTCTTCTCTACGTTTGGTATTAGCAGCCAGTTTCTTTTCATTTTCATTCTGGCTGTCGTGAGATGCCGCAATGGTCTTTTCAATCTCTATGATATCAGCTTTCTTTTGCTCAATATCTCCCACTGTCTTTTCCATACCGGAAAGAATCTCTGCAAGTTCTTCTTCATATCTGCCACGTTCTGCCAAGATACGATCCAAGTTCTGCTGCTCGAAGGATTGCTTCTGGATCACTTTTTCCATCTCCACATCCATCTCTGCATTGTGTGCAGCCTGTTCGCTTTCCTGTACACGGACTTCATCCAGTTCTTTCTGGAATTCTCCAATCTGAATCTGGACATTTTTCTCCATCTGCTCAGAATTGGCAAGCTCTGTTACCGCATTTTCTTTTCCTTCGGTGATCTCTGTAAGCTGCTGTTCAATCTCAGCCTGCTCTTCCTTCAACTGTGAGTAGCCTTTTCCTGTTTCGTTTCTCTTCTCTTCTGCCTGGATCACATTGAGTCTGGCTGTATTCTGTGCAATAAAACGTTCCTGTAAGGTCGCTTTTACTTCTTCCAGGTCACGTCGGATCTGCATTCTCTCATTTTTGGTTTTCTCGATGTCATCTAAAAGATTGTCAATATCTTTCAGATAACCTTTAACTTTTGCTTCCAGTTCGTCCATCTCACGGCGACGTCCCAAAAGATTACTGGAATTTTTGAAAGCACCACCACTGATAGCACCACCGGGTACTAAGAGTTCACCTTCGATGGTAACCATACGAACGCCATAATCAAACTTTCTGGCAATTTTTACCGCATTGTCCACATTGTCTACTACGACAATACGTCCCAACATAGCTTTTGCTACATTGCGGTATTCTTTCTTGGTATTCACCAATTCATTGGCCATACCAATGACACCTTTTTCTTCTAAAACCTCAGGGGTCTTAAACTCCTGTGGATTGGTGATACTGGTCAAGGGTAAGAATGTAGCACGACCGTGTTTGTTTTTCTTTAAGAAAGCAATCATTTTCTTTGCTGTTTCTTCATCATCGGTAACAATATTTTGAATATTGCCGCCCAGCGCAGTCTCAATGGCTGTCTCGTATTTTTCTTCTACCTTAATGATGTCAGCAACAACACCAATGATTCCTTTGTTTTCTTCCTTCTGCTCCATGACCTTACGGATACTGTTACCATAGCCGTCATAACGCTCTGTCAAGTTGCTAATGGCATCCAATTTGGATTTCGCCTGGTGGTAAAGCACCTGTGTATCACGAAGTTTCTGGTCTTTTGCAGAAAGTTCATCGGTAATCTCATGATTTCTTTCTTCTAAGGAAGTCTGTTTCTCATTTAACTTACCGATTTCCTCATTTATAACCTCAAATTCACCCTGCAATTTAGCAATGGCTTCCTCATGCTTCGCTTCATCGGATTTAGCACGAAGTAAACGGGAATTCAGCTCTGCTTTGCGGATCAGAATCTGTTCCATTCGGGTATCAAAACTACTGATACGGGACTTGATACCGGCTCTGTCATTCAATGCCTGAATAATAGAATTCTTACCGGTCTCAATCTGCTCGTTGAGCTCTTCCATGCGGTTTTGCAATGCTTCCAACTTGGCAACAGCTTCCGCTTTCTGTGCTTCCATATCGGCCAGTGCATCGTCAAATTGCTTTTTACCTGCAAGGATTTCTTCTTTTTCTTTATCCTTTTCGGAAATCTGTTCCTGCAAAGAAGCCTGTCTGTTTTTCAGATGCTCTTCATTTCCGGTTGCAGATAAAATCTGTTCCTTTAAGACATTAATCTGACCTTCCAGTCTTCCTCGCATCACATTGGTATCAGATAACGCAGTACGCTCTTCTTCAATATTGCGCTCCAGTTCTTCCAACTCTTCTGCAATCTTATCATACTCAGATTTAATATTTTCATATTGCTCTGTAGTTTGGTTTAAATCATCAGAAGCAATTTTCAACTTCTCTTCCACACTTTGGAACTGTTCTTTGAGACGGGCATTCTCCAATAAGAACATATTCACATCCAAAGTTTTTAATTCCTCTTTTTGTTTCAAGTAAATCTTTGCCTTCTCAGACTGTTTCTCCAAAGGCCCAATTTGCTTCTCCAGCTCAGCTAAAATGTCACTGATACGAAGCATATTTGCTTTTTCGTCTTCCAGTTTTTTCTGTGCTGTCACTTTTCTACGTTTAAACTTAACAATACCTGCCGCCTCATCAAAAAGTTCACGACGTTCCTCGGGCTTACCACTTAAGATTTTATCAATCTGACCCTGTCCGATAATGGAATAACCTTCTTTACCGATACCGGTATCATAAAATAATTCATTGACATCCTTTAATCGGCAAGGTGCACCATTGATCAAATATTCACTTTCTCCGGAACGATAAATTCTTCTTGCAACGGTAACCTCTTCAAAGTCAATGGCAAGGGAATGGTCACTATTATCTAAGGTAATGGCAACATAGGCATATCCCAAGGGCTTACGGTTTTCTGTACCCGAAAAGATAACGTCCTGCATACTTGCACCACGCAACTGTTTGATTCGCTGTTCACCAAGCACCCAACGGACAGCATCGGCAACATTACTCTTACCACTACCGTTAGGACCTACGATACCCGTGATGCCGGGATGAAACTGAAACAGTATTTTATTTGCAAAGGACTTAAATCCATGAACTTCAATACTCTTTAAATACATACTTTACCTCTCTGTGCCATTTTGTTTTAAAAGGGCATCATATGCCGCATGCTGCTGTGCGGTTTTCTTACTTTTTCCTTGCCCGGTTCCGATGGGCTGTCCATTCAATCTGGCTTCCATTACAAAGTTTTTTTCATGCTCGGGACCTTCCTCTCGGATCAACTCATAAGTCAGTTCTCCAAGCTTCGCTTCCTGAATACGCTCCTGCAAAATTGATTTTGCATCATAAAACAGACGTTTATTGTCCAAATCATTTAATACAAAGCCATGGACAAACTTTTTGGCCGCATCAAGACCCCCATCCAGATAGATAGCTCCAATAATGGCCTCTACAGCATCCGCAATAATAGAATCTCTTTCTCGGCCTCCATTACTCTCTTCGCCTTTACCAAAGACCATGTAGCCTCCAAGCTGCAATTCTCTTGCAGTAATAGCCAAGGCCTGTTCGCAAACTGCCGATGCACGCATCTTGGTCAGATTTCCTTCGGTCTCTTCGGGATAAGTGTGGTAAAAAAAATCACTGCTGATTAATTCCAATACCGCATCTCCCAAATACTCAATGCGCTCATAATTTTTCCATTTATTAATTTTTTGCTCGTTGGAAAAAGAACTATGGGTCAATGCCTGTCTAAGCAAACTCTTATCCTGAAAGCAATACCCAATCTTTCCTTCTAATTCTTCTAACAAAAACATAAATTGCGTTCCTTAACAACGAAAAAGCCCGAGCGGGCTTATCTCGTTTATTTCTTTTTTGCTGTCCTGATATAATCAAGGGCTTCCGAAACTGTTTTGATCTTCTCAATTTTTTCCGGAATCACTTCAACCTCAAAGGTTTCTTCCATCTGCATCACAACCTGATACATATCCAGAGAATCCGCTCCCAGATCCGTTTCAAAATTGCTGTCCATTGTAACTTCATCCGGGGCGACACCCAAGATTTTCACCAGAAGTTCCCGCAAAACTTCAAATTCCATCGTAACGACGTCCTTCCTATTCGCTTATCTGAGCAAGTCCTTCTTTAATCTTCTCATTAATTTTCTGTTCTTTAAATTTTACACACTGTTCAATACAGTTTCTGATAACCACTGCATTGGAATTACCGTGGGATTTTACAACCAGGCCGTTTAATCCTAAAAGCGGTGCCCCACCATGAGAATCTGTATCAAAGTGAGCCAGTGCTTTCTTTAATGCCGGTTTAATCAAAAGTGCACCGATTTTGGTACGAACATTTGTCATCAGCACGTCTTTCATGGTCTTCATCAAAACCTTACCGGTTCCTTCAAAAGTTTTTAAAACTGCATTACCAACAAATGCTTCACAGACAACAACATCTGCAGCACCCATGGGTACATCTCTTCCTTCAATGTTACCGATAAAATTAATATCGGGACATGCTTTTAATAAAGGATGGGTTTCTTTTACAAGGGCATTACCTTTTTCCTCTTCTGCGCCGTTACTCACCAACGCTACACGGGGATTTTTAATACCCATAACACTTTCCATATAGATAGAACCCATTTTTGCAAACTGTACCAGATGAGAAGGTCTCGCATCTACATTGGCACCACAATCAATCAATAACGCTACACCATCTGCCGTAGGAAGAAGGGGTGCCAACGGTGCTCTCTCCACACCTTTAATACGGCCTACCAGCACAGTGCCGCCTACCAAAACCGCTCCGGTACTTCCGGCAGATACAAAAGCATCTGTAATACCTTCTTTTGTCATCTGCATACCTTTTACAATCGAAGAATCTTTTTTCTTGCGGATTGCATTTACAGGTGCTTCCGACATCTCAATCACATCTTCTGTATGTATCACTTCAATACGTTCTTTGTCATATGTGTACTTTGCCAGTTCAGCATTTACCATGTCTTCCTTACCAAGCAAATACACTTTTACATTATCCATTTCATTAATCGCCTGTACGGCGCCTTTTACAATTTCACCGGGGGCGTTGTCGCCACCCATTGCATCCAATGCAACATTTACTAATTCTGCCATAATTTATAAACCTCCATACCTTAATAAATATACTAGAATAAGGAAGAAAAATCAAGTGGACATGCACCACAAAAAAGCCACCGACTTTCGTCGATGGCTTTTGTAGTCTCATCATTTATTAATCTACGCTGATGATCTCTTTCTTGTTGTAAGCGCCGCAAGCTTTACATACTCTGTGAGGCATCATTAAAGCACCACATTTGCTGCACTTTACTAAAGTAGGAGCGCTCATCTTCCAGTTTGCTCTTCTCTTATCTCTTCTACCTTTAGAAGACTTATTTTTAGGACAGATAGACATCGTTACACCTCCTTATTCGCGTTAAAGATATCTTTTAATACTGCCATACGGGGGTCCGGTACAAACGTATCACACTCGCAGTCCCCTTGGTTCAAATCTTTGCCACATTTCATGCAAATACCTTTGCACTCTTCTTTACACAAGATCTTACCAGGCCAGTTTATCAATATTTCATTGCCGATGAGTACCTCGGTATCTAACTGATATCCGTTTAAATAAGGACATTCATCGACGTCGGCAGGATTTTCAATCTGCTCTGTTCCTATGTGTTCATCAATACAAATCGTCACATCAACATCAACTCTGGTAAGACAGCGGTCACACCTTGCCCGGAATGAAAGGGTTCCTTCTCCGGCTACGCTCATCTTGCCTTTCCCCTGATTGCTTAAAGTCAGTACTATGGGCTCTTTACTAAGCACCTTAAACTGTCCTTCTGCCGATTTAAAAAAATCCGCCTCATAAGTAACAGGAATTTCTTCTGTTCTGTTTTCATTTGATAAGATGTCTGTAAGGTTCAGTAACATTTCATACTCCTATCCACACTCAAACGATTATACATAAATCAAGAAGGTTTGTCAATAATCATCCTTAGATTTTTTAATTACTTTTTCTTAAGGCTGTGCTATAATGTTTTCATCGACCTATTATATAAGTTTTTAGGAGACCGGTTATGAAATCTATCATATGGAACAAACAAAATAAAATCAAATGTGCATTACCTGTTATTGCATTATTTCTATATATTATACATGCCTTTTTACTGCGTAATCAGGTCCGTAATATTTTTTCACAGGGTATTCTTTATGGAAAGAAAGAATTTGCCACCATCGCATTATCCTGTTTGTTTGGCTACGCAGTATACACCACTTTACTCTTTTGCATTTATTTATTCATAAGTAAAAATCAGGTGTTCAGGAAATTATTAAAAGAATTCCTTATATATTTTATTCCCTTGTGCATATTACTGCTATGCATATGGCCGGGTTTCTTAAAGGGCGATGAATTTTATGTGCTGGAAGCAGTCCGTGATTTGAAATTTTCTCCTGCACAGACCGGTATTACCAGCTTATTTTACGTTGCCTGTTTACGCTTTTTCCCTTCTGTGGGATCTATCACATTTTTCCAGATATTGATTGTATCGGAAATATATGCCTACATTTTTTATATGTTAAAGCAAATTTATCCCAATCGCAATCTATTGCTGTGCCGTCTGGTATGTTTCCTGCTCCCTGTTTTGGACGGAAATCTGTTTACCTTACGTGCCACATTGGTTGGCTGGATTTTTCTATTAATTATGGTTATGTGTTTTTATGCATGGAAAAAAGATGAATTGTCCGTGAAACAATGGGTAGTCATTTCCTTGCTTTGTGGTCTGATTATCGCTTGGAGAAGTGAATATATTTATATGCTTATTTTTATTCCTATTGCAATGAAATGGGTTTATAAAAAAACATGGAAACAGGCATTGCTTTGCTTTTTAATTATCTTAATCGCATATCAAGGATGTAACATTCCTAACAAGATAGCTTTAAATGGTAGCAATAAATATCCTATTTCTCTTGTTATTAATCCCTTGGGCAATATCTTTGCACAGGATGAAATCCGCGGAGAAACTGCTTATGATGACATTATGACCATCAACGAACTCATTGATGTCCAGGCTTTGCGCCGCCATCCTTCAGTCCGTAACATCAGTCAGTACTGGAATATTCCTGACATATTACCCAAGGAACAATTGGATGCTTTTATGTCCGCATCCATCCGGTTAATCCTAAATAATTTTGACCATTTCCTCTATTACCGATGGCTGACCTTTGCTCACACCAATGGTATGTATGCGGATGAAATCAATCATCCCATTGCACCCACAGCGGAAACGGTTTATACCTTAAATTACTATGGAAGAGACTACAAAAATGATTACTATTTCATGCAGGCCCCTTTAGGAACGTCAGTGCGTAATGCCGTTATTGATTTTTTGGCATGCCGCCATTATGTCTCCATGGCACCCAAAACCAATGCGCTCTATCCTATTTTTTATAATTGCTTGCCGACTTTCGTTTTCGCTTTTGTATGCATGATTGTATGTCTGTTCAAGAAGAAATTTGTACCTGCCGGCATCCTATTTACAACCGGCGTGCAGGTTGCCTTGATTTTCTTAACTGCACCTGCCATGTTCTTTATGTACTACTTCTGCTTCTATCTGGCAGGATATTTCCTGACCGCAGTCATGTTACTGGAATTAAACACAAAAGAAAAACTCGTACACTAGGTACGAGTTTTATTGTTTTATTTTTATACTAATTGTGCCTGTACTGCTGTCAGTGCCACAACACCTACAATATCTTCCCAGGAACATCCACGTGACAAATCGTTAACCGGCTTTGCAATACCCTGAAGCATGGGGCCATATGCCTCTGCTTTACCAAGTCTTTGTACTAATTTATAAGAAATGTTACCGCAGTCTAAGTTGGGGAATACCAATACATTGGCTTTACCTGCCACTTCACTGCCGGGTGCTTTGGATTTGGCAATATGAGGAACCAACGCAGCATCGGCCTGCAATTCTCCATCTACACAGAGATTGGGATAGGTTTCTTTTGCAATACGGGTTGCCTCTACTACTTTATCTACCAAAGGATGTTTGGCACTTCCCTTTGTAGAATGGGAAAGCATTGCAATAATAGGCTTTGCTCCGACCAAGCTCTTGAAACTCTTTGCGGATGTCTCAGCAATATCTGCCAATTCTTCCGCTGTGGGGTCCTGATTGAGACCACAGTCTGCAAACAGGAAGGTACCATTTTCACCATACTCACAATTCGGTACATCCAAGATAAAGAAACCGGAAACTAATTTTACACCGGGAGCAGTCTTTAAAATCTGTAATGCAGGTCTTAAGGTATCTGCTGTAGCATGGCAAGCACCTGCCACCATACCATCTGCATCATTGGCTTTTACCATGATAACACCAAAGGTCAGATAATCTTTTTTCAAAATCTCAGTAGCCTTTTCGATAGTCATGCCTTTGGACTTTCTGGTTTCATAAAGCAACTGAGCATATTCATCAAACTTTTCACATGTCTCGGGATCAACGACAGTCACACCATCCAGATCAACTTCCAACCAGCGGGCACCGTCCATAATCTTTTCTTCATTACCCACCATGATAATATCAGCAATCCCTTCCTCCACAATATGTGATGCCGCAATCAAAGTACGTTTATCATTTGTCTCCGGCAATACAATCGTCTTGCGGTCTGCAATTGCTTTTTCTTTAATAATATCTATATATGACATATACATATCTCCTTTCGCTATACCTTTTATTATTATAATCCATTCAGGAGCGAAGAACAAGTTGAGATATGCTAAAACATGTCCGAAATTCAATACAATCCTATGAATATTTTATGTTTTTTCTTCTCTTTCGGTTGTTGGAAACATGAAAACGTGCTATCTTTGATATAGTGTAAAAAAATAGGCAATTCAAGCCGGTAAATTGAGATGGAGACAAAAAATGAAAGTAACAGGTATTATTGCAGAATATAATCCGTTTCACAACGGACACCGCTATCAGATTCAACGCGCACGTGAATTAACCGGCGCTGATTATATCATTGTTGTTATGAGTGGTAACTTCACACAACGCGGCACCCCGGCCATCATTGATAAATACAGTCGTGCCAAAATGGCATTGATGGGTGGCGCAGACTTGGTTATTGAATTACCGGTATGTTACGCTACCGGAAGCGCTGAATACTTTGCATCCGGTGCCATTGCTTTATTAAACCAATTGGGTTGTGTAGACGCCATCTGCTTCGGAAGCGAATGCGGCGACATTATCCCTTTAAAAAAGATTGCCAATGCTTTGGTGAATGAAACAGAGGAATTCCGCCGCATCCTAAAATCTAAATTAAAAAACGGAAGTACATATCCTGTTGCCAGAAATGCCGCTTTGGCTGAAACCCTGGATGGCTTTATCACCTTCGATACCATTCTCGGTTCTCCAAATAATATTCTGGGTATTGAATACATCAAAGCTCTGATTCGTCAGGGAAGCTTTATCGAGCCCTTTACCAATCAACGAATCGGCTCTGATTATCACTCATACAAATTGGCAGATGCTTTTAGTTCCGCCATTTCCATCCGTCAGTCCTTGTCCATGCAGGACAATCTGGACATGGTACGCACGCAGTTACCCTCTGCTACCTATGAGATTATGAATGAGGATTTCCATAAAACCTTCCCTGTATTTGCATCCGATTTTTCTTCTATGTTAAAATTCAAATTAAATCGCGAACGCAATGAAGGCTTTACCAAATACTTTGATGTAACTCAAGCTATTTCCGACAAATTTGTAAAAGAAACCTTCGAGATGCAAGGCTTCGATGAATTTTGTGACACCTTAAAAAGCAAGGATTTGACTTATGTTCGTATCAGTCGATGCTTATCACACATTCTGCTGGACATTTATGAAGAAGACGTAAAACAATATATGGATTCCGGTATTGTATATTATGCCAAAGTATTGGGATTAAAAGAGGACGCTGCGCCTTTAACCAAGGCAATCAAAAAGAACTCTTCCATCCCTCTGATTACTAAGACAACCACCGCTTCTTCCAAGCTGTATCCCTTGGGACAAAAACAATTCAGCCGTGACATTTATGCTTCCCACGTATACGAATGCATTGCCGGCACGAAGTATCACGCAGGCATGCGCGACGAATACCGCAGGCAGGTAGTCAAGGTCTGAGGATAAGAAATAAAAAACATTTGTTTACATAGATATAAAAAAAGAGTGCGTTGCATTTTATGATTTATTATTTTAAAACTTAAAACTCGTCCCGATGGTATCGGGACTCAGACACGTTAAGTTTTAAAATAATAAACAAAAATGAACGCACTCATTTTAGTTATTCTAATCAAATATATTTTTTAATTTCTAATACTTATCCTTACTTTTTAACCTAGGCAGGTGTCCATGACGAGCATAAGGAAAAATCCTGCCATGAGGGCGTAGGTTGCTGCCAGCTCATTGCCATGGCTGTGAGTCTCGGGAATCATTTCATCACTGACCACATAGAGCATGGTGCCGCCGGCAACACTTAGAGCAAAAGGTAAAATAGATGTAGCCACACTGGCTGCCGCATACCCTAAGAATGTACCAAGTACTTCTACCAGTCCTGTAAAGGAAGCAATGACAAAGGTTCTTTTTTTGCTCATCCCTGCCAATAACATGGGCGAAATGATAATCATACCTTCTGGGATATTCTGCAATGCAATTCCCAAAGCCACACTCAAGGCATTACCAACATTGCCGCCACCAAAGGACACACCTGCCGCAAGTCCCTCAGGCAGATTGTGAAGGGCAATGGCAAACACAAACAGCAATACTTTATCAATATTACCATTGTGATGACTTTCCGAATCCACACCGGATAAGTTATGCAAATGAGGAGTGAGTTTATCCAACAAATTTAACAATAACGCACCGCACAAAAGTCCGATTCCCACAATAGGAATCCCACTTTTCCCGGTTCCTTCAATAGCCGGTAAAATCAAACCTACCACTGCCGCCGCCAGCATCACTCCGGCTGCAAATCCCATGAGAATATCATTTAATTTATGTGAGCAATTGGGAATGAAAAATCCGACAATCGCCCCAAATACCGTGGCACCACCAATTCCAAGTGCCGTCAATAATACTAATTGCATATCCAATCATCCTAATTTTTAAAGCTGTGGATTGGTGCCGGGATACGTCCGCCTCTATTTACAAAGTTGTCACAAGAGAAAGGATTTACAGGCATAATGGGAGCATAACCAAGCAATCCACCAAATTCAACCGTCTCACCTACACCTTTGCCGATAACGGGGATAATACGGACAGCTGTGGTCTTTTGATTAATCATACCGATTGCCAACTCATCTGCAATGATACCGGAAATAGTAGTTGCTTTGGTATCACCGGGGATAGCGATCATATCAAGACCAACGCTACATACACAAGTCATTGCTTCCAATTTTTCTAAGGTCAAAGCACCTGCATTTACTGCATCAATCATACCCTGATCTTCACTGACAGGAATAAATGCACCACTTAATCCGCCCACATAAGAAGATGCCATGACGCCACCTTTTTTTACCTGGTCATTTAACAAAGCAAGTGCCGCTGTTGTACCGGGTGCACCGGGATATTCAACACCGATTTCTGTCAAAATATCCGCTACGCTATCGCCGATTGCCGGTGTGGGTGCCAAGGATAAGTCAATGATACCGAAGGGAATTCCCATCATACGGGATGCTTCTTTGGCCACCAACTGACCTACACGTGTTACCTTAAAGGCAGTCTTTTTAATGGTCTCACAGAGAACCTCAAAGTTCTCGCCTCTTACCTTTTCAAGAGCAGTCTTTACTACACCGGGACCGGACACACCGACATTGATAATCTTGTCAGCTTCTGTCACACCGTGGAAAGCACCTGCCATAAAAGGGTTATCATCGGGCGCATTACAAAATACAACCAATTTTGCACAACCCATAGAGTTGTTGTCTTTGGTGTACTCTGCAGTTTCTTTTACAATTTCACCCATGAGCTTTACTGCATCCATGTTGATACCGGTCTTGGTAGAGCCCAAGTTGATACTACTACATACACGCTCGGTATTTGCCATCGCCTGTGGAATGGAACGGATTAAAAGTTCATCTGCTTTGGTCATTCCTTTTGCTACCAATGCAGAATATCCACCAAGGAAGTTTACACCAACCTCCTTGGCTACCTGATCCAACACTTCTGCAATCTGTGCAAAATCTTCCGGTGTCTTGCAGGCAGAACCACCAACCAATGCAATGGGTGTTACAGAGATTCTCTTGTTTACAATTGGAATACCAAATTCCTTTTCAATCTCCTCTCCGGTTTTTACCAAATCCTTAGCTGTTTCTTTTATCTTATGATAAATATTCTTTTTTAGTGTCTCCAAGTCAGAGTCGATACAATCCAAAAGGCTGATACCCAGTGTAATGGTACGCACATCCAGATTTTCTTTCTCGATCATCTTATTGGTTTCGTTTACTTCATAAAAGTTAATCATGTCTTCTCTCCTGTTAATATGAACTCTGATCTTTAGATTCTGTGCATCATGTCAAAAATATCTTCTCTCTGACATTTGATCATAACACCGATGTCTTCACCCAATGCTGCAAGCTCATCAACCACTACATCAAAAGGTGTTGTAGACTGATTCATATCTACAATCATCATCATATTAAAATAATCCTGTACAATTGTCTGGGAAATATCAAGAATGTTGACCTGACGGTCTGCAAGGTATGTACACACTCTTGCGATAATTCCTACAGTATCCTTACCAAGTACAGTAATAATTGCTCTTTTCATAACATTTCTCCTTTTCTATCATCGCATTGCTTCCGCAATGTTTTTGTACATTTTCCGCCACTAAGTATAGCATAATCTATTGTTCATCACAAACCTGAAAAATATAGAATTTCAGATAATAGGACTCATCGGCCGCCCAAAGAATGGGATGATCCGGTGCCTGTGTACGGTATTCTACCTGACGCAATCTTTTATGTACGTTCTTTGCCGCCTGTCCGATAGTCTGGGTAAACAGCTCGTAACTCATAAAATGAGAACAGGAACAGGTGCACAGATATCCACCATCTTTTACCAACTTCATACCGCGCAGATTGATTTCACGATATCCCTTGGTAGCATTTTTGATGGAACTGCGGGATTTGGTAAATGCCGGTGGATCCAAAATCACCACATCGTACTTTTCACCTGCCTCCTCCAGCTTGGGAAGCAATTCAAATACATCCTCACAAATAAACTTCACCGTTTTATCTAAACCGTTGAGTTTTGCATTTTCCGTTGCCTGATCTACTGCCAACTGTGATGCATCCACACCTGTCACTTCCTTTGCTCCTGCAATGCCTGCATTCAGTGCAAAGGACCCTGTATGGGTAAAACAATCAAGGACTCTGGCATCTTTACAAAGACGCTGAATTGCCAAACGGTTATATTTCTGATCAAGGAAAAATCCCGTCTTTTGCCCGTCCTTTACATCAACTATGTATTTGACACCGTTTTCTACAATCTCTACTTTGATATCAAAAGGTTCCCCGATGAAGCCCTTGTATTGCTCCATTCCCTCTTGATTTCGTACCTTGGCATCACTTCTTTCATAAATACCACGGATTGCAATTCCATCTTCTGCCAAAACCTTTTTTAGTTGTTCTAATATTACCGGCTTTAACAAATCAATACCCAGTGCCAGAGATTGTACCACCAGTACATCTTCAAATTTGTCTACCACCAGTCCCGGCAAGAAATCTGCCTCACCGAAAATCACACGGCAACTACTGGTATCTACCGTTTTCTTGCGGTATTCCCACGCTTCCTTTACACGTCTGTACAAAAATGCTTCGTCAATATCCACATCCTTTTTTCTGGTCATCATACGAATGCGGATTTTGGAGTTTGTATTGATAAAACCTTTTCCCATAGGAAAACCGTCAAAGTCATGGACTATGACGATTTCTCCATTTGTAAAGGAACCCATTACCGAAGCAATCTCATTATCATAGATCCAGCTTCCGCCCGCTTTTAAGGCTCTGCCTTCTCCTTTTTTTAATGTCACAATTGCCATCTTTATATTCCTCTATTCTGCTTTTAAAAATGCGGTATATCCGCGTTTCGCTTCATATAAATCCGCTTTGGATGTTGCTTCAAAAGGCGCATGCATGTTGAGCACTGCCACACCACAATCAATGACATTCATACCATACAAGGAGAGAATGTACGCGATGGTTCCGCCACCGCCCAAATCCACCTTACCAAGCTCTGCGGTCTGGAAGGAAACTTCCGCCTCATCCATAATCTTACGGATAAATGCAAGGTATTCTGCATTAGCATCATTGGAACCGGATTTCCCTCTGGAACCGGTAAACTTATTGAATACCATACCATGTCCCAAATATGCTACATTCTTCTTGTCAAAGCTGGATGCATAAGTCGGATCAAAGGCACTACTTACATCCGATGACAACATTCTGGAGTTTGCCAATGCTCTGCGCAAGGTCAACTCGCTAAATTTATCCATACAATTTAACACTTCTGCAAAACTGTTTTCAAAAAACTTGGATTGCATACCGGTGGCACCCACGCTACCGATTTCTTCCTTGTCTACAAGTAAACAACAGGAAGTTCTCACAGGATTTTTTACTGCAAGCATAGCTTCTAAAGAACTAAAGGAGCACACTCTGTCATCCTGACCATATGCCAATACCATACTCCTATCAAAACCGGCTTCTCTTGCTTTACCTGCCGGTACAATCTCAAGCTCTGCAGAAATGAAATCTTTCTCTTCCACATCATATTGTTCTTTTAAAATCTTTAATACGCCGGCTGTAATCTTATCCTTTTCTTCACCCTTTAAAGGCTTGTTGCCGACAATAATATCCAAAGCCTCACCTTCGATGACTTTGTTTGCTTTCTTTTCCATCTGCTCCTGTGCAAGATGAATCAACAGGTCAGAAACAAAGAATACCGGATCATCTTCATCCTCGCCAATATTGACTATCACTGTTGTGCCATCCTTTTTGATAATCACACCATGTAACGCCAAAGGAATTGCTACCCACTGGTACTTTTTGATACCACCATAATAATGAGTATCCAGATATGCAAAATCACCATCTTCGTATAAAGGATTCTGCTTTACATCCAATCTGGGAGAATCAATATGGGCACCGAGAATATTCATACCTTCTTCAATGGGTGATTTACCGATTTGGAACATTACAACGGATTTTTCCATGTTAACGGCATAAACTTTGTCACCGGGTTTTAATTTTCTGCCGGCTTTGATCACTTTTGCAAGCTCCACATAGCCTTCCTCTTCCACGCGGTTTACAATCTCACTGACACATTCTCTTTCGGTCTTTCCCAAATCAAGGAATTTACGATAAGAAGTACTCAGTTTATCTACTTCTTTTAACTGCTTATCCGTATACTTTTCCCAGACGCTCTCTGTCTTCATGTTTACTACCTGCTTTCTACAATCTTTTTGCCGGTCTGCGGACTATTCTATATTTTATCCGCAGACAGGCAAGCTTATACTTTTATAATTCCACAATGGCCTTTTTAGGGCATTTTGCTGCACATGCACCACAACCGATACATTTATCCTGATCAATATGGGCATTAAAGCTTTCAATAGTCACTGCGTCAGCCGGACAATTTTTTGCACACAGTGTACAACCGATACAAGCCACATCACATTCCTTCATGGCAACCGGACCTTTTTCTGTATTGCTACATGCCACTGCATATTTAGCATCATAAGGAATCATCTCAATCAACTGCTTGGGACATGCAGTTATACATTTACCACAAGCTTTACAAGCCTCTTTATCAACAACAGCCACACCGTTTACCACATGAATGGCATCAAAAGGACAAGCCTTTACACAACTTCCAAAACCAAGACAGCCCTGGTTACATGACTTAGGACCACCATTCGGTACGAAACTAAGCATTGCACAGTCTTCTACACCACTGTAATCATAATCATTTTTTGCCTTGTCACAGTCACCCTGACATTTCACAAATGCCACCATATGTACACTGTCACCGGCCTCAACACCCATGATTTCTGCGATTTTTTTCGCCACAGGCTCGCCACCTACCGGACATGCCCCAACTTCAGCTTCACCTTTTGCGATAGCTGCTGCTAATCCGGAACATCCGGCAAATCCGCATCCACCACAATTGTTACCGGGAAGTGCTGCCAAAACCGCTTCTTCTTTTTCATCTACTTCCACATAAAACTTAATACCGGCAATACCCAAGAACAAACCGATAAAAAGTCCGACTCCGCCGACCAGTGCGGCAGCGATTAAAATTCCTGTAATATTCATCTGTCACACCTCCTATAACAGACCGGAGAAACCGCAAAATGCGATTGCCATCAGTCCTGCTGTTACAAGTACAATCGGCATTCCTTTAAAAGGAGCAGGGATGTCATTATACTCAATTTTCTCACGGATACCCGCTAAAATCACGATTGCAATGGTAAAACCAACAGCTGTTGCAAAACCGTTTACCACGCTCTCTAAAATGTTATATCCATCCTGTACGTTGTTTAATGCTACGCCGAGCACTGCACAGTTGGTTGTAATCAAAGGCAGATATACACCAAGTGCCTCATAAAGAGACGGCATAAATTTCTTTAAAAACATTTCTACGAACTGTACCAATGCCGCAATAACCAAAATAAACACAATGGTCTTTAAATAATCCAGTCCCAAAGGATCTAATACAAATTTGTAAATGACTGCAGCTACCAAAGAAGCCAGGGTAATAACGAAAATAACCGCTGCGCCCATGCCTGCCGCTGTATTGGTTTTCTTGGATACACCAAGGAAGGGACATAAGCCTAAGAACTGACTTAATACAACATTACTTACTAAGGCAGAGCCTATTGCAATTATAATTAAATTACTCATTTGCACTTACCTCCTCAGTTTTTTCTTCTGTTGTCTCTTCTACTTTCTCATCTGCAGAAGCATCATAGAATTTTCTTGCAGAGCATCCGCTCTCACCGCAATTCATACAATCTTCACTGCAACCGGAACCGATTTTGCTCATATCTTTGCCCTTCTTTTCGCCTTCCATTTTCACTTTATTTTGGATGGCTACTACTACAGCCAGTACAAAGAAAGCACCGGGTGCCATAACAAAGATACTTGCAGGCACATAAGAAGCCGGCATGATGTGGAAGCCAAAGGCTTCACCTGCACCGATAACCTCACGTACCAGACCAATAATGGTCAAGGCACCGGTAAATCCAAGTCCCATACCCAAACCATCAAATAAAGAAGGAAGTACAGGATTGCTATAAGCATAACTCTCTGCACGGCCCAAAATAATACAGTTAACAACAATTAACGGAATGTAAAGGCCTAATGCACTATACAAAGAGGGAATAAAACCTTCCAGTAAAAGTTCAACCATGGTAACGAAGGATGCAATAACTACGATAAACGCAGGAATACGCACACTGTTGGGAATCACCTTCCGCAGTAACGAAATAATCATGTTGGATAATGCCAATACCACTGTAGTGGTAAGTCCCATACCAAGACCATTGATAGCCGAAGTGGTAACCGCCAATGTAGGACACATACCAAGCATCAATACCAGCGTAGGATTTTCTTTGATAATACCGTTAAATAAACGTTCGCCCGCTTTATTCATTGCCGTTACCTCCTTCCTCCGGATTTTCAGGTAAGATCACTGCAATGGTAGGATCTGCCTGAATCGCCTGAAAATGATTTAATGCCGCATTTGCGCCTCTTACAAATGCATCACTTGTAATGGTAGCTCCGGAGATTGCATCAATCTGGTCATCACTTGTTGCACCTGTTTTGGTTGTTACAAACTGTGCTACATTTTTATTTGTAAACTGATCCTTTAATACCGGATCTGCTTTCATACCAAGACCTGCTGTCTCAGCAATATCCAAAATGGAAATACCGTTTACGGTTCCGTCATTGCGGATACCAACTGAGAACTGGATATCTCCGCCGTAACCTTCATGGTTGGTTACTGTGATAACATAACCAAGTACATTACCACTTGCATCCTGTGCTGCCATCACTTTATCAATGGTTGTGCCATAATCACTTTCAGCAGCTGTGATAGATGCCGGAACAGTACCTGTCGTCCAGACCACCTCTGCAAAGGATGCGGCATCTGCAAATACTTCCTGACATGCCTCCTGCTCAGCTTTTGCCTTTGCTTCTGCAATAGGCTCTTTGGTCACATCATATACCAAACCCAACAGGCAACCGGAAATCAGGGTAATACAAAATAAAATCGCTGCTTCTTTCAACATCTTTTTCATATTTATTCCCCTCCTCTTCCAAAGCCTTTGGGAAGTGTAATCTTCTCAATCAGAGGCACTAAAATATTACCGATAATAATGGCATAGGATACGCCTTCAGCACTTGCTCCGTAGATACGGAAAATACCGGTCAGGATACCCAATAAAATACCATATACATATTGACCCTTTGTGGTAATAGGTCTTGTAACATAATCGGTTGCCATAAAGAATGCACCAAGCATCAGACCGCCACCTGCAAGCTGTGCAGAAATGTAGCCAAAGTCCACACCATGTCCGCCAAAGATGCAGATAAAGATTACAAAGCTGACAATATAGCTTCCGGGGATGCGCAAATCAATGACACCAACTAAAATCAGGAAACATGCACCAAGTACAATGGCAATCATGGATGTCTCGCCAATGGTACCTGCGGTACGGCCAATGACCATATCCAGAATATTGACGCTCTCCCCTGCTTTTAAAGCCGCAAGAGGTGTTGCTCCTGTATATGCGTCACAATCAAAGTTTGTCATAATGGAGGTAAAGGAAATTAAGAGGAAACATCTTGCACCAAGTGCCGGGTTCATAAAGTTCTGTCCCAAACCACCAAATAACATCTTCACTACTACAATGGCAAATACACCACCGATTACACCAATCCACCAAGGTGCCTTGGGCGGTAAGTTTAATGCCAAAAGCAAACCGGTCACTACTGCGGAAAAATCTCCGATAGTACTGTCCTTTTTGCATACCATATCAAATAAAAACTCACTGAGAACACAGGTCACAACCGTAACCAATACCAGTAATAAAGCATTTAAGCCAAAATTGTAGACGCCAAAAGCCGTAGTCGGTAACAAAGCAAGAACAACACAAAGCATAATCTTATCTGTGCTTGCTTTTGCACGAATATGGGGATTTGACGAAACTTTCATTAAATCACTCACGTTCTTAACCTCCTACTTTTTTCTACGGTCTGCAAGGACCATCTTTCTCATAGATTTAATCTGCTGTGTCAGCTGTCTCTTTGCCGGACAGATAAAACTACAACAACCACATTCACAACATTCCATACCATTCCATTTCTGGAAGGACTCTTTGTCGCCTCTTGCCGCAAAATCAGCCAAGCGGCTGGGAACCACACGTCCGGGACATACATCTACACAACGTCCGCAATTGATACAAGGACTTTCCGGTTTTTCGGAAACCTCATCATGGGTCATGCAAAGCAAAGCGGATGCTGTCTTTGTAGTCGGTACATCCAAATCGAAAATAGCAAATCCCATCATAGGACCACCATTGACAATCTTTTCAGGCTCTGTCTTAAATCCACCTGCTTCTTCTACCAACTCATGATAATTGGTACCAATACGTACACGGAAGTTGCGGGGATCTGCAATGGCATCACCGGTAACTGTAACAATACGGTACATCAAAGGTCTGTTTTCTCTTACTGCACCATTGATGGCTACCAAAGTATCCACGTTATTTACGATACAGCCTGCATCAGCCGGAAGCATATCAGAGTTGATAGCCCTGCCTGTTGTCGCATAAATCAACTGACGCTCTGCACCCTGAGGATATTTTGTTTTTAATGCTTTTACCGTGATTCTTTCTTCATCCTTGGTCAAATCCTTCAGGATTTTAATACAATCCGGTTTATTATCCTCGACTGCCAAAATACCTTTTGCATTATCAAACAAGGCCAGTACACATTTTAAACCATCGATGACCTTCTGAGGCTCTTCAAGCATACGACGATAGTCGGAAGTCAGATAAGGCTCACACTCCGCACAGTTTGCAATAACATACTCAATCTTGTCAGGCTCCTTGGGAGAAAGCTTCACATGTGTAGGGAAACCTGCACCACCCATGCCGACAATACCGGCCTCTTGTACTTTCTTGATAATCTCTTCTTTGGTAAGCTGCTCTAATGGCTTGCACTCACCATAATCTACTTCATCATATTTTCCGTCATTTTCAATGACAATTGCCTGTACGTTGTCACCCACTGTGACACGTCTGGGCTCAACTGCCTTAACTGTACCGGAAACCGTTGCATAAATCGGTGCAGATACAAAACCTGCGGCCTCTGCAATTTTTTGTCCGGTCAGAACATAATCACCCTTTTTCACAATCGGAACAGCCGGTGCACCGATATGCTGTGATAACGGATATACCAGATCGCCCTTTGGCAGTACATCTTTGATAGGCTTATCTTTGCTTAAGTCTTTACCATCATAGGGATGGATACCGCCACTGAAAGTTCCTCTAGCTCCCATATATACTTTCCTCTCTTCTATGTATTTCACAAGCGCCATTGCACTTGTAATGAATATAATATATCTACTCTACTATACTATTTTTTAGACTTCTTTACCACATAGAAAGCCAAAAAAATACATTTTTTGCGTATTAAATTCGAAACAATTTATCATTTTTCTAAAGACGGGATTTTTAAAATATGATATGATAACTAACAGATAGTTTTATGGCTCCATTATTTTTAGGAGGAAGTTTATGAAGACTTATACCGATGATTTAACTTTGGATTTAAATAAATATCCGTTAAATGAGGTCGGCGATTTAGACGACATTTTATTTGTAGATATTGAAACTACCGGCTTTTCTGCCAAAAGTGCATCTTTGTATGAAATCGGTTGTATTTATTTCGAGAACAACCAGCCTAAGTTGGTACAATATTTTGCTGAAAACCCGGATGAAGAATGCGATATTTTAAAAGCCTTTTTTGAATTATGTAAACCAAACAATATTTTGATTCACTACAACGGCAACACCTTCGATCTTCCTTTCATGAAAGCAAAAGCTGCCAAATACGGAATTGCCCATCCCTTTGATGAAATGGAGGGAATCGATATCTTCAAAAGAATCTCTCCCTACAAAACCATTCTTGGATTGGAAAACTGCAAACAAAAGACTGTAGAAACCTTCCTTGGCATTGACCGTGACGACCAATATAACGGCGGACAGTTGATTGAAGTATACAAAGAATACTGCCAATCTCCCACTGCTGAGGCAGAAGAATTGCTGGTCCTTCACAATAAGGATGATATGAAAGGCATGCTCAAGTTATTACCCACATTGACCTATGCCGATATCTTTATGCAGCCCTTCCGCGTCGTTAAAGTGCAGGCAAACCATTATGCTGACGAGAATGGGAATGGTCGGGATGAAGTCCTGATGAAAATCCGTTTCTTTGCACCTTTCCCCCAGCCTATTGCCATGAACAAGGCTGACTGCTATTTCAGTGCTGAAGGAAATGAAGGCTTTTTAAAGGTTCCTCTGTATCGGGAAGAGATGAAATATTTTTATGCCAATTATAAGGACTACTACTATCTCCCCGAAGAAGATGTGGCACTCCACAAATCCGTAGCCTCTTTTGTAGATAAAAATCATCGCAAACAGGCAAAGGCTTCTAACTGCTATACGCGTAAAGAGTCCTTATACCTTCCCCAATGGGATATTTTGCACACACCGATTTTTAAAAGAAACTACGAAGACAAACTTTGTTTCTTTGAACTGACAGAAGAAATGAAAAAACAGCCGGAAATTTTCCGACAGTATGCATTACATATTTTGGATATGATGGCACATTCGAAATAGAATATCAACAAACTTTAAAAAGACCGATGGTTCATCGGTCTTTTATTTCATTATTTACTTCATCAATTTGATATTCTCCAGTCAGCATCTTATACCACTGATAACCTTGATCTATATATAACTTATAATCAAATTGAATATTTTTTTGAAAATCCTTCAAACTATAGCCATATTCAGAAGGAGTGCCCCATGTATCCTGCCAATACAAGTCAGTCTCTAACACACACTCCCATATCCTATTATGAAATTGATATACTTCAGTGATTCTCCATAAATTAGCACTACCACCTTCATGTTGTACAATCAATTTACCATCATGTAAAATAATTCCTCTATACGGTTCACCATATCGTCCTTCCGTCATTCCATCAGTCAATCCCATTGGTTCTAATGGGTTTTTATAACTAGTTTTTGTTCCCGGATAAATATATAGCCAACGATATCCCTCATAAATATCTTCGGGCTTATCCACCCACGATACAACAATTCCAACATCGTCTAAACCATCTCCCGTTGCATCTCCCACATAATAATCTTCCACCTTGAGTGCATGTCCTTCAAACATTATTTCTGTCACATCATATATATGCAATGCCTTTTTTACCTCTGCTTCCCAGTTGTCTGTTTTGGCTCCTTTACCAATAGTCACATCGAAGCAGGGATCAACACCTACCAACAACCCTACATTTTGTACAGGATTATCATAAAGCGAAACAAAGGTTAAATTTTTCAATCCAACCAAGGCACTCACATCGGTAATTTTATTATCATCTAATGCCACTCCACTCAAATTGGGAAACTCCGCAAGCAAAGTGATATCTTTAATTCTATTTTCCGACAGATTGAGCGAATGCAACTTTGTCATATCTTTAAGAAAGGAAATATCTTCTATCCCGCATCCCATCAAACCCAGACTTTCCATTTTGGACATGGATGCAATGATTTCTATATTCTCTATTTCATCACAATAAGCTAATGACAATTCCACCAAATCTGTCAACCCACCTATGGGTGTCACATCTTTGATTGGTGTATCATATAAAGACAGATGCGTTAGCTGCTTCATTTCCTTTAAAACCGAAATGTCGCTAACATTGGTTTCCGGAATATATAACCGCTTTAATGCTCCCAAATTTGCCACAAAGGAAATATCCTCCAAATAAGAATCTCTAATGTACAACTCTTCCAGTTTCTGCAGTTCACCCGCTGTTCCGCATACATCATAATCCAAAACCATTTCTTTACCCAGTTTGGGTTCTACATAGATTCTCAATATTTTTAATTCGGTAAAATGCTGCAAATCACCGGCTATATGTACAGGCTCCGTATTATCGTAAAACGCGATGTCTAACATCTCTATTTGTTCCAATTTCTGTCCGTCTATCTTTGAACCCTCTGCCAATCCCAATTCTTCTCTGACATACGCCTCTATTTCTGCGCATTCAAATTGAATCTCTTCATCTTCATTTTCTACTATATCTACTTCTTGTTCTTCTATATACTGTTCATTCTTTTCTTCTCCAACCATTTCTGTTTTTTCACAAGCAACCATGTTCAATGCCATGACTAAAACACAAAATAACCAATTAAATCTTTTCATCTTTGTATGCCTTTCTGCCCATCACAAATGTCAGTACCAGAAGTCTATCATAGAAATGCAAACTTTTTGCATCATTGAAAACAAAAAAATTCCTTTTATCAGCTTTGCTCTAATAAAAGGAATTAATTTTTAATTTTCTAATAACAACTGCGCTTTGTGCACAACCTTTTCATCTATTCCCTCTGCAACAATTTGTTCAGGCAATATGCCCTGTTGCAATCGCTTTGTTGTCTCAAAAAGAGTTTCTACGCCTTCCTCATACTCCTCAGCACGAATCAGCTGTTCTCTTCTTTCCCATGTATAATCCAAATTCGCCACTTTAATCACCTCAGTCCGATGTTCTCTAAAAAACTTTTCCAAAATACCTTCTTTTATACAATCATCTATTGCCCGATTAATACCTTCTGTCAGTTCCGCACATTTCTTTTCATAGTAGCGCACCTTTTCAACAAAATACATATACCCCTGCAAAACCTTTGAACTATGCAAAAGTTCTGTATTCATCCCTTTATTAATATTATAAACCTTACATATTAATTCAACTTCAGGTTGTCCATTTTGATGCTCAAATGCATCTGACAATCTCAATTCTTCCACCTCAGGCCTTGCTTCTGTCCCATTATAGAAAACTGCAAATCGAGGGGTGGGAATCTTAACTAATCTCTTGCCGTATAAATCTCTGTTATGAATAAGTTTTTTTAACAAATTCACTAAATATATCAGGTTTCTTAACGGAACATTGGGATTATACATGGACTGATGTTCATATAAGTTTAAATTTTGAAAAATAATAAAAGAAGCATCATTTCTAATGGATAATGAAACACCTTTTTCCAACAAAAAAATTTTAACCTCTTCCGGATTATCATAATCCGTTCCATTCAAGACATTATACACATCTAATGCATATTCAGGCTCCTCTAAGAGCATGCTAAATACATCACTCTTGTACTCTCTGTTTTCTGCCATACATTTCCTCCTTTGCAGATTTCTTTGCACAGGAGCCATGAATAGAAAACTCCTGCTCTAATTAAATGGATTTTTAAAGCATGAATTTTCTAAGATAAAAAAGAATAGCAGATACAAACGTATATACGTTTTGCCGTGATTTGTTATTACAGAAAAGAAAATATGCTTTGCAAAGAGTATAGCACACTCTGCAAAGCATATGCAATATTTTTATTATGGTTTCTCATAGTAGAAGGAATCTTTACGTGCGTATCCCATCTGCTTGTAGTTGATAATCTGTTCGGTACTTCCGATAAACAAGACGCCCTTCTTTGCCAATGCATGATAAAACTTCTCAAACACCTCGTCTTTGGCTTCTTCTGTGAAGTAAATCAATACATTACGGCATACTATAAAGTGATAGTCTGTAGGATATTCATCCTTTAACAGATTATGTTTTTGAAATTTTACTCTGGCTTTAATCTCATCCGAAATCTGATAAGAAGGACCAACCTTTGTAAAATACTTTTCCTTTAAATCCTTTGGAACGCCTGCAATACTTTTTTCGTTGTATAATCCCGCCTGTGCTTTTTCCAACACCTGATTATCAATGTCAGTTGCATAGATGGTGATTTGATTCAACGGTATATGTCTGGACAACGCCATAACCAATGAATACGGTTCATCACCGGTAGAACATGCCGCACTCCAAATCTTTAAGTTACGGCCAAAGTCCTTAATCAACTGTGGAATAACCTGTTTGTCCATATACTCCCACTGTTCCGGATTACGATAAAACTCGGATACATTAATGGTCAGATAATTGACAAACTCATCAAATTTTGGTTTGTTGGTACGAAGCAACTCTACATAAGGGGCATAACCACTAATACCGTTTTTGGCAATCAAAGTATCAATCCTACGTTTCATCTGCTTTTCTTTGTAGCAGTTTAAATCGATACGTGTCAGCTCATATACCGCCTTTTTAAAATCCTCGTAATCATACAATGCCATATTATTCAGCACTTTCCTCTGCTTCTTCAGCAATTACTTTATCAATATCTACAGAAACAACCTCTGCATCAGCATCTTCTGCTTCTTCAGCGGGTTCGGGAGCAAGTAATGCTTTCATGCTTAAGCTGATCTTTTTATCTGCTTCATTGAAGTCAACAATCTTAGCTGTAACTTCTTCGCCTACTTTTAATACATCTGCAGGTTTCTCGATATGATCTTTGGAAATCTGGGATACATGTAATAATGCATCTACACCAACTTCTAACTCAACAAATGCACCAAAGTCTGTCATTCTTGCAACAGTACCTGTTACAACATTGCCTACTGCATATTTGCTTGCTGCATCCTTCCAAGGATTAGCATCATCAAATTTTAAGCTGAGTGCAATCTTTGTTCCGTCAATATCTTTGATAAGAACTTTAACTGCATCGCCAACTTTGAATACTTTTTTAGGATTCTCAACTCTGCCCCAAGACATCTCAGAGATGTGAAGTAATCCGTCTGCTCCGCCTAAATCAATGAATGCACCGAAGTCTGTCACGTTTTTAACAGTACCTTCTACTACATCACCGATGTGAAGTTTCTCAAATAACTCTTTCTGCTGCTCTGCTTTCTTAGCAACCAAGAGCTGTTTGCGATCACCAATGTATCTTCTTCTCTTAGGATTGTACTCGCTGATAACAAATTCGATTTCCTGATCAGCATATTTGGATAAGTCTTTCTCGTATACGTTGGATACTAAGCTTGCAGGGATAAAGATACGAACTTCATCAACAACAACACTTAAACCACCATCTAATACCTGTGCAACTTTTGCAGTTAATACTTCTTTGTTCTCAAAAGCATCCTGAATTCTCTTATTGCCTTTTTCAAGAGCCAGTCTCTTGTAGGAAAGAAGAACCTGTCCTTCTCCGTCGTTTACTTTAACAACTTTTACTTCCATCTTGTCGCCAACATTCAATACGGTTGTTAAGTCAACATTAGCTTCGTTTGTGTATTCGTTTCTGGTAAGAATACCATCAGATTTATATCCAATGTTCAAAACAGCTTCATCGGGTTTAACAGCGATGATTGTTCCTTCAACGATCTCTCCATTTCTGATTGTTTTTAATGATTCCTCCAACATTTGTTCAAAAGTTAATTCTGACATAATTTTGAACCTCCTCTATAATATTATTTGGGGTGGACGCCCCAGCGGTAATTCCCACCAGTTGAGCCGAATCAGGCAAGTCCATCTTCAAATCTTCCAGTGTTTGTATAAAAAAAGTGTTCTCACATTTCGCTTTGCATATCTCGTACAGTTTTCTCGAATTGGAACTGTGAGTACCGCCTATCACTATCATGGCATCGACTTCATCCGCTATTTTAGCGGCTTCCGTCTGTCTTTCTTCGGTTGCATTACAAATCGTATTTACAACATTTATATCATAACCTTTTTTTGAAATAATTTCAACTAATTCTTGAAATTTATTGTAGTTAAATGTCGTTTGTGACACCACACAAACTTTCTTGTTTGCCGGCAATGATAAATTTTGTGCTTCTTCCTTGGATTCCACAACAATTGCAGGGGTTTTACACCACCCTTTGATACCCTCTACCTCAGGATGTACGTCATTGCCGATAATGATAATTTGCGATTCTTCGTTACTTTCTTTTTCAACAATACGATGTATTTTTTTTACAAAGGGACAAGTGGCATCAATACACTCCAATCCCTGCTCATCCAAGATATCATATATTTCCTTTGGCACGCCATGTGAACGGATGACTACCGCTCCATCGGATAAAGAACGTAACGCATCTACACTATCGATGACCTTGACACCATGTTTCTCCAGATCTGCAACCACAGTCTCATTATGGATGATTGGTCCAAAAGTATAAATCTTTTTGCCACTTTCTATCTGTTCGTATACCTTTTCAACCGCACGCTTAACACCAAAGCAAAACCCGGCACTGTTTGCCAATTTGATTTCCATATAGTTTCCCTTTCACGTTTTATTTATATTCTGTTAAACCAATAATTTTTTCTACCACTTCATCGATGGACAAATCAGAAGAATCCAACAAAATAGCATCATCGGCCTGTTTAAGCGGAGAAATCTCACGATTCATATCACGCTCATCACGTTCAATAATATCCTTTTCAATGGTATCCAAATCACAGTCCACGCCTTTTGCAGTGAGTTCATCAAAACGTCTCTTAGCGCGTACTGCAGAACTTGCTGTCAGATACACTTTTACATTGGCATCCGGTAATACACAAGTACCGATGTCCCTGCCATCCATAATCACATCAGCAGTCTTTGCAAGTTTCTGCTGTAAAGAAACCAGTTTCTTTCTCACATCACCGTTTACTGAGCTGGCAGAAGCCATATTTCCCACTTCTTCTGTACGGATGAAACCATTGACATTTTCGCCATTTAATAATACAACCTGTTCACCATTCTCATAAACAATGGTAATATCTGCATCTTCACAAGCCTGACTGATAGCAACACTGTCATCTGCAGCAATCTCCTTACGCAAAATATGAAGCGCCATAGCACGATACATAGCTCCGGTATCCACATAAATAAATCCCAACTGCTTCGCAATTTTCTTTGCAATGGTACTTTTACCTGCACCTGCAGGTCCGTCAATGGCAATACTATAACTCATATATTTATCCTCATTTTTCATTATTATTTGTGACAAAACGTCGTCGCTTTGCATCATGCATTTAACTTATCGATTCACCTGCCAAGTGTCCGGTAGACCATGCAATCTGCAGATTATAGCCTCCGGTCAGGGCATCTACATCAATCATTTCACCGGCAAAATACAGACCTTGTACATGCTTGGACTCCATGGTAGAAGGATTGATATCCTTCACGCTGACGCCGCCTTTGGTGACAATGGCTTCGTTGTAATCTGCCGTGCCCGTGACAGTTAGCGGCAAGGCTTTGATGCATTCTGCAAATGCAGTCCTCTCCACCTTACTGATTTCACAGACCTTTTTCTCCGGATCAATGCCGGAAATAGCAATCATAACCGGAATCAATCTGGAAGGAAACAATCCGTTTAAAGTATTTTTAAACTGCTTGTGGTTATTTTCTTCAAAATCACGGATCAGGCGCTTTTGTAACTGTTCCATGGACAATGCCGGTTTTAAATCAATAAACAACTGTAATTCCTGCTCTGATAATTTTTTATTAATATAACTGCTGGCACTTAAGATCAACGGACCGCTGACACCATAGTGGGTGAACAGCATTTCCCCAAAGTCCTCATACAAGACTTTCTTTCCGTTTTTTACCGTAACCGTTACATTTTTTAACGACAGCCCCATCAGCTCGCGGCACCAGGTTTCTTTTGTGCGAAGCGGAACCAACGCCGGATAAAAAGATGTATTTTTATGTCCGGTATCTTCTGCCATTTTGTGCCCGTCCCCGGTAGAACCTGTAGAAGGATAGGAAATGCCTCCGGTAGCCAAAATCACAGCATCCGCGGGATAATGTTTTCCTTTTTCATCCACAACACCTGTCACTTTATCTTCTGTTACATCCAGTTTCATAACACGGGTATGCAAACGGACTTCAACCGATAACTGCTGTAATCTTTTCTCTAAAGTTTTAATCACATCCGATGAATGGTCCGACAAAGGAAAAACACGGTTGCCCCGTTCTGTTTTTAATTTTAATCCGTTTTTTTCAAAAAACTCCATGCACATCTGATTGTCAAATCCATAGAGTGCACTATACAAAAACTTTGGATTGGTAACAATGCTCGCAAAAATCTGCTCCATATCCGAAGCGTTGGTCAGATTACATCGTCCCTTTCCCGTAATAAACACTTTTTTACCAAGTTTTTCGTTTCGTTCAAGGAGGGTAACGGCATGACCTTTTTCAGCCGCTGCTACTGCCGCCATCATGCCTGCGGCACCGCCTCCTACGACAATTACTTTACTCATATTCTTCTCTCGTTAAAGGATTACTGAGCACAGGCTCCTCATCAATGAAATTGATTTCATCATTTAAGTACACCTGATAATTGCCCCAAACCTTTTCCAGTTCTTTTAGATTTTCTGTTACCTGATCCGGTCTTCTGACACAGAGTGCCACTACCAAAGCATTGATCAGGCTAAGTGGCGCAACCAAAGAATCCACAATAGAAACCATGTCACTTCTTGCACATAAATTACAGGATGAATATAAATTCATAGGCGAATGAATGGAATCCGTAATCGCAATTACTTTGGCATTTCTGTCATTGGCAAACTCCATAGCCTTTAAAGTTCTCATGGAATATCTGGGGAAACTGATACCGATTACAACATCATTTTCATCAATACGGATCATTTGCTCAAACATTTCCGTAACAGATGTTGTGCGGACCAAAATCACATCTCCGCGGATCATAGTCAGATAAAAACTAAGGAAATCCGCAAGGGGCTCACAGCTTCGTAATCCGACAATATAAACGTGCTTCGCTTCCAAAATGGTATCGGCAGCGGATTCAAATGCATCTACATCCACATTTTGCAGTGTATCCGCAATCTTTTCGATATCTGAATTTAATACACTGGTCAAAATCTCAGACTGTGTACTTTTGCCATATTTCATACCAACCTTGGTCACGCTGTTCCATTCGTTTTTAACCCAGCCTTCCAAGGCACGCTGAAACTCCGGATATCCTTCAAAGCCGAGTCCTGACGCAAAACGTACAACGGTAGACTCGCTGATTTCCACTTCTTTACCAAGTTGTGCTGCCGTCATAAACACTGCCTGGTCATAATGATCCAATATATATGTGGCGATTTTTTTATGACTTTTACTCATCTTTTCATAACGCCTGTTCATTAACGCTACGATATCCACGCGGCCTTCGCCATTTTCCAATTTATTCATGTCTTCTGCCATTGTAAATACCTCTCTTTATCCTTCGTGAAACTATTTCACAAAAGAAGCATATGCTTCTGTCAAAAGCCCCTCTGTCTCTTTCATGGAGAGGTCATAATCACCGGTTGTCATCATAGATGCTGCTCCATGAATAAAGATCCACATCTTCATAAAAATACCGCTGGGATCTTTGGCTCCCTGTGCTTTTGCCTTGGCAATCTCCTGATGAAGTGCACTGGTGTCACCGTTTAAGATTCCAAACAGGGAAGCACCACAACGTTTTTCTTCAAGGAAAAGCATACGGAATAACTGGGGCTCTTTGCCTGCAAAATCTATGTATGCCATGCCCAAATTTACAAAAGGCACATCACTCTCACCGGGATATTTGCTGTAGAAGTCGGCAAAGTAAGCAACTGCTTTCTGATATACCTCATCATACATTTCATCCATGCAACTATATACACGGAAAATCGGTTGTGTGGAACAACCGGCTCTGGTTGCAAGCTTTCTGGCTGTCACTTCACGTAAGCCTTCCTCTCTTGCCATTTCAAATGCGCTTTCTATTAACATTTCTTTTGTAATACTGATTTTTCTGGCCATGTTTAACCTCTTTTCTTTCGCATCGGACAGACCTGTCCTATTTATATCCATAACATATGTTATCATAGTATGAAATCAGTTTTTTGTCAAGTTATACCTGTTGTGATTCACTTGTTATTTCCCCATACAACATATTACTATAATCCTTACTATAGGGACTGAAATCATCATATGTAATACAGATTCTTTTAAAGTCCGGATAATAAGATTCCGATTTCAGGGGTTGCACCAATCTATACCACATACCAAGCAATATCATATTTACAAGAATAACAACCGGTATGACATCCTTGAATTCAAAGGACATCAATGTAAAAAGCACCAGACAAAAACCCATAACCAAATTCCATGCAATCAGCGCCCATTTCACTTGTTTGACAGGCTTCATTTTATCTTGGCATTCGTACATATGCATATTATGTTCTTCAACGATACGGATACTATCCACATCTCCCCGATATAGTGTAATTTCGCCTTTTTCTACCAATTCCTTTGTAATTTCCATTTCCCCCACTCCTTTAACCTTAATCATAACACATTCTATTAAAAAACAAAATAAAAGGCTTCTCCAACCATACAATCAAAAAAGCCTTTCTTCTTAATTCATTATACCCTTAATTTGTCTCTTTTTTCATCCATAAAACAAAACTGATTCCGCCGATGATAGCCATCATAGGTAACATCATAACAAACATAGTCATCTGTGAAGTTTCAGAAAGTAGTTCCACAGCTTTTTCACTTGCAAATATACTTATAAGAACACCAAAAGATAAATTGTTATTAATCATGTGGCAAAAGGATGCGGGATAGATGGATTTTGTACGTTCTGTTAATAAGGTTAAAAACGCATTCATCAAAGTACAAAATACACACATATAAAACATACCAAGCCACGGATACAGAGGATAGTCTACACCAAAATTGTGTCCGGATATAGTAAGTGGTGCATGCCATAATCCCCATATAATGCCACCCACAACGATAGCTGCAGGTTTACTCATAATCTCATTTAATTTCGGTCCCAGATAACCACGCCAGCCAAACTCTTCACCAAATGCAGGAAAGAACACAATAACAGAATAAGCAAATTGCAAGACAACGAGTGCTATCTTTTGCCCCATATCCTCTCCCGAAAAGAACTCTCCAAAGGGAACTTGCCGAAACATCGTCACATAAATAAGGAAAACAGTAAGAACCATTCCCAGCTGGATAATAAACATGGAAGCCAAATAATATTTCATATTGCCTTCTAAATGCAATCCAAGATAAGAATTTTTAAATCCTTCCTTGGTAATCAAACGGGTCAATATATTGGCAAGGGTAGGTGCAAACATTCCAAATGCTCCGCTCAAATATACTGCAACTGCCGCTTTTTCTGATACAAATATCATCTCTCCATACAAAGAGTTGAGCACAGGTGCCATAATACATAGAGGAAGATATGCTATCACACAATAAATAATAATCCGTTTTATGGTCATTCTCTTATTGCTCATAATTTTCCGCTCCTTTCTGATATAGTTTTAATGAAATCCTATAAGAAAGGTAATACGCACCCACGGCTATATAGGGGAAAAGCGCCAGAATCCAAATTGCATTTCCTTCAAGGAAAAAGTCCTTAATTTTCTGCGATACATTTCCTTCCACAAAGAAAGAAATATCACCAAACAAACCATACACTATGGCACCTGTCAGCATAATGAGCAACACAGTACCTTTTACCCACATACCGCTTACATATCCAAAACGGAGAATAAACGGAAGCTCAACGGCGTTCATAAACATACGCCAACAAAATATCATGACTACCGCAATCAGCGCCGAACATGCCAGATCGTTTGCTACTCCCACCACAATGCAATCAAGTACGAAAAGTCCAAACAACGTCACAAGGTGAATGAGCAACATCGTATAATATTTACATTGCACTGCACTTTTGACAGCCCCGGGTAAAGATGTCACAAAAGAATTCCAAGACTGTCTTTCATCCTTCCGGAACAATTCGGAAGTTAAAAATCCACTCATTGCAAAATACATCCAATACCACAAAGCGAGTAAAGCCATCAACTCATCGCCTTTGATACCGATAATAGGCATAGTAATACAACATGCAGCAATCATGACGTATACCCAAAGCATAACCAGCGCATATCCTCTATATAAAAGGAATTCTTTATATAACAGACCTTTCACTATTTCTCCCTCCTTTTATATAACAATGCTGTCGCTACAAATCCCACAACATTGGAAAGCATAAATACCATGAAGAAAATTGCCAGATGCGACAGACACCACGACTGGATACCCTCCCACGTCATTATCTGTTCAACAAATTCTACATTTTCCGGTTTCTGGTTCGTCATAATCACAACCTCTGTTGCAATCAAAATAACAACCATCAGAATTCCCGCTTTATCCTGCGATTTAAATAGCATGGTAAATACCTGCAAAATGATTCCGAATATGTTACAAAACGTCAATAACACAATCACAACACTGAATTGTCCCATTCCTAAACTCTCGCCGGAAACTTTTGCAATTACCCACATATATGTCCCTGCAATCACAAATGACATGATATTTAACAACGTCAATGTCACATATTTTGCCAAGGCAAGCTTTACACATCCTACCGGTGTGGTATGGCAAAAACGCATCCATGGTGTATACACTTCCCTTTTGCAGCTTTCAGCCAAAGAAAAACAAAGTCCACTTCCCATCAAAAGCGGAAATGTATAGATAAACATAGCGATGGATTCTTGATCCGCTTCTACCTCTGCCAGATTTCCATATTGGAAACTCAGATAAATCAATAATCCAAGAATAGTAAATGCAACATACCCACACAAATTGCTTCCTATATTTTTTCGTGCCAGGAAGAACTCTCTATATATTAAAGACCCAAACGAACGGACTCTCATTACAACCACTCCTTTTTGTCCTTATTCACATAAAAAAGCATAATCTCTTCCAAGTTTGTTTTTTCAATTAACATACCGGAATACTTCTTTTTACAAATTTCCTTATCTGCCACCATCACATCTACACAATAATCACTGATGCGGGCACTGACAAAATCTTCTTTATCGATGCTCTCATAATCCTCTTTGGAACATTTGATCAATCCATGGGATTCCAAAATCTCATCCTTGTATCCGGTTAATAATATTTTTCCTTTGTCAATAAATGTGACGCAGTCTGCAATTTTATCCAAATCGCTGGTGATATGGGAAGACATCAAAATACTATTTTCATCATTACTTAAATATTCACGGAAAATGTCCAAGATTTCATTGCGCACCACCGGATCAAGTCCCGTAGTAGCCTCATCCATAATCAACAGTTTTGCTCCGTGGGATAAAGCTGTCGCAATCTGCAGTTTCATTTTCATACCTTTAGAGAACTTACTGATTTTTTTATTTCTCGGTAATTGAAAACGGTCAAGATATGTATAGAACGTTTCTTCGTCCCAATTTTTATACAATCCGCGAAACATAATATTCAAATTTTTTGCCTTAAAATCATCATGAAAGGGAATCTCGTCAAACACTGCCGCAATATCCTCTTTCACTTCATGCTCATACTGCAAATGATCTTTGCCCATTAATTTCACGCTGCCGTCATCAATCTTAATGACATTAAGTAGCGCCTTAATCGTTGTACTTTTTCCGGCTCCATTTTGTCCAATAAAGCCCATGATGCTTCCTTTTGGTACATCAAAGCTGATGTGGTCAAGGGTAAAGCCATCATACTTTTTGGTTAAATCACGGATTTCAATTGCATTTTGATAATCACTCATTTTCGTCTCCTCCATATACCAATTCAAGGATTTCTTTCATTTCTTCCAGTGTAAGACCGCACATACGTCCTTTTTCACAAGCTTTTCCTAGCAATTCTTCTGTCTGGCGCACAGTCTCCTCCCGTAAGAAATCTGTGTTTTGCGATTTTACATAGCAACCTTTTCCCGCAACAGTCTCAATAAAACCATCACGTTCCAACTCCTCATAGGCACGCTTTGTTGTAATCACACTGATACGTAATTGTCCCGCAAGTGCACGCATCGACGGAAGGGCGTCCCCTGCCGCAAGCTCACCGCTCATAATCTGTGCTTTAATCTGCGATACAATCTGCTGATAAATCGGTTCGTCTGACGAATTACTTAAAATAATAACCATATTTCACCTCTGATTATACTGTATATATACGATATACACAGTATGGCATATGTGTGTATATATGTCAATATGGTTTTGACATATTTATTTTTATATTTAGACAAAATAGCAAAAAAAAGCGTCGCCCTAAGACGACGCAAATACATATTGATTTTTACCTTTTCTTTTTGCCTGATACAGTGCTGCATCTGCCTGACCATATAGTTCATCCAATGTTTTTCCGTTTTCCGGATAAATACCGATACCGATGCTACCGGACAACTGAATATCTACATAACCGGCACATATTTCCTGAATGGTGCTTAATAATTCATTTGCCTTTCTTTCCACCAATGCCACATCCGGCACATTTTTCATCAGGGCAAAAAATTCATCTCCACCGACTCTTCCTACAATATCACTGTCACGGAAACTCTTCTTTAATCCCCTTGCCAGTTCAACCAGAAATTCATCACCTTTTTGATGTCCCATGGTATCATTTAAATGCTTGAAATTGTCAACATCAAACATAAACAATACATGTTTTTCTTCTTTGTTTTCTTCCAACACCCGTCGGATATATTTCATAGTTGTTTCACGGTTTAACAGCATGGTCATACGATCCAGTTTAGCTGCCACCGCCAACTCCTGCTGTTCTCTTTTTTCCGCATCAATATCCTTTGCCGATAACATGGCACATAAGTGTCCACTATCAATATCCAATAAGAAACGGATTTCATTATGCACCCAGCGTTCCATGCCATCTGTCAGTTTTCTCTGATACATAAAGGATAAATGATTTTCACCTCGCTCATACATGCGACGAAGTTTTTCGGATGAAAATTCCCTGTAAAATATTGCTGCATCACAATTTTGATCCATAATGGAATCAACTGCCGCATCTTTCAATTGCTCAACCGTTTGGCATTCCTGCAATGTATCTTCGCCAATCAATTGTCGACGTTGACTGATAATACGCCAACTGTCCACATCTATGTAACTGATAGCATATGTATCTTTGGGAAGTTCAAATAAATACTGCAACTCATGCTGGTAATGTTGTCTGGCAACATAATCTCTGGTAATATCTCTTGTAATACCCAAGATACCTATAGCACAGCCTTCTTCATCACGCAATATATACTTGGATGTAGAACCATATCGCGCTTTTCCTTCTTCTTCCTCCGGAATAGGCTCAATATAATCAACTAAATCTTGATTGCCGGCAATAAGCTTACGGTCATCTGCAATATATCTTTTGGCCAGATTTTTGTCTGCAAATATCTCAACATCTGTCTTACCAATTACTTCTTCTATCTTTTCTTTTCCGACCATTTTGACAAACGGTACCGATGCTGCCACATAGACAGACATGGTATCCTTGACAAACACTATATCTCTGCTGTTGGTAAGCATCGTATGAAATGCCACGTCTAAAAGGTAATTCATCCCAACACTCTTCTGCTCTTTCATCTCATAGTCCTCCGTGATTTCCCCTATCATCAGTTTCCTATTCTTTACACATTATATCAAATTAAATTTATGTAAACCTCGTTCAGGCGTTATGTTAACTAACCATCTATCACATATTCCATAAATTTTTCATAGATATCCGGATATTCCTTCTTCATACGAAGCGGAACCATATTCTTAGTTGTAAAGCAATGGGAGCTCTCTCCCGTTGCATGCAGTTTGCCGGTATCCGGATCATACACTTCGTATGTCACAAAAAATTTAATTCCCGTAAAACGGGTAATTTTGAATCGCACTTCAAATCTCTGTCCAAAGCGCATAGCATATTTGTATTCACAAGATGCCGACAATACCGGAATCAAAATCCCTTCTTCTTCCATCCGACTATATGATAATCCAATTTTCTCCAGAAAATCAATCCGGGCTTCTTCAAACCAGCGGATATAGTTGGAATGATGTACAATGGCCATCTGATCCGTTTCATAATATGCCACTTTCCGACTATAGGTTGCAACTTCCTGACCCATGACTGTAAATTCCTCTCTTACAATAGATATAAATATTATAACACATTCTTTTGTTGTTAAAAATAAAAAAATATTACAACTAATCATTCCTTAGAAATTTATTCTTCTCATTTTTCTCTCTTGTCTTTTCATTGTCCTTCCTACTATTAGTTATGTCAACCACGCTCAAAGGGGTATTTGGGCAATAGAACGGGATTTTTTCGTCCGGTGCCCAATTTTTTTATTAATTTCTGCCTGTTTTACATCTTTAAGTTTACATAATGCTTTTTTCTAATCCCAAAGCTCTTTAGTTTGGTTTACATAACACATTTCTTTGGGCATATATACACTAAACTACCTTTTGTTGCCCAAACCACAATTATGTAAACCATCCATCCGATAAAAATAGAATTACAAAAAAGTCTTCGCTTGCACGCTCTGCATACGCAATGATCCACGTATTAGCGCGCTTGCTTCGCAATCACGCTAATCATGTGGCATTCGCCGCATGTAATCCAATAAAAAACCCCGGGCGAATGCATTTATGCATCGCCGCCACTTCACAATGTGCCACGTATTAGCGCGCTTGCTGACGCAATCACGCTAATCATGCGGCATTCGCCGCATGTAAAATAATAAAAAATCCTCAGAAAATGCACTAGTGCATTTCTGAGGATTTTTATCATTTTATACGTGGCTCATTGCTTACACAGGGTATGCTCCATTGGCAGTGTCTGCCTGTGTTAAGTCTACTTTTTCTTCCTGAGCTTTGCGGTATTTGAAGAAGTCAACAGCTACCTGAGGGAATAATGCATAAGATAATACATCTTCATCACTCTTAGCCCACTCTTTACATTCTTCAGTAAGTTTATCCCATTCGGGCTCCATTAAGTCAGCAGGACGGCATGTGATAACTTCTGCGTCACCGATAACTTTTTTCTGTACTTCAGCGTTGAAAGGTTTAACTGTCTCGCCGTATTTTCCGCTTAACAAGTCTTTTGTCTGACCTGTAGCCATCTTGTAAGGCTCGCCCATAAGAACGTTCATAACAGCCTGTGTACCTACGATCTGAGAAGAAGGAGTTACAAGCGGAGGATCACCAAAGTCTTTACGTACACGAGGGATCTCTCTTAATACGTCCATATATTTGTCTTCAGCATTCTGCTCTTTCAACTGGCTAACCATGTTGGAAAGCATACCACCGGGTACCTGATATAATAATGTCTTGATATCAACACCCATTACCTTAGGATTCAAGAGTCCATTTGCAAGGCACTCGTCTCTGTAAGGTCTGAAGTAGTCTGCGATTGCTGCCAATAAGTTCTGATCTAAGCCTGTATCGTACTCTGTACCTTTGAAAGTCTCAACCATAACTTCTGTTGCAGGCTGAGAAGTACCAAGAGCAAGAGGGCTCATAGCGGTATCGATTACATCAACACCTGCTTCTACTGCTTTTAAGTATGTCATACTAGCTACACCGGAAGTATAGTGTGTATGAAGCTGGATAGGAAGATCTGTTGCGCTCTTTAAAGCTGTGATTAATTCACTTGCTTTGTAAGGAACTAAAAGACCAGCCATATCTTTGATACAGATGGAATCTGCACCCATATCTTCGATTCTCTTAGCTACATCCATCCAGTACTGCTCTGTATAAGCATCACCTAATGTATAGGATAATGCGATCTGAGCATGACCGCCTTCTTTTTTACAAGCTTTAACTGCTGTCTCTACGTTACGAAGGTCATTTAAGCAGTCGAAAATACGAATAATATCAATACCGTTTGCGATAGATTTCTGAACGAAATGCTCAACAACGTCATCTGCATAGTGACGATATCCTAATACGTTCTGACCTCTTAATAACATCTGTAACTTTGTATTTTTGAAACCATCTTTTAACTGTCTGAGTCTCTCCCAGGGATCTTCTTTTAAGAAACGAAGAGATGCATCGAATGTAGCACCACCCCAGCACTCTACAGAATGATATCCAACCTGATCCATCTTCTCAACGATAGGAAGCATTAACTCGGTAGGCATTCTTGTAGCAATCAGAGACTGATGAGCATCACGTAAAATTGTTTCAGTAATTTTAACTGGTTTTGCCATTACTTTTTCCTCCATATTTTTATATCAAATTTACTTTTCGATTTAGAATACACCGAAAATAGCCATGAATGTACCGGCTGCTACTGCAGTACCGATAACGCCGGCTACGTTAGGTCCCATAGCGTGCATTAATAAGAAGTTTGTAGGATCATATTCTGCACCAACCTTCTGGGATACACGTGCTGCCATCGGAACGGCAGATACACCTGCGGAACCGATCAAACGATTTACCTGTCCCTTTGTTGCCCAGCACATCAACTTACCGAATAATACACCGGCTGCAGTACCGAATGCAAAAGCAATCAAACCTAAGATAACGATTTTGATAGTATCCCAGTTTAAGAATGCCACAGCACTTGTAGTAGCACCTACAGATGTACCAAGTAAGATAACTACGATATACATCAATGCATTGGAAGCTGTCTCTGTCAACTGTCTTACAACACCGGACTCTCTAAACAGATTACCAAGCATCAACATACCAACCAAAGGAGCGGTTGTGGGAAGAATCAAACATACCACGATAGTAACTACGATCGGGAAGAGAATCTTCTCTAATTTACTTACAGGACGAAGCTGTCCCATTTTGATTTTTCTTTCTTTTTCTGTTGTGAACAGTTTCATAATCGGGGGCTGGATAATCGGCACCAGTGACATATAAGAATATGCCGCTACGGCGATCGGTCCAAGCAATGCTGTCTGTCCCAATTTACCTGCCAAGAAAATGGAAGTAGGACCATCGGCACCACCGATAATGGAAATAGCTGCTGCTGCTTTGTCATTAAAGCCAAGTGCGATAGCTCCGAAATATGCTGCGAAGATACCGAACTGTGCAGAAGCACCCAACAAGAAACTTTTCGGGTTGGCAATCAGGGGACCGAAGTCAGTCATGGCACCTACACCCATGAAAATCAAGGAAGGTAAGATTGCCCACTCATCTAATAAATAGAAATAATACAGTAAGCCGCCGGCTGCACCATCTACAGGATGTGCCATAATATCAGGATAGATATTAACTAACAGCATACCAAATGCTATCGGTGTTAAAAGCAAAGGCTCAAAACCTTTAGCGATAGCAAGATAAAGGAATACACAAGCAACAATAATCATTGCGTAGTTTCCAATTGTCAAATTGAAGAACGCTGTCTGATGAATCAGGTTGCTCAATGTACTTGAAATATATTCCATCGTGTTTAACCTCCTGTTTTAATTACAAACGTTTATCGTCTGTATTAGTTTAATGTAGCAAGTACTGCACCTGCTTCAACAGGATCGCCAACATTTACGTCGATGCTTGCAACTGTACCATCTTCGGGAGCTACCTGAGGAATTTCCATCTTCATAGCTTCAAGAATTAATACTGTGTCACCTTTTTTAACAGCCTGTCCAACACTAGCTTCTACTTTGAATACTTTACCTGCTGCACCTGCCTCAATTTTGATGCTGCCTGCGCCACCTGCTGCGGGAGCTGCTGCTGCGGGAGCTGCTTTAGGTGCTGCTTTGGGAACTGCCTTAGGTGCTGCTACAGGAGCGCCTGTGGATGCACCTTCTTCTACTACAACGTCATATACGTTTCCATTAACGGTAATGGTATAATTTTTCATCTTACATATCCTCCTATATTAGGCTCTCTGCCATTTATTTGTATTTGCTCTCTTAATGCTTCTTACTACGAAGCCGTCTGTACTTGCAGCACCTTCATATGCCGCAATAGCAGCTGCGATTACAGCAACTAACTCTGTATCATCAGAAAGCTCTTCTTTTTCAATAATCTGTGCAATTGTATTATCAACTGCATCTTCTGTTTTAGATTGCTTCTTAGCTTTTTTATCAGCAAGGGATTTTTCAATCTTCGGAATCAGACCAAACGCATAGATGATAGCCATGATCAAAATCAACACGATAAATACAGTACCCATACCAAGTAAAGTATTTAATGCTGCTTTTGTCATTTTTTCACCCAATGTATACTCAGGGCTGATCATCATAGTACCGGGCAGAATCATGATATCCAGATATTCATCTGTGTAATACAATTCTACATCTGCATTTCTGATACTACCGATTACTTCGTAAGAGATTGTAAACTCTTCTGCTGTTCCTTCGATAACAACAGATTCTTCAACAATACCCTCATAAGTACCGATTTCTTCCAATGCACTTGCCCAGAATCCAACGGAATCTTCGAAAACATCGCCTGCACCATCGACTTCTGCATTGAGTTCTTTCACAGCCTGTGAAATATCACCGGCCATTACACCTTCATTCAAGCCCATGGAAACATTGGTTGCGATTTCCACTGCATCCTGCTGTGTAAACAGAAGAGAATTATCTTCTTCCTGACCAGCACAAGCAGTCATACCGAAAACACATGCTGTTAAAGCTAAGGTTAACAAGAATTTTTTCATATCTTATCTCATCCTTTCTTATACAGTTCCATGTTTTTTAGCCGGGCGGTCATCTCTCTTTGTGAAAAGCATCTCGAATGCGCCGATAATATATTTTCTTGTATCAGCAGCTTCTACGATCTGATCAACATATCCTCTCTTAGCTGCGCCAGCTGCACTTGTCTGAGCTGCTGCATATTCTTTTGCTTTTTCAGCAACTACATCAGCACTTTCTCCGCTGTACATAATCTGTGCTGCAGTCTTAGCATCCATAGCTCCGATTGTAGCTGTAGGCCATGCCATTGTAATGTCTGCACCGATTGCTTTGGAGTTCATTGCAACGTAAGCACTTCCCATAGCCTGTCCGATTACTACATTTACTTTCGGAACGGTTGCATTAGCAAATGCATATGTAAGTTTAGCAACTGCTTTTGCGATCTTCTTCTCAGAACACATAGTTGCTTCAAATCCTTTAACGTTTGTTAAAGATAATACAGGAATATTGAAAGCATCACAGAAGTTAACGAAATCAGCTGCTTTCTCACAGCCTTTTGCTGTTAATACTGCATCATATTTCTCAACTACTTTGCCTTCTTCATCACATACCTCAGTACGGTTTGCAACAGCACCAACTGTCATACCGTTTAATTTCATAAAGCCTGTAACCATGTCTTTTGCATAGTCAGCTTTTGTCTCAAAGAATGCATTGTCATCAGCGATTACGCTTAATGCGATGGAAGTATCTCCAACACAGTTTGCAAGCTCTGCAGATGCACGATTTAAGTCATCTGTACATTCAACATAAGAAGCATCGTCTTCGTTGTTTCCGGGAAGCATTGCTACCAATGCACGAATCTGTGTTAAGATTTCTGCTTCATCTGCAACTACATCTACAATACCTGCCTCTGCACTCTGGAAAGCTGCTGCTGCAGTATCACATTTTTCAGCATAATTTCCGTCTAATGCATTAGGGGAATTTACGAATAATTTAGCTTTTGTACCTTCCATAAAGGTAAAGTCTGTTAATGTGGGGATCATTGCAAGTCCGCCGCCACATGCTCCAAAGATTGCAGTAATCTGAGGAATAACACCGGAAGCTAATGTCTGTTTCATGTAGATTTCACCGAATGCATTTAATGCATCAGTAGCCTCCTGTAATCTAAGTCCGGCAGAATCGATTAAACCGATTACGGGTGCACCCATTTTTAATGCCAGATCATAGAGGTTGGCAATTTTCTTTGCATGCATCTCGCCTACTGTTCCGTTTAATACGGAAGCATCCTGGCTGTAAACATACACAAGATTGCCGTCAATCACTCCGTAGCCGGTGATAACGCCGTCAGAAGGAGTTTCGGTTTGTTTCAGGTTGAAGTCAGTTGCTCTGGCAGTAACCATTGCGCCAATTTCAACGAAACTGTTGTCATCGAGTAAAGCTGCAATTCTTTGACTCGCTTGTGAAGAATTACTCATTTTCTTGACCTCCATTTTATATTAATTTTAAAAAAAACGATTTTTGCGAATGGGCAGAGTAGACCCAATAACGCATCATTCAAAGTATAGCATAGAAACAGAAGTCAGGCTAGATTAATTTTGCATTTTTTTACGGGTTTTTAGCACTTTTTTTCATATTCTTCTTTCTTTCCCACTCTTATATCCAAAGAAAACGTTTTAATATAAATTCGATACAATAAGCTAAGGTATACTGTTCCATCCTTTCAGCAGTTTCAATGGGAACCGTATACAAGACCTCTCCATTAACAGATACCGTTCCATATCCCACAATCTCCCCCTCTTCTACCGGTGCTTTGATTGTGTCCTCCATCTGTATCTTTACATCCACATCATCCCATGTTGCCAAAAGCATTCTCTGTTCTTCCCAGTTGCATGTAAGATTCACATAGGCCCCTGTTCCGTCTACTACCGCAATCTGTTGCGGCACACTTATTTTCTCAACAGTCTGCATCGTATAATCTTCCACACCCATATGCATTAACTGCTTGGTGTCTGACCATTTATAGTTTTTATGTGGTGGCCATCCACTGGCAAGAACCACCGACACCAGACAGCGATCATCTCTCCTGACCGCTCCCACAAAGCAATATCCCGCATCATTGGTATATCCTGTTTTGATACCGATAGCCCCGTCCATCATTTGCAAAAACCGATCTTTGTTATTAACAGAAAATCTTCTCCCTGTTGTTTTTTCCGAAAAAGCATACTGATTTGTCCCCACCAGAGCAACAAACAAATCATTTTGAATGGCGTAGGAGGCAATTTTTGCCAAATCATAAGCCGTAGTGGAATGTATTTTTCCTCCCTGCTCCGCGTCCAATCCATTGGGTGTGATAAAGTATGTATTTTCGCATCCCAGATCTCTTGCTTTCTGATTCATCATTGCAGCAAAACCTTCGGTGCTTCCACCGATATGTTCCGCTATGGCAACTGCCGAGTCATTGTGAGATTCCAGCATCAGAGAAAACAGCAAATCCTTTAAGGTATAAACTTCTCCTTCCTTCATCCCAAGCCGTACCTTGGGTCTGGATGCCGCATATGCAGAAACTGTCACTTCATCTTCCAGATTACCATATTCCAAAGCAAGAATAGCTGTCATAATCTTGGTTGTGGATGCCATTGGTAATACTTCATAACCGTTTTTTTCATAAAGGACCCTTTGGTTGGCGGCATCCATCAGCAACGCAGATTTAGCATACAGCTGTAATTCTTTCTGCTGTTCCTTTTCCTCCTCCCCATTAGCAAATACACTGATTGTATTGATAAAAAATGACAAACAAAAAAAGCACAAAACAGAAACAACTTTTCTTTTTGTGCTTTTTACTCTCTCTTTTGGCATATGCTTTTCCTCATACTGCTTTTTTACAGTATATTCGTCACATGCACTAAATATCCAATTTAAGTTGTACCTCTTTTTCTGCCTGCTCACGGAATTCTTCAATACGATCCGTATTCATACGGGGAAGTTCTTCCAAGCTGGTCACACCAAAGGTACGTAAAAACTGTTCTGTAGTCCCAAACAACAAGGGTCTTCCCGGCGCATCCATTCTACCCACTTCCATAATGAGATCAAACTCCAGCAAGCGGTTAACTGCATGATCACAGCTCACACCACGGATCTTTTCTATCTCAATCCTGGTCACCGGTTGCTTGTATGCGACAATGGACAAGGTTTCCAACAGGGAATCCGTCAGGGTATATTTCCTGGGAGCCGATGCAATCTTGATCAGCCAGTCATACATCTCTGTCTTGCTGCACATCTGATATGCATCTTCCAACTCCATCAAGGTAACTCCACGCTTGGGGTCAGCATCGTATTCTTCTTTCATTTCTGCCAAAAGGGCTTTAACCTCTTTGACAGACACATCCAAAACGCCCGCAAGCCTGGATACATCTACGGATTCGCCCATAGTGAAAAGTATGGACTCCAGAATTGCTTTCATTCTTTCTTTTTCCATTTATGCTGCCTCCTTTGAGGTAATATAAATATCACCAAAAGCTTCTTCCTGCTCAATCAAAACTTTGCCAATCTTCATCAGCTCAAGCACTACCATAAATGTAACAATAATCTCCATTTTGGAATGCTGCTTTTCTAACAGATTGCGGAAACTGCATTTGCGTTGAAGCAGAATAAAATCCTGTACAAAGGACATCTTGGCATCCATATCTACTTCATCTTTTTCAATTTTACCAAACTGTGAACGAATGGGGTCAATCTTGTCCTCTCTTCGCTTCATGACAGATTCAAAAATCTCACGAAGCCCAGATAAATTAACCTCTCCGATTAACTGCTCATAATCCACCGGCGGTGTATAGTCTGCCACCTCTTTGGGCATAGTTTTAGACTTAAACCAGACCTTTCCGGCATCCAACTGCTTGTCCTTCAACTCATAGGACATATATTTGTACATCTTGTATTCCAAAAGTTTTTCAACAAGTTCTGTTCTGGGATCTTCCTCTTCTCCCTCTTCATTGACCTCTTTGGGCAGAAGCATTCTGCACTTGATATCAATCAATGTAGCTGCCATTACGAGGAATTCACTCATAACATTCATATCTTCCCTACGCATCCGGCGGATATAATCCAGATACTGCTCGGTAATATCCACAATCGGGATATCATAGATATCTACTTTATTCTTTTCAATCAGATACAGTAAAAGATCCAGGGGACCTTCAAATACCTGTAATTTTACTTCCAAAGACATAGTTATCCCTCGCAATTGTTTTGTGCCAGTTCATAATACTACATCTTGGGTTTGTTTGCAAGCGCAAAAACTAGATATTGTTGTATTTTTACAAAATATGGTGTTTATCAGCAAGTTTCTATTGCTCCGGTTCCAAGACAATTTCTACCAATTCCCCCGGATTTAAAAAGCGTACAGGGATTGTATGTGTACCAAGCCCTCTGCTTAATATCATGACACTATCCTTTTCCTCAAATCTGCCACCATCATATTTTGGAAACAAACGCAATGCCGGAGATATCACACCACCAAGTAAAGGCAATTTAGCAATGCCGCCATGAACATGCCCTGCAAGCACCAAATCTGCACCATATTCTGCATAAGCAGGAAAATAAGAAGGATTATGGGCAATCAAAATATTGAATTTAGTCTCGTCGCATTCTCCCATTTTCTCTTTTACATAGTCTCCGTCCATAGCGGGTGCTTTCCATTTTTTATAAAACTCCCTGTCAATTTCCAAACCGGATATACAGATATTAGCTTCTTCCAATATGGTTTTATCCGTGTGTAAACGAATCAAGCGGTTGCCCACAATGGCCTCTTCGTATTCCTTTGACATATTTCCGTATTTTTCCGGATAAATCCCCATACGGTATTCATGATTTCCGCTACCATAATAAACAGGATAGCTCTCTGCCAGCCTGCGGATAAATGCAATGGTGGGTCCGAAAGTCTTCCCCGGTTTTGCCGTAATCATATCACCTGCAATGATAATACCGTCAGGATTCAGTTCTTCGATTTTCTGAAGAAGCTTTTCATTGTTTTTTCCAAAACTTCTTCCATGCAAATCCGCAAGCACAACAAAGCGCATCCTTTTATTCAGTTTTTTGTCGGATAATTGATAGCTTTGGACCACAAAACGGTGTGTATCCCACACTACAACCGCCGTCACAGCAGCGATCATCGCTCCCATCAATGCCGTTATCGTTTGAACCTTCATATATTTCTCCTGTTTTTATAATCTATATATCTATTATAACAAATAGATTTTCCAAATCATTTTAAAATAATCTCCGTACTTAGCTTTCTTCACATCTTCTTCATATAGAATGTTTATACTGCCAATCTTTTGTCCATCTAAAAAATATATTGCTTCACCCGCGACATCACCTGCTACAAGCGGTGCATAGTGTTCCTCATGCATACGGATTTCTTTGGTAATCCGGCTCAAATCCCTACCATTAACATCCAAAAAAGCAAATTGTTTTTCATAGACTACATTGACCTGTTTCTCAATACCGCCAATGACATCCACCAATTGTAGATCATCCTGTTTCTCATCGGTATAAATCTTACTTACGCTAAATCCATACTGCAGCATTTTCATGGCATCTGCAAAACGCACCTTATAATCCGGCGCAGCCATGACCACTGCAATCATATCAATACCGTCTTTGTTTGCCGTTGCCGAAAGACAATATTTTGCCGCACTGGTAGATCCGGTCTTTAGTCCCGTAGCATAGGGATATTGTTTTAACAATTTGTTGGTACTGCTCAGAGTAAATGGCGTACTGCTCTTGGATGTGGTATGTACAATATCCTCCATCCAAATCTTGGTATAATTATAAACCTGCGGATGACTGATAATCAACTCTCTGGACATAATTGCCACATCACGTGCACTTGTGATATGCGTATCCGCATCGGATAAGCCACAACAATCCTCAAAATGTGTTGCCTTCATCCCAAGCTCCGCCGCCCGCTCATTCATCATTCCTACAAAAGCTTCCTCACTACCTGCCACATGCTCTGCCAAGGCAACAGCCGCATCATTACCACTTGCTACTGCCACACACTTTAACAAGGTATCCACCGTCTGGATTTCGCCTTCCTCCAAAAAAACCTGGGAACCGCCCATGGATTTGGCATGAGCACTTGTTATGACCTGATCCTCCAGATGAATCTGTCCACTCTCCAGAGCTTCAAATACCAGAAGCATCGTCATTATCTTTGTAATACTGGCAGGTTTTAATGGTGTGTCCGCCGCCTTTTCATAGATTACTGTACCTGTAGACGCTTCCATCAAAATAGCAGACGGTGCCGCGACCTCCAATACTCCTGTCGTTTCCGCCGTCTCGGTCGCCCCGGTCACTTCCGTAGCCCATACCGGTGTCACCAAGACCATAAATGCAAGCTGCATACTGAACCATATCGCTATTATCTTCTTCATGCATAAACCAACTATTCTTTTATTACTACTATCATAATAAAAGAAAGCATAATTTATGACTATTCATTTTCCTCGTCGCTATGAATCGAGTAGGCTGACTCCTACTCGATTTCGCACACAAACATTCCGCACTATCGTGCTCCATGTTCTTACGCCCGACAAATACCATTTCATGCAAGCATGATGGTGCTTGTCGGGCTTGTGCTACAAAAAAATCCCCGGTTAAAATAACCGGGGGTTTTTGATTAGTTATATTTACGTTTTCTTGCTGCTTCAGATTTTTTCTTACGTTTTACGCTGGGTTTTTCGTAATGTTCTCTTTTACGAATCTCCTGCTGAATACCGGCTTTTGCACAGCTTCTTTTGAAACGGCGTAAAGCGCTATCTAAAGTCTCGTTCTCTTTTACGATTACGTTTGACATAAATCACACCTGACCTCCCTTCAGTCCCTTCACGTAACATGACTGCTGGGTATTTTTTTATGCACACATACATGCACAACTATGATTATAACACAAAATTTGCATCCGTCAACTATTTTTTATGCAATTTGTCCGTCCAATACATTTTTTGCCTCTGCAATAGCCGCATCGATGCCTGCAGGATTCTTACCGCCTGCCTGTGCCATATTGGGACGACCACCGCCGCCACCACCTACAAGTGCAGCTACACCTTTGATCAAATTGCCGGCATGGGCACCTTTACCCATAGCTCCCTCTGTTGCCATTGCAACCAGATTTACTTTTCCGTCCAGATCGGATGCCAAAAGAATCACACCATCACCAAGCTTCTCTTTGAGCTGATCTCCAAGATCACGTAAGCCGTTCATATCAACACCGCTTACTTTGGTCGCCAGAAGTTTTACACCTTTCACTTCAACCACCTGATCCATAACATCACCCAAGGCATCCTTTGCTGCTTTAGACTTCATGGACTCCAATTCACTGTGGAGCGCTTTGTTTTCAGCAACTAAATGCTCTGCTTTTTCGATGACATTTGCAGGATTTGCTTTTAATACTTTGGCAATCTCCTGTACCTTTTCTTCCATCTCTTTGTAATATTTCATCACACCGTTTCCGGTCAACGCTTCAATACGTCTTACACCTGCGGCTACACCTGACTCAGATAGAATCTTGAAGGCTCCAATGTTTCCTGTGTTCTTTACATGAGTACCACCACAGAATTCCTTGGAGAAGTCACCCATCATAACGACACGTACAGTTTCGCCATATTTTTCTCCAAAGAGAGCCATTGCTCCTGTTTTCTTTGCTTCTTCCATGGTCATAACCTGAGTTTCTACCATGATATTTTCCGCAACCTTTTCATTTACGATTGCTTCTACTTTTTCCAGTTCTTCTTTTGTCATTGCAGAGAAATGGGAGAAGTCAAAACGAAGTCTCTCACCATCCACATAGGAACCGTTCTGCTCTACATGGCTTCCCAATACTTCACGCAATGCCTTCTGCAATAAGTGTGTGGCACTGTGGTTTTTGCAGGTATCTGCTCTGTTTGTAGCATCTACAGAAAGGGTAACTACATCACCAACTTTAAACATACCTTTAGAAACTCTACCAATATGTCCGACTTTTCCGCCAAGTAATTTAACGGTATCACTTACTACAAACTCGCCACCGTCTACGGTAATCACACCGGTATCGGCATTCTGACCACCCATGGTAGCATAGAAAGGTGTCTCATCTACAATGATGGTACCAACTTCACCATCTGTCAAAGCCTCTACCAATTCAGTCTCAGTGGTAAGTACGCTAATCTTGGATTCATGTACCAGATTGTCGTAGCCTACAAATACAGATGTAATAGAAGGATCAATGGACTCATATACAGTCACATCAGCGCCCATATAATTGGTTACTTTACGTGCTTTTCTAGCTTTTTCTTTCTGCTCTGTCATGGCAGCTGCAAAGCCTTCCTCATCTACAGTAAATCCTTTTTCTTCTAAAATCTCCATGGTTAAATCCAGAGGGAATCCATAAGTATCATACAATTTAAATGCATCCGCACCGGAAAGCTGTGTTTTGCCCTCTTTTTCCATAACCTCTGCCATTTCATTTAAAATGGAAAGACCCTGGTCGATGGTATTGGCAAATTTGGTCTCTTCCTGTGTCAATACATTAAAGATAAACTCTTTCTTTTCTTCCAATTCAGGATATCCGTCTTTACTTCCTTCGATAACAGTCTCGGAAAGACGGGCAAGGAACATGCCGTCAATACCCAGTAATTTTCCATGACGTGCTGCACGGCGGATGATACGGCGGAGTACATAGCCTCTTCCTTCATTGGTAGGCATGATACCGTCAGAAATCATAAAGGTTGCAGAACGGATATGGTCTGTCACGATACGGATAGACACATCCCATTTATACTCTTTCTTATATTCTTTTCCGGCAAGTTCACAAACTTTTCCACGAAGCGCCTGGATGGTATCTACATCAAAAATAGAATCTACATCCTGTACAACTGCCGCAAGACGCTCAAGTCCCATACCGGTGTCGATATTTTTCTGCTCAAGTTCTGTATAATTTCCTTTACCGTCATTGTCAAACTGTGTAAATACATTATTCCAAACCTCAATGTAACGGTCACAGTCACAACCAACCGTACAATCCGGTTTGCCACAGCCATATTTTTCACCACGGTCATAATAAACCTCGGAACAAGGACCACAAGGACCGGAACCATGCTCCCAGAAGTTATCTGCTTTACCGAAACGGAAGATTTTTTCAGCGGGAACGCCAATCTCTTTCTCCCAGATTTCAAAAGCTTCGTCATCATTTTCGTATACAGAAGGATAAAGTCTGTCTGCAGAAAGACCTACTACTTCTGTCAAAAACTCCCAAGTCCATGCAATTGCTTCATGTTTGAAGTAATCACCAAAGGAGAAGTTACCAAGCATCTCAAAGAATGTACCGTGACGGGCTGTTTTACCGATATTTTCGATATCACCGGTACGGATACATTTCTGGCAGGTTGTCACTCTCTTACGGGGAGGGATTTCCTGTCCTGTAAAATATGGTTTTAACGGTGCCATACCGGAGTTAATTAACAATAATGAATTGTCATTATGCGGTACTAAAGAAAAGCTCTTCATAGCAAGATGTCCCTTACTCTCAAAGAACTCCAAAAACATTTTTCTCAGTTCGTTTACTCCATAAGCTTTCACGTGTATTTCCTCCAATTATCTTTGTACATCCGCGTAAATTATAAGATTTTTTTCATCATATGTCAAAAAGAATATGCTTTCTTTATGATTTCTTTTTATATGCCCAAAATTTATTTAAAATAAAATTAATGGGTACTGTAATAAATATATTGGCAAAGGTAGCAATGTAAAGGGGAATATGCAATAAATCACATTCCACAAACAACAACAGTGCCGTCAGGAAAATTCCCGTAAAGGAATAAGATATATATACCTTAATAAGTCCCGCCCAAAAGGATTGCTCTTTTGCTGTTTCCCGAAAAACAAAACGGCTGTTCAACAAATAGGAAATAAAAGCTGTAATGATAAAAGCCACAATATTCCCAATCTGTTCATCCACATGCCATGCGTAAAACATAACATTTACAATCACATAGGTCAAAACCGTATTAAAGGCACCTACAATACCAAATTTTACAAACTGGACAAACGCCTCAATTTTCTTTCTTTTATCTTCTGAAAATTTCTGAAGAAATTCATTGTATTTTTCTTTCATATTTATTCCTTACACATTGGAAAGGGGATACACGGATGCCCACATATCCCCTTGGTTTGTATATTATTTGGGCAACTAACCCATTTACTCACTAGAATGTGAATTTATCTGCAAAGTATGCATCCAAGTCTGCAATTGCCACTCTTTCCTGCTCCATGGTATCACGGTCACGGACAGTTACACAACCATCTGTCTCGGAATCGAAATCGTATGTGATACAGAAAGGTGTACCGATTTCGTCCTGACGACGATATCTCTTACCGATATTTCCACGATCGTCAAACTCACAGTTATATTTCTTGGAAAGCTGTGCAAATACTTTTTCTGCACCTTCATTTAATTTCTTGGATAAAGGTAACACACCGATTTTAACAGGTGCCAATACGGGATGGAAATGAAGTACGGTACGTACATCACCTTCTCCGATTTCTTCTTCATCATATGCTGCACAAAGGAATGCCAATACTACACGGTCAGCACCTAAGGAAGGTTCTACAACGTAAGGAATGTATTTTTCTCCCTTTGTATCATCGAAGTAACTCATATCCTGACCGGATACTTCCTGATGCTGTGTCAGGTCATAATCGGTACGGTCAGCAATACCCCAGAGTTCGCCCCAACCGAAGGGGAATAAGAACTCGATATCGGTTGTTCCTTTGGAATAGAAGCAAAGTTCTTCGGGTGCATGGTCTCTTGCACGCATCTCTTCATCTTTCATACCGAGAGATTTTAACCAATCGATACAGAACTGTCTCCAGTAGTGGAACCACTCTAAGTCAGTACCGGGCTCACAGAAAAACTCTAACTCCATCTGCTCAAACTCTCTGGTACGGAATGTAAAGTTACCGGGAGTAATTTCGTTACGGAAGGATTTACCAATCTGTCCGATACCGAAAGGAATTTTCTTACGGGATGTTCTCTGTACGTTTTTAAAGTTAACAAAAATCCCCTGTGCTGTCTCAGGTCTTAAGTATACGGTACTTGTAGCATCCTCTGTTACACCCTGGAATGTCTTAAACATTAAGTTGAATTCACGAAGGTCTGTAAAGTTATGTTTGCCACAGGTAGGACAAGGAATCTGTTTTTCCTTAATATAATCCTGCATCTCTTCTTTGCTGAATGCATCAATAGGCTTATCTAAAGTAAGACCGTTTTCTGCACAGAAATCCTCGATAATCTTATCTGCACGGAAACGCTCATGACATTCTTTACAATCCATCAAAGGATCGGAAAATCCTTTTAAATGTCCGCTGGCAACCCATGTCTGGGGATTCATCAAAATCGCACAGTCAACACCTACGTTGTAGGGGTTTTCCATAACGAATTTCTGCCACCAAGCTTTCTTTACGTTATTTTTTAATTCAACACCCAGATTACCGTAATCCCATGTATTTGCAAGACCACCATAAATCTCACTACCGGGATATACAAAGCCTCTGGACTTTGCCAATGCTACAATTTTCTCCATTGATTTTTCCATATCTTTATCCTCTTTTCTGCCCTTTGGCATATTTTCATCTTATTTATTCGTAAATGATATAAGAAAGTTTTTCTCCATCATCGGGAAGTACTGCACTCTTATCGCCAACAATGCTTACCCCTTCACTGACATAAGCAATCTTACCTTCTGTTTTGATACTGAGCGCTTCTTCGGAAATCACCATATACTTATCGCCCATTTCCAAAACCTTGGCACCGTCAATACTTTGGCCATCTGCCGATTGCATAGCCACAAATTCGTATCCGGCATTGTATGCATCTGATACGGTCCCGGCAAACAAAACTCTGTCATTCATACCTGTATAATCGGTAGCTGATGCATATTCAATGACTACTTTTATCTGCGCACCGTCTGCAATCTCTTCACAGGAACTTAGTTCGACATTTCCATCGGCAGAGAATCTGCTGTTATATTCAGTAATCTCCTGTTCGATCATCTGCGAAAGTTCGGCAGCATCATAATATTCTTTATCAAAATCTTCAATAATTGTCTCTTTTACCGCACCTTTTTTGTCTACACTGATAGTGGTTGTATCCACATCATCCATAAAAGCACAGGCACCGAGCAATAATGATAAACCGGTTACTGCTACAAGCAGTCTTCTTTTTTTCATATTCTACCTCCCTGCATAACCGCTATAACATTATAGCGGACGCGCCCTATATTTTCAAGCAACTTTCCAAAATTTCCAGACTCTTAAATTTCTTTCCGCCAAAATATCTCCGATATTCCACCGTACAATCAGCCAACTCCTTCATGACTTTATCAGAAACCACAAAGGTATACAACTTATCCAATCCTGCTGCCATCACATATTCAATAGTATATACGGTATCATCCAATAGTTTTCTATCCCTTAATACTCCGGGAAACTCTCCGTTGACCACAAGAGCCTTCATTTCAAATATGTAACGCACCAATTCATTGGGAATGGACGAAAGCTCCAAGGCACGCATGGACTGATACAATAATTTCAACATATCCCGTTCATCATTGTTTTCCCTGGTGTAGTAATCTGCCACATCCAGAAAATACATGCCGTACATGGCTCCTTCAAAATCTTCCCGAAAATGATCAAAATAATTGACAATCTCTGCATCTACCAGATTGTATGAGCTCTTTCCCTCATATAGCTTAAAGGTACCAAAGCAAAAGGGATTGGTCCGCGCCGTGAGCTTACTGTTTTGCCTTCTGGCACCTTTGGCAAATGCCGATATCTTCCCCCGCTCCTTAGTAAGCACCAGCACTCGTCTGTCATATTCGCCCATGGGAGATGCCTGTAATATCATTCCCGTCACTATTACAAAATCCTGCATGATTTACGGTATTCTCCCTTCTTTGTCCATTTTCTTCTACAAAAACAGCCGATGCTTTCTCTCTATATGCAAGATAATCCGTCACTTTTCCTGTCTGTAAAAATCGTTGCCACTCATTGGTTTCCATCTGCTTGCCCTCCTTTGTCTTACACAAAGTAGGGTCTGCCATTTCCACATTTCTATGCGACAGATAAAGCAGATAAAACTGGAAGTTTTTACAACCGGTTAAAAGTCTATTTCTTTGGCATTGTATCCAAAATTCTTCAATAAGAAATCACTGTCACGCCAATCCTTCTTTACCTTTACCCAGAGCTTCAGATTAACCTGACACTCCAACAAATCTTCGATTCCTTTTCTGGCGTTGCTTCCGATACGCTTAAGCATAGAGCCGCCTTTTCCGATAATAATTCCTTTGTGTGAGTCTCTCTCACAGATAATGGTAGCATCGATATCTACAATGTTTTTGCGGCGTTTCATCTGATCAATAGAAACCGCCACACCATGGGGAATCTCATCTTCTAATAAGCGAAGAGCCTGTTCGCGGATTAACTCTGCCACAATCTGTCGTTCGGGCTGATCCGTCACGGTATCTTCATCATAAAACATCGGTCCATAAGGCAAATACTCAAAGATTGCTTTCAAAACCTCATCTGCGCCATCACCGGTTCTGGCAGATACCGGAATAATCTGGGCAAAATCCATCTCCTTACGATAGGTATCGATAAATAATAGTATCTCTTCTTTTTTCTGAACAGTATCAATCTTGTTTATCAGCAAAACAACCGGTGTATTCACCCTTTTTAACTGCTCAATAATATGCTTTTCTCCGGCTCCGATAAAGGTAGAAGGCTCTACCAGAAACAGAATCACATCCACTTCCTTTAAGGTACGTTCTGCCACATTTACCATATAGTCACCCAATTTATTTTTGGCCTTGTGTATACCCGGCGTATCCAGAAACACAATCTGTCCCCGTTCATCGGTATACACCGTCTGAATACGGTTTCTGGTTGTCTGAGGCTTGTTGGATGTGATGGCAATCTTTTGACCGATCAGACGGTTCATCAATGTAGACTTTCCTACGTTGGGTCTTCCGATCAGGGTTGCAAATCCGGTTCTCTTTTGTTCATTACTCATATTAAATTCTCCGTATGATGAAATAATTCACTATTTTCTTTTATTTTTTCTTCACTACCAATGACACAGACATGATCCTGCTCCATAAATGCATCAATATATGCAGCTAAGGAACGGATGGTCTCCGGATTGGTGGCAAGTAACTCATCTCTTTCTTTCTGCTCCATGTCGAAATCATATTCTGCAAAATAGGCACTCATGGAACGGTTGCCCTTGGTCTGTGGTGTCAAAGGTACATCCTTATCACTAATAGCACCAATGACATATTTGGTCATGGTACGCTCATCCGCATCAAAAGCCCTGATATAATCAGCTGCTTTTTGATATACATCCAAAGTTTCCTTTAAGTTGGGATCACGGTAAGATACAAAATAACTCTCTCCCGTCTTTTGGTAGTTGGTCATGCATCCGTATGCCCCGCCCTTAACACGGACATTGAGCCATAAATACTCATAACCCATCATAACTTTCAATACGCGTAAGGCACCATGATAAGGCAATCCTTTTTCCTTATAATTACCGCAACGGCATACATACTGTACCTGTCCCGAGGTCTTGAATCCTTCGTTATATACCTTGGGTTCAATACACAATTCTTTGTGCTCTACCTTTGTGGTAAACAGTTTCGCCTTGCAGGAAGGAATCCCTGAAAGCACTTCCTCTAAACCTTCCCTTGTACCGGTATAGTCCACACAAAACCGCTCCGGACGACATATCTTTTCTACCAGACTTTGTAAATCTGCAATCAACGCATCTGCCCGATTATCAAAATCAGCCACCAATGCCGTTAATTTTCTATAAAACGCAATGCCCCGCATCTGCTCTTCTATATAGGCTGTTTTATTAAAATAGGACGCCGCACGAAGCTCTGCTGCCACATGCCCCGAACTCTGCATATTGGCCTCTACCTTGGACTTGCATTCCTCCAAAATCTCACGCAGACGTTTCTTGTCAGAAAAATCGCTTTCCAACAACAACTCTTCCATCAATGCAAAGGCTTTGTCAGCCTGTCCATAGAGCGCTTTTGCCTTGCACTCTACATGAAGACGGAATTTATCATCATCCTTGGCATTGGCATAGGTATTTACTACCGGCGCAATACCACCGGTATGCATAAAGATTTCATTGAAGAAATCTGCATATCCATGCTGCTTTGTATCCATCAATCCCCATACAGCCTTTAATACACCCAGGGTAAATAAATCCTTTTCTTCAATTCCCTCCACAGGGAATATCAAACGGATATAAGAAACCTTGTTGGTAAAAATATCATGAAACAAAACCTTGGTACCATCCTGTTCCATCTCTTCCAACACAAAAGGCTCTGCTTCCTTCTTCAAATCTTCCCGCTTCAGCATAGGAATCTTGGCAATATCCTCCGGTGCATCCTCCGACTCCTGATACTCCTTGAGCGCCTTTGTCTCTTTGACCAGTTTCTCAATCTGGGACTCTGTCAACATAGCTTTATAATCTGCCAGTTGTTGTGCTAATTTCCTATCTTTTTCTGCATTTAATCCGGGCTTTGGAACAACACAGACAATGGACTTATGTGTATTTTGAAGTAAATAGGTCTGTATCAGTTGTTCAAAATAATCGGTGTCAATTTTTTTCCGAAGTACTGCATAGGTATCATTTGCCTCTACATGCATAAAGGGACTGTTTGCATCATAAAGCCAGCTGTCAAACATCTGCAAGCCATACATCAAGCCCTTAGGATAAGAACCAAAATCTGCTTCCCGATACTTGAATTCAAAATAATTTAAGGCAGCGGTCAAGGATTTTTTAGAGATTCCCTCTTTTACCAGGCGTTTCAACTCTCCTTCTACCGTCTTCACAAATTCTTCCTTCTGATCATAGTTGGCATTCTTCGCTACCACGGAAAAATAAGGCTGATACACACCATTATCATAGACACTGTAAATCTCAGTGCCGATGCCTTTATCTGTCAACAATTGCTTCAGCGAAGCTCCGGGCGCAGAACAAAGGGCGTAATCCAAAATCTGGAAGGCAATATACTTTTCTTTATCCAATACATTTCCCACAACTGCATTGTAGGATAAATAAGTATTATTTTCCTCCGATTCATCACTGGTAATGGAATATTCTTTTACCACATCCACCGGTTGTACAAATGCTGTTTGTTCCTTTATCTCCGAATCCACATTTTGATAATCAAAAGCTGACAGATACTGTTCATCCATCCAGTTCAGTTTTTCTGCCATATCCATATCGCCATACAGATAAATATAGCTATTGGATGGGTGATAATACTTTTTGTGAAATTCCAAATACTCTTCATAGGTCAAATCCGGAATGTCATCGGGATCACCGCCGGATTCGTTGGCATAGGTATTGTCCGGGAATAAGGTATTTAAAATCGCCCGGTCCAGTACATCATCCGGAGATGAAAAGGCTCCCTTCATCTCGTTGTATACTACACCATTGATTTTTAACTCCCCATCTTTATCATCAAGCTCATAATGCCAGCCTTCCTGCATAAAGATTTTTTTCTCTTTAAAAATATTGGGATAAAATACAGCATCCAAATAAACATCCATGAGATTCTGAAAATCCGCATCATTACAACTTGCTACCGGATAGACCGTCTTGTCAGGATAAGTCATGGCATTCAAAAATGTATTGAGTGAACCCTTCACCAACTCTACAAAAGGGTCTTTTACCGGAAATTTACGGGAACCGCACAAAACCGTATGCTCCATAATATGAGCCACCCCGGTGCTGTTGTCGGGCGTGGTACGGAATCCGATATAAAACACTTTGTTGGGATCATCGTTTTTTAACACTACAACTTTTGCTCCACTTTTTTTGTGTTGCAAAATTGCACCTTTGGAGTTTAAGTCCGGTACATCCCGTAACTCTTTTATGTCATATGCTTTACAGCTCTCTAAATTCATGCTTGCCTCCGATTATACATGCATCATCATCAAATGACGCTTTTTAAAGTAAATTTCCTGAATCAGACAAATATCCAGATGCTCTTTGATATAATCATCTCTCAGAAAATCATCCAAGGAATAATCCTTTGTCTCATATTCTTCCTTGCTATTTCCTTTTTTATCCTGCTTTTGTACACAAAAAGTCACCTTAATTTGTAGACGCAACTGCGAAAAAGCCAGATAACACATGGAATCATCCCTTAATTGCACCAAATGCTCTGCAATCTTTGTCTGTGGTTGTACTTCCTTATAAAACACACGATACACCGCATCCTTCAAACGGCTGGGGGTATCGTCGCTTTCTGCCAACTCAGCATAAGAGTACTGTGCACCTACATAAACATTGGAAAAATCCTGTATCACATATTTATAATCCTGTTCACCCAATTGAATCATTATTTTCTCCGTCCTATTAATCTGCTTTTATCTCAAGAGTGTCAATCTGATCTCCGCTCAAACGGTATGCCTCTTCAATCTCGCCTACGGTTAAATCCGTTTCTGCAGCTAATTCCTCCGGCGTTACTTTACGGCGCAACTCCTGATACAGTTCCTCTGCCGCTTCTGCCACACGGTTCACCTGCTCCAATATCTTATCATCAATTTCTCTTTCGTCTACTTCACTGGACACCAACACTTCCATGGCATCCATAATCAAGCCTGCAAAAAAACCTTCCGCATCTTCCGGCTTTTCAATACAACTTGTCATGGATACACCTGCTGCCAAAGCCACATTACCTTCGCCGATTAAATCTTCCATCAGTACACCTTGTCCGGCATAAAGCTTGGCAATCTCAACCACCTTGGGTAAAAACACCTCCAACAGTCTTCCCTGGGCAATCTTATCATCCTCCATGGCACTCTTTACCAACACCATTTTCTCCTCATCTGTAACTGCGGGCAAAGCATGGATTTCCTCCATAAACATTTCCAAAAAGTCTTTATCTTCCGCACTCATAGCTTCGTCCGGATCAAAAGCCTCTTCCACCGCAATCTTGTGATTCGTTAGGTATTCATAGATAAAAGGTAGTTTGCTCTCTTCAATTCCTGTCTGAGGAAAACCTTCCTTTACCTGTTCTTTGGAAAGTTGATTGCCCTGACTTTTCCCAAGACGCACAAGCTCCATCAATTCTTTTCTAAAAATCTCTTCCTGTCCCATAACTTCACCTACTCATCTTTCTTAATATGCACATGGGTATAAATGTGCTTGGAACAATACTCATAATTGCCCTCACACTTGGAACAAAAGCGGAAGGTTTCATCTTCATCTGCTTCTTCGGTAATACCACAAATGGCACATTTATGACGGGTTGCCTTTTTCATCTTAACCACATGGCGTTCAAACTCTTTGGAACGTTTGATTTGTCCGGGTGTGCGGAAGTTTTTCCTTGTCACAATAAAAAAGCACAATACATTCAACAAGGAAAATCCAATGACGATTGCTTCTACCATACCTACAACCCAGCCGGCAAGAAAACTCATATAAATCTGATACAGCATGATAAGTACATAAATCACACCTAATACCTTGGTCTTGATAGGAATAACAAACATAAACAGCATCTGTGCATCAGGATAGGTAATGGCAAATGCCAAAAAGATAGACATACTGATATAAAAAGTCCTGAACATATATGCTGTTTCAGCACTCAATGCCTGCATAGTTGCCATGTCTGCACCGCCGCCTAAAACCAGGAAAATACCATAGAGCAAAAACGCACCTATAATCGTAAAAATCAAACCCGAAAACATAAATACATTGTATTTAAAACTCCCCCAGGTTCTTTCTAACATAGTACCGATATTGTAATAACAATACAGCATAACCAGGGTTAAAACATCGATACCTCCCGGTGGAATCAACACCCAAGTCACAAGACGCCAAATCTGCCCATGTAAAATCGCATACACATCCAGAGTCAGATAGGACACCAATGCTGCAATCCCCGGATTCCTCATTGCCGCCAACTGCAATATATAACCAATAGCATAACAGATAATCAAATACCAGGTCAGATTACGGATTGCATACTTTCCATATTTTTGTTCCATTTTATAAAACCAAATCATGTAATTTTACACCTCTTTTTGTATTCATAACTTCTATACATAGTCCATAATATTTTATCATGTGGTTTTGCCACTGTAAATAAAGGGCTTAAAATTTCATTTTTCTTTTATAAACTTGACAAAATCTTAACGTTTAAAATAATTGAACTCTCAAAATATTTGTCGTATAATGTACTTTGTATGCGAAAATTCGAATTACATATAAACAAGGAGCGATTTAGTATGAGCACATCATACAACACATTGGGAATCGATATCGGTTCCACAACCGTAAAAATTGCAATTTTAGACGAAAAACACAATATATTATTTTCTGATTACCGCAGACATTTTGCAAACATTCAGGAAACTTTATCTGATTTGTTAAAAGAAACCGTTAGCAGACTTGGCGACTTACAGGTCAGTCCTATGATTACCGGCTCCGGCGGACTGACTTTGGCAAACCACTTAAACGTTCCCTTTGTACAGGAAGTTATCGCGGTATCTTCTGCGTTAACCGACTATGCCCCCCAGACTGATGTTGCCATTGAGTTAGGTGGTGAAGATGCCAAAATCATTTACTTTGAAGGCGGCAATGTAGAACAACGTATGAACGGAATCTGTGCCGGCGGTACCGGTTCTTTTATCGACCAGATGGCATCCTTATTGCAGACAGATGCATCCGGCTTAAATGAATATGCCAAAGGCTATCAGTCTCTTTACACCATCGCTGCACGTTGCGGTGTATTTGCCAAGACTGATATCCAGCCTTTGATTAATGATGGTGCTACCAGGGAAGATTTAGCTGCATCCATTTTCCAGGCAGTTGTAAACCAGACCATTTCCGGTCTTGCCTGCGGAAAACCCATTCGCGGCCATGTCGCTTTCTTAGGTGGTCCTTTACACTTTTTATCCGAATTAAAAGAAGCTTTTATCCGCACTTTAAAATTAGATGATGAGCATATCATAGCACCCGAGCATTCTCATTTATTTGCAGCCATCGGTTCTGCTTTAAATGCCAAAGAAGAAGTATCCTTCCATCTGATGGAAATGGCTGACCGCTTATCCGACGGTATCAAGATGGAATTTGAAGTAGAGCGTCTGGAGCCTTTATTCGCTACCCAGACCGAATATGAGTTATTCACCACCCGTCATGGTAATGCCAAGGTATCCAGATGTGAATTGGAAAACTACGAAGGCAATTGCTATCTGGGTATTGATGCCGGTTCTACTACAACCAAACTGGCATTAGTAGGTGAAGACGGACGACTTCTCTACTCCTTCTATAGCAGTAACAACGGAAGTCCGCTGACCACAGCAATTTCCGCTATTTGTGATATTTATAAAAAATTACCTGATAAAGCTAAAATTGTTCATTCCTGCTCTACCGGTTATGGAGAAGCATTGATGAAAGCTGCTTTCCTTTTGGATGAAGGTGAAGTGGAAACCGTTGCCCACTACTATGCAGCTGCCTCCTTCTCTCCTGACGTGGATTGCATCCTTGACATCGGTGGTCAGGACATGAAATGTATCAAAATTAAAAACCAAACTGTTGACAGCGTGCAATTAAATGAAGCATGTTCTTCCGGTTGCGGTTCTTTTATTGAGACCTTTGCACAATCCTTAAACTTCAGTGTACAGGATTTTGCTAAAGAGGCTCTTTTTGCAGCGCATCCCATTGATCTGGGAACCCGTTGTACCGTATTTATGAACTCCAAAGTAAAACAGGCGCAGAAAGAAGGCGCATCCGTTGCCGATATTTCTGCCGGTCTTGCATATTCTGTTATTAAAAATGCTTTATTTAAGGTTATCAAGGTATCCGATGCTTCTGAGCTTGGCAAAAAAATCGTCGTTCAAGGCGGTACTTTCTATAATGATGCGGTACTTCGCAGTTTTGAAAAAATTGCAGGCTGCGAAGCTGTCCGCCCTGATATTGCAGGTATCATGGGTGCCTTTGGTGCTGCTTTAATTGCCAAAGAACGTTATCACGAAAAAATGAATAAAAACGAAAGCTGTGATCCTATACAGGAAACCACCATGCTTTCTTTGGAACAAATTGAAGCTTTGGAATTTACTACCCGGATGGCAAAATGTAAGGGTTGTACCAACAACTGCCGTCTGACCATCAATCAGTTCTCAGGTGGCCGTCAGTTTATCTCCGGCAACCGTTGCGAACGTGGTATTGGCAAGGAAAAGAACGCCAACAAACTTCCCAACTTATTTGAATATAAAAACCAGAGAGTATTCGGCTATGAGCCGCTTCCTATGGATCAGGCAAGCCGCGGACAGGTTGGTATCCCCAGAGTCCTCAACATGTATGAAAACTATCCTTTCTGGTTTACCTTCTTTACAAAATTGAAATATCAGGTGGTACTCTCTCCGGCTTCGACCCACAAGATTTATGAGTTGGGTATTGAATCCATTCCCAGTGAATCCGAGTGTTATCCTGCAAAACTGGCACACGGTCATATCACATGGCTGATCCGTCAGGGTATACCTTACATATTCTACCCTTCCGTGTTTTATGAACGCGATGAGGTAAAAGGTGCAAACAACCATTACAACTGCCCCATTGTTACCTCATATCCTGAGAATATCAAAAACAATGTGGAAGAAATCGGACGTGGCGAAGTCAGATTTGCCAATCCTTTTATGAACTTCCGGGATATAAAAACAGTTGGTGATGCATTGGTAAAAGAGTTTGCTGATATTCCCGAAGGCGAAGTGCGCGATGCCGTACAAAAAGCCTGGGATGAATTGGAAGCTGCCCGCGACGATATGCGTAAAAAAGGTGAAGAGACTTTAAAATATCTGGAAGAAACCGGCAGACGCGGTATTGTCCTTGCAGGACGTCCTTATCATATTGATCCCGAAATCAACCACGGTATCCCCGAGCTTATCAACTCCTATGATATCGCTGTATTAACTGAGGACAGTGTTTCCCATCTGGGTAAACCCGAACGTCCCTTAATCGTATCTGATCAGTGGATGTACCATTCCAGATTGTATGCAGCAGCTGCTTTTGTCCGTACCCGAGACGATTTGGATATGATCCAGTTAAATTCTTTTGGTTGTGGTCTGGATGCCGTTACTACCGACCAGGTAAATGATATCCTGTCCGGTTCTGATAAGATATATACCTGCTTAAAGATTGACGAAGTTAACAACTTAGGTGCTGCACGTATCCGTGTACGTTCCCTGATTGCTGCACTTCGTGTAAAGGAACAGAAAAAAGAAGAACGCGTAGTACGTTCAACAGCCATGAACCGTGTACTTTTTACAGAGGAAATGCGTAAAGATTATACAATTCTCTGTCCCCAGATGTCCCCGATTCACTTCGACATGTTAAAACCTGCTTTAAAAGCATGCGGTTACAATTTTGAAGTTATCCCGGACAATGACAGACGTGCTGTAGACACCGGATTAAAATACGTAAATAACGATGCCTGCTATCCTTCCCTCATTGTTGTGGGACAAATTATGAATGCCTTAAATTCCGGCAGATACGATTTGAATAAGGTCGCAGTCATGATCACACAGACCGGTGGCGGTTGCCGTGCCACCAACTATATCGGCTTTATCCGCCGCGCTTTGGCAAAAGCAAACCTTGAACACATTCCGGTTATTTCCTTAAATATGTCCGGTTTGGAAGCAAATCCCGGATTTAAGTTGGATTTAAACCTCTTAATGCGTGTCGTATATGGTGCATCCTTAGGTGACGTATTCATGCGTTGCCTCTACCGCATGCGTCCTTACGAAAAAGAAAAAGGCTCAGCCAACGCCTTACACCAGAAATGGTTAAAGGAATGTCAGGACTTTGTAGGCTCCAAACATCCTTCCATTTTTAAATTTAACAAACTCTGCAAACAGATTATCAGAGATTTTGATAACCTACCCATTACAGATGAAAAGAAGCCCCGTGTAGGTATTGTTGGTGAGATTCTTGTCAAATTCTTACCGGAAGCAAACAACCATCTGGCAGAGCTTTTGGAAGCAGAAGGTGCCGAGGCTGTATGTCCCGATTTGTTAGACTTTATGATGTACTGTTTCTATAATCAGATATATAAAGGCGAACAGCTTGGTATGTCCAAAAAAACTGCACGAAACAGCCGTCTGGGTATTTGGGCATTCGATTTTCTTCGCCGCCCTGCCGCAAAGGCATTAGCAAAAAGTAAGCACTTTGACCCTCCGGCAAATATTTATGATTTGGCAAACTATGCCAAGGATATCGTATCCCTTGGTAACCAAACAGGCGAGGGTTGGTTCTTAACCGGTGAAATGCTTGAACTTATTCATTCAGGCACTCCTAATATCGTATGTACACAGCCCTTCGGTTGTCTGCCAAACCACGTAGTGGGTAAAGGTGTTATCAAAGAGCTTCGCCGCCGTTACCCAGAAAGTAACATTGTGGCCATCGACTACGATCCCGGCGCCAGCGAAGTTAACCAGTTGAACCGTATCAAGTTGATGCTGTCTACTGCATTTAAAAATTTAGATAAATAATAAAAAGTACCGTTCACACTTTAATGAACGGTACTTTTTTGTTCTTACATTGTTGTGGACATGACGGATTTTCCTGTTATTGGGCAATAACCAATAAACATACTTGTATTGCCCAAAATTCATCTCTTTTATCTAAAAAAACTTAATCAATCGCCCACTTTGGGCATATACAACCCCAAACTCCTCCTATGCCCAAATTTTTCTGATATTTTAGGCATAGAAAGTAACTTCTGCTCTATATGCCCAAATAACTGCTATTTCCTATAAAAACTCATAAAATCCACCTTGATTTTGGGCATTATGGCAAACAAATTATGTATATGCCCAAATCCAACTTTTAGTGTGGCATATCAGCATCTTCAAATTCATGAATATCTTCAATCGCTGCATAAAACTGAAATTTTCACGTGTACTCAATGCTTAAATGTATTCTTCTTTCAAAGCCTTCTTAATTCTACTAAGCGATTCCGGTGCAATCCCCAAATATGTAGCCACATAATGTTGTTTCACCGATTCACATATCATAGGATACAACTTTTTAAAATGAATATAACGCTCTGTAGCATTCTCTACAAGAAAGCCATTTTCCCTATATATCTTATAACGTAACGCATTTTCCAAAAGCATTATATAAACATTTTTAAGCTGATTATTTTCATAAATAAGGTCTTTTATTTCTTGAACTCCAAAAAGCATCAAAGTCGTTTCTTCTAATGTTTCCCACGTGACAATGCTTTCACTGTAACCAAACAATCCCTCATCCATGCACAAAGTTCCCGGAATTGAAAAACCTCGAGTGATATCATTACCATCTCCATCCACATAATAGGCTCTACAAATTCCGTTAATTACCAAAGCTGCTGTTTTAGTTTCTTCACCTTGATTTTGCAAAATGCTACCTTTAGAAACCACACGAAAAATAGACTTATTTACAATCATACCTAGAACTTCTGCATCTATTTCCACACCATTTTGTTTCGCTATTGTCATTAATTGATTAACTAAATATTCTCTATCCATATTTCCTCTACAAAGTAATAATATAAAATACAACAGAAATCAAATTCATTCCGCCATGTGCAATCATAGGAACAATAAGGTGATTACTCTTTTTATATCCCCATATCCATAACAAACCTACAACAAAGGAGTGTCCCATATTAAACCAGTCAAGCAGACCAAACATCATATTAAACAATAAGAGAGCGGCAGTTTCTCCCAAAACACCTCCGCAAAAGTTTTTTGCAAATCCCCGAAAGAAAACTTCCTTACAAATACCACTCACACAACCCAGCGAGATAGCCATCAAAACGATTTCACCCACAGTCAATCTGTCCCATCCGCCAAATGCCAAATCAGTTCTTCCTCTCATCACAATGAGGGAGAACAAACTGATTACAGAAGATATACCAGCTAAAATGATTCCAAGAACGATATCCTTGCTTAGAGTTGACTTATCAAATATTTCTTCTTTCAAACTAATACCACTTTGTTTATACAAAAGGATAGCACTCGGAAGAAGAATAAGATTTGCCAATATAAGAACTAAACAATACACGTTCAGATTTGCATTAGCATAACTTGCAATATCAAGTAAGTTCATTCCTGTTTGATAGTTTTGGCAAGAGCACAAGACCTCATATCCTGCTACTATTAATGTTAATAACGTTGTGATTTTTAATGCTTTTTCAGCACTCTGTGAATGTGTATACTTCATATTCGTCACCTCCATGGTGACTATATTACATAAACATATTTTTTCATTGACATATGTTAAGAAAATTCAAAGTTTCTGTTCTCTACAAATTGGAATTTATGTTATTGAAACCAAATAGGACCAACAATAAATATTCCCCAAAAGAAAAAAGTAATAGCAACAAATGCTTCAGAAATCAACCAGTAAATTATTCTGGATTTTCTTATTGTGAGAGGACGAATATAA
>JAZQLQ010000004.1:0-98914 GCA_045542735.1 Lachnospiraceae bacterium
TTAAACGGAAAACTTATCGGATCTGCTCAGCGTGTTCCTACACCTACAGGTTCTACAACAATCTTAGTTGCTACAGTTGAAAAATCTGTAACAAAAGATGAAATCAATGCAGCTATGAAAGCAGCAGCTACAGAGTCCTTCGGTTACAATGAAGATGAAATCGTTTCTTCCGATATCGTTGGAAGCACATTCGGTTCTATCTTTGATGCTACACAGACAATGGTTGGCGAAGACAACTTAGTACAGGTTGTTTCTTGGTATGACAATGAGAATTCTTATGTTAGCCAGATGGTTCGTACAATCAAATACTTTGCTGAATTAGCATAATTTGATTAAGTAATCAGAAGTTATCAAAGACCTTAAAGGGTCCGGTCATTGGGACCGGGCCCTTATATATTTTATTTTTAGGAGGCAAATAAAATGGGATTAAACAAAAAATCAGTTGATGACATCAACGTAGCTGGAAAACGCGTATTGGTAAGATGCGACTTTAACGTGCCTTTAAAAGAAGGTAAAATCACAGACGAGACACGTATCAACGCAGCTCTTCCTACTATCCAGAAATTATTAAACGATGGTGGTAAAGTAATTCTTTGCTCCCACTTAGGAAAAGTTAAAAATGGCCCCAACGAAGGCGAATCTTTAGCACCTGTTGCTGAAAGACTTGCTGAGAAACTTGGCAAACCCGTTAACTTTGTAGCTGATTACAATGTTACAGGCGAAGCAGCAACAGCAGCAGTTGCTGCTATGAACGATGGAGATGTAGTATTACTTCAGAATACACGTTTCCGTGGTAAAGAAGAAACAAAACCTACAGATGCAGGCGAAGCTTTTGCAAAAGAACTTGCTGATCTTGCAGATGTATATGTATGCGACGCATTCGGTTCTGCTCACAGAGCACATGCTTCCGTAGCAGTAGTTACAAAATACATCTCCGAAAAAGGTGGAGAGAATGCAGTTGGTTACTTAATGCAGAAAGAAATCGATTTCTTAGGAAATGCGGTTGAAAACCCTGTAAGACCTTTCGTAGCTATCCTTGGCGGTGCTAAAGTTGCTGATAAATTAAATGTTATCAACAACTTAATCGAGAAATGTGATACTCTTATCATCGGTGGTGGTATGGCATTCACATTCTTAAAAGCAAAAGGATATGAAGTTGGTAACTCCTTAGTTGACAACGAGAAAATTGATTACTGTAAAGAAATGATGGCTAAAGCAGAAGCAGCAGGTAAACAGTTGTTACTTCCTATCGATACTACAATCGCTGCAGGCTTCCCTAACCCTATCGATGGACCTATCGAAGTACAGGTAGTAGATGCTGACAAGATCCCCGCTGATATGGAAGGTCTTGATATCGGTACAAAGACAGCTGAGTTATATGCAGATGCAGTTAAATCCGCTAAGACAGTTGTTTGGAACGGACCTATGGGTGTATTCGAGAACCCTACACTTGCAAAAGGTACTATCGCAGTAGCAAAAGCTTTGGCTGAAACAGATGCTACAACAATTATCGGTGGTGGTGACTCCGCAGCAGCAGTTAACCAGTTAGGTTTTGCTGATAAGATGAGCCACATCTCTACAGGTGGTGGAGCTTCCCTTGAATTCTTAGAGGGTAAAGTACTTCCCGGTGTAGCAGCAGCTGATGACAAATAAGTCAAAGGATAAAAAGGGAGGAAGTCTTAGATGAACGGAAAGAAAGTTGGAGGAATTGTATTAACCGTATTTGGTGGCATATTTCTCTTTATGGGACTCTTGTTTGGTGTGATTTTTGGCATCGTTGGTGGTGCTATGGGTGGCGCTGCAGACGAAGTGAATGCTGAGTTTGAGGAGTTCTCTGAATACGCTGTTGAGACAACAGGTGTGGTAGTGGATACTTATGATAGTAGCACCACTATTGAATATGAAGCAGATGGTGACTATTATCAGGTGGATTACAATATCTCTACCAGTGAATACGGTCAGGGAGATTATATCTCTGTATATTATGATCCGGATAATCCGTACAGTTGTATGGTTCCCGAGCTTGAAAGTGGTGCCATCGAGATGATGGGTGGCATTTTCTCAGGTGTCGGTATTGGAATTGGTATATTCTTTGTTATCTTTGGATTGATATTTATGATTCCCGGTATTATTCTCATCAAAAAATCTAAGACAACCTATGATAACTAATTATAATTAAGGAGATTATTAAAATGGCAAGAAGAAAAATTATCGCTGGTAACTGGAAAATGAACATGACTCCCAGTGAAGCAGTAGAATTAGTAAACACATTAAAACCCTTAGTAGCAACAGATGATGCTGACGTAGTATTCTGCGTACCTGCAATCGATATCATTCCTGTAATGGAAGCTACTAAAGGTTCCAATATTGAAGTTGGTGCAGAAAACATGTACTTCGAGGAGAAAGGTGCTTTCACAGGTGAAATTTCTCCCGCTATGTTAACAGATGTTGGAGTTAAATATGTTGTTTTAGGTCACTCTGAGAGAAGAGAATACTTCGCAGAGACAAACGAAACAGTTAACAAAAAAATGTTAAAAGCTTTCGAGCACGGTATTACACCTATCATGTGCTGTGGTGAGTCTTTAGAGCAGAGAGAACAGGGCGTTACTATGGACTTCATCCGTCAGCAGGTTAAAGTTGGTTTCTTAAACGTAACAGCTGATCAGGCTAAAACAGCAGTTATCGCTTACGAACCCATCTGGGCTATCGGTACAGGTAAAACAGCTACAACAGAGCAGGCACAGGAAGTTTGCAAAGGCATCCGTGAGTGCATCGCTGAAATCTATGATGAAGCAACAGCAGAAGCTATCCGTATCCAGTACGGCGGATCCGTTAACGCTGCAACAGCTGCAGAGTTATTCTCCCAGCCTGACATCGATGGTGGCTTAGTTGGTGGAGCTGCATTAAAACCTGATTTTGGTAAAATCGTTAACTGGAAATAATCTTTGAAGGTTTGACGATTTTAACAAAAAAATGAGGAAATAACGGACTAAAGGGTTGGCTTATAGTGAAAGTGCTAATTGCCAACCCTTTTTATACATATAATTTATACTTTAGGAGGGATACAAGCAATGAAATATAGACGACTTATTAGCTTATTACTTGTGGCATTAATGCTCTTTTCATTCATTGGTTGTAGTAGCAATAAAACAACTACTGATGAAGCACAAAATGCAGAAAAACAAGAAGCTGGTGAAGTAGAGAATATCGATGCAGATGGAACATTTGAAATCAAATATGTTTTTGAAATAGAAAATGGTAACAATGCACAAGAAGGTAATCATATTGACATATGTTTGTATGATAACAATGATAACGAGATTTATAATGGCACATTATTTAAAAATGATTCTACAGAAGAATTATTTGAACAATTCGAAAGTGTAGTCACAGAAGAAATGGTTTCAAGTTTTATAGAGGAACATTTGGAAGCAACTTTGAATGTATGGGATGAGGAAAAAATTCCGGAGGATATATATACAATGGATGAGTATCCTCAAAATATCAATGTTAACCTTGGTAATGCAAATTTTAGTATGAACATTGAAGTAGAAGAATGTTATCTACGGTCGTTAAATGTAGAAGCTGTTCATAGTGATGAATTTGTTTATGATTATGTGTTAGTGTTAGATGATCAATATGCTAAGTCTTTGTGTGGACTTTGTTATAAATTAACAGGTACTTATGATTGTGATATTGATGTTAGTGAACTCGAACTAAACGGACGAACATACGAAAATGTTGCAGAATCTGATGAACCTATTGCCGTAGAGGTATCCGAACCTGAACCTGTACCGGAACCGGAGGAAGAAATAAATGAAGATTCATTTAGTCATTCTTATGGACTGGAATTTAATGATGGTATAGAAGGATTTACAGATAAATATATTTATAAAGATGATGAAACATGGAGTTTAAATTTAACACATTTTGTTTCAGCTAATGACGATGAAATGAATTTTATGTGGAATGGACCTGTGGAAATAGGTGAATATGCAACAGAAAGTAATGGTATACTTGGGTTATTTAATGAAGCAAGCGATAGTTATTTGATGACTTGGAGTAATGTATATTCAAACGATGTTTATACGGAAGCACTTAATACAGCAAAAGAAACTTGGACCACATATGCTTCTGGCACGGGATTTGAATATATAGAAGATGGATTTTTTGATAAAAAAGATGGTGAACAAATCAGAGTTACCTATCAAATAAGCGGAATTGGTATGGAAGGATTTATGTTGTATTTAGTAGACAGTACCAATGAAATCTATTATGTTTTTGTATATGCTGAAAAGAGTGAAGTATTTGATTATACAAGAGCATTAAAAGTTATCGAAAGTATTGAATACAAGGAGTATGTACCAAAATAATAAAAAGAGAGGGTATTGCAAAGCGGATGATGGTTCATCTGTCTTGTAATACCCCTTTTTTTCTATGAGTTGAAGAATATTAGTAATACGCCTTATCAACCTGAATCACGGCATAATAGTTTTCGTTGATGTGATGAATTTCCTTTGACAGATAGTCCACAACCTGGTTATCTGTCATTTTGTATTCATAAGGTAGTAAAATGTCAAAAATGATATTGGTATGTGTAGGACCTGTTACTACGCGGAAGTCGTGAAGCTTCAGGCTTTCATCCAACTTTTGTAAAATCTCATTTACTTGTGTATGCAGTGAATCGGTCAAGGGATCATCTACCAAAATGGGGTCCATATGGATCACTGCTTCACAATGGCATTCTGTTGCCAATTCTTTTTCGATATTGTCAATCATATCATGCATTTCCATCAAATCGCCACGGGAATCCACTTCGGCATGAAGGGATACCATGACGCGGCCGGGACCGTAGTCGTGGACAATCAAATCGTGAATACCAAGGACTTCGGCATGGGCAGTGACCAGATTCTCAATCTGCTCAATAAACTCCTTTTTGGGAGGTTGGCCAAGCAGGGGAGAAATGGTATCCTTTGCAGCACTGTAACCGGCATATAGAATCAAAAATCCAACAGCTACACCACAATAACCGTCAATGTTTAAGGCTGTAAAGTGAGAGACCAAAGTGGATATCAAAACCACAAGGGTGGATAAGGAATCACTTAAGGAATCGGTAGCAGTTGCTTTCATTGCTGAGGACTCGATTTTCTTACTGATAGCAGTATTGTAATATGCCATATAAAGCTTGACGCAGATAGAAGCAATCAATATGCCGATGATAACCGGATCAGAAGTGATTTCTACCGGTTTGATAATTTTGTTGACAGAGGATTTAACCAACTCAAATCCCATAAATATGATGGCTACGGATACCAAAAGTCCGGATATGTATTCGATGCGGCCGTGACCAAAAGGGTGGTCTACATCGGGTTTTTGTCCTGCCATCCGAAAACCAATCAATGTAATCAGGGATGAACCTGCGTCGGATAAGTTGTTGAAGGCATCTGCGGTAATGGCAATGGAATGACTTAGCACTCCGGCGATGAATTTACCGATACATAGGAAGATATTTAAGAATATACCAACGGCACCGCAGAGAACTCCATAGGCTTGCCGGGTCTCGGGAGTGGATATGTTTTCTTTGTTTTTTATAAAGAGAGTACTTAATAAAGTAATCATCGTCAGAATTCTCCTTTTTATTATATATTATGTGAAAGGAATTTGTTCTTTACATATTACTGCTTTTTTGGTGCGTTTGACAACAGTTTTCCTTGAAAAAGACCGATAAACCATGTATAATTTTTGTCGGGTGCGATTGATGTATCCCTATGGATTTGATAAATAATAATAAAGAGATAGAAAAGGAGAAAAACAATGAGTAAAAAACCTACCGTATTAATGATTCTTGATGGATATGGCTTGAACGAAAAAGCAGAGGGAAATGCAGTAGCAGAAGCTAAAACTCCCGTGATGGACAAGTTGATGGCTGAGTGTCCTTTTGTAAAAGGAAAAGCTTCCGGTATGGCAGTTGGTCTTCCGGACGGACAGATGGGTAATTCTGAGGTTGGTCACTTAAACATGGGTGCCGGTCGTATTGTATATCAGGAATTGACCAGAATTACTAAAGAAATTCAGGATGGAACATTTTTTACTAATAAAGAATTAATGGATGCAGTAGAGAACTGCAAAAAGAACGATTCTGCATTACACGCATTCGGTCTTGTATCCGATGGTGGTGTACACAGCCACAATACACATTTATATGGCTTGTTGGAGATGGCTAAGAGAAACGGACTTGAGAAAGTATATGTTCACTGTTTCTTGGATGGTCGTGACACACCTCCTGCATCCGGTAAAGACTTTGTAGCAGAGTTAGAAGCAGAAATGGCTAAAATCGGTGTTGGTGAGGTAGCAAGTGTAAGTGGACGTTACTATGCAATGGACCGTGATAATAACTATGACCGTGTTCAGTTTGCATATGATGCGTTGACAAAGGGCGAAGGTTTACAGGCTGACAGTGCAACAGGCGCAATTCAGGAGTCCTATGACAGAGACGAGACAGATGAATTTGTAAAACCTACCGTTGTTATGAAAGACGGAGCTCCTACAGCTACCATCAAAGACGGCGATAGTGTGGTATTCTTCAACTTCCGTCCCGACAGAGCAAGAGAGATTACCAGATGCTTCTGCTGTGAAGATGATTTCTTTGCAGATGTAAACTTCAAACGTGAGAAGAGACTTGACTTAACATTTGTATGCTTCTCTGATTATGATCCCACTATTCCCAATAAGGAAGTGGCATTCCGTAAAATTTCCATCACTAATACCTTTGGTGAATGGTTGGCAGATAATAACATGACACAGGCAAGAATCGCTGAGACAGAGAAGTATGCGCATGTTACATTCTTCTTCAACGGCGGTGTAGAAGAGCCCAATAAAGGAGAGGACAGAATCCTTGTAAATTCTCCCAAAGACGTGGCTACTTATGACTTAAAGCCTGAGATGAGTGCTTATGAAGTATGTGATAAGCTTTGTGAAGCAATCACATCCGATAAATATGATGTGATCATCATCAACTTTGCAAACCCTGACATGGTAGGTCATACAGGTGTTGAAGATGCGGCAATCAAAGCGGTTGAAGCAGTTGATGAATGTGTGGGTAAAGCAGTTGAAGCATTAAAGAGTGTTGACGGACAGATGTTCATTTGTGCTGACCATGGAAATGCAGAACAGCTTGTAGATTATGAGACAGGTGCACCTTTCACAGCTCATACAACCAATGAAGTTCCTTTCATCCTTGTAAATGCAGATGCATCCTATGGTTTGAAAGAAGATGGTTGCCTGGCAGACATCGTTCCTACTTTAATTGAGTTAATGGGTATGGAGCAGCCTGCTGAAATGACAGGAACATCTTTATTGATTAAGAAATAAGAAATATATGATACATGAAAGCGTTGGTTTTTACCTGCGCTTTCTGTGTATTGCATAAGATACGAAGGATAAGTGTATGGATGCAAAAAGAGTAGAACGGATAAAAAAATATAGATTGGCTTCATGCGATATTACAAGCAATTGCAATTTGCGTTGCAAGTTTTGCTTTAATAACTTTTCACAAAAAAATTTCAATATGACTGCCGATATTTTTGATAATATTTTTAAGGTAATTGATTTTGTGCCCAAAGCCGATGATGTACATGGGACCGGTTTTTACTTTTCTTGTTTATGGGAGCCTTCCATCAGTCCGTATTTTATAGAATTGTTGCAACGGATTTCCAAAGAGAATGGGGAAAAGGTCTTTTTTACATCCAATTTTGCCAAAAAGTTTCAAGAGGATGAAATTGAAGAGTTGGCAAAGATAAATATTGATCATATCAATATTTCCATAGAAACCCTTGATAGGGATAAGTATAAGGTTTTAACGGGCGGAACAGATTTTAATTATGAGATATTCTTTTCAAACCTGGAATATATATCAAAGATTTTTTCCAAGTATTCCGATGCACCCAAAATCAGATATATCAGCATGGCATTAAAGTCCAATTATAAAGAGTTGGGAGAGATTGTCGAGAAATGTCACAATCAATATCATGCCTATATGAATGAAATCCGGACACCTTTTTATGGTGAATATATAGAAAAGTTCCGGAATGAATTGTTGGATGGCGAAGAAATCGCGTATTTGCAAAATGTTTTTGATAAGAGTGATAAAAAAATCAGCTATTGTTTGGAAGAAATAAAACTTCCGGATGAAGTGGAACAAACACCAAACACAGAAACGTCAGTGGTTGATGAAAAGAAAAAAGATTCATTACCCGGACTTGCACTTAGCGATTTGCCGGAATGGCATTATGATGTGAGAATCGAATCCAACGGTAATATTTTGTGGAATGGAAACGGTGAACGGTTTGCATATAATCCGGAGGAAGACTATCATAAGATATTCGGAGATGGATTATATAAAATCACAAAAGAAGATGCAGCCCGATATGAGATAAGTGAAACTACATTTAAAACATACAAAAAGATTCCGTTAGTTCAATTGAAGAAAAGCTTTTTCAGCATTGATGAGTTTGTAGCAGATGAGCATTTTCTTTACTTACGTGGATGGGCAGGTGTAAAAGGCGTCGACAGCGAGAAGCAGATGAAAATTTTAGAGATTTCGGATGCAGATGATTCTTCAAAGAAAACATATTACTTATGTGAAGATGAATGCAGAAAGGATGTTGAAGACGTTATGAAGGAGCCTTTTGCTATGTCCGGTTTCCGTGTCTTAATCCATAAACATAATTTCACATCACAAAAATTAAAGGCAAAAATGTATCTGTATGATAAAGAAAAAAACAGAATTACATATGCTGTAGCGGATGAAATAGAATTGAATCTTTGAATTATTAAACCGTTATGGGAAATACTAGTAAAAACAATGGGAGGTTTTTACATGAAAAAGTATTTCACCATAACGGTTTTTTCTGTATTGTTTGCTTGTGGTATTGTGTTTTTTCTAGAGCCCAATCACCTGGCGCCCGGAGGGGTGACAGGGATTGCGATTTTATTGCATGCAGTGACGGGGATTTCTACGGGAACATGGGTATTTGCCGTCAATGTGCCGATTCTCATTATTGGTTGGTGGAAGTTTGGTGGGAAGTTTATGATTTCTACGGTATATTCTATCGGCGTGGTCTCGGTGACAACCAATTTATTGACGGGAGTACCGGCACTTACCAATGATTCTTTGGGGGCGGCTTTGGCAGGAGCTTTTTTAACGGCGATTTCCATTGGGACAATTATGAAAATGAATGCCACAACAGGTGGTCTTGATATTGTGGTAAAACTACTGAGAAATAAATATCCTCATCTGCGGACAGGACGCTTGTATCTGATGATTGACAGTGTGATTGTTGTATTGGCAATTCTTATTTTCGGAAATATTGAGTCCGGTATTTATGCGGGTATTACTGTTTTGATTGCATCTTATATTTTAGATATGGTGTTATATGGTAATGATGAGGCGACACTGTTTTATGTGATTACTGATCAATCTGAGGCGGTGGCAAAAAGATTGATGGAGGAGTTGGAAGTTGGAGTCACGTATTTAAAGGGAAGAGGCGGTTACATGGATAAAGAAAAGGAGATTATCATGTGTGCCACCAGGAAGACCCAGGCACCAAAATTGGAAGAAATCGTGAGACAGGTGGATACAGAGGCGTTCTTAATTGTAACCAGAGCCAATGAAATATATGGGGAAGGCTATAAATCCTATGAAAGCGGATTATTATAATAAAAAGATTGGTGTAAAGAAAAAATACTTGACACCAGTCTTTTTTCGTTGTATGATGCTAAAGGTGTGTAAATGAGATAGGTGGCAGTATGGAAAAGATCGTAGCACAAAATCTGTTATTTGATTTTTATGGAGAACTTCTGACAGAGCATCAGCAGAATGTATATCAGGACGCAGTTTTCGGAGATATGTCCTTGAGTGAAGTGGCAGACAATTATGGCATTTCCAGACAGGGAGTACATGACCTATTGAAGCGTTGTGATAAATCCATGCAGGATTATGAAGATAAACTTCATCTCATTTCCAAGTTTGATGCCATTCGCGGAAAACTGAAAGAGATTCAGAGTCTGGCAGATGATATGAGAGTACACCAATTGGCGGCAGAGATTTTAGAGGAGTTATAATACATGGCATTTGAGAGCTTAACCGAAAAACTGCAAAATGTATTTAAAAACTTAAGAAGCAAAGGCCGTCTGACGGAAGAAGATGTTAAGGCTGCCTGCAAGGAAGTTAAGATGGCTTTGTTGGAAGCGGACGTTAACTTCAAGGTTGTCAAACAGTTTATCAAGACTGTCGAGGAGCGGGCAGTAGGCACGGATGTTATGAACGGCTTAAATCCCGGTCAGATGGTTATCAAAATCGTAAATGAAGAATTGATTGCCTTAATGGGTTCCGAAGGAGCTGAGATTCAGTTCCAGCCCGGTAAGTCCATCACAGTCCTTATGATGTGTGGTCTCCAGGGTGCAGGTAAGACTACTACAACGGCTAAGTTGGCAGGTAAGTTGAAGCTCAAAGGCAAGAAATCTTTGTTAGTTGCCTGTGACGTATACAGACCGGCGGCGATTAAGCAGTTGGAAGTAAACGGTGAAAAACAGGGCGTAGATGTGTTTTCCATGGGAGACAATCACAAGCCTGTGGATATTGCAAAAGCGGCTATGGAGCATGCGGCAAAAAATGGTCACAATGTGGTAATCCTTGATACCGCCGGCCGATTGCATATCGATGAAGATATGATGGCAGAACTTCAGGAAATCAAAGAGCAGGTTTCCGTGCATCAGACTATTTTGGTTGTTGATGTTATGACCGGTCAGGATGCGGTAAACGTAGCAAAAGAGTTTGATGAAAAAGTCGGAATCGACGGTGTAATCCTGACAAAGGTCGATGGTGATTCCAGAGGCGGTGCGGCATTATCTGTTAAAGCCGTGACAGGAAAGCCGATTCTATATGCCGGTATGGGCGAAAAGTTATCCGATTTGGAACAGTTTTATCCGGATCGTATGGCAAACAGAATCCTTGGCATGGGCGATGTTTTGAGCTTGATTGAAAAAGCACAGGAAAACATCGACATTGATGAGAACAAGGAAAAGGAAATGGCTGCCCGTTTGAAAAAGGGCAAAATGGACTTCAACGACTATCTGGAGAGTATGAAGCAGATGCGCAACATGGGTGGTATGGCTTCCATTCTTTCGATGATGGGTATGGGTGGTGCACAGTTGGATGGTGCCATTGATGAAAAGGAACTTGCCAGAACTGAGGCGATTGTACTTTCCATGACACCGGCAGAGCGTAGCAATCCCAAATTGTTGAATCCCAGTAGAAAGCACCGCATTGCGAAAGGTGCAGGTGTAGACATTGCAGTGGTAAACCGTTTTGTGAAGCAGTTTGAGCAGATGCAGAAGATGATGAAAAAGATGCCCGGTATGATGGGTGGCAAACGTGGCATGATGGGAAACATGGGCATGTTTGGTAAAAAAGGTGGAATGAGATTCCCTTTTTAGAGGAATCTGTTCATGATAAACATTAGTTAAAATTTTTCGGAGGTGAAAAAGATGGCAGTAAAAATCAGATTAAGAAGAATGGGACAGAAGAGAAATGCAATCTATAGAATCGTGGTTGCTGATTCTCGTTCTCCTAGAGATGGTAGATTTATCGAGGAGATCGGAACATACAATCCCAACACAGAGCCTTATACCTGTACCATTAATGAAGAATTAGCAAAAAAATGGTTAGCAACAGGTGCACAGCCTACAGAGGTTGTTGGCAGAATTTTCAAAAATGCCGGAATCGAGAAATAATAAATGCATAGCATTTATTCCGGAGCTGAAAACCTGTCATAACACTTTGGAGGTGGATTATGAAAGAATTAGTTGAAGTAATCGCAAAAGCTCTTGTTGATAATCCGGATGAAGTTGTTGTAACAGAAAAAGAAGAAGGAAGACATGTGACGATTGAATTGCATGTTGCTCCGTCCGATATGGGAAAAGTAATCGGTAAACAGGGTCGTATTGCAAAAGCAATCCGCTCTGTAGTAAAAGCAGCTTCAACAGGAGACAATAAGAAAGTAGATGTGGAAATCATCTAAGAAATATGCAGAGATCATCTTAGTGTGGTCTCTGCTTTTTTGTTGCAAAATATTCGATGAAGTGTTATCATCATTTGCAAAGGAGGTGTTTTCAATGGAGGCGACTATTATGGATTTAAATGATAAGATTGCTATCGCAGAACTTCGAGAAGTATTGTTAGAATCTGTAAACAATATGAAAGAAGATGAACTTCTTGATTTTGATGAAGTTTTTGATGAACTGGAACAAAGATATGATGCCAATGGGTGAGTATCATATCAGAGTGAATCCCAAAGCAAGGCAAGATATTTGTGATATAGGTGATTACATATCAGAAATATTATTACAACCAAACATTTCAAATAAAATCGTAAAAGGACTGCGCAAATCAATTACAAATCTGCAGTATTTTCCCTATCAATTTCCAATTATTCAAGATGCAACATTATGTAAAATTGGTATCAGATGTATGCCATATAAAAATTATTATATTTTTTATATTGTAAATGAAAACAAAAAATGGGTCATGATAGTAAGAATTATTTATAACAAAAGAAATTGGCGAAGAATCTTAAGCTGATTCTATTTTCCCTTTGTGCAATAATACCAGTTATGGTAAAATATTCTTTAGTTTATGAGAAGAAAGGGAACAGATAATTTCATGGAAGATTTATTACAGGTAGGAGTATTATCATCCACACATGGTGTCCGTGGCGAAATGAAAGTTTTTCCCACCACGGATGATGTGAAACGGTTTAAAAAGAATAAAGAATATATCTTAGAGACACCCAAAGGAAATATGGATGTAAAGGTGGAAAGTGTAAAATTTTTCAAGCAGTTTGTGATCCTGAAATTTGAAGGTATTGATACTTTAGATGATATTTTACCTTATAAGGGATGCCGTCTGCTTGTAAATCGTGAGCATGCAGTGAAATGTGCAAAGGATGAGTACTTTATTGCAGATCTTATTGGTCTGAAAGTAGAAGATGAAGATGGCAATGAGATTGGTACGCTGACAGATGTGATGCAAACCGGAGCTAATGATGTATATGTGATTGAGAATAAAGAAGGAAAAGAATATCTGTTTCCGGCAATTAAAGAATGTGTGTTACATGTGGATGTAAAAGCAGGAAAAGTAGTAGTCCATGTGATGCCAGGATTGATGGAGGATTAGGATGTTTTTTCATGTGTTGACATTGTTTCCGGACATGATTATGGACGGATTAAATACCAGTATCCTTGGCAGAGCCATGGAGAAAGGCTGTATCAAGGCCGAAGCAGTAAATATCAGGGATTATACCTTGGATAAGCATCAGAAGGTAGATGATTATACTTATGGCGGTGGAGCAGGGATGCTGATGCAGGCACAGCCTGTTTATGATTGTACACAAGCGGTTCTGGCGGACATTGAGAAAAGAAGACAAAATGAAGGGGCGACGACAGAAAAGTCTACTCGCGTCATTTATGTGACACCCCAGGGAAGCGTGTTTAATCAGCAGATGGCGGCAGATTTTGCAAAAGAAGAGGATTTGATTTTCCTTTGTGGTCATTATGAGGGCATAGATGAACGTGCATTGGAAGAGGTTGTGACGGATTATGTGTCTATCGGTGACTATGTATTGACCGGTGGTGAACTTCCGGCCATGGTTATGATTGATGCCATAGCAAGGCTGGTGCCGGGGGTGCTCAATAATGATGAATCTGCCATGACAGAGTCCTTTGGTAACGGGTTATTAGAATATCCGCAGTATTCCAGACCCCAGGTGTGGAGAGAGAAGGAAGTGCCGCCTGTTTTGTTAAGCGGCAATCATAAGCTTATAGAAAAATGGCGATTGGAGCAATCTATAGAGCGTACCAAAGAGCGCAGACCGGATTTGTATGAAAAATGGAGGGCAGAGCATGATAGTTGCCAATGATTTGTGTAAAGAGTTCGAAAGAACAGTTATTGATGAGGAAGTAAAAGGGAAAAAGAAAGCTAAGAGCAAAAAAGAAAGTTTTTTGGCAGTGGACCATATTTCATTTCAGGTTGAACAGGGTGAGATACTGGGAATTTTAGGACCAAATGGAGCAGGCAAGACCACGCTTTTACGTATGCTTGGTTCTTTGATGGAGCCTACAAGCGGCAATGTGGAAATCGTTGATAAAGAAGGAAATAAGATTACAGATACCATTGAGTTGAAGAAATCCATTGGTTATTTGTCCGGCAATACCAAACTCTATCACCGTATGAGTACCCGTGAGATGCTCTATATGCTGGCTGATATTTATGGGATTGATAAAGAGGAAGCAACCAAACGTATCGCAGAGATTGCCGATGTTTTGGATATGGAATCTTTTTTAGACAATCGGATTGAAAAACTTTCCACCGGACAGACACAACGTGCTTCTATTGCAAGGACTTTGATTCATGATCCGGATATTTACATATTTGATGAACCTACGTTGGGACTGGATATTATCAGTGCCGATGCAATTGTGAATTTTATGAAATCCCAAAAAGAACGTGGCAAGACGGTGCTGTATTCCACCCATTATCTGGAGGAAGCACAGTTTATGTGCGACCGTATCATTATGATATATCAGGGACGTATTGTTAAAGAAGGAAGTCCTGCGCAGATCTTGGCAGAAAGCCAAGTAGATAATTTGCGTGATGCCTTCCATATGGTTATGAAGGAGGTTGAAGCGTAATGAGTATTACAAGAATGAAAACCTTATTCAAACGGGAACTGCTGGACATTCTCCGTGATAAAAAGACCTTGGTTATGATGATATTGGTGCCGATTATTTTATATCCATTGTTGATTGTGGGTATGACCGTACTCATGACATCCATTATGGCAAGTCAGGAAGAAAAGACTTATCTGGTTGCTTTTGAGAATGATATAGCATTAGCCACTGAGGTTGAACGGATTTTTGCAGAAAATGAAGAAGATTTGACATACAAAATCGACATTGTAGAGTCTTCCGACTGCAAGGCAGAATTGGAAGCGTTGGAACTGGATGCCTATGTAGTAAGTGATGGAGAGGGACAGATTCAGATTCACTATTTGTCTGCCAAAGACAATTCCACCACAGCTATGTCTGTACTGCAGGATGCCTTTGATATTTATGAAGATGAGTTAAGAGAACAGCGTGTATCTGAAGCCGGCTTGGATGTGGAAGCAGTTTTAAACCCTGTTCAAGTGGAAAATGCAGATTTATCTACAACAGAAGAATCCATTGGTAATATCATTGGTTCCATGATGCCGTTTTTGATTATTACCGTGATTTTGATGGGGGCGATTTATCCCGCCATTGATGTAACAGCAGGTGAAAAAGAAAGAGGAACCTTAGAGACTTTATTAACCTTGCCTGTCACCAATTTTGAGATGATTATGAGCAAGTTTTTGGCGGTTTCCAGTATTGCCTGTGCATCAGCTATATTAAATATATTCTCCATGGCAGGAGCAATGGCGTTTTTGGTTACCAGCTCTTTTTCTGCGGCGGCAGAGGATTTGAATATCAGCATTCAGTTTGAAGAATTTATTCCTGGTATTTTATTTACCATTGTGGTTATGATGTTCTTTGCACTTTTAGTGACAGCGGTTTGTATGTGTACCTGTGTGTTTGCCAAGAATTTTAAAGAGGCCAATAACTACATTACGCCGGTTATGCTTGTGTTTATGTTTGGTAGTTATGCGCCCATGCTTCCGGATTTGGAATTGACAGTGCAGACGGCAGCGATTCCCATTGTCAATGTGGCTTTGATGGTGGAAGGACTGTTCCAGTTTAATTACAATTACGGATTGTTTGCAATCGTACTGTTCTCCAATGTGGCATATAGCTTGCTTGCGATTATGGTACTGGGCAAGATTTATAACAGTGAAGCGGTATTGTTTTCTGAAGGGCTAAGCAGTGTGAAGATATTCACCAAACGTAGCGAGATGAAAGAAAAACAAATGCCTGGAGTAGGCGATGTGGTATTATTGCTTTGCGTGGTGTTGTTACTCAGCTTTTATGTGGGAAGTTATGCCCAAGTCAAATGGGGCTTCGCCGGAGTGGCAGTCCAGCAGGCAATTATTCTGATAGCACCATTATTCTATGCTTGGTATATGAAGGCAGATGCAAAGAAACTGTTTTCGATTCAAAAGATTAAACCATTGCAATTGTTAGGTTCTCTTTTGATTGGAATTGGTGTATTTGTTGGGGCTTTGATTGTAGGAGCATTATTAGTGCCGGTGTTTCCGGAAAGTGCTGAAAATCTGTCCGGACTGGATGCTATCTTATTGGAAAAACCGGTTTATTTGTTAATATTAATAATGGCAGTAATGCCGGCAATTGGAGAAGAATTATTGTTCCGCGGATTCCTCATGGGAACTTTAAAAAATAAATATAAAGCATGGATTACCATTGCGGTAACCACATTTATTTTTGCTGCATTCCATATGAGCCTGATTAAACTCTTTACTATAGGTGTGGTAGGACTGGGACTTACATGGGTAGCATACAAAACAGGAAGTATTTTTGCATCTATGTGTGTGCATTTTGTCAATAACCTGTTATCGATACTGATTAGTATGTATTCCGAACAAATACAGAAAGTAGTACCTGTATTGTTTAAGGATCATTTAAATGGGGCAGATATTGCTATTTTATTGTTGACGGTGATTGTAACTACAACAGTAGGCATGTTTATGCTTAAGGGGAAACAGAAATAAACCGTATGGGGTGAGATGATGAGGCAGGCAATCTGCGGTGTACAAAAGATATTATGGATGCTTGTGATGGGTATTTTTACCTTCTTTTCCATTGCAATTTACAGCCATACCATGTTGGAAGGCAATGGGGCAATTTTCATTATAATTGCCAGCATCGCATTATATGTTGTTTTTGTATTATTAAGACATGGCTTGGAAAATATATCAGATCAAAATTATAAGCGTTGTTTGGCTGTGTGCTGGACAATGCTCCTTGTGGTACAAGTTGTTTTCTTGATTTTCTCGAGAAATCTATTGCGCTATGATGCATTAAATGTGTACGATGAGGCGGTTTCCTTTTTTTATGATGGTGGTATATCTCCGGAAACCAATGACGGATATTTTGCCAAATATGCCAATAACCATCCCATAACGATTATTACCTTTGTGTTTTTGAAAATAGGGCGTATGCTGGGTGTTGTTGCACCGGATTTTCAGAATGGTATCTATTATCTGCAGTGGATCAACATGTTTGCCATTGACGCGGCGTTGTTGTGTGGTTTTCTCTTTGTGCGGGATTTGTTAAAATCCAAAGCACTGAGTATTTGCTATATGTTATTTGTGGTTTTATCACCACTGACATATGTGTGGATTCCTTATTATTATACCAATACCATATCCATGCCCTTTTATATGATTGCGTTATTGCTTTTGTGCCGTTTCCTGTTTTTGGATAAAAACGGTGAAAAGAAAACCTTAACGAAAAAAGAAATGGGGCTTTTAGCGTTTGCAGGTATTTGTGCTTATTTGGGATTTGCAATACGGGCAACTGTCGGCATTACATTAATTGCCTTGGTTGTAGGCTGTGTTTTTGGATTAACCAAGGTGGAAAAGAAACATCTGTTGGGAGTTGCCATTCTATTAATGGGGGTTATCATAGGCTTATCATCCATGAAGATTATCAGTCATAAATATGTTAAGTTTGATTATTCGGATTCGGCTTTTCCCGTTATGCACTGGGTCATGATGGGTACAAAAGGTAATGGTACCTTTAATAAAAAGGATGAGAATTTTACGGCTTATTTTACTACAGCCGAAGAGAAAAGTAGTGCTACAAAAGCACAATTAAGCTCCAGATTACATGAATTGGAAGTGGACGGAACCATCAAACTGGTATTCCGCAAATTGTTTGTGACCTTTTGTGACGGAACCGGAGATTATACACATATGTTGTCCATCAGTGACAATTATGATGGCTTGTACCGTTATGTATATGGTGATAAAAACCATTGGCTGATTTGGTACACCAGAGCGATGTATCTGGCATCCATATTGGCATCTATTGTTTATGCGGTTTCTTTATTTAACCGTAAAAAATTTGAGCCATGTGGCATTGTATTGATTAATATATTGGGTGCCTATCTGTTTTATATGCTATGGGAATCCGGTAGTGTATATAGTATTTCTTTTATGCCGCTGTTTTATATTGCACTCATTGGTGGTATCAATTATGAGAATGCTACCTTGCAGAAATATTCTCAAAAAGCATTGGGCGTTGTTGCGGTTGCTGTTTGGTGCGTTGTTTTGGCAATCAGTATGATATGTTCGGCAAAGATATCCAAAGACAATGTGCTTTTATATCAGGTTAATCAATACATGTTTCAGACCGATCACTATCAGCCTTGCAGTGACGGAATCACTCTTTGTCAGACTTTTGAAAGTGATGGTCCCTTTGACTGTATAGCTGTACAGGCAAGAAATCCGGAAGGAAAGCTCAATGACAGTATCTATCAGATGTCCTTGTGCAACGAGGCGGGAGAAGTCTGTGAAACGATGTTTGTCAATGCGATGGAAGTGGTAGATTATCAGTTTGTCAGATTTTATCTGCCAAAGACGTATGATAAAGGGAATTATTCCATTACCATTACCAAACAATATGGACATAATGATATGATCTGGTTATATTATGACACCGGCAATTATGATGCATATAAAAGAGGTGAATTGCTGGGATTCCCGGTGACCAATAAATTGGATCTGGCATTTAAAGTTTATCTTGGAAAAGAAAGTGACGATTACTTTGACGGGCTTGCGGCAGGGAAATATGTGCAGGAGACGGAAGAAGAACAATAAATAAAAAAGAAATACTTGCATTTAGCAATATCTTATGTTAAACTATTCACGTTGTGAAAAGAGATGGTCCTCTGTTACAGATAGTATTAAGAACATCCAATACGGAAGGAGATAGACACAATGAACGAAATTATCAGAGAAATCGAAGCAGCTCAGTTAAAAGAATCCGTACCTTCTTTCAAAGTTGGTGATACTGTAAAAGTTTACGGTAAAATCAAAGAGGGTAACCGTGAAAGAATTCAGGTTTTCGAAGGAACTGTTATTAAGAAACAGGGCGGAAGCAACAGAGCAACTTTCACAGTAAGAAAGAACTCCAACGGTGTAGGCGTAGAAAAAACTTGGCCTTTACATTCTCCCAATGTTGAGAAAGTAGAAGTTGTAAGACAGGGTAAAGTTAGACGTGCTAAACTGTTCTACTTAAGAGACAGAGTTGGTAAGAAAGCAAAAGTTAAAGAATTAGTAAGATAGTTCAAGATTTGGGGACAAATACGAAAGTACTTGTCCCTTTGCTTTTTCCTGTAGTACAATAGACAGGGTAAGGAGAATGGTCAAATGGCAAGAAGAAAAGGGTTGACATTTTATCAAAAAAGACAAAAAATCAGTGCTTCTCTGGTAAAGGAGATATGGAGCTACATTTTCATTGTTGTAGCTTCTGTATTGGTGGCCTTTGTGCTTGTTTTTTCTATCGGTATGAAGACCAGTGTTATTGGTGTTTCCATGGAGCCTGCATTATATAATGGGCAAGAAGTATTGGTGAATCGTTTTCTTTACAAATTAATTTCTCCGGGCAAAGGAGATGTGGTTGTATTTTTACCCAATGGTAATGAAAATTCCCATTATTATGTCAAGAGAGTTGCCGCAGAACCGGGAGACAGGGTTGCCATCCGTGATGGTGTATTGTATGTAAATGATGTTCCTTATTCGGATGTGGAGTTGGATAAGATTGCCGATCCGGGAATCTTGGAGAATGAACTGACTCTGGAGAAAGATGAGTATTTCGTTATAGGTGACAATATTAATAATAGTGAAGACAGCAGATCGGGCAATATTGGTCCGGTTAATAAAAGTTCGATAATTGGAAAGGTATGGTTCCATATGGCATCTGAAGGCAGCGGTATGGGATTTATGAAATAGGTGTAAATATGAATTTTCAGTGGTATCCGGGTCATATGACCAAAGCCAAAAGAATGATGGAGGAGAATATCAAGCTCATTGATCTGGTTATTGAGTTGGTAGATGCCCGCATTCCTTTGAGTAGCCGCAATCCGGACATTGACCGCTTGGGGCAGAATAAAGCACGGCTGGTGTTGTTAAATAAAGCAGATTTGGCAGACGCCAAGTGCAATGATGAGTGGAAAGCCTTTTTTAAAGAAAAAGGTTATTTTGTCATTGCTTTAAATTCTCGTACCAGAGAGGGAATGAAAGCCATTAATCCTATTGTACAGGAAGCGTGTAAAGAGAAAATTGAGAGGGACCGCAAAAGGGGGATTATTAACAGACCGGTCAGAGCCATGGTGGTGGGTATTCCCAATGTAGGCAAATCTACTTTTATCAATTCTTTTGCAGGAAAAGCATGTGCTAAGACAGGTAATAAGCCCGGTGTGACAAAAGGGAAACAATGGATTCGTCTGAATAAAAATCTGGAGCTCCTCGATACGCCCGGTATTTTATGGCCCAAGTTTGAGGATCAACAGGTTGGTATGAAGTTGGCTTTTATCGGTTCTATGAATGATGAGATTCTCAATATTGAGGAATTGGCATTACATTTGATTGATATTTTAAAACAATATTATGGCGGTTTATTGGAAAAACGCTATGATTTGGATGAAGAGGTAGAAAGTTATAAGGTCTTGGAGGGAATAGCCAAGAACCGGAAGTGTTATAAAAAGGGTGAAGAGTTGGATTATGCCAAGGCTGCGTCTATCCTGATGGATGATTTCAGAAGCGGACGTCTGGGCAGGATCACATTGGAGAGACCGGAAGGAAACGAAGTTGAATAAGGCGTTAAAAGAACTATTAAACATCAGTGTCTATATACTTATTGTATTGATACTGACATATTGTGTGGTGACCTTTGTCGGACAACGTACGGAAGTGATCGGTTCCTCTATGGAACCCACTTTAAGTGATGGAGATAATCTGATTGTAGATAAGATTACCTATCGCATGAGAGAACCCAAGCGTTTTGATATTGTGGTATTTCCGTATCAATATACAAAGGGAACCTATTATATTAAGCGTATCATTGGTTTGCCGGGGGAAACTGTGCAGATTGACGAAGCCGGCAGAATTTATATCAACGGAGAAGTATTGTCTGAGCATTACGGGAAAGAAGTTATGACGGATCCGGGATTGGCTGGCAAAGGTGTCACACTTGCCGAGGATGAATATTTTGTCCTTGGAGATAACCGTAACGATAGTGCAGACAGCCGCTTTGTCAGTGTCGGCAATGTAAAGAGAGAACAGATTGTGGGAAGAGCATGGGTACGCATGTATCCATTTGACAAGTTTGGGGTTTTAAAGCACGAATAACAGTTTTTGTAGGTACATAAGATGGAAGAAAAAATTGGAATCATCAAAGAAAAATTAAAACAATGTGAAGATAAAGATTTGATGTTTTTCTTGGAACAGTATCAAAATGATGAGAGAAGCGGTGTTGTTACACTTTGTAATCAGGCAGTGAAACGTATGGCGGCATATGAAAAAGAAGTGACACGTATGGAAGAGATGTTTGCATACGAGCGGCAATTTGCATCTTTTACAGCCATTTGCGGTATTGATGAAGTTGGCAGAGGTCCTTTGGCGGGACCGGTAGTGGCAGGTGCCGTGATTTTGCCCAAAGATTGTGACATTCTTTACTTGAATGATTCCAAAAAGTTGTCTGCAAAGATGCGTGACAAACTTTATGATGAAATTCTGGAAAAGGCAGTTGCTGTGGGTATTGGTTATGCATCCGAAAAAAGAATTGATGAGATTAATATTCTCAATGCGACCTATGAGGCTATGCGGGAAGCTATTGAGAAATGCGGTATAAAACCCGATATATTATTAAATGATGCTGTGACAATTCCCGGCGTATCCGTTAAACAGGTGCCCATTATTAAGGGAGATGCCAAAAGTGCATCCATTGCCGCGGCAAGTATTGTGGCAAAGGTGACAAGAGACCGGTTAATGGAAGAAATGGATGAAAAATATCCCGGTTATGGGTTCGCATCCAACAAGGGATATGGAAGTGCAGAGCATATTGCGGCGTTGAAAAAAATCGGTCCCTGTGAGATTCACAGACGGACTTTTATCGGTAATTTTTGTGGATAGGATTGTGTATGAATTTTCAGGTATCCAATAATTTAGTAAATCAGAATAACACATCGACGGTAACCGGTGGCGGTCAGGTCACAACCACGGGCGGAAGCAGTGCGGGTACAGGTGCGGTAAGTAATCCCTTGGCAGGGATGGCACCGGGAAGCAGTGTGACCGGACAGGTGGTTGAGACAAAGGATGGTACGGTTACCATACAGTTGGCGGATTCTTCTACTGTTTCCGCAAGCCTGAAAGGCGGTATTTCTCTGGAAGCCGGCAGTCAGGTGACATTTCTTGTGAATTCCAATCATAACAATCAGGTGATATTAAGCCCCTTATTTACCAACTTGGGTACAACTCCCAATGTGGAAAATGCTTTGCATGCAGCAGAACTGCCGGTAAATCCACAGACGGCATCTATGGTATCACAGATGATGGAACAGGGCATGAGCATTGATAAAGATTCACTTATGGGAATGTACAAGCAGGTGATGAACAATCCGGTCATTGACAGCGGTACCGTTGTGAAGCTGACACAGATGAATCTGGCTGTTAATGAACTTAATGCATCACAGTTACATGCATATGAAAATCTCAACCATCAGCTATCCGGTAGTGTGGAAGAGATTAGCAATGGCTTACAGCAAGCCTTTGCTATGGCAACAGAAGGAAATGCAGAAGGTGTATTGCAACTGTTTGACGGTATTGTAGATTTACTTGGCAAAGGGCAGGAAAGTGCATTATCGGAAGGCAGTGTGATGTTAAAAAATGATGCAGGAGCAGTACTTATACAGGGGACAGAAGCGGTAAACGGCAGTGCGGCAGAAGTACTTGCCAATCAAAGCAATTCCAACAGTCCCATCACGGCACTTTTAAGTGAAAAGGAAATGCAGGGCCTGCTTGATATGATGAAAAAAGCAGGGGCAGATGAGGCCACACTGCAGACTGTTTCCAAGGGTGAAATATCTGCCAAAGAGGCATTGCAGTTGATCAATGATGTGGTACAAAATAATGCCACAGCATCTAAGGAAAGTGCAACGCTTTTACAGGGTTGGGAGAACCTGCTTGGTAATGCACAGGAAAAAACGACAGTTTGGAAGGAAATGCTGGCAGATCCTGCACTTGGCAAATTATTAAAGGATGTATTGCAAAAGAACTGGATGATGGAACCCGGCGAAGTAGCAAGCAAAGAAGCGGTGGATGAGTTTTTTGAGCAGCTCCGCTCACAGACAGGCAAGCTTGCCGATTTGGCAGCAAATACCTTGGGAAAAGAGTCTGCGCTGGCACAGAGTACCAACCAACTGGCGCAGAATGTAGACTTTTTGAACCAATTGAATCAGACATTTACCTATGTGCAGATCCCGCTAAAGATGAGCGGACAAAATGCCAATGGGGATTTGTACGTATATACCAATAAAAAGAATTTGGCAGCAAAGGATGGTAACGTCAGTGCGTTTTTACATCTGGATATGGATCATCTGGGAAGTGTGGATGTCTATGTCACTATGGAGAAGCAAAAGGTTAGTACCAACTTTAAGGTACAGGATGATGCGACTCTGGATTTGATAGAGGCAAATATCGATTTACTCAACGCACGCTTGGAGAAGCGCGGCTATCATCTGAAATCTACCGTAGAAATGCAAAAAGAAGAAGTATCCGTCGTAAAAGAAATGCAGAAACAGATGGGGCAGACAACCCTTCCTGTGGCGCATCTTTCTTTTGATGCGAGAGCATAAGGAGGCTTAGGTATGGAAGATAAAAAACGTAAAAAGCCCAAACAGGCCATAGCCTTATCTTATGATCCAAATGAAGATGCTCCCAAAGTCATAGCCTCCGGTACCGGTGCTTTGGCGGAGAGGATTATTGAAAAGGCAAAGGAAGTAGATGTCCCGATTCATCGGGATGATAAATTGGCAGATACCTTATCAAAGCTGGAAATCGGTGATATGATTCCGCCGGAGCTTTATGAGGTTGTAGCGGAAATCTTAGTATTTGTAGATCAAATGGATAAAATTAAAGCAAAAATGGGAGACAGGAAACCATGAGTATCTTAAATGTAGAACACTTAACACATGGCTTTGGAGACAGAGCTATTTTTGATGATGTGTCCTTCCGTTTGTTGAAGGGAGAACACATCGGATTAATCGGCGCCAATGGTGAAGGTAAGTCCACTTTTATGAACATTATTACAGGCAAGCTTCAGCCCGATGAAGGCAAGATTGAATGGGCAAAGCATGTGCGTGTGGGCTATCTTGATCAGCATACAGCACTGGAAAAGGGAATGACAGTCAGAGATGTACTTTCTTCTGCATTTTCTTTTCTGTTTGACTTGGAAGCCAAGATGAATGAAATGTATGAATTGATGGCCACTGCCGATGATGAAAAGATGGCAGAGTATATGGAAGAGGTTGGTACAATTACGGACCTTCTGACATATCATGATTTTTATCTTATTGACAGTAAAGTAGAAGAAGTGGCAAGGGCATTGGGATTAATGGATCTTGGTCTGGACCGTGATGTGACGGATTTGAGCGGTGGCCAAAGAACTAAGGTGTTACTTGGTAAATTGCTCTTAGAAAAGCCGGATATTTTACTTTTGGACGAGCCTACCAACTATTTGGACCCTGAGCATATTGAATGGTTAAAACGTTATTTAAATGAATATGAAAATGCCTTTATCCTGATTTCTCATGATATTCCGTTTTTAAATAGTGTTATCAACTTGATTTATCACATGGATAATTTGCAATTGACACGTTATGTGGGCGATTATGATAAGTTTATGGAAGTCTATGAGATGAAGAAGGCGCAGTTAGAGGCAGCTTACAATAGACAGCAAAAAGAAATTGCGGATTTGAAAGACTTTGTGGCTAGAAATAAGGCACGTGTATCCACCAGAAATATGGCGATGTCCAGACAGAAGAAGCTGGATAAGATGGATGTGATCACACTGGCTGCGGAAAAACCTAAGCCGGAGTTCAACTTCAAGGAAGCACGTACACCGGGTAAATACATTTTCCAGACCACGGATTTAGTGATTGGTTATGATGAGCCTTTATCCATTCCGTTAAATTTATCTTTGGAGCGTAAACGCAAGGTGGCATTAATCGGTGCTAACGGTATCGGTAAATCTACTCTTTTAAAGAGTATTTTGGGTATTATTAAGCCCATTGACGGATTTGCCCAGCTTGGAGAATTTTTGGCAATCGGATACTTTGAGCAGGAAATGAGTCAGGATATCAATACCACCTGTCTGGAAGAAATCTGGAATGAATTTCCGGGCTTTAGCCAGTATGAGGTGCGTAGTGCACTGGCAAAATGCGGTCTGACTACCAAGCATATTGAGAGCAAAGTAAAGGTCTTAAGTGGTGGTGAGCAGGCAAAAGTAAGGCTTTGTAAGATTATTAACAGAGAAAGCAATATACTGGTATTGGATGAGCCTACCAACCACTTGGATGTGGATGCAAAAGAGGAATTAAAACGGGCTCTGAAAGAATATAAAGGTAGTATCCTGATGGTGTGCCACGAACCTGATTTTTATGAAGATTGGGTTGATGAAGTATGGGATTGCAGTAAGTGGACCACCAAGACAGTGTAATTCCAAAGGGGAATTTAGGAAGAGATTTTGTAAGAGGAGAATTTTAATAAAAGGAGACAAAAATGAAGACAGCAGATGGATTAACAGCAGGGGTGGACTTTGAAAAGAAAAAAGGGATTACCGGAAGTACCTTAAAAATTATTGCAATTGTGGCAATGTTTATTGATCATTTTGCCGCCATTGTACTGGACCGGTATCTGTATGCATCAGGATTTTATGTGCAGAGCGGTAACGGCATAGGGATTGATCCCAATGTACCAAACGGTATGCTGATTTATTGGATTGATATGGTTATGCGCTTAATTGGCCGTTTGGGATTTCCTATTTTCTGTTTTTTGATGATAGAAGGTTTTGGTTATACGAGAAGCAGATGGAAATATTTATTGAGACTCATAATATTTGCATTGATTTCGGAGATACCCTTTGATTTGGCTTTTAATATGGTTGGAGAGAGCTATCAAAATGTATTCTTCACGCTGGCAATCGGATTAGTAGTCATTTGGGGCATAGAGCTTGCCACAAACCGTATTGAGCAAAAGATTCATGGAAAAAGTCAGGATATTAGACAGGTGATAGTGGCAGTTGTTATTACTGCTATGGGGTGTTTACTTGCAGAAGCGCTCTATACAGACTATGCCAGCACCGGTATTATAGCGATTGCTATTATGTATTGGTTAAAGAAGAATAACTCCAAGGTTGCTGCCATTGTTGGTGGTTGTGCCGTGTTAACCATTGCCATGCCAATTGAGTTTACCGCCTTTGCAACTGTACCGTTAATTGCCAAATATAACGGACAAAGAGGATTAAAATTAAAATATGTTTTCTATCTGTTTTATCCTTTGCATATTTTGTTGTGGTATCTGGTTTGCCTTTGGATGGGCATTTAATTGAAATAAACGAAGTGTTATTGGCTTAATAGTATGTAAAGATGTTTTGTGTCCGGAGAGAAAGAAAGGAGCAAAATGTCTAATCAATATGAAAAGCGGTGCGAGACGAAAATAGAAAAATCAGGCAACCGACGAAAATTAGGAGAAGTATATGAAAATCTTGCCTGTGATTTTTTGAAGCAAAAGGGCTTGCGCATTTTAGAGACTAATTTCCGTGTGCGTCAGGGTGAGATTGATATAGTAGCCCGTGATCGTGGGACTTTGGTTTTTGTAGAGGTAAAGTATCGAAAAAATAAAGCAAAAGGAATGCCTGAGGAGGCAGTCGATGTCCGAAAGCAGATGCAGATATGTAAGGTGGCGATGTTTTATCTGGCATTTCATCATTTGCCGATGACAACTGCCTGCCGGTTTGATGTAGTTGCCATTTGTGATAAGGAAATCCGCTGGATTCCCAATGCATTTCCGTTTCGATGGGAAAGGAATTAATCTATGTATCCTGTAAAGAGAATTGAGGGAGTAAAATCGCGCATATCGCAAAACTCTGACAAAATGGTAGAGTATTTGAGCTTTCCCGGTTTAGAAAAATTAGATGGTATCAAACACTTATTTAGTACCAGATTGGGCGGAGTCAGTGAAGGTATCTATAGTTCTATGAATTTAAGCTTTACCCGTGGTGACGATGAAGAAAAGGTGTTTGCCAATTTTGATAAAATCGGTGAGGTGCTGGGAGTAAAGAGAGAACAGTTTGTATTGTCCCATCAGACCCATACCGATCATATCCGGATTGTGACAAAAGAGGATGCCGGGGCCGGTCTGACAAAGCCATTACCTTATCAGGATGTGGATGGTCTGATTACCAATGAAAGAGGTCTGGTGCTTTCTACCTTTTATGCAGATTGCGTACCGATATATCTGGTTGATCCTGTGAAACAAGTGATTGGATTGTGTCATTCCGGATGGAAGGGGACAGTTGCAGAAATCGGTAAAAAGACCGTTGATAAGATGTGTGAAACCTTTGGATGCAATCCCGGTGATATTCATGCAGCCATTGCGCCATCCATTTGCCAATCCTGTTATGAAGTTAGTGAAGATGTCATTGATGAAATAAAGAAAACATTTACTGTTGAAGCTTATGGTAAAGATTATACAGATGAACTTTTTTATGCAAAGCCAAACGGTAAATACCAATTAAATCTTTGGAGAGCCTGTGAATTGACTTTGTTAAGAGCAGGAGTACAACAGGAATATATTGAAGTGACGGATATCTGTACCTGTTGCAATCCCGAGTATTTGTTTTCCCACAGAGCGTCCCAGGGTAAGAGAGGAAACTTAGGGGCATTTTTGATGCTGAGAGAAGAGTGCTAAAAGAGGATTAGGGGCGAAGGTTGTAGGAATAAATGAATTTCACAACTTAAGAACCGCATAACAATATTGTTTTATACGATTTCTTCTAAAAACTTATTATGATGTTATTTATGTAGAAAAATAATATCTTAAAAAGAGTTAATTCTACATAGTAGCTTGTTTTTAGTAGATTTAGAAGAAAAAGAGTGGAGTTATGCAAACCAAAAGCGGACTTTTAATAGGAAATGCTGGATTTTTTTCTACATATAACGCAAAAAAACAAATATTTAGAAGAAAACGCAAGGAAAAGGCGAGTTTTTTCTACATAAATGGTCAGAAAAAGAATTTTAGAAGAAAAAACAATAAAACCGTTCACATCAGCAAAAATGTGAACGGTTTTTGTATGAAATTATTTGCAAATTCATAAAACTATAGCAATTTTACAACTTTCCAAATTGTTTTGCATTGTACTCAGCAAGTACTTCCTGAATCTTGTGTGTAGGTGTCAGTACATTACCCATAGATAAGTCGTGATTCATGAAGTCGATAATACTTGCGGTAAATTTACTCATATCAGCTTTGACAAAATAAGGCTTTTCGTCAGCTTCCGGAGGAAGATAGGTTAAGTTGGTTACAACTACACGGTCGAAGTAGCCTTTTTCGTATGCATTATCGAAAGATTTGAATCCTTCAGTAAATAAACCGAAAGTACAGCAGATAAATACGCGTTTGGCACCCATCTGTTTTAACTGTTTAGCGGTATCAATCATACTTCCGCCGGATGCGATCATATCGTCAATAATGACAACGTCACGTCCTTCAATATTGTCACCAAGGAATTCATGGGCAACAATAGGGTTTTTACCGTTTACAATACGGGAGTAGTCGCGGCGCTTGTAGAACATACCGGTATCTACACCCAATACGGATGAGAAGTATACGGCACGGTCCAATGCACCTTCATCCGGACTGATAACAGTCATGTGTTCTTTATCAATAATCAAGTCATCCTCATATTGAAGCAAGGAACGGATAAACTGATAAGGTGGTGTAAAGTTATCAAAACCACAAAGAGGGGTAGCATTTGCTACACGGGGATCGTGTGCATCAAAAGTGATAAAGTTTTTAACACCCATCTGGCTTAATTCTTTTAATGCATAAGCACAGTCTAAGGACTCACGACCGGAGCGTCTGTGCTGGCGTCCTTCATATAAGAAGGGCATGATGACGTTGATACGATGTGCTTTACCGTTACAAGCAGCAATCAGACGTTTTAAATCCTGATAATGGTCATCGGGAGACATATGGTTTTCAAAGCCGGTTACCTTGTAGGTCAGGCTATGATTACACACATCTACCATGATAAATAAATCTTTACCACGGACTGATTCGTTTAAAACTGCTTTTCCTTCGCCGGAACCAAATCTGGGACAAACAGCATCCACAAGATAGTTGTCTTCGGAGTATCCCTGGAAAGCAGGATCATTCTTTAAATTGTTGTTTACATTGGCGCGGAAGTCCACCAGATAATCATTTACCTGTCTGGCAAAATCAATGCAGCTTTCGGTTGCAATGATTTTTAGGGGAGCTACCGGCATTGCGTTTTCAAGTACTGATAAATTGGGCATTTCATCCTCCGTATCTGCCGTGAAAAACATAGGCATAGATAAATTTCTTACTCACTTAATTTATCATTCTGCTAGTGACACGTCAAGGAATTTCTAGTAGAATGGGAAAGAAGGAGTACAGATATGAAAAAGGCAGAGCATATTATTAAATCAGTAGAGCCCGGCAGCATTGCAGAAGAGTTGGAGATGGAACCGGGAGATGTATTATTGCAGATTAATGGAGAAGAGATTGAGGATATTTTTGATTATCAATTTATGATCCAAGACGAATATATTGAAGTGTTGATCAAGAAAGCAGACGGGGAAGAGTGGCTGTTGGAGATTGATAAAGAGGAGCAGGAAGATTTGGGCATTGAGTTTGAAAACGGCTTGATGGATGAATATCGTTCCTGTCACAACAAATGTATTTTTTGTTTTATCGACCAGATGCCCAAGGGCATGAGGGATACCTTGTATTTTAAGGATGACGATTCCAGACTTTCCTTTTTACAAGGAAACTATGTGACATTGACCAATATGTCAGAACATGATGTGAATCGTATTATCCGTTATCATTTGGAGCCCATCAATATTTCCTTTCAGACCATGAATCCGGAGCTTCGTTGCAAAATGTTAAATAACCGTTTTGCCGGGGATGCTTTAAAAAAGGTGGATGCTTTTTATGAAGCAGGGATTGCCATGAACGGTCAAATTGTATTGTGTAAGGGTATCAACGATGGCGAAGAATTGGAGTTTAGCATCAAGGAACTGACCAAGTATCATCCCTATTTAGAAAGCGTATCGGTGGTTCCGGTGGGCTTGTCCAAGTATCGTGAAGGTTTGTATCCTTTGGAACCCTTTGACAAGGAAGATGCCAAGAATGTCCTCGCTATAATCCATAAATGGCAGGATTATATGTATGAGAATCACGGAACACATTTCATCCATGCCAGTGATGAATGGTATCTCTTGGCTGATGAGCCTTTGCCACAGGAAGAGACCTATGACGGTTATCTGCAGTTGGAAAACGGTGTGGGTATGCTTACCTTATTAAAGGATGAATTTCAGGAAGCTTTGACAGAAGCTGTATCAGAGCATAAATATCGTACAGATAAAAAAGAAAAAATTACATTGGTCACAGGCCGTCTGGCACATCCTACCATACAGGAATTGGCAAAGCAGGTGATGAATGCATATCCCTCTATGGAGATTGAAGTAGTTGCCATTACCAATGAATTTTTTGGTGAAATGATTACCGTATCCGGTCTTTTGACAGGACAGGATATTATCAGTCAGTTAAAAGGGAGAGACTTGGGAAGCCGAGTTCTCTTACCACAGAATGTACTTCGAAGCGGAGAAAACTACTTTTTAGATGATATTACAATCCCTCAATTGGAAGAAACTTTACAAGTCAAGGCAGATATTGTAAAATCAAGCGGGCAGGATTTTGTCCATGCCATTTTAAAAGAACAGGAGAACTAAATGAGCGCGAGAAAAGGAAAACCCATTGTAGCGGTAGTGGGTAGACCCAATGTGGGAAAGTCTACCTTATTTAACGCATTGGCGGGTTCAATGATTTCAATCGTAAAAGACACACCGGGTATTACACGAGACCGTATTTATGCGGATGTATCCTGGTTAAATTATAACTTTACCTTAATTGATACCGGTGGTATTGAGCCGGAATCCAAGGACATCATTTTATCCCAGATGAGAGAGCAGGCACAGATTGCCATTGATACGGCAGATGTGATTCTCTTTATGGTAGATGTAAAGCAGGGACTGGTAGATGCGGATGCAAAAGTGGCAGATATGTTGCGTCGCTCCCATAAACCGGTTGTTTTGGTTGTAAACAAAGTGGACAGCTTTGAGAAAATGATGGCGGATGTCTATGAATTTTACAATCTGGGTATCGGTGATCCTCATGCGATTTCCGCAGCAAACCGTATGGGAATCGGTGACCTCTTGGATGAGGTTGTGGCATTGTTCCCCGAAGGAAGCGCAGATGAGGAAGAGGATGAGAGACCCAAGGTTGCCATCGTCGGAAAGCCAAACGTAGGTAAAAGTTCTATTATCAATAAGTTGGTAGGCGAGAACCGCTTGATTGTATCAGATATTGCAGGTACAACCCGTGATGCGGTAGATACACCTGTGAAGTATAACGGCAAAGAATATGTCTTTATTGATACGGCAGGTCTTCGTCGTAAAAATAAAATCAAAGAAGAACTGGAACGTTACATGATCGTGCGTACAGTCAGTGCCGTAGAGCGTGCAGATGTAGTTGTATTGGTTATTGATGCAGTAGAAGGTGTCACCGAGCAGGATGCCAAGATTGCAGGTATTGCCCATGAAAAAGGCAAGGGTATGATTATTGCGGTTAATAAATGGGATGCTATCGAAAAAGATGACAAAACCATTTATCGCTTTACAGAGAAAGTGCGCAATACACTTTCCTTTATGCCCTATGCGGAATTGATGTTTATCTCTGCAAAAACAGGCCAGAGATTGAATAAACTGTATGAGACGGTAGATATGGTCATTGAAAATCACTCCTTGCGTGTAGCAACGGGTGTATTAAATGAGATTATGACAGAAGCAGTTGCCTTGCAGCAGCCTCCTTCAGATAAAGGTAAACGTCTGAGACTTTACTATATTACACAGGTGTCGGTAAAGCCGCCTACCTTTGTTATCTTTGTCAATGACAAAGAATTGATGCATTTCTCATACCAGAGATATATTGAGAATAAGATCCGTGAGTCCTTTGGCTTCAAAGGAACACCGCTTCACTTTATTATCAGAGAGCGTAAGGATAAAGAATAAGGGAGATAATTTAAAATGATTCGTATTGTTTGTTTGATTATCGGATACGTGTTTGGTCTGTTCCAGACCGCATTTATTTATGGCAAATTGCATGGAATTGATATCAGAGAAAAAGGAAGCGGAAATGCGGGAACCACCAATGCACTCCGTGTACTGGGCAAAAAGGCCGGTATCATCGTTTTCTTGGGTGATGCTCTAAAAGCAGTATTTGCTATGCTTCTGGTTCACCTGGTATTTGGCCCTCAATATGAAGGAATGGAAGCTTTGCTTCGTATCTATGCAGGTGCAGGTGTGGTACTTGGACATAACTTCCCTTTTTATATGGGATTTCGTGGTGGAAAAGGTATTGCAGCCACAGGCGGTATCAGCCTTGGTATGGCATGGCAGTGTATGATTGCCGTTGCAGTGACCTTCTTTTCCATTTTCTTTGCCACACACTATGTGTCCCTTGGATCGTTGTGTATGTATGTGGTATTTGTCATTTGTCTTGTAGTAATGGGACAGATGGGATGCTTTGCAATGCCGCAACCTTGCTTAACCGAAATGTACATAATCGCGGTTTTGTTGATGATTATGGCATTTGTCAGACATAGAGGTAATTTGGACCGCCTGGTTCATGGAAATGAAAGAAAAACTTACCTTACAAAGAAGAACAAGGAGGACTAAAACATGGCAGATTATAGTGTAATCGGTGCAGGTAGCTGGGGAATTGCCCTTGCCCGTGTACTGGCTAAAAACGGACACAATGTCACTGTGTGGTCGATTATAGAAGATGAAATTAAAATGTTGCAGGAAAACAGAGAGCATTTGACCAAGCTTCCCGGGGTCAAGCTTCCTGAAAACATGGATTTTACTACAGATTTGAAAACTGCTATTGAAGGAAAAGATATGATGGTACTGGCAGTGCCTTCTCCTTTCACCAGAAGTACATCCAAATCCATGGCACCTTTCGTAAAAGAAGGTCAGTTGATTGTCAATGTGGCAAAAGGTATTGAAGATAAAACATTCATGACCTTGACAGATATTATTGAAGAAGAGATTCCACAGGCAAATGTAGCCGTTCTTTCCGGCCCTTCCCATGCAGAAGAAGTTGGTAAGGAAATGGTAACAACATTAGTAGCCGGTGCTAAGACACAACAAATTGCTGAGTATATCCAGAATGCTTTTATGTGTGATTTTATCCGTGTCTATACAAGTCCGGATGTACTTGGTATTGAGCTTGGCGGCGCACTGAAAAACGTAGTGGCACTTGCAGCAGGTATTGCAGACGGATTGGGATGCGGTGATAATGCCAAAGCAGCACTGATTACCAGAGGTATTGCTGAGATTGCCAGACTTGGTGTGGCAATGGGAGGCAAGATTGAGTCCTTTACAGGTCTTACCGGTATTGGTGATTTGATTGTAACCTGTTCATCCCAGCATTCCCGTAACCGTAGAGCCGGACAGCTCATTGGTCAGGGCTATACATACGAGCAGGCAATGGATGAAGTAAAGATGGTAGTAGAAGGTGTGTATTCTGCCAAGGCTGCCGCAGGACTTGCTGAGAAATACAACATCTCCATGCCCATTGTCAAAGAAGTGAATGACATCTTATTTGACGGACAACCTGCGAAAGTAGCAGTCACAGATTTGATGTTCCGTGATAAGACGGTAGAAGCAAGTTCGTTAACTTGGGAAGAGAAAAGTTTATAGAAAGAATGAAACAATTATAAAAAAGTCTGTACAAAGATGATGTTTAACGATGTACAGACTTTTTTGTTTTATACTGCTAAGTGATAAGATGTTATTGACAAAACGATAACTCGGTGCTAATATCATATCAAAGCATATATTTCTAATTTTCTTAGGCACACAAGTGCTTCTTATTTCTTAGCCATTAGGCATCTTAGAATTCATGCTTTTAAATTCAAATCAAACACAATTTAAGAGCAGGAGTTTATAGATAGCGGCGAGAAAGTTGGTTCTTTCAGATTGCCATTATGTTAGTGCTCCTGTGGAAAGGGGTAAACTATATGAAAGAACCAAATGAAAAATACAAGGATACGGTGTTTAGGTTACTGTATTCTGATCCAACAAGGGCTTTGAGTTTATATAATAGTATTAATGGTACGGATTATGATGATCCGTCTATGTTGGAGTTTAATACGATAGAAAATGCTATTTTTATGAATATGAAAAATGATCTATCGTTCACGATTGCAAGTCAGTTGAATCTGTATGAGCACCAGTCGTCATCTTATGTGAATATACCATTGCGAGACTTGTTGTATATATCGGATATTTTACAAAAGATGATATGGAAAAAGAGTCTTTATAGTAGCAAAAGAGTTAAGATACCGACACCTAATTTTATTGTTTTTTATAATGGAATAGAAAAGAGATCGGAAGTAGAGATAGTATGTCTATCTGATAGCTATGCTGTTCCGATGGAGCATCCGGCATTGGAATTAAAGGTTAAGGTGCTTAATATCAATCCGGGAATGAACGAGGATATCAAAGATAAATGTCCTTCATTAAGAGATTATATGCTTTATGTGGAGCGTGTAAGAAAATATGCAGAGACCATGGAGCTTGGAAAGGCGGTGGAAATGGCTGTGAATGAATGTATAGCAGATGGAATCATGCCGGAATTTTTGACAGATCAAAAGGCGTTGGTGACAAAACTCAGTATTTATGAATATGATGAAGAGCGTGAAATGAAATTGATTCGGAAAGATGAGAGAGAAATAGGAATAGAACTTGGGAGTCAAAAAATAAATCAATTATATAGTAGATTAAAGCATGAGAAACGTACAGAAGATTTAATGAGAGCAATTGATGATAGTGATTTTAGAAATTCGTTGTTGGAAACGTATAGTCTTGCGTAAAAATTTAAATAGTGGTGTATTGTAAAAGGAATCCCTTGTTAATATACATTTTTGTATATATTAGCAAGGGATTTTTTTCTGTGTTTATCTCATGGAATTTATTCTGAAGTAACTACATTTTTTATAAGCATTTATACCATAAGATGATTAATGAATTTGCTTTTTTAATCCAAGGATATAAGCATTAACTAATGCTTTTTCAAATTTATTCATACTGCGATATTTTACTATCATATTCATTTCGTCCTCCGACAGACGAAGTGCATATTTCAATTCGTCTGTGGAAATATCATCATCGAAAAAATCGCTAAGGGAAATGCCAAGTCCATGACACAATTTGCGTAACGTCGGGATAGAAGGTTGTGTATTTCGCAAAATGATGTTATTCAGACTAGAATAAGGGACGCCGGATTCTTTAGCAAGGCGGTAAACAGACCAACCCTTCTGTGTATAAAGTTCTTTGATTTTTGCAAGAACATCATTGTCAGTAATCGCCATGGAAATTCCTCCATTAGTAAATAATATACTCTTATTTTACATTTTTATTTTTATAAAACAGAGATGTTGTAATGGGTGGCAAAATAGGATTTATACAACCCATATGGGTTGCAAATAAAAAACGGATGTGAGATAATAATAAATAATTATTATATGGAGGTAAAAAAGATGCAGAAAAATAAAATATTGTGTATGAGTAGAGAAAAGAAATGGTACTAGATGGATTCACCAGAGTTAGTAGATTTTTTTACTATTGCAAGGTATGGATTATAAAACACAGGAGGAAAAAATATGTTTTGTATAAAATGTGGTAAGGAAATGAATGACGATGCTCTGTTTTGTCCTGCATGTGGACAAAAAGTAGGCGAAGGAATTAGTAAACCAATTCTTGATGAGGCGCTACTTCAAGAAGGAGTAAAAAAGATACAAGAAGGATGGCAGTATGCACAAGATAATGCAAAGAAAGTGCAAGAAAATATAAAAAAAGAGGGTAAATATCGTCAAATTATGATTTGGGGAGTTGCGGCACTTATTAGTGTTTTGTGTATTGTTGGTGTATATAAATGGAATATTAAACGAATAGAGACCGATATCATTGGAGAATGGAGAGTTCAGGAGGGTGTATTTGGTGCGCCTGTTTCAAGTATAGAATTTCATGAAGATGGTGTGGTTCGCTACAGTGCTGTCTACGGGTATTATACCTTGGATAAAAATGAGTTGTTATTGCATATTACCAGTGGGTTTACAGGAGAATTCATGGAATATTACAAAGTTCGTGTAAGTAAAAATAAATTGGTTTTAATTGATGAAAACGGATGTGAATTTACATATGAAAGAAAGCCTGAAACAACATATGGTACGCACACCATAGAGGTTTATGGCACAGAATGATAAAAAGTTAAATGGATAAAGCATATGAGGATGAAAATTACTATGAGAAAAAATTGTATACTGAAAAAAAGTAGAGCGATAGAAAAAATATCAATCATGCTGTTATTCATATTGTTATGTGCATTATTAGTGGCATGCAATGAAAATAATAATAGTGGTGCAGCTGAGTTAAATCCAGAAGAGAGAAAAAATATTGAAACACTAGAAGAAACTAAGGAAGACATAGAGGAAGATTTAACAAATGTAGAGTTTGTGTTTTCGCCAATGCAACATTTGGATGGTGTAGAAGAAATTACGTTATTATATTCTCAAAGACCGCTTGTACTTGGCGGAAATAGTCATGCTGTTATAAAAAATAATATGTATTTAGCAAAGAAAGATGGTAAGTATGGTCTGCTGGATATAAGTGGAAATTGGCAATGTACTCCGGAATATGCACAGATTACATATTACTATGATTATTTTTTAGAACCGGATTTAGGAGATCAGAGTGATAAATATTCCTTAGATAATAGTGGAAATATTTATTTATTGGAAGATCCTTATGTGGTAATGGGAACATGTTCTGATCCGCAATCTGTTTGGTGTGTTAATCAATCTAGGTTGATGTTGACGGCAGGTGGTGATTGCACAGTACAGAATAATCAATTTACATATGATGGAACAATTCCGGTTTATCAAATTACATACAGTTATGAAGAAAATTATGGGGATTATCTGCCTACCAATAATAATTGCTATGCGGTTTGCACAGATGGTGTACTAAAAACAGATTTTGTTTACACAATGGCATCAGAGTTTTCTGATGGTCTAATTGCGGTAGAGAAAGCGGATAAATGGGGATATTTAGATCAAGATGGAAATGAAGTGATTCCTTGTTTATATGAGGCAATAAGATGTGATAATGAGGAGCAAGGAATTGCTGCTTCTTGCACAGAGGGATATGTTGTTCTTGCAAAAGATAATGAGTATGCGCTTGTTGATAAGACAGGAACAATAGTGATTCCATTTGGTCAATATGAGGTGTTAACGGAGGTGCAAAGTGGCCGATTATATGCAAGAAAAGATGGGACTTGGGGGATTATTTCGTTAAATGGGGAAGAATTAGTGACCCAACAATTCGATATGGATGTTCAAGAGGTAGAGGAAAAATTCATGTTTAAAGGAGTTATGGGAAGTTGTTTTGAACTGCCTAAAAGTTTTGAACAAAATATGGACGCATATCCGGCAAATGGCTATTTATATGAGTTTTATGACAACGAAAGGAACATGATGATTTCAGTTAGTGAGGTACCGTTTGAAAAGTTGCCTTTAGGAGATAATCCGCATATGGCATTTGTAGATTATTATGAGTATATTTTACAATATGCATCAAATTGCTGGCATACGGTAGAGGAAAAAATATTAACAGAATATGACTATGTAATTGCTGGCAATGATGCGGAAAAGGAATATTATTACATGGGAATTAATTCAGAGGGACGTGCGTTAATTGAGATTATTGTAGAGTATCCTATTGAGCAAAAAAATGAATGTCAAGTTGTATTAGAAGATTTTCTAAATAACTTTGAGGTACAAGTGTATTAGGAAATATGTGAGATGAAATTGATTCGGAAAGACGAGTGAGAACTCGAGATAGAAATTGGAAGTCAAAAAATAAATGAATGGTATAGTAGATTAAAGGAAGAAAAATGTACAGAAAATTTAATGAGAGCAATTGCTCACAGAGACTTTAGAAATTTGGCGTTAGAAGCGTATGATCTTGCATAATTCTTTTTTTATAGTAGTGAATCATATATTAAATCCCTTGTTAATATAGGTGTATTATAGCATACCTCTATTAACAAGGGATTTATGTTTTATCTTTATTTAATCGCATCCATAATTTCAGCAGTCATTTTGGGCTTATTCATGGAGTAGATATGGATACCGTCTGCACCATATTCTTTTAAGTCCAAAATCTGACGAATTGCGTAGTCAATACCGGCTTTTCGCATATCTTCAGGGTTGTCACCGTATCTTGCTACCAAATCGGAGAATGCCTTGGGAATGGATGTTCCGGATAAGGAAATGGTAGTAGCTACCTGCTTAGCGGAAGTAATAGGCATGATGCCGGCGCAAATGGGAGTCGTAATACCGTTTGCCAGGCATTTTTCCTGAAAATCATAAAATACATCATTATTCATAAATAACTGTGTGATTAAGAAATCACAACCTGTTGCCACTTTGTTTTTGAGATTAGCCATATCAGCCCGTTTGCTCATAGCTTCAAAATGCTTCTCAGGATAGCAGGCACCGGCGATATGTAAGTCGGTTTTGGATTTCATATAAGCAATCAGTTCATTTGCATAAGCAAAATCACGGCTGTCATATTGTTCATCTGTCATATAGGCAGGGCGGTCACCACGAAGAGCCAGCACATGGTTAATATTAGCAGCTGCTAATTCGTCACAAACCTTATCAATATCCTCTTTTTTGTTGCCGACACATGTCATATGGGCCAGAGCCTCAATACCCAACGTGTTTTTAATATAGGAGGCGATTTCCACTGTTTTTTTGGAACGGCTTCCACCGGCACCGTAGGTAACGGAGATGAAATCCGGATGTAATTCACTCAATTTATCCAATGTGGCATATACACCCTCAAATTCATCATCTTTTTTTGGAGGAAATACCTCAAAAGAGATGGTGGGTTTCTTTGTTTTAAAGAGATCTCTTATCATATTCCAATCAAACTCCTGTCTGCTTTTTTCTTGTTTTTCAAACGGTAATATTGTATCATGTATATAACTTGTTTGCAAATGAAATACAAATGGTATATCCATACGAAATAATAATAGAAACAGAAAGAAGAGGAACGAGACATGGAAACAAATTTTAATTCCACCGCCGATTATGTAGCAAGCCCAGAGCTTCTTGCCAGTGTGAATGTGGCAATTGCTTTGGAGAAGCCTTTATTAATCAAAGGAGAGCCCGGTACAGGTAAGACAATGCTTGCAAAGGCAGTTGCCAATTCCCTAGGTAAAAAACTAATTATCTGGAATATCAAATCCACTACTAAAGCACAGGATGGTTTGTATATGTATGATACCATCCAGCGTCTGTATGACGGCCAGTTTGGAGAAGAAGGTGTAGATGATATTGCACGTTACATCAAGCTTGGTAAGTTAGGAGAAGCTTTTGAAGAAGATGAACAGGTGATTCTTTTGATTGACGAGATTGATAAAGCTGATTTGGAGTTCCCCAATGACTTATTATGGGAGCTTGATCAGATGGAGTTTTATATCCATGAGACAAAGAGAACCGTTAAGGCAAAACAGCGTCCCATTGTGATTATCACATCCAATGCGGAGAAAGAATTACCGGATGCGTTCCTGCGTCGTTGTATTTTCCATTATATTGATTTCCCGGATGAAGAGTTGATGGAACAGATTGTGCGCACCCACTATCCGGATGTGGAAGCAAACTTGTTAAAAAATGCCATGGATGTATTTTACAATATCCGTGCCATTCGTGACGTGCGCAAAAAACCCAGTACATCAGAGCTTATCGACTGGATTAACGCTTTGCAGATGAATGGTATTGAGCCTGACCGCATCCGTGCGGAGCTTCCTTTTGTTGGTGTAGTAGTCAAAAAAGATGAAGATTTGGAGACAGTAAAACATTATGTTCAGTAAGTTCTTTTATGAATTAAAAGCAAAAGGACTGGATATTTCATTAACGGAATGGCTGGCTTTGCATGCAGCGCTTGATAAGGGCCTTGCAAACAGCTCTTTAACAGAATTTTATTATCTTTCCCGTAGTATTCTTGTAAAAAGTGAAACGGATTTTGATAAATTCGACACCGCCTTTTTGGAGCACTTCAAAGATGTGGAAAAGGATACAGAGGTTGGAGCGGAGATGCTTCGATGGCTGGATAAATCCGAAGAGATGAAGGCGCTTTTGGAAAAAGAAGAGAAGAAGTGGATGGATACACCGCAAGATACGATTCAGGTGGATAAAGAAGATGTAGAAACCAAGTTTAAGGAGCGTCTGCGTGACCAGGACAGCGAGCACAATGGCGGTAATTTCTGGATTGGTACCATGGGTAAGACTGCCTTTGGTAACAGTGGTAACTTTGTAGGCGGTATCCGAGTAGGTGGCGCGCCCGGCAATCAAAGTGCTTTTGAAGTTATCGGAGCCAGAAAGTATCGGGATTTCCGACATGATAGAGTCCTTGATAACAGACAATTTCAGACTGCTTTCCGGAAACTTCGTCAGTATTCGTCCCGTTTGGATATCCCCAAGACGGAGCTGGATCTGGATGGCACTATTGATAAGACTTGTAATAATGGCGGCCTTTTGGAAATCGTTATGGAAAAGCCCAGAAAGAATGCTGTAAAGCTGATGCTTTTGATGGATTCGGGTGGAACTATGATTCCTTATACCTCTTTAATGAACCGTTTATTCCAGGCCGTGAATAAATCCAATCATTTCAAAGATGTAAAATGCTATTATTTCCATAACTGCATCTATTCCAAGCTTTATAAGACACCGGAATGTGAAAACGGTGACTGGGTAGATACGGAATGGGTATTCCGAAACATGGATAGTGACTATAAGGTTATCATCGTAGGTGATGCCGCCATGGCACCGGAGGAGCTGTATTCGGAGACCGGTAATTATCGTGGGCCCAATGGCGGACTTTCCGGTTGGGAATGGCTGAATCAGTTGAAGAAGCATTACAAAAAGATTGTGTGGCTGAATCCCAAGATGTCACCTAAGCCGGCACCTTGGCGTGAGGCAGAGACTGCTATTCAGAAACTGTTGCCCATGTATTTCTTATCTGTTGACGGATTAAATGAAGCAATGGTTGAACTGATGCGCAAAAACAATCGTTAGAATCTCAGAAAATTCATCATTACAAATGCATTTTATGAAAATAAATGAATGAATGAAAACCCCTTTGCATATATTTTACCAGTATATACAAGGGGGCTTTTTTTATGGACAATTTTCAATTATACAAAGATATTGGCATGCGTACAAAGGGAGAACTATATTTGGGGGTCGTAGGACCTGTCAGAAGTGGAAAGTCTACATTTATCAAGCGCTTTATGGATGTGTGCGTGATTCCAAATATGGCGGAGGATTATAATAAGACACTTATGGTAGATGAACTTCCCCAGAGTGCGGCAGGTAAGACTATCACAACCACCGAACCAAAGTTTGTGCCCAAGGAAGCGGCAAAAATTTCACTGGGTAGTGATGTGGATGTAAAGGTGCGTCTCATCGATTGCGTGGGTTATATGGTGGATGGTGCCGGCGGGCATATGGAGAATGACATGGAGCGTATGGTTAAGACACCTTGGTTTGAAGAGGAGATTCCTTTTACACAGGCGGCAGAAGTGGGTACCAGAAAGGTTATCTTTGATCATTCCACCATTGGCATTGTAGTGACAACCGATGGTAGTTTTACGGATATTCCTGCAGAAAATTACATACCGGCAACGGAGCGTACCATTATGGAATGCAAGCAACTACACAAGCCGTTTGTTGTGTTGGTGAACACAGAGAGACCACAGTCTAAGGAAGCCAAGGAATTGGCTGAGCGTTTGTCTGCGGAGTATGGTGTGACAGCTATGCCTATGAATCTGGCACAATTAAAGAAAGAAGACATGGAGACGTTATTGTCACAGATTCTTTTGGAGTTCCCGATTTCCCGTATTGAGTTTTATATGCAGGGATTTGTGGAGATGCTTCCGTCCACCCATCCGCTGAAAATGGAATTGACAGAACAGTTACGGGAACAGATGGTTCATTATAATTGTATGCGTGACATTATGGAACATCCAATTTGTCTGGAAAGCCGTTATATCAAAAAGATGAAAACAGATGCCATCAATATGGCAGATGGTTCTGTACGAATTGACTTAACCATTGCAGACGAATGTTATTATGAATTGCTCAGTGACTTAATCGGAGAAGAGATTACATCAGAGTATCAGTTATTTGCCAAATTAAAAGAACTCTCGGCTATTGCCAAAGAGTACGAAGGTGTCCTCCCAGCCATTACCATGGTGAGACAAAAGGGCTATGGCGTTATGAAGCCCAGTAGGGATGAGATTACCTTGGGCAAACCCGAAGTCATTAAGCATGGCAATAAATATGGTGTGAAGATGAAAGCAGAAAGTCCGTCCGTACATTTGATTCGTGCCAACATTGAGACGGAGATTGCGCCGATTGTGGGGACAAAAGAACAAGCTGAGGATTTAATCCGTTATATTGAAGATGCGGATAATGAAGAAGGTAGCATCTGGGAGACCAATATTTTTGGCAAGAGTATCGAGCAACTGGTAGAAGATGGTATCCGTAGCAAACTGTCCATGATTGGCGATGAAAGCCAGATTAAATTACAGGATTCCATGCAAAAGATTGTCAACGATACCACCGGCGGATTGGTGTGTATTATTATTTAAAATATTTCTTCAAACCACCCCCAAATTATGGTATTCTATAAGAGGCGGAATCGCCCAAAAAGTATACCATAAAGAAGGGGTGTTTTTATGAGCAAAGTATATGATAAAGTAATGGATTGTTTAAAGAGTGTCAGAGAGGTTACGGATTTTGTACCCAAGGTGGCGATTGTCCTTGGTTCCGGTCTTGGTGATTATGCCAATGACATCAAGGTTGTAGCTGAGATTGAGTATAGCGATATCAAAGGTTTTCCCGTATCTACCGTTCCCGGACATGCAGGCAAATTTATCTTTGGTTACGTAGGTGAAGTTCCTGTCGTATGTATGAAGGGTAGAGTACATTATTACGAAGGCTATGATATGTCTGACGTGGTACTTCCTACCAGGTTGATGAAAATGATGGGTGCAGAGATTTTGTTTTTAACAAATGCATCCGGTGGTATCAATAAAAACTTTGAAGCAGGTTCCTTTATGATGATTACCGATCATATTTCTTCATTTGTGCAGAATCCTTTGATTGGTCCCAACATTGATGAATTTGGAACCAGATTCCCGGATATGAGTCATGTATATGATGAAGACTTACAGGAGATTTTAAGACAGACAGCAAAAGAAAATGACATTCATTTGAATGAAGGTGTATATATCCAGTTTACAGGTCCTTCTTTTGAGTCCCCCACAGAAGTTAAGATGGCAGGATTGTTAGGAGCCGATGCAGTTGGTATGTCTACCGTTGTAGAGGCGATTGTGGCAAACCATATGGGTATGAAGATTTGTGGTGTTTCCTGTGTCTGCAATTTGGCGGCAGGTATTTCCCCTACACCTTTGACACACGATGAAGTACAGCAGGCAGCTAATGAGGCGGCACCCAAGTTTAAGAAATTGTTGACTGAGGCTGTGAAGAAGTTTTAAGTAAAAGAACAGTGTAAAATAAATGATTTGCAGAGGTACAAGTTATGAACTCAATGCAAAAAAATGAATTAATCACCAAGGCATTACAGGCCAGACAAAGTGCATATGCGCCGTATTCCAACTATTTTGTAGGAGCAGCACTTCTTTGTGAAGATGGCAGCATCTATACCGGATGCAATGTAGAAAATGCTTCCTACGGGGCTACCAATTGTGCAGAGCGTACTGCGGTCTTTAAAGCGGTTAGCGAAGGGAAACGCAGATTTATTGCCATTGCCATTGCCGGCGGCAAACAAGAGAGTGCAACAAGTGTAGAGCAAATAGCAGATTTGCAAACCACAGACTATGCCTTCCCTTGCGGTGTATGTAGACAAGTTCTCCGGGAGTTTGCAGATCCTAAGCAGATGACTGTTGTTGTGTGTAAATCCGTGGATGATTACAAAGAGATGACTTTAGAGCAATTGTTGCCGGAATCCTTTGGGCCGGATAACCTGAAATAAATCAAACCAGTAAAGGAAAACCATATGAATACAAGATTTTATAATGCAAAGATTTTAACAATGGAAGAACCCATCAAAGTAGTAGATGGCGAGTTGTGGGTAAAAGAAAACACCATCATATATGTGGGAGCCGGTGAGAAACCGGAAGCACCTGTATGGGACAGGGAGCTTGACTGTAAAGGCAATCTGCTGATGCCCGGTTTTAAGGATGCCCATACCCATTCAGCTATGACCCTGCTTCGTTCTTATGCAGATGATATGCCTTTGCAGGATTGGCTCAATAAACAGGTTTTTCCTGTGGAAGCTAAAATGGAATATGATGACATCTATCATTTGACCAAGTTGGCAGTGCTTGAGTACCTGACCAGCGGTATTACCGGTGTGATGGAAATGTATCTGGACCCTTATGCCATCCAGGAGGCATTTACCGAGTGTGGTATGAGAAATGTACAGGTCAGCGGCATCAATAAATTTGGTCCTTCTTTGGAAGAAATGGAAAACCGTTATCTGAAATTAAACGGACAGAACGAGCTCTCTTCTTATATGCTTGGATTCCATGCAGAGTATACCTGCTCTAAGGAACTGCTTGAGGATATTGCGGCTATGGCAAAGAAATATCAGGCACCTGTCTTTACACACAATTCGGAGACCGCTTTGGAAGTAGCAGAGTGTAAAGATCGTTATGGGGTATCACCCACTGTGCTTTTTGACCAGATTGGTCTGTATGATTTTGGTGGCGGCGGATACCATTGTGTGCATATGTGTGATGAAGATTTCGAAGTATTTAAGAAACGAAATCTGGTAGCAGTGACTAATCCGGCGTCTAACTTAAAGTTAGCAAGTGGTATTGCTCCGATTTCCAGATATCTCAAGGAAGGTATCCCGGTAGCAATTGGTACAGACGGACCGGCAAGCAATAACTGCCTGGATATGTTCCGCGAAATGTTCTTGGTAACCGGACTTGCAAAATACTATGATAACGATGCCTCCAGTGTGGATGCACTTGAAGTATTAAAAATGGCAACGGTTAACGGAGCAAAAGCTATGGGATGGAAGGATTGTGAGACCTTAAGCGTAGGCAGCAAGGCAGATTTAATCATGATTGATTTAAACCAACCCAATATGCAGCCAATTCACAACATTGCTAAAAACGTAGTATATGCGGGAAGCAAGCAGAATGTGACACTTACTATGATTAACGGTAAGATTTTATATGAAAACGGAATCTTCCATATCGGAACCGATCCCGAAGAAATTTATAAAAAATGTAGTGAGATTTCCAAACGTTTGGAATTGGAGGCCTAATACATGGAATATCTGATTTTTCTTGGTGCCATAGCCGTAGTACTGGTTATTTTTACATGGACCGGTATACAGGAAGATAAGCGTACAAAGAAGATGTTTCGAAACAAATTAAAAGAGCAGTATGGTAAATGGTCTGCCAAACAGTATGCCGATGGCAGAATGAATACCATATTCTCAGCGGTAGGAGCAGACGCGACAGATTTTGTCATCGACGATATTACATGGAACGACTTAGACATGGATCGTTTGTTTAGGACCATGGACTTTACCCGTTCGGCGGCAGGAGAAGAGGCACTTTACCGCTGGCTTCGCATGCCCGTTTTTGATGAAGAAACGTTACAGAAAAGAGAGGCACATTTCCGTTTCTTTGATAAACATGAAAAAGAACGTCTGGACTATTTGATGCTGATGACAGAGGTGGGCAGGACAGGCAAGTATTCAGTTTATGATTATCTGGGTTATTTGGATGCTTTACCGGGTAAAAATTGTCTGGTGACGAAGCTCATTGATGTGATTATGCTTTTATCCATCCTGTTGGGATTTACCGTAAGCGGACATTTTTTCTGGGTGTTTGCGGCGTTGCTTGGATATCATAGCTTTATATATATGAAGCAAAAGCGTAAGGTAGAGCCTTATCTGACCACGTTTTCCTATTTTATCCGTATATTGGAATGTGTGGACAAGTTGGATCGGATGTCTCCTGTATTTCATCAGGAATTTGCAGAAGAGATTGCAAAATTAAAAAAAGAAAAGGTACAGTTTTCTTCCTTCCGCAGATTTGCATTTCTGGCATTAAACAGCAATGACGGGACCGGAGGCGCAGAGATTCTACAGATATTCCAAGTTTATATCAATATGATGTTCCATTTGGATCTTATCAAGCTGTATTCTATGCTTGCCACAGTAAAAGAAAAAAAACACGATCTGATTGCAATCCTACAGGGCATGGGTGAGATCGAAGCCTGTGTCAGTGTGGTTTATACAAGAGCGGCAATGGGCGGATATTGTATGCCTGAGTTTGTGAGTGCCACGGGTGAAGAGAACGGCACTTTGAATACCGGGGTAAAGATCACTTCTTTATTATATGAAGCAACAGATTTATATCATCCTTTAATAGCAGAACCTGTAAAAAACAATGTGAGTCAGAAAAAAGGAATGCTATTAACCGGCTCCAATGCATCCGGTAAATCTACTTTTTTAAAAGCGGTAGCCATCAATGCGTTGTTGGCACAGACCATTCATACCGTTTGTGCAAGCAACTATCGGGCAAATTTTTTCCGGATTTATTCGTCCATGGCATTGAGGGACAGTCTGCAAGAAGGCGAAAGCTATTTTATTGTGGAGATTAAATCTTTGAAACGGATTTTTGATGCAGCGCATGCAAATGAAACAAAAGCGCCTGTTCTTTGTACCATCGACGAGGTACTAAGAGGTACCAATACAGCAGAGCGCATTGCAGCAAGTACTGAGCTTTTAAAAGCGCTTTCTACAGAAGATGTGCTGTGCTTTGCGGCAACCCATGACTTGGAGTTAACTTCCTTATTAAAAGAAGTGTATGCTAATTATCATTTCAAGGAAATGATTGATGGGAAAGAAATTGTATTCCCTTATGAATTGACAGAAGGTCCGGCAAAGGGCAGAAATGCCATTAAGCTGATGGGAGCGTTGGGCTTTGATCGGGAGATTGTAAATAGAGCAGAACAATTGGCAGGAGGATTAATGTGAAAGTAAGTATTTTTACAGATGGAGCCGCAAGGGGAAACCCGGATGGACCCGGCGGATACGGAACCATTTTACAATATGTTGATCCCAATGGGACACTGCATGAAAGAGAACTGTCTGCAGGCTATAAAAAAACCACCAACAACCGTATGGAACTAATGGCAGTTATTGTAGGTTTAGAAGCCTTAAACAGACCCTGCGAGGTGGAGTTGTATTCCGATTCCAAATATGTTATTGATGCCTTTGAGCAGCATTGGGTGGATTCCTGGCTCAAAAACAACTGGAAAAACAGCCAGAAAAAACCGGTGAAAAACATTGATCTGTGGAAACGGTTGCTGGCAGCAAAAGAAAAGCATCAGGTGCACTTCAACTGGGTCAAAGGCCATGCGGGACATCCGTTAAACGAGCGATGCGATGTGCTTGCCACAAGTGCCGCTGACGGCAGTGATTTACTTGACGATTGTGGCGTTGAGGTGTAAAATTGACTCAGAGTCTGTGAGACAAATATCGGACACAGATGCAGGACAGAAAGGATAATTGACATGAACAATCTGATTTTATTTGTAAATTCATTATTATCATATTTATTGGTATTTGCGGTTATCGTGGTAGTAGCAGGTGTTGCTGTATTTATCGGTATTACCATGAGAAAGAAAAAGAATGCACAGGAAGCTCTGGAAGCAGAAACTGAGGAAACAGTTGCTACCGAGTAGTTTGTGTAGGATAACGAGTTGATAAAAAAGGGCTGACGGAATCCCGAGGCGGATTGAAGGACAGCTCTTTTCTGCATGATAAAGGAGTGTTTCATTTATGGCGAAATCTTCCAATCAAAAATTAAAACAATTATATTTACTTCGTATTCTTTCAGAATATACGGATGAGAAGCATGCCCTAACTACACAGGAATTAATTGAGAAGCTCAAAGAGTATGATGTTAGTGCAGAGAGAAAAAGTATTTATAGTGATATTGAAGCATTAAATGCCATTGGTTATGACATATTAAATGATAAGAGCCGTACACACAACGGATACTATATGGCATCCAGGGAGTTTGAATTGCCGGAGCTGAAACTCTTGGTTGATGCTGTACAATCCTCGCGTTTTATTACGGAAAAGAAATCCAAGGAGTTAATCGGCAAATTGGAGAAACTGTGCAGTAAATATGATGCAGGTAAACTGCAACGTCAGGTCTATGTATCCGACCGGTTAAAAACCGAAAATGAAGGTATCTATTATAATGTGGATGGTATTCATGAAGCGATACAGAAGGATAAACAGATTACCTTCAAATATTATGAATGGGACGCAGATAAAAAAATGCGTTTCAAAAAAGAGGGTACAACTTATCAGGTAAGCCCCTATCTGTTGGTATGGAATGATTCCAATTATTATTTGGTGGCGTATCAGGAAGAGGATGCCATGATTAAGCATTATCGTGTGGATAAAATGGCAAATCTGACTGTGACAGAGATTAGTAGAACAGGGAAGAAAGATTACAAGGCATTCTCGCCCAGTTTGTATACCAAAAAAAGCTTCCAGATGTTTGGTGGCGATGAGACCACGGTTACCTTACAATGTGAGGAAAATATGGCAGGTGTAATGATTGACCGATTTGGTAAACAAGTGGCTATGCGCAAGATGCCAAACGGTAAGCTACAGGTTCGTACCGATATTATGGTCAGCAATCCCTTCTTTGGATGGTTGGCAGGCATGAATGGGGCGGTAAAAGTAGTCGCACCGGCAGAAGTGGCAACACAAGCCAGGGAGTACTTACAAAACATCCTAAGCAAATGGGACGAAATGGAAAGTTAAGATAAATAAAAGTATGATACAAGACAAGGAGATACACACATGGAATTTGCAGACAGAATGAAAGGCTATGAAGAAGGCATTTTTCAGGTATTGAATGAAATGCGTTTAAAGAAAGAAGGAGCAGGAGAAAAGGTTTATAACTTTTCCGTAGGAACACCGGATTTTAAACCTGCTGCCCATATCATGGAAGCCGTGGCAAAAGCGGCTACCGTGGCAGAGAATTACAAATATTCTTTAGGTGACATTCCGGCATTGACGGAGGCTGTCATTGAGCGGTTTGAAAAGCGCTATGAGGTAACTTTAAGTGCAGAGGAAGTGACCTCCGTATACGGTTCACAGGAAGGTATTGCCCACATCGGATTTGCTCTTTGCAATCCCGGGGACATTGTATTGGTGCCCAATCCCGGTTATCCTGTATTTACCTTTGGACCCTCATTGGCAGGTGCCAAGATTGTGACCTATGATCTGATTGAAGAGAAAGGCTATTTGCCCAACCTTTCCGATATTGATGAAGAGACAGCCAAAGCGGCAAAGTGTATCATTGTGTCATACCCTTTAAACCCTGTATGCAAATGTGCACCCCCGTCTTTTTATGAAGAATTGATTGCTTGGGCAAAAAAATATGATGTGGTTGTTATTCATGACAATGCCTATTCAGACATCGTATATGATGGCAAGGTCGGACGTTCCTTCTTATCCTATGAAGGGGCCAAAGAAATTGGTGTGGAGTTTTATTCCCTGTCCAAATCCTACAACTATACCGGTGCCAGAGTGGCGTTTTTAGCAGGAAATAAAGAGTTGGTACAGACCTTTAAGAGAATGCGTAGCCAGATTGATTATGGTACCTTTATCCCCGTTCAGCTTGGTGCAGTTGCAGCACTGACAGGTTCCGATGATTGTGTCAAAAATCAGTGTAAAGAGTATGAGGCAAGAAGAAATGCACTCTGTGATGGGTTTACCAAGGCAGGCTGGGCATTTGAGCGCAGTGAAGGAACTATGTTTGCCTGGTCCAAGATACCGGCAAACTTTACCGATGATGTAGAGTTTGTAAAAGCCTTATTTGAACGTACCGGTGTACTCTGTACCCCGGGTAGTAGTTTTGGATCACTGGGAAAAGGACATGTACGTTTTGCCCTTGTCCTTCCTGTGGAGACAATTGAAGAAGCAGTGTCCGCAGTTGCAGACAGTGGCATTCTTGCATAAAGCTGATAGATTCAAGGTTTAAAGCGAATCGGTCAATTTCTGGGTGGTGATTTTTCACAAAATCGCCACCTTTTTTTGTGTAAATTTGCCAGACGACCTTTGGTTGACATGCCACAAAACTTTGGCTATACTTGAACTTGCACCACAACATCTTGTGCTTGTTGACATAATACGTGCACATCTTGTTGAGGGTTTATTTTTTTCTATGGAGTGATAAAGAGGGAGGATGCTGTAATGTCCGATACGTTACAAAAGAAAGACGAAAAGGATTACGGAAAGGAATTTAAGACCAAGCTTCCGGTAAAGGTTATTAAAAAAGATGGTAGCATGGAAGCTTTCAATGTACAGAAGGTTATCAGTGCTGTTGGAAAAAGTGCATATCGTGCTTTAACCAAATTTACCGATGAAGAAAAAGATCATATTTGTCAATATGTAGTAGACAAGGTAGACGAGCTTGGACAGGAAGAGATTCCGATTCCGATTATGCACAATATTGTTGAGAGTGCATTGGAACAGGTAAAGCCTATCGTTGCCAAAAGTTATCGGGATTACCGTAATTATAAACAGGACTTTGTCCGCATGATGGATGACGTATATAAGAAGAGCCAGTCCATCATGTATGTGGGAGATAAGGAAAATGCCAATACCGACAGTGCCCTTGTTTCCACAAAGAGAAGTCTGATCTTTAACCAGTTCAATAAAGAGCTGTATCAGAAATTCTTTATGACCACAGAGGAGATTCAGGCTTGTAGAGACGGTTACATATATGTACATGACATGTCTGCAAGACGTGATACCATGAACTGCTGTCTGTTTAACGTAGCAAACGTATTAAGCGGCGGTTTTGAGATGGGTAACATCTGGTACAACGAGCCCAAGACCTTGGACGTAGCATTTGACGTTATCGGTGATATCGTATTGTCCGCAGCAAGTCAGCAGTACGGCGGATTTACCGTACCTGAAGTTGACAAGATTTTGGAGCCCTATGCCGAGAAATCTTATAAGAGAAATATCAAAAAATACCTTCGTCTGGGTATTGATGAAGAAAGTGCCAAAGCAGAAGCCCTTGCAGATGTGACAAAAGAGTTTGAGCAAGGCTTCCAGGGATGGGAATATAAATTTAATACCGTAGCAAGTAGCCGTGGTGATTATCCTTTCATTACCGTTACTGCAGGTATCGGTACCGGCAGATTTGCCAAGCTTGCTACCATTACCATGTTGAATGTCCGCAGAAGAGGACAGGGTAAAAAGGATTGCAAGAAACCGGTATTATTCCCCAAGATTGTATTCTTATATGATGAAAACCTTCACGGTCCCGGCAAAGATCTTGAGGATGTATTTGAAGCAGGTGTGAAATGTTCTGCCAAGACCATGTATCCCGATTGGCTCAGCCTGACCGGTAAAGGATATATTGCAAGCATGTACAAACAGTACGGCAAGGTAATTTCCCCTATGGGATGCCGTGCGTTCCTTTCTCCCTGGTATGAGAGAGGCGGTATGCATCCGGCAGATGAAAATGATTCCCCGATTTTCGTGGGTCGTTTCAACATCGGTGCAGTCTCCCTACACCTGCCTATGATTTTGGCAAAAGCAAGACAGGAGAGCAAGGACTTCTATGAAGTGCTGGATTATTACTTAAACTTGATCCGTCAGCTTCATATCCGTACCTATGCTTACTTAGGTGAAATGCGTGCTTCCACCAATCCGTTAGCATATTGTGAGGGCGGTTTCCTTGGTGGTAATCTGCAGCTTCATGATAAGATTAAACCAATCCTCAAAGCAGCGACCGCATCCTTCGGTATCACAGCTTTCAATGAGTTGCAGGAGTTGTACAACGGCAAATCATTGGTAGAAGACGGTGCTTTCGCATTGGAAGTATTGGAGCACATTAATAAAAAGATTAATGAGTTTAAAGAAGAAGACGGTAACCTGTATGCGATTTACGGTACACCTGCTGAGAACCTTTGCGGACTTCAGGTCAAACAGTTCCGTGCAAAATACGGTATTATCGAAGGTGTATCCGATAAAGAATATGTAAGTAACAGCTTCCACTGCCATGTAGCAGAGGACATTACTCCTATTGAAAAACAGGATCTGGAGTATCGATTCTGGGAGTTGGCAAACGGCGGCAAGATCCAGTATGTAAAATATCCCATCGACTACAATCTGGATGCTATCAAGACATTGATTCGCAGAGCCATGGAAATGGGCTTCTATGAAGGTGTCAATATGTCTTTGGCATACTGTGACGATTGTGGACATCAGGAGCTTGAGATGGATGCATGCCCTGTTTGCGGAAGCAAGAATCTGACTAAAATCGACCGTATGAATGGCTATCTGGCATATTCCAGAGTCCATGGCGACACCAGATTAAGTGACGCGAAAATGGCAGAAATTGCCGAAAGAAAGTCGATGTAGGGGGATTTTCAATGAGATATCATAATATTACAAAGGACGACATGTTAAACGGTGACGGCTTGAGGGTCGTGTTGTGGGTGGCAGGTTGTACCCACTGCTGTAAAGAATGTCAGAATCCCATCACATGGGACCCCAATGGCGGCCTTCCCTTTGATGATGATGCGAAAGCAGAAATTTTTGAACAATTGGATAAATCATATATTTCCGGCATTACCTTTTCCGGCGGTGATCCGCTTCATTCGGCAAATCGTCTGGATGTGCGAAATCTCATGGCGGAGATTAAGGAAAAATATCCTGATAAGACCATCTGGCTTTATACCGGTGATGTATGGGAAAATATTCTCCATTATCCCATGATGAAATATATTGATGTGATTGTAGACGGTGAGTTTATGATTGATTTAAAGGACAACAAGCTTCTTTGGAAGGGAAGCAGCAACCAAAGAGTGGTTGATGTACAAAAATCCTTGGCACAGACAGATCCCACCGTTCCCATATTACATTGCGGTGATTACGCATAAAGGAGAGCGTTATGAAAGAAACAATTGAAATCCAATATATCAACGATGAAATCGAGAGATTAAAGTATATTGACGGCAAATCCGATTGGATTGATCTTCGTAGCAGTGAACATGTAGAGATGAAAGCCGGAGAGTTCCGCCTCATTAACTTAGGTGTAGCAATGAAACTTCCCGAAGGATATGAAGCACATATTGTGCCCCGTAGTTCCACCTTCAAAAACTTTGGCATTATCCAGACCAACCATTGCGGTATCGTGGATGAAAGCTATTGCGGACCCAACGATTGGTTTTATATGCCTGCCTATGCGCTACGGGATACTGTGATTGAAGTCAATGACCGCCTCTGCCAGTTTCGCATTGAGAAACACCAGCCTACCATTGACTTTGTAGAAGTGGATAAGTTGGAAGGCAAGGACCGCGGCGGTATCGGAAGTACAGGAAAAAATTAAGAAAATTTTCCAAAGAAAGTATAATCAAACTCCTTTTAGCAAAACTAACAATAAAAGTTTTGTTAAAGGAGTTTTTTTATGTTAAAGAAATCCGATAAAAAGAAAGCAGTCACTGTCTTTGAAAGCAGAATGAGCAGCGATCTGGAAGAAAATATGCGCTATATTAACCAGCAGTTAGCTGTAGATACCAATTTTGACGTAGTTTACCGTGTCATAGAAGTGGGAGGCAGAAAAGCCTGTATGTACTTTATTGATGGTTTCTGCAAGGATGAGATGATGCAGAAACTATTACAGTATTTTATCACCATCGCACCCAAGGATATGCCGGAGACAGCCTACGCCATGTCCAAACGCTGTATGCCACATGTGGAGGTGGATTTGCAGGATGAATGGAAGCAGATTACCTACTTTATATTATCCGGCGTATTTGCACTCTTTATTGATGGATATGACAGATGTATCCTCATTGATTCACGTACCTATCCTGCAAGAAGTGTGGCAGAGCCGGATAAAGATAAGGTGCTTCGCGGCTCGAAGGACGGCTTTGTAGAAACAGTGGTATTTAATACCGCTTTAATCCGCCGTAGAATCCGTTCCTCTGAGCTAAGAATGGAGATGCTCAATGCCGGGACCAGCTCCAAGACAGATATTGTCCTTTGCTATATGGACAATCGGGTAGACCATGATTTTTTGGAAAAGATAAAAAACAGGATAAAAAGTATTAAGGTTGATGCTCTGACCATGAATCAGGAAAGTCTGGCAGAATGTCTTTATAAAAAGACCTGGTGGAATCCCTTTCCCAAGTTTAAATTTACGGAAAGACCGGATACGGCGGCTGCGCAAGTACTGGAAGGGAATGTCATTATTCTGGTGGATAATTCCCCATCAGCCATGATTATGCCGACCAGCATCTTTGACGTGGTAGAAGAAGCGGATGATTATTATTTCCCGCCCATTACAGGCACATACTTACGCCTCTCCAGATTTATTATTGCGATTTTAACCTATCTGATGACGCCGACCTTCTTGTTACTGATGCAGGAGCCGGGCTATATACCGGCAGGCTTTGAATTTATCATGATAAAAGACCCTATGAATATTCCGCTTCTATGGCAATTTCTTATCTTGGAGCTAGCCATTGACGGATTACGTTTGGCTGCGGTCAATACACCAAGTATGTTAAATACACCCTTAAGCATTATGGCGGCGCTGGTTCTTGGTGAGTTTGCGGTCAGCAGCGGTTGGTTTAACTCGGAAGTTATGCTGTATATGGCGTTTGTAGCATTGGCAAATTACACCCAGGCAAGCTATGAACTGTCTTATGCATTAAAATTTATGCGAATTATAAATTTGATTTTGACAGCAATCTTTGGTTTATATGGATATATTGCAGGAATCCTGATCTTGGTGTTGTCTATTGCCTTCAATAAAACAATTTCCGGTCAAAGTTATATTTATCCGTTGATTCCATTTGATGCGAAGCAAATATATAAAAGATTTTTCCGCGGCAGATTGCCCGAATCCAAGCAATAAAAAATTGAAATATATATCGAAGAGTGTTACAATACTCCCATATGGAAGAAAAAGGGAGTGCTATTATGAGCTTTAAGTTAGTAACCGATACAGCATCGGATTTACCCAGAGAATATCTTGAGAAATACGATATTGATGTGTTGTCCCTGGCATATATTATTGAGGAAGATACCTATAATTGGAATGCTCCCATGGATGAGCATGAATTTTATGATAAAATGCGAAACGGTAGTATGCCCACCACATCCCAGGTGAATATTGAGGATGCAGAGAACTTATTTGAAAAATTGGTTGAAAAAAACGATGAGATTTTATGCCTTGCGTTTTCATCCGGTCTCAGCGGTACCTACAACAGCATTGCAGTAGCCGCCCAGAATGTAAGCGAAGTAAATCCCGGAAAGAAAATCCGCGTGGTAGATACCAAAGCAGCTTCCATGGGGCAGGGTCTTATGGTAGACTGGGCGCGCAAGATGAAGGAAGAAGGCAAAAGCCTGGATGAAGTAGCAGATTTTATGGAAGAAAACTTCAATCAATTTGCACATTTGGTTGTTGTGGATGACTTAAATCATTTGCACAGAGGCGGCAGAGTCAGCAAAGCAACTGCTATTGTAGGTTCACTTGCCAATATTAAACCCATTATCCATGTAGATGATGAAGGTCACTTAATCACCATCGGCAAAATCAGAGGCAGAAAGAAAGCCCTTGCACATTTGGTTGATTTGATGGAAGAAAAAATGGGAGACCATGTGACACACAATCAAACTGTATTTATCAGTCACGGAGATTGTTTAGAAGATGCACAGTTTGTTGCAGATGAAATCAAAAAACGCTTTGGCATCGAAGATTTCATGATCAATTTCGTGGGTCCTACCATCGGTGCACATACCGGTCCGGGAGTTATAGCATTGTTCTTTTACGGAGATAAACGATAATATAAGTACCGTATCGACACTGGGTTGATACGGTATTTTTATAAAAAGATAAAGGTGTAATTTGAGGGGAAGATAAATGAAACCAAAATTTGAATACCAATCGGAATTGGATTACAAATTGCATCTCTACGAAGAAAAACTGGATTTTGCCAAATATCAGATCAAAAGCCAGTTAAAGGATGCCTATAAGAGAAGAAGAGAAGAAACCTATGAACTGAAGCTTTGGAGCGGTATATTGGCAGGTATTTTACTCTGCTTTATTCTGTCGGTTTTTATGTCTAACAGCGTATCAATTTTGGTGCTTCCGGGTGTGCTTTTAATGTTTGCATCTGTAGCGGCTATTTATTTAATGTTGCCGTTTTGTGTTTATAATATTGTAAAAGGTGTATTTCTGTGGTCAATTAACAAAGAAAATAAGTTGGGGAAATGGCTGGTGGAGAAATGTGAAATTCCCACCCAGCGCGCAGAAATTAAGGAACTGCAAGAATATTTAAACCGCTACAACATATTGACGGAAGATTTGGAGCGTTACCGTGAGGACATAAGTGACGGTATGTTTGATGTGGATGAAGAAGAAATTTATCGCAGATTTGAGACTGTCAATTATAAGCCGGAGATTGTAGTCGTATCCAAGTATTCAGAGAAATTAAAAAAACTGGTAAAAAGAGTTTCTGTTATCGCTTGGATTTTGCTTATGGCTCTCATCCTTTGGGGTGTTGGAGTTTTTGCAATCAGTACATTTAAAGCTTATTGGCATATGTATGAACAAATTTAATGAGGAATTTTATGAAAAAGTGCAACCTAATGAAACTGTGGGCAGTGTTATTGTTAGTAACGGCTATGACACTGCTTACTGCATGCAATAAAAAAGAAGAAATCATTCCGGATACGGGAGATGTCCAAAACGAAGACATGGTATCGGATGCAGGCCTGACGGAAGAACCGGATGTACCCATAGAGGTAGAGCCTGAGGAAACGGTACAGATGTTTAGTTTCAAGGATGTATATGGACAAGTGTATGAAGTGCCGCTAAATGAAGAGGCAGATATGCACGACTATACCAGATATATCTATGAACAGGAACATGCAGTAGGAAGATATTTGGCTTATGACGATGACAAATATACATCCCGGCTTGGTATTGATGTATCCAAGTTTCAGGGAGAAATTGATTGGGCAAAGGTGAAAGAAGCAGATATTGAGTTTGTATTTGTCCGCATCGGAAACCGGGGCTACGGACAGGAAGGAACCCTCAATACAGATCCTATGTACATGCAAAATATTGCCGGTGCCAAAGCCGTAGGCATTGATGTAGGCGTCTATTTTTACTCCCAGGCCATCAATGAAGCAGAAGCTGTTGAGGAAGCCAATTATGTGCTGAATTTGCTGGATGGCATAGAGCTGGATTATCCGGTGGTATTTGATGAAGAATATGTCATCGAAGCGGAGGCCAGAACTGACGGCATCGAAGCAGAGCAATTTACCAAGAATACCATTGCATTTTGTGAGATTATCGAGGCGGCAGGCTATGAGCCGATGATTTATGCCACCATGAAATGGGAAGCCTATGCATTGGAAATGGAAAAAATTGATGAATATCCCATATGGTATGCTGATTATGAGCCTTATCCCCAGACACCTTACGATTTCCGTATCTGGCAATATACAGCGGAAGGATATGTGAATGGTATTACAGGTCCGGTGGACTTAAATCTGGAGTTTGTACCCATTGAGGAAAGAGCCGATGAGATATTAGAGAGCATGACCTTGGAAGAGAAGGTGGCACAGCTTTTTGTGATTACACCCGAGGCCTTGACGGGAACTGCCAACGTACAAAGTGCGGGAGATGCCACAAAGGTTGCATTGCAGCAATATCCCGTTGGTGGTATGATTTATTTTGCCGGCAATATGACAGAACGGGAGCAGACCATAGAGATGCTTCACAATACAGAAAACTATGGCGATACGCTCTTAAAAGCACCCCTGTTTTTGGCAGTAGATGAAGAGGGTGGCACTGTAGCCAGAGTAGCAAACAATCCGGCCATGGGCGTACCGAATGTAGGTGATATGGCCACTATCGGAGCAAATGGTGATTATTCCACGGCTTATGAAGCCGGCAAAACGATAGGTGCGTATCTGCACGAACTTGGTTTTAACCTAAACTTTGCACCGGTAGCAGATGTGCTGACCAACCCTGACAATCAGGTGGTGGCAAAACGGAGCTTTGGTAGTGATCCGGAATTGGTAAGTCAGTTGGCTTTTGAATACTTTGGCGGTCTAAGAGACTGTGAAGTTGTTGGCGTATACAAGCATTTTCCCGGACACGGAGCTACCTTGGGAGATACCCATGAAGGCTATGCTTATACAGATAAAACATTGGAACAACTAAAAGAGGCAGATTTGTTACCTTTTATGGATGGGATAGAAAATCAAGTCCCCATGATTATGAGTGGTCATATTTCCTTACCAAATGTGACGGGAGATGATTTACCCGCATCCTTATCCAAGACAATGATTACCGATATCCTGAGAAAGGATTTGGGCTATGAAGGTGTGGTGATTACCGATGCCCTCAATATGGGAGCAATCGCCAATACCTATACCTCCGGTGAAGCCTGTATCATGGCCATTGAAGCCGGAAACGATATGTTGCTGATGCCTGCTGATTTTCCGTCAGCCTATGCGGAAGTCTTACAGGCGGTTAGAGATGGCAGAATCTCCGAAGCACGTATCAATGAATCTGTGAAAAATATACTGAAAATCAAATTGCGGTATATTTAATAATATATTTTTTATATTAGGAGGAAGAAAATGAAAAAAAGAGTACTGATGATTATGATGGCTATTGTCATGACAGCAAGCTTAACTGCATGTGGCGGAAGTGAATCCGGAAAAGACAAAGACGTAAGCAAAGTAGAAGAGAGTGAAGAGGAAGACGAAGACGAGGCTGACGAAGAAGAGGAAGCTGACGCAAAAGAAGAAAGAAAAAAAGATAAGGGCAAAGATAAAGATAAAGACGATTCCGATACTCCTGTAATTGGTAACGATGTTGATGATTATGACGGTTTTGAACATTTGGCAGCTTATACCATTACCGGTGAAGATGCAACAGCAGTTGTATATGCTCCCAAAGATGAATATGCTTTTGGCGGCGGCGAAGAAAGCTATGTTGGCACAGAATTGAATGGTGTATACGTAGAATATGACATTGATGCTTATATCCAGCTTGACCAGGAAAATTTCAGCGCAGAAGAAAACATTGATTACTATGTATCTGACTGGTATGATTACAGATTGGATGATGACGATACCTTAGACGCAGAGATGTCTGAAGTAAAAACTGTTGGCGATGACGCAGCATATGCAACCATCACTAGAGTTGAGTATGACGATATAGACGACAGAAACTATTTTGTATGGGAATTATACTACTTATATCAGACAGATGAAAAAGTAATCTTAGCAGAGATCCAGGTTGATTCCTGCTATGATATCGAAGGTGCAGAAGATGTTGTAAAAGAATTAGAACAGTATCTGGATGCAAAAGTTGACTTTGACGCAGATGAACTTCAGGATATGGCAGATAGCTGCGACCCCGGAGAGAGACCGGAAGATGATGATGACGATGTTATAGGCGGTGGAGCAAATGCAGACGGAACTTTCTCCACAGACTACTGGACATTTGAATTACCCGAAGATTGGGATGCTGATCCTTTAATGGAAGATACAAACCAGTATGCATATGCGCCTGATGGAGATATCGAAAGTGCAGAATGTGCAGTTATAATCCAGTCTGAGTATATTGGTGAAGATACCAGCATTATCGAAGATATGGATGAAGATGAAGTAATGGATTATATCGAAGAAGTTATGGCAGAGGATATTGCTGATCCTGAATGTGAAATGCTCGGACATACTTCTGTAGGTTATACCATCAAAGCTACTTTCGTATACGAAGGTATTGATGCAGTGGCATACTTTGTATTTGATGACTACTATGCACATACCGTAATGGCAATGCAGTACGGTGGTGGTACAGAAGCATTTGATGTTGCTGAAGACATTATCTACTCTGCAGAGAAAAACTAATCCATTGGATAAAAGAAAGACCTGTTGAAAAAAATCAGCAGGTCTTTTATTATATAAATAAAAAAGATAGGGATCGGTTACCATATGAGTGAAGAACAAAACAATATGAATCTGACATATATCGTAGAGGGTTATGCCTTTGACTCCAAAGAGGAAGCGGAGCAGGCAGAACGTGAACTTGCCAAGGTACGCACTTTAAATGCAAAGCTTGATCAAGACAATCTGGCAGCCATCAAGATGGTATATCTCTCTGCCTTGGAGCAAAATATATTTGAGACACAGATTGGTCTGTCCTATCTGCGTAATCTTCAGATTCATCTGATTAATGAAGGTGTATTGAAAAGCGATGAAAAACCATTGCCCATCCAACACTCCAAACACAAGCTGGATTTGGAAATCAGACGGATTAAAGAAGAATATCGTGAGGAAGCCAAGGAAGTTCGTGAAGAAGCCCGTAAACGTGTGCAGGCAGAGCGTGAACTGGCCAAACAGGCAAGGATGAAATGTCGCAGCATGGCTCTTGCCATCGGTGTCCTTTGTGCTTTGGTAATCGGCATGTTTATCATCACCTTTACCGGTGATAATCCCAATATCATAAACTATAAAAATGCTCTGGAAAACCAATACTCCGAGTGGGAGCAGGAATTGGATGAAAGAGAAGCCGTGATCCGAGAAAAGGAAGAGGAATTAAATATTCAACCGTAAGCAGCGGATTTCACAGAATTTACATATTCTTATGTTATGATGAATCCTGTGTAACAGTTTAGAAAGGTTGAGCATCTATGGATAAATTGAAAATTCTTGTGGTGGATGATGAAAGCAGAATGCGCAAGTTGGTCCGAGACTTTTTGGTCCGCAGTCATTTTGAAGTCATTGAGGCAGAAGACGGCGCACAGGCTTTGGATATATTTTTTGAACAAAATGACATTGCCCTGATCCTATTGGATGTGATGATGCCCAAGATGGACGGATGGCAGGTGTGCCGTGAAGTACGCGCCTACTCCAAGGTGCCTATTATCATGCTGACAGCCAAATCTGATGAGCAGGATGAGCTCCAAGGCTTTGAACTGGGTGTGGATGAATACATTACCAAGCCTTTCAGTCCCAAGATCCTGGTAGCCCGTGTGGAAGCTGTGCTTCGACGCAGCGGTAACTCTGCAATCGGAGAGGAAATCCTGATTGCCGGCAATATAAAAGTAGATAAAACAGCCCATATTGTCACCATCGATGATAAACCCATAGACTTAAGCTATAAAGAATTTGAACTCTTGACCTATTTTATGGAAAACAGAGGCATTGCATTATCCCGTGAAGTCATCTTAAACCATGTGTGGAACTATGATTACTTCGGCGATGCCCGTACCATCGACACCCACGTAAAGAAACTACGCAGCAAAATGGGTGAATACGGTGCCTGCATCAAGACCATCTGGGGGATGGGGTATAAGTTTAGCGTAGACAACGAGTAAAAGTATTTATTTGGAAAATCAACTTGTAATACTTTCTATTTTTGTTATAATGTAATTAACAAAAGGCAATCGCCATTTATGCCCTTTAGGGTACAGAGTGGTTGACCAATAAGATTAGGACAAATACCTTCCCTCACTCGCCAAAGTACAGGGAAGGTTTTGTTATGTTAGTGACAAATCAAATAAATGAATGTCAGTAGTGCTAGGAGAAACATTCCAAAAGACATCAGGTCTTTAAAATCGAATTTGTTCTTCATAAGCATCACCTCCATTCTATGTAAAATGGAGGTCAACCACCCTGTATCACGATTGCCGGTAGCGAATTGCTACTGGCATTATTATATCATGCAATTTAACAGAACACAAGTTCGGAGGTGTAAAAACAAAATATAATAAATGAAATATTGAAAAATATAAAGAGCGGCAGACGGAGTTGTATATGTAAAATTTACCCATAAGGTTAATTATATGTTGACCTAACGATGATAGAATGGTAAAATTTATTTACCTTATAGGTAAATAAAAAAGGAGGGATGCGATTGCATGTAGAATACAAAAGTAAAAAGATTGAAAGAATATGTACCAACCGACATGAAGCAGAAAAGATCCATGGTAGAGAAATGGCGGAGAAAATCCATCAAAGAATTGATGAGATAAAAGCGATGCCGAATGTAGAAATAATGGTGCAATATAGAGTTGGTAGATGTCATTTGTTGAAAGGAAAAAGAAAAGACCAATATGCTGTTGACTTAGTACAGCCATACCGATTAGTGTTTGAAAAAAAGAAAAATCAAATAGAAGTAGTGAATATTATAGAAATAGTAGATTATCATAAGTGAAAATAAGAGATTAGATATAGATTAAATTGTAATTGACTAAGGAGTGAGTGTGATGGAGAAAAGTCGTAGTTATATAGCAATACCACCCGGAGCCACCATAAAAGAACAGATTGTTGACAGAAAAATGAATCAGAAAGAGTTTGCACTACGGATGGGCATGTCAGAGAAACATATCAGCAAATTGATTAATGGAGAAGTTCAACTCACAATAGATGTTGCAAGAAGATTAGAAATGGTTTTGGGTATTCCGGCGCAATTTTGGTGTAATTTAGAAAGCTTATATCGAGAAAAAATAGCAAAAGTAAAAGAAGAAAATGCAATGGAACAAGATGTAGAGCTGGTTAAAAAATTCCCTTACAAAGAAATGGCAAAAAACGGATGGGTGGAAGATGTTACAAAAGGTACAGAACGAGCAACCAGATTGCGTAAATATTTTGAAGTTGTAGAATTAGGATTATTAAATAAAAAATTGATTCCGGCAGGAATAGCCTGTAGACAATTGGCTGAATCAGAAAAAAGTTATTATGCGCTAGTTGCATGGGCACAAAAAGCTAAAATAGAAGGCAGAAAATGCGAAACAAAATCCATCAATATAAAAAGATTGAAAAAGTATTTGACGGAAATAAGAAAAATGACTGTAATGAAGCCTGAAAAATTTTGTCCACAATTGCAGTCAATGTTAGCAGAGTGTGGAATTGCTATTGTATTTTTACCGCATATCGGAGGTTCTTTTTTACATGGAGCAACTTTCTACGATGGTAATAAGATTATTCTGGGTTTAACAGTACGTGGAAAAGATGCAGATATATTCTGGTTTAGTCTATTTCATGAACTGGGTCATATTATATTGGGCCATCTTGAAAAAAGTGATGGGACCACACAAGAAGATGAAGATGCGGCAGATCAGTTCGCAGAAGAGATATTATTAGCTAAAAGAGATTTTATGACGTATGTGGATTCTTATGTTGTGAACGAATCGACGATTTTAGAGTTCTCACAAAAGCAAGGAATAGATGCGGGAATTGTACTTGGACGTCTCCAAAAATATGGATATGTAGAATATGGTTGGTACAAAAACTTAAAAACTAAATATGCCATTGCATAAAGATGTGTCAGAAAAATTGCGGTCCCAAAACTCGACCGCAATTTTTGCTTGTCTTGGCGGATAGTCCACGCGATAGTTTTTATAAGTTGCATTTCCCATTTCCTGTAGTATAATATCCTATGACATTACATATATTGGAGGAAAACAACATGGGATTTTTAGAATCATTTGGAATGGGATTTTTAATTTTAATACTCATTGCGTTAGTAGTGAGTAGTATTGGTTTTTATAAGTATGTATATTTCATATCTCTGGGATATGGATTTTCTGTAGCAGCTATGGGTGTTGCATTATTTATCATGTATACAGATGTGATTGGTGCAGGAACCTTGGCAATGTGTGTGTTGTTTCTGATTTACGGTTGCAGATTGGGCGGCTATCTGTTGATCCGTGAGATTAAGAGTGCCTCTTATCGCAGCACTATGAAAAAAGAGATTAAAGATGGTTCATCCATGAAGATGGTAGCAAAAGTCAGCATTTGGGTAAGCTGTGCGCTTCTCTATGCATTTCAGGTATCACCTTTATTGTTCCGTCTGATGGATGCACAAAGTGTGCTTGATAACAATATGGAAGCAGTGGTTGGCGGCACGGATGTAGTGACAGCAGTTGGCGCAGTTATTATGGCACTTGGCATCATCTTAGAGTCTGCCGCAGATTTCCAAAAGAGCAAAGCGAAAAAAGTAAATCCGTCCAGATTCTGTGACAGCGGACTTTACAAAATCGTAAGATGCCCCAACTATTTGGGAGAAGTATTATTCTGGACCGGTGTATTTGTATCCGGCGTGAATATTTATGCCAATGCATGGCAATGGATTGCAGCGGCCATTGGATATGTCTGCATCGTGTATATCATGTTTGGCGGTGCAAGAAGACTGGAACTTCGTCAGAACCGCAACTACGGCGACGATCCCGAGTATCAGGCATATGTGAAAAAAACACCGATTCTTTTGCCTTTGGTACCCTTGTACAGTGTGGCAAAATATAAATGGTTGGTTGGATAAATATTGTAATTTTATATCACCGGTATAATTTACAAACTAAAGCAATCGTGTTATATTGACGATATGTAAAGCAGAAAAATAAGCGGATGTTATATCCACAGAAAGGAAAAAGCTATGAAAACAGTTAGATTTGCATATTATCTGAATAGTGAACGTCATTACGAATCACCCTTAGCAAAAGATAGCAAGGCGTGGTCTGATTTCATGCGCTCATATAAGATTAAGCAAAGGCAACGAATAACTGTGTGACATGGCACTGTGGAATTTAGCAGGACATACATAGATAGTCAGACCGCTTATCTTTTGTGAGACAAGCGGTCTTTTTATATGGTTTTATACCCGAATTCATTAAGGCGGGATAAAAAAACGGATAGACCGGGAAAGGAGGAAAACATGGATCAGTTAGAAATCAAAGGAAAAGTAAATACTGCCATCTGCTACGCAAAGATCGTAGAAGATGAGGCAATCGAGCAAATCCGCAGAATGTGTGACCATGAATTTACAGAAGGATCTCAGATCCGTATTATGCCGGATGTGCATTCCGGCAAAGGATGTACCATCGGAACTACCATGACCATTAAGGATAAGGCAGTTCCCAACATCGTAGGCGTGGATATCGGATGCGGAATGCTCACCATAAATGTGGGAAAAGGAGATATCGACTTCGAAAAACTGGATGAAGCAGCGCACTATGTTCCCAGCGGAATGAATGTGTGGGAGGGCAGAAAAGAAAAATTTGACTTGGAAGCCTTGCGTTGCTATCGGGAATTGAGAAACACCAAATGGTTGGCAAAAAGCCTTGGAACCTTGGGCGGCGGAAACCACTTTATCGAGGTGGACGAAGCTACGGATGGGACAAAATATTTAATCATACATACCGGTAGCCGTAACCTTGGTAAACAGGTGGCTGAAATCTATCAGCAGCTTGCCGTCGACTTAAACAAGGGAAAAGAAACCTATTTCCAGCAGAGAGAGGAACTTATCCGGACGTATAAGGAACAGGGAAGAAGAAATGAAATCCAGGCAGCTTTAAAAGAACTTACATGGGTAGAAAGAGAAGCAACAATTCCCGAGGATTTATGTTACTTGTATGGCAGCTTCTTTGAAGATTATCTCCATGACGTAGAAATATGTCAGAGATTTGCAAAACGGAACCGGGAAATAATTGCAGAAATCATTTTGGAGAAAACCGGTCTGACAGGCACAGATGCCTTCCATACCATTCATAATTATATTGATACAGATGAAATGATATTAAGAAAAGGAGCAATTGCGGCTCATAAAGGTGAAAAAGTGCTGATTCCAATTAATATGAGGGATGGAAGCGTGCTTGCAATCGGAAAAGGAAATCCGGAATGGAACTATTCTGCGCCCCACGGTGCAGGACGTGTTATGTCCCGGACCAAAGCAAAAAACACATTAACAATGGATGAATACATAAAAACCATGTCAGGAATTTATACGACTTCTGTAAATGAAGACACTCTTGATGAAGCACCAATGGCATACAAGAGACTGGAAGACATCATTGATGTCATCAAAGAATCTGTGGAAGTCATTGATGTCATGAAACCAATTTACAATTTTAAAGCTTCTGAGTAGTGCAAGCCTGTGGCGGAAATGTCTGCCTCCTGCTTGCACGGAAGCAGAATAGGAGGGACATAATATGTTGACATTTCCTGCCATTGATATGGCAAAAACAGGACAGAATATCATTGTCTTGCGGAAACAGGCAGGCTTGTCCGTAAAGGATTTGCAAGCCGCCTTTGGATTCGGTACACCACAAGCAATCTACAAATGGCAACAGGGAATCGCATTGCCAACAATCGATAACCTGGTGATGTTAGCGGTATTGCTTGGTGTAAAAGTTGATGATATCTTGGTGCTTGATACATCAAATCAAGTACAGCTTGGAGCATAAAAAAGCGGGTCAATTGATCCGCAATAGGGGTAGGTATGCCTAGCGGCGAAGGCGGCGGACTGTAAATCCGTTACATAAGAAACAACGTTGGTTCGAGTCCAACCCTGCCCATTAAGTTTACGTGTCCGAGGGGTCTAAGGTGCCAGCCTGCTAAGCTGGTGTGTGATGATTCGCACTGAAGGTTCGAATCCTTCCGTAAACGTTGACGGTTTTGAAAAATATTTTAATAGTTCTAAAGTGTCATTCCAAAGTGTCAAATTGACACTTTGGATGTGTTGAAAAAATTGATATTACCAGTGTGAGTTATAACTCCAAAGTGCAAAATTTGCACTTTGGAGTTTGTTTTTTGCACTTTGGAATGATTTTAATTTCACTTTACGAACCAGATACAATGGTTGAGGTTTGGCAAAATTAGTAGATATTGGAAAAAGTTGAAAAATATAGTATAATTATCTGCAACAATATGTGTAATGGAGAGGGTAGAAATGAAACTGTTAATTGTAATTTTTGTAGTAGGCATTCTTTATACACTATTTGAAGCGAACATCAAAGGATTTATCGGTGAAAAAATAGTGGCGGCAATCTTATCCGGTTTGCCTAAACAACAATATCGGGTAGTAAATAACGTCATGCTTGGTACAGAATACGGAACCACGCAGATTGATCATGTAGTCGTGTCGGTATATGGGATATTTGTCATTGAGACAAAAAATTACAAGGGCTGGATTACAGGAAGTGAATTTGGTGATTACTGGACCAAAAACATGTATGGTAAGAAGTATAAATTCCAAAATCCCTTGAAGCAAAATTATGCGCATGTAAAAGCTTTGGAAGATAAATTGGTTGTTGCGGAAGACAAGCTAATTCCCATTGTGGCTTTTTCGGATAACAGTGATATAAAAGTAAAAACAAGTAAGCCGGTAGTATATATCAGTCAGTTAAAGAAAGTAATAAAAGTATTTGATGAAATTAAATTTGAAGAAGATGAACTGGATATATACGTGGAAAAATTGAAGAAGGCTAATATAACGACTGCAGAAGCAAGAAGAGACCACGTCAAACAGATACGGGAAAAGATAGAAACAAATGAGGTAAAGGCTAGTGCTGGAATCTGTCCGAAATGCGGAAAGAAACTGGTTACAAGAAAAGGAAAACGAGGTGCGTTTGTTGGATGTAGCGGATATCCGAAGTGTAGGTTTACGAGATAGAGGGGGATTATATATCTTTTATGTAAGATTCATTTATTTTGGAAAAGAATTTTATAAGAATATAAGCAAAAATGATATTTCAAAATAATAGGAGATAAAAATATGTTTATTCCTTGTAAAGAGGCAGTCTTAGATATGACGCCAACTGAATTTGAAAAGCATTCATTACATATTTTGATTGAACAGTTAAAAAATATTGAAAGCTGTATATTTCAGCATGATAAGATAATTGAGGTTGATGACGGAAATTATCAAATAGATGGATATATAGAGTTTGAACTTATGGGTGTTAAGTATAAAACACTTATTGAATGTAAACATTATAAAACGAGTATATCTAGAGAAAAAGTTGCAGTGCTGTACGATAAAATAAGAGCATGTGGTGCCAATAAGGGGATAATGGTATCGTCATCTAATTTCCAAAGTGGAGCCGTTCAGTATGCTTCAAAACATGGGATTGCATTAATTCAATTAACTGATGCCGATTGTGTATATAAAACACGTTCTGCTTTTTCAATGCAAAATAATTTTGGATTTATAAAACAGAAGAAAATGAGTTCGTATGTAGGGATAATGCAGACTGGTGATGATAGAAAAGTGTATTGCACATATCTAAATAATACGGAATCAAAGATTAAGGATTTTTTAGTTAATACAAATACATAAGTATAGGAGGTATAACATGAGAAAAGCATTGTGTGTTGGGATTGATAGTTATGAAAAAATTAGTGATTTGCACGGATGTGTTAATGATGCTAATGGTGTGAAAGCTGCACTTGAGAGAAATGGTGATGGAACCTTAAATTTTTCCACAAAAATTTTATGTGCAACAAGTGAAACATCTTATATCACAAAAGAATGTTTGAAAGATGCTATTCAAGAATTATTTAAAGATGAATCAGAAATCGCTGTTTTTTATTATGCAGGACACGGGGCGTATGATGCGCTTGGTGGTTATTTGTGTACTAGTGAAGTGGAAAGAGCTGATCAAGGATTAGCTTTAAACGATCTTATGGGAATTGTATCACAATCAAAAGCTCAAAATAAAATAGTAATACTTGATAGCTGTCATAGTGGATTGGCGGCGAGTTCTAATGAAATGCAAAATTATTCTATTTTGCATAATGGTACAACGATTTTGGCAGCGTGTGATGAAAAGCAATATTCATCAGAAGAAAATGGGCATGGCGTTTTTACCTCCTTGTTGATTGAAGCTTTATATGGTGGAGCAATGAATCTTTTGGGAGAAGTATCACCAGGAAGTATATATTCTTATATAGACAGATCCTTAGGTGGATGGGAACAAAGACCAGTGTTCAAAGCAAATATTAAACAGTTTGTCTCTCTTAGAAAAAACACACCGCCTATTGGAATAAATGAATTACGCCGTATTACTGATTTATTTAATTCGCCGGAAGAAGAGTTTGCGTTAGACCCAACATATGAGCCTAATAAACTTGAAGCTGATATGAGTGAAGTAAATTCAGAACACGAAGCAATATTCGCAATTCTACAGCAATATGTCAAATTGAATTTAGTGGTTCCGGTTGGTGCAGAACACATGTATTATGCAGCAATCTATCATAAATCATGCAAATTAACAACTCAAGGACAACACTATTGGAACTTGGTTAAAAAAGGAAATATATAGAGAATAATGATGAGTAATTGATGTCATATGACATTATGAAAAGGTTATAAGCCCATATGTAAATTGTGGGATACTTATACATATTAAAAATTTAAATGGAGGTAAAAGTATGGCAAAAAAGAATGTATTTATTAGTCACCGATGGGATTACAAGGAGGATTATGAGAGAATTAGTGCTGCACTTGACAGGTCAAAATATGATGTATCAGACCGCTCAGTCGAAAGTTCAGATCCATTAGTTGGCACTAAAAAAGAAGTAACTGAGGCAATAAAAGGTAAAATTGATAGTGCAAGTGTAATATTAGCACCTGCACGTCCGGCAGCGGTTACAGTTGGTAGTATGGGGCGTAAAGAAATTAATTATGCAATTAGTAAGGGAAAGAAAATAATTGCAGTTGATACTGGTACTACAGATAGTGTTGCCTCTTTTTGGCGAGAAAATAATATACCTGTTGTTGCTTGTAGAAAAGATAGCATAGAAAATGCAATTGGATAAATTAAGTATTAGCGTATATCAAGTAGCTATAAAGTGCTTATAGCTACTTGATATAATGTGAGTTGTAATCAAATTGCAGGTAGGAATGCAAGATTAGGGGCATAGATTGGCACAGTGTCGACATATTAGGGCATATCAAGTAGTATAAAGTGTATTTTTTATTTTTTAAAATACACTGTTGAAATGTTAGGTGCTGTGTTATATGATTTATTTAGCACATTTTCTAAATTTCAGGCAGAGATATTCTGCATCATGTACCAGTCGGTACAATAATTCCACCGTTATATATAGATAGATAAAACTATGAAAAATAGGATGTTTTTGTCCATATAGTGACAATATTACTATGTTTCATACAGTGATAAGAAAAATGTTTAAAGAATGTGCTTTATAAATAAACGATTGTAGGTGTTTAAATGCCCCTTGTGAGGAACTTTCAAAAAGTGCCCCCCTAGAGGGCAAAAATCGGAGTTGTATGCCCCCTAGTTTTACTACCACACAAGGAAAAGATATGCAACGATATGCCACAATACGGCAGAAAATGTAGTAAAAGATAAAAAATGAGCTAAATGCCGGAAAAGCCGATTAAACCGTGCAAAACGGGGCATATCTTGGCATTTTGAGATAGGAGAAAATAATGATTAAATTACTTTTCATCTGCCACGGCAGGTCAGGTGTGAGATATCGCAGAATGCGATGAAATGGGGAGTTTCAGGGCAGAATGTTGCAAAGAAGAAGGGGATTACTACTGGTTGGACTACTAAGGTAGATGTTGGAGCAAATAAAGGATAAACAAGGGCCATCTTTCAGCAGAATGCGATCTGCGAAAGGTGGCTCATTTTGTTTATGGTAAATAAAAACAAATTGATATTCGGCGTATAAACGCTTATAATATTTTTATGATTAAATGGTTATTACTATGATTCTATGGGGTGAGTAATATGGAGTATATGACAATCAAAGAAGCATCAGAAAAATGGAATCTTTCAGTGCGTAGGGTGCAGACAATATGTAATGAAGGTATGATATCTGGGGTGATGAAATTTGGACATTCTTGGGCTATACCGAAAGATTCTGAAAAGCCTATTGATAAGAGGGTTAAGTCAGGAAAATACATTAAGGATAAGGAAAACTAGTAGTACATATTAAAAGGAGAAGAAATAGTATGGCAATTTTTAATGAAGACACACGCGTTAAAATACCTGCAACAATCCAGTTTCTTAGATTGGGTTATAACTATCAATCTTTGAAAGATGCAGATATAGATTTTCAAACTAAAATATTTATAAACAGATTTAAACCTGCACTTGAAAAAATCAATGGCAGAGAGATTTCTTATGATGAAATAAAAGAAATTTTGATGAATATTAATAATGTTATAAAAAACAATGATCTTGGAAAAGAATTTTATAATTGGATAATTAATCCATTGGATAGAGTAAGGCTTATTGATTTTGAAGATATTGCAAATAATGATTTTGCTGTAGTGGATGAATTACCATATTGTATAGTTGAAGGTACGGAAGTAGGTTCTTTTAGACCAGATATTAATATTTTGATTAATGGAATTCCTTTGGCTTTTTTAGAGGTTAAAAAACCTAATAATGAAGGTGGCATTCAAAAAGAATTTGAAAGAATGATTAATCAGAGATTACAAAATCCGGAATACAAGAAATTTTTTAATATGTTGCAGGTGGTGTCCTTTAGTAACAATATGGAATATGAAGATGCAGATGATGCAGAAGATGTGAAAGCAGGCTCTTTTTATACAACACCTAATGGACAAAATACTAATTTTTCATTTTTTAGAGAAGATGATGAAATGTATCATATCAATTATCAATATAAGAGAATTGATAATGAAACAATCAAGTATGTGTTAAAAGACTGTGGATATAATCCTGCAGAATCAGACACAGCAGAATTTACAGAGAATTTAGACGTAAATACACCATGCAATAGATTTGTTACATCGGTATTTGATATGGAGCGTATTCTATATTTCATTCAATACGGAATGATGTTTATTAGCGGTAAAGTTCCAGAAAAACATGTCATGCGTTATCCACAATTTTTTGCTACTAGAAAAATTATCGAAAGATTAGAAAATGGTGGGAAGGGCGGCATAATTTGGCACACTCAGGGAAGCGGAAAAACAGGACTTGCTGCGTTTTCTAATCGTGTTATTAGAGATTATTATGCAAAGAAAAATGTAATTGCAAGATTTTTCTTTATAGTAGATAGATTAGATTTACTTAGACAGTCAAGTGTAGAATTTAAGAATCGTGGTCTAAATGTTATAAATTGCAAAGATAAAGAAGAATTTACAAAAGAAATAAATAAGTCTTTATCCACCAATATTGATGTGAAAGCTATTGGTGAAATTTGTGTTGCGAATATTCAGAAGCTAGAAAGTCAACTTGAAGAAGCAAGAAATGATTATAATGCAAATGTTCAAAGAATTTTCATTATAGATGAAGCGCATAGAAGTTATTGTTCTACAGGTGAATATTTAAAGAATCTTATGACATGTGATGTAGACGCTGTATATATTGCGCTTACGGGAACTCCTTTGCTATCAAAGAAAGAGAGATCAAATCTAAAGTTTGGTGATTATATCCATAAATATTTTTATGATAAATCTATTGCCGATGGATATACCCTTAGAATTAAGAAGGAAAATATTGATACAATTGCACGTTCGGAGATTAAAAAGAATTTGGATATTGAAGATACTCGTTTGAATGACAAGGATGTGTACGAATCAGATTCTTATGTTGCAGCTCTAGGTGCATTCATTGAAAAAGATTTTGTAAATTTCAGACTACAAAATTCTGATAAGACAATTGGTGGTATGATTGTTTGTAGAACCAATCCGCAGGCAAGAAAAGTGCAAGAATGGTTTAAACATAATTCTGCACTTACAACAGGTCTTGTAATTACAGATCAAAATGATCCTACACAAGCGCAGATTAATAAAAATAATCAGATCGATTTTAGAGATACATTGGCTCCGGATATTTTAATTGTTAATTTCATGCTTACAACGGGTTATGATGTTAAGCGTTTAAAAAAGATGTATCTTTTAAGAGGACCACATGCACAGTCTCTTTTACAAACAATTTCTCGTGTTAATAGACCATATAAATCACCAAATGGAAAAGTTTATAAATATGGATATATCGTTGATTTCGTAGACATTGAAAAAGAATACGATAACACAATAGAGGCATATATTAAGGAGTTAGAAGCAGATCTTAACGAAAATGGAGAAAATGAAGGCTCGCTTGCTGGTCTTGTTATTGACAAAGAAGATATTAATAGAAAATACCATAAATATGTAGATGAATTAGAAAGTATTATTTCGACTGACAATTTGGAAAGATTTTCAAAGCAGTTAACTTTCTATAATAAAGAAACCCTGCTTAAAATCAGAAGACTGTTAAATGGTATTAAAGAATGTGAAACGGAATTCATTCTTTCAAGAGCGATGGAATATGCAAAGCAGATTGATGCAGATAAGAATAAAAAGCTTCTTCGTTCAGTACAAGAGCGAATAGATTTCATTAACTTATCTACAAAGACAGTAGATATGATGAGTGTAATTTCAAATGATGAAGTGGTAGAGATTTTGTATGAGTTTATTAAAACCAAGATACTTATTCTTGATTTGGGACAATTTACACCGGATAACCCTACATATCAGAGATTTGAAAAGACAGTGAGAGAAATTCAACGTGAAATCAAGGATAATAAGAATAAGGGTGATATTAAAATTGTTAAGTTAGATCAATTATTACAGGAAATATTTAATAAACTATCGATTTCGGACTTGTCAGACTTAGATGCTATTACGGATGAATTATTAGAGGCATTAAAACAAGCAAGAGAAATCAATTATGAAAATGATAGATTGGCTCAAATTTATGGTGGAAATTATGCTTTTGTTAAGACATATCAAGACGCAGTTGAAAACTATGATGCTGATAAATCTGACATTGAAAAAATGATGATTCATATTTATGAAGATATAAAAGATGTTTTGGAAGCTGATACATTAATTATTCAAGGTAGAAAAAACTTTGCTGATTCTATAAAGCATGATGTTACAAAGCTTTTATTAAAGGACAAGATATATGTAAAGGTTAAGACTTTTTACGATCAAGTACTTAATGAACTTTACACTAATTTACAATTATTTAAATAATGGAGAATAAAACTATGCCAGATATTTTTGTTTTAGAAAATAAAATTAAACAAATTATTGATGAACTAAAAGGACTTTGTGCTACGAATGGTTTAGCGAATCAAGCAAGTGAAGAAGTGGTTATTACTTCTGTGTTTTTGTATAAATTTTTGAATGATAAATTCATGGCTAATCTAAAAACATTTGCGGATGAAATAGGAATGGGGTATGAAGAAGTGTTAAGGAACGAAAATGCTGAGATGGATGCGTTCTATGATACATATCCACAGGATGTAGCTTTTTCATATGATGAAACTATTGAGTATTTGATTAATAAGGTTTCTTATAATGAGTTTTATAAATTATTTGATGATGCATTAGAGAAAATTTCTAATGATACTAAGAATGAAGTTTTCTCAGTAGAGACTGCAGATGGTAATAGAAAACCACTTTTTACAAGGATTACTGAAAATGTAGAAGCTTCTAAGAGAAACAATTTTGCTAAAAATATTTTTGGGATTATCAGCCAAGAAAAGTTTGATTTTGGCGATGCATTTAAGGGTAATTTTGATTTCTATTCAACAATTTTTGAATATTTAATTAAGGACTATAACGTAGCAAGTGGTGTATACGCGGAATATTTTACTCCACAGGCTATTAGTGCTATTATTGCGAAAATTCTTGTAAATATGTCGCCGGTAGAAGATAAATTATATGAAATTTATGATCCGTCAGCAGGTTCAGGTTCGTTGGTATTGCACCTTGCTAATGCATTAGGAAAAGGTTCTTTTGGAGATAAGGCACAAGTTTACACACAGGATATTTCAGGTAAGTCATCAAGATTTTTAAGAATCAATATGCTTCTCAATGGATTGACAAATTCGTTGGATAATATTATAGAAGGTGACACACTTGATACACCAGCCCATTACAATATACCGCATGATCCTAGTTCAGGGGTAAAGCAGTTTGATTACATTACTTCAAATCCTCCGTTTAAGATGGATTTTTCATCTACAAGAGATGGAATTGAACAAAAGTGGGCTGAATGCGAAGAAAGAAATGGTATTAAGAGATTTTTTGCTGGTGTGCCTAAAATAAAGGAAAAGAAAAAAGAATCTATGGAAATTTATTTATGCTTTATTCAGCATATCCTTTGGTCATTAAAAGATAATGGCAAAGCTGCTATTGTTGTACCTACAGGTTTTATTACAGCACAATCTGGAATTGAAAAGAAGATTAGACAGACAATTGTTGAAAATAAATGGCTTAAAGGTGTAGTGTCGATGCCCTCTAATATTTTTGCTAATACGGGAACAAGTGTATCTGTATTATTTATTGATAAATCAAATACAGATGGTGATATTATGCTTGTTGATGCATCAAAACTTGGTAAAAAGGTTAAGGATGGAAAGAATCAGAAAACTGTTTTGAGTGACAAAGAAGTTAAATTGATTGAAGATACATTTATAAATCAGGATGTATTAGAAGATTTTTCAGTTAAAGTTTCTTATGAACAAATTTCAGAAAAGAATCACTCATTCTCTGCGGGACAGTATTTTGAAGTAAAGATTGAATATGTGGAATTATCTCCTGAAGAATTTGTTAATAGAATGGCTGCATACGCAAGTAAATTAGAACGTTTGTTTAAAGAAGGAAAGACCCTTGAACAATCTATTAAAGAGAGTGTGGAGGGATTGAAATATGAGTAATCTTAAAGAATACATACTTAAAGATTGCGTTGAACTTATTATTGACCATAGAGGAAAAACACCTGCAAAAATGGGTGGAGACTGGGTTGAAAATGGATTTAGAGTGATTTCAGCTTTAAATGTGCATAATGGTTTTATTGATAATGTTGAGCAGATTAGATGTGTTTCCGAAGATGTGTATAAAAGGTGGATGTCAGAAGATATAAAAAGAAATGATTGTTTTATTACTTCTGAAGGTGCTTCTTTAGGTGAAAATTGTATCTGGGATTCAGAGGAAAAAATAGTACTTGGACAAAGACTATATGCAATAAGAACTAATCCAGAAGTATTAGATCCTTGGTATTTTGCTTGCTATATGCAAACAAAAAAATTTCGGGTTCAAATAGATCAGATTTCTACAGGTTCAACTGTATTTGGAATTAGTCAACCAGTATTATTAAATGTTAAGTTATTATTACCAGAAATATCTCAACAAAGGTTGATTGGAGAATTATATAAAAGTATTAAGCGAAAAATAGAGAATAATAACATTGTCATTGAAGAGCTTGAATCAATGGCAAAAACAATTTATGATTACTGGTTTTTTCAATTTGATTTTTTGGATAAAGATGGAAAACCATACAAATCATCAGGCGGAAAGATGGTATGGAATGAGGCGCTGAAGAGAGAGATTCCAGAAGAGTGGAATGCCATTAAATTAGGACAAATATTTGACTTTGTTAAGGGCAGGATTCCAGATGAACTTTGGGAAGACAGAGATGATGATTTGGTTGATTATCTTACAATAGAAGCTGTGAACGAGGGGGCAACACAATATTGTAAATCTAATTCTATGGTGCTAACAAATGGTGAAGTTTTAATGGTTATGGATGGAGCAGCAAGTAGTGAGGTTTATGTTGGGAATAAAGGTGCAATAGGATCAACATTATGTAAGTTACAAATAAAAGATAATTTTATTAGTAACAATTTATTGTATTTGATAATGAAAAAATATGAGAATGTGTTTAAAAAGGTAAATACGGGTTCAACTGTACCACATGCAAACAAAAATTATATAAATGATTTTTGGATTTGTATGCCTAAAAAAGCAAGTGAAAGAGAACATCTACAAGTGATCTTTGATGAAATTATTGAAAAAATAATACATGCAAAAAAAGAAAATCGAGAACTTGCATCTTTACGTGATTTTTTATTGCCTTTACTCATGAATGGACAAGTAAGTTTTAAAAATTAATAAGAGAGTCTTGTTATTTAGCCAGGGATACATAGTCATACCTATATGAGATAAGGAGTAACCGAAAGGTTTCTCCTTATTTTTATGCCTTAGATCGGAAAAATTTGATTTCGGCTACATCCATGTCAGAAGGAATTGAAAAAATTTCGGACAAATATATAACTTTTCTCTTTTAGAAGATAGAAGGGAAAATATGTTAAAAAAATATCCGTTCAAAATCAAGTTTTGTGACCCAAGGATAGTGAAGGATATTTTTGAAAAACTTTCATAATTTCCAGAAATTCTACTTTCTAATTGTCCTTTAGAAATTAGAAGGAATGATTTTCTACAAAAGTTTGATTAGAGACCGGAAAAATATTCTTGGGTGCCACATAGCAGGTGAGAGGAAAAGATTTTTCAAAAAGTTTGATAAAAAAGAGGAAAAATGCCCCTCTCGGCTACATAGCAGGTAGAAGGAAAAGTTTTTCTGAAATTGTTCATCAAACTGCGGCAGATTTCCCTGTTAGGTAGTGGAAGAAAAGCATATTTCTTTCGGCCACTTTACAAATTTTTGCCCAGAGAATAGTGAAAGGAAATTCCTTCAAATAAGTACAGGAGGTGACAGCGGTGTTTGAGAGAATACCCAAAGAGTTAAAAGAGGAAGGCTTGTTCTGTTTGTATAAGATGGAACAGCGAAAAGGAAAGACAACAAAAGTACCATATCAGGTGAATGGATGTAGAGCAGATCCTAGCAATAGAAAATGCTTTACAGATTTTGAAACTGTTAAGGCTACACAACAAAAAGGCGGTTACGCAGGACTTGGTATCGGTGTTTTTGAACCGTATGCAATGATAGATATAGACCATTGTGTAGAAAGTGGCAAGTTATCACCTATGGCTCGAGAAATAGTGGAACTTATGGATTCATATACGGAGTATAGTCCGTCTGGCACAGGTGTTCATATCATTGCAAAGGTAGACAAGTTCAAATTTGATGCTACTCAGTATTATATCAACAATCGAAAACTCGGATTAGAAGTGTATGTAGCAGGAGCAACGAATAAGTACCTTACTATCACTGGGAATGTGATTTGCGATAAGCCACCACAGTATCGAGATGCAGAACTTATCCACTTGGTGAATAGCTACATGAAGCGTTCTACAGTAGAAAGTAAGAATGTGGTAGTTGCACCGGGAAGTTTTCTTTCAGATGAATCTGTGATACAGAAGATATTCGCATCGAAACAAGCGGATAAGTTTAAGCCATTATGGGAGGGTGAAATCCCAGAAGGAAAATCACATAGCGAAGCAGATATGACATTAGTACAAATGTTGGCGTTCTGGTGTGGCGGAGATACAGAGCAGATAGATAGACTGTTTCGACAATCAGGACTTATGCGTAACAAATGGGATGAGATGCGTGGTAGCGATACTTATGGTGCGATTACTATAAAAAATGCTGTTAGAAATACGAAAGAGTTCTATCATCCTTTAGGAATTAGTTTGGCAGAAGTAGACTTTAATGATTTGCTGATTTTATTAAAGGAATTACAGCCAGAGTCAAATAGTCGATACAAAGGTGGCGATCTTGGAAGTGGCAGACTATTTGCAGATGTGTTCAGAGATATTGCTAGATATGTGCCTGAGCGTAAGAAATGGTATGTCTACGATGGAATACGCTGGATACCGGATGTGGGTTCATTGAAGGTAATGGAGTTAAGTAAGGACTTAGCAGATGCGCTTACTATGTATGCAACCACTATTAAGAGTGAAACTGTTAGAACATACTTTATGACTGTTTGCAAAAGATGGCAACAAAGAAAGCGAAGAGAAACTTATCTTAAAGAGGCACAGAGTGTATATCCCGTATCGATGGAAAAGTTTGATGCAAACAGATACTTATTCAACTGTAAGAACGGAACTATGAATCTAAAGACACATGAGTTTCGTGAGCATAAAGCAGAGGATTACATTACAAAACTTGCTCCTATAAATTATGTTCCGGATGCAAAGAATACTCGTTTTGAAATTTTTATCGATGAGATTACAAGTGGAGATAGAGATAAAGCGAAATTCTTGCAGAAAGCCTTAGGTTATTCCGTTAGCGGTGATACTTGCTATGAGTGTATGTTTCTTCTTTATGGAGAGACAACCCGTAATGGAAAAGGAACGCTTATGGAGAGTGTGCTTTCGGTAATGGGGGATTATGGCAGAGCGGTTCGTCCGGAGACAATTGCTGTGAAATCGAATAATAGTAGTCAAAATCCAACGGAGGATATTGCGAGATTGGCTGGTATACGATTTGCCAATATATCAGAACCGAGTCGTGGGTTATTACTTAATGCTGCGCAGGTAAAAAGCATGACAGGAAATGATACTTTAAATGCTCGTTTTCTCCATGAGAACAGCTTTGACTTTAAACCACAGTTCAAGTTGTATGTGAATACAAATTATTTGCCTGTGATAAATGATATGACACTTTTTTCAAGTGGTCGTGTGATAATCGTTCCATTTGATAGACATTTCGAGGAATGGGAACAGGACAGAACCTTAAAGGCAGAATTTGCTAAAGATGAAGCACAGAGTGCAATCTTAAATTGGTTAATGGAAGGATATTATCTGCTCCGTAAGGAAGGACTTAAACAACCACAATCTGTTATAGCTGCAACAGCAGCCTACTATCACGAAAGTGAAAAAGTGCAGCAGTTTGCGGAGGACAAGTTGTGCGAGGATACATCGGCAGAGGTAAGAACATCTGTGGTATATGACCGCTACAAACAATGGTGCGTAGAAAATGGCTGCTATGCAGAGAATAGCAGAAACTTTAATCAAGAGTTACGCAAGTTTGGAACTGTGGTAAGAAGACGTCCACAGACAGGTGGAGAAAAGACCACATTGTTACTAGGATATCGATTAAAAGATGTTGAGGAAGAGTTTTTATAGACTCGGGGCAATATGTGGCAAGTAATATAGGTTATTTCTAATCTTACTTCAATATAGAGAATTACCATAAATACTTGCCACAATCTGCCCCGAAGAGGGGATGTTTGAAAAAGGGTTAATACCCTGTTTGAATTCGCAAAAATGCGTGTGAAAGCCCAGCACCGTTGCCCTTAAGGAAAAGGTGTAGAGATTTAGACCGCCCCTCCCACAAATACAAGGAAAGAGGTGAAAACATGGATGTTGTTAATATAGAACTGAATGAGAATAAGTCAGAGTACTTAAAGGACAAGTATATGCTTACCATTAAAGAGGCAGCATTTTACTTTAATATCGGTACAAAGAAGATGAGAAGAATCGTAGAAGATCATCTTGGGGATATTGCAGTTTTCTGTGGAAATCGATTCTTAATCATCAGACCGAAGTTCGAGAAGTTTATTCTTCATTCGTCAGAAATTTAATTCCATTACTTTGCCGAAAGTAGTTGCAATTTCGGGGAAGTAGAGGGATATATACAATGACCAAAACGACTCAGATAATACACTACTTTTGGCAAGGAGGAAGTTTGAAATGGCAAAGCCAAACTTAGAGGATAAAGATATATTAAATCCGCAGGAGGCAATAGCATATTGGAATTTTAGCAGAAGGAAATTTTTGGACTTTCTAGAGCAAACAGATGGTGGAGATTTCCTTGCTTATTATAAAAAAAGAAAGTTAATTATTCGTATTGCATTTGAGCAGTATTTACAAAGAAATTCAAAGGTAAAGGAGGAACTGGAGAATGGCAGAAGCAGGAAGAGGTAAGACTAGACGAGACTCCAAGCGTAGGGTGTTACGACCTGGTGAAAGTGTTAGAGCAGATGGAAAATACCAATACAAATATCACATCGATGGTAAACCACATTTTGTGTACAGTTGGAAGTTGGAGCCTACGGATAAACTTCCACCCGGCAAAAAGCCATGCCTTTCCCTAAGAGAATTAGAGAAACAAGTTAATTCTGATTTGGATAGACTTCTAAATGTCGCAGACGGAAACATGACAGTATGTGAGTTGGTGGAACGATATCTAAAAACAAAAACTGGAGTACGACAAGGGACGAGAACTGGTTATGTGACAGTACAGCGAGTGCTGGAAAAGGAGCTATTTGGACAGAAGAAAATTAGAACGGTGAAAACTTCAGATGCGAAGTTGTTTTTGATAAAGTTACAGCAAGAAGATGGAAAAGGATATAGCACGATTCACAATATACGAGGTGTTCTTAGACCTGCCTTTCAGATGGCGGTAGATGATATTTTGGTTAAGAATCCATTTGGATTCCAGCTTGCAGGTGTGGTGGTAAATGACAGTGTCACCAGAGAGGGAATTAGCCGGGAACAGATGAGGAAGTTCCTAAAGTTTGTGCATGACGATGTTTGCTACTGCAAGTATTATGAAGTAGTGTATATTCTCTTTCACACGGGAATGCGTATTTCAGAATTCTGCGGTCTAACGCTAAAAGACATTGACATAGAAAGTCGAGTAGTAAACATCGACCATCAGCTACAGAGAACTTGCGATATGCGATACATCATCGAAGAAACAAAGACAGAGGCAGGAAAAAGAAAGATACCGATTACAGAAGATGTGGCACAGATGTTCCAAGCCATTATTGAGGATAGAAAGCCACCGAAATTAGAAAAAGTAATTGACGGTCATACCGGATTCCTTTTCTATGATGACGAAGGTGATCCGTTGGTGGCAATGCACTGGCAGCATAGGTTCAATCGAATGGTTGGCAGGTACAACGATATTTACAGAGTGCAGATGCCGAACATTACTCCTCATGTATGCCGTCACACTTATTGCTCCAATATGGCAAAATCGGGAATGAATCCAAAGACCTTACAGGACCTCATGGGGCATTCGGACATCAGCGTTACCATGAATGTGTATACGCATATAGGATTTGATGATGCTGAGGAAGAACTGAAGCGAATGGAAGAGTTCAGAAAAGCGCAGGCAGAGATTGAGAAGAAAAACGATGCTAAAGCGGTATCGCAGAAAATGTTTAAAGTTGTATAATCAAAAAGAATGTTAGAAAATCTAACAAAAAGGTGTTGTAAAATCTAACCTTTGGGAGTATAATAAGTTAGCTGGCTATTTAAGGAGGAAGAACAATGATGAATATAAATGAGAGAATAAAGAATTATAGAAACCAGCTTCACCTTTCACAGGAATATGTTGCTAATTTTTTAGGGATTAATCGTGCAACATATACTCAGATGGAAAACGGTAACAGAAAAATCACTGCAGAAGATGTTTTTAAATTGAGTGATTTGTTTGGAGTTACAGCGGATGCACTTTTATATGAGAATAAATTGAGTCAGCCAGCGACTGTATTTGCAAGAAGTTTTGAAAAACTTGATGAGAATGATCAAGCTGAAATTATGAATCTGATTAAATTTAAAGAGCAGATGAAGATGCAGAGGAGTTAAATGATTAATTTTAAATCAAACGCAAAGAATTTTAGAGATGCAGAAAGTATGGCGGCCGCATATCTGGCCGCCTATTTTGGTAATTCAGAAATAGTGTATCCTATAAGCCCGTTTAAGATGTTGAAAGATGAAGGGGTTGATTTTGTGATACGCAATTTTAATAAACTTGAAGGCGTATACATACCGGCTCAATCAGAAGATGACATAGCGATAGTAGGTATAAGTGCAAACAGACCAATTACGCGACAGAGATTTACTGCTGCACATGAGTTATGCCATCATTTTAGAGATGCCGATAAACAAGTTGCGTGTCCTATTGGGCAAAAAAATTCTTCTGAATTTTTTGCAGATGCATTTGCATCTGCGGTATTAATGCCAATGGGCGAGTTAAAAGTAAAAGTAAATGAGTATAAAGATGCTAATGGAAATGTTAGCTTTGATGATATATTAAAAATTGCTGATTATTTTGGGGTTAGTTTTGAATCATGTGTTAGGAGAATTGCTTATAAAATTCATGCAGTAGAAGGCGATATTGAATCAAAGGAATTAACGAAAAGAATAGGAAAATATCATCCTGATAAGAAAAGAAAAACCTTAGGTATGTCATATGAAAATCTATATTCCGATTTGATAGATAATTATGTTGAACAGTTAAGATTTGCACCTAATGATTATGCAAAATATGTATTTGAGAACAAGTATATTTACAATGATAGTAGGATGGAAGGTTTAGAGGTTTCTATTGAAGAAGCATCAGAAATAGTAACTGATTTACGAAATAATCTGCAGAATAGCCCATACTGCACAGAAGAAAACGAGGCATATCTATCGGTTGCAGGACATTACTTGATGTATCAAGATATCTTTGCGGTTCCAGTTAAGGATTCGCTAAATGTATATGATTCTTTCAAATTAAATAAAGATTTGTTTGCATATTATCCACACCCTGAGTTTGGTGGAAATCCACGACAGAATAATGTTGTAATTTCTGGAGCAAAGTTTGAAGCAGTGGATTATCATGACATATTTAATGAATTGGCTAACGTTGATGTGGATATCAAATCTTTTTTTGAGGAAAGAGAAAAAATAAAGCCTAGCGAATATATTAAGCAGGTTGTAAGAACTCACCATAGAATTACAGTGATTCATCCTTTTCCGGAAGGGAATGGAAGAACAACGAGAGCGTTTATGAATGTTCAGTTAGTCCGTGCCGGGTTAACGCCTATCTATATTAAGGTTGAAGAAAAGAAAAACTATATAGCAGCATTGGAAAAGGCTGATACAGAAAAAAATTATGATGATTTATATGAAGTTATATTTAAAGTAATGATAAGATCACATGTTGAATTATGTATTAATCCGTGATGAAATGCGCTCTGGCATTAAAAGCTGGAGCGTTTTTTGTGTGGCGTGAAACGGATTAGCATGATATGCTAATTATAATAAAAAGTGTTGACAAATGAAATAATTGTGTTATTCTAAAATATTTCAATTCAGATTGGAAGGGGCAACATAGTACTCCACATATTATCTTAGGGCATTGCTCAGGAAGGAGGTAGTGCTATGAACTTGAATGTCACAATTGACTGGAAGTTTGTTGTTGCCCTTGGCACAGTAGTTGTTGGCACCATTTTCGCTGTGAAAATGGATGCTGATGCTGCTGAAAGAGTATCAACCCATGCGGTTGATGCTTGCAAGGAGTATGCGATCGCTGGAAACAGCGACCGCTAGCTCTGTATAGATGATGCTTGAGGGCATATAGTTTTATTATTATGTGCTTATTTTATATAAAGGATGGTGAAAGTTGTGGTAATACCTAAAGTTGCTATTTGTCCTATCTGTGGAAAAAAGACATACCTTCGAATTGAAGATGGCGGTTACTTAGATGAATATCCAATTAGAGTGAATTGTATTAATTGCAGGACCTTAATGAAAGGTGTTTATATCATGGCGTTAGGTTCACCATATCGAGGGGTGCATCTATTTAATGCAGAGGTTGAAGAATGTGAAGTGGATTCGGTAGCAAAGAAAATAAGAAATGCAGATTATGTTGCTGAAATAAGTGGAGAGCTGCCTTGTAAAAATGTACGTGTGTTTGATGGTAATTTGATTTATACCACGCCTTTTATGGATTCAGTTGATGAATTAGGGACATCAGAATCACTATTAGAACGAAAAGAACGACTATCATATTTTGCTAAGAATATGGCAGACTGGAAAAAGACTAAAAGCACAGCATTTCAACTGTTGGATGAGGGAAGCATAGAATATATAGCAACAGCACTTCATAATAAAATGGGCGAGTATTCATATGAATGCGATAACTACTTAAAGTCGTTACACTGTTTGCAGGAAATTGTTCTTGAAGAGACAAAATACCTTTTTCTGAAACCCGAGCAAGATGAGTATGTTTCCAATTTGATAAGTGATATGGCTCAAGTAGATAGGGAACAAATGCATGAGTTTGCAAATCAGATAGGTGGAGTGCAATCATTAATTCTTGCCTATAGGAAGGTGATTGAGGTATTCTCAGAGTTTATGACAATATATCCAAACATCCTTCCGGCAGAAACTTATATTAGATTTAGAAACAAAGATTTGGAAGGTATAGGAATTGCAACTTGTTCTTTTGGCGATATCAAAACATTTTATCAAGATGCATATGAATCTATACTTTCATTACTTTATATACCAGTATGCATTGATAATATAGTTCTTCGTGGCGATTATCAAGCATTTGATAGCTGTTTTGAAGATGTATTTTGCCCTAAGAATAAAACACGTGATTTAAAATGGTATCGTGGTATAGATAACGGTACGCGCATCAATAAATTATGTGAATCCGAGCCTTATCAAAAGATTCTAAAACTGCCTGCAAATAGGCTTTTAAGAAATGGAATTGGACATAACAACATAAAGTACGATGGTATTACACAGATGATAACAGCTTATGATTTGAAGAAACTAGATAAGATTAATTTTCAAAATAATCTTATGAATGTTGCGGTTGATTGTCTTGGGTTAGCTAAATCAGCAGTAATCATGTCAGAAATAATCTTGTTTATGCTTAGACAAGAATTTGGAATGGAGAATGTTCATAGCATAATTCATCCGAGATTTTACAAGCGTGTACAAGTGAATGACACCTGTCCTTGTGGCAGTGGAAAAAAATATAAGAAGTGTTGCATGAATGAAGTAGAAGCTACTTTGCGTAGAAAGATGGAGTAGTAATATACATAATAGTTTGGAAAAAGTTTGACAAAAAAAGAGGAATGAAATGGGATTTTGGGAACGTTTTTTGAGAAAAAATATCTTTGAAACAGAAGTGGATAAATATCGAAGAATAGCAAAAAAGATATATGAGATGTTTGGATTTAATGAGAATCAAGTTAAAATGGAAATAGCTGTAGAGAAAGAAGAACAAGAAAGATATGGATATCAAAAAGATGGTATATATTATGTTGTAATAGGCATTAAAGAGTTGATAGAAAGAGGATGTTCAGAAGAACAACTGATATACTTTAAGAACACAGTATTTCATGAATTGGTGCATGCAAGAAATTATATTAATGCCTCAGAAGAAGTACGCGAAATGATACATAAATTTGAATTAACATATGCCTATTGGGCTAGAAAACTTGTTGATGAATATATGGCTTATAAAGAGTCAAATGAATTATTTCCAGAGGATAAAAGTTGCTTGCTTAAGAGTGAAGATGAGATATTAATGGCTTTTAAGCATTACTGCTTTCCGCTAAAGCCCACATTTAATATGGAAAAAAAGTTTTTTGAATCATATTATGAATTAGGGTCAGCTTTCATTGCACATAGTGTTCTGGATAATGAATTTCCACATAAAAAAGATGTGAATTTACATAACTTTCATGAAAAATATATGCATCATTTAAAGAAAGCGGCTGATGAATGTTATTCTACGAAAAAGCAATATGAACAATTAGCAGAGATGTTATTGAAGGATTTTGAAGTATTGTATCGTGTGGTTAAAGAAAAGCCGAAGACAGATTTTAAATACTTTAAAATAAATTCACATATGCATTAGAAAAAATTATAGCAGGATGGATTATTGAAGGTTTGAGTACAGAAGTATTGTCTAAGTAACAACCCCCCTAGTAGTAAGAACTCCCCTTTTACTACGATTTCTACTACTAACAGGTAGTCACAACTTGCTCAATTATGCTATGATTTGCCTGCCTAACAACCAAACAACAATTTAACCATAACCCCGGAATATCCCGCAAAATACGGCATTTTCGGGCAAAAAGGAGTAAACAATTACTATGATAAAAGTATTATTCATCTGCCACGGCAACCAATATTGACATCCTACTCAAAGAGATTACCCCGTAATCTCTTTTTCCTTTTCTCACCCCATTTCCCCATTCCCTCATTGACCGTCTCCCACAAAAATGGTATGATAGTTACCTAGGCGCTTTAAAGCGTTAAACTAGCAAAACAAATGACAGAGGGGTTAAGTTATGCCTATTACAGAGTTTTTAGAGAGAAATGCCAGGGAGTATCCCAACGACGTATGTTTGGTTGAGATCAACCCTGAGATTAAAGAGGACCGCAGAGTCACATGGAAGGAATACGAGCTCATCGAGCCCAATCCCAAGACCAGCTATCGTCGTGAGATTACTTGGAGCGTATTCAATGAAAAAGCCAATCGCTTTGCCAACCTCTTGTTACAGCGTGGTATTCAAAAAGGAGATAAGGTTGCCATCCTGATGACCAACTGCTTAGAGTGGTTGCCCATCTACTTCGGTATCTTAAAGACCGGTGCTTTGGCAGTACCTTTAAACTTCCGTTATGCCGCAGATGAGATTGAATACTGTGTCAAATTGGCAGAGGCTGATGTATTGGTGTTCGGACCTACATTCATCGGCCGTGTGGAAGAGATTGCAGACCGTATCAGCAAAGGTCGTCTGTTAATCTACGTTGGTGAAGGCTGTCCCAGCTTTGCAGATGATTACAATTCTTTATCTGCCAACTGTTCCAGTCAGACACCGGAGATCGCCATTGACGATCAGGATTATGCAGCCATTTATTTTTCGTCAGGAACCACAGGTTTCCCCAAGGCGATCTTACATAAACACGAAAGCTTAGTACATTCCTGTAAGGTGGAGCAAAACCATCACGGTCAGCAAAAGGATGACGTTTTCCTTTGTATTCCGCCTTTGTATCATACCGGTGCCAAGATGCATTGGTTTGGTAGTTTGTTATCCGGTAGCAAGGCAGTTTTATTAAAAGGAACCAAGCCTGAGTTTATCTTAGATGCAGTATCCAAAGAGAAATGTACCATCGTTTGGCTCTTAGTGCCTTGGGCCCAGGAGATTTTGGAAGCCATCGAAAGCGGCAAAGTAAAATTAGAAGATTATGACTTGTCTCAGTGGAGATTGATGCACATCGGTGCACAGCCTGTTCCTCAGAGCTTGATTAAGAAGTGGAAGAGCATTTTCCCTGAGCATGCATATGATACCAACTACGGTTTGTCTGAGTCCATCGGACCCGGTTGTGTACACCTTGGTGTAGAAAACATCCACAAGGTTGGTGCCATCGGTAAAGCCGGTTATGGTTGGGAAGTAAAGATTGTAGATGAAAACCGTCAGACTGTAGAAAAAGGTGCAGTTGGTGAGCTTGCGGTAAAAGGCCCCGGGGTCATGACCTGTTATTATCATGATGAGAAGGCTACCGATGAAGTGTTGGCAGACGGCTGGCTCTTTACCGGAGATATGGCACAAGAGGATGAAGATGGATTTATCTTCCTTGTTGACCGTAAGAAAGACGTTATCATCAGTGGTGGTGAAAACCTTTACCCCGTTCAGATTGAAGACTTTATCCGTACCAATGATAAGGTACACGATGTAGCTGTTATCGGTCTGAAAGATCAGCGTCTCGGTGAGATTGCAGCAGCCATCGTTGAGTTAAAAGAAGGCGTGGAGATGACCAAAGAGGAGTTGGATGAGTTCTGTCTGGCACTTCCCAGATACAAACGTCCCCGTCAGGTTATCTTTGCAGAGATTCCCCGTAACCCTACCGGCAAGATTGAGAAGCCCAAGTTACGTGAGATGTATGGTGCAGACCGCCTGATTGCAGAGCAGAACTTAGGATAGGCAAAAAGATACAATTGATTGAGAGGAAATGAAAATGAGCGAAACAAAGATCATGTTAGGTAATGAGGCCATTGCCCGTGGTGCATATGAAGCAGGTGTAAAAGTATCTGCAGCTTACCCCGGCACACCCAGTACCGAAATCAGTGAAAACATTGTAAATTATCCGGAGATTTATGCAGAGTGGTCTCCCAATGAGAAAGTAGCCATGGAAGTGGCAATTGGTGCATCCATCAGTGGTGTACGTGCTATGGCAAGTATGAAACACGTTGGTGTAAACGTAGCATCCGACCCTTTATATACCATTGCTTATGCAGGTGTAAACGGCGGTTTGGTTATCGTAGCAGCAGATGATCCCGGTCTTTATTCTTCCCAGAATGAGCAGGATTCCAGATGCGTAGCCCGTGCGGCTATGGTTCCTGTATTGGAGCCCTCCGATTCCCAGGAAGCAAAAGACTTTATGAAGTATGCCTTTGAGTTATCCGAGAAATACGATACTCCCGTTATGCTTCGTACCACCACACGTTTATCCCATTCCCAGGGTCCCGTTACTTTAGAAGAGCGTTGCGAGCCTATCGATATTCCTTATGAGAGAAACGTGGGCAAATACGTTATGATGCCCGGTAATGCCAAAGCAAGACATTTAGTGGTAGAGAAACGTCTTAACGATATGATCACAGACGGTTGCGATATGCCCATCAACAGAGTAGAAATGAACGATACCAAAGTTGGTTTTATTACCAGCGGTATTGCTTATCAGTATGTAAAAGAGGCTTGTCCCAATGCCAGCGTATTAAAGCTTGGTTTGGTTCATCCCCTTCCTAAGAAACTTATCGAAGACTTTGCTTCCAAGGTAGAGACTCTTTATATCTTTGAAGAACTTGAGCCTGTATTTGAAGAGCAGATTAAGTCTTGGGGTATCAAATGTATCGGTAAAGAAATCTTTACTGTACAGGGCGAATACAGTGCCAACATGATCCGTAAGGCAATCTTAAAAGAAGATGTAGACAGCAAAGCGCCTGCACAGGTGCCTGCACGTCCTCCCATTCTTTGTCCCGGTTGCCCTCACAGAAGCGTATATTCTGTATTGAATAAGTTAAAAATCCATGCAGCAGGTGATATCGGATGCTATACCTTAGGTGCAGTAGCTCCTCTTAGCGTTGTTGATACAACCGTATGTATGGGTGCCAGCATTTCCACACTTCACGGTATGGAAAAAGCCAAAGGCAAAGATTATATCAAAAATTGGGTAGCAGTTATCGGTGATTCTACTTTTATGCACACCGGTATCAACTCCTTAATGAATATGGTTTACAACCAGGGTACAGGAACTGTTATGATTCTTGATAACTCCACTACCGGTATGACCGGTCATCAGGATCATGCCGCTACCGGTAAGACTTTGATGGGTGAGGAAGTTCCTGCCATCAACATTTATCATTTATGCAAAGCTTTAGGTATCAAGAATGTAGTAGAAGTAAATGCATTCGATACAGTAGAGCTTGAGAGAATTGTAAAAGAAGAAGTGGCAAAAGAGGAAGTATCTGTGATCATTACCAAGTCTCCTTGCGTACTTTTGAAGGGGCAGAAGTTCCCCAATAAATGTGTTCCTGTTCCGGAGAAATGTAAAAAATGTGGTATGTGCTTACGCCCCGGTTGCCCGGCACTTACCAAAAACGAAGACGGAACCATCTCTATTGATACAACAATGTGTAACGGTTGCGGTTTGTGCATGAACCTGTGTAAATTTGACGCAATCGAGAAAGTGGAGGTGTAATCATGGCAAATACAACCAAAAATATTATGATCGTTGGTGTAGGCGGTCAGGGTACACTTTTAACAAGCCGTATTCTCGGTGGTATTACTGTAGATGCAGGTTATGATGTAAAATTATCCGAAGTACACGGTATGGCACAGCGTGGCGGTAGCGTAGTTACTTTTGTCCGCTACGGTGAAAAAGTAGCAGAGCCTATCGTAGAAGAAGGTCAGGCAGATGTGTTAATCGCTTTTGAAAAATTAGAAGCATTACGTTATGCTCACTTCCTCAAAAAAGATGGTGCCATCGTAGTAAACGATCACCGCATCGATCCTATCACAGTTGTGACAGGTGCGGCTCAGTATCCGGACAACATCATCGAAGATTTAGAGAAAGAATACAGCGTATACAAAGTAAACGCTATGGAAGAAGCCATCAAAATGGGCAATTCCAGAGTATTCAACATCATCGTTTTGGGCGTTGCTGCAAAGCACATGGATTTCTCCAAGGAAGCATGGTTAGAGGTAATTGAAAAGACCGTTCCTGCCAAAACAGTAGAAATCAACAAACAAGCATTCCTTTTGGGATACGAAAGCTAGCATATGGTTCCTGCCGACTGCGTATACTAAACGAAAGTCGGCAGGACTGTTTATTTTTAGAATGTGAGGTATCAGACATGATTATTGATTTTCATACCCATATATTTCCGGAAAAGATAGCGGCAAAGACCATTTCCATGTTGGAAGAAAAAGCCGGCATCAAGGCAACTGCAAACGGCACCGTTGACGGGCTTCTTGCTTCCATGGATGAAGCGAATATTGATATGTCCGTGATTTTACCGGTAGTGACCAAGCCTTCCCAGACGGCAAATGTCAATGCTTTTGCGGCAAGTGTCAATCATCATTGCAGAGGAAGACTATTATCCTTCGGCGGCATTCATCCCGATACCGATGATTATAAGAGGGATTTGGATCATATGAAGGAGCTTGGTTTAATCGGTGTCAAGATTCATCCCGATTATCAGAAAGTTTCCATTGATGATGTTCGTTTTATGAATATCATAGAGTATGCGGATGCGCTGGATATGGTTATCATCACCCATGCCGGTATTGATATTGGCTATCTTGAGCCTGTTCACTGTCCGCCGGATAAAATGAGGAAGGTGCTGGATACCCTAAAGCCCAAAAAGATGGTGGCGGCTCATTATGGCGGCTGGAAACAGTGGGAAGAGGTATACGAGTATCTGGCAGGAGAGGATGTTTATCTGGATACAGCCTTTACCTCCCGCTATATTCGTAAAGATATGTTTTGCAAAATTTTGGAAAAGCATGACAAAGATAAAATTTTGTTTGCGACGGACAGTCCTTGGAGCAGTCAGTCAAGAGATGTGGAACTGATGAAAGAAATGGGACTTCCCAAGGATGTGGAAGCGGCTATCTTTGCAGAAAACGCCAAGAAGTTGTTAAATCTGTAAATATTTTCAATTTATTTTTTAAAAACCCTTGCAAAGAATGCAGGGGTTTTGTATAATAAAAACGCTTTAGGACTTTAAAGCGTTGGCTTTGCATAAGTTTAAAGCGTAAAAAGGAGGAGAATGAAATGTTAGTCAAAATTTTATTTCTGGTAATATTCTTTGCAACCATGATTGGTGTTGGTGTATATTCCAGAAAGCATGCAACCAATGTAGATGATTTCGTACTGGGCGGCAGAAGTGTAGGTCCCTGGCTTACCGCTTTTGCATATGGTACTTCCTATTTTTCCGCAGTAGTATTTGTAGGTTATGCCGGTCAGTTCGGTTATAAATATGGTCTCGCATCCACATGGATTGGTCTTGGTAATGCAGTGATCGGTTCCTTGCTTGCCTGGGTTATCCTCGGCAGAAGAACCCGTGTTATGACCAAGCATTTATCTGCAGCTACCATGCCGGATTTCTTTGGGAAGAGATATGATTCCAAGGCATTAAAAATTGTGGCGTCCATCATTGCCTTTGTATTTTTGATTCCTTATACCGCATCTGTTTACAATGGTTTATCTAGATTGTTTGAGATGGCTTTTGATATTCCTTATGCGGTTTGTGTTATCGTCATGGCAGCTCTTACTTGTGTGTATGTAGTACTTGGTGGTTACATGGCCACCGCCATCAATGATTTTATCCAAGGTATCGTTATGTTATTTGGTATCGTTGCAGTTATCGTAGCGGTATTAAACGGACAGGGTGGTTTCTACGAAGCGGTTAAGAGTTTGTCTGTCCTTGAAAGTGATGTACCCCTTACTATGGGTCAGCAGGGTGTATTTGCATCCTTCTTTGGACCCGACCTTCCCAACTTAATCGGTGTCGTAGTATTGACATCCTTAGGTACTTGGGGATTGCCGCAGATGGTACATAAATTTTATGCAATCAAAGATGAGAAATCCATCAAATCCGGAACCATTATTTCTACCATCTTTGCAGTTGTAGTTTCCGGTGGTTGTTATTTCCTTGGTGGTTTTGCCCGCTTGTTTGATACACCTGCGATTTACAATGCAGAAGGCGCTATCGTGTACGATGCAATCATCCCCAGCATGTTAGCTACATTATCTGATATATTAGTTGGTATCGTAATTGTATTGGTATTATCCGCATCTATGTCTACCTTGTCATCCTTGGTATTGACATCCAGTTCTACTTTGACACTGGATTTGATCAAAGGAAATATCGTCAAAGATATGGATGAGAAAAAACAGCTTCTTTGCATGAGAATTTGGTTGGTAGTATTCTTAGTAGTCAGCGTAGTTATCGCTTTGGATCCGCCCACCTTCATTGCACAGCTTATGGGTATCTCATGGGGAGCATTAGCCGGTGCTTTCTTAGCTCCTTTTATGTATGGCTTGTACTGGAAGGGCGTGACAAAAGCAGCCGTTTGGGCAAGCTTTGCATGTGGTGTGATCTTGACCGTATCCAATATGTTCTTTAAGTTCATCGCATCACCCATCAATGCAGGTGCTGTTGCAATGGTTGCAGGTATGATTATCGTTCCGGTTGTCAGCCTGATCACTCCCAAGATGAAGAAAGAAAAAGTAGAAGAGATATTTACTTGTCTGGATGAAACAGTAGTAGTCCGTAGAAGACAGTCTATCGAAGAATAAGTGTGGTAATTTTGTGTAAAAGAAAAGATAAGAGAGAAGCCGGTGCAAAAAGCATCGGCTTCTTTTATGTATAAAAAGTAATTGGTAAAAATAAGTTCTTGCATAGTTGTTGCTTTTCCATTATTCTAGTAATAGTGTGGTCAAATTTGACCAAAACCAAAGAAAGGTAAGATTTTTATGAAAGAGCAAAAACAGTTTCAGCCCTATATTCCGGCTGAAAAAGTGACACCTGAGATTACTGTGACATCCATTATTATGGGTATGTTTTTAGCAGTTATTTTTGGTGCTGCAAATGCGTATTTGGGATTACGTGTAGGTATGACAGTGTCTGCGTCTATTCCTGCGGCAGTTATTGCCATGGGTGTGATCCGTGTCATTATGCAGAAAAATTCTATTTTGGAGAGCAACTTAGTCCAGACTATCGGTTCTGCCGGTGAGTCCTTGGCCGCAGGTGCTATTTTTACCCTTCCTGCTTTATATTTATGGGCGGCAGAAGGTACTATGGAAAAGCCCGGTTTTATTGAAGTGACAGCCATTGCTTTGCTTGGCGGTTTGTTGGGAGTATTTTTCATGGTTCCCCTTCGTAATGCTTTGATTGTAAGAGAGCATGGTACTTTGCCTTATCCTGAAGGACAGGCTTGTGCAGAGGTTCTTTTGGCAGGTGAAGAGGGTGGTGCAAATGCATCTACTGTATTTACAGGTATGGGCTTTGCAGCATTGTTTAAGTTTATTATTGATGGTATCAAGTTGGTGCCCGGTGAAGTATCCTTCCGTGTAAAACAGTATCCCGGAGAAATCGGTACCCAGATTTATCCTGCGGTTATGAGTGTGGGTTATATTTGCGGTCCCCGTATTTCTTCTTACATGTTTGCCGGTGGTGTACTCAGCTGGTTAGTATTGATTCCCTTCCTGGTATTGGTAGGTGGAAACACTATTTTATCCGGTACACAGACAATCGGTGAGATTTTTGCGGCAGACGGAGCAAGCGGTATCTGGAGTACTTACATCCGTTACATCGGTGCAGGTGCTTTGGCAGCCGGCGGTATTATCAGTTTGGTTAAATCCCTGCCTTTGATTATTACAACCTTCCGTGATGCTTTAAAGGGCATGAAAGCAGGTGTTTCTGCAGGTACAGAGCGTACAGCACAGGATTTAAGTATGAGAGTGGTTGTTGGCGCCATCGTTGTATTGACACTTTTGGTTTGGTTGGTTCCGGCTATTCCTGTGTCCTTACTTGGTGCAGTGATTGTAGTTGTATTTGGTTTCTTCTTTGCAACTGTATCCTCCCGTATGGTAGGTATTGTAGGTAGCAGTAACAACCCGGTATCCGGTATGGCTATTGCAACTTTGCTTATCACCACTATTCTTCTTAAGATTACAGGAGATGTTGGGGCACACGGTATGCAGGGGGCTATTGCCATCGGTTCTATTATCTGCATTGTTGCAGCAATTTCCGGTGACACATCCCAGGATTTAAAGACCGGTTTCTTGCTTGGTGCGACACCCAAGAAGCAGCAGATTGGTGAAGTAATTGGTGTAGTTGCATCTGCGTTGGCTATCGCAGGTACCTTAAATCTTTTGGATAATGCATGGGGCTTTGGTTCCGAAGAGCTTGCGGCGCCTCAGGCAACCTTGATGAAAATGATTATCGAAGGTGTTATGGGTGGCGATCTTCCTTGGAATCTGGTATTTATCGGTGTGTTCATCGCTATCGTAGTTGAAGTTGTGGGTATTCCCGTACTTCCTTTTGCTATCGGTGTTTACTTACCTGTACAGTTAAATGCATGTATCATGGTCGGTGGTCTTGTTCGTCTTGCATTTGATAAGATGAATAAAGATGAGAAAGAAAAGAAAGCCATTATCAATGACGGTATCTTATTCTGTTCCGGTATGATTGCCGGCGAAGGTCTGGTTGGTATCGGTTTGGCCGTTTTAGCTGTATTTGGCTTAGATCAGATGCTGGATATATCCGGTATGTTAAATCTTCCGCCCGCTGTTTCCAATATCGGAAGCTTGGTAGTATTCGCATTGTTGGTACTTTGTGTATGCAAGTTTTCTATATGGAAGAAAAGAAATTAGTATAGGAATAAATCAATGAGTAAAAAGCAAAATATATCTGAAAATTATCTGGAGAGATGTCCCATTCACCCGGACTATATGGATTGGTCTGTGGATGAGGTTGGGATGGTAACTTTGCATAAAGAAAATAAAGGTTTCTTTAACCGGTTGGCGCAATTTTTTTTCAACAAACCCAAATTCAGTCATATACATTTAGATGATATGGGTAGTTTTGTGTGGCCCCGTCTTGCCAAAGGAAAAACCATTCTGATGCTTGGTGAAGAAGTAAAAATGCAGTTTGGTGAAGATGCAGAGCCGCTTTATGAGCGTTTGGCAAAGTTTTTTCAGGTATTGGATAGTTATGGATTTGTTGCTTGGGATAAAAATGATTAATGCAGACCTCTGTCGAATAGTTTCGGCAGAGGTTTTCTTTATCTTGTGAAAATTCACAAAATGGACATATTCTTATAATATAGTAGAAAAATAAAAACAGATGTATACATGGAGAAGTCGTGTAATGAAGAAAAAACATTCGATTACCATCCAATTATTGCTTTTGGTTTTGGGCATTGTCATCGGCACTATTTTATTGTGTTGGTTTTTAAATAATGGATTTTTGGGCAGATATTATATCCAAAACAAGCAAACGGTTTTAAAAGATGCCTATCTGGATATCAATGAAGCGGTCAGTGATGGCAGTATCCAAAGTGAGGAGTTTCGAAATGAATTGCAACGTCTTTGTGGCGTGTATAATATCAGCGTGATTGTCATTGATGCGGATTCCAGGTTGATTCAGTCGGCGGGGACGGAGTCAGAGATTATGATGAAGTATCTGCTGGACCGTGTCTTTGTGGAGCAAAATCGTGATTATGAACTCATTGAGCAAAATGAAAAATTTATTTTGGGGATTGATCACGAAAAACATAATGGCATGACCTATATGGAAATGTGGGGAACCTTGGATAACGGCAATTTATTTATGGTACGTTCCGTTATGGAGAGTATCCATGAAAGTGTTGCCATATCCAATCGATTTTTGGCATACATCGCATTGGTTGCCATGGTGTTTAGTGCTGTTGTGGTTGTCTTTATCACCAAACATTTTACCAAGCCTATTGTGTCTTTGACAGAGATTTCCAAGCGTATGGCGAATCTGGACTTTGAAGTGCATTATACCGGAAAAGAAAAAAATGAGATTGGCGTGCTGGGACAGCATATGAATCAGCTTTCCGACAAACTGGAACGTACCATTTCCGAGTTGAAGACTGCCAACAATGAGTTACAAAAGGATATTGAGAAAAAAGAGCAGATTGATGAGATGCGAAAAGAATTTCTTTCCAATGTATCCCATGAGCTAAAGACACCGTTGGCACTGATTATGGGATATGCGGAAGGTTTAAAGGAAGGGATTCATGATGATCCTGAAAATATGGAATATTATTGTGATGTCATCATGGATGAGACAAACAAAATGAATGATCTTGTCAAAAAACTTCTTACCCTAAATCAATTAGAGTCCGGTAATGAAACAGTGGCCATGGAGCGTTTTGATATCAGGGAGTTGATTTCTGATTATTTAGCATCCGTGGATATTCTCGTTAAGCAAAATGGTGTACGGGTGATTTTTGAAGAACAGGAGCCTTGCTATGTCTGGGGGGATGAGTATAAGGTAGAAGAGGTATTTGCCAATTACTTTACCAATGCCCTAAATCATGCAAAAGGTGAAAAAGAAATTAAAGTTTCTTATATAAAAGAAGAAATGCATGTGCGGATTTGTGTGTTTAATACCGGAGATCCCATTCCCCAAGATGCAATTTCCCATCTGTATGAGAAATTTTACAAGGTGGATAAGGCACGCACCAGAGAATATGGTGGCAGTGGTGTGGGGCTTTCGATAGTAAAAGCTATCATGGATTCTATGCATCAAAAGTATGGTGTGGACAATTGTGAGGACGGCGTACAATTTTGGTTTGAATTGCCTGCTAAATAGTGATAGAATACTAGTAGCAATAGTGGGAGGAACGATACATGAAAAAGAGATGGTTATGTATCGCATTGATTGTTAGTGTCATGTTGACCTTGACCGGTTGTGGCAATGCCATTCCCGAGATGACCGAAGAGCAACAGGCAATGATAACAGAATATGCGGCAGCAATGCTGTTAAAATATGATGCCAATTATGAGCCGAAGCTGTTGGACGATGAGCGTCTGGCAGAGGAAGAAGCGGTTCAGAAGCGTATTGAAGAAGAGAATGCCAGATTAGAGGCATTATATGCGGCACAGAATGCACCAAAGGAAGAGAGTGCGGAGTCTTCAGATGGTGATGATTCGGCAGGTGGTTCTGCGCAGGAGAAGGTTGAGAATATTGATCCTGCTGTATTTATGGAGATGGAAGGTATATCCATTTCCTGTAATGGGGTAGAATTTGTAGATGCATATCCCGAAAGTGGCGACGAGTTGTTTTTATCTGTGACACCATCTGCCGGTTGTAAGCTTGCAGTGGTTCGATTGGATCTTATCAATACCGGTTCGGCAGATGCATCGGTGGATATGTTTGCAAAGGATGCCAGATTCAAGGTATCTTTTAACGGTGGCGAATATCACAATACCATGATGTCCTTATTGGAGGATGATTTTACCATGTATGCAGGCACCATTGCACCTGGACAAACCGTGCATACGGTATTGCTTGTAGATTTAAAACAAGAAGAGTGCAATCCGGTCACCGGTGTGAACCTTTATATCAAATACAATGACCAGACTACAAAGACGGCCATTTATCCCTAAGTAAAGTGGTGTTTTGTACTTTTATAAAAACAATCGAAAAAAAGTGATTTTGGTTGTTGACACTCGAAAAATAAGATGTTATATTGATATCCGTTGCGGGACAAAACGATGTTCCTGCGGCGGATATTTTTTCATATAATATGCTTGTTTTATCAGGCAAAAAAATGAAATAAAAAATTAAAAAAAGTGCTTGACGAGAGCAAAACGGTGTGTTAGTATATCACTGTTGCGCGTCGAAAGACAGCACAAAGAACCTTGACAAATAAACAGCAATGCAACCCTGAAAAATTCCAAGAGAAAATTTCAGAGAGTGT
>JAZQLQ010000005.1:0-2812 GCA_045542735.1 Lachnospiraceae bacterium
GCAGTGATTCTGTATGACAGATAATAAATAACACCTGTCACAATAGGAAATATGGTTGTTAAAAGAATAATCAGACTCGTATGTTCTTCCACCCATTTCATATAGCCTTCAAAATCCATATTTGTCAGGCCGGATACATCACCGAATAATAGCCAGATAAAAAACAGAATGCAAAGCGTAACGGAAAATCCGCTAAAAATCATATCTCCTTTTTTCTTACCGTACAGTATGTATAAGGGAAACGTTATGGCAGCCATAATCAACATGACCGGAATCACAATGGGACCCATTAACTGAATGGTGGATACCATCATCATCATACCCTCTGTTTTTACCGCTGTTGCCGCAATCATGCTTAAGAAAATGCCCCAGGATAAAACCAGATAGTTTGCCACCAGGTAATAGATATATTTAGAAAGCAAATATTCTTTTTTATCTACAGGCATGGTAAGCAGGTAATCACGGCAGTTTTTACCGGAATCTGCTTGAAACAACTGAGACATCAATACCAGCAAATATGCGCATCCACCCATAAACAACATAGGGGTCCACAAGCCCAACAACACTTCTATATCACTGTCTACGGTACTCCACACCGTAAATACACAAATAAACACTGTAAGAAGTCCAAATCCGCCTATCACAATAGGGCCGTTCGTAGCCACATAATCTTTATATAATAATGATTTCATCGCACACCTCGCCCCTTTCTTTTTACAATCAACACAGATACGAAGAAACATACCACAGTCATAAGTAAAGCCACCGGAATTAACCAAACCAGACTATTCTCAAAAAGGATTTTGACCTTATCCATAAATGTGTTCATAATAGCATCTACCTGGTCTCCGTAACGGTTGCTTAATGTTACAATCGCAATTGCAAATATCGCATATGCCCCTAAAAAAACACCGATAAAAATATACTCACAGGTCTTCTTTTTCCACATAAAAAGGGCACAACATACCACTCCAAGACCGACTGCCAGTGCACAGGTCATTACAGTTCCCGCATGAATCATTTCAGCCAGTGTAAAAATCTTAACCACCGGCGAAATCAATAAAGCAATCAAAACAGACGATATATAACCGGTCAGAAGGAAGCCATAAGCAGTACTAAATCTTGCCAACACAATTTCCACAGGTTTTACCGGCATGGTGCGAAGTACATCGCCGAAATTTGCCTTTTCATCCATATGAAAGGTCATAATGCCGTCAAAACCCACTCCCAAAGGAAGTAAAATTGCCAAAAAAGTAGCACCGCCTAGCATTACTTTATGTGCCGCGAGATCATCTTCCGATACCGTTGCGGCATCGCCCATCATCACATCCAACCTCATATTTCCGTATTCACTGCTAAGGGAAATCAGAATTCCGATTGCCAAGGCAGCAACCAAAGTCAACACATAGGCCATGATACGGGTACGCAGGCAGTAGATATCTTTTAAAATCAATCCTTTCATAAGATACCTCCTTCTACGCTTCTTTGCTTTCGTCGTTTGCGCGGTTTACATAATGTATCATGATTTCTTCCAAGGTACACTGCTCCATGGTGAGTTTCTCATATTTTCTTGCACAGGTCTTTTTATCATGTACCAAAACATCTACACCGAAGGCAGACTGTCTTACGGATACAATGTCTTCTTTCGCGATTGTATCCGCATCTTTCTTACTGCATTTAATCATTGCGTGATTTTCAAGGATTACATCCTTTTCACCGCTTAACACGATACGGCCCTTGTCAATAAATACAACCATATCCGCAATTCGCTCAATATCTCCTGTGATATGAGAAGATAAAAGAATCGTATGATCCTCTTCCATAACAAACTCCTGGAAAATTTCCAGAATTTCATTACGGACAATGGGGTCCAAACCGCTGGTAGGTTCATCCATAATCAGTAACTTCGCGCCGTGGGACATTGCTACTGCAATCTGAAGTTTCATACGCATACCACGAGAGAACTTACCGCACTTTTTCTTCATGGGAAGACCGAATTTCTTCATATATCCGGTAAACACTTCTTCGCTCCAGTTGGTGTACATTTTGCTCATGATTTTATTAATCTGCACGCCGGTTAAGAAGTCGTGGAAGCCCATTTCGTCAAATACCACGCCGATATCATCTTTTAAGGTTTTACCCTCTGTATGCATATCCTTGCCAAACACCTTCATCTCGCCGGAATTTGCAGCAATAATATCCATAATCAAACGGATTGTGGTAGTTTTACCGGCACCATTCTGCCCTACAAAACCGCAAATACAGCCTCTGGGAATGTTAAAACTCACCTTATTTAAAACGAAGTCGCCGTAATCCTTGGTGACATCTTTTAACTCAATGACATAGTCATTCTCTGTATGTACCGCAGTATCTGCTACCGCTTCCATTCTGTCTTCCTTATTCATCGCTCTGACTCTCCTTCTCTTCGTATAAAAGCTTCATTCGCTCCACAAGTTCATCAAAAGGCACCTTAGCAAGCGCCGCCTTCTCAAGCACCTCTTCCATCAGGTTCTCGATTTCAAACATAACGCTTTCTTTCACCATTTCGTGATTTACGCCTTTGACAAAACTTCCCTTGCCCGTGTAGGATTCAATGTAGCCTTCACGCTCTAATTCCTCGTAGGCTCGCTTGGTTGTAATAATACTGATTCGCAGTTCTTTGGCCAGAAGTCGCATTGACGGAAGGGCGTCCCCTTCTTTCAACTCGCCGTTCATAATCTGGGCTTTGATCTGGTCCATAATCTGCTCATAAATCGGTCTGTCCGACTGGTTTGTGATAATAATGTCCATTTGTTACCTCGCGCGTTGTTTT
>JAZQLQ010000006.1:0-25884 GCA_045542735.1 Lachnospiraceae bacterium
AGTAAGACCCCTTAGAGAGTATGAGGTAGATAGGCTTAAGGTGTAAGTGCAGTAATGTACGTAGCTGATAAGTACTAATCGGTCGAGGGCTTAACCTGAAGGTTCAGGAAAAGGATAGGAAGTAAAGAAAGAAGATCAAGAGAGAAGTCGTTGTTCGGTTTTGAGGGTACTCCAAGAACACGGGAGATAGCCCGAAGATAATCCTCGATAGCTCAATGGTAGAGCACTCGGCTGTTAACCGAGTTGTTGCAGGTTCGAGCCCTGCTCGGGGAGTTTATACGGCTCCATGGTCAAGCGGTTAAGACATCGCCCTTTCACGGCGGTAACACGGGTTCGATTCCCGTTGGAGTCATTTTGAACAAGAAATGTTCATATAATAATATATGGCGCAGTAGCCAAGTGGTAAGGCAATGGTCTGCAACACCAGTATTCACCGGTTCAAATCCGGTCTGCGCCTCTAAAGAGCCTTGAATTTCAAGGTTCTTTTTCTTTCGTAAAGATAGGAATGTATATTAGATGTAATATTTTTTATAGTCCGTGGGATATTGAGTAATAAGGAGTGGATGAAAATGACGGCAATGATTGTCTTGCAGCAGATGATAGTTTTATTTTCGATTATGATGGTTGGCTATTTTTGCTACAAAAAAGAATGGTTGAATAAGAGTGCATACGGTGCCATTTCCAAAATTGTTATTAATGTTATGAATCCTATGCTGGTGATTAACGGAGTTATTAATAAAGAAATACATGCAGACAGAGGGAGTATTCTGTCGAATCTGTTTTTGATGTTCCTATACTTTGCGTTACTGACGGTCTTGAGTTTTGTGTTGGTTAAGATTTTAAAAATAGAACAAAAGGTAGAGAGTTTGTATCGTTTAATGTTGATCTTTTCCAATGTAGGATTTATCGGCATTCCGATCATTACCAGTGTATATGGGCAGGAAAGTATGATTTACATTACTTTTTACATTTTGGGATATAACTTCTTCCTATATACCTATGGCCTTTATCTTGCAAGCTTGAGCGGAAAGAACAAAGAGAAAATAAGTGGGCGGGAATCTTTAAAAAAGATGCTGAATCCGGGAGTTATTTCCTGTTTTGTGGCAATTTTTATTTTTGCATTTAAGATTCAATTGCCTGCACCGGTAGAGACATTAGCAGCATATTTGGGTGAACCGGTAATTCCCATGTCGATGATTTTAATCGGAGCATCTATGGCACAGCAGAATTTTAAACAGCTTTTTACCGATATGAAAATGTATCTGTTTTTGGCAATCCGTCTTTTGGTGATACCCATTGTAGCTGCATTAATTATTCGTAACTTTGCATTTTTGCCGGAAATAGCAGGAGTCTTTATTTTTATGCTGGCTATGCCGGTGGGTAGTATTGTGGTATTGCTTGCCACAGAACAAGGGGCAGATGAGACGTGTTGTACAAGGGGAAGTGTGTTAAGTACATTGTTTAGTGTTATTACTATACCGATTGTAGCACTTTTCATTTTATAAAGGGCGTTTTGTACGTCGAAAAAACCAGAAAAGTGGCTTGAAACTTGGGTTTATTGGGTGTATAATACATGTGTTTGTCACTGCAAAAGGCGGTGGCATGGAATAAAAAATACGAAGGAAGTATGAGAATTATGGGAGAGAACACAAAAAAAGCCGGTGGCTGGCGTACAAATAAGTGGGTTCGTGCAGCTATCCCCGCGTTACTGCTTCACTGCAGTATCGGTACTGTTTACTGTTGGTCAATTTTCAGTCAGGAGATTGCAGATTATATCGGATTTTCCAAGGGTGCAACTGAATGGGCATTCAGTTTTGCAATTTTCTTCTTGGGAATGTCTGCTGCTTTCTTAGGAAACGTTGTAGAAAAAGATATTCACAAATCTTCTTTGATTGCAACCATCTGCTTTTCCATTGGTATGGCAGGAACCGGATTATTCATCTGGTACGGCGGTCAGAACAAAGGAAGCGTGTTGGCGCTCATCGGAATCTATCTTTGCTATGGTTTTATCATGGGTGTTGGTCTTGGTACCGGTTACTTATCCCCTGTTAAGACATTGATGCTCTGGTTCCAAGATAGAAAAGGTCTTGCAACAGGTCTTGCAGTTGCCGGTTTTGGTGCAGCGAAAGCTATCGCAAGCCCCATTATGCAGTCTTTATTGGCAAACTTGGGCGAAGGCGGCATTTGGAAAATGTTCTTGATCCTTGCTTGTGTATATTTTGTAATGATGTTCGTTGGTCATTTGTTATTGAAGAAACCTGATGGATGGCATGAGCCGGCTGCATCCGGTGCAAAAGGACCCAGCATCTTGGAAGTTATTAAAACAAAACCTATCATGAATTATGTTGGTATCTGGTTGATGTTCTACATCAATATCACCTGTGGTTTAGCATTAATTTCCCAGGAAAAAATGATCATCAAATGTCTTGGTCTTGCAAGCTTTGTTGGTATTATTTCTACAGTATCCGCTATCTTCAATGCAGGTGGACGTCTTGGTTTCTCTGCATGGGCTGATACCATGAAAGACAGAAATACAATTTATAAATTAATCTTTATCATTTCCATCGCACTTACCGGTGTTGTATTATTGACAAACGGTATTAAAAATGGCGAAGGAAATACACTCTTAATCGTATTGGTATTGGCATTAATCTTTATGGTAAATGCAGGATACGGCGGAGGTTTCTCCAACGTGCCTACATTGTTATCCGATCATTACGGTATGGGAAGCATTAGTGCAATCCATGGTATTACATTGTCTGCATGGGCATTTGCCGGTTTGACAGGTAACCAGATGGCTGCTTGGATTGTACAGACTTTCGGTAAAGAAGAGCAGATAGCACATGTGTTGGCTGACGGCACAACCGAGATGATTACGGTAAATCCTACCGGTTATCAGTATGTGTTGTATGCAACAATTGCATTGTACATAGTTGCTTTAATTGTATGTCTGGTATTTGTAAGACCTACAGAAAAAGCTTTGGAAGCTAAAAAAGCAAAAATGGAAGCAAAACAGAGTAAATAATGATTTATATGTATGAGAGGAACAGTTCGAAAAAGGACTGTTCCTTTTTTGTGTAGTAACGAGGTTCCATCTTGAAATGATACATACAATGTTTTATAATAAATATTAAATACTGGCATATTGTATATGTTTTTGCAACATAGTACTTATGTACTAAAGAGGTATATGTGTTATGGGGAAAGAAAGAATAAACATTGGGTTGCTGATTAGCGAGTATTGTGACATATTTGCGAGAGAGGTGTGCGTGGGTGCCATGCATGCGGCAGAAGAGATGGATGCCAATTTGTACATTTTGGCAGGAGGCTATTTCGATGCGCCTTATATGGAGCGGAACAAAAGCAAATATGAATATCAAAACAACTATATTTTCAATTTTGTAACGAAGCAGAATATTGACGTGTTGGTTGTTCTTTTGGGAACAATAGCCAGCAACGTTGATGCAAAGGTCCAGAAGAAATTTTTGGATCAGTACAAGGATATACCGGTTATTACCATTGCTAATAAAGTGGATGGTTATGCCAATGTTTCCTTTGATAACAAAGGCGGATTTGCAAAAGAAGTCGAATATTTGGTAAATTCCATTGGTAAGAGACATATTGGTATTGTATGTGGACCGGCTACCAACGAAGATTCCATTGAGCGTCTGGAAGCATACAAAGAAGTACTACAGAAGTATGACATTCCCATAGAAGATAAGAAAATTGTATATGGCAATTTTACCGAATATAGTGATGAAGCAGTGGAGAAGTTGTTGGATGAAAATGATGACTTGGACGCTATTGTTTTTTCCAATGATTATATGGCATTGGCCGGTTATCGTGTTATGGAAGCCAGAGGAATCAAACCCGGTAAAGATATTGCCGTAGTTGGTTTTGATGATTGGCCATTTGCAGCGTTAATGGAGCCTAGCCTTACAACAACCAGGGCAGACTCTTCGGAGCTTGGTTATCGGGCGATAAAGGCTGCTTGTGATTTGAAACCGGGGGACGATACCGATGTCCGTCTTGAGACAGTTCTCGTTATCAGAGATTCTTGTGGAGATAGAACCAAGGATGCGTTGTCTGCGGCAGAAGGATTGATTGACTTTGATCTTGAGCATGCGACTGCGGATAAACTTGCTAAACAGATTAGCAATAATGCATTTGATGAGGATACGCCCGAAGAGGTAATAGCTTTTGTCGAAAATGCGTTGCATGATTTTATCGCATGGATGATGGAGCATGTGTACAAGCGTGAAATTACCGATGACTTATATCGCGAGATTACCAAGGGATTTATGGATATGAATGCCAAAATCATGACAAGAGTTGATGACATCAGTCTTGTCTATGAGATTTGTGAATGCTTGGCATTGCTGTTTTCCAAAGCATCCGGATCGGATAAAAACCGTATTAAAATTTATTCTGCATTGGCAGAATGCTATAAAAACATTATGTTGTTACGTGAACGTCAGCGAAGTAACGACCGTAGAGAGAATGAAATGGTGAACCGTGTTACCATGACCATTATGAGGGATTTGGTAAACGATGATGATCAGACAGAAAACTACGACGTGTTGCTTTCGCGTATGATTCATTTGGATTATAAAAAGAGCTATCTCTTGCTGTTCCCGGATGTTATCCGTTGCCGTAAGAACGGAAGATGGAAGATGCCCAAAGAGTTGTTAGTTAAGGCTTACCAAAAAGGGAAGAGCAGTTATGCGCCCAAAGAGGATGAACAGGCGATTTCGGTAGATGACATATTCCGCAATCCGTTCGTAGAGGATAACAAGAGAAAAACTTATGCCTTTTCTTTCCTGTTTTCCAAAGATGAACAGTATGGTATTTTCGCAGTAGAACCCAATGTGGATAATATGATTACCATTGAGGCCATTACATTCCAGATTGCTTCGGCAATTCAGACTATGCACTTGTTCCGGAGTAAAGAGGAGGTTAGTGCCAAATTAGCAGAAAGTTTGGAGCAGTTAAAAGAAACCAATGCGTTCCTGGATGAGGTATCCAAGTCAGATGAGTTAACACAGATTTATAACCGGAGAGGTTTCCAGGTTACGGCACGTAAGGTATTGCAACAACCGGAAAATTTGGGAAAAACAGCTGTGGTTCTCTATGCGGATATGAACAATCTGAAGCTGATCAATGACAAATTCGGACATGAGGAAGGCGATTATTCCTTGCGCTCTATTGCAAAGATATTAAAAGATGCATTGGGCGAGGATCAGATTATCGGCAGACTGGGCGGAGATGAGTTCGCGGGCTTTTTGTTCATGGAGGATAAAAAGTATGAGCAAATCCTCAGAAAACGTATCACACAGGCGACGGAAGAGTTAAACGCAGGTAACGACAAACCGTATTACATAAGTATGAGTGTCGGCATGAGTTCCTTTATCAATGATGGAGAGGCCAGGATGAACGATGCTATGGTAAGAGCGGATGTCGATCTGTATCTGCAAAAGAAGCACAAGAGAAATAAAATTTTAAAATAAACATTGCGGGCTTGGATCTATGGATCTGAGCCTGTTTTTACAAGAGTTTGACAGAGGTATGATGAAAACAAATAAAAAAGAAACGTTATGGAAGGTATGGTTGGTATTGGGCATATTGTGCCTTCTGTATTTTACAGTATTAATAGCCTATACGGGATTTACCAATTTGTTTTATTTTATTTGGTTTCCTGCAGGAATTATGTTTTTGCTCTTTTCCCGGATGGCAAAGAAGCATTTGGTGAGACGGATGCCCAAGTGGCTAAAGATTACGTGCGGTACATTTATTGGTGCGTGTCTGACGATTTTTCTGTTTATTGAGGGGCTAATTTTATCAGGATTCTATCGCATGCCGGCAACAGAGGTAGAGTATGTGGTTGTATTGGGTGCTCATGTGAGGAACGGGCGTCCCAGCCGGGTACTTGCCAAACGGTTGGATGCGGCATATGATTATGCTATAGAGCATGAAAAGGTTGTAGTCATTGTATCCGGTGGACAGGGTGCGAATGAAACAACCACAGAAGCTTATGCCATGGCATGCTATTTGGAAGAAAAAGGACTTGACCCCGAACGGATTATCAAAGAAGAACTATCAACCAGTACCTATGAGAATCTGGTTTTTTCTATGGAGTTGATGGATGAGGATCCATGTATTGCAGTTGTCAGCAATGATTTTCATATCTTTCGTGCCACCCATTTGGCGCGGGCTGTAGGATATGAAAACCCTCAGGGACTGGCGGCGCGGGATGATATCCGGACGCTACCGGCTAATCTGGTTAGAGAATTTTTTGGCGTGGTAAAGGATTGGGCGACCGGTAACATGAAGTTATTTCCCATATGGTAAATGCAGATAAAATGGATGAGGGAGGAATAAAGATGGATCAGGTAGCAAAGTTACAACAGATGATTAATGACAGTCAATCCATTGTGTTTTTTGGTGGCGCGGGTGTATCGACAGAAAGTGGGATTCCGGACTTTCGCAGCGTGGACGGATTATATCATCAGAAGTATGATTATCCGCCGGAAACTATTTTAAGCCATACCTTTTACAGAAATAAGACAGATGAATTTTATCGCTTTTATAAAGATAAAATGCTTTGTTTGGATGCAAAGCCTAATGCAGCACATTTAAAGCTGGCAGAATTGGAAGCGGCAGGAAAACTGACTGCTGTTATCACGCAAAATATTGATGGACTTCATCAGGCAGCAGGTAGTAAAAAAGTATATGAATTGCATGGTAGTGTGTTGCGCAATTATTGTGAAAATTGCGGTGGATTTTTTGGAGCGGAATATATTTTACATGCAGATGGAGTGCCTAAGTGTAGCTGTGGCGGAGAGATTAAACCGGATGTGGTCTTATATGAAGAGGGCTTGGATAGTCAGGTGTTAAGTGGCGCAATCAAGGCAATTAGCGAAGCAGATATGCTGATTATCGGTGGCACGTCCTTGGTGGTTTATCCGGCAGCAGGCCTCATTGACTATTATCAGGGGAATAAATTGGTGTTAATTAATAAAGCACCAACCGCGCGGGACAGCATGGCTGATTTGGTGATTAGCGGACCGATTGGTGAGATTCTTTCGCAGATTAAGGTGAACTAGAGGAGTGACAAAATGGATTATCAGATTGGTGATATCGTAACCTTAAAAAAACAACATCCATGTGGCAGTAAGCAATGGGAGATTTTGCGTGTTGGAGCTGATTTTAGGTTGAAATGTCAGGGGTGTGATCATCAGATTATGATTGCGCGAAAATTAGTTGAAAAAAATACAAAAGAAATACAGAAAAGGTCTTGAAAATTGTGGAAAAGCATGGTAACATTTATCTTCGTGATATATTATTCCTTGCTCCTTGCTTAGCGAAGGGGCCAGAGACCAAAAGGAGGTAACGAAGCATGAACAAATATGAATTAGCCGTTATTGTTAGTGCTAAAATCGAAGATGATGAAAGAGCTGCTACTGTAGAAAAAGTAAAAGCTTATATCGAAAGATTCGGTGGAAAAGTTACAAACGTTGATGAATGGGGTAAGAAGAGACTTGCTTACGACATTCAGAAAATGAAAGAAGCTTTCTACTATTTCATCCAGTTCGATGCTGAGGCTAGTGTTCCTTACGAAGTGGAAAACCGCGTTCGTATCATGGAAAACGTTCTCAGATATTTATGCGTAAGACAAGACGAGGCATAATAGAAAGTAGGAAATAAGATGAATAAAGTTATTCTAATGGGACGTTTAACAAGAGATCCCGAAGTGAGATATTCTCAGGGCGAGACACCTATGGCGATTGCCAGATATTCTTTGGCAGTGGATCGCAGAGGTCGTAATAATCAGGATGGACAGACTGCAGATTTTATCAACTGTGTTGCTTTTGGCAGACAGGGTGAGTTTGCAGAGAAGTACTTACGTAAAGGTACTAAGATTGCTGTTACAGGCCGTATCCAGACAGGAAACTATACCAATAAGGATGGCGTAAAAGTTTACACAACCGATGTTGTTGTAGAAGAACACGAATTTGCAGAAAGCAAATCCAGTCAGGGTGCAGATAACGGTGGTTTTGTGCCGATGCAGAGTGCAGCACCTGTTGCAGCCGGTGAAGGCTTTATGAATATTCCTGACGGAATCGAAGAATTGCCGTTCAATTAGAAACCGATTAAGAATGGAGGCAATGACATGGCTTTTAATAAGACAGAGAAATCCGATTCTCCTATGAAGAGAAGAGGCGGAATTCGTAGAAGAAAAAAAGTTTGTGTATTCTGTGGTAAAGATAACGTAATCGATTACAAAGATACAGCAAAATTAAAAAGATACGTATCTGAGAGAGGAAAAATCCTTCCCAGAAGAATCACAGGTAACTGTGCTAAACATCAGAGAGCTTTGACAGTAGCAATCAAACGTGCTCGTCACATCGCTTTGATGCCTTATGTTCAGGATTAATTTGAGCAAATGATTAAAGAGTCCTTAAGTACTGTATATGCAGTATTTAAGGACTTTTCTTATTGGTATGGTGACAGAGGATTGAAGTAACTAGATGTAGCGGTTGATGTGTATGGTACGAAGGATTATAATAAAAATGGCAAAAGGAGGATGCGGTATGAATGAAGGCTTGATAGTGCTTGATAAAACTCAGATAGAGTATGCGGATGCGCAGTTTGTCCGTATCAAAGCTTCCGTTCCCTATGTAGAGATACTTTCTGTTACAAAAGAAAATTACAACATATTAAAGCAACTGCATCCGGATAAGGAAATCTTGACTGTGCAGTTTCAGATTATACCTAATGTATGCTTGGACATGACTTCTTATGAGTCGGTAAAGTATAATTATAATGTTTTAAAGCAAAAGGGTATGGTTGCAAAGGATGATGAGGAGTTCGTTTCTTTGGCAACAACCCATCTGTCGCCTCCAAAGACAATGGTGATTATGTATCGGGAAATGGGACCGACAGCTTTTGAAAATTCCAATGTACATCAGTACAGAATAAAATGCATTCGATGTTATGATTTATCTAAATTATCCAATGTTAAGATGTATGCAATGTAGGAGAGGGAGAGTTTTTTGTTCCCCTCTATGAAAAAAGATGTTATAATGACATTAATATGGGTTTCTATCGTAATTTGTTAAAAGGTGAATGAGGAAATCATTATGAATAAGAACTTAAAGTTTAAAGGAAGACTCCGTTTGTATTTCCGTTTACCCGTCTGGTTTGGTATTTTGTGGGCGGTAATGGATGCAGCGATTTATACCATTGATGTCAAGGCGGGAATGATTATGTCCGGCTTTACTTTGGTGTATTTGGTTTCTTTTTTGGTATTGGAGCATTTTAACCGCTCGGTTGTGATGAATGAGTTGGTCAGTTTTGCCACCCAATATGGACAGATTCAGAAGAAACTGTTGTGGGATTTGGAGTTGCCCAACGCATTATTGGATGAGAGTGGCAAGCTTATCTGGGCTAATAAGGCGTTTTTACAGACGATCGGAAAAGAAAAGATAGAGAATAAACCGATTTCCGTTTTCTTTGATGCAATCGGTAAGGATAAATTGCCGGTGGGTGATTTGGATGAAACAGAAGTTGAATTTCAGCAATACGATAGGGATTTTCACGCTAAATTAAAGAGAATTCCTATGGCGGAAATGGTAGAAAACAGTGACATTTTTGAATCGGACGGAGTATATGAAGGTTGTTTGGTTTCTGTTTATATCTTTGATGAAACAGCACTGAAAATGGCACTCCGCGAAAATGACAATCAGAGTTTGGCGGTAGGTCTTCTTTATATTGATAATTATGAAGAAGCTTTAGATAGTGTTGAAGAAGTAAGACGTTCTCTTTTAACAGCGTTGATTGAGAGAAAAGTCAACAAATATTTTGCTTCCATTGACGGTATTGTCCGTAAAATGGAGAAGGATAAGTTTTTCTTTGTATTGCGTAAGCAATCCCTAAAACTTCTGCAGGAAAACCGTTTTGATTTGCTGGAGGATGTTAAGACGGTAAACATCGGAAATGAGATGTCGGTTACTTTGAGTATCGGTATCGGTGTTGGAGGTCTTTCTTATTCACAAAATTATGAGTATGCACGTACTTCTATTGATTTGGCATTGGGACGTGGTGGTGACCAGGCTGTGGTAAAGGCAAAAGAAGGTGTGACTTATTATGGTGGTAAGAGCCAACGTGTTGAGAAAAATACCCGTGTAAAGGCTCGTGTAAAAGCTCATGCGTTGAAGGAAATTGTTTCTGCCAAAGATAAAGTAATTGTTATGGGTCATCGTATGACAGATGTGGATAGCTTTGGTGCGGCAGTGGGTATTTACCGTATTGCAAAGGCATTGGGTAGAAGCGCACACATTGTTATCAATGATGTAAATAGTTCTATCAAGCCTTTGGTAGATCATTTTGTGGAGCATGAAGAAGGCGAAGAGCAGATCCTTGTAAACAGTGCACAAGCGGTTGAATTGGCAGGCGCCAATACCTGTCTGGTTGTAGTCGATGTCAATAAGCCCAGTATCACCGAATGTCCGGAACTGCTGAAAATGTGCCGTTCTATCGTTGTGCTGGATCACCATAGACAAAGTGAGGAGATTATTGAAAATGCCACACTTTCCTATGTGGAAACATATGCATCCAGTGCCTGTGAGATGGTTACAGAGGTTATCCAATATATTGAGAGTGGGTTGAAGCTAAAGAGTGCAGAGGCTGATTGTTTATATGGCGGTATTGTGATTGATACCAACAATTTTACGAGTAAAGCAGGCGTGCGTACCTTTGAGGCGGCTGCATATTTGAGAAGAAACGGTGCAGATGTGACAAGAGTGCGCAAGATGTTGCGTGATGATGTAGAGGATTATCGCGCTAAGGCAGAGGTTGTCAGCAAAGCAACGATTTATAAAGACGTATTTGCCATTTCCGTTGCTGAAGCCGGTGAGGCTCATAATCCCACAATCGTAGGAGCCCAGGCGGCAAATGAACTGTTAAATATTACCGGCATCAAGGCAAGTTTTGTTTTGACGGAATATAACCAGGTGATCTATATCAGTGCTCGTAGTATTGATGAAATGAATGTGCAGATTATTATGGAAAAAATGGGCGGTGGCGGTCATTTAAATGTGGCGGCGGCGCAGCTTAAAGATGTGACCTTGGAAGAGGCTACAGAACAGTTGAAAAATACATTGAGTGAAATGCTGGAAGAGGGAGAAATTTAATTATGAAGATTATTTTATTGGAAGATGTAAAGACGTTGGGAAAAAAAGGTGATATTATCAATGCCAATGACGGATATGCAAGAAACTTCATTTTACCCAAAAAACTTGGTGTTGAAGCAACTCCCAAAAACTTAAATGATTTAAAATTGCAGAAAGCAAATGATGAAAAAGTAGCTGCCCAGATTTTGCAGGATGCTCAGGATTTTGCAAAACAACTGGAAGAGCAGACTGTAGAGGTAAAAATGAAAGCCGGAGAGGGTGGCAAAGCCTTTGGTTCGGTTTCCACCAAGGAGATTGCAGTAGCTTATAAAGATAAGTACGGCAAAGAGATCGATAAGAAAAAAATGGTGCTTCCGGAAGCAATCAAAAATTTCGGAACCTATGAAGTAAAAGTGAAATTGCACCCGAAGGTAAGCGGTGTGTTACGAGTTAAAGTAGAGGAAGCGTAATGGCAGCAGAGGAACAGGTAATCAAAAGAATAATGCCCCATAGCGTGGAAGCAGAACAATCGGTTATCGGTGCGATGATGATTGACCGTGATGCCATTATAACAGCGGCTGAAATGTTGTTACCCGAGGATTTCTATGGAAAACAGTATGGAACGTTGTTTGAGGCTATTGTGGAGCTTCAGGAGAGCGATGGTGTAGTGGACATTGTAACACTCCAGGACAAGCTCAATGAAAAAGGCGTACCCATGGAGATTAATAATGTGGAGTACTTAAGTAATCTGGTAGCAGCAGTCCCTACATCTGCAAATATCAAGCAGTATTGTCAGATTGTATCGGAGAAGTCCTTATTACGGAAGTTAATCCGTTTAAATGAGGATATTGCCAATTCCTGCTATACGGGAAGAGAAGAAACGGATACGATTTTGGAAGAAACCGAGAAAAAGATATTCTCCCTTGTACAGAAGAGAAATACCAGTGATTATATCCCGATCCGCGACATCGTCATGGAAGCTATGAATAAGATTGAGAAGGCTTCCCAGACTAGTGGTACCGTTACCGGTATTCCTACCGGGTTCCTGGATCTGGACTATAAATTGGCAGGCTTACAACCATCTGACTTGGTATTGGTTGCGGCAAGACCTTCTATGGGTAAGACAGCCTTTGTGTTGAATATTGCACAGCATGTGGCATTTAAACAAAATCTGACAGTCGCAATTTTTAGTTTGGAAATGTCAGAGGTACAGTTGGTTAATCGTCTGTTTTCTTTGGAGTCCAGTGTTAATTCCGGTAATATCCGTACCGGTAATCTGACAGATGATGATTGGGATAAGTTGATTGAAACCGCGGGTGTGGTTGGTAATTCCAATTTGATTATTGATGCAACACCGGGTATCAGTATTTCTGAATTGCGTAGCAAATGCCGTAAGTATAAAATGGAAAAAGACTTGAAGCTGATTATCATCGACTACTTACAGTTGATGAGTGGTAGCGGAAGAGGTTCTGAATCCCGTCAGCAGGAGATTTCAGATATCTCCCGTTCCTTAAAGGCATTGGCACGTGAATTGAATGTGCCTGTAGTGGCACTGTCCCAGTTAAGTCGTGCGGTAGAGCAGAGACCGGATAAGAGACCCATGCTCTCTGACCTGCGTGAATCCGGAGCTATCGAGCAGGATGCCGACGTTGTTATGTTCATTTACAGGGATGATTATTATAATAAAGACACTGCAGAGATGGGTGTTGCAGAGATTATTATTGCAAAACAGAGAAATGGTCCGATTGGTACAGTGAAGCTGGCTTGGTTACCGGATTATACCAAATTTGCCAATCTGGAGAGACAGAGTAGTTATCGGGATGAGGGATAAAAAATACACGGTAGGTTAAGAAAACTTAATCTACCGTGTTTTTTTAGTTATTAAGCACATTTGTGCGCGAGATACTCGCGTAAAATCTTATGCCTCAGAGATAGCACCTGTAGGGCACTGTCCTGCACAAGTACCACAATCGATACATTTGTCAGCGTCGATTTCAAATTTGCCATCTCCCATGCTGATTGCACCAACAGGGCAAGCGCTTTCACATGCGCCACAAGCTACACAAGCGTCACTAATCTGGAATGCCATAATAATATCCTCCTTAAAATATAAAATCTGATAAAAAATTATCAATCCACATCATTATTCTAATACAAATATATGGATAAAACAAGTAGTAAATATTACAAACTTTGGCAAGAAACATTAGCTTTTGGAACCAATGCCAAGCTCAGCACGACGTTTGCGGATGCCGTCCAGGATGTGAGCTTTTTTCTCGGGGATTTTATTTTTATCCATAGGAGGTACATCTGCCAAGGTATATTCCATTTCCAATTCTTTATATTTTTTCTTTGCCATGTCATGGTAAGGCAGTACATCCAAAGCTTTCAGATTCTTGAATTGACCGATAAAGTATCCCAATTTAAACAATGATTCCTCATCATCGGTAAGACCGGGAACAACAACATGACGGATCCACATGTCTACGTTCTTTTCTTCTAAATAAGAAACAAAGGCCAAAATACCATCATTGGGTTGCTTTGTAAGATCTTTATGCTTCTCGGGATCAATGTGTTTGATGTCAAGCATTACAAGATTGGTCATACTCATCAAGACATCCAGTTTGGCATTATATTCTGCATTCCCCGGTTTGTAAGTGATGCCGGAGGTGTCGATGCAGGTATGAATCCCTTTTTCTTTGCAAAGAGTGAATAATTCAATTAAGAAGTCAATTTGTAATAAAGGCTCACCACCTGTAACAGTGATGCCGCCGTTGTTGGCATAAAAGGGTTTGTTTCTTTCGTATTGTTCGATAATGTAGGATGCTTCCATTTCAGTGCCGCCATTTACTGCCCAAGTGTCAGGGTTGTGGCAATATGCACAGCGCATGGGGCAACCTTGTAAAAATACAACAAATCGTGTGCCGGGGCCATCAACGGTTCCAAAGCTTTCTAAAGAGTGAATTTTTCCGCTCATCTATAAGTCCTCTTTTCTATATTTGATTTAGTCGGTCTCTGTTTTATAACAGTGGACCTTATTAGTTTGTCTGATACATCAAAAACTATATGTATTTTATCATAGAAAAGGCAAAAGAAAAAGCCTTCCGAGAAAACTCGGAAGGCTTTGTAACATACCAAAACCAAATTAGATGGATTCGTGGAATGTTCTGCTGATAACGTCTGCCTGCTGTTCAGGTGTTAATTTGATGAAGTTAACAGCATAACCGGAAACACGGATTGTTAACTGAGGATATTTCTCAGGGTTTTTCTGTGCATCCAATAATGTGTCTCTGTTTAAAACGTTAACATTTAAATGATGTCCGCCTTTGGTAGCGTAACCATCTAATAAGTTTACTAAGTTTTCAACTTGAGCTGTATTTTCCATGATAGTTTTACCTCCTAATTATTCGTTGCCGTCAAGGCCGTCGTGAAGAGTAGGGACGCTACATGCCATTGGATTTTTGGAGCAGTCCACGCAACCCATGGTCTCGACATTTTTGGAGGCTTCCAGAGTATTGTCTACATCTACATTAATGTGACCTACATCCTTTGCCATGCCGTTATCCAGTTGACGGATTAAATCCTCAATCATTGCATTTTCGTCCATAACTCTCACCTTTATTGTTTAAATTATTTGTTTAAGTCGATTTCGATGTCGCCAGCGAATACCTGATCTTCTTTACCAAGTGCTCCGGGGATGATTGTAAAGGTATTGGAGATACCGTCCTGAGCATCATTGAAAGGAAGTTTGGATACGGAAGCTAAGGAAGCTACAGCACCATGAGTATCGCGTCCGTGCATCGGGTTAGCACCGGGAGCGAAAGGCTGTCCTTTTTTACGTCCGTCAGGTGTGTTACCTGTAGCCTTACCATATGTTACGTTGGAAGTAATAGTAAGGATGGATGTTGTAGGAACACCGTTTCTGTAAGTATGATGTCTTCTGATAGCTGTCATGAATTTGTGTACGATTTCCTGAGCGATTTCGTCTACACGGTCATCATCGTTACCATATTTAGGGAAGTCACCTGTTGTCTTGAAGTCAACGATAACGCCATCTTCATCACGAACAACTTCAACTTTTGCATATTTGATAGCGGATAAAGAGTCAGCTACGATGGATAAACCTGCAACACCTGTTGCGAAGTAACGTTTAACATCTCTGTCATGTAAAGCCATCTGAGATCTCTCGTAGCAGTATTTGTCATGCATGTAGTGAATTACGTTCAATGTATTTACATATACGTCTGCCATCCACTCCATCATATCAATGAATTTATCCATTACGTCATCGTAATCAAGTACATCACCAACAACAGGACGGTATTTAGGACCAACCTGTTTCTTGGTAACTTCGTCTACACCACCGTTTAAGGAGTAAAGTAAACATTTAGCTAAGTTAGCACGAGCTCCGAAGAACTGCATTTCTTTACCAAGTACCATGGAAGATACACAACATGCAATACCGTAGTCATCACCGTGAGTAGCTCTCATTAAGTCATCATTTTCGTACTGGATAGAAGAAGTCTTGATGGACATCTTTGCACAGTATTTTTTCCATGCTTCAGGCAATCTTGTGGACCAAAGAACTGTTAAGTTGGGTTCGGGAGAAGGTCCTAAGTTGTCTAATGTATTTAAGTAACGGAAGGACATCTTTGTAACCAAAGGACGTCCGTCTACGCCAACACCTGCAAGAGACTCTGTAACCCATACAGGATCGCCTGCGAAGATCTGGTTGTATTCAGGAGTACGAGCAAATTTGATGCAACGTAATTTCATGATGAAGTGGTCAACGAATTCCTGAATCTGTTCTTCTGTGAAAGTACCGTTCTTTAAGTCTCTTTCAGCATATACATCAAGGAATGTGGATGTACGTCCTAAGGACATAGCAGCACCGTTCTGCTCTTTAACTGCACATAAGTATCCGAAGTATGTCCACTGGATAGCTTCCTGTACGTTAGAAGCGGGTTTGGAAATGTCGCATCCGTAAGAAGCTGCCATTTCTTTCATCTGTTTTAAAGCAACCATCTGCTCGGAGAGCTCTTCACGAAGACGGATAACGTCATCTGTCATAACACGTCCTGTAGAATCTTTCTGAGCCATTTTGTCTTCGATCAATCTGTCGATACCGTATAAAGCAACACGTCTGTAGTCACCGATGATACGACCACGGCCGTAAGCATCCGGAAGACCTGTGATGATGTGTGCGGAACGGCAAGCTCTCATATCTGCATTGTAAGCATCGAAACAACCTGCGTTGTGTGTTTTTCTGTGTGTGGAGAAGAACTCGGAGATTTCGGGATCTACTGTGTAGCCGTTATCTGAACAAGCTTTCTCTGCCATACGGATACCACCGTAAGGCTGCATAGAACGTTTGAAAGGTTTATCTGTCTGGAAACCTACGATAGTCTCTTTGCTCTTATCGAGGTATCCGGGGCCGTGGGAAACGATAGTGGAAACAACTTTTGTATCCATATCAAGTACGCCGCCTGCTTCACGTTCCTTTTTCTGTAATTCAAGCACCATGTTCCATAAGTCTGTGGTGTTCTGTGTAGGTCCTGCTAAGAAGGATTCATCTCCATCATAAGGAGTGTAGTTCTTCTGGATGAAGTCGCGAACGTTGACTTCTTTGTCCCATTTGCCGCCTACAAAATCTGTCCATTCTGGTCTCATTTTGAAATAGCCTCCTATAAAATTATAATTTTTTGAACGGATAAAATCCGTTAAGTTACGCATAAAAACTATGCTAATCCCATGGTTTAATTATAGGTAAAAAAGGACAGTAGGTCAAGAAGAGGGTTGTACTTTTTACCATACAAAAATGGAATGTTGATAAAAACACAAGATAGGGGTATACTAACAAAAAAAGATACTAAATAAGGAGGAATAGAGATGACAGGAATCACAAAAGACATGACTATCGGAGAGATCATCAGAACCAATGCGGATGTTATTCCGATTTTATTAAATGCAGGAATGCATTGTGTAGGATGCCCTTCTGCGCAGGCTGAATCTTTGGAAGAGGCTGCTATGGTACATGGCATGGACATCAATGAATTGATGGCAAAGATTGAGGCATTATAAACAGCATCAAATGAAAGGCCCCTGTAAAACAAATTTACGGGGGCTTAAATTTATGATTTATACGATTGCCAGAGACTGTAAAGCGTGATTGAGACATAAGGGGTCCAAATGCTCAGCATGATAGTCTTCGGTAGGCAAATCTTTGCGGGTGCTGCGGCCATACTCTGATGTAATGTTACAAAGCTTGTTATAACATTCCTGGGTCATGGTATTGCCGTCAATCATCAACTCATAACAATTGTTTTTGGCATCTTTGTATAAAGAGTTGCGTCCCAGGGGCAATTCGGATACGACATGGGCCAGACGGATAACAGCGTCTAAGGTGTCGAAACGGTATACACGCAACGTGCATTTCTGTTTCTTTTTCTCTTGTTCTTTGGTATCCTGCTGATAGCCGCATAAACGCTCCGGATGTGAAGCGGTATTACCCGGTTCGCTATCAGAATCCTGAATTTTAGTAAATAAATCTGTAATATCGTCGGAAACATGCTCAGCAAGCATTTCTTCGATGTCGCTTGCAACATAAGGTGAAAATTTGGAAAAACGTGTGTCCAATTCTTCGGGATCGTCTACCTTGGTAATGGTCAGTACTACACATTCGGTGCTGACGGGTACGGCTTCAATCATCAATGGGATGTCATCAGCTTCAAAACCGCACTCTTTGGCGGCTTGCTTCATCATATCCCGGAAAAGGGATTTGGCCTTTTCGCTACCATAAGCAAGTTCGCTGATTTTAATTTGTCTATCAATTAAATCATTTCTGGTTAAGGTACAACGTATCTGATTTTCGTTTAATCTTTCAAATTTCATAATGTTCACTTCCTTGTTGAGAAAATGGAAAAAAGTGTAAAAGTATCTTATACTTAATAGTTTATTAAGTCAAGTAAAGTGCGTGCCAGTTTCAAAAATTTTAATAATTTTCAAAATATATCTTGCCAAATAATAGGAAATCCCATATAATGACCCCACAAGATGCTTCCGGGACAATCCGTAAAGGAAAGGAGGCATTGGACATTCATTTATCTTATCAGTAACAGTGAATTCTTTAAAGCAAATCCAATTCACGTTCAATACACCCGACAGGGTGGTCTAAGGCTTCGTGCCTGATCAATGATTAATCCAAACTAAAATTTTATTAAGACGTTATATTTTTTATTCTATTATTTTATTTACACGTCCCGATGCGTTTCTTGTAGTTGTTCAATTATATTATCGTCACATTTAAAAAAAGTATGATAACAAATTTATCCGATAAAAATATATCACGTTCCTTTTGGGGTTGCGGAAGTGTTTTTCGTATGTTTTTTGTGATGATGAATCCTTGGAGACAACAGGAGGTATTCTGTGAAATGGAACGGAAGAAAAAAGCACAGAAAAAAATGAAAACGGATTTGTGTCGTACTTTAAAACAAGGCACATTGTTGTATATGGACGGAAAATTGGCGACACCGTCACAAATCAGCGCTGCAATGGTCAAAGAGCAGAGTGGTTATATGGCAGACTATGTTACCGATGATGACGGAAATATATATGAAATCCGATACGACAGAATTTCAAATTAAAACTGTCTGAAAGCCAAACAATGCTTAACGGGAACAAAAAATCAGGTCCTTCTATGCTGATTCGTGTATTGCAAAAGTGCAATGGGAATGGGGAGTTTAAGCATTGTATAAGAGGCGATTCTTTGCTATAATCTAAACAATTGGAGGATATGCAAATGAAGAAAAAAATAATTCCTGTAGTTGTAGCTATCGGACTGATTATAATTATTTTGGCAATCGGTATTGGCGGAGGCCTGTTGGATAAATATTCTTATTCAAAAGAAAAAGCGGATTTGAATGCTTATTTCGGTGTCAATGATGCAGAAGATACAGCCATTATTTTAAATGATGAAATGGTGGAAACCCATGCGATATATCGCGATGGACAATGTTATTTCCCTATTGATTTTGTTAATACCAATATCAACAATCATTTTTATTATGATGCGACAGAAAATCTGGTTATATTCACAACCGATTTGGATAAAATGAAAACTACGGTTGGGACCACAGATTATACATTGTCCAATACTTTCTCATCAGAAGGATATGTGTTGACACTGGCAGCAAATGATACAGTTTATTTGTCTGCGGATTTTTTGAGAAAGTTTTGTAATTTTTCTTATGCATATTATCCGGAGCCGGGACGCGTAGTCCTTCAGACGGTTTGGGATACAGAGGAGCATGTGCGGATCAAGAAAGATACACAGGTACGTGTGTTAGGCGGTATAAAGAGTGAGATTCTTTGCGAAGTGGCCAAGGATGACAGTGTAGAAATATTGGAAGAAATGGAGACATGGACCAAAGTTATCACCACAGATGGATTTATTGGTTATGTTGAAAATAAACGTTTGGGAACAGTATTGGGTGTGACACCGGAAGCGGTTACGGATGTGCCGGTGCCGCAGTATGCTTCCATCAAGAAAGAAGGCAAGGTTTGTCTAATGTGGAATATGGTGACCAATACGACAGCAAACGGTTTGGCGGGAGATTTATTGGAGGGCACACAAGGAGTTAATGTCATGTCGCCCACCTGGTTTGCTTTAAGTGATAATGAAGGTAATTTTACTTCCCTGGCAGATGCATCCTATGTGGAATATATGCACTCCAGAGGGATTGAAGTGTGGGCGTTGATTGATAACTTCACCTATGATGTGGACACGGCAGCAGTTTTGAATGTGACATCCCGCAGGGAAAATCTGATCACACAGTTGGTCAATACAGTTTTGGCATATGGAATTGATGGTATCAATGTGGATTTTGAAAATGTGACCCAGGAAGCATCCGGCGGATATATCCAGTTTTTACGTGAATTGTCTATTGAATGTCGCAAAAATGGCATTGTGTTATCGGCTGATAACAGTCATTTGGTGAATTATGATCGGGCAAAACAGGGTGAGGTTGTAGATTACGTGATTATCATGGGCTATGATGAGCACATTGCAGTGGCTGATGGCCCGGGCTCTGTTGCATCTATTGAATTTGTGCAAAGAGGAATTGAAAAAACTTTGGCATTGGTGCCGGCTGAAAAGGTGATTAACGGTGTTCCTTTTTATACCAGATTGTGGACAACCACCGGCGAGATTGGTCAGGTGGCTTATGGTATGCAGGAGATTGAAAACTTTTTGGCAAATAACGAGATAGAGGCTGTTTGGGATGAAGCAACCTGTCAGTATACTGCGCAATTTACTTTGGATGGAGTCGGTTATGCAGTGTGGCTGGAGGAAAAAGAATCTCTGGCGGTTAAGTTAAATGTCATGAACCAATACAATCTGGCCGGTGTGGCCGGTTGGCGTCTGGGACAGGAAAAAGATGATGTATGGCCTGTTATCGGTGCGTACTTACAGCAGTAATAAGTGGGACGTTCTGTGCATATAATGTCATAAGGCTGATGGAAGCGGTGTGACATGCAAAAAAAATATATCAGACTATTTATGTCGGTATTTTTATTGACGGCAATGTATTTTTTGGCAAAAGAAGCAGCGGTATATACCAATGGTTTGCCGCAGCAGGTTGAAGAGAGAGTTGTTGTGATTGATGTGGGCCATGGTGGGAAAGATCCCGGCAAGGTTGGTGTTAACGGCGAGTTGGAGAAAGACATTAATCTGGCAATTGCATTAAAACTGGAAAAGTTTTTGAAACAATCGGATGTGTCGGTGATTATGACACGTCGAGAAGATATGGGCTTGTACGATGAAGATGCAGGCAATAAAAAAGTGCAGGATATGCGGCGGCGCGTTGAATTTATAGAAGAATCCGGAGCGGATTTGGTGGTTAGCATTCATCAAAACAGTTATCGGGATGGTTCGGTCAGAGGACCGCAGTGTTTTTATTATGGTAGCTCTCCGGAGGGAGAACGCGCTGCGTTGATTTTACAAAAACAGTTAAATGAAGGTTTAGAGATAGAAAGACCACGGGATGCCAAGGCGAACAGTAGTTATTATATGCTGAAGAAGTCTGCGGTTCCTACGGTCATAGCTGAGTGCGGTTTTTTGTCCAATGGAGAAGAAGCGGTGCTTTTAACGAATGAGAAATACCAAGAAAAACTGGCGTGGAACCTCTATCTGGGGATTCTTGAGTATTTCAATACAGACTGATTTATGCTATGCTATATCGGCTGATTGGCGCTAAAAAGCGTTTTGGAGTGAATAAGATGAATACCAGATTGGAGCAAATTTCCAAAGAAAATATGAATATGGATATGATAAAGGAAGCCGGTGAAATTATAAAAGCCGGAGGACTTGTGGCTTTTCCCACGGAAACGGTATATGGACTTGGAGGGGATGGACTAAATCCTCAATCATCCAAAAAGATTTATGAAGCAAAGGGAAGGCCTTCGGATAATCCCTTGATTATTCATATCGGAGAGCCGGAGGCTTTGGAAAAGATTGTGTCCTATATTCCGGAGAGTGCGAAAGTGCTTGCTAAGCATTTTTGGCCTGGTCCTTTGACCATGATTTTTAAGAAGTCAGACATTGTACCTAAAGAAACCACCGGCGGACTGGATACGGTAGCGGTCAGATTTCCGTCGGATCCTATTGCCATTGCGTTCATAAAGGAAGCGGGAGGATATGTGGCGGCCCCCAGTGCCAATACTTCCGGACGTCCGTCACCAACCAGTGGACGATATGTGTACGAGGATATGCAGGGCAAGATTGAGATGATTTTGGATGGTGGCAGTTGTGAGATTGGATTGGAATCTACCATCATTGATTTGACGGAAGAAATACCGGTTATATTGAGACCCGGATATATCACAGAAGAAATGCTTCAGGATGTGTTGTGCAAAGTAGATGTTGACCGCACGATTTTGAGTGCGGCGTCCGGTATTGCACCTAAGGCACCGGGAATGAAATATCGGCATTATGCACCCAAAGGAGACTTGGTTATTGTCAGGGGTGAAGAGCAAAAGGTTTTGGATTTTGTCAACGCAAAGATTGTTGAAGGACAAGCATCCGGTGGCAAAATTGGAGTTATTGCTACGGATGAGACCATGTCATGTTATGTTCCATGCGTAATAAAAAGCGTGGGAATGAGAAAAGACGAGGCGTCTATTGCCAGACGATTATATGAAGTGCTTCGGGAGTTTGATGATGAAGCTGTAGAGTATATATATGCCGAGTCCTTTGACAGTAATGGGATGGGACAGGCTATTATGAACCGGCTGTTAAAGGCAGCAGGGCATAAAGTGATTGATTTATAAAGGGACTATTAAGGAGGAAATAGGATGATAGCAATCGGAAGCGATCATGGAGGATATGATTTAAAGGAAGTTGTTATTGCACATTTAAAGGAAAACGGTGTAGAGGTAAAGGATCTGGGATGTTATGACAAAAGCTCCTGTGATTATCCGCTTTATGGAAGAGCAGTAGCAAAAGCGGTTGCAGATGGTAGCTGTGAAAAGGGTATTGTAATCTGTACAACCGGTATTGGTATTTCTATTACTGCAAATAAAGTAAAAGGGATTCGTGCGGCACTCTGTGCAGATACACTTACTGCAAAACTGACCAGATTGCACAATGATTCCAATGTATTGGCTCTTGGTGCGGGAGTTGTAGGTCCCAATTTGGCACTTGAGATTGTAGATACTTTTTTGGATACCGAATTTTCCGGAGATGAACGTCATCAGAGAAGAATTGATGCGATAGAGGAATAGGGGGATAAATTATGCCGGGACAAAGAGAAGGTTATATCAGTTGGGATGAATACTTTATGGGTATATCCAAATTGTCGGGAATGCGTTCCAAAGATCCCAATACACAGGTGGGAGCTTGTATTGTAGGAAGTGATCACCGTATTTTATCTATGGGTTACAATGGATTTCCTAATGGATGCCCGGATGATTTGTTTCCTTGGGCGAGAGAAGGGGAGGCATTGGATACCAAATATCCCTTTGTGACTCATAGTGAATTAAATGCCATTTTAAATTACCGTGGTGGTAGTCTGGAGGGAACAACCCTTTATGTGTCATTATTTCCCTGTAATGAATGTGCCAAAGCGATTATTCAGGCGGGAATCAAGACCGTAGTTTATGCAGATGATAAGTATAAGGGAACTCCCATGAATATTGCGGCAAAAAGAATGTTTGATGCAGCAGGAATTGTTTATTATAGGTACGAGCATACAGGCAAAAAGGTAGAATTGGACTTATAAAAGAAGGTAAGTGCAGAGGTGAAATGATGACAAAGGCGACGCGAATGATTCCGGCGTTCATATTGGCAGCAGTGCTGGTTTTTGGGACAACGGCAGAAGTTTTCGCGACTACCTATGGACAGCTGCAAGACGCAAAGGAAGATAAAAAAGAAGCGGAAAACGATATTAATAATGCGCAGGAAGATTTGAATGACTTAAATACAGAACGTGCAGAGTTGCAGACATATCTGGATCAATTGAATGTGGAACTCCAAAGTGCCAGTGGAGAATTGGCCACCATAGAAGCGTTGATTGCGGAGAAAGAAGCCGGTATCGAAGAAATACGATTAAAACTGGAGCAGGCTAAGGAGCAGGAAGCACAACAATATGAGGCCATGAAAGAGCGTATTAAGTTTATGTACGAACGTGGCGACACTGCATACATAGAATTGTTTTTTGAGTCGGATAGTTTTGCGGATTTTTTGAATAAATCGGAATATGTAGAAAAACTGACGCAATACGATCGTCAGATGTTGCAAGAATATGTGGATTTGCAAGCAGCAATTGCAGACGATGAGCAGGCGCTACAAGATGAGCGAGATGCGCTGGATGTCTTGCGTGTAGATGTGGAAACGAAGCAAAACGAGGTGGCAGGATTGGTGCTGGAAACCAGCAATTCTGTAGCATCTTATGAAGACCAGATTTCCGAAAAAGAAAGAGAACTGTTGGAATATGAGAAGCGGCTGGAGCAAAGCGAAAATGACATTGCTAATTTGCAGGCTAAGTTAGAAGAGGAAATGAAGATTTCCCAGCAGGCAGCACAGATGGGCTTTTCGGATTTGTCGGATGTGACCTTTGCGGCGGGTGATATTGACCTGTTGGCGGCAATTATTGAGTGCGAAGCCGGTGGTGAGCCTTATGTGGGACAGGTAGCGGTAGGTAACGTTGTTATGAACCGCGTGAAGAGCCCCCTGTTTCCCAATACGGTATTAGAGGTTATTTATCAAAACCGTCAGTTTTCGCCTGTTGGCAGCGGACGTTTTGCAGTGGTACTGGCAAGAGGTGCCAATGAAAGTTGTTATAATGCTGCAAGAGATGCCATGGCAGGATCGGCACCGGTAGGAAATTGTCTGTTTTTCCGTACGCCCATACCGGGATTGACGGGTACACAGATTGGTGGACATATTTTCTATTAAATCTTGAGCCTGGTAAAATGAATGAAATGTAAAATAAAAACATAGTTATCAAGGGCGTGTGTTGTGGCACGTTGCATTGGTAGCTATGTTTTTTGTTTCGTTATCCGGTTGTTTCTGAATTCGAATATTAACTCGGCGTCATACACATTGTAAAACTGAAAGTTGTGTGTGCCTAAATAGGAATACTATTACCATTCCATACAATACTTTCCGTACTAATATCTTGTATCGCCCAAGTTATTATTTTTGCCACAAATGATGGTGTAACAATCTCAGGAATATCAAATGGTAATAAATATCTATTCCAAATCCCATTTGTATTTTTATTTTGAAATACTTTACCCTTACTTATGATATATGGTGTTTCCGAATCTATAGGGCATGCTAAAATTAAATGTTTATCCATAGACACAATATGCAAAATATGATAAGGACTATCATAATCCATTTCCACATACCAAATGTATTCTGTATCACCAACACTTATTTTTCGTCTCCCTTTTTTCCTAACACCCATATATGTTTTTCCTCACTAAACCTCAAATTATTTCGTGTATTTTCTCAACTTTCCAGTATTAAAGGACTTTTCCTCCTACGGACATCTATATATTTTCCACTTTTCCCTCGTTTTTTCCCTTACTTATAGTTCATGAGGGAAATCTGCTTTGCAAATAAAGAAAAATTGTCCTTTTATCTTTATGACAATCTGCTATCTGCATATATCTTCATTCAGCGTATTCGATACTTCTAAGATTCTAATTCCCCCGAATTCGGGGGAATTAAAATTATTTTAGTACTGTTGTTGTCTGTGTTTCCAAAATAGACATCTGATGTATCGCAATCTTATTCAACTTTATCAATCGCTCTTTCTGACTTAATCCATCCTCAATTAATACTGCATTAATATTTTCCATATTTGAAAGACAAATTAATTCATTAATACTCGCATAATCCCTTATATTTCCCTTTTTGTCAGGATAATTCTCACGCCATTGCTTTGCTGTCATTCCGAACAATGCCATATTTAATACATCTGCCTCAGATGCATATATAACGGATGTTTGCTGTGGTGTAAGTTCTATTGGGATTAGGTTTGTTTTTATAGCATCTGTATGTATACGGTAATTGATTTTTGCAAGTTCTCTTTTTGCACTCCATCCCAATAATGCCTGTTCTTCTTTCTTTAATCGTTCAAATTCCTTAATCAAATAAAGTTTAAATTGCGGGGATACCCAGCTTGCAAATTCAAATGCAATATCTTTA
>JAZQLQ010000007.1:0-45643 GCA_045542735.1 Lachnospiraceae bacterium
GTATTGGTAGGATTTAAAAGTACTGATGCAGAAGATATTGAAAATATGTGGAAGAGAGTTGAATTATTGATGAGATATCAATGCTTGCCATATATTATGAGATATCGTAATAAAAATGAGACTCCATGGAAAGAGTCAAAATATCGTGGTATGTATGTGACTATGGCTCGTTGGTGTAATCAACCAAGTTTCTTTAAGAAAAAGAGTTTCAGGCAATATTGTGAAGCTAATCAGGCATTGGTAAAAACGGAAGGACATGTTTGTTCTTCAATGAAGGCACTGCTTGATTTTGAACAAGAATTTCCAGAAATTGCAAAGAAGTACTTTGATTTAAGATTTGATGAATTCGATGGGAAGTGGTGATAAAATGGTTAACTCTATAGTGTGTGAGTATTATGAAACGGGTAAATATAATAATGCGGATGAATTGATAGATTCGTTGTTAGAGTGCTCAAACGAAAATATATGTTACTTAATTTCTGGACTAGAGCAAAGAGAGATAGTTACATACAGTATTCCGCAATACAGTTCTTTTGTAGATGGAACAACAAACATGATTAGATATTTACGAATGGCCGGTGATTTCGGACCTTCTTTTTTGGAAGTGGGTCAACATTATATAGACAGTGGAAGCGATGAACGTGCTTACGTGAAATATGGAGAAAATCATGCTAAGTTAGCAGAGATTTTAGGTGTTGTGGAAATAAGGCAGGAAAATAGAAAGCGTGTATATTTAAATGAGCTAGGAAAGTCTCTTGAAAAAAGAAGCGAAGCGGAACAGGAAGATTGTTTTGTAAAACTATCTGGTCGAGTTCCAATTGTTCAGTATGCCATTAAACATGGAACGCCAGATGCAAAAGCATTAGAAGAAGTAATGCGTATGTATCTTTCGAAAAGTACTGCGGAGCGAAGACGAAGAAATACATGGGATATGGTAGTAAAGTTAAGAGAGGGTTAAAAATTGGGATTAAAAGATTTGCCAGAAATTAAAAGTGGATATGATTCGGGATTTGATGATATTTTGAATGATTTTTATATTCCGGTTTTAAAAGAAACAAAATATTATAAGCGAATTGCAGGATTTTTTTCGTCATCTAGTTTATCGGTTGCAGCTAGGGGGATAGCAGGATTGATTGCGAATGGTGGGCACATGGATTTGTTGGTGTCTCCAAGATTATCACCAGAAGATGTTGATATCATGAAAAAGGCGGCAAGTGACCCGCAAGAGATTATATCAAAGGTTATGCTTTTGGAGATGGACAACGTAGAGTCGTTGCTACAACGAAGAAGAATAGAAGCTTTGGGCTGGTTGATGGCAAATGGTTATCTTACAATAAAAGTGGCTACTGTATATGATGATAAAGGAAATATTATGGATTATGAAAAAGTTGAAGAGTCAGGACTTTTTCATATTAAGGTAGGAATTCTTGAAGATGAAGATGGAAACATAATTACTTTTAGTGGTTCAGTAAATGAAACTGCAAGTGCATGGGTTCGAAACGTTGAGGAGTTTAAAGTTTTCCGCTATTGGGATGAAGGTAAAAGAGATTCTGCACAAATCGATATTGATAAATTTAATAATTATTGGAACCAAAATGTTTCGAAAGTTAAAATTTCTGATTTACCGGTCGCAGTATCTGAAAAATTGATTCAGAAAGCACCAAAGAATTTTGAAAAAATAGAAGAAGAAATTGTACAAGAGGAATTAAAAGAGAGAAAGGTTGTTAAGTTAAGTTTTACTCCGTTCGTGTATCAGGAAGAAGCATTGAAAGTGTGGAAAGAACATCATAAGGCTATTTTTGAGATGGCAACAGGAACAGGGAAAACCAAAACAGCACAGCTATGTATTGCGGATTTAATTAATGAGTGTGAAACCCCAGCAGTTGTTTTTATAATTTGTCCGCAGGACACATTGGCAAGACAATGGTTAGATGATATTAAGAAAAGTGGCTTGGAATGGGATAATTATACTATTGCAGACTCTTCTTCAAAAGGATGGAAAGAAGAGTTGGCTTACAAGTTACTAGAAGTTAGTGTAGAGCGAGCGGGTAGGAAAAACACTCTGTTTGTGTATTCTACATTTGATACATACTATAGAGATACTTTTACGACGATTGTTAAGCAATACAAAAATAATTCAACCTATTTTCTCATAGGGGATGAGGTTCATGGATTAGGTTCGGCACGTAGAGCGAGCGGTTTTTTAGAAGAGTATGACTATAGATTAGGATTGAGCGCTACACCTGATCGTTGGTTTGATGAATATGGAACGCGTGTTATTACAGACTATTTCGGAAGCGATAGATATTGTTTTACTATAGCGGAAGCGTTGCACAAGAAGAATCCGATTACGGGAAAGACGTATTTGACACCATATGAATACATTCCAAGATTTATTTCGTTAGAGACTGATGAATTAGTTGAGTATAAAAAGTTGACAGAAAGTATTATCAAAGGTTTGAGTAAAGCGAAAAACGACAGTGATATGGCTGAAAAAATTGAGAACTTAATGTTTATGCGAGCGGATCTTCATAAGAGTGCAAGAAATAAGCTTGTTGAGTTCGAAAGAATACTTGATGAAATAGGAAATGACTTAAGCGATACAATTATTTTTACTTCTCCAAACCAAATAGATGAAGTTGAGAGCATTTTAAAAAGTCGAGGTGTTTTTGCGAAAAGAATCACAAAGGACCAAGGCAATACTCCATTAAAGCAATATGGAAATCTGTCTGAAAGGCAGCATATCATAGAGATGTTTGTAAATGGAGATTGTAAAACTTTAATTGCAATTAAATGTTTAGATGAAGGAATAGATATTCCGTCTGCTAAAAGGGCGATTATCCTTGCTAGTTCTACTAATCCGAGAGAATATGTTCAGAGGATAGGGCGTATTATAAGACGTAGTGAGGGAAAGGAAAAAGCAGTTTTATATGATGTGATTGTCGAACCGTCATTTGATCAGTTGGAAGGTGAGTTAAAGAAATATGAGCGGAAGATATTCGAGAAAGAAATGGTACGAATTAGTGAGATATCGGAGAATGCATTGAATCGTTTAGACATTATTGATGAAGTATATTCCAGATTACCATAGGAGGATAAAATGAGTACGAGTAGAATTGGAAAAGCAATCAAAGAAAGTTGTGCAGATGATAAAGTGATGCAGGGATTATTGATGGATTTATTGGATTTTAACCTTACAGGGCGGCAGTGGTATAAAGAGGAATATGTAAAAATAATTGAGAAATATGCGAAAGAAATGGAGGAACAACATGAAGATTAAGAAAATAGAAATAAAAAACTATAGACAGTATAGAGATGTTGTTTTGACATTTCCTAATGCATCTGCGTATGATTTGAATTATGTACTGGCTGAAAACGGAATAGGTAAAACTACACTTCTTAATGCAATCACTTGGTGTCTTTATGGTAGAGAGTTGCATGTAACAGAAGGATTAAAGGACAAAACCTTACCGCTATTTACATTGAAGACATTAAGAGAAATGGAAACAGGCCAAGAAGAAAATACGATGGTTAGCATCACATTAGAGGATTCGGATGGAGAAGTAACTTTTGTTAGATGGATAACTTTTCGTAAAAATGAAGAAGGAGATGCTTACGAGAAAATAAAGAGTCAAAAAGTTGTTATAGTGCCAAGTGTTGGAGAACCTGATGTATTGAATGGTGAGGAAGAATTTAAGATAGAGGTAAATAAAAGGTTGCCTTTTAAAATCCAACAATTCTTTTTCTTTGATGGTGAACAATTGGATACATACTTAGCAAATACAGCAGGAAAGAATGTTGAGCAGGCAGTTTTAGAGATCTCGCAAATTGATCTTTTGGTAACGATGGAAAAGAATTTGGTAAGGGTTGCAGACGACTTGAGAAGAGAGGCATCTAGGGGAAATTCTCAATCTGCCAAACTTAATTCCGAGTATGAAGCAAAAGTAGAAGAGGAGAGAACATTAATAGAAAAAGTCCAAAAAGATGCAGAGGATTTGTCTAGAGCAAAGAAAGAATTGGAAAGAATTAATACGGAACTAGGCGATGATCCGGATGTTTCAGAATTAGAATTAGAAAGAGATACATTGGATGAAAAACTGCGTAAGGAATTAAAAGTTGAGCAGGAAGAAAACGCTTATGCCATTAAGCAATTCTTAAAAAAATATTTGACTTTATTGACAGCATTACCTAGATTGAAGAGAATGTATGACATAATTGTTGAAAAAGAACGTAATATGGAATTGCCACCTAAGTATGACAAAAAAGAACTGGAAGAAATGCTTTCAGAGCATACTTGTCATGTGTGTGGACGTACTTTAGATACAGATGCAACCATTTATGTCGCTGAGTTGATTAAGAGATATGAACTAGGACAAGATACAGGAACATTGCTAACTCGTATGTTAGGTCCACTTCAAATGCAAATCCAGGAAGCTAAGAAATACGAAGTGGAAAGAGATAGATTGTTTAAGGCGAAAGACCGTATTAAGCATGATATTGATACTGTGTCGGCTAGAATTAGTGAACTCGATAGTACAATTGACAAATATACAGATAAAGATCACATTAAGACGCTTTACGCTAAACGAAGTGAACTTGAAAAGTTTATAGAAGACACAAATCGTAGAGTTATTCGTGAAGAAATTGAGTTGGCTACATTAACGAGAAGATTGGAAGAACTGAAAACGGAGTTAAATAAGGCATTACAAAAAGATGAGAAAAATGCCAAAGTTCGAAAAGAGGCACAACTTGCTGAAAAAGCAAGAAATAAAGTGAGCGAGATTATTGCTGATATAAAAGGCGATATTCGAGACAAAATTAGTGAAGAAATGAGCCTGAAGTTTTTTGAACTTATGTGGAAACGTAAATTTAGCAAAGTTGAGTTAACGGATAACTATTCGACATCTGTTATCAATAATGATGGTTTTGAATGTCTAGGTTCCTGCTCTGCTGCAGAAAGAGAGTTGTTGGTATTAGCATTTACACTTGCATTGCATAAAGAGTCTGGATTTGACGGACCGCTTGTAATTGATACTCCAATTTCGCGTATTTCAGGAGAATTAAGAGTTGCATTTGCGAAGGTATTGCGTGAAGTAAGCAAAAATAAACAAATTATTTTATTTGTAACAGAGGATGAATATTCAATTAATGTAAGAGATGTTTTTGAACCATATGCAAATAGAAAATATCGATTTGAGTTAGTTGATGAAGATTTTGTAAAGGCAGGTGACTTATAATGGATCAAGATAGAATTTATATTGATAAAACTAGACAAAAAGAAATTCGTGGAATAAAAGATGCTGGTTACCTTGCGTTTGATAATCAGAAAGATGTTTTTATGTTTGCATTAGCCATGGGCATGGATTGTTATAATGGTGGAGTTATTGAAAATGCTAAAGATGGTTTTTTCAATGATAGAGATTTAAATGAAGCAGATAAGGCAATGATTTATGCGTTACTTGCCCCAGAGTTAGAGCAATTAGAAGATATTACAGAAAGATCTCTGGTGTTAAAGAAGGCAGAAGGAATGGCGGACAAGGGTTTTACGGTGATTCTGAGTGAGATGGCAGATAAAAGTGCAGAAGTTTATTCGCTTTTAATGCTGAATAAAGCGAATGCATTGTATGAAGAAGCAAAAGCAAAGGGGTATTTAGAAGTTTAGAATGTAAATATTTTAAAGAACTTTTGGTCACGATGACCAAAAGTTCCAAACCAGCATTTCAAGTCAACATTTTAAGCCACTTTTGGTCATGATGACCAAAAGTGGATTTTCTTTTTATGACCATTATTCGGGTCGTAGGGGAACCCTACTGTGAACGCCCTGGGCGTGAAGTTTCCTGCGTAAAGTATACAACTTTAGGTGTATCCTGTTTCTTTCGCAGTCCAATTAAGTAGACAAATTCTTCATTTTCGGAATTTTAGACAGAGCCGCTGGAACCCTTGAATTTACTGGTTTCTCTGTCCGGAGACACTGGAAAGCGTCCAACGACGCTGGATTCTTTTTAGAGACATTGAACAAGTCGGTCTCTTTTTTTGAGACTATTTTTCAGGATTTTCTGGAATTTGAGAAAATGCTACTTATGAGAAGATACAAGAAAATATGGTTGATTTATAGAGTCATCAGCAGAAATGTTGGTGACTTTTTCATTTTTTATATTGGATTTTTTGTCATCAGCAATTTTTGACTCCAAGTAATAACTGACAAGAGAAAAAAGTTGAAGAAAATTATCGAGTTTTTTGCAATCAGCTTTTTTTGACCCTAAGTACTAAACAGAAGGAGGAAAAGAAAATGCAGAAACAGTGGTTAGAACATTTTTGTAAGTACAGACACATTTGTGAGTTCCTTGGCAGTGAGGGCAAGGAGAAAGAAGAAATCAAGGAGTATTTGATGCAGGTGCTGGGATTACCGGAGGCAACAGCACGATATCAGATGACGCGAGCGTTGGAGGATGAGGATGGAATTGTCAAAAGCTTTGGATGGAAGTTTTATTTGGACGAGGAGAAGTTTAAAGCAGTCATAGAGGATTTGCGTTCTATCTATCCTATCAGATTAAAGCCATATCCATATCCGCCTAAAGAAGAGACGGAGGCGAGAGATGGATTAATTGAAATGAAGAAAAAATATGCAGCTCTTGAGCTGGAATATGATTTGCTTCGTTATCGCTATCTGGATGTAATGGCAAGCTATTATGATGCCAAGTCAGACTTGGCAGAAGCTAAGGGTGATGAAGTTGGATCATGTAGATACTTTCAAAAAATGGATGAAACAATGGGGCTAGTAATAGACCTGCAACAAAGGTTAAAAGAAAGGGGAGTGGATGTAGATGAAGCATAGTCAGAATGTTCCTTTGTGGGAGAAGTACACTTTAACAGTAGAAGAAGCGGCAGCTTATTTTCGCATTGGAGAACATAAATTACGCAGGCTCATCAATGGGAATAAGAACGCAGATTACCTTCTTTGGAATGGAAATCGTATTCAGATTAAGAGAGAGAAATATAAACAGTTTATTGGTTGAGCTGGGTATCAAGAATAATGGAGCATTGATTACTACAATAATGTGAAAAACGGATTAACACATATATGCAAAAACTTTAATTTTTCTATTGACTTTTATGATTAATAAAAACATAATCATAAGCACAAAAGTCAAACGTAGGGTTGAGCCTATGGAATTATGGAGAAGGAGATTTGGTTTATGATGACTATTTTGAGAATACAAGACAAATTAAAGATAAAAGGTAGGGAGCCACTGTATATCGTCAAGCATAATAAGGGCGCAATTATTCGTGTTGACGATTTATTTTATGACTTGCAAGGGCATAGATTTAAAATAAAAGGAATCGAAATGATACGCGGGTGTTTTACGGATGAACCTCTTGATGAACTACCAATAGGATTTTCATTTGAGTCGGTTGACAGGGTAGAAATTACCGGAAATATACTTGTTACAGAGTTGCAGGACATTAATTTCTTATTTTGCAATCATCCATTGTATTCTAAACAAGTGGATATGGATTATGAGATAGAATATCAGGAGGCGGAATTAAGTCATAAATGCGCCTTGTTTAGTTATGAAGACTTGGAAAACGGAAAGCTGTCTTTATTTGGCGAAGATATATCCGGATTGACAATTTACCGTGGTTGGATGATGAAACCGGAATTGTATAAGATTTTCTATGATTTACTTGAAGAAAGAGGTATTTTTTTGATTAATAGTCCGGAAGAATATAAAAGATATCATACGCTTCCGGGATGGTATCATGAGTTTGCTGAAATGACGGTAAAGTCCATTTGGGAAAAAGATGGAAATGTAAATTCTATTTTGGAAATGAGTACGTCATTAGAGGGAAGCTTTATCGTTAAGGACTATGTAAAAAGTAGAAAGCATGAGTGGTATGATGCTTGCTACATTCCCAATATTGCAGATAAGGTAAATGCATCAAAAATAATTAGTACTTTTGTGGAGCGACAAGGAGAGGCGCTTGTTGGTGGGGTTGTTCTTAGAAAATTCGAAAAGCTTAAGCAGATTGGATTTCATGAAAAGAGCGGAATGCCTATTTCAGAAGAATATAGAGTTTTTGTTTATGCCGGAAAAGTTCATGCTGTAGATAATTACTGGCGCAATGACATACAAGTCGATTTTTCGGAACATGAACTTGTATGGATTAAGGACATTGTTGCAAGGCTTCGGAGTAACTTTGTCACTGTGGATTTGGCGCGCAAGGAAGATGGTACATTGATTATTATGGAATTGGGCGACGGACAAGTTTCCGGGCTCCAAGAGATTGATGAAAAGAGATTTTATGAATGTTTTAGATAGGATTCTGACTTAATGATTATCCAGAAGAAAATGTACCAATAAAGGAAAGGATATGAAAACTATAATTGATGATACAATATAAAAAGTACATCGGAGGTAAAACTATGAAAAAACTTCAATTTATATTTTTATGTCTTTTGATGATCGCTTTATGTGGTTGTGGAAAGACAGCAGAACCGGAGGAAGTACCGGCGGCGGGAGAATCTATGGAAATTACATCCTTTTCATTTACACACACAGGGATGTCCACAGAGGAATGTTATCTGTATTCTGTAGAGCAGACCGAAGATGGCGTCCGTCTTTATACAGAGGAACTGTTTTCCGGCGGATTGATCGTAGATACTATTGTGGATGAACCGGTATTGGAACAATTGGGCGAAATTGCAGGGAAATATCGCCTGGATAAATGGGATGGTTTTGATAAAGACAATAAGTGTGTGACAGACGGCAACAATTTTTCCCTGTCCATAACACTTGCAGACGGAAAGACTATTTCAGCGCATGGAAGCAATCGTTTTCCTGATGGATATGATGATGCAAAACAGGAGATTTGCGAACTCTTTGAGGATTTAATCGACAAGTACGTCAATTCGGAGCCGGAGGCGGATCAGGAATCCTATGAGCAATACTACAAGACAATTCTTGATTCCAACTATGAGTTAATTATGGGCGGCGCAGATGCTTATGATTACAGGGAAGGAACTTCCGGTATAGGCGAAGTGATTATGAATAGTGACGGAACCGAGGCAAATGCTATCGGATACACTTTTTTAGATGTCAATCATGATGGTGTGACAGAGCTGATTATTGGGTCCATAAGCGAGGAAAAAGACGGAAAATACTTTGGTCAGAATATTTATTCTGCATATACATATAAAGATATCCCCTATTTATTACTTGAGGGATGGTCCAGAAACCGATGCTTTTTACTGGAGGACGGAACCTTTTATACGGAGGGCTCAGGTGGCGCAATGTACAGCATGCTTGAGAACTCTGTGTTGGATGCAAATGCCACTCAATTAACATGCAAGGACTTATATTTTACCTATGAGAAAGATGAATCCTTTGAAGAAATTGGTTTTTATCATAATACAACCGGAGAGTGGGATGTGTCCGTATCGGAAGAGTTGGAAGAGGATGCATTTTGGAGTAAATACGATGAGTATGGCAGCAGAACAATAACCTTGGAGTTTGTGCCGTTTTCCGCGTACCAATATGTAGGAGAATAGAGGAATATTTTCTACCGAAGAACGATATCAAGGAGGGTTACACAATGAGCAGAATAAATTTTGGAGCAAAGCCGTGGGTTTATCCCATGCCCGTATTAATCATAGGAACATATGATGAAAACGGAGTACCCAATGCCATGAACGCAGCTTGGGGAATGATTTCAGACGGAAACGAGATTACTATTAGTATGTCAGAGCATAAGACTACCAAAAACCTGGCAGTGACAGGCGAATTTACGGTAAGCTTTGCCACAGAGGATACGGTGATTCCCTGTGATTATGTGGGAATTATTTCCGGCAATAATGTACCGGACAAGTTTGAAAGAGCCGGTTTCCATGCAACTAAGAGTGCGTATGTGAATGCACCCTTAATTGATGAACTTCCCATGGCGTTGGAATGTAAGGTGAAGAACTATGAGGATGAAATCCTGATTGGTGAGATTGTAAACGTGAATGCCGATGAAAGCGTTTTGACCGATGGTGTGATTGATATGCGCAAGTTAAAGCCTATTGCTTATGACCCCGTGGGACATACTTATGTGGCTATGGGCGCCACAGTCGGACAGGCTTTTAGCGATGGTAAGAAACTTGGTTAAAAGTGCCGATATCGGCAAAAAAATACAAAAACACCAACAGCTTATTTGAAATTATTGCCGATAATGTGGTATACTATATTGTAGTGAACGACAAATGTCTTAATAATCATGGAGGAGAGCAGATGCGATATCTTTCAGTTACAGAAATAGCCAAAAAATGGGATGTGTCGGAACGCAGTGTTAGAAATTACTGTGCACATGGGCGAGTAAATGGTGCATTTCTTACCGGTAAGACTTGGAACATCCCGGAAAACGCGGAAAAGCCGGAGCGTTCCAACAAGAAGAAGGAACAGCCTGTTACATTATTGGATATTCTGCAGGAGCAGAAAGCAAGCAAATATTCCGGCGGCATTTATCATAAGACCCAGATTGATTTAACATACAATTCCAATCATATGGAAGGCAGTCGTCTGACGCATGATCAGACCAGGTATATATTTGAAACTAACACCATCGGCGTCGAAAAAGAAGTGCTGAATGTGGACGATGTGATTGAAACAGCAAATCACTTCCGTTGCATTGATATGATTATTGATAATGCAAAGGCAGCTCTTACAGAGAAGTTTATCAAAGAGCTTCATCTGATTCTGAAGAGTGGAACCAGTGATTCCGGAAAGGATTGGTTTGCTGTTGGTAATTATAAAAAGATGCCCAATGAAGTTGGTGGTATGGATACTGTACTTCCGGAAGAAGTTGCCGATAACATGAAGGCTCTTCTGACAGAATACAATGGAAAAGAAGAAAAGACTTTTGAAGATATTTTGGATTTCCATGTGAAGTTTGAACGAATCCATCCATTCCAGGATGGAAACGGTCGTGTGGGAAGACTGATTATGTTTAAAGAATGTCTGAAATATAATATTGTTCCGTTCATCATCGAAGATAATCTGAAAATGTTTTATTATCGTGGATTGAAAGAATGGAACAATGAAAAAGGTTATCTGACAGATACCTGCCTGACAGCACAGGATAAGTACAAAGAGTATTTAGATTATTTTAGGATTGCATATTAAAATGTGAATATACCAAGAAACGAAAGGAGCCCTTATGTCGTTACCAAATCATCTTTTGTTTCCGCCAAATTATGACCGAAGCAAAGAAATCATTATGAAGGATTTTAGTTTTATTAAATCCCTCCAAATTAAAGATATGGTGGTGTTAATCAAAGAAAGTCACCGGGGTTTTGCGGATTTAAAATTAGAAGACTACTTTACTACCAATGAAGAGGTTCTTTCTTATCGTTTAGAGATTGTATCCGATCTGGTAAATAATCCTTCACTCTATGAGATTTTCCAAAAATCCATTATTCTTATACAAAATATTCATGATATGCGACGTGCCATGAACAGTGATTTTTCGGTTGAAGCTGCTCTTAGTAGTGTGCGCTATATCGAAACCTATCAGGAGATTATAGATTTATTTGCAGTAGGATTTCAAAATATTCATCCTGCCTCCAAAGGACTATCTGCATTTCGTTCTGAAATTTTAGACATCTATCATGGGGAAGAGTATTGTAACCTGCGTCAGGAATTATCAAAAATGGAGGTGCACTTTGGCAGTTTAAAAAGTGTTACCATTGGAATTAATTTAGATGAAACTATGCAAGTAAAGGAAGCAGGAGTGATTACTGTAAACGAAAAGCCATTCCATTCAGGAACCCTCATGGAGAAGTTATTAAAAAAGAATTCTCTTGATGCCCACGCTTTAATTTCTCCCCTTTATCCTTTGACAAAAGTATTTCACGGAGAGGAACTAAAGGCCTTGAACAACTCTGTTCAATCTTCGCTCAACTCGATTTTCACCAAATCTTTGAGAGACTTTGAAACTGTATTACAAAAATATTTTAATGTAAACACGTCTGGTTTCATTGCTCTTTTGGATGATATTCGTTTCCTTACAGCCGGGGTGAAATTCGTTTTAGAGATGAAGGAAAAAGGCTTTGATATGTGTGCACCAACCATTCGACCTATGGCAGATAAATACTGCCAGCTTGTGCAAGTATATAATCCGATTTTGGCTAGAAAATCCATTGAACAAACCATTGTTTCCAATACATTTTCGTATGATGAAAACGGACGTTTTTACATTGTCACAGGCCCAAACCATGGTGGAAAATCGATTTTTGCTTACTCCATTGGGATGGCACAGGCACTCTTCCAGTTGGGATTATTTGTTCCTGCCAAAAGTGCAGTGCTTAGTCCTGTTACCAACATATATACCCATTTTCCGTCTTCTGATGAAAACAACTATGGAAAAGGACGTTTAGAAAGTGAATGTGCCCGTCTTGGTGCAATTATGAAAAAACTATGCGACACAGACCTTTTACTTATGGACGAATCCTTCGCAAGTACAAGCGGATTAGAGGCTGGATATATCGCAACGGAAGTATTAACAGGAATTGGTATCATTGGATGTGGTGGAATCTTTGTTACTCACATTCATGATTTACCACAACAATTAGCTACATACAACTCACATCCACAAAACAAAGGAAAAATTGACAACCTTGTGGCTCAGATGGAAAACAAAGAGTCCGGAGTGCGTAGTTATAAGGTTACCCGCACTACTCCGGAAGGGTTGAGTTATGCCAAGGATATAGCCAGCCGATATGGACTTGACTTGGAAAGTATCTTGAATAATTCATAACACACTTGTATTATTACTATTTCTACTACTAACAGGTAGTAACAATGTGATCAAATATGCTATGATTTGACTAGTTTACAACCAAACAAGAAGTTAACCAAAATCCCGGAATATCCCGCAAAACAGGGCGTTTTCGGCGCAAAAAGGAGCAAACAATTACTATGATAAAAGTACTTTTCATCTGCCACGGCAACATCTGTCGTTCACCCATGGCAGAATTTATATTCAAAGATATGGTAGCCAAAGCCGGTTTAGCAGATTTTTTCTACATCGAATCCTGCGCCACCAGTTATGAGGAGATTGGCAATTCCGTTTATCCCCCTGCCCGCAGGGAGTTGGCAAAGCACGGTATTTCCTGTGACGGAAAGACCGCACGCAAGATGAAAAAAGATGATTTTGAGAAGTTTGATTACCTCATTTGCATGGATAACAACAATCTTCGCAACATCCGCCGCGAATTTGGCGAGACTTTACGTGACAGAGTAGAGCTGCTCATGACCTACGCCGGATCAGGCAGAGACGTGGCAGACCCTTGGTACACCGGCAACTTCGATATCACCTACCGCGATGTAGTAGAAGGCTGCGAAGCCTTCCTTGACTACCTAAAACAAGAAGGCAAAATTTAAGAAAATATGCTTCCAAAACCAGCCCTTGAGCTGAGTTTTGGAAGCTTTTTATATTTTTCGATGAAATTGACACCAATCAATACTTTTTATAAAATAAAGCAACACTTTGTTTTTGGGACAAAACAAATATGATATTTTAAGGATGATGAACATGAAGAAATTTGTTAAAAGATGTAGAGAAGAAGCTGGATTGACTCAGGATCAACTTGCAGAAAAGATGGGCGTGTCTGTAGTGTCAGTGCAAAACTGGGAAACAGGAAAAACCAAGATCAACCAAGATAGATATTGGGACCTTGCGTCTATTTTTAATGTTCCCGTAGAGAAGCTGATGAAAGAGATGCTGATAGAAGAGGACACAAGACGACCGGATATATGGCCCGGCTTTCTATTCGATGATTCTACAAATGCAATTGTTGACACTCTACATTTGAATTTGGCACAACAGGACCTTTTTGGTCTGTTGTATATTTATGGGTCAGAGTATTTGAAACAGACAGAGATAGGTGTTGATACTTTTGAGAAAGATTTAAAAGCTATTCCCTATGGTTTTATAGACCGCGTAGGAAGTATTCAATTTTTAAATCAAGCGGAAGATTTGCACAAGGTTATAAAATATGTGAGGTCGGATTTTCTTATGAAAGTACTAAGACAAAATCCGGAAGTTGAGTTTAATGTCAAAAAGCTACCAAAGAATCTTATAAAAGAGTTTATTGACAATGGATTTAAGCCGTTTGATGAGTTTGCATCTTTTGACGAGGGGTACGAAGGAGCGGTTGGCTTGCATTTTCGCATATCCATGAAAAAAGCAAGCATCATACTTCCCGTATTGGAAAGCAACGGTCCTGTTCATATAACAGATGGTTGGTGGTCCAATCCCATAAGAACTGATATTTCAAGTGAAGTTCAGGCAGCGATTCTCAAAATGTGTGATTTTGATCCGACACTGTGGGAGGAAGGCTATTATAAGGACAAATATAACGTGACTCATATCAGGAACGGATTAGAAACGGTTACAGATTATAAAAATGTTTCTCCCAAAGGGAAAGAAGAGTGTTGGATATGGCAGATAAACGATAAGGGAAGAAAATTGCTGGAATGGCTTCAAAAATGATGTGTTTTACATAGTAGCCTCCGGCGTAAGGAGGATAAGGTGAAGAAGAAAAAGTATAGTGCAGAATACATCAGTTATGTTGAATCGGGTGAGTCGGCAGCCGTATTTATTGCAAGGGATATTGTAATATCAATTGATACCACCGGAAAGTGGATTGATATCTTAGATCTTGAAGGAAACAAAAATAAGGATGGAAGATGGGATTTTAGATATTTTATCATTGAATTGTTTCCAAGAAAGATACAACCCAAGTATCCACCAAATACTTCAGAAGAGGATCGAAAGTATATCACATGGGAGACGGCTCATGAGGATATTCAAGCGCAGAGAAAACAAGGATATAAGGGAAAGAAATATAAAATATGTCCCCGCTTGGTAAGACGTAATAAAGAAAAGAATGCAAAAGTACAGTGGAGTTATGATATTGTATCTGTAAAAGCATTGTGACACATATTTCATCGAGCGAGAGCGCGTCCTTAAGGATATATGAAGGATTTTATTTTTATATATTTCTTTTAACACAAAAGAAAAACACCGCCCTCAAGACCATAGTCTTAAAAACAGTGCTTTATGTAGTGCACCTTCAGGGACTCGAACCCTGGACAAATAGATTAAGAGTCTACTGCTCTACCAACTGAGCTAAAGGTGCGTATTTACTTGCGACGCAAGCCTTATTATAGTATAATAAATGCCGATTGGCAAGGGTTTTTTACAAATTTTTTGCCAAAGGATTTTCTTGATGAAAAGAGGAAACACATGATTATAGATACCCATGCCCATTATGATGATAAGGCATTTAATGATGACCGCCATGAGGCTCTGACAAGTTTATACGAAAAAAGCGTAGAGAAAGTCATCAATGCGGCAGCGTCTATGCGAGGTTGCAAGAGAACCTTGGATTTGTGCAAGGAATATAACTTTGTTTACGGCATGCTGGGCGTTCATCCTGATGATGTAGGCGAGCTTACTGAAGCTGACATGGACTTTATCAAAGAGCATGCGGCAAATCCCAAGATTGTGGCAATCGGTGAGATTGGCTTGGATTACCACTGGGATGTGGCTCCCCATGATGTGCAAAAGCACTGGTTTTTACGCCAGATTCAGATAGCGAGGGAAACGGGACTCCCCATTTGTGTCCATTCCCGTGATGCGGCAGCAGATACTTTGGCAGCTTTAAGAGAAGCCAAAGCAGATGAGGTTGGCGGTGTCATTCACTGCTATTCCTACAGCGCAGAGCTGGCAAAGGAATATCTTGCCATGGGCTTTTACATCGGCATCGGCGGTGTTGTGACCTTCAAAAACGGTCGCAAAGCAAAGGAAGTGGTAGACATGCTTCCCATGGACCGTTTACTTTTAGAGACAGATGCCCCTTACTTAGCCCCTGAGCCTTTCCGTGGCAAGCGCAACGAATCGGCTTACCTGTCCTATGTGGCAGCAACCATCGCCGAGATCAAAGGCATCACCCCCGACGAAGTCATCCGCCAAACCACAAAAAATGCTCACACTTTGTATACTAAGTTGGGACAGTAGAAAGGAACACATATGGCAACACTAGGAATTCCGTCTAATACCATCGCCGTCTTACAAAAATACGGCTTCAACTTCCAAAAAAAATACGGACAAAACTTTTTAATCGATACCCATGTCCTTGAGAAAATCATCCGCGCATCGGAGATTACCGAGGATGATTGTGTCTTGGAGATTGGTCCCGGTATCGGTACCATGACCCAGTATCTGGCAGAGAATGCCAAGCGTGTCATTGCGGTGGAGATTGATGATCATTTGATTCCCATTCTAAAAGATACCTTGTCCGCATATGATAATGTAACAGTGATACATAACGATATTTTAAAGGTTGATGTGCAGAAGTTGTGCGACGAGTACAACGACGGCAAGCCCATCAAGGTGGTGGCAAACCTGCCGTATTACATCACCACGCCCATTATTATGGGCTTATTTGAGAGTCATGTGCCTCTTTCTTCCATTACCATTATGGTGCAAAAGGAAGTGGCAGACCGTATGCAGGTTGGCCCCGGCACCAAGGATTATGGTGCATTGTCACTGGCTGTCCAGTACTATGCGAAGCCGGAGATCATTGCCAACGTACCCCCCAACTGCTTTATTCCCAGACCCAATGTGGGTAGTGCGGTGATCCGTCTGACCCGTTATGCAGAGCCGCCGGTGCAAGTGGCAGATGAAAAGAGAATGTTTGCGGTGATTCGTGCTGCTTTTAACCAGCGTAGGAAAACCTTGGTAAATGCCCTTTCCAACGCAGGTATTTACAATATCACAAAGGAAAAGACCCTTCAGGCATTGGAAGAAATGGGGCTTTCTGCCACCATTCGGGGCGAAGCCTTGACCCTGGCTCAGTTTGCAGAGCTTTCCGACCGATTGGTTTAGCAAAATTATGACGCATAAATTTCTATATTTATGCGTTATTCTTTTGACATCAAAATACGCCTATGGTAAACTGATATTTAGTAAGAAAATAGGGGTATTTTGTAAAAAAATACCATATGATGTATACAAGTAGTTTGAGGTGAATAGCTTGGATAAGTATGAATATCGGGTTCGCGCGGAGGAGATTAACGCGCTGATCGAGCAAAGACAATATGCAGATGCGGTTAAAATCGCGGATACCATTGACTGGCGCAGGGTTAAGAGTGTGACCATGCTCTGTAAGGTCAGTGAATTATACAAAATGAACCGTCGCTATGAGGACAGCAAGGATATCCTGTTGCTGGCTTATGAGCGTCAGCCCGGTTCCAGAAAGATTGTTTACTCTTTATGTGAGTTGAGCATCAAGCTGGAAGAGCTGGTTCAGGCCATTGAGTATTATAAAGAGTTTGTACAGATTGCGCCCCGCGATACCGGACGCTTTATTTTGCAATACCGTTTGTACGAAGCCCAGGACGTCAGTCTTGAGGAGCGTATTGCTGTACTGGAAGAGTACAAAAAGCGTGATTACCGTGAAAAATGGGCTTATGAGCTTGCTTACCTCTATCATAGAATCGGACTTGCTACCCGTTGTGTCGAAGAATGTGATGAATTGATTCTTTGGTTCGGCGAAGGCAAATATGTGATCAAAGCCATGGAGCTTAAGATGCTTCATGTTCCCCTTTCTGCAACACAGCAGGAAAAATACGACAAGAGATTCCAGTCTTCCAATACCGCTTATGTGGTTAAGACAGGAGACGAACCGGCTACACCTCAGCCCGCACCTACTGCTACATCGGTAGCACCGGAGGTGGCTGCGGCTATGGCTCGTTCTGCGGCAGGAGTTCAGGGAGGCGTATCTACAGATACTATTCCGTCCATGCCTATCCAGATTAAGTCTGTTGAGGTTTCCAATGCTCCTACTACCCGTATTCCTTCCAAGGATTTACAGGAAGAGACACAGCCTGAGGCAGAGACTATCCGTATTCCTACAGAGGAAATTGCGGCAGCTCAGGATATGGAGCCCGAAGAAGTGACCATCGATATGCCCGAGATTCCTTTGGCGCAGACACCCGATGATTTGGATATTCAGGTTAAGACCTTAGATATGGGTGAATACAATACCATCAACTTGCAGAAAGAGCTGGCAAAGAATCTTGCCCAGATCTTAGAGCAGGAAGATATGGAAGCCAGCGATGCTACTAAGGCAATTCCCGTAGAGTCCATCAATATGTTGGCAGACAGCGCGGTTGAAGAGCCCGCAGAGGCTGTTGAGCCCGAGATTGAAGAAGAGCTTGAAAAAGTAGAAGAACCCGTCGAGGAATTGGTGGAAGAAGTGGCAGAAGAGGTTCAGCTTGAGGAAGAAGTTGTGATCGAGCCTGTTCCGGCTATTACACAGACTATGGATTTTGCCATGACCAGAGATGTGGTTAGTGAAGTAAATAAAGTATTGGGCGAAGAAGAGCCTGATTTGATTACCGAAGAAGATTTGTTAAATTCCTTACAGGAGACCGAGGAAGAGGTTGTAGAAGAACCTGCGGCCGAGGAAGTTCCTGTAGTTGAAGAGCCCGTGGCTGAGGAAATTCCTGTAGTAGAGGAAACTCCTGTTGAGGAGACTCACGTCCAAGAAGCACCGGTTCAGGTAGCACCCGCTCCTGAAGAGGAAGAGCCCATGGTAGAGAAGCAGATTACCGGACAGCTCAGTTTTGATGATTTGATGGCAGAGTGGGAAGAAACCAAGAAAGCTAACGAAGCAAAGCATTTAGAAGAGATGCGTCGTAAGGTAATGGAGCAGACAGGTCCAATGTTTAAGGACTTTGATGCTGCTGCCAAAGCCAGCGTTCAGGCTGATTTAGCATTATTAACCCCTTCCTTGGATGTATTTGATGCACAGGAAGAGGAAGAAGAGCCTGCACCTACCTTAGCAGACTTTGATGATGCGGAGGATGAAGTTGCAGAAGAAGTAACAGAAGAAATCGTCGAAGAAGATGATGCAGTAGAAGAATTGGTTGAGGTTGAAGAACCTGTTATGGAAGTTGAAGAACCTACTCCCGAGCCCGCCGCAGAGCCCGAATTCAACCCCACTACTTTTGATACCGCCGAGATTAACGGCTTAGAAGAGAAATTGATGGCTTCCCTGGTAGAGTCTGAGGAGGAATCCGAAGAAGCGGCAGTTGAAGAGCCCGAAGCAGAGGAAGAACTTGACGAAGTAGAAGAGCTTGTTGAGATTGAAGAGCCGGAAGTTGCAGTAGTTCCCGAGCCCGAACCGGAGCCGGTAGTAGAGCCTGTAGCAGAAGAGCCCAAACCACAGGTTGGCGGTGAGACAGCAGAGCTTGAGAGATTGATTATCGAAGCTCTGACAGAGCCCAAGGCAGAAGAGACTGTAGAAGAAACAGCCACACCTGTGATCCCCAAGGGCGAAACAGGATTTATTATCGCAGATTTGACCGAAGAACCCAAGGAGGAAGCACCCGTTGTTGCTCCTGTGGTAGAGGATAAGAAGGAAGAGCCTGCGCAGGAAGAAAAATCCATTCCTGTCAGAAGAACTCTTACCCGTGATGAGAAGGAGTTGTTTGGTTCCATCGCACAGACCAAGTCTGTACAGGAAGAGGTGGCAAATGCCATTGACAACTTAAGTTTAAATCCTTGCATGGGTAATGTACTGGTGACCGGTGAAAAGGGCACAGGTACCATGGATGTAGCCAAGAATCTGGTAAAAGTCCTTTCCGTAAATGAAGATGAATTTTCCGGAAAAGTGGCAAAGATCAGTGGTGAAGTGTTAAATACCCGTAGTATTTCCGATACATTAAACGGTCTTGGAAACGGTGCTTTGATTATCGAGCAGGCAGGAAAGCTTGACGATATGGCACTTCTTTCCTTAAGTGAAAGTATGAAGAAGAAAAAAGACGACGGTATCCTCATTGTCTTGGAAGACACCAAGAAAGAGATGGATGCACTCTTGGCGAAAAACAATATGCCCAAGCAGTTCTTTGATCTTCGTGTAGATATTGCAGCATTGGATAACGATGGTCTGGTAAATTATGGTAAAGAGTATGCCAACGAGCAGGAGTATTCCATTGATGATATGGGTGTACTTGCTCTGTATACACGCATTTCCGAGATGCAGACCAATGAGCATGCAGTGACAGTTGATGAGGTCCGTGAGCTTGTGGATGAAGCAATCCGCAATTCCCAAAAGAAAAATGTGGCTCACTTTATGGATGTCATCCTGGCAAAGAGATATGACAAAGACGATATGATCGTTTTGAGAGAGAAGGATTTCTTAAAATAACAAAGGGAAAGGGATAAAAACATGGCAAAAAACAATGAAGTAAATCCGTTGTTCATCACCGATGCAGACCAGTATGTGTTTGCCCAGGGATGTCATTACGAGATTTATGAAAAAATGGGAGCGCACAAGACGGTTGTGGATGGTGTGGAAGGCGTATATTTCGCAGTATGGGCACCCAATGCACAGTATGTCAATGTAGCGGGTACATTTAACGATTGGAATATTTATGAATACAACATGGGTCGTTTGGGTGAAGGCGGTATCTTCGCATTGTTTGTACCCGGAGTAAAGGAGGATGATTTATACAAGTTTGTCATCACCACTCCTTCCGGTGAGAAGATTTACAAAGCCGATCCTTACGGCAACTATATGGAGGTTCGTCCCGGTAATGCGTCCAAGATCACAGATTTAACCCGTTTCAAATGGTCCGACAAGACTTGGATGGATGCCAAAGCGGAGAAAGACTGGTTCAAAGAGCCCATCGCTATCTATGAATGTCACATCGGCTCCTGGATGCGTCATCCCGAAGAAGATGAAAAAGGATTTTACAACTATCGTGAGTTTGCAGACCGTATCGTAGAGTACTTAAAAGAGATGAAATATACCCACGTGGAGTTGATGGGTATTGCAGAACATCCTTTTGACGGTTCCTGGGGTTATCAGGTAACAGGTTATTATGCACCTACATCCCGTTATGGTACACCGGAAGACTTTATGTATCTGGTAAATAAATTACATAAAAATAAAATTGGTGTCATCTTGGATTGGGTTCCGGCCCATTTCCCCCGTGATGCCTTTGGTCTTGCTGAGTTTGACGGCACATGTATCTACGAGCATCCCGATCCCCGTCGCGGAGAGCATCCTGACTGGGGCACCAAGATTTTCAATTATGCCAAGAAAGAAGTCAGCAACTTCCTGATTGCCAACGCAATGTTTTGGGTAGATAAGTTCCACATCGACGGCTTGCGTGTAGACGCGGTTGCTTCCATGCTTTACTTAGACTATGGCAAGCAGGATGGTCAGTGGTTGCCCAACGAATACGGCAACAACAAAAACTTAGATGCCATCGAGTTTTTCCGTCATTTAAACAGTATGATGGAGAAGCGTTTCCCCGGTACTATTATGATTGCCGAGGAATCCACTGCATGGCCCATGGTTACCGGTGATGTCAAAGAAGGCGGTCTCGGATTTACCTTCAAGTGGAACATGGGATGGATGCATGATTTCTGTGAATATATGAAATTGGATCCTTTATTCCGCAAAGACAATCATTACAATTTGACCTTTGCCATGAGCTACAACAGCAGTGAGAATTATATTTTACCTTTGTCCCATGATGAGGTAGTTCATCTGAAATGCTCTATGCTCAACAAGATGCCCGGTTTCTATGTGGACAAATTTGCCAACCTTCGTGCAGGCTATACCTATATGTTTACACATTCCGGTAAGAAGCTATTGTTCATGGGTCAGGAGTTTGGTCAGGATCATGAGTGGAATGAGGCGAAAGAGCTTGACTGGAACTTGCTTGCAGACGATCTGCACAGCTCCATGAAATACTATGTGTCCAAGCTGTTAGAGATTTACAACAAGTATCCTTGTCTCCATGAGATTGATAATGATTGGGCAGGCTTTGAGTGGTTAAATGCCGATGATAAGGAAAACAGTGTTTACACATATGTAAGGAAAGCTTCCAACGGCAAAAACAACCTGTTGGTTGTATTGAATATGACTCCTATGGAAAGAAAAGATTATGTAGTTGGAGTTCCCAAAAAGAAAAAATATAAATTGTTGTTAAATTCCGATGAGAAATGCTTTGGCGGAACCGGTATGGAGATGCCCAAGGAGTTCTCTGCAAAAGCAGTGGAAGCAGACGGAAAGCCTTATTCCCTGACTATGGATTTGCCTCCTTACGGAGCAATGATTTTACAGTTCTAAATCGGGATTAAAGGAAAACTTCAAAAATGCCGAAATAAAGGGTGAATGCAATTGCATTTGCCCTTATTTTTTTAGCGTACGAGGATTTTTTATGAACATTACATTTGGTCAGGTAGAACAATATAAAGATAACACCGGCGTAAAAGGTAGCTTAAACGTCGGCAATCATCATGTAGAAGGAAGCACATCACAAAAGGCAGCAGGCAGCTTTCTCTGGGATAAAAATGAGTCGGTCATCGGCAATCAGGCTTATCGTGAGAATGGTGCTAAGAAAAATCTTTTGGAAGAGGCTTCTTCTTTTGATGCGGCAAACAGCAAAGATTTTATGGTGGTTATGTCCAATACCATGTCCGATGAGGATTATGCCAAGATTGCTGAAAACGGCGGTAATCCCGGGGGCTATGAGCCCGGTGAGATAGTGACAGTGGTAGATGAGATTAAGGTGAAACTGGCACAGGCAGGTATCCATATCGCAGGCTATACCGATCAGATTGATGAAAGTGCGGTTCGGGAAGTGACCGGTAGTGATACCTATGCGGCAGCCATTGCTCATGCCTTGGAGTCCAAGGATCTTCCTGCTACAGATAAAAATATCAAGGATTGTTATAACGAGATCGAGAAAGCTTCCCATTTGACAGAGCTTTCCGACGGAGCCAAGAAATATATGCTGGAAAATGGTTTGGAGCCTACCATTGATACCATGTATAAGGCTACTTATGCAGGTGCAAAGGATGCTTCTGCACAGCCCGGCGGTTATTTTGGCGCAGGTGCTGAAGGGTATATGGCAAAGAAGGGAACTACCGAGGATATCAAAGCCATGGAAGGTCAGATTAAGACTTTGATTGAAAAAGCAGGACTTCCCGTGGGTGAAGAGAGTTTACAAAATGCCCACTGGCTTTTAGAAAAAGGTCTTCCTCTGACAGAAGAAAATCTCATCCGTTTGGATGAAATCAATCATATAAAGTTCCCCATCGGTGCAAAAGAGGCGGCTTTGGCTGCAGCTGATGCCATTTCTGTAGGACTTTCTGCTAAGGAAGCAAACCTGACCGTTGGCGAAGGTTATCAGGATGAAACAAAGGGTTATCTTGCAAAGGCGCAGGAAATCAATGATAAGACCCAGAGCCTGACCGAGGATGACGTGATGCAGGCAGTGGCAAGAGGTAAATCCCTAAATCTCTATCAGTTATTCCAGATGAAGGCAGAGGCAAGTGTCAGCGTGGAAGCAAGCATGAGTGTACAGGCGACCACTGTGGGTGTATTTAGTACTACCTCCAACAAACCTGTAGCGCAGATGTTGGAGATTCAGATTCAGATGAGCGCCCAGGCTAACTTAAAGCTTATGAGACAGGGCATTCATATTGAGTTGGAGCCTTTGGACAATTTGTTAAATCTTTTAAAGCAGGAAGAGAGCATCTTCCATTCTACAGAGCTTGCCAATATCAGTAGTAAGGCAGAGGAAATTAAATCTATGCCTGCTGCCACCTTAGGCATATCCGTACAACAAGCATGGATGATGCAGGGCACATTTACCCTGGATCGTGTCTACGAAGCAGGTAAAACTCTGGCCCAGACCTATGCAAAGGCAGGGGAGACTTACGAAGCCCTGATGACAGCGCCCAGAGCAGATTTGGGTGATTCCATCAAGACCGCTTTCCGCAATGTGGATAAGCTTCTTTCCGAAAACGGATTTGATGTCAATGAAGATAATCAGCGTGCGGTGCGTATTCTCGGCTACAATCAGATGGAGATTTCCGAGGAAAACATGGATGCAGTCAAAGAGGCAGATTCCATGCTGAATCGTGTTCTGCATAACCTGACACCGGAGAAAACCTTGGAGATGATCCGTGATGGCGTGAACCCCTTGGAGATGAATCTGGATGAATTGAATGCATATCTGACACAGAATGACACTGTGGCAGAGGATATGGAGAAATACAGCAGATATCTTTACAATCTGGAGAAAAACGGTGAGATCAGTGCTGAAGAGAAAGAGGCTTATATCGGTATTTACCGTCTGCTCCGTCAGATTGAAAAAGGTGATGGTGCAGCAATCGGTGCAGTGGTTGCAAACAAGCAGGAATTGAATCTGGAGAATCTCTTAAGTGCAGTCCGCACACGTAAAAAAGGATATATTGATACCAAGATTGATGATGCTTTTGGTTTGTTGCAGGATGTAGAAAAGAACGGCACATCCATTACGGACCAGATTTTACATTATTATCAGAATAAAGCCGGTAACCTGCTTCATGACATGGCAGGATATAGTGAGGGTAGTGAGGCAGATTTTACTGCCGATGCAGAGATGTTTAGACAGATGGGCGCAGTATCCGAGGAGCATTTTGCGGCATTACTTTCCGATGATATTCCAGTGACAGGCAATCATCTGTTGGCGCAGCAGGCCTTGGCATCCGGCAGCAATTTATATGATCAGTTGACCAAAGCGGCTTCCAATAAGGAAAAAACTTTGGATAAGAAACTTGAGCGTATCCGTGAGGCAATGGATGAGGGCGAAGAAGCGGTAAAAGAAGCCTATGAGGAGATGAGAGCAGAGGCGACAAAGACTCTGGAAGCAGAAGCATCCGCTAGCGGCAGTCATATTGATGTTCGCTCCATGGCGCATTTTGCAAGACAGGTAGAGCTCATCAATAACCATGCAAAGAATGAAAACTATTATGTGCCCATGCAGTTTTCCGAGGAATGGACCATGGTTCATGTACAGATCGTCAGTGGCAGTGGCGAAGGCAAGGTTTCCGTAGACTTAAAGGGAATGGCAACAGCTACTTTTACCGTCAAAGAGGAGCGCATGGAAGGTTTGATTGGTGTTGTCAATGAAGCAGATGTGGATAAATATTCACAGATTGCCGACAAATGTGCAAAAGAAATACTGGCGAAAACAGGAAAAGAAGCCGATATAACATGTGTATACAGTAAAACTATGAATGTAGATGCCTTTTTACAGACCGGCGCAGAGGGACAAAGAACTTCTAACAAAGTGTTATATCAGGTAGCCAAGGCATTTATCCATACCATGGAGCAGGAGGTTAGCGCAAATGAGAGTCAATTATAATGTATCTGCTATTTTGGCAAATAAATCTTTAAATCAGAGTGACAGTAAGTTATCCAAGGCATCCGAGAGATTGTCTACCGGTTTTAAAATCAACCACGCAAAGGATAATCCTTCCGGTCTTGCTATTGCAAAGAGAATGAATATGCAGCTTCGCGGCTTAAGCAATGCCACACAGAATGCGGCAGACGGTATTTCCATTGTGCAGACAGCAGAAGGTGCTATTCAGGAAATTCAGGATATGGTTCAACGTATCAATGAATTGGCAGTACAGGCGGCCAACGGAACAAACTCCGAAAAAGAGCGTGACATGATTCAGATGGAAGTGGATCAGTTAAAGGATGAGATTACCAGAATCGCAGAGTCCACCGAGTTTAACGGCAAAAATCTGTTAAATGGCGAGTGTGATTTGAAAGGTTATTCTGATACCCAGGGTGTAAAAGTATCCTATTATGCAGATGAAGTAGCAGTAGGTAACTATACCGTTTCCGCTATCAATCCTTCTTATGACGCAGAGGGTAATTTGGTAGACGGTTCCGTTACTTTATTAATGGATGGCAGTGAAAATGCATTCCCGGCAGATTCTTATGTTTCATATAATGGAGACACTGTTACCGTAACAGCAAGCAACAGCTTTGAAGTGTCCTTTACCATTGATAAAGACAATCCTCCGGCTTCTGCCACTTTGGATTTAACCGGTCTTGGTGCATTAAGAATGCAGATTGGTGCCAATGAAGGTGAAGTGATGGAGATCCGTATTCCCAAGGTGTCCTTACATACTTTGGGCTTGGACAGAACCGATTTAACCACTCCCGAAGGTGCGAAAAAAGCCATTGGAGATGCAGAGTATGCCAATGCTTATATTTCTAAACTTCGTTCCAGATTAGGTGCTTATCAGAACCGTTTGGAGCATACCGGTAACAGCTTGGATCTGACACATGAAAATGTGACCGGTGCATATTCCCGTATTATGGATACTGATATGGCAGAGGAAATGACAGAGTATTCCAATATGCAGGTGTTGACACAGGCAGGAACATCCATGTTAGCGCAGGCAAATGAGAGACCACAGCAGGTTTTACAGTTATTACAGTAGTAGGTGCTTGATATGAAAAGTGAATTGAAACAGCAGTTTTCCATGCGTATCACACAGGCAAACAAGACAGAATTGGTTGTCATTTTATATGAAATGTTTTTGACTTACATTGCAGATGCCAAAGAGGATTTGGAAAAAGAGGATATCAAGACTTTCCGTTTGGATATCCAGAGAGCCAGAGGGTGTCTTAAAGAGTTGATGGGCTCCTTAAACTTTGATTATGAGCCGGCGCCCACCTTGCTTAGTCTTTACATGTATGTAAGTAAGCTCTTGGTTAGCGCAGACATACACAATGATGCAGAGCCTCTTTTGGAGGTTGAAAAAATTATGCAAAAGCTTCATGATGCCTATGCAACCATTGCCAAAGAGGACCAAAGCGGTCCGGTCATGGGTAATGCACAGACCGTATATGCAGGCTTGACCTATTCCAAGAATGATTTAACCGTCAATTTAGATGACGGAAGCGGAAGCAGAGGCTTCTTCGCTTAATACATCGGCCATGATTTGGGCAGGTGGAGAATCCAATTTCTCTGCCTGCTCTTTTAAATATTCATAGCGCTTTAACACGGCGTTTACCTTATAAATGGAGGCATCGATGAGCGCCGGATCTGTGACATAGTCAAAGGTGGCATAGGCGGCTTCCATATCTTCTCTGGCCCGTCTCATATCTTCATACAGAGCCTGCCGTTGCATGTTTTTCCGGATGGTTTCTTCACTTGGTTTTTTTGCCAAAAAGGGCTTGATTAACAGATTCATAGGCGCCTCCCTTGTCCCTATCAGTATTTCCCAAATGCGGTAAAAAATTCATCTTCTCTATATTGTATGTGGGAGGCATGAAATGATGCAGGAAATCATATAATTTATCAAATCAAACAAGCTGAGGGAATGTTATGAATGATATTTTGGGAACCGCTATTATTATGGGGGTCTGTCTGCTCATCTGGTTTATTAGTTATCTTAAGAAAAAATCTCCTTTTTTGACCGGTTGTATTGTCCGCTTGGGCAGTGGCATCGGTACGGTTTTTTTGATGAATTATCTGTTTGCGCAGTGGGGGATTCCCCTCTTTGTAGGCCTTGGACCGGTGAGTATATTGACAAGCGTAATCCTTGGATTTCCGGGGGTTTGCGTCCTCTATGGCATCCTTTTAATCTAAAATTATATACAAGTTTCACAAAAAAACTTTTTTGATAAAAAAGGGGTTTACAAGCAAAATTTTGCGTACTATAATCCAACTTACAAACAAATCTTACGTCCGCATCGGACAAGTTTTCCATTTGTATTAATTGATAACGGGAGATAAAGTATGTTTCTTTTGTATGGCATACTGGCAGCAGCGATGGTCTCGGATTTTCGTTCTATGCGTATCCCCAATGCCCTGATTTTTGTTGGGGTATTGGCAGGTGTGGGATATGGAGTCTTTCGGGATAGCCCTTGGTACTGTGCCCTCTTGGAGGGGATGTTGTTGTTAATCCTACTCTATCCCTTATATGCCATCGGTGCCTTTGGCGGCGGTGACGTGAAGCTCTTGGCAGTGGTTGGCATATTCATGGGCCTTGAGCAGGGGATTAACGTAGTAGTGCTGTCTCTGGTAGCAGGAGCTGTCTGCTCGGTATTTAAAATTCTTTACACGCTTTTTTACACAAAAAGGCTGTCTATCAAAAATCTTTACATTCATTTTTCTTTGCCGATTGCGGTCGGTACATTTCTGGTTCAATTCGGAGGTATTACATGGATCACATTTTAGCAATTTTTGACACGGAGAAAAAATACGTGAAACGTCTGGCGGCTTTTTTTGAAAGCCGTACCCGGATGCCTTTTCGAATCATGGCATTTGATGATAGGGAGAAGCTGATGAATTATCTGCTGACAGACAAGGCATCGGTGCTACTCATTGATAAAGAGCAATGGATTTCCGATATGGAGGAGCTGGCAGATCAGATTATTTTTCTGACCGGGGACAAGGCTGAGGAGCGGTTGGAGAAGGATTTTGACGGTTATCTCTATCCGGCGGTCTGCAAATATCAGTCCGGTGAAGCTATTGCCAAAAAGGTGTTGGGGATATGTGCTGTGGTGGAGACACCGATTTTGCATATACAACCGGCAACAGAGCGGGCCCATCGGGCAGAGATTATAGGGATTTACACGCCTGTAAAGCGGAGTCTGCAGACTTCTTTCTCCATTGTTTACAGTCACTTGCGGGCAAAGAACAAAAAGACTTTGTATGTCAACTTTGAGACGTTTTCGGGCTTTGGGGCATGGTTTCGACGGGAGTATCAGACGGATCTGATGGATTTGATGTATTTTTTGGACGGTTCCCGGGAGAAGTTTCTCTTGAAGCTTGCCGGGATGATTGAGTCCTTTGGAGGTTTTGACTATATTCCACCGGCCTTAGGCTACGAGGATTTTATGCTGGTGCAGGCGGAGCAATGGGTAAAGTTGGTGCAGACCATTGCGGAGAAAAGTGGTTACGAAGTGATTGTGCTGGATCTGGGAGATCAAATGCAGGGGTTATTTCAAGTGTTGTCTTTGTGCGACAAGATATTTTTGCTGACAAAGCCCGATGGGATTGCCATGGCAAAGATGGAAGCTTTTGAAAAGAATCTGTTGTTATCCCGCAGAGAGGGGATTTTACAAAAGATTGTTAAGTGCCGCCTTCCTGTTTTTAAGGATATGTCCCAGCGGGCAGAGGACTTGTGCTACAGCCAGTTGGCAGATTATATGCGCAATAAATTGGGAGTGGAGTGAAAGAGATGCAAGGTATGGAGTATGAAGAAATCCGTAGGATAAGCAAGGAAAATTTATTGGACAAGATGGATTACACCAGGGATTTGTCGGATGCAGAGGTCTTAGAGCTGATTGATGAGGAAGTGCTTCGACAGGGGAAAGCCTATGGGCTAAATCTTTCCCAAAAGAACCGGCTACAGAAGGAATTGTTTTCTTCTATCCGTCGCCTGGATGTGTTGGAGGAGTTTCTGGAGGATGACACCGTGACGGAGATTATGATAAACGGACCGGATTGCATTTTTATTGAGAGGAATGGCCGTCTCAGCCTGCAAAAGGTACAGTTTGAGTCCAAGGAAAAACTGCAAGATGTAATCCAGCAGATTGTAGCAAGGGTCAACCGTGTGGTAAATGAAGCATCTCCCATTGTGGATGCAAGGCTGCAAAACGGTGCAAGGGTTAATGTGGTGATGCCGCCCGTTGCCTTAAATGGACCAATTGTAACAATCCGGCGATTTCCCGACCATCCCATGGACGAAGAGGATCTGTATCGGCTTGGATCCGTATCAAGGGAAGTTATGGATTTTTTAAAGAAGTTGGTAAAGGCCGGCTACAACATTTTCGTCAGTGGTGGAACCGGCAGCGGGAAAACCACCTTTCTCAACGTATTATCCAATTCTATCCCCAAGGATGAACGGATTATTACCATCGAGGATAATGCAGAGTTGCAGGTCTATAGTATCCCCAATCTGGTGCGGCTGGAGACCCGCAATGCCAATGTGGAAGGCTGTAAGCCCATCACTATCCGTGATTTGATTAAGGCTGCACTGCGCATGCGTCCCGACCGGATTATTGTGGGCGAAGTCCGTTCCGAAGAAGCCATTGATCTATTGATGGCAATGAATACCGGTCACGACGGTTCATTATCTACGGGTCACGCCAACAGTGCAAAGGATATGTTGACCCGCCTGGAGACCATGGTACTCATGGGTATGGAGATGCCCTTAGATGCCGTAAGGCGGCAGATTGCTTCAGCGGTGGACGTGATTGTACACCTTGGCAGATTGCGGGATCACAGCAGAAAGGTATTGGAGATAACGGAGGTGATTGGATATGTGGGTGGAGAGATTGTGCTTTCACCTTTGTACACATTCGTGGAAGACAGTGAGACTCAAAAAGGGAAGGTGACGGGATGCCTCAAAAAAAGAAATTTGTTAAAGCATACAGAAAAACTGCAAAATGCGGGGATTGTACTGTCGCAGATAAATTAAGGATTGTAGGGAAAGGAATCGCTTTGATGCTGTTCATAGCCTTATTGTTTTATGATTCCTTGTATGCCCTCTTGGCGGGGTTACTCTTGTTTCCCTTTTACTATCGGTTTCAGGCAGAAAAGCTGTGCCAACAAAAGAAGGAAAAACTGGCTCTTTATTTTAAAGAGGCTTTGCAATCCATGGTGGCAGCCTTAAAGGCAGGGTATTCGGTGGAGAATGCTTTTTTGGAGAGTTATAAAGATATGGATTACCGCTTTGGCAAAGACAATGTCATGACAAAGGAGCTGCTGACCATTCAACACCAATTAAAAAACAGTGTGCCTATTGAGCAATTGGTAGATGGGCTGGCAGAGAAAACAGGTGTCAGTGATATCTGTGATTTTGCAAGGGTTTTCCGTATAGCAAAACGCAGTGGCGGTGATATGGGCAGGATTATGGAGCGTTCCATTGCCATTATTACGCGTCGTATGGAAGTCAAGGAGGAGATCCGTATCCTGATAGCGGCAAAGAAATACGAGCAACAGATTATGAATCTGGTTCCCATGGGGATTATCTTTTATATCCGCCTGACCAATCCCGGGTATTTTGATGGCTTGTATCACAATATGGCAGGTGTGTTGATTATGTCGGCAGCCTTGGCGGTTTATCTCTTTGCCTATTTGTTATCGGAGAAAATATTGGAGGTTGCAATATGAAAAAATGGTTGGAAAAAAGGATTCGAAAAAGAGCCAGTCCATACATAAAGGAGCGGTTGCATCGTTTGTATCCGGCAAAGAATGAGGATGAGTTGCTACTGGAGTTTTATAGTAAAAAGCTTCGATTGGTTGTGCTGGTTCCTCTTGTAGGAGCGTTGCTGGGATTGGTGTTATTTCTGTTCCAAAAGCAGGATGCGCAAGTGTCGGATAAGGGAGAAATCCTACGCGAGAGCGAGAGTGGACAGGATTTGACCATACCGGTAACGGTTTTAAGCCAAGAATACGGTGATATGGACATAGACATCCAAGTGGGCAAAAAGGGCTATTCCAAGGAAGCTTTGGAGGTAGTCTTTGCCGAAGCTGGAGAATGGTTGGAAGCTACTATAGTAGGTGAAAATGAGTCTCTTTCCTGTGTGCGCAGTGATCTGGTATTTCCGGAAAACTATCAGGATACGGATATTGGGATTTTTTATACCAGCAGTGACTATAGCTTAATCCGACAAAGCGGAGAAGTGCAAAATGAAGAATTAAAAGAGCCTCAGACTGTTATGGTTACAGCACAATTGTGCTATGGAGATGCTGTGAAAGAATACGAATATGAGATTTGTGTTTATCCGGTGCAGCTGACCAAGGAAGAGGAGTTTCGAAGGATTTTGTCAGAGCTTTTATTGGCGGAGGATTTGAGGCAGAAAGAAACGGACAGACTGGTGCTACCCACCGAGGTGAACGGTGTATTGGTGCAGTACCGGGAGCAGATGGATAAGGCACCTCTATATATCCTGTTGTTAAGCCTGTTGTGTGCCCTGCTTTTATATAAGGGCATGGACAAAGATCTGGATAAACTCTATGAGGAAAGGCAAAGAAAACTCCGTTTTGAGTATCCGGATTTTGTCAGCAGTCTGGCACTTTTAGTAGGAGCCGGCATGAGTGTGACCGGAGCTATCCGGCGTATCTATGGGGATAAAAAGGGAGATCATCCCACGCCCTTATATGAGGAATTAGGCATTTTTGTCAGGAACATGGACAACGGTGTCTTGGAGGAACGGGCATTGGAGGAGTTTGGCAAAAGGTGTGCACTGGTGCCTTATCGGAAATTTTGTTCCCTACTTTGTATTCATATGAAAAAGGGTTCGCTCAATTTACAAAACATGTTGGAAAAGGAAGCGCAGGAGGCATTTGAAGATCATCAACTACAGATACGGCAACTGGGAGAAGAGGCAGGGACCAAGCTGTTACTTCCTATGATTTTAATGTTGATGATTGTCATGGTACTCATTATGGTGCCGGCCTTTCTCAGTTATCAGATAACCTAAAGAAGATTACCAAATGAAGATTACCAAATGAAGGAGGAATGGATATGAAAGGCATTTGTCGTTTGATTAAGGACGAAAGAGGTATTGGAACCGTAGAAATGATTTTAATACTGGTGGTGTTAATTGCCCTGGTTCTGATTTTTAAAGAACAGTTGACGGAGCTTGTAGAGAATATTTTTGACAAGATTACCAGACAAAGCAATAGAGTCTGACTTGTCACAAGCCAAAGGAGGGATTCTATGAAGAAAGAAAGGGAATATGAAGCGTCTATCAGTGTTTATGCAGTGCTTGTATTTACGGTCGTGTTGTCGCTGGTCTTGGTGATTATCGAAGGGGCAAGGGAGAATGCGATCCGCATGAAGTTAGAGTGTGCCATGGATCTTTCTCTGTACTCGGTGTTTGCTGAATATAACCGTCAATTGCTGGAACAGTATGACCTATTCTTTATAGATACCTCCTACGGATATGCAGGAGGTTCACCGGAACGGACAGGAGAGCATTTGAGGGCTTATATGGAGGATAATTTTTCTCTCAATCAGTCCGCAGGAATCAAAAAGGATTTGTTACAGATGAATGTTGTAGACGTGCAGATTCTCAATTATTCCCTGGCAAGTGACAATCATGGGCTTTTGTTTAAGAGGCAGGCAATTTCATATATGAAAGATACCTATGGGCTATCGGTGCCCGGCAGATTGGCAGAGCAGCTAAATACCGTGGAAGAACGACGGCTGCTCACCAGAGATATTACGGGAGAACGTCTAAGTAACCAAAGCATCATTGATAATTATGAGATTCCTCCAAAGCAAATCAGTGAAAATGAATGGGAGGAGGTAGAGCTTCAGAATCCTGCAGATGCAGTTAATGCGACCCGTGGAATCTTGGGCCTTGTATTGGGTGCCGATACCGAGTTGTCTACGATGGGTATAGATCCAACCTCTTACATATATGTAAGATATTCAAACCAAGGCAGTGGACTTATAGACAGGAAAGGCCTACAGCCGGGAGACGAACTGATTTTTAACGAGTATTTATTGCAAAAATGTGGCAGTTATACCGAGCCAAAGGAAGGCAGTCTGTTGCAATATCAACTGGAATATATCTTGGAAGGAAAAGATACGGATGTGGACAATCTGAAAGCAATCGTCAATAAACTGCTGTTTTTACGGGAAGTGGATAATGTGACCTATTTGTTTTCTGATGCAGGAAAGGTAGCGGAAGCCGAGGCATTGGCGCTGGCAGTGACCAGTGCGGTGGTGTCTCCTGAATTGACGGAGCCGGTTAAGATATCCCTCTTGTTTGCATGGGCATATGCAGAGAGTGTATATGATGTGCGTGTGCTTTTGGAAGGTGGAAAAGTTCCCTTGGTCAAGACGGCAGACACATGGCATTACAGCTTGTCCGGTATGCTGGGCTTTGCTGCCGATACGGTTGTAGAGACAGAAAACAGTAGCGGACTGGCATATGAAGATTATCTGCGTATTTTCTTAGCTTTGGAAAATAGTGATACAAAAACTATGCGTGCTATGGATATTGTGGAGATGGATATCAGAAACACCGAAGGAAACAGCAGTTTTTGCATGGACCGGTGCATGGATTATCTGGAAGCAGAAGTATTGGTTTCATCCGCCTATGGCCATCAATACAGCATTACCAGGAGATTTTACTATTACTAATTTATAAGGCGATTCACATGGGATTAGCCCAAGGGAGGTGACAGAGGATGTCCTTTTTGAAAAAGTACCTCGAACAAAATATAATAAGTGCATTTTCTCTCCGGACACATTTCAAATCATACACTGACAAACATCATTTGATTATCCCCAAGATCAAAGAATATTGTGCAAATTACCTATTTTCAAAAAGGATGTCCTCTGTCATCTTACTGGATTCGAAGGGCAGTCTGACCGTTGAGGCTGCCCTTGTCATTCCCCTGTTTTTATTTGCTGTCATGGCAATCTTATCCTTTGTCCAAATGCTGCATATGCAGATGGCAATGGATGGAGCCATGCATCAATGTGCCAAGGAGCTGGCAACCTATGGCTATGTACAGAGCATGTGGAGTCAGGGGCAAGAGGCTGATTTACCTCTGCCGGCGGAAATGTTGTTTTCTGAGATCTATGTCAAACAACAGGTGGAAAACGACCTGGGAAGTGATTATCTGAAAGCCTCTCCGCTAAATGGAAATCTTTATTTTTTGGATAGCCGCATCATGGAGAATGACCGTATAGAATTGCATAGTTCTTACTATGTATCGCCTTTCTTTTCCCTGTCTCCCACAGCCGGATTTTTGACCGGACAAACGGCAGTGGCCAGGGCGTTTACGGGCTATGACAATCGGGCATCGGCAAGCGCAACTCATAAGGAGGAGTATGTCTTTATCACAGAATATGGTACGTCTTATCACAGGAATCGGGGGTGTCCCTATCTGGATTTATCGGTACGGAAGGAGTTTGATGACAATTTATCTGCTTTGCGCAATAAGGATGGAGAAAAATACCATGCCTGTCAAAGCTGTGTAGGGACCGTAGCAACCAATCTGGTTTTTGTAACCGATTATGGTGAGGCTTATCATAGTGATATTTTATGTAGTGGATTACGAAGGACCATAGAGTCTGTGCCAATTTCCCAAGTAGGAGGTAGGACACCTTGCCCCAAATGTGGGCATTAAAAGGAGAAACATGAGTAGAGAGATATGCTTTAACATTTTTCTGGCATTGTGGTCGCTGGAAGATATCAGGAGGAAGAAAGTAAAGTTGTGGCCCATACCTATATTTGCCCTGTGGCAGTTGGTTTTTTTGTCACGACAAGAAACCGGACTTTGGATCAGTAGTCTGTGTGGAATGGCAGTGGGAATCGTCTTTTGTGCTGTGTCCATGATTTCCCGGGGTGTAATTGGTCTGGGAGACGGATGGGTCATTGGTTTGTTGGGATTTTATATCGGCTTGCAAAAACTCTTGCCGGCATTAGGCATTGCGTTCTTTCTGGCAGGAATGACTGCGGCGGTATTTATCATATTTAATAAAGGGAAAACGGCGCGCTTACCTTTTATACCTTACATATATGTAGGATATTTGATTATGTGGAATTGTTTCAGATAGGAGATGGAAGATTTGGTAAAGGATTTGTTTGTAGATTTAGAAATGGATATGAAAAATATGCTTGGAAAGAAGCGCGCCTTTTTCATAGATGAAAGAGGAGCGGCAACGGTGGAAGCTGCTGTTGTCGTTCCTATCTTCCTATTGATTATTGCTGTTATTTTGCACCTAACCTTTTTTCTCTATGACAGTTGTACCTTGGAGCGTGCCGCTAATGTGGCATGTTTGAGGGCAGGTCAATTGCTCTGGGATACCAACGACTTGCGATTGCAAAAAGCAGAAGACGGTGTCTTGGATGTATTGGGAGGAAATCTATTGGGAGTGCAGGATGTAGAACAGGATATAAAAGTGAAAGGAGACCGGGTAGAGGTTCGACTATCTGCACAATATAAGTGGTGGACTATCCATGTCCGTAAGGAAAAGAAACTATTTAATCCGGTGCAGTTTGTCAGGGATTGCAAAAAAGCGGAAGGAGTCATAAAAAATGATGAATGAACAATATAAAAGAGAAAATCATAAAAGTTATCTGGTTTTAAAGTTGGAGGATTTGTCGCAAGAGGCAGATTATGGCATGAAAATGCTGTGTGAGAATCCTTTAGACAATTTTTTATCCATGTCAGTACATGTGTTTAACGGGGAAAAGGAATTGTGCTATGACATCAGCTCCAAGCAAACATTTCAGATATTGTACGAAAAAAGAATGCTTTACAAAGAAGACTTGGAAAAGTTGTTTTCGGACTTGGAAAAAGCACTGAAGCAATTGGATGAATATTTGTTGGAACCGGAGTGTCTGGTGCTGGAACCATCTTACATATATGTAAGAGGTTGTGACAGTGGCTTATCTTTCCTATATGCGCCCTTCCGAAATGATGATTTTGAAGAAATGGTTTATGATTTTGCAGAATACATATTGGAGAAAATCTGCAATGAAGACGAGGATGCGGTGATGTATGCCTATAGCTTTTACCGTTATGTAAAAGAAGAAAAAGGGGACTTATCTGTAGCTTTAGAGAAGGTAACAGAGACACTTAAGGTATCCAAAGACATAACAGAAGCTACTTCTTATACAGAAGTAGAGGAGGTAGAGCCCTCTGTTAATTCATATGGTACGTTACAGGAAGATACACAAACGGATGAGGAACAAAAATCCTATGTCAAGGTGATGCGAACCAGCTTTTTTGCAGTCCTTGGTTTATCCGGATTGGGTATGATGATTTATAGCGTGTGGAAATATGCACTTTCTTTTTCTACTCTTTTTTCCCAAGCAGAGTCTGTGGTAGGAGCAGGGATATGTGCAGTGGCTATTGGTGGTCTTGTGCTGTTTTATGTACTGGAGAGGTATTCTGACTGCCATGAAGCAAGTGATGCGGATATACTATTTTCCCAATCCCCATTGGATTTTCGGGGAGAGATTGGGCAGCAGGATAAAGATATTTTATATGATGAAGAGCCTGATAGGGGGAGCTGTTCAGATGTCGAAACAGTGGAGGATTTTGCGACGGTTTTATTGCAGGAAAATTGTTATAAGGAACAGCGCATTTTAACGGGACGGGTCAAGGGCAGAAAAAGACAGATTGATCTTTCGTCTTTCCCTTTCGTGGTTGGAAAGAATAAAGAACAGGTAGATTATGCCTTGGAAGATGCTTCTGTCAGCCGGGTACATGCCCGTTTTACCTTACGGGATGATGTCATATATCTGACAGATTTAAACAGTACCAATGGAACAAAGAGAAATGGAGTTTTACTGGAGCCCAATGAGATGGTTATGTTGGAAGCGGATGATGAAATTACCTTTGGCAGACTTACTTTTACCTATCATTGACACACTTTTTAGAAAATGATACCCTTTTGAATAGAATGAGAAAAGAGTTAACTATATGGAACAAAGAATTTCTTACTTTTTAGGACAAAACGGGTATCTGAAGATGCTTACCACTCTTTCCGAATTCACGATTTTCTTTAAAAAAGAAAGTGGATTTGTCAGTATGGTTGAGCTGGTAAATATGGATAAGAATCCCTATGTGACAAAAGAATCGTTAAAAGATGTGAAGCAAAAGGCAATTTGGCGTTTTCGGGATCAGGGCATCGATGAAGTACATCCACTGGTACTGTGTATATCTTCCGATATGGAAAAAGCAGCTTCCTTGGGAGAAGGAGAGTATTTTTATTGGATTGTAGATAAAGAAAACGGACAGCTGATTATACCGGAAGGTAAAGCAGAAGACTTTTATGGCATGAAAAGCGTAGTAGAGGGGTGGCTTACTGCCGATTTTGACAGTTCCATGAAGGCGGAAGCGGGCACATATCAGCCGGGTGGACGTCAGATCAAGAGTTTTATGGATTTGCCCTTTATCAATCATGGTATTTTTTCTATCAATATGATTGTATTTACTTTCTGTACATTGATGGGAGATGTGTTGTATAATTATGGAAAGCTCAGTCTGCCGGAAGTATTGGCAGGAGATGAGTACCGTTTGATTTCCCATATGTTTTTCCATGCAGATATGTCGCACTTGGCAGGAAATATGATTATTCTGTTCTTTCTTGGTGAGATATTGGAAAGAGAAATGGGACATATCAAGTACTTTATTACCTACTTTGGAGCCGGAATTGGCGGTGCTGTAGCTTCGTTGTATATGCAATCGGAGCAGTTGGCAGCGGGTATGAAAGTGGCAGGTGGCATTGGAGCCAGCGGTGCCATTTTTGGTATACTTGGAGGTTTGTTGTGGGTATTGATTCGCAACAAAGGCCGTTTGGCAGGGCTCACATCCATGAAGATACTGTTTTTGATTTGCTATGCACTATATGGAGGACTGACCAGTCCCCGTGTTGACAATGCCGCACATATTGGCGGTCTTATAGCAGGATTTATATTTACGGCGATATTATATAATAAGAGAAAACAAAGTGTGCAGAAGTTACAGGAAAGGGAAGAAAACCGATGAGAATTCACATTTACTATGGTGGAAGAGGATTGATGGATGATCCCACATTGTTTGTTATCAACAAAATGCAGGAAGTTCTGGAGGAATTGAATGTCACTGTTGAGCGTTATATGCTGGCAGAGATGAAAAATGATATTATTACACTTCCCCAGACCTTGAAGAATGCAGATGGTATCATTCTGGCAACAACAGTAGAATGGCATGGTATCGGCGGATATATGCAGATGTTTTTAGATGCTTGCTGGTTGTACGGTGATAAAGAGAGAATCAGCAATATTTATATGTGTCCTGTTGCCATGAGTACCACCTATGGTGAGCGTGATGCCAAGCTCAATCTGTTAGAGGCATGGGAGATTCTCGGTGGTAAGCCTTGTAGTGGTATCTGTGGATATATTCCGGATACAGCTCTTTTGGAAAACACCAAGGATTATATCAGTATTATCGAGAAAAAAGCAGAGAATATGTACCGCACCATTAACCAAAAGGTTGCCAGCTTCCCTGCAAGTAATCAGACAGTTAACAAGACGGTTGCCATCAATAAAAATATTAACCTGACACCTCAGGAATCAGAGCAGTTGTCCCAGTATGCGGCGGATGAATCCTATGTTCAGACCCAAAAAGAAGATATCCGCGAGTTGGCAAATTACTTTAAGGGTATGATGGACCGCGATGAAAATGAGGATGAAAAACTGGCGGAAGCGTTTAAAACACATTTTAAACCACAGCCCGGATATAAAGCATCTTATAAGATTAGTATTGATGGTAAAAAAGAGCCTTTGTGCATGAAGGTTCAGCAGACTGAGCTGGAGTGTGCATGGAAGGATGAAGCAGATTGTGATGTATTGATCAGCACGGATATGGATACCGTTTTGGAGATTACCCGTGGCAGAATGACTTTCCAGAGAGCCTTTATGAGTGCCGGCAGTATGAAAGTAAAGGGTGATTTCAAGCAGCTTCGTATGTTAGATCAGTTATTTGTATTTATGGAAGAGTAATGGAGGAGCAAAGATGAAGGACGCAAATTGTATTTTTTGTAAAATTGCCAATGGAGAGATTCCCTCTAAGGCAATTTATGAAGATGAAGATTTTAAAGTAATTTTGGATTTGGGACCGGCTACCAAGGGCCATGCACTGATTCTTCCCAAGGAGCATGCGGCCAATTTGTTTGAATTACCGGATGAGACAGCCTCCAAAGTATTGGTGTTGGCAAAGAAGCTTGGTGCACAGATGAAAGATAATCTGAAGGCAGATGGTATGAATCTGGTACAGAACAATGGTGAAGTGGCAGGCCAGACCGTGCATCACTTCCATATGCATCTGATTCCCCGTTATGAAAACGACGGACAAAAGATTCTTTGGAATCCCGGTGAAATGACACAGGACGAGCTGGAAGAAATTAAAAACACCATCATTGGTTAAAGAAATTCCTCTTTTTTAAAAAGAATATTTGACAAATGCGTTAGCAAACGCTAACATATAAGGGTAAACATGATTACAAAGGAACAATTAATTTACAATTTTGAAAAAGAGGAGAGATACATATGCAGGAATCAGGCGGAAATTATTTAGAGACCATATATTTATTACAGAAAGAGGGCAAAGATGTACATTCTGTTGATGTAGCAAAGGCTTTGGGCTTTTCCAAACCCAGTGTCAGCCGTGCTATGGGTCTTTTAAAAGATGCAGAGTACATTGAAGTTGCAAAGAATGGTGTCATCACATTGACTAAATCCGGTCAGAAAAAAGCCAAAGAGCTTAGCGATAAAGGAGATTTAATCGTTAAATTCCTTATGATGACCACAGATGTAGATCAGAAAGTGGCAGAAAAAGAGGCTTCCAAGATGAAACACTTCATCCAGAATGAGACTGTAAAAGGTATCAAGAGTTTTATCAAACAGGTTGAAGAATACGAAGAATAAGTAGTTAGCCCTTGACAAAGAGGGTTGGATTATTTACAATTTGTTTAATTTCAAGCAAATATTTTACCAAAGGCGATGACCGGAACAAGTAAGATATAAGGAAACGCACAGAAAGTAGCCGGCTGATGAGAGGCGCGCGGGAATCTATATCCGAATACATCCGATAGCTGCACACCGAACGTGGTAACCGTACCGCAAGGACAAGGAACTATAAGTAGGCTGTGACGGAGGATAACCGTTAACATATCGGCGTATACCGGCAGGTGCACGTAGTGAGGCAAAAAGTGTGAGCTTTTTGTAAAGACAGGTGGTAACACGGGATTTTACCCGTCCTTTCAGAGTTGAGAGGACGGGTTTTATATTGTAAGAAACACCGCAATAAAGAAAAGGAGAAAGCAAAATGACAGTATTTGACGAATTGAAGGCAAGAGGACTTCTTGCACAGTTGACAGACGAAGAAGAGATTAAAGAATTAGTAAACAACGGAAAAGCAGTATTCTATATCGGTTTTGACCCTACTGCAGACAGTCTTCATGTAGGCCACTTTATGGCACTTTGCCTGATGAAGAGATTACAGATGGCAGGTAATAAGCCCATCGCATTGATTGGTGGCGGTACAGCCATGATCGGTGACCCTTCCGGTAGAAGTGATATGAGAAATATGATGACAGTTGAGACCATTGACCACAACTGTGAGTGCTTCAAAAAACAGATGAGCAAATTTATCGATTTCTCTGACGGAAAAGCGATGATGGTAAATAATGCAGAGTGGCTCCGCGACTTGAATTATATTGAATTCATCCGCGATATCGGAGCTCATTTCTCCGTAAACAGAATGTTATCTGCAGAATGTTACAAACAGAGAATGGAAAAAGGTTTGAGCTTCTTGGAGTTCAACTACATGATTATGCAGAGTTACGACTTTATGGCTTTATATGAAAGATATGGCTGTAGTATGCAGTTTGGTGGCGATGACCAGTGGAGTAACATGCTTGGCGGTACCGAGTTGATTCGTCGTAAACTTGGTAAAGATGCTTATGCCATGACTATTACCCTGTTATTAAACTCCGAAGGAAAGAAAATGGGTAAAACACAGAAGGGCGCAGTATGGCTTGATCCCAATAAGACAACACCTTTCGAGTTTTATCAGTACTGGAGAAATGTGGCAGATGCCGATGTATTAAAATGTATCCGTATGCTCACATTCTTACCTTTGGAAGAAATCGAAAAAATGTATGCTTGGGAAGGTAGCCAGTTAAATACTGCAAAAGAAATCCTTGCTTTTGAGTTAACAAAGATGATCCATGGTGAAGAAGAAGCTGTCAAAGCACAAGAATCCGCAAAAGCATTATTCAGTAGCGGAAATGCGGCAGATATGCCTACAGCAACTTTGGCAGATGCAGATTTCCAGGATGGCGCTATGGATATTCTTTCCGTATTGGTAAAATCCGGCTTGGTTACATCCAGAAGTGAAGCCAGACGTGCGGTTGAGCAGGGTGGTGTTTCTGTAGATGGTGAAAAAGTGGCAGATATCCGCGCAACCTTCACAAAAGACCAGATTGGTACAGATGGTATCGTTGTAAAACGTGGTAAGAAAAACTTCCGTAAGGTTGTTGTAGAGTAATCATAAGGATGTGATGACATGGAGTTTTCTCCGGTTATGAGAATGCAACTTGTCAATGCCGTAGAGCGGGTTCTCCATGCACCGGGGAACCCGTCTCATGATTTAAAGGAAATGACCATTGTCCTGGATTATCATATGGAAAAAGAGACAGTGGTTGCATTGGGCAAGTGGGTGGCAACAACATTAAAAAATCATAGTCGTACCTTTGCAAATGTCCGTTGCAATCTATTGCGTTGGATAGATGACGACACCTTCCGCAATGAAATATGCCCTTTATCAGCCATGCAATTGGGCCGCTTTTCAGAAGGATATGAGAAAAACGCACAGACCAAGCGGGTGGAATTGTTGTGTGATAATCTAAAGCGATTTCACGCAAGAAGTAAACTGGTGCTGGTACTTACCGATTATGAATACGAAATCGTAGATGAAGCAAAATTAAAAGAGACTTTATCTCCGTTCTTAAAATACAAAATTGTTTTTACAGATGGAAAAACTGTGAAAATAGCCAGAGACCTGACCTAAAGAGAGTTTTAAAGGACATCCTCCTTGTTAAACTGAAGTCATAACAAGTGACAGACATTTAGCAAGGAGGTTTTATTATGAAGGGATATACAGTAACAGAAGGATATATGGGATATGTAGAAGACGAATACATGCTTTTTGCCAGCGAAGGAGACTACAGAGAATATATGGAAGAAATTGCATAAATAGGCTTTTTCCGTTGAAATCAAGGAGAATAGTTTATATAATATAAGGGTGTCAAAAGCCATGAAAGAGTGAGGAACATTCATGAGAACTATATCCGTTTCGGAAATTACCAAGAATATAAAAGAAATGTGTATTGAGGCGAATCATTTTTTGTCTGCTGATATGGAAGATGCCTTAAAAAATGCCTGTGAACAGGAAAAGGCGCCTCTCGGCAAACAGATTTTATGCCAATTACAGGAAAATCTTGCCATTGCTGGTGAGGATATGATTCCCATCTGCCAAGATACGGGAATGGCGGTTATTTTTATGGAAATCGGTCAGGATGTCCATTTTGAGGGCGGCTTACTGGAGGATGCCATCAATGAAGGTGTCAGACAAGGATATGTGGAAGGTTTCTTGAGAAAATCAGTAGTCAAAGATCCGCTGATCCGTGAAAATACCAAGGATAATACGCCTGCCATCATTCACTACGAGATGGTTTCCGGCGATAAAGTCAAAATCACAGTTGCGCCTAAAGGCTTTGGTAGCGAAAATATGAGCCGTGTGTTTATGTTAAAACCGGCAGACGGTATTGAGGGAGTCAAAAATGCCGTTATGACAGCGGTCAAAGATGCAGGTCCCAATGCTTGTCCGCCCATGGTTGTAGGTGTGGGTATTGGTGGTACTTTTGAGAAATGCGCCTTACTGGCAAAAAAAGCTTTGACACGATCGGTTAATCAGCGTTCGGAGATTCCTTATATAAAAGAAATGGAAGAGGAATTGCTTACAAAGATTAATAAAAGCGGTATCGGACCGGGTGGCTTGGGCGGTAGCACAACAGCGATTGCAGTGAATATCAATACTTATCCGACGCATATTGCGGGGCTTCCTGTGGCAATTAATATTTGTTGTCACGTGAACCGCCATAGTGTCAGAGTGATTTAAACAGAAGTTTTAACTTTTCAAGCGGAAGGAAATGCAAATGGATCGATATATTACCACTCCATTATCAAAAGAACAGGCGGCGGAATTAAAAGCAGGCGACTATGTATATATTACGGGAACAATTTATACAGCCCGTGATGCAGCCCACAAGAGAATGTATGAGTCGTTGCAAAATAAGGAAGAGCTTCCTATGGATATGGAAAATAATATTATTTATTATATGGGACCTTCTCCGGCCAGAGAGGGAAGACCCATTGGTTCGGCCGGCCCAACCACTTCCAGTAGAATGGATAAATATGCACCATCCTTATTGGATTTGGGACTTAGAGGCATGATTGGCAAAGGAAAACGATCCCAAGAGGTGAGTGATGCTATTGTGCGGAACGGTGCCGTTTATTTTGCTGCTGTCGGAGGCGCCGGGGCACTTTTGTCAAAGTCCATCCTGTCATCAGAGACCATAGCTTATGATGATTTAGGTACAGAAGCAATTCGCAAGCTGGAGGTTAAAGATTTTCCGGTAATTGTTGTTATCGATAAAGACGGAAATAACCTTTACGAAACAGCCATAGAGGCTTATAAAGAGGAGATTTAATCTATCTTATTACAGAGAAAAGAAATGAGTTTCTTCCTATATATATGTGGTTTTATAAAAATAACTACCAGATATTGTTTTGTATCAGAAAGAGGGACATATGCGTATAGCGTTAATGGTAATCCGAAAATTGTATTTGGTTCCCAGCCTGTTTTGGAAGATATGCCAATTGGCAAAGAATTATGCAGGTGATTATCTGCCGGGATTTATGCAGGCAAAAAAAATAGCGACTCACGGTATTGAAGCGGGAAATGTGACGGTTGAAGTACATGGTTTGGAGAATATCCCTGAAAAAGACGGATTTATATTTTATCCCAATCATCAAGGACTATTTGACGTTATGACTTTTTATCAATCCTGTCCCAGACCCTTTGCTTTTGTTATTAAAAAAGAAGCAAAGGATGTTATCTTATTAAAACAGGTGTTGCAGGCAACCGGTTCTCTTGCCATGGATCGTGATGATATCCGTCAATCCATGCAGGTCATTAACCAAGTAGCAAAAGAAGTGCAAGAAGGTCGTAATTATATCATTTTTGCAGAAGGTACCCGTAGCCGTAACGGAAACAAGCTTTTGGACTTTAAGGGCGGAAGCTTTAAAGCAGCACAGAAAGCAAAATGTCCCATTGTACCTTGTGCGTTAATTGATTCTTATGTTCCTTTTGATGAGAAATCAATAAGACAAGTTACGGTAAAGCTGATTTACTTGCCGCCTATGTATTATGAAGAGTATCAAAAAATGAAATCCAATGAGATTGCAGACGAAGTGAAGCGGCGTATCGAGGAAGCAATCGCCCAATATGAAAATAAATGATGGTGATAGGAAATGGATGACAATTTAAAGTTTGTCTTAATTATTATAATAATGCTTGTATGTTTAGTGGTCGGATTGTGTCTGGGAGTATTTGTCTGGAAAAAATATGGAGAAGCATATTGTCAACGGACAAATGCCAGACGATATCGCATCATAAAATATTGTATTGGTGGACCCACAATGACTCTTGTTATTATAGGCATAATTATTTGCAGTTTTCTTTTGAAAATTGATTGACAAACAAAAACCACTTATGTATAATAACATTTGCGTCACAGACAGACGTTGCAACTTTATATTGGTAGAGGATAAAGTTCAGTAGTACGGAGAAATACTCAAGAGGCTGAAGAGGCGCCCCTGCTAAGGGTGTAGGTCGTTTACGCGGCGCGAGGGTTCAAATCCCTCTTTCTCCGTTTCTTCTCTGCCGAAAAAAGTAATCTTATTTGTAAGATTCTTTTTTTTCGCAAAAAATGCGTTGACTTCGGCTGAGAATGATGATATTATGAAAGTCCCCCTCGAAAAAAGGGGAAGAAAATTAAAAAAAGTGCTTGACGAGAGCAAAACGGTGTGTTAGTATATCACTGTTGCGCGTCGAAAGACAGCACAAAGAACCTTGACAAATAAACAGCAATGCAACCCTGAAAAATTCCAAGAGAAAATTTCAGAGAGTGT
>JAZQLQ010000008.1:0-229448 GCA_045542735.1 Lachnospiraceae bacterium
ATATCATCCGGAACATTTTGTCCGCATGTTACATAGGACATTGCTGCACCTGTATACAATTTTAAATTCAAAAGATTCCCCAAAGTTGTTGTCTCGTCAAGTTTTGTAAATATCAGATTATAATCCGTCATCTCCTTATACGAATCGGCGATACTGAGAAGATCCCTGTACTTGGTCGTGGCACTCACAACCAGATAGACCTCTTTTTCAGTCTTTCCGTCCAGCGCACAAATCATCTCTTTCATCGTATTTCGAAGTTCTACATTGTTTTGCGAATGACCTGCTGTATCGATTAAAATATAGTCATACTCTTTAAAATCTGAAATAGCAGTCTGAATCTCCGTTGCTGTGTATATAACACGGAACGGCACTTCCAGAATATTTGCATACGTACGAAGCTGCTCCGCTGCTGCAATTCGATAGGTGTCCGCAGTCAGAAGTGCAATTTTTTTCTTCTGTTCCACCGACAATTTCGATGCCAGTTTTGCAATCGTCGTTGTCTTTCCCACTCCGGTCGGTCCGAGAAAATAAATCACTTTCGGTCCGCTCTGCGCCGGCGTAATGGTGTGTGATTTGCCGAACTTTAATACCATCTTCTGATATACATTGGAGAGAATGAAATCAATAGGCATATTCGGTTTCATCGTACGGTCCAGATCATCAATCAACTGATTGGCATACTTTTCATTGAGTTCATTTTCCAGCATGACATTGTACAGCAATCTGAAAAATTCTACATTTTCATTTTTATCAGCTTTTTGTGTATCTTCTTTTTGACTAATCTGCTTTTCCAGCATACTCTGGATCATCGTATTAAGTTTTTCTTCTATGACACTGTCTTCTTTTTTATCTGCCGGCTTTTCAAAAGGTGCTTTTTCTGCTTTTACCATTTCTTTCGCCGGTCCCTCACGGTCAGGTTCTGTCTTTTGCGTTTCCTCTTTGCGCACCTGACTTTGTGCAATCTCACTGACTGCTGCCACCGCTAAGCGAAGATTTGCTGTCTGATCCACCGGTTCTTCTTCCAGCGCAACCGTCACTTCAATCATCTGAGGTTTCAGTATGCTGAACAAACCTTTTTTCTTCACTTGTTTAACATTCATAAGAACAACGGAATTACCAAGTTCTTTTTGGGCCAGCTCCATCGCTTCCGCTTCCGTTTTCCCTTGAAACTTTTTGATAATCATTTACGCACTCACCATCCCTACAGATTGTAACTCCACATTGGTTTCCACTTCATTGTAAGACACCACGATCAGATCCTTAAAATAGTCCTCCGTCAGACGTTTGAAATACATACGGACAATCGGTGATGTTATAATAATCGGATTTTTTCCGAGACTTTCCAGTTTTTCTACTTCTGCCTGTACACTTGCCATAACCGCTTTCGTGCGTTCCGGTGCAAGTGTCAGATATGCTCCCTGTTCTGTCTGTTTCACACTGCCCATAATTTCCTGTTCCACCTTCGGATCCAACGTAATTACGCTGGTCGTCTCATTGGCCGGAAAATAACGGGCGGAAATTGCACGTTTTAAACTTTGTCTTGCATACTCCGTCAAAATATCCGTATCACGTGTCGTCGGCGCATAATCTGCCATTGTTTCAAATATGGTAAGAAGATCACGGATGGAAATACCTTCTTTGAGAAGGTTCTGAAGCACTTTCTGCACTTCACCGAGACCGAGCATCTTAGGCACAAGTTCTTCGACAATGGACGGATTGCTTTCCTTCAAATTGTCCACCAGATTCTGTACATCCTGACGACTTAACAATTCCGCAATATGCTGGCGGATCACTTCTGTCAAATGCGTTGCAATAATGGACGGCGGATCTACTACGGTATATCCGAGACTTTCCGCACGCTCTCTCTGACCTTCGGTAATCCATACCGCCGGAAGATGGAAGGACGGCTCAAACGTCTTGATACCGGTAATCTCCTCTTCCACATATCCCGGATTCATTGCCATATAATGATCAAAGAGAATTTCTCCCTCACTAACCTGAATTCCTTTGATTTTAATAATATACTGATTCGGATTCAGCTGAATGTTATCTCGCAAACGAATGATCGGTACTATAGTTCCCAGTTCAAGTGCGATCTGTCTACGTATCATAACCACACGGTCAAGCAGGTCTCCGCCCTGATTAACATCCGCCAGCGGAATAATACCATAACCAAACTCCAACTCGATAGGGTCCACCTGAAGCAAGGAAGTAACATTTTCCGGTTGCCGTATCTCTTCCGCCGCCGCTTCATCGGTATCCACTTCACTCTCAATCTTGGCAGTTTCAATCTCTGCTTCAATATTGCGTGCAACCAGAATAAAGCAAAGTCCTAAGGTCACAAACAACAATACATTTAACGGTGTGACAATACCAAGGAAGCAAATGATTGCTCCAACCAGATAAAGAACCTTGGGCATACCAAATAACTGGCTGACCAAAACAGAACCAAAATCAGCATCTTTACTACCTTTCGTTACCAAAATACCGGTAGAAAGAGAGATTAACAGCGAGGGAATCTGACTCACCAAACCATCACCAATGGTCAAAATTGTATATTTGCTTAAGGCATCGGCAATCTCCATCCCTTCACGGGTCATACCCATGGCAATACCACCGATGATATTTACAGCGGTAATAATCAGACCTGCGGTTGCATCTCCTTTTACATACTTAACCGCACCATCCATGCTACCGAAAAAGCTGGATTCCTGCTGAATTTTTTCCCTTCTTTTTTTTGCTTCTGCATCTGTGATAGCTCCCGTATTCAAGTCAGCATCAATTGCCATCTGTTTACCGGGCATGGCATCCAAGGTAAAACGCGCCGTTACTTCAGCTACACGCTCGGAACCTTTGTTGATAACCATAAACTGAATAATAATCAGAATGATAAATACAATGGCACCCATAATCAAATCGCCGCCACCTACGAAGTTACCGAAGGTCATAACTACATTACCCGGATCACCTGTGGTCAGAATCAATCTGGTAGAGGATACGTTCAATGCAATACGAAAAATGGTTGTAAACAGCAAAATCGTCGGGAAATAAGACATATCCAATACTTCTTTTGCAAACATACAACGGAACAAAATAGTAAATGCAATTGCCATATTAATGGCAAGTAAAATATCCAGAAGTAAGGCAGGAATCGGTACAATCAACATGATAAAAGCTGCCAATACATATAATGCAACGCCTATATCCGCTTTTTTCATATACCGTCTCCTCCTTTCTGTCTGTTATTTATATATCACAACATTATGTAAACCTAACTAAATTTTCCCTTGTGCGTGGTAAACCATCGCCAGTACCTCAGCTACAGCCTGATACAGCTCCGGAGGCACCTGCTCTCCAATTTCCACGTTATAATACAACATTCTGGCAAGTGGCTTATTTTCTACGATCTCAACGGAATGCTCCTTCGCCACTTCCTTGATTTTCTGTGCCAGGAAATCTTCACCCTTGGCAACAACAATGGGCGCTGCCGCCACTTCCGTATCATATTTAACCGCTACCGCAAAGTGGGTCGGGTTGGTAATGACGACGTCCGCCTCAGGCAACTGTTGCATCATACGCCTACGGGAAGCTTCCTGCATTTTCTGTCGGATTTTACCTTTAATCTGAGGATCACCTTCAGACTGTTTGTATTCGTCCTTTACTTCCTGTTTGGTCATCATCTGATCATTATGGAACTTACGCTTCTGATAGATATAATCCACTGCCGCTATAATAATATAAATGAACGAAACCTTTAATCCAAAGTCAATAGCAAGCGCTCCCGCTTCCTGAATCCCCTGCCAAAGGGGCATATTAAACAATAGGTAAATAATGTTAACATTATCTTTAAACGTGTCGTATGCTACCCATCCAATCAAAAGGATCTTGGCAATGGACTTGACCAATTCCATCAATGACTGGGTGGAAAAAATCCGTTTAAATCCGCTAATTGGACTTAGTTTATTGAATTTAGGTGCCAAAGGCTTTGCGGTAATCATCCATTTTATCTGTAGCATATCTGACAAAAATGCCACAATAAATCCAATAATAAAAAAGGGCGCAACCGCAATGACCACATCAATTAATGTATCCTGCAATAATAAATAAAAAGATTGGGTCTGCACAAAACCGTTTTCCATCTTAATCACTTGCGGTATCTTATCATATATAAAAGAGAATACACTTAAAAATCGTTCTCCCAGAAAGCCCATTCCAAACTTTAAAATCAGGAATAATGCAATCAGACCGGTCGCATTGGCAATTTCCCTACTTTTGGCAACCTGACCTTCTTTTCGCGCATCATCCAGCTTCTTGGCGGTAGGTTCTTCTGTCTTTTCACCGCCGGGACCTTCCTTGGCAAAGAACTGCAAATCATATGCAATCATGCCATCAACGCCTCCACAAACGAAACTATCATAGTCTTCATTTCCGTAAATATAAAATCAGAGATATAAGGCAACATGCCTACGGTCAAAAACATGACCACCAATCCCATTAATAACTTAATCTGAATACCAACCGCAAACATATTCATCTGCGGTGCTACTTTTGCCATAATACCCAACACACAGTTGGTAATCAACATGGCACAAAAAATCGGCAAACAAATCCGAAAACCGATGTTGATATAATCACCCAGAAATACAATGATAGACTCCAACATCAAATCACTGTGAAATACCGCACCATTTACCGGAATTAAGCTAAAAGTCTCTACCAGTGCTTTAATCAGATAATGGTGCATGTCCGTCATAACCAGAATCATCAACACCAGATATTGGTATAAAACACCGGAAACACTACTCATTTCCTTGGTCGTAGGATCATACATACTTGCCATGGCAAGTCCGATTTCCATATCAATCATACGTCCGGCAAATACAATAATGGAATTACAGATGCCGGCCGCCAACCCGATAATCAAACCGGTTAAGGCTTCTTTTAATACAATGACGGCATATTCCAAAACCGTCTCATAAACCATTTGTTCATGCGGATAAATCGATTGATAAATCAAATAAGATAAAAATACACCAATGGTAATCTTTACCCTTGCAGGTGTATTTGTCATACTAAAGAACGGAGCTACAAAAATAAAACAAGTCACGCGGACCAGTACCAACAGATAAAACTCCAATTCATACATGGAAAATGAATAGTCAATCATAACATCACCTGATATAAATGGAGAAATCAGACCACAGTTCTGTCATAAATCCGGATAAAGAATCCAGCATCCAACTGCCAAGTAACATCAAACATAAAAAAACCGCAATAATTTTCGGTACAAAAGTCAATGTCTGCTCCTGAATAGACGTAACTGTCTGAAAAATACTGATAATCAAGCCAACAACCAGCGATACCAATAAAACAGGGGCAGAAACTTTTATAATCAAGTACAATGCCTGATTAGCCATTTGAATCACATAATTGATATCCATAACCGGTTTCTGCCTCACTTTCTTTCATGTTTCGTATCTCTGTCTGCTTCGTCAGTAGAATGTTTTGACCAGATTTACAATAATCAAATTCCATCCGTCCGCCAAAACAAATAATAAAATCTTAAACGGCATGGAAATCGTCGTAGGTGGTAACATCATCATACCCATACTCATAAGAGCTGACGACACTACCATATCTATGACAATAAATGGAATATAAATCACAAAACCAATAATAAACGCTGTTCGCAGTTCACTAATCATAAATGCCGGAATCAATGCACTGGTGGGAATATCATCCAGTTCTCCGGTCCATTCGTATCCACCAATTTCACAAAAGATCTTGGCATCTTTCGTCTGGGTCTGCTCATACATAAACTCACGCAAGGGTTCTAAACCAAGCTCCAATGCCTCTTCCTGGGTGATCTGTCCGGCTTCAAAAGGCTTGATGGCCGTCTCATTAATCTCTGTAATAACGGGATTCATAATAAAGAATGTCAAAAACAGAGACAATGCAATAATCACCTGGTTGGGGGGCGCTGTCTGTGTATTGAGTGCCGCCCTTGTAAAATGCATAACAATGATAATTCTGGTAAATGACGTTAAACAAATAATGAGAATAGGTGCCAATGCAATTCCCGTCAAGATTAATAAGATTCTCAACGCGCCTGCAATAGTTCCATTCCCATCATTGTATGTAACGGTTACCTCATTGTCTATATTCAATTCAGCTAATTCATCTGCATCCTCCGAACTACCCGGTTCACGGATATTGGTCCTGTCATCTTCCGTTCCTGCTTCGGGGGTAGATGTAAGCGCACCACCAACACTTGCAGCTTTTGCCTGTACACCGGTACCGACAAACAAAACTCCAAGCATAAGCACAAACATCAGAAATCGAAGAATGCACTTTTTATTTAAGACTTTACGAGTGTTCTTCTTCATGTTTATCTGCCGCTTTCATATCGGTCTTCTGTATCAGACTCTTTGCCTTTTTTAACATCTCATCAAACTGTACCGGTTCAGTAACTCCTTCCGGAATCACAATCTCATCTTCCGAAAGCTCTGCCAGCAAAGTGACAGTATCCTTGCAAACTGCAACCGCCACATATCTCTGACCAATACGCAGGATTTGTACCACATTGTTTTGAGAAATACGGAAAGAATCAATCATTTCAAAATTGTTCCCCCGCATTTTCCCTTTTTGAAATCCTGCAATATATCTGGATGTCAGCCATGTGGCTCCCAGCACAAATACAAATATAATCAGAACTGTAAAAAACTGTACAACAGAGTCTACTTTTGACGCTACTGTAAGTAACATGCTTAGCCTACTACTTTCTTAACTGCTTCGATAACACGGTCTGCCTGGAAAGGTTTAACGATAAAATCCTTTGCTCCGGACTGGATGGACTCGATAACCATCGCCTGCTGTCCCATAGCAGAACACATGATAACCTGTGCTCCGGGATCTCCTGCCTTAATCTGTTTTAACGCCTGGATTCCATCCATTTCCGGCATGGTAATATCCATTAAAACAAGATCCGGTTTTACTTCGTTGTATTTTTCAACTGCTTTCAAACCGTTTTCTGCTTCTCCGGCTACATTGTAACCATTCTTGGTTAAAATGTCCTTAATCATCATACGCATGAATGCTGCATCATCACAAATTAAAATATTTTTAGCCATTTTCTCTCTCCTAAATTCCCTTATTGTTAATGATTTCAGTTACTCTGATACCAAAACTTTCTTCGATAACTACTACTTCGCCTTTGGCAACGAATTTACCGTTTACCAATACATCAATAGGCTCACCGGCAATCTTGTTTAGTTCAACAATAGTACCCGGTGCAAAATCCAAAATCTCTGCAATGGATTTTTTGGTCCTTCCAAGCTCCACCGTCACTTCCAACGGAACATCCATAATCAGGCCAATGTTTTCCTGACTGGGTATTGCTGAAAAATCCTGACTGAAGGACTGGAATTGTGCCGGCTGAATGTTCATATTCATCGGTTGTTGCATCTGTGGCATCGCCATCTGCGGCATCGCCATCTGCGGCATCGCCATTTGCGGCATTCCCATCTGTGGCATTCCCATCTGCGGCATTCCATAGTTCATGGCTCCCATATCAGGCATTGCCTGATTCATCATTGGTACCTCTTCCACTCTGGGCGGCACATAAGGCTCCGGTTCGGGTGCCTTGGGTGCCGGCTCGGGCTCGCTTCCCATTTGATTACCGATAAATATTTCATACAGTGATCTGGCAAAATCAACAGGATATAACTGCATGATTGTACTGTCTACCAAATCTTCTATCTGCATCCGGAAAGAAATCTTTACAAAAGTACCTTCCAGAAACGGCGCAATATCAGATGCCTTTTTGAACTCCATTAAATTTACAAGACTTGCTTCCGGCGGACTGATATCAATCATTCTGCCAAGCATGGAGGATAATGATGTGGCAGAGGAACCCATCATCTGGTTCATCGCCTCGGAGATAGCACTCAAGTGTAATTCTCCCAACTCTCCCTCTGTATTGGTACCATCACCACCCATCATCAGGTCAGTAATTACCTTTACATCTTGTTCCTTTAAAACCAAAATATTGGCTCCATCCAAACCTGTAGTATATTTAATCTGGATAAACACACAAGGCTTTTCGTATTCCTTCATTACGTTATCCCACTGTGCCATTGTGACAACCGGGGTAGAAATATCAACTTTTCTGTTAACCAAGGAATAAAGGGTTGTTGCCGAAGTACCCATACTGATGTTAGCAATTTCACCAATGGCATCCTTTTCGATGTCATCCAACTCTACATATCCCATGGTCGGAGCTGTCGGTTCCATTTCCACAACAGGAATCGGGTTGCTTGATGCCAATGCTGCGGCTTCTTCTTCCAATGTGTCCATGGTGATATCTCCAGAAGCCATTCCGCTCAACAACGCATTAATCTCGTCTTGAGATAGCATTCCATCCATTCTCCTATTCCTCCTCTCTTATTACCGATGTAATTCTTACCGCGTAGTTTTCTTTATTCACACCCGGTAAGGCTGTAAATTTCTTATAATTGCCCACATATACTTCCAACTCATCATCCACTCTGTTATCCAGCCGGATAATGTCTCCCACCTGCAAGGTAGAGAAGTCCATGACGGAAATAACGCTCTTACCAAGTACTGCTTTTAACGGAATATCTACGCGCTTGATCATGGCCTCAATATACTCCTGATAGGTTTCATCCGATACTTCCTGCATCGTCGAGAACCAATACTTGGTATTTAACTTATCCATAATGCTTTCCAATGTGATAAAGGGAAGACATACATTCATAAATCCTTCCACATCGCCAATCTTCACATTTAATGTGACAATGGCAATCATCTCATTGGGTGCAATGATTTGTGCAAACTGGGGATTGGATTCGATTCGCTCCATAAACGGATCTAAATCCACAACATTTTTCCATGGTTCACGCATCAATGTCATACACATGACCATGATTTTATCCAAAATCGATAATTCAATTTCTGAAAAATCCCTATTTTTATCCAAAGGCTGTCCGCCCCCACCAAGCATCCTGTCTATCATGGCATAACCAAGATTGGTCTGCAACTCAATGACTATATTACCGGGAAGGGGATTAAAGTTAATCACTCCTAATATAACGGGGTTGCTAAGGGCATTGGTAAACTCTGAAAAAGTAACCGTTTCCGAACTGGCAACACTTATCTGGACATTCTTTCTAAGATATACCGGCAAGTTGGTGGACAACAATCGGCCATAATGCTCGAATATGATCTCTAGAGTACGCAGATGCTCTTTTGAGAACTTTGCCGGACGCTTAAAGTCATAATTCTTGACCTGTTTCTCTGCGCTTTCCTTCATGTCCTCAACATCTAATTCGCCGCTACTAAGCGCTTGAAGTAAGTTATCTATCTCATTTTGGGATAATACTTCACCCACCAAACTCACCTCCTGTTCCTATCATATTTAATTTCACTTATGTATCTGTCAAACTACTGGACAATCAATTTACTAAATGTCACGTCGTAGATAAACTCAGAACCAAACAACTCCTGAATGCGTTTAAGAATCTCATCCTTAATCTCTTCTGATCTGGGCTGTACTTCATCTGCAGTATATTTGCCGATAACATCTGTAATCTCACCAATGATCAGACTCTCTTTTTCTGCAATTGTCGGACCGTAAGTCTTATAATCTTCATGGGTTGTATCCATAGAAAGGGATACACTTACCAATGCATAATGATCCTTTGGTGCAGAACCATCCGCACTGGGTGCTTTAGTCAATAAAATCGTCATGTCAGAAGAAATATTATGCACTGCTGTATTCTCCATGGAAACCGCATTGGCAGCAACTTCTTCTTCTGTCCCGAGCTCCAATTGTAAAATTGTTGCAATATCCGTTACAACAGCTGCTGTTTTTTTGTTGGTGCTCATCACACTAAACATCATGATAGATGTCAACACCAGATTAACAATCAACAATGCTAATATCACAATTGATAACAAATTCTTTTTCAAGGGTATGCCTCCTATTGTCCCGCGCTCAGCGAGTGATAAATCTTAATCTCAACTCTTCGGTTCTGCGCTCTGCCTTCCGGTGTATTGTTATCTGCAACGGGTACATATTCACCACGGCCGGAATGCTTGATATTGGCAGGATCCAAAAAGGTTGTCTCCATGAAATAATTGAATACGGATAATGCTCTAAAGCTGGACAACTCATTGTTGTCCGCATACTTGGAATTGTGAATGGGTACATTATCGGTATGTCCCTCAATCTCAATTGTACTCTGTGCATATCTTCCAAGCAACTGTCCAATTTTATCCATTAAAGGCTTAGCCTCTTCCTTCAACTCTGCACTACCGGAATCAAACAACAAAGCTCCGTTTAAGTTGAGTGATACATATTGTGCCGTAAAATCAATCTCAATCTCATTGGCAAACTGACTTTCATCCACAGCTTCCTGAATCTGCTCAGCAAGCTGCTCGCTCTCAGCTAATTGTTGCTTTTCAAACTCTTCAAAAGCATCTACATCCTCTTCACTCTCTGCCGTCTTGCCGGTACTGTTTATGTACTGATCCAACTCATTTAACTGGCTGACACCATTGCTGATTAAAATACCGTCACCAATGGCTGTGGCACCACCTTCAAAAATACTGAAATCCTCATTAAAGGATGCCGCCACCTGCTGTAACTTCTGGGCATCTACCGTAGACATGGCAAAAAGAAGCACGAAAAAGCATAACAGCAAGTTCATCAGATCACTGAAGGTCGCCATCCACGCCGGCGAGCCGGGTGCAGGAATCTCTTCCTTCTTTTTTCTGGCCATTATACCTCACCGCCCTCCTCTGCGTCAGCATTGACACGATCCTTGGGAGCTAAGAAAGATTTTAATTTTTCTTCAATAACTCTGGGGTTTTCTCCTGCCTGAATGGATAAGAGACCTTCAATCATAATCTCTTTTACCATTGCCTCTTCGTCATTGTTGTTCTTTAACTTTGTGGCAACCGGAGTCGCAATCCAGTTGGCAAGCAACGAACCATATAAAGTAGTGATCAATGCCACCGCCATAGACGGACCAATGGAACTGGGATCACTCAATTTTTGCAACATCAAAATCAAACCGACCAAGGTACCAATCATACCCCATGCAGGACCCATAGAAGCTACATCCTGCCAAAAACCGATTTTAGACTTATGTCTGCTATCTATACTGGATAACTCCGTCTCTAAAATCGCTCTTACCAACTCAGGGTCTGTACCATCGACAATTAACAAAATGCCCTTTTTTAAGAAAGCATCATCTAAATCTGCAGCAGCTTCCTCCAAAGAAAGCAAACCTTCTTTACGTGCCACATTGGACAACTCAATAATCTTGTTGATAATCTGTGGCGTATTAACTGTGGGCACTTTAAAAATCAGTTTAATACTTTTTAGACCATTTAAGAAATCCGACATACTATAGGATGCCATAACACAACAAAAAGCCCCACCAAATGTAATAATAGCTGAAGGAGCATTTAAAAAATATTTAATAGCGATAACGCCATCATCGCCGGTAACGATAGCATATATAACAAGGCAAAGACAGGCAATTAAGCCTATAATTGATGCTAAATCCATTATGTATACCCTCTAATTCTTACCCTAGTTAGTAAAAATATCCTTTCTGTACAATTTTACTAAATTTTTAATCTCTTGTCTACTTTCTTTTACAATAATTTTCTTACCCGTAGTAAAGGTAATGACCGTATCGGGTGTTTCCTCCACAACCTCGATCAAATCTGGATTTATCAGTATTTTTGTTTCATTTAAACGTGTCACTTCAATCATAAAACCACTCCGGATTTTGATATTTTCTTTCTGAAATTATGCACATGCGCATAGTCATGCTCTATTATATCATACTTTTAACAAATACAACATAGGGATATCTTCCTACTGCTTTCAGAAAACATCCCTATATTGGTTATATATGTTTATTTGATTTTAGATTACTCTTAACGTTTCAGGTTAACCAACTCTTCCAATAATGTATCGGATACGGTAATGATACGGGAGTTTGCCTGGAAACCTCTCTGTGCAGTAATCATCTCTGTAAATTCAGAAGAAAGGTCTACGTTACTCATTTCCAAAACGCCGGTCTCCATATAACCGCCGTTTGCGGAAATATCTACACCAATACCGTCAAACTCACCGGAGTTCAAGGTTGCAGAGTAAAGGTTGTCACCTTCTTTTTCAAGACCGGATGCATTAGCAAATTCTGCTACTGCAATCTGACCTAAGAGTCTGGTCTGACCATTGTCATAAGACGCATAAATCATACCGTCTTTCTGAATGGAAACACCGGATAACTCACCCAGCTTACGTCCTACGCCGTTACCATCTTTATCACCGGGGTCAGCACCGATGGTACTGGTTGCATTGTTATTGAAGTTGGAAGATGCAGAAAAGTCAATGCTGATAGGTGTAAACGGTCCTGCAGGCTGCTCTTCCTCACCAAAGGATAGCTGGATACTTAAGTCATTGGTCAAACCATTCACAGACTTAATAGTACCTGTTGCTACATCATACTGAACTGTTCCGCCGGTAAATGTCTTACCTGCTACATTTAAGGAACCATCTGCTGCCAATAAGGAACCTAATTGACCTGCAGAAATCTTTGCATCAATAGATGTAGGAATATCACCTTCTAAAATATACAATTTGGAGAATTCTTCATAACTTGAATATCCAAACGCATTGGCAATCTTTGTTTTCTCATCATCTGTTAATGCTGTGCTGTTAATATTAATGCTCTGTGTAGTGCCATCCTCTGCCAAATAAGAGAAGGTACCTGCTGCCGCATCATATGTATAAGCGGTACCCAAGTTTAGTGTCTTGGGATCTGCCAAACTTTGTGTATTACCAAATTTTAATCCTTCGATTTCAACCACATTACCATTTTCATCCAGAATATCTGACAATTCTACGGTATAGAGACCCTCAGAACCGGTAGATTTCATAGACATTTTTGCAGTGTACGCATAACCCAGGCTGTCAAAGAAACTTAAGTTCATGATCTTACCTGCTTCAGAAGAAACCTGTACGTCATTTTTATCGATAATACCGGAAACATAAGCTTTTGAAGTTGCTTCCGGAGGATATGTCATGTTTTCTGCGCTCATAATACGAAGTGCGGAAACTGTATCTTTCTTAATAGCACCTGTAGTCTCATCAACCTGCCAACCCATAACGTTAAAACCGTTAGCTGACATTGCTAAGTTACCAACACTATCCACGTAGAAAGAACCGTCACGAGTAAAGTAGTTGTTACTTCCGTCGCTAACGATAAACATGGAAGAACCAGTAATCTTTAAGTCGAAAGGATTACCTGTAGTCTGTGTGGCACCGGTTGTCTCAATGGCGATAGAAATCGCACCGGCTTTAACACCAAGACCAATCTGTCTTGCGTTAGTACCTGCTGTACCTGTGATGGCATTGGCACCGGATGCTCTCTGTGTTGTCTGATACATCAACTCATTGAATACGATGGACTGAGATTTGTAAGCAGTTGTGTTAACGTTGGCAATGTTGTTACCGATAACGTCCATTTTGGTCTGGTGTGTTTTTAAACCTGATACACCAGAGTAGAGTGCTCTCATCATAATAAATCGACCTCCTGTTTTTGGAACCGGTCATTTCCTCTGTCGTTCGGAAATTGGTTAGCCTCCGTAAGGTCCGGCTATACTATTACGGCTCCGTCAATATTAGTAAAAATGTTTTCATCTGCCTGTGTCTGATCAATGGCTGTCACTACCGTTTTATTGGGTATGTTGACGATAAATGCCAAATCATCAATCATCACAAGTGAATCTTTGATTCCTTTCACACCGGCTTTTTGGGTTCCCATAGCCAGTCTGTCCATTTGTTCATTGGTCAGCTCAATATTCCGGTCAGCCAACCGGTTTGCCGCATGTTTGGAAAACTTCAGGGGCATCATCTCCTGTGCTTTCTGTGCCAGCATATCCTGGAAACTGATGGTTCCCGTCCGCTCCATAGGGCTTGAGGTTGTCTTTTGGGTATTGAGATACTGATCCTGAATCTGCAGGTTTGAAAGGAAACTTTGCTGAATCTGATTCATATGTATTCCTCCCTGCCTGTGGCTAACAGTTATTCTGTATCACCGCTGTTATTATCTTTATCGGATGCCAACTCTTCTAACTTAACCAGTTCATCCATTTTTGTTGTATAATCTTTGATTAATTGTACATAATCGCTATGTACGAAACTCTTCTGATACTCATCCATAGAATCGTAAGTCTCTTTAATAGATTCTACCGCTTCTCTGTCACTAATGGTCAGATTTGCTTCATTGGGAAGATTCTTAATTGCACTTGCTAAAGTAGCTGCCAATGCATATGCCTCCACATATTTGGAATCTGTTACCTCTGTAACACCGCTCAAAGGATAAGATGTACCGTTTACCCATACCAAAGCTTTGGAATTCTCATAGCTGATAAAATCAACCACTCCGGTATCACTGATTGTCTCACCATCATCCGTTGTGGTGGATACAGTTACGGTCTGTCCTACCAAACTTGCCGCGCGGGATAATTCCATGGTAGAACTCATATTTTGCATCTGTTCAAGCTCCGAGAATGTGGCATACTGTGAAATATACTCTGTATTGGAAGTAGGCTCCAAGGGATCCTGATATTTCATCTGTGCAACCAAAAGCTGTAAGAATGCATCTTTATCCAATGCTGATGAATTGGTGGCCTTGGAAACTTTGCTTTCTTCTGTCTTAGTAGTCTGCTGTATTTCTCCATCCTTTACCGGTGCATACATACCACTTGTCATATTAATACTACTCATATTGGTTCTCCTTTCGTATTATGCCATAAAATCTACGCTGTTTCCGCTTCTTGCCATCATATCAATCTGAAGCTTATCTGCATCTGTCAAGTCTTCATCTGCCAAAAGCTCTTCTGCATGCATCAGTCCGTCTACCACCAATCTGCGTCTGGTCTGTTTCTGAACTTCCTGCTCAAACATTTCTTTGGCTTCTTCTCCGCCTTCATGCATATCACGCTCAAATTCATGGCTGGCTACCGTTACTTCAACCGCTTCTACTTTCATACCTTGAGCTGTCAGTTCTTCTTTGAGAACCATAGCCTGAACCATCAATGCTTCCTGCACAGCTTCATTTTGTGTGGTAATAGTAGCTGTAATCACGCCCTCTTTGGACGCTACTTGTAAATGAATATTACCAAGACTTTCGGGATTTAATAAAATCTCCATCTCGGATAAGCCTTCACTTCTGTGAATCTTCACATACTCACCAATCTGATTGATAATCTCATTGGCATCAACATAAGGTGTAAAGTTTGTTTCACCAACCGGTGCCTCTACAGCCGTTGTGCTTTGCGCCTGATACATCTGATTGATCAACGGGGATGCCGGTCTGTCAGAATCTGCCATGCTCTGCTGGCTTGTGCCTGCTGTATCTGTTTCTGTCGCCTCTGTAAGTTTAGGACCCGCAACTGCAGTCTCCTCCTCAGCAGTTCCTTCCCCATCCGTTGTAACAACAGGTGTCACATCTGCCTCTTCCGTTACCGCATCTACCTCTACTTCAACAACCACTTCCTGTGTTGCCATATTGTCAGTATTTACGGATTCCTTCATCATCTGAAGCAACTGATCCGGATCAATACCAAGGTCATCGGATAACACCTGTACCTGCTCAGAAACAATTTCTCCAACACTCTCTGTCAACTGCTGAATGGTGGCATACAAGCCTTCATCCGTCAAAAGAGCCATAGGATCACCTTCGCCCTTTAACTGGCTAACTAATGCTGCGATATTGGAAGGATCTGTCAAATCCATGGCTGTCAATCCCAAAGCTTCCATAGCTGCGATTACTTCATCTTCGGGTACATCCAATTCCTCTGCAATCTCTTCTACCACATCTTTGGTTGTCTCTTCAGCCACATCTTTAATCTTTTCTTTGGCAGCCTCATCAACCTGCACTTCCTCTGCGCCCTGTTCTTCCACAGCGTTATCCGTCTTGTCGGTTGCTTCTGTCTGCTCCACGGTTCTTACTTCCGTCTTGGGAGAAAATGCATCCAATGCTCTGGCAGAACCCGTTGTCTGTACGCTAAGCCCTTCGTCTGCTCCGTCAGCTTGCGTATTTCTTGCCTGTGTCATGGCATTTTGAAAACTGCCAAATAACTCCTCAGCCTGACTCAAAGCTCCGTTGTCTGCTTTTTTGCCACCTCTGTACGCCTGTACGGTTGCAATGTCATTAATAGGTGCACTTGTCATCTGCGCTCCTCCTTTCCATATATTGTGGCAGAACTTACCCTGCCTATGGAATATATCGGTATAAATGACAATTTACTTAAGACTCAGGGTCCATAATTTTTGTGATTTTGGCAGCCACTTCCGGATCCATAGCTCCCAAAATAGCACCACGATCATCCGGTTCCATCACGCTTAAGATACGTGCCGCCAAATCTAAATTGCCGGTCATTTCTTCAAAAATAGCCGCTGCCTCTTTGGGTTTCATCTCCGAATAAGCCTGTGCATAATCCTTGACTTCTTCGGTTTCTTCCTCTTCCCGAATTACCTCTTTGTATAAACTTTGTGCCGTCTCCGGGTCCATGGTTTCATAATATCTTGCATATTCTTCCGGTCCCGGACCATTATCTGCATAAATAACTTCTTCATAAAACTCATTTTTGATACGTTGGAACTCCAACTGATTGCTTTCAAAGGTGGCGAGACGCTCAATCTCTGCCTTTAACTGTGCAATCTCCTCTGCATCCGCATCCAGATTGGACTGTGCCTGCTGCAACTGCAACTCCAGACGCTCAATCTGGTCCACCGCATCTTTCAAATTGGTATATCCGCCATAACTCTCGCCTTCCGTTACTTCTGTCTCAGTACTTTCGGGGAGAATTTTATTGAGCACCGGCACATCGGAAATAACAGGTGCCAATACATTGGAACCAAAGCCACCCACATCCATCTTGATAAGCAACGCAAGAATCCCCAGCCACACAATGATGATAACTGCGGTTACAATAAAAACAGAAAAGCCACTGCCTTCTTCATCATCCTGGAGACTTGCTTCCTCCATCGCCAGCTCTTTTGCTCTTTTCTTTGCTTCTTTCTTTTGCGCCTTCTGCTCCTGTTTCAATTTTTTACGTTCATCCGCCAGACGTTTTCTCTCTGCCTTGGGATCAACAACTGCATCAATCTGTGAATTTTCATTTGCCATGGTTATCACCTGCCATCATCTGTTTTAAGACCATATGTATAACTGGTCAACTCATCGATTTCTTTGCTCTCTGCCGCCTTTTCTTCCTGCAAAAATTCTTCAAAGGCTTTTTCTTTTAAGAGTTCCTGGGTCTTACGCTCCTGCATCGCCTTTTGCATGCGGATACGCATTTCTTCTAACTTCTTTTCTGCCATACGCACCTGGATAGTCTGGGCCCTTACCTGCTCTCCGGCATGAGCAACCAATTTCTTATTTTCCTCAATATCCAAAATGGACAACCGGTCTGCCAAAAGCAATTCTCTGCCCGACGCCTCCAGACGCGCCCGCTTTTGCAGACACATCTCCAGTTTTTCCTGTTCTTCCATAAGGCGGAGATTGGCTGTAGCAAAATCATTCTTTGCCTGTTGCTCCATCTTGTCCTTGATGACCAGAATATTCTGCATCCGATATATAAATTTACTCATACCGTCACCTTCTTAAGAACCCCATCAGAACAACTTTTTCAATCTCTCTATCTCTTCCTCAAAAGGAACCTTTTCATCTGTTTGTTGCATCAAAAATTCATTTACTGCACGGATTTTATCAATAGCAAAATCAATATCCGGATTGCTACCTCTTTTGTAAGCACCGATATTAATTAAATCCTCTGCATCATTGTATGTGGCAAGGACGTTTTTGAGTCTGCCTGCTGCCTGCTTGTGCTCCGGCTCTGCAATCTGGCTCATACAACGGGAAATACTCTGCAATACGTCAATTGCAGGATAATGATTTTTGTGTGCCAACTTACGGTTCAGCATAATATGACCATCCAAAATACTTCTGGCCGTATCCGTAATGGGCTCATTAAAATCATCGCCATCTACCAATACCGTATACAAACCGGTAATAGATCCCACATCATTTTTCCCCGCACGCTCCAGTAGCTTTGGCATCTCCGAATACACACTGGGGGGATAACCTCTGGTAACCGGCGGCTCTCCACTGGCAAGCCCGATTTCCCTCTGTGCCATGGAAAAACGGGTCAGGGAATCCATCATCAGCAAGACATCCTTACCCTTATCACGGAAATACTCCGCAATGGCTGTAGCTGTCTGAGCTGCCTTTTTTCGCTCCAGTGCAGGCTTATCAGAGGTTGCCACCACAAGTACACTCCTCTGCATACCTTCCGGTCCCAAGTCTCTCTCGATAAACTCACGTACCTCTCTACCACGCTCACCTATCAGCGCAATAACATTAATATCGGCTCTGGTGTTTCGTGCAAACATACCCATCAAGGTTGATTTACCAACACCGGAACCGGCAAAAATTCCGATTCTCTGTCCCTTGCCTACGGTAATCAAGCCATCTACAGCTTTGACACCCAGGGGAAGAATCGTATCAATAATCTCTCGTTTTAAAGGATCGGGAGCCGGTGCTTCGATAGGATAGCTTTGTAAACAATGGATTTCTTCGCCATTGATAGGTCTTCCCAAACCATCCAAGGTCTTGCCAAGCAAATCCTCTCCAACCATAACCGCAAGCGGAGCCCCTTCACTTTCAACCACACATCCGCCACCAATACGGTCAGTAACCTCATAGGGCATTAACAGGGTGTGTTTGTTTTTGAAGCCAACCACCTCGGAAAGGATATACTCACCACTCCGACCTTCTTTGTATATACGGCATAAATCACCCATTTTAGCATCCGGGCCGGCAGATTCAATGGTAAGACCCACCACATTTACTACCTTTCCCATCTTCTTAAAATAGGTTAAATCATATGCCTTGCTGTATTTTTTTGCATCAAATGTTGCAGCCAAACTATGCAACCCCTTTAGTTCTCATTTAATCGCTCGATACCATCATAAGCAAGGAGCAACAGTTGTTTCTTTAACTCCTTCAACTCCACACCGAGACTACAATCAAAAATACCGTTCTCTGTTTCAATCAAACACTGATTTTTACTCAATGTCAGATCCTCAATCACATCAAAATGTGCATTGACAGCACCGCATGACTCTATCAAGGCTTCCTTTTGCATGCTGACAAAAGGTAAATCCTCTTTGGAAACATGAATCAGATACTCTGCACTTCCTTCCATTTTACGCAAAGCATTTCCCAACAGATGCATAATCACATCTCTTTGATCTGCCATCTGCACATGAAATACATGCTCATAAATATCAGTCAGTACATCTACCAAAGAAGGCTCAATCTCACGGATCTTGTCCTGATAAATGCGGATTAACTGCTCTTCCTTCTCTTGGTATTCCTGACGAAGCTGTGCCTTCAAAGCCTCTGTCTCACTATAACCCTTGGCATAACCGTCAGACTGTCCTTTTGCCGCACCTTCTTCATAAGCCTGTGCACGAAGCCCTTCTGCTTCCTGTGATGCCTGAGCCATCATCATATCAATTTGTTCCTGTGCTTCGGCAATCAGTTCTTCCGGCGACGGACCATCATACACGGGCTCTGCTTTAATGATATTGCTACCATCATCCTCCAACAGCAAGGATACCTGTGCTGCTTCAATACCATCGGTAAATTCATCCGTAAAATCTGCGCCATCCGCTTCTCCCATGCTCTCCTGCAGACTACGGGACAAAGCTGCAATCCGTTCTGCCATTCTCTCGTTGGAATCAATCACACGGGCATCGCTGTCCTGAAGCACTACCTGATTAAATTTGTATACATTGGGACTAGACAACAATCTCGTCACCTCCGCCTCTGGAAATAATAATTTCTGCAGAGTCTTCCAGTTTTCTGATAATATTTACAATCTTCTGCTGAGCCTCTTCTACATCCTTCATACGTACCGGGCCCATAAATTCCATATCTTCTTTGATCATGGCCGCCAGACGCTTGGAAAGGTTGTTGAAAATAACAGCCTGAACCTGTTCGTTGGAACCCTTTAAGGCAATTGCCAGATCATTGTTATCCACATCACGCAATACTCTCTGGATACCTCTGTCATCAAGCAACAAGATATCTTCGAACACGAACATCTTTTTGCGGATCTCGTCTGCCAACTCCGGATCTTCGATCTCCAAGGTCTCCATGATATGTTTCTCTGTACCACGGTCTACGGCATTTAAAATCTCCACAACCGCATCCACACCACCAACAACGGTGTAATCCTGGTTTACCAAGGATGAAAGCTTTGTCTCCAACACTCTTTCCACCTCTTTGATGACATCCGGACTGGTTCTGTCCATGACAGCCACACGCTTTGCTACATCTGCCTGTCTGTCGGGAGCCAGTGAACCGATAATAACCGCTGACTGCTGTGGTGACAAATAAGACAAAATCAAAGCAATGGTCTGAGGATGCTCATCCTGAATAAAGTTCAAAATCTGGGAAGCATCAGCTTTACGTACAAACTCGAAAGGCTTAACCTGTAAGGAAGCTGTCAATTTGCCGATAACATCCATGGCCTTTTCGGTTCCCAAAGCTTTTTCCAATAACTCCTTGGCATAACCGATACCACCTTCCGCAATATACTGTTGCGCAAGACAGATTTCATAAAATTCATTGATAACGTCATCTTTTAACTGTGGAGTAATGCTTCTGGTATTGGCAATTTCCAAAGTCAATTCTTCGATTTCTTCTTCTTTTAGATGTTTAAAAATCATAGATGACTTTTCAGGTCCCAAAGCAATCAACAATACTGCCGCCTTTTGCACACCTGAGATACTATGTTCCTTTGCCATAAAGGCTTACCCCCAATCTTCCGAAAGCCAGTTTCTAAGTAAGCTTGCAACAGCCTCCGGATTCTCGTCTACAAATTTCTCAATCAATTTTCTGGTCTCGGATTTTTCATCCAATTCAATATCTTCCAAAACCTCAGGAGTAGACTGTAACAGACTCTCCACAGATAACTCTTCCTCTTCCTCTTCACTCTTTGTACTTCTCATACTACGAAGGATAACAAAGGCAAGTAATCCAAGGATTAAGATGATAATAACAATCTGTACAACATCTGTTGCCTCTACATCCAATCCCTCTTTATCCACAAAGACGGGAACTTCATATGCAACAATGGAGATATTTTCCTGCGGAATACCGGTAGCAGTCTGTACCACCGCATATAAATCCGGATCCACCTCCAACTTCACCTGATTTTCATTGGCAAGTTTAAACTCTTCCCAAGTCATATCGGTCAAAAGCCCCTGTGCACGCACTTCCTCTTCCTTGTATACCTTCAAGGACTTGGCAGCTACGGAAATAGAGGAAGTCTCATATTTGATCAATCCCGGAGGAATGGTTTTTTCAGTCACTTCTTCATTTGGCAGATAATCACGTTCTTCCTGTGTCACACTCTCCGAAGAATTGGAATAATCCTCCAACATATATGTAGTGTCTTCATCGCTGTCATTACTGGTTGTACCGGGCACACCGCCTACACCACCTTGGGAATCCGACTGATACAGGTATTCATGGCTCAACACGCCCTGTGTCTGATCCTCTGCCGGTGTATAATTGTGATTTACCTGCTTAGTTACAGAAAAATCCAAATCCAGATTACTTGCTACTTCAATATTGTCATAAAGATCTGTGCCAAGAAGTACAGACTTCACTTCACTGGTAACCAAATCCTCTGCTTTCTTTTTCATAGACAACTGACTGTTGGCAGTTGTTCCACCTGTTGTGGAAGTATCTTCACCGGAGAACAATAAATTACCTTCGGTATCGATAATGGTAATATTGTCGGTTGTCTCGTTACCAAGACCGGTTGCCACGCTTCTGGCCAAAGCTGCAGCTGCATCCTCTGTCAGCTCACCTTCCAACTCTAAAGTAACGGCTGCAAAGGACTCTGTCTCTTCTGCGATCAAAGTACCATCATCCTCGGGGATGTCCAACTTAACCGTCGCTTTTTTGACTGCGTTATTGGCCTCCAACGTCTCTTCTATGTATCCCTGTAAATAAACAACGTAACGTTTCTGCTTGTCAGACTCTGTTGTGGAGAACCCACCTGCTGTAACCTCATCAATGGTCAGCTTGGTGGTGGGAATATTGTTGGTACCAAGAAGTAATCTCGCTTCCGCTTCCTGCTCATCTAAAATAGTGATGCTCGTGCCTTCTGTATTGGTCTTATAATCCATACCATTACTCTCTAACAGTTCAACAATCTCTGCAGCTTCTGTTGTGGTCTCACACTCTGCAAGCGGCACATATTCTTTTCTGGTCAGTAACGTCACCAAAAGGGCCAGTGCCAAAACGACACCCGCCGCAATACTGATAATTGCTGTTTTCTGTTTTGTACTAAACTTATTCCACCATTCTAAAATCTTTTTTGGCAGTTCCCGAAGTTGTTCCATGATGCTTCCCTACTCCTTAGCAATTTTGCATTAAATCTGCATATTCATAATCTCTTTGTATGCTTCCAAAAACTTATCTCTAACTGCTACTGTATACTGTAATGCAGTAGAGGCTTTCTGCATGGCAATGGTCAAATCATGGGTATTGTCAGTCTCACCCATGGCAAAACGAAGCTTTTCGTTTTCTGCATCGGATAAATACGCATTGGTCGACTTAATATTCGCCATGGCAGAATCCAAAAACGATGCAAACAAATCATCATCATTTGCAACAGCCGCTCCTCCCAGTGCCTCAGCGCGATTGCTGTCATAAACACTCTGAATAGCACCGGAATTAATATTATATAATGAAGTAATATCCATCTTTATTCCTTTCCACGGGCATAAACAGCCCCGTCAATCCTGACTAATTTGCCATCTCCAAGCCCTTAACTGCCATATCCTTACTGGTGTTGAAGGCTGTTGCATTGGCTTCATAAGAACGGCTGGCATCAATCAAATCCGTCATCTCTGTCACGATGTTGACATTGGGATAATACACATATCCGTTTTCATCGGCATCGGGATGTGCAGGATCATAGGCCTTAATCAAATCCGTCTCATAATCTTCATAGGTAGCGGATACCTTTACACCCTCTCCGGCATAAAGACCTTTGGCACGGTTAAAGGCATCGGAAAAAGTCACTCCACCGCCCTTTTCTTCAAAAGTCACAATTTTTCTTCTATAGGGTGTACCATCCTCTGTACGGGTGGTATTGGAGTTTGCAATATTTTCAGCAATAACATCCATACGATAGCGCTGTGCTGTCAAACCGGATGCATTGATATTAAACGAAGTAAATAATCCCATAACTCTTACCTCCTACTATTTCATCACAGATTTCAAATCGGAAAATTCCTGATTGATACTGTCAATCAATGCCTGATAACGGATCTGGTTGCTGGCAAGCTCTACAAACTCCGTATCAGGGTCCACATTATTGCCGTCCATACGATAGGAAAATCCGCCATGGTCGGTATAGGTACCAACATCCAAGGCATTGGCACGGATATTACGCACCTTGGCATCTACACTATTCCCATCAGCACTCTGCAATGCTGTCTGTAAGGCACTCTCAAAATCCACATCCTGTCTCTTATATCCCGGCGTGGACTGGTTTGCAATATTGTTGGCAATGGTCTCATTGCGCAACCAAGCCGCATCTGCAGCCTTGTTCAATACATTTACATAGTCGTAAACACTTGATGAAATCATAACATCTCTCCTTCATCGGTAGGGCACACCACGACACAGTAAGCCTACCTTATTACATTATAGTTTATTTGTGGAAAAACACAAGGACTTTTCCTTAAAAAAGCACACTATCTAGTACCTTTTCCACATATTTCCACAAGATATGCCGTATTATGTAAACACGAAAGCAAAAAAGGGACTTACCCTATCTGTAAATCCCTTTAACTATGCCAAATCCATTTGCATCTATATACGATTATCTGCCGACAAACGCTCCGGTTTATCCTGTTATATTATTTATCGGCGATACTTCTCAATTTCTTCATAGACTGCATCATTTAAAACTTTAATATATGTACCTTTCATACCGGAGCTTCTGGATTCAATAACCCCGGCACTCTCAAACTTACGCAATGCATTGACAATCACGCTACGGGTAATGCCTACCCGGTCTGCTATCTTGCTGGCAACCAGTATGCCCTCCATACCGTTTAGCTCTTCAAAAATATGTACAATTGCCTCTTCCTCTGAAGAAGACAAAGTACTCATAGCCGACTGCACCACTTGGTGCTTGCGGCTTTCCTCTGCATTTTCTTCATTTACGGAGCGGAGCATCTCAAGACCTACCACCGTGCATCCATACTCTGTCAGAATGATATCATCGATATCATACTGCTCCATACACTTGTACAGGAATAATGTACCAAGACGCTCACCCGCAATCTCAATGGGTGCAATCACAGCCTGGAACTTCTTGACATCGGTCTTTTCAAATCCCAAGGTAGACAGATTGACATTCTCCTTGGTGCTGAGCACCGATAAGAGACGGTCATTTAAAAGAGGATCAATAAACTTACCCACTTCGCCATATAAAAGCTCTATAATCTCATCAATCTCATTGCGGTTGCCAACACCCAATATCTTACCTTTTTTACTGATCACTAAAACATTGGACAACAAGATATCTTTCATTACATCACAGATATCATTGAAGACAACCTTACTGCTGTTGTTGTTATGCAATAACTTTCCAATTTTTCTGGTTTTATCCAACAACTGAACGCTACTCATGTACATTTCACTTCCTTTGCACTGATTTGAAATCATTTTAACACAATTTTCTCACAGATGCAATGCGGTTTCTTGAATTGTCTGAATATTTGTTAATGTTTTATTTTGCCTCCACGGTAGGCTTCTGCCATACCATGTAATCACATTCCGGATTGTTTTCACAGCCATAATATCTGCGGCCTTTTTTGGTCTTACGGACCACAATATCCTTGCCACATTTGGGACAAGCCACACCGATTTTCTCTAAATAAGTCTTGGTGTTACGGCAATCAGGGAATCCGGGACAACCTAAGAATTTACCATGGGGACCATACTTAATCACCATATTTCTGCCGCATTTATCACAAAGGACATCAGTTTCCTCATCCGCAATGGTCACATTCTCAAGCTGTTTTTCAGCATTTAATACCGCTTCATCCAAATCAGGATAGAAGTTTTTCACAACTACTTTCCAGTTGATGTCGCCCTCTTCCACACTATCCAATAAGGACTCCATATTGGCAGTAAAGTTCACATCCACAATAGTAGGAAAAGCCTCTTTCATCATATTATTAACCACTTCACCCAGATCGGTCATAAACAGATTCTTATTCTCTTTGATGACATATCTGCGGGCAAGAATGGTTGTAATGGTAGGCGCATAGGTAGACGGTCTACCGATGCCTTTTTCCTCCAATGCCTTTACAAGGCTTGCCTCTGTATAATGAGCCGCCGGCTGGGTAAAATGCTGGCTATAATCAAACTCTTCTAAGGAAAGCTTACTATCTTTATCTAAAGACTTTAATAAGGTATTGTGTTTGGTCTTCTCTTCATCCGCCTCTGTATATACACTCATAAAGCCTTCAAACTTAATCTTGCTGGTAGCTACGGTAAAACGATAGCCGGCACCATCAATCTTGACAGAGGTGGTAGCATATACTGCCGGCGCCATACGGCTGGCTGTAAAACGCTTCCAAATCAACTGATATAAACGGAAAGCATCCCTTTGCAACTTCTCTTTTAAAGAAGAAGGCAAACGGTTAATATCCGTAGGACGGATTGCCTCATGGGCATCCTGAATTTTATTTTTGGCATTTTTATTGCCGGTTTCTCCCAGCAAAAAGGCCTCACCATAATTTTCTGCAATAAAACTTGCCGCAGAAGCTGCTGCTTCCTCTGAAATACGGGTAGAATCCGTACGCAAATAACTGATGTAACCATCTTCATAAAGTTGTTGCGCAATACGCATGGTCTTCTGTGTAGAGAAATTTAATGCCTTGGAAGCCTCCTGTTGTAAGGTGGATGTGGTAAAGGGTAAGGGCTGTTTTCTGGTTCTCTCGCCATTCTTTACGTCTGTAACAACATAGTTTGCCCCTTCTAAGTCCTTTAAAATGCCTTTTAATTGCTTTTCAGATGTAATCTCAACCTTTTTATCCTCTTTACCATAGAACTTGGCTCTCAAGGGCTTCTTTTCGCCCGCAATGGCAAAATCTGCCTCCAGGCTCCAATACTCTTCGGGAACAAATGCGTTAATCTCATCTTCTCTGTCTGCAATCAGGCGCAGTGCAACAGACTGCACGCGTCCTGCGCTCAGTCCTCTCTTTACCTTTGCCCATAACAGCGGTGAAATACGATATCCCACCATACGGTCCAACATACGACGTACCTGTTGGGCATCTACAAGGTCCATATTAATCTCTCTGGGATTCTTTAAAGACTCTTTTACCGCATTCTTGGTAATCTCATTGAATGTGATACGATATACTTTTTTGTCCTGTAACTTTAAAGCTTCATATAAGTGCCAGGATATAGCTTCTCCCTCGCGGTCCGGGTCAGTTGCCAGATAAATCTTATCTGCTTTTTTCACTTCCTTACGGAGTGCTGCTAAAATGTCACCTTTTCCACGGATGGTAATATATTTGGGCTCATAGTCATTGGTAGGATCAAAGCCAAGCTGGCTTTTGGGTAAATCCCTGACATGACCATTACTTGCCAGAACTTCATAATTGCTTCCTAAAAACTTTTTGATTGTCTTCACCTTGGCAGGTGATTCCACAATCACTAAATACTTTGCCATAATATTTCCCCTATTCCAAGTAATCGTTTCAAACTATACACGAAAAAAAATGCTCTGTAAAGGTCTTTTTTTATTTTTACACAATTTTCACAAAAAATATCCCCCAAAATTTGGGGGATATTTCATAATCTTTTGTTTGGATTAATCCAGTTTTAATAAGTCTTGTTTGATGATTGTGAACATGTCGTAGGCTGTACCTAAAGGTCTCACAATATCTTTTCCGGTGTCATCAATGGAGATGTATCCGGTATTTGCCTGAATGTAAATCTTTGCTGCTCCCATTTCTTCTATATAAGACATTGGTGCATAGAAGCCATACATTGTACCAACCTTCAACTGAGGATTGGTGCCATCAGATACGGTTGCTCTATCGCTTCTTCCGATCTTTTCTTCAAATGTAGCATTGTAAATATCAATCGGAATCTGGATAACTGTCACAACACTATTATCATTTAAAGTAATTTCTTCAACAATAGCTGTATACTCTTTTCGACCATCCTGAACGGTATATGCTGTACCTTTTGCAGCATTTACACCCAGATAGAAGACTACATCTGCAACCTTTTCACCTTTCACAAAGTTGGAATCGGTAATCTTGAAGTACGCTTTTGTCGCAATATCTGTGTCAATACCGGTTGCTGTATTGGGATTTACAAACTTATACAGATAATCCTGTGTTTCATCATCATAGATGATGGAAGAATCAATCTGATTCTGTCCGGTTATATTGCCGTCATAAGGAACTGCAATACTATCTAATTTACCGTCATTTACATCCGGTGTTTCATAGTAATTTACAATCGGATCAGAGAATCCTGCTTCGTATGCAGCAAGCAAGGTGTTAACAAATAACTGTGCTTCTCCTGCTGTCACACTACTGCCATATCCGCCAAGACCCATGTATGTAACATTACCATAGTTATAAATATAGTAATTATTGATACCGTCACCCGGTGTCTCTACATAGATGTTACCTGTACCACCACCACGGGAAGCACGTGCATCAGAAAATGTCTGGGTCTGTGAACTTGTGGCAGACAACGTGAACCATGCGATAGCATCAGAATGATTGTCATTATCTGCATCGGTATCTAAATCTAACTGTAAGTCCTGTGCATGTGACAAACGAATCAATGTATGATCTGAGATTACATACGGGAAGTTAGTAATCTGACCTTCATTCATCTTATCAACATACATAAACTCTTGATTGTGACCACTATATTGTTTGTAGTAAGAATTTGTCGTCTCACTATTATAATATGTAGGTGTAGCCGCACCATCTCTGTATCTGCTACGGATAATGGTATTGGTAATCGCCTTGGGCACGGGATTCATGGTTCCTCTGTCGGAGCCAACCACATAACCGATTGCTTCATTAGAAAGTTCTCTACGTGTTGCGTATGCCGTATAGCCTGCTTCGCCGTGTGCATAAGCCACGCTCTTATCTAAACTTGCATATAATGCATTATAATAACCATAGCGGTCTACACCGGTAAGTCCTGCCAAATCAGTATTGACATCCTCTTTTACCACACTATTACTGGTTAATACCGGTTTGCCTGCTTCAATATATGCCTGAATTGCACCTGCAGAAGTTGCATTCAATTCTTCCATGCTATTACCAAAGCCCAGAATCACCATATTTACATTCATGGGATCTTCTTCTAATGCAGTAATGGTTGCCGGGAATATATTTGTTTCACTTCTCTGGAACTTACTGAAATAATTCAAATAATATGCATCAACCGTACTGAAGGAATTTACCGAAGTACCAGCCATATAAGCTGCCAAATCTGCTTCAAACTGCGCTGTTGTAATGGTACGGATATTAATCTCATACTGATCCAATACAACCGGTGCATATAAGAACTTACCAAGTGCACTGCTATCATCAACCTGCTCCAAATTGATAGCTGAAGCGTCTGCATCTGTAATCTGTAAAATATTCAGGACACGTCTATTCATTGGCTTGATTGCTGTGTATCCGGTAGCCTGAGTGTATACACCCGCATCGGTCGACTTCGCTACCTTAATGCACCAATTAATGATACCACCCTCATCAGAAGGAACCTGTCTTGATAATTCATAGGATACACCTGCATACAAGTTATAGGTTGTCACTCCATCTACAGTTGTAGAGAAAGCATCCGAACCGTTTGATAAATCACGAATCTTAATATCGGTTTTTTCTTCAGACTCACCAAATCTACCGTCTGCGTTCACATCCTCATAGAAATGAATGCTATAGGTCTGACCTAATGCCGCATCTACTTCAGAGTTTGCAATGGAGAACTCATATCTTAAATAATATTTACCGTCACTTTCTTTTTCCAAATAGGTAGCATTTGCTGCTGCACCTGTGGAATCCGTAAAGTAAGTATACTGACTGGGTACTTTCTGCATATCCAGTTTCAAACGGCTTCTACCCAAGAAAGATGTAATGGACATTTTTGCTCCGGGAAGATTTGCAAGATCATACTCACTTACCAAATTACCTTTATAAGCGATACCTGCGCCACTGACTGTATTAGAATAAGCCGCATTGGCCGGATCATAAGCCCTTCCTCTACCATATGCTAACAATTCATATAAATTGGATGAAGAATCTACTCTACCATGGTCTATAATGCCATTACCCATAACTTCTGTAGGATTAATCTTAGTGGCACCACCTACCGGCGCCATTAATTCTTCACCTACAACAATCAATGCACCACTATCCAAGAAATGCTTCAACTCTTTTAATTTAGCCTCTGTCAAATCTCTGGATGAATATCTGAGACCTGCTGTTGTCTCTTTATCACCCAGATTATAGTAAATCATACCATCCATGGATGTATCATTATACTGCGCCGGAATCTCCACATCAAAAGCAAACGCCTGATTGGCAAAATCATATGTAGCACCGGTCTTTTTGTAATAATGTGCACTCCACTCATCACCAATATAAACAATATCATAGTTAGACAACAAATCTTCCTGACGGGTATTAAACTCGTCTATGGTCATACTGGTAAATGTAATATATTCCTGTCTGCCGCCCTTGGTCATTTCCTCACCAAAAACAGTTTTAATAAATTCATCACGGGCAAGCTGGGCTGCCTGGGGACTTAAGCCATAAGCGACTGACTCATTATATAAGTTGAACCGGAACTGGTTGGTAGGCTGAATTTCCAATACGGAATACTGGGATTTAATCGCACCTAAATCTTCCCCTCTATAGGACAAAATATACTGAATAGCTAATGCAGGGGTTACTACACCTTCTGCCACATGACCAATCTGTGTATTGTTGTTATTTAACTTGATATATGCCAATACACTGGTAAAGCCCTGTGTCGCTGCTGCTGCAGAGTAGGCACTCTTCATATCACCATTGGCAAAATTATCTCTTGCATCCACCTGCTCATGCTTCAACTGGGAATCCTGGAAATCCCCCCAATGGTGGTCATATACATAAATATTGTTAATTGCAAAGTTGCCGTTGTATCCTACATACATACCGGATGCCAACTCTGTATATAATGCTGCATCTGCCAATGCTGCAGCAGCATCAGTCATTTCACCGGTCTCATCATCAAATGCATCGTGAAGACTGGGAACAGATGTCTGATCTTCTCTCCATGTCAACATTGCCAATTTATCAATATTGGTAGTAGCTGCACCTGAGAAGGACAAATAGTCCATCATAATCGCCTGATATTTGGTCACGGTTGCACCGGTAGATGTAGTAGCAGAGTATCCCTGGGTTGTACGGTTATACAACGCCTGAACTACATCTGCACCAAGATCCTGGCCTGCAGTAGCATATTGCTCACTGGTACCGGAAATATATACCAAATCCGCCGCTTCAATATCCGCTGCTGTAACATTATTTGCAGGAACGATACGATAGGTAATATTAGTATTAACTGTCGCATCACCTAAAATATACTCTCTAAACCAGTTACCACTCTTGAACCAACCATTGCTGGGCTCACGGTTTGCCAGATACTTATACTGTGTAGCAGAGAAGCCCTGGTAAATATCAGACTGGTTTACTACATAAACGAACTTTAAGTTACCGGTTCCGTTTACACGCTCTACTGCTTCCGGAAGACCGGTTGCGGTTTCAATACGACGGTAACCGTAAATTTCTTTGCCGTCTGCATCTTCACCCAGACCATCACCAATAATTTCCTGATCAATTCCGTTTTCACTGATAATGCTCTTACCAGCTTCAAACTGTACTTTCTCATAAAAATATTTAGACTCTAATTTATCTAAAAATTGAGTACCATCCTGTGTACGCAACAACTCTGTCGGTGTTGCACCGTCACCTAAAACATAACCTGTTTTTAAGAGATAATTAGTGCTATTGCTTGCATCTGTCTCATAATGACCATATACCAAATCAGTAGAGGTGCTGGGTAAGTCAATATAACCACCCTGCTCTGTACGATAAGCAAATGTCGCCCAGTTTACAGTATAAATAGGATTTTCAGATACACCATTGGTTGCAACAGTATCAAGACCTAAGTACTTGATCATACCATATTTACGCATCTGAACCAAGATATTTACGTGGGTATCATCATTATTATCACTGTCCACGCCATATCTGGTACCTAAGGTTGCATCAGATGCTCTTCTGTAACCCTGATTAGCATTACCGGTACCCAATCCCTGTCCGGTATTGGGAATAAAATAACCAATCTCACCCTGATCTGCAGATGGTACAATTTCTAAAACAGTAATTCCTGAAGAATAGTCTACAATCGGCTGGAAAATATTCTGCTTCGCTTCAACCTCGACAGTCTTTGTGCTTAAATCTATTGTCAGGATGCCCGCTATCAATGTTAAGGCAATCGCCGCAAATATGAACTTTCTCTTTCCTTTAAAAAACTTTTTCATATTTCTTCTCCTACATCCTCAGGATTACCACATCATTACTGTTTCTGCCAATAATGATAGGTTTTATTGTAATAATACTTTGTTCCGCCATAGCTCAACTGATATACACTATTTCCGTTTACGTTTACTACAGAAATTGTGGCATCAATATTGCTGGGAGCTATATCTTTACAAGATACTGTTGTGTCACTACCTGCAGTAATTGTCCAAGCGCCTTCATTGGGACCGGGTACATATACATTGGTATCTTCTACATTTGCTACATATACCTTGTATCCAATATGAGCTTCGCCATATAAATCACTGTTATTTCCGTTTGACTGCATGTAATTTAACAAACGGTACATGGCATCAACGGTAATCTTCACATCCGTTGCTCCAACCTGTCTGTTTGCACTGCTTGTTTTGGATGTAATTCTAACTACACCATCTTTTACCAGACTCTGTCTGGTACCAAGCGCTCCACGATAATCTGCCGCTAAGTAGTTGCTCAAATCAAGCATACCATACTGGTTAGCATTTACGTTCTGATCGTCAAAATAAACACCAATCAAGTTTTTCTGTGTAATGTTATATCCGGTTGTAATAAACGGGATATCTACTGCTCCACCATAAGGGATAACAATAGAACTTCCATCTGTATAACCCTGATTGGTCATAATGGATGTGCCTTCCAATTCCAGCTTTAATACTGCATTGACTGTATCCTCCTGACCATTGTCTTTACGGATATAGCGTAAGGTACAAGGCATATCAACCGTTGCTGTCTTGTAGTAGTTAATCAACTGATAGGAAGACTGATATTTATAATCTTCGTAGTTCAAATATACCTTTAATCTACCGTCAACCACTTTTACTTCAAATAAGTCAGCGGAAGTACCGTCCCATCCGGGAACGTTCTGTACATACAGGTTTTCAATACCTATGATTTCCTGTAAATTTCCACCCTGACCTGTTTTATCGGGATATTTCTCAAAATAAGAGAAAATGTCAATCTCGACACCACGGCAGGCATCATCGGGATATTCCGGTTCCGGAGGAGTGTAAATATCAAACTCATAAGTACCGGACCACTCTGTATCGAACTGTGAAGTTGCTGTCACTACAAAATGATAGGTTTCATCCGGTCTTTCACCAATCTGAATATACGCAGATGTACGGGATGAATTGAGTGTTGCTATATTTGCAGGACAATCCTTCAATGTAAGGTCATTATCTGTATAATACTGCAATGTCCATGTAACATATTTCTCAGCATTATCCAAATGCCATCCGTCTACCAAACCATTTACCATAACAGTAGAATTGGTCGGAGCTTCACCATTTACAATACCCATTCTGGGAGTAACGGTGACATTCTGTACTTTTTTGAAATATACCATTGCAGAAGCAGTCAACTTTTCTCCTGCCTTATTGGGTATATTACTCTGTACGGTTACACGGAAACTGGAACCGGGCAAACTGCTCAAATCGTAGTCATCCGGTAACGATATTGTTGCCATCGAACCAGTCGGTGCCGGATCAGGAAACGCATACTCATATCCGCTATCCATAGACCATGTAAACAAGTTACTCATACTGGTCAGATTGCTGGCTTTATAACTTACATTAAAGTTTAAGTTACGATCTGCAAGTGTATACAAATCAGGATTTTCTTTACCTTTAATGGTAACAAATAAGTCGGGAGACATTACCAATTTATCAATTGATGTCTTACGATCCTGTTTCTCAGTAACCACTTCATTTACTGTTACCTGATTACGTAAATTAACCTGATATACACCTGAATAAGAACGGTTACCCTTTTTATAAGTCATACTAAAAGTAACAATATTTTCTTTACCCTTACCATTTACACGGCTTAAATCAACAGAAAACTCTGTTACGTTTTCAGCTAAAAGTTCTGCATTTGCTAAATCAAAGGAACCTGTATACTGTCCCGTTGTAGGATCTGCAGTTCTCTCAACATAATATAATTTGTCATCTTCTGCATTGATAATTAAGAACTGATAATCACAGTTATCAATCTCTAATGTCTTTCCGTCATCAGGATCTGCCTTAATACCACTGTCATCAGCAGCCGGTGCGGGATCTGCTGCTTCTCCGCCTTCCTCTTCTGCCTCACCTTCACCTTCACCTGAGTTGAAAGCATCCGGAATCTGATCTGATACAGACTCGTCATAACGGATATTGACTTCACAGTCAATAATCAAGTCACTGATAGTATTCGCTACCAATTGTGCTTCCATCTGAATATCTGCATCCGCACTCGTTCTTTCGTAAAAGCGGCTGCTGGTCATCATAAAAGAATAAACAACGACAACAATTATGGATAAAATTGCTGTTGCTATCAATAATTCCACAATGGTAAAACCACCATTATTCATTTTCTTTCTTTTTGCAAAAAAATCCTTAATCATACGACCTCCAACATACCGTTTTTGTCATTCTACTCGTAAATTGCACTACCGGTCTTAATCTTACCGGTGCTTGCATACATATACACCGGATAATAGAACTTACCGGACACTGCATACATACTCAAATTAACATTACCACTTGCATCCTTTAAGAATCCACCGGTTGCACGGTTAAATGCAACTCTATAACCATTATCCTTAATTTCTGTTGCAATATCATCTGTAATCTTAGCCTTGTTTAAATTTTTAGGTAACCCTCCAATGGTATAGCTCACATCTAACGAAGTATATCCATTTACCGTACTCTGACTAACAGGCTGATTGGACGGTCCCATATAAATAGTAACACCCCTCTTACTGATTTTCTTAATATCAGTAATTTCATTGTTTACAACAACTGCATAATAATTGCACTTATCAGAACCATTTCTAAAAAACGCTAAATACGTCTCTGTATCAGCTGTGGTAGTGCCTCCTGCTGATTTACTGAGCGTAATTAATCTGCCATTCTCTAAACTGGCATAAATCATCTGTCTGCACTCTTTTGCATTGTATTTCTTTACCAATCCCAGATTGGCACCGATGGCACCAATCAAGATAGCCAGGATAGCAATAACAATAATTAATTCTACTAATGAAAAACCTTTATTGTTTTCTTTCATTACGCTCCTCCTGTCTTACTGCTTATTCCAATTCTGGAATTTAACCAAATCAGATGCTGTAACAACATCTGTGTTCATGGAATCTTTTGCCGCTTCAATGATGCCTGCATCACTGCCGTTGATAACATCCACATACGCTGCACCATTTATAATAGCTTCAAACACATATCTATCCTCATCATTCTTAAGTATTAATGCTTTCTTTACTTTTGTAGAATCATAAGAAATTGTTGTACATCCTTGAGCAATCCGGATTTCTCCGCCGGAAATAATCAATCCGCTATACTCTCTCGCTGTTACAACTACATCACCACGTGCAATCACAAGTGCACATTTTTCAGCAATTTCATCTGTAACTTCAAAAGCCTCATAACCGCCGTCGTTATTTACCAGAATAGCCCGCAGGGAATCATCTTCATTCTTAAATACTTTGAAATGACCATCTGATACCAAATTGCCAAAATCTTCATCTTTAATCACAATATTATCAAACACACTGCTCTTTAACTGCTGGGAAGATAAACCTGCAGATGTATTCATTAAATATTTGGATAATCCGGTATATTGAATCAAATACTCTTCTGCTCTATCTGCCTGTTCTTCCGCAATAGAAATATCTTCTTCCAGTGTATCTTCTTTCATATATACGGCAGTACCACCATTTCTGTACAACATATTACCAGCTATACTCAGCGGATATGTGCTACTACCCAGTGAACTATTCCATGTAAAACTTCTTACATAAGATCTAAAGTAACGATCAAAAGCTTCTTGATCCGCTTCATAGTAATCACGGAAGAATTTGTTTGCCATATCCTGATTTTCAAAATCCAAATAGAAATATACCAAAATACTTCCATTGATTCTGCGGAATACCGGTACATAGGAAGCACCATAACTGTTTGCTGTGTCGCCAACTTTATTCATGATAACATCTAATCGAACCGGTGTGTAAACTAACTCATCTGTATATTGGATTTCACCATCTACAAATACTGTACTGCCATCTTCTCTTGTCATAGGAACAAAGGTATTATACAGTTTATTATACTCTTCAATTGTCATAGGGTTTTTGGCCAGTATCTGTACATCGCCTTCATAACCCATACATTCTACAGGTACCATGTACATCAACTGATCGCTTTTAACACCAAGAGACTGACCCATCAAAACATCTGTATTTTCATCATTTCGTTCTACTTCGTCTTCGTCCCTGGTACCTTCAGCAATTTCTTCATCAACACGCTCATAGTACTCTTCTAAATCTTCTTCAATATAATCATCTTCCAGTTCATTTGCATTGTAATGCATGCCACCGACATGAGCCGAACCTGCCAACCACAAACTTTCCAATCCGGCAAAGTCTAACGTAGTATGTGCACCATTAATCAAAATTGCACTACTATTCTCTGCCGATACATCAGCATTGCCATAACCACTATAGCCACCGCCTAACGTAACTCTTGGGTATAAGCCATCGGTAGTTAAGTCATCTCTTACAAAACAACTGGACTGCAAATTCATATATGCAGACTCTACATAAATATCTTCTGTCCATAAGGAATACGCGTCAGACACGTCGATACTTTGAGATGCCGGAGGATTGGTTCCTCTTCTGTATCCGTTCATCGCATTAACACTTGCTGCGGTCAAAGTATAAACTACCGTATCACTGTCATCTTCATTTCTGACAAACTTCATGTATCCATCACCATTGACATAGATACCATCATCACCACCAAAAACATTTCCATCGATGGTAACTGCTGCAGGCGCAAGAATTGTATTGTTTTTACCAACACCTGTAGTAAGTTTATCTGCCGCTACCAGTGAATAATTCTCAATCTGCGGCACATCCTGTATGCTATTAAAGGTAAGTTCCGGTGTTTCAATTGCGATATCGGTTTCAATGATAGAAACATAACCATCACTGTTCTTATAAGAAAGTTTGACATCAGCCAATATCAATACGCCTTCATTTAAGTACGCATCACCATATGTAACATTAACGCCACCAACGTTTACCGTACCTGTACCTTCAATTGTTGTATTGGATGCATAGGGCTCCTGCAAGTATGATAATAAGTGATCAACACTGTACTTCATCTCATTGGGATTAGCTGCATCCACATAAACATTCATGATTTCCAATTTATCATTCAATGCATCTCTGTATAATGTCTCAAAAATTGCCTGCTGATTGGTTGCAGTATCTTCATAATGCTCTTTCATTACGGTCGAATATGATTCCTGCAACACATCGGAAACATCTCTGGCAATACCTGCCTGAATCTCATTTAATGCTGTTTCTGCAGTATAAAAGTTATCTTTTGCTGCACGGTCAGTACTCTTCATTAAATAATTGTAATAAACCATATATACCAACATAGCAATCAACATTCCAACAAACGCCAAAGCTAAAATAACCAGTACAATGGTCGAACCTTCATTATTCAATTTCTTTCTTTTTAACTTTTCTCTCCATGCAGTTATCATAATGATAATTTTCCTTTCCTACTGCTTTGCACTTGCTCCGTCATAAATTGCAACGCGCTTTTCTGCTGGGAAGCCTTCAGCGGCTGCACCCTCTTCATATACTTCAATCACAACCGAATATAAACGATCTTTTTTAATAGTTTCTAAACCACCATTATCATCTATAATTGATTTGTATTCATCAGAAGCAATATCGTATACAATATTATTTAATGTAAACTCGCATCTGCTTGCACTCTGTCTGTTAGCAGCATTATCCTCATCGTTCTTTGTCAAGTCATCCTTCAAGTTGGAATAAATCTTGGTATTAATATCATCAGACGCATCATCATTTAGTGAAATTGCCGTCTTATATGTCGCCTCATTATTGGCAAGTTCAGCGTCATTGTAACCGCTGGGTAATAAACGAATCAAATGTACAGACACATCCAAATTGCCATTATTATTAATCTCAAACTTTTCCAGATAAGGTGTTGCTCCGCTCTCCGGTGTATTGTAATTGGGATAATAATAAATATAAATATCTCTTGGATACTGTGTATTACTTTCATAAATTACATTATCAGGTGTGGATATACCACCGCTGATTGTAAGTGGATCTGCCGCTCCCGGTCCGGGTTTAAAATCATTGTGTACAGTAATCACAGACTTCTTGCCGGACGCTTCTGTTACTAAGTCAATATCAATAACAATCGTACGCTGGAAATTCTTGCAAAATCTTTCTTCCGGATACGAATACTGTAAATATCCCAGGCATTGCGCATACGCATCATGCCAAATTGTTGTATTATCTTTATATACAGCATCCACCAAACGGTTCAAGGTAGTAACCTTTACTTCACTATAGTCGTTATATAACTCTGTTTCACTGCCTTCAATAATACCATTTTCATCCAAGTCACCACTAAATGTAGAGGTAGAGGACGCATCCATCTTAATCAATACATCATATGTGGTTTTCTCCTGCTGCACACCGGTAGCATACAAATAATATTTGCTATTGGATGAGGGGATAAACTCTAATGCATTAGCGCTAACACTTCCACCATCAACATAAACAGGTGCCGCACTGTCCGGATCTACTGTAGTCCCTGTAATCGTATATCCCATTCCAAAGGTACCGTCACCGTTATCAATTGCTTCACCATGTGCAACACAAGTGATGTCGTCAGGGAAAATACGCATATTTCCCCTGTCGTCAGCACTGTTGAAACCAATAATAATTTCTTCTGCACTGTAGGCATTCAGACCTTCAGCCATATTAGATGCCATATTGGTGGCATTCATTGTCTTTCTGGCTTTTGCATTTATTCTTGTTGATTCTACAAAGTTACGGGTAAGGGGTGTCAGAATAATTGCCAAAATTGCAATCGCAATTAATAACTCGGCAAGGGTGAAACCCGCATTATTATTTTTTAATTTCTTCATTTAAATTAAATCCTCAAATTTTAATTTTCTTCAGAAACTTCTTTTTCTTCGCCGTCTTCGGATTCATCTTCGTCAGATTCTTCCTCTTCACTACCATCAGCTAAATCTACTTCTTCGCCTTCGTAGTCATTGTTGCCTGTATGGATTTCTAACACCGTACCGGATTTGAACAAGTCATCAACACCAAGCTGGATTCCGGAAATATCAAGCAATTCGTAGTATTTTCCGGTTCCTTCCATTGTGTAAATGTTTGTTGCCAAAGAACCCTTAATACAACCTGTTTCAGAATCAAAACTCAAGGTAATATCTTGAAGATTCATTCTATCCTGTCCCATTACGATACCTTCCATAATTTCTTTAACGGAACGATATGTTGATCTAAAACCATAAGTAACGGGTGTAGAATATAAGAATACGGTATCCTGCATTCCTGCGCTTGCTACGACTGTGTCGCCGGTCTCTTCTGTTACCTCAGCTCCTTCTACGGCATCACCAGCTGTTGCATTATCAACTGCAACTGTTACCAATGAAGCATTATCCATTGCGATAGATTCGAAATATACAGACTGAGTATTTTCTAATGTGTAAGCATACATCAAAATATTCTCAGGTAATACACCGGCAGGGAAACGAGCCATAGTATCTGTAATCTCAGTATTCATTCTGGCTGTTTCATCAATATACATCTGTTTGTTATCAGCTAATTCCTGAAGTCCGTCAACTTCATCCTGCAATACTGCATTATCGCTTTCAAGTGCCGCAGTTTTTTCGTTATAAGCGGTAAATACAAGGAAATATGCAGCTACTGCAATCAATACTCCAAGGAGCATGATCAATAAATTAATATCACTTTTCTTAATTTTCATCTTTCCTTACCCCCTACTCAACTGTCACTTCAGCGTTGTCTTCCACAATTTCTTCAGTTTCTTCTGTTTCTTCAGATTCAATCCAAGGATTTTCACCAAATACACATGTGACTGTATAAGTGATTGTTCTTACACCGGTATTGCCGTCTAAGCCCTCAGCTACCTGATTAATAATAACATCAGAGAAGAAAGGAAGTTGTCTGTAATGTACAATCGCTTTTGCTACACTCTTCTTACTGGAATCATCCGCTCTAACAGTCATCTTCAATTCATCTGCATTAACACTTAAAGTTGTTACCTGTGAATCAGAAGGTAATGCATTTTCCATATCGATAATCAACTGTGGAATCTCATCCATAGGGTTTTCTGTTGCAGCATATAAGGCCATGATGTAGTCATAGTCTGCCTGTGTGGCAATATATTCATTGTATGTATCCTGAACAGGTGCTAACTGTGCTTTCTGTTCCTGCAAACTTTCATTTTCGGATTTTGCTGCGAAGTAAGGAACCAATGAAACAGCAGATAACACAACTGCCGCAGCTACACCAACACCTAATACAATATATGGCAACCTATCGTTTTGACTCAATGTGGAAAGGGAATCCTTCGCACTTGCGCCACCTTTGCCTTTTTTCTTTTTATCTTCTGCAACTGCAGGTTTAAAACCTACGGAACCAAGACCTGCACCGATAGCAGCGATATAATCACCGAGGGACACACCCTGTAAGTGAAGACCCTGATCAATGTTGGTACCCGCTAAGTCTTTTAACACTTCTACGTTACGATCCAATTCCTGGGATAACAATCCTGCGAATCCCCAGAAGTCAGCAGCGATACCGGTAATGATAATATTATCAATTGCCGCATCTCTGTTTTTGGAGTTGTAATAATCAATAACACGTACAATGGAGCTGATTAACTGCTGATAACTTAAGGTTACATCTCTTCTTAAGCGAAGCATCTTTAAGTTTGCACCTGCCTGCTTAGCGGCAACTGTTGTAGATGCAACCTGAGATGTATCACCTGTTGTATTCGCAAGAGTCATAGCTGCCTGCTGTGCTTTCTCTAATTCAGCTACTTCTGCTTCTTTTTCAGCCAGCAAACTTTCCTCTTCCGGTTTCATAACCAGGTTGTTACGACGTAAGGTCTTAACTGCACCTTCATATGTAAGTGGCTCACCGTATACATCCGTCTCCATCAGGATGTCTACAACCTGATCGGCACCATAGATACCGGGGCGTTGCATAGTGATAACACCATTATTGGTAACTGTTAATAAAGAAGATCTTTCATCAATCTTAACAGTTAAGTTAACGCCGGTAGCAAATCTATGACGTAAAGCCTGGAAAATACTATTACCGGTATAATCAATGGAGGATAACTCCAAACCAAGCATATTTGCCAACTGATGATATCCGTTAATGATATCGGCAGGAGCAGCCATAATCATGACACGATACTGTTTATTACCTGCATCATCCGTCACTGTCTCCATAATATTGTGCGCAAACTGATACTGAGAAGGATCAACCGGGAAATAGTCTGTGATGTTGGTCATCAACATATCACGAACCATTTTTTCCTTAACAAAAGGAATCATTGCCTCTCTGTTTGCAATCTTGGTGGAAGATACTGCGAAAATAACTTTCTTTGCAGTCATTCCGTTTGCTGTAATATAGGATTTTAAGTCATTCACATACTCTTCTGTTGCTTTGACAAATCCATCATCCAAAATGCCTTCTGGTGTCTTCATACTGAAAACACCGTATACTTTCGGATGTTTTGACTGGAAATCCATTTCAACAACCTGTGTCAAAGAATATCCAATTTCAATACTAAGTACTCTTTGTGCCTTTGCCATGATTTACCTCCCTGGATATGGAATAAGAATTCCATCATTTATCTTTTCATCATATATATAAAGTCCGTTATCCCATGGGGGATATAATCGGACCTAGATACCAAGCTAAAAATTGATTCCCCCATAAAGCAGCTATAAAAATCCCCGCCGCCAAATATGGACCCATCGCTAATCTATGTCCTTCACCGGATATTTTCATGCGGGCCACGTGTATCACTGACCCAATGATGCATCCTGCAAAAAAAGCCAGGATACTAAGTTTCCAACCAAGCAACAATCCTGCCGCTCCCATCAACCTGACATCACCGCCACCCATGGCACTTCCGTCAGATATCCAAAAAATAAGCCATAAAAAACCACTGACAGCAAGGAGACCGATTCCGTACTCCAACCAATCCCCTAGATGAAATACGAGATGAATCAGTCCCAGTGCCAGTATAAACAAGTTGATTCCTAGTGGAATCTCATAAGTTCTAAAATCGATGACGCTAAGTACAATGAGCGCCGATGTTAATAAACAGTATATAACTGAATCTATACTCCAACCGTTTACTAAAAAAATCAGTACATATAAGACCCCGTTTAGTGCCTCAACCAGAGGATACTGGAGGGATATATGTTTCTTGCACTTTCGACACTTACCACCGAGGAATATATAAGAAAATAATGGAACAAGATCATACCATGCCAGCTGATATCCACAACTCATGCAATGGCTTCTCTCTTTGGCGATACTTTCCTTTAACGGAATCCGTAATATGCAGACATTTAAAAAGCTGCCTATTACGATTCCGTATAAGAATATCATCGCATATAATACTATCTCTAATATCCAACTTTCTGTGGTCATAGGGGGAATGTCTCCTTGTGCGATAATAATTTAGTCTTTAGATTATTCTACTACTAAAGAACCTTTTTCACATTTGAAGTTACCCTGTGCATCAACAGTGATACTTAATGTGCCGTTCTTAGCAGATTTGGATTTCCATTTTAAGCTGGAAACATTTGTAACACCTAAAGTAGTAAGAACTTCTTTACCCCAAGATGTAGAAGAATCAATTGAAGCTGATCCGCCAGTAGGAGCATCTTCGATTTCAGGGTCAGCAGCTGCGATTGTACAAGCGTTGTATACGCTGTCTAACTGATCTAAGTCAGCTGATGCTCTGGATTTTTCTACGTATTTGATATACTGGGGAGCCAATACACCAATTAAGATTGCCATAATAGCAATAACGATAATTAACTCAACGAGTGAGAAACCTTTGTTATTCATCTTTTTCATGATAAACCTCTCCTTTTTACATAATATATTTGTTTATTTATCAAAAACCCGTCCCCTATTAACAGGTCTTCAACCGATTTTATAAGCTGTCTAATCCTTCGTACATAGCACCCATAGGAGCGATAACCGCACCAATGATTGTACCGCAGACAGCTGCCAAAATAATGATAATCATCGGCTCTAACGCAGCCATCAAGGACTGTGTTGCCATCTCTACTTCTTCTTCATAATAGCCTGCCAAGGTATCCAGCATATCCTCGGTGTTACCGGTTTCTTCACCGATACGAACCATGTGGTATACCATAGGCGGGAATAATCCGGATTTCTCCAAAGGAGTGGATACCGGCACACCCTGCATAACGTCATTACGAGCATTTCTCATACACTCTTCGTAATATACGTTGTTCATGGTATCTCCTACAATCTGCAAAGCCTCCGGCATGGCGATACCGGCAGCCAGCATAGTGGATAAGTTACGTGCAAACTTTGCTGAACTGGACTTAACTGTCAAATCGCCAAACAACGGCATCTTCATCAATGCTTTATCAATTAAGCCTCTACCTGTAGGTGTTTTTCTAAAATAACCAATAAACACAACAATTGCTACAATAATTAAAACAATGACAATCCAGTTTTTCTGCATATATTCAGATGCTGCTACTACCATCAAGGTAATCTTAGGCATCTCAATCTCCATATCCGCAAACATTTCCATAAAGGTCGGTACTACGAATGTCAACATAACGATAACTACAACAATTGCTACAAGCAATACCATGATAGGATATACCATCGCCTTTTTGATCATCGCATTAATCTTCGCGCTCTGCTCAAACTGAACCGCCATACGCTCAAAGGCGATATCCAAACTACCGGATGCCTCACCGGCTGCAACCATGTGTGCAAGCAAAGGAGGGAATACATCTTCTCTCGCCCTCATGGAGTTTGCAAGAGTCTCACCCTTCTGCACGTTGGCAGATACTTCCTGCAACGCTTCTCTCAATGTGGGGTTTTCTGTCTGCTCTGTTAACATTCTCATGGATTCGATAATTGTTACACCGGCACGATGTAAACTTACGAACTGTCTACAGAATAAACTTAAATCTCTGATACCAACTTTCTTTTTGAACAAACCACCAAGATTGATATCTTTGTCCATCAAGCCCTGTTCTTTGATCTCGATAATTGTAAAACCATCTCTCTTTAACTGATCGGATGCTTTCATTTGATTATCCGCATCAATTGAACCTTTTACCTGTTTGCCCTTGCTGTCAACGGCAACATATGAAAAACTAGCCACTGTTTCTCCTCCTCTTTCTCTTCTATATATAAAGAGTTATTTTGTTTTCTTATGAATCAAAGGAAACCTTCATCATTTCTGATATGGAAGTCATTCCTTCTTGTACATATCTGGAAGCACACATACGAAGTGTCTGCATACCGTCTTTTAATGCCGCCTGCTTGATATGCTCAGCATCTTCACCGGCTGCAATAACCTTTCTGACCCCGGGTGTAATCTCCATAATCTCATATACACCGATACGACCTTTAAATCCGTTGTTGTCACAACTGGAACAACCCGCCGGCTCGTAAATCTCTACTTCTGTGCCGGGTGCAAGTCCGAGAAGTTCAACCTGTTCCTCGTTTGCAATCACCTTGCGTTTGCACCTCGGGCAAAGTCTACGTACCAGACGCTGTGCAATGATACCAACCGTTGCATCTGCAATCATGTAGTTTGGAAGTCCCATATCCGCGAGACGGGTAACGGTACTTGCTGCCGAGTTGGTATGCAGGGTACTTACTACCAAGTGACCTGTGATGGAAGCCTGAACCGCAATCTGCGCTGTCTCCTCATCACGGATCTCACCGATCATAATGATATCCGGGTCCTGACGCAAGATTGAACGAAGTGCACTTGCGAAGGTCAACCCCGCTTTTACATTGGTCTGTACCTGGTTGATACCGGCCACATTCGCCTCAACCGGGTCCTCTACGGTGATAATATTAACATCTTCTTTATTTAACTCACTAAGCGCTGTATACAGTGTTGTAGATTTACCACTACCGGTAGGTCCTGTTACAAGAATGATGCCGTGAGGATTCATCAGAATGTGGTCAAAGGACTTCAACTCTGCCGGTCCAAAACCAAGCTCTGATTTATCTCTTGTCAACGCATTCTTGTTGGTAATACGCATTACGACTTTCTCGCCGTATACCGTAGGAAGAATAGATACACGGATATCATACTCTCTACCGTCTACAAAAGATGTGATACGACCATCCTGCGGCTTTCTTTTTTCAGAAATATCCATACCGCCGACTACCTTTAAGCGGGCAACGATAGCAGGCAACAACTTAATGCTATATGTAATCCTCTCATGGAGGGCACCGTCAATACGGTAACGGATACGAACGCTTCGCTCTAATGCTTCAATATGAATATCGGACGCTCTCTGGCGGACAGCCTGTTCAATCATGCTGTTAACCAACTGTACGATGGGTGAATTGTTAACATCATCGTTAATCATCTTATCCACTTCATCGTCGCCGAACAAATCACTTCGTTCCTGCTCATAATCATTGGCCGCTTTAATCGCCTCAGCATTACCATAATATTTATCAATCGCAACCATGATCTCCTGCGCGGTTGCAACCATAGGCTCAATCATGCGGTTGGTAATCATGGACAAATCATCGACAGCCATCATGTCCATCGGGTCTGCCATAACCACTTTGATAATATTTACATTCCGATCATCATAACAATACGGAATCGCTGTATACTTCTTTAATATCTCAACATCGAACAACGAAATCAAATCATCCGGTATTCTGGTGTCTTGCAGATTAGCTCTGTCATATCCCAACTGGTGGCACAACGCATCTGCAATAATATCATCGGTAACAAATCCTTCTGTAACAAGAAGCTCACCAAGACGTTTCTTTTTCTCCTTCTGCATCTCCAATGCAGCATCCAACTGCTCCGGTGTCAGAACGCCCTCAGCGATCAGGATATCACCAATTCTCATTTTCCTTCTGCCCAATAAACTCATATGCCAATTACCCCTCGACTGTCACTTTTCAGTTGCGCCTTTATGTCAAAAATAATAACTAATTGTTAATAATCAATTAATTTTTTCTAAAGAAAGACATACTAAGACCCACTATTTGAATTTATGTAAACATTTTATCACGTAAAATTGCCATTCGCAAGGCTTTTAACCGAGATTTATCTAGATATATTGCACAATGTTTTTTTTATTCTTTTGTAAGTTTTTGACGAAAACACGAGCACATTTCCCCTTTTTTTCTGTAAAAACTACCTTCTGACTCTGCCACCCCCATGCACTCCAAGGTTGCCAACAGTACCAATCCCTGTGACAAAGGCAGTTGCGGAACAGTTTCCGCCACTATCTCTTCCGCAGGACGGAATTGAATATCCAAGCCACGATATATTCTCGCTTCTTCCTTTGATAATGCACTCACCACTCTATCCACATGGCTATTTGTGGTTTTCTCTGTTGCATGCTTCTCTGTATCCGGTTCTTTCCGATCATGCCCCATACCACGCAGTACATCTCCAACAAATTCTTCCACATTATATATCACATTCGCCCCCTGTGCGATTAGACGGTTACATCCAAAGCTCAAAGAATCCTGTACTCTTCCCGGAACCACATAAACATCCTTCCCCTGTTCAAGGGCATTGGTTACAGTAATATATGTACCACTTTTTTCCCTCGCCTCTACTACAACGATGAAATCCGCCAATCCACTGATAATCCGATTTCTCAAAGGAAACAATCCCGGAGCAGGCGCTGTCCCAGGTGAATACTCACTGATGATACCTCCCTGTTTGGCAGATAGCATTCTTTGATAAATATCCATATTATCTTCCGGATAACAAATATCCACACCACATCCCAACACTCCAAAAACGGCTCCACCGCAATCCAATGCACTTTTCTGGCTAATTCCGTCTATCCCCCTTGCCATACCACTAACAACCTGTATCCCCGCCTTCGCTAATTCTCTTCCTATTTCTTTTGCTACCGATCTCCCATAGGGCGAACAATTTCTCGCTCCTACTACTGCTACTACCGGTTTTTTTTCATCCGGCAAATGCCCCTTCACATATAACACACCGGGCGGTTGATAAATATGTTTCAGCTTGTCCGGATATCCATAAAGATATTTGGGAATACACCATATTTTATTATATAGAAGCTTTTCATATTCCTGCCATACATCTTTTTCCACAAATTGTTTATTTAAATTTGCTATTTGTCTTCGATCCAATCCCAGTTGCTCTTTGCATTCCCGTTCTCCCCGGCAAATCATATCTGTCAATCTATAATAGATATTTTCATAGCCACCATGATTCCCGTAACGTGCATACAAACTCTCCACTGTCTTTATGCCCATTCCCGGTACGCTACAGATAAAATGTGCATAGGCACTTTCTTTATGCCACTGTTCATCTACTTTCTTTTCCACGTTATCACCTCTTTCTACTTATCCAGCATCCCACGATAGGCTACAGCTTCCAATATATGCCTTTGTTCTACCCGCGTACATGATTCCAAATCTGCTATTGTCCTGGCTACACGCAAAATCCTATGATACCCCCTCATACTTAAATGCTTATCTGTAAAATACTTTTCCAAAACGACTTCTGCTTTATTAGACAAATAGCACTTGTTTTTTAATTCTTGTACAGGAATTTTACTATTAAATACGCCGGTTCCATTTCTGAGGTTTTGTGCTTCCCTGGCTTTTTCCACCCGTTCTCTGATTTGACTGCTACATTCTGATTTTTCTCCGCCACTAATTTGTTGATACGTATTTCTCAAAACCGCCACACTCAAATCAATGCGGTTTAATAACGGTCCCGAAATACTTTTGACATATCTAGCCACCTCCTTATCACTGCAGTTACACCGATTCCGATCCGGAAAATAACCACAGGGACAAGGATTCATTGCCGCAACTAACATAAAATCACAAGGATAGATATAACTTCCATTCTTTCTCGCTATGGTTATTTCCCCATTCTCCATTGGTTGCCTCAGCAAATCCAGGGTCTGTCTTTTAAATTCCGGCAATTCATCCATAAACAAGATTCCATGATTTGCCATAGAAACAATCCCGGGCATCGGATTCACGCCTCCGCCTACCAACGCCTTTGGTGTAATGGTATGATGCGGATTTAGAAACGGTCGTTTTTTAATAATCCCCTGTTCTAATCTGCCAATTACACTATACACCTTCGATGTATCCAACATCTCACTTTCGCTCATCGGTGGCAATATTCCGGGCATAGCTGCCGCAATCATGGATTTCCCCGTTCCCGGCGGTCCATATAGCAAAAGGTTATGAAAACCTGCAGCCGCTATCTCTGCCGCACGCTTTGCCAGCATCTGTCCTGCAATATCCGCAAAATCAACATCCACAATACTACGTTCCCCTGTATCCATTAAAGAGAAAGTATTTATCCCATCACCCCCATCGTCTGTCATTCCAGCCGCCTGGTAACAGGATATAGCCCCTTCCAAATTGTCTACTCCCACAATCCGCATCCCTTTTAGACACATACCCTCTCTCTGATTTTCACGGGGAACAATACAAATATGTATTCCCTGTTCCTTTGCCATCACCAGTATGGGTAATACTCCCGGCACCTTTTTAACACTACCATCCAATCCCAATTCTCCAAGCACCAGCACCTCCCCTTTGGGTGGTTTCGTGACTCCCATACAGTTTAAGATGCCCAAGGCTATCGACAAGTCAAAGGCCGTACCATCTTTTCTTTGATTGGCCGGAGATAAGTTAACCGTTATCCTCTTTGACGGAATATGATAACCATTGTTTTTTAACGCCACGCGCACTCTGTCCGCAGCTTCCTTTACTTCACCACCAAGATAACCCACCATATCAATACACGGTAAGCCTTCAGACATATCCACTTCAACCCGGACCGGATATCCCTCCACGCCAAAAACAGCTCCTGTTAATACAGAATGAACCATACACAAAATCCTCCTTATGAAATTATTGATTTGTTTTTTGAAATATGCGGCAGATACTGCCTTAGAAAAAATGATTTGTATTTATCCCCGCCCAAGAACGGGCGGGGAATATAGTTGTTATTAAAATTAGAACACCTGACTAGCCATCTTATCCGGATGCTGTGCATACTGGATACAGTTTTCTTTGGAAATCTTACGGCTCATATATAATGACAGTAAGTAATCATCCATAGTAATCATACCTTCACGTTTGCTTGTCTGGATAACGGAAGGAAGCTGATGCGTCTTACCTTCACGGATCAGGTTCTTAACTGCCGCATTGGCATGCATAACCTCGAACGCTGCAACTCGGCCATCTTCTGTAATATTGGGTACCAATGTCTGGGAAATAACACATACCAATACGGAAGACAACTGTACTCTGATCTGCTGCTGCTGATGAGAGGGGAATGTATCGATAATACGGTCTACGGTACTTGCCGCATCAACGGTATGCAATGTGGACATAACCAAGTGACCGGTCTCAGCCGCAGTAATCGCTGTACTGATAGTCTCGTAGTCACGCATCTCACCTACCAGGATAACATCCGGATCTTCACGGAGGGCCGCTCTTAAAGCATTGGCAAAACTCTCGGTATCCTGACCGATTTCACGCTGGTTTACCATGGACATATTGTGTCTGTGAGAGTACTCGATAGGCTCTTCCAAAGTAATAATATGGGCATCACGTGTCTTGTTAATCTTATCAATAATAGATGCCAATGTGGTAGATTTACCACTACCGGTAGGTCCTGTAACCAGGATCAAGCCTCTCTTACGTGTATGTAAATCAATAACAGACTGAGGAATTCCCAACTGCTCTGCCTGTGGAATCTCAGATGTAACGGTACGGAATGCAATACCGATACTACCACGCTGTTTAAATACGTTTACACGGTAACGACCGATATCAGGGAACGCTACGGACATATCGTACTCACCGCGCTCTTCAAATTTCTCACGCTGTTTGGGCTTTAACATATTGACACACATCTCTAATGTGTCTGCACTGGTAAGAACCGGATAATCCAGTTTAACCAAACGACCGTTCAAACGCATGACCGGAGGTAAACCTACCGTAATATGAATATCTGATGCTCCTGCATTATAAGCAATTGTCAAAACTTCCTGCAAACTAGGTGCTGCCATCTCTTTTTCTCCTTTACCTTCCCAACATTCTTACATGGTTGTATCATCCTCTAACGCAAACCGGAGCTTCTTTAAAGCTTTTTTCTCGATCCTGGAAACATAGCTGCGGGATATCCCCAACAACCGGCCAATTTCACGCTGTGTCATCTCCCGATTGCCATCCAACGCATAGCGCAAACGGATCACCTGAAGCTCCCGCCCGCTCAATACGCGCTCCAACATCAGCTTCAGCCTCTCTACATCTTCTCTTTGCGTCATCTCTTCCAACACATCAGGACAGTCAGCACATGTGATATCCAAGAGATTAATCTCATTGCCTTCTTTGTCCGTCCCAATAGGCTCATATAATGACACGTCACGTGCACTCTTTTTGCGGCTACGCAGCATCATCAACAATTCATTGTCAATACACCTTGCCGCATAAGTTGCAAGCCTGCTTCCCTTGGTCCCGTCAAAAGTCTGAATCGCTTTAATCAGACCAATGGTCCCGATGGAAATCAAATCCTCCGGATTCTCCTCAACATTTTGGTACTTTTTAACAACATGCGCTACCAATCTCAAGTTCCGTTCTATGAGAATCTGCTTTGCTTTTTCGGACTCTTCCTTATTGCCCTCCAAATACATGCGGATATAGTAAGCTTCTTTTTCCTCACTTAAGGGTTTTTGAAAGGTTTGCATCAAAATCCCCCGGAATCGCTTTTACTATATTCTATGCGCAGGGCTTAATTAAGGTTTCACAACATATTTATTATACTAAGATTGCGGACAAAGTGCAAGAAGTTTGTCTTGTAGAAGAAAGATGAAATTGATATAATATTTTTTACGAATTGTACAAGGAGATTACCTATGAAAAAATTTCAATTTGATATAAAAAAAATCTACAAATACTTACCGGCTTTTCTGATTCCGGCACTTTTAATTTCAGTTTTTCTGGGACTATATAGTGGCGGATTCGGGATTATGTTTCCACAGACACTGTCTCTATATAAAGCACTTCTAAGCAGTCTGGCATCTCTGTGCTTTTTTATTTTCTTACAAAAAAGTAAATCGTCCCCTTCCCTTTCTTATACATGGCAAACACTCCTATCTGTTGCCTATGGTTTATGTTCTCATGCTTTGATTCCTTCAACCGTCTATGAGACTTTAATTCTTTACAGTTTCTTACCAATTTTGGTATTGGCATTCGAGCATTTTATGTCAACCAAAAAAACCTTGTATTTCTTTATGTGCACAGCCATATTTCTCTTGATTGAACCCGTTACTACCACAGCGTTATTACTGGGACTTTTCTTTGTGTTCATACTAAAATCGCCGACTAAAGGCGGTGCATTGATTGCCGACTTGCTTCATTATATTGCAATTATCCTGTTTGCCATTTGTACGACAGCAGTTTTTTCATTGCCGGCATATATGGAATATTTTGAAGCTTTTGAAGACTATGGATATCCCGGCTTTGATATAACCATGCCCCTGTCCGATTTTGTTTCACGACTATTTGCAGGTGCCATCCCCACTACATATTATGCCACAACCCACAATATCAGCTTATACTTCGGTCTTTTTTTCTTTATGCTGACTGTTTTATATTTCTTTTGCAATAAGATTTCCCTCAAAGAGCGTCTTGGCAATCTGTTCATTCTTTGCATACTCTTAGGTGCCTTGGAAATCACTTCTTTGCAATATGTATTTGACCTTTTTGCAGCAAACCAGTCTATTTTTATTCCTATGGAAAGCCTGGTAATTTTCCTGTGCCTATTATTATCAGCACAAACCTTGGTACATCTAAAAAACATCAAAATCTCCCATATGTTATCCGGTGTTTTCGTCATTGTACTATTGACCGCATTTGCCTTTGGAGGTTCTTATCAGAATTTTCATCAGGTTGCACTTTCTTCCAATCTGTTATTTATGGGATTTTATCTGATTATCATCCTCTGTCTTTGGAAAAAACCGCAAATCAGCATTGTACATACATTAGTGTATTTATTTATCGGATTGGAGCTGGTCTGCAATCTGTTTTTGGTGACCAATCAGAATATCTTTCCTGTTGCCACATCTGCAGAAATGATTTCCGGCGAAATGGATTCCGAAGAAACTACCGGTGCGGAAGCACTCTCCGATCAAGAAAGATATAACGCCTTTACCGAAAAACATACCGACTACGTATTAGTCAATGTTATGTCAACCATGTTAGATGAGGTAGAACTTAATGAAGAAGATTATATGGCCTATAACGAATATGGTTTGCTCAATCCTGTGGATGAAGTCAATGCCATCTGCCGCAAAATCGGCACCTCAGCTGATTTGTTTACCCCTTGTGAACTGACTGTTATTTACCCTGAAACAGCATACTATTCCATTACCGATCAAGGAAGCAATGTATATAATATTGTCCAATATAAAACGAAGGAAGGGGAAGCTTTTACCTATATAGACTATACCTTTTCTTCTGATGCCAATGGTATCCTTGTCATATATGACACACTGACCGGCTCTTTGAAATATTTTGACAACTATACAGCCGGCACCATGCAGGAAAGTATGGTATATACTGCTGCTTCTACCGAATTCGCCTATAACTATCAGCTTCAGGCATATCAGATAAATTCCTTGGTCTATGACCAAATTCCGGATTTACTGGTAGCATATAAGGAAGCTGAACTGGCAGAAAATTTTAGTCTTAACATCTATTATGTCAGTCTCATAATGACCGTTATTAGTGTCTTTATTCTGTTACTTTTATATGTAGACAAGAAAGATAAACAGCTTAGGAATGCCCTGTTTCATATGAAAGAACGTTTTGCTTCCTTCTCAATCTGGGAACGCATCAGCACACATTTCAGACATAATTATGTCTATTACCTGGCATTTTTCATCCCGGTACTGCTCTATGTATTGACCATGATTGTATTCGACTGCATTCCCTTTGGACCCTATTCCTTCTTTGATGAGGACGGCATTTCATCTTCACTGCCTTCCATCATGAGCGGATATTACAACACCAAATATGGCAATACTTTATTCAGTCCTATTGCCGGTTACGGATATAGTCCTTATGTGGCAAACAATACTTTTTTTGTCCGTGCATTTTTAACTCCGTTTTCCGCAAGCAGCATACCTGTAATTACCTTGTTTTTTGAAGCCATTTTCATGGGATTAACCTCCCTTTCCATGGCTTATTACCTAACCCATCGTTTAACCGGAAAACAGGCTAAGAAAAGTGATTACCGCGTTCTTGCAGTTGCACTTATTTATGCATTAAACACCTATATGCTGGCAGTCCACTGCTTCCCCACTTGGTATTATGTATTTCTGGCATTTCCGCTTTTGATGCTTGCCTATGACCGCCTGATGTATAAAAAGACATGGGTATTGTATGTATTTGCCTTGTCATTATGTATGTTTACCAACATTCATTTATCTATTTTTGTATGTTTCTTTTTAATCATTTGGTTTTTCACTTACCGTTTTGAAGGATGGAAAGATTTCCTGCAAAAAGGCATTCGCTTTGCTTTCTTCTCCATACTGACAGCCGGATGTAATTTCTTCCGTCTCATAGAAAACATGAATTCCATGAGCACTTCCCTTTATCAGGAAAACGATAGCGTGCTTCCTACCTTTGGTTTCTTTACCTCCTTCTGGGATCATTGGAAGCAATTATTTATATTTACACCATCCATTGCCGTCAGTCGCGACAACGGACACATTAATCTATACATGGGCATTTTTACCCTGATTCTTTTGGGTATTTATATAACCTCCAAACGGTTTACTATAAAAGATAAATTATGTAAACTGATTCCTGTTTTTATATTAACACTCAGCTTTAATGAAAATGTATTATCTTATATCTGGAACGGATTTCATTATCAGACAAATGTACCAAACCGTTATGTATTTTTATTAATGTTTTTGTGTGCCATTATCGGTTATGATGCACTAAGGGAACTGAAACATATTTCCACCATGCGTTTCCTTGGTATTTCAGGTTTATTAGCGGTATTTCTGATATTATGCCAAACATTTGAAACCAATACCACCTTAGCCTTTGTATCCACACTGGTATTACTTACACTTTATATTACTCTTTTCGTGATATTCCGCCAAAAACCTGTATTGTTTACACGATTTGCCTGCGGTCTGCTTTTATTGGAATTAAGCGCCAATATGTTTTTTACCACATCCGCTTACGGACTCTTTAATTATGTTTTTATTGACGGATTTGAAGCGGTGAGCGAATTTGCCAATACCAAGTTGGATAAAGATAACTCTCCCGGACGTATATCAACCCCCGGTTCTTTCCAGATTAATACCGGTATGATTTATAACATTCCTTCCGGTACAATTTTTAATTCCTACGTTTCCGCTTATCAGAGCACCACACATTATCTCTACGGTTTTTTAAGCGGAGACAATTATGCAACCTACAACTATAACAGTACTCCTCTGGGCCTGACTCTCTCGGGTCATAAATATATATTCCTTCCGGAATATACCTCTGTTGCCCTGGCCGATAACCAGCAGTACGACTACATTGGACACTGTCAAAACTATTTTGTATACGAAAATCCCAATACTTTGTCCATTGGTTTTTATGTGCCGGAAACAATCAGAGAATTGACTATAGACGGTACTTCCGCTCCTTTCCACAATAGTTTTGTGGCATTATATACATCGAACGACACACCAATTTACGAATTGCATACTTTGACCTATGCACAGGATATATCCGATACTCCCAATTCTTTCTCTTATACCGATCGTGATATGAAGCCGATCACGCCGGAAGAAGCCCAGAAAATTGTAGAAACCAACGCCGGCGCTACTATGATGTATGCTATTCCACAGCTATATATCCATATGAATCTGGCACCGGAAACAAGCGGAGAATCCTACTTATTCCACAATGAATTTATCCCGATGGGAATTATTAAAGGTGATGAATCCACGATATTAAAAACCATGTATCCCAATCCTTCTTTGCATCTCAACACTGAGTATCAATACTTTGTGTTCAACCAAGAGGTGTTCGAAGAATTTATGGCTGTTGCCTCGAAAAACCAAATGGAAAATGTTGTTATCGACAACAACCGTATTAGCGGCACTACACATTACGAAAAAAACGGTTACACTATGCTGTCCATTCCTTACGATGAAGGTTGGCGTGCGTATATTGACGGTGTTGAAGTGGATGTACTGGTTCCCTATGATACATTTATCATGTTTGAAACTCCCGCCGGAGATCATGAGATTGAGGTGGTATACGAACGAAGCACTATGAAAACCGGTCTTTACGGCACCCTTGCTTTCATTGGTCTTGCGATACTGTTCCGTCTGACAGAAACAATTCTGAAACGTAACAAGAAGAAAAAAGAACGGCTTTAACAAAAGCCGTTCTTTACCCATGCAACCGCACGTTCATAATCATTCATCGTATCAATTTCCCTTGTCCGGATTTCCAAAAACGGAACCGGTAAAAAAGGTTCTACCAATTGGAATACATGTCCTGTCCCATTTAATATTTTCTCGCTCTCAATCTGTGTAATGCCATTCCACTCATAAGCACCACTTTCTTTGGAAAAGCCTTTTGCAAACTCCCTATCTTCCTCTGTAAAAGTCTGCACCATCCATGGTTCATCACTTTCAATATCACCACCACTGACAAACTCATGATCACATTCCAAAATCTTTTTCATATCCTCAGGATGTATTAATAAATCCCCATCCAAAGAAAGTAAATATTTTTTTGCTCCCTTTGCAGCCAATACTACACTGTCACCGGTTTTGGTGGTTGCGTAATCATAATTGTAAACAAATGTCACATCTTGTCGATATTTTCGCACCTCTTCTATGACACTGTCTGCCTGGTAGCCTACAACTACACGGATATCTTTTTCATCCTGTAACAGCTCCAAATGTCTGCGAATCAATGTTTTACCATCTACTTCAATCAAAGCCTTTGTGGTATGCAGTCCCAATCGGTTCCCCATACCTGCACAGCTTATGACAACGGTTCTGTCAATCCCCATGTTCTCGTCCTCTTATCTTTCCAAAATAAAGTAATATTGTGCTGTTTCCTTGCGGTTATTCAGTGACTGATCTTCCTCGAACAAAAATCCTTCTTCCCTGATGGCAAAACCATGTGCAAGCAAACCATCCTGCATACATGCCACAATCTCATCTCTGGTACGGTAAATGGCATTATAATCGTCTTTTAACTCATCAGAGTAGAAGTTTTGCAGAGTCAAACGTTCTCCCAGTCCTATGGGCTCTCTGACGCATATCAAAGCATGCTCTTCGCATATACGCCCCAACTGCTCAAACACGTTCTTTACATCCGCTTCGTTCAGATACATCAGAATGCCAATTAAAAGCGCGCGGTCAAACTTATCTTTTCCGTTAACCGCTATTACCGTTTCAATCTCTGAGGCCGCTCCCTGGGCAAAAGCAATATTGGTTCTTTGATTTCTCTTTTTTGCAATTTCCACCAATTCTTCACTAAAATCCACGCCAAAATATTCTGCTATGTATGCGGGCATACGGTCTGCCCAACGGCCAATACCACAGGCTATATCCAAGACTTTTGATTCCTCTGTCAATTGAAGACACGGAATGAGTTTGTTCATTTCCTTCTCATTGCGCATACGTACAAGTTCCGCGTTATTATCCTGGTACATAGTCACAGAATACGGATTATCCTCCTTGTACTTGCTCGCCCGGTTCTGAAAGAAATTCTTGGTCTTATTATAGTCAATATTGGTTATGTCTTTTTTGATTCGCATGTTTTATTTGTTCCTTTCACTCTTTAAACAAGTACTTTCTTCAATTCATCAATAGCCATTTTCAACGGATCTAAAAATTCTATCTGTTTTAAGCGGTCTTCATATCTTCCCTCCTGCTTCAATGCCTCAACTAAAACCGGAAATTCTGTACAACCCAATATCACCCGCTTTTTCATGGTATTTGGCAATAATTCATCAATAAAATCCAGAAAATCAGCCATATCATCATTGTTTAATGTATTTTGCTTGATGCACTCAATAAATTTTCTAACACGCGGATACTCTTCTTCCTCTGGTTTTGACACAGATATACCTTTTTTGATCAGTATATTATCATATACATTCTGTTTTAATGTGCCTTCTGCGGCAATTAATGCAACTTTTTCTCCGACTGTAGTATCAGTACTAATTTGATCTGCAAGTAATTCAATCAAATTTAGTACCTTATCCTTTGCCTCCGGAACCTTTTCATATACCATAGGTAAAAAATAATGTGCAGTTCCACAAACCAGAATGATTTTGTCCGCTTTTGCCGTTAACAAATGCTTTATAGAGGCCGCAATCATATCTGTAATGGTATCAACTTCCTCATTATACAATAAGGCTCTGGTACGGCTTGGCATAGTAAAATCATTATCCATCACAATCCGTGGATAATTTCTCTCAGAATCAGACTGAAACGCTTCTAAAATAGATTTATAAAAATTCAAAGTAGCATAAGCACCAAAACCGCCTACAATACCGATTGTCTGCTTGTACATGTTATTCTTCCTTTCCACGTTTGGAATCTATTCCGATTTCTCCAAAGGCAGCAATTAATACAATCCTCAACAGATTTCCAATCACCGTTGCCCATGCAATTCCCCATATATTCCATTGTATTGTAAAGGGTATTGCCACACATAAATAAATCACAAAATAAATCACATTAATAATCAACTGATATTTTTCACTGGCAAACCGCATCAATATCACAGTCAAAATACCGGATACAAAAAAGAAAACCTGACCCAGATTTGCCAACCACAAATACGGGCTAACCGCATCGTAAAGCTCCGGGTATATCACTTTGACAAATACCACTGCAACCAACGTACAAATTATATTGATAAGTAGTGCAAACGGTACACTGCCCCAACACAGTCTTCGGAATATTTTTTTGTCCATTCCGCCTTTATATTGGGATAAATGCCCAATAATCACACTATTTAGCGGTGTGGATACCAAAGAAATAATCTTCCCCAATAGAGTAGCTACATAAAAAATTGTAACTGCTGTCCCATTGCAAAACTGCTGTAAAATAATCCGGTCTGAATGTAACACTGCCATAGCTATCAGCTGTGTAACTGCCAACGGCAAAATCGACTGCATAGCATCCCGATAATACTCTGACCTTTGAAACAGCTCACCGGAGAATATATTTTTTCTTGCACATACATATGCAATCGCCACACCTTCGCCAATGAGCAATGTTATAATCCATGATCCACTGACATGAAACAGTAAGATTCCCACAAGGTACCCCAATGACAACAGGACATAGTATAGACAATATCCTTTGTAATTGACTTCCAGACGAAAATCCACATCCGCATAATTTCGGATGATTGTAGCAAACATCAAAACACAGTAACCAATATACATACGGATATCGGTTATGTGTAGCCATTTAAGTCCAGCTATCGCCACTACAATCGTAATGAAAGCGACATATAAAAAAAAGCGATTGTAGTCACCGTTAGTATCTTTATTTTTGACACGAAGGAGCATCCTTGAATAATTGGTTGATGTACCAAACGTCCCTCCCATAATGGCAATGAGGGATATTAAAGATAATACATTACCAAATATCTCTGTGCCCAGTTCCCTCGTCAAAAAAGGATAAATCAGCAATTGCAACACTGCATTCATAACTACAATACCCAGCATACTATATAAAAAATCTTTGGATAAACTTTTTAATCGGTTCAATTTACCACATTCACCTTTCACTGGTCTTGTATATGCATTGGCACACGTTCTCTTTCCGGCGGCAATTTCATATAATCACCATATAACACAGTCAATATCTCATGATAATTGATAGGCGCGCTGTGTTGTACATCATCAATAGGCAACATGACGCCCTGATCAAACCACTGTTTTTGAAACACATAACTTAGATAGGGAATCGTACAATTACTCCGGAATACCCTTCCCGTCTGTTTCTTAACCGATTGGCAAACTCTGTCATAATCATCAAAAATCCGTTCCAATTTTCGCATTCTTCCAATATGGGAGCAGATAAAAATCATAATCTTTTGCAACAATCCATAGGTGGAATAATCAATATAATCCCGATATCCCATTGCCTGTCCGTAAATTAATATCAAGCGGTACTCCAGTATTTTCTGCATCCATCCGGAATCGTACGCTTTGTCCACAATAATAATATCCATAATCATACGGTCTAAATACTTTGGATCACATTGTTGTCTTGTCTTATCATAACTTTGTAAGGCAATTTCCTCTTTGAGATATACCAGATGAGGCATAAAATCATGAAATCCGCCAGGTGTAATCTCCGCAGCCGTAATCAGGGCAAAATCTTCTCCCCACTCTTCTTTAGGAACAGCCAACAGCTTATTGTACTCTTCCCTACAAAACGCAATGTCCACATCATCATCCCAAGGGATAAAAGATTTATGGCGTGCAGCTCCAATTAACGTACCCGAATCCAAAAAATATGTGATATCGTATTTTTCACACACCTCTTTTAGTTTATTTAACAATATGCGATTCAATTCATGGGCCTTTTTCAACTGCTCATTCATGCTTCGTCTCTCCAACATATCCTTTAGTCATTACTCATATATGCCCGAATCTGGCGTTCCATACAATCAGCCAGGTCTTCCTTGGCTTCATATACCAAAGTCCACTCTACGGTCCTTTCAACCGCTTCTGATAAGCTCCAGCGTGGTTTCCAACCAATACACTTTTTAATCTTGGAATTATCCAGTTTGAGGAAATTCGCTTCATGGGGGCCTTTTTCACCACAACCGCTTTCCCATATAATCTCTTTTCCTGTCTGTTCTTTCCATTTTTTGCAAAACAGTCCGACAATCTCTCCGGTCTGATAGCAATCCGTCTCATCCGGTCCCACATTATAACTGCCTGCAAACTCTATATTTTCATACTGTGCCTTTGCAATCATCAGATATGCCATAACAGGCTCCAACACATGCTGATAAGGTCTGGTAGAATATGGATTTCTCACAAGGATTGTTTCCTCTGCAAGCGCTGCGCGTACACAGTCGGGAATGATACGATCCACAGCAAAATCACCGCCACCAATGACATTTCCCGCTCTTGCAGTGGAAATTGCCGTATGTCCGTCTGCAAAAAAAGAGTTTTTGTAGCTGCTTGTCACCAGTTCCGAACAGGACTTGGAATTGGAATATGGATCATACCCATTTAATTCTTCATTTTCACGGTATCCCCATTCCCACTCTTTGTTGCGATATACTTTATCCGTTGTCACATTCAAAAACGACTTTACACAGGGGTTTAAACGGACACACTCCATCACGTTTACTGTCCCCATGACATTGACACTATAGGTATAGACAGGATCATCATAAGATGCCCTAACCAATGGCTGTGCCGCCATGTGAATCACAATCTCGGGCTGAACCTTGGCGAAGACCTCCTTAAGCTTATCCAAATCGCGGATATCTCCGATATGAGAATCAATTTTACAATCTATCCCGGATAAATCGTAGAGATTGGGCTCATCCGAGGGCTGTAAAGCATAGCCGCTTACCTTTGCACCTGCCTGTATCAGCGCCTTACACATCCAACTTCCTTTAAAGCCGGTATGTCCGGTAATCAGTATTTTTTTGCCCTTATAAAAAGACATGTCAAACATGGTTATCTCCTTCTTTTGTCAGCCAACTGACGGTTTCTTTAATCCCTTCCCCGAAGGAAGTTTGTGGCTTAAATCCCGTATCCTGCTTTAATTTTGCCATATCCGCACATAGATACATCACTTGATTATCCCCATAGGGAATAGCCCCCATCTCAACAGAAGCATCGGGATTTATAGCATCACGCAACTGATAAATATACTCAAAAAGTGGTTTTACCGTACCGCTGCCAAGAGGATAAACATTGTTATGTAAACCTCTTTCTGCCAATGCCAACAAAGCTTTTGCTGCATCTTTACTGTACAAATAATCCCATTGCTGCTCACCTTTGGTGAACTGCGGCACTTCCCCCGCCATAAGCTTTCTTGCCGCAGAAATAATCATGGAATGCTCAGTATCAAAGGGACCATATACACTCAAAACGCGCGTCCAGATATGCCTGATGTCATACTGCTCACACATCCCTCTTGTGGCATTACCTGCCATAAGCTTTGCTTTTCCATACTCAGTTTCAGGATTGGTAGGCGTATCAGCCGTAAGTTTTCCTTCGATTCTGCCGTATTCTGCCTGTGAACCGACTCCTATGTACGTCTTACATCCCAATTTATGGGCAAGTTCTACCGAATCCTTGGCATATTCCACATTCGCCTGCTGTATAGAGACATCATTTCTGCTTGTCCCTGTTGTCCCACTCCATGCCATGTGGAAAAAGACGTCATAGCCCTTTTCCGTAGCCTTGGGCTCATATGCTTTATATGCATCCATATTCAATTCCAGTTTTTTAACACCGGACAACTTTGGTATCCTCTTGTTTCTTTCAGAGCCTTCTCTGCAGATGACCAAAATTTCCGCCTCTTCTGCCAATAACTCCTGTATGAGCGCCATACCAATAGCCCCGGTTGCACCGGTTATTACTGCACGCATATTTCTTTTTGCACCTTCTACCTATCTGCTTGCCAGCATTTTAAAAATTAATTCTCTCTTCCTCAATAACCAAAGGTCTGTTCATCACTCTTTGGTTGATACTGCATACATATTCTCCGATAAAACCGATAAAGAACAATTGCAGTGCACCAAGGAAAAACATACCTATCAAAATCGGGGCCATACCTGCTACAAAGCGGTCCCACCAGATTAATTTAGAGATTAAATATACCAATCCGATAATGGCACTGACAATGCCGCAAAACATGCCCAAAAATGTGCATATACGCAAGCCGGCTTTGGTATAAGATGTAATGCTGAGCATAGCCGCATCATAGAGCGTAAAGAAATTGTTGTGTGTCTTTCCCGCTCTTCTTTCCGGTTGTTCATAGGGAATCTCTTTGCGTTTAAATCCCAACTCCGCCACGATTCCGCGCAAAAACGGTGTGGGATCTTTCAGCTCACGCAGCACCTCTACAAACTCTTTGTCATACAAACCGGAACCGGTAAAATGCTCAATCTGTTCCACATTGGAAAATTTCTTGATTAACTTGTAGTAAACACTGCGAAGCTTGTACATCAATTTATTTTCTTTACTCTTGGTTTTAATGCCGATAACAATTTTATACCCTTTCTCCCACTCAGCAATATATTGGGGAATCAACTCTACCGGGTCCTGGAAATCACAGACCATACTGATGGTACAATCACCTGTGGTCTGCAAAATCCCATAGTAGGGGGAATTAAACTGTCCAAAATTTTTGGCGTTAAAGATTGCTTTAATATTGGAATTTGCTTTACACAAATCCCGCAATTTATCGCGTGTTGTATCTTTGGAATCATTATCAATAAATACCAGTTCATACTCATATTGTGACAACTCATTCTCAAATAGCGATACAATGGCCTCACTCATGGGAATGACGTTTTCCTCTTCGTTATAGCATGGTATCAGTACACTGATTTTTTTCATCCGAAACACCTCTTACTCTTCAATGGGTTTGATGATCATATTCTTCAGCAATTCTTCTCTCGGTAAGAAGGGTGCCAAATCTTCAAGGGGCGGACTGTATAAAGATCCGTCCGCAAGCTTTTTGGTCGCGCTCTTAGGCTCAAAATTCTGGTCCTTGGACACGAAAATCTCACAGAATACCGGGCCGTCTGCTGCGAGCATGCGATCCACGGCATCCTTCATCTCTGCATTGCTTCTCGCCTGATAGTAAGGATAGCCGAAAGCTGTGGCAATCTTTTCATAAGACGGGAAGGTCAAGTCATTGCTTTCCGGTCCGATGCCCACCTTGGTATGCTCCGAAAACACATTGCTTTGGGTCTGACGGATGGAATGATATCCTTCGTTGTTGATAAGGAAAATCTTAATAGGCAAACGATTGGTCAAAATCGTCTGTAACTCCTGTAGATTCATCATGATACTTCCATCACCTTCCAAACAGATGGTAGGCTGTTTGTCAAATGCCACGCAGGCACCAATAGCAGCCGGAAGTCCATATCCCATACTTGCTACACCGCTGTTAATTAAAAAGCGGGAATCCTTTTGAATCACATAATTGTGACTTCCTACTACACAGGCACTGCCGTTGGATACAACAGTCATATTGCCCTCAGGCAAATTTTGGCTTAAGTACTTGATAAAAGCATATACATTGGCAGTTTCACCATTTTCCTCCCAATGCTTCGGTAATGTTACCGGATAATTTTCTTTCCATCCGGTACAGATATCCAACCATTCTTGGTTGTCAAATACCGGTTCTTTGGTATCTTTTAAAACATCTGCCATCACTTCAAAAAAATCCTTGGCATCTGCCCACACCGGCATTTCCACATGGATGGTATTCTTTTTGAACTCATTTTTATCTGCATCTACCATAATGACAAAGGCTTCTCTTGCCCATGTCTGCCAGTTATAACCCACCTGACGGATAGACAAACGGTTGCCTACTGCCAGCACAAGGTCCGCATTCTGCACCGCGAAGTTGCCGGCACGGTCACCCATAATACCGCCTCTGCCGGTGTAACGGGGATGTGCATCCTCAATGGCATCAATGGAATCCCAACAGGTCACGACAGGAATATTCAATTTGTCCAGACATTTACGATAATCTTCATATCCTTCAGATAAACGGATACCGTTGCCTGCATACAATACAGGCCGTTTTGCATTTTTAATCTTTTCTAAAATAGTTTTTACAGTTTCAACTTGGACTTTATCTGGCAATTGTACTGCATCCTCTGCCGGATCATAACCTACCAGATCATCCGTCTCAATGGTACATCCTTGGAAATTCACAGGAATATCAATCCATACAGGACCTCTTCTGCCATGTGTTGCAAGGTAAAATGCTTTCTCCAAAATATATCGGATCTTCTCGGGTTGCTCCACCATCACCGCATATTTGCACATAGGCTCTACAGACTTTACAATATCATACTCCTGATCACCCACTGCACGGAAATTGAGACCTTCCTCCAATTGATTCATGTATCTTGCCGAGGTATCATAACGTACCTGACCGGAAATCACAAACATGGGGACAGAATCCAACCAGCCTCCCACGACACCAGTAATAGCATTGGTTCCGCCGGGACCCGTAGTCACACAGACAGCAGCCATTTTGTTATGTACTCTGGCATATGCCTCTGCCGCAATGGCGCAAGCCTGTTCATGGTGATTATACAAGCAATGTAATCCCTCTTTATGTCCCAAGGCATCGTTCAAGTGCATTGCACCACCGCCTGTGATCATAAAACAATCAACAATGCCATTGTCCACCAAAAAATCTGCTACATAATCCGATAATCTCTGTTTCATTTCCCCATCCTCCTTGTTTTATCCATTCACCGCTTCCACGATTTTCTGTGCCATATAATCCAACTTTTCATCTGTCATACCGGGATATACACCCACCCAGAAGGAATCATTCATAATCCGGTCGGTATTTACAAGTTGACCTACCACACGATATCCTGTTCCTTCTGCACGCATCTGGTCAAAGCAGGGATGCTTTGTCAGATTGCCGGCAAAGAGCATACGGGTCTGTACACCATGTTCTTCCAGATATTGTACCACCTTGTTGCGGTCCACACCTTCCTTGCAGGTGATTAAAAAGCCAAACCAACTGGGTATGGAATTGTCGCAAGGTTCCGGGAGTACAACTTTATCCTGTATCTGCTGCAGGCCACTATATAAACGTGTAAAATTACTTCTTCTCTTCTCTACAAAGGACGGAAACTTCTCAAGCTGTGCCACACCAATGGCTGCCTGCATATCCGTCGCCTTTAAATTATAACCAAAATGAGAATAGACGTATTTATGGTCATATCCCAAAGGCAGTTCCCCATATTGCCTGTCAAAACGATGCTTGCACAGATTGTCCTGTCCCGAAGCACAGACACAATCCCGTCCCCAATCACGGAAGGATCGGATACATTTGTGGAGTAAGGCATTATTGGTATACACAGCACCGCCTTCTCCCATGGTCATATGGTGAGGAGGATAAAAACTGGATGTACCAATATCTCCTACAGTACCGGTAAACTTTTCCTCTCCGTCCAATATGTACTTGCTGCCCAAGGCATCGCAATTATCCTCAATCAACCACAATTGATGTTCATCACAAAACGCTTTTACCGTCTTTAAGTCAAAGGGATTGCCCAATGTATGTGCTACCATGACGACCTTAGTCTTGTCCGACAACGCCTTTTCCAACATAGTCACATCGATGTTGTACTGGGGAATGGTCACATCCACAAATACCGGTACAACTCCATATTGAATTGCCGGTGTCACCGTTGTTGGAAATCCTGCCGCAACAGTAATCATCTCATCGCCCGGGCGCACCTGCCGCTCCTTTAAAAGCGGGGATGTCAACGCCATAAATGCCAATAAATTGGCCGAAGAACCCGAATTCACCAGTGAACAATATTTCACACCCAGATATTCTCCCAGTTTCTTTTCAAATACATCGGTATAACGACCGGATGTAAGCCAAAACTCCAAAGCAGAATCCACCAGATTGCGCAACTCATCATGGTCATACACTCTGGATGCATAGGGAATCCTCTGTCCTTCCACAAAGGAATCGTCCTGTTTGTGATATTTGTCGCAATATTGTTCCACCAGGGCTAAGATATCTTCTCTTGCCTGTTTCTCTGTTTTATCTGTAAAAAAATCTCTCATCTGCCTATTCCCACACCTTCCAAGGTGCTTCTCCACTTTCCCACATAGCTTCCAGCTTGTCCTTTTCACGCTTGGTATCCATGCACTGCCAAAAACCATTGTGGTTGTATGCTTTCAACTCTCTCTCTGTAGCCAGACTTTCCAGTGGCTCTTTTTCAAAAACCGTTTCATCGCTCTCAAGATAATCAAAAATCTCCGGCTCCAGCACCATAAAACCGCCATTTACACGGCTTCCGTCGTTTACATCCTTTTCCCTAAACTGACGGACCGAATGCTCAACATCCATATCCAGAATGCCAAAACGCTGTCCCAGGGTCACTGCCGAAATCGTAGCCAACTTGCCATGTCCCTTGTGAAACTCCAAAAGTTTGCGGATATCAATGTCCGAAACTGCATCGCCATAAGTCAGCATAAAAGGCTCGTCGCCGACATATTTTTGTACACGTTTCACGCGTCCACCGGTCATAGTCTTAAGCCCCGTGTCCACCAATGTTACCTTCCACGGTTCCGATACATTGTTGTGTACCGTCATCTCATTATTGCCCGTAAAATCAAAAGTCACATCGCTGTTGTACAGATAATAGTTGGCAAACCACTCTTTGATCATGTGTTGTTTGTATCCGCAACAAATAATAAATTCATTGAAACCATAATGAGAATATTGCTTCATAATATGCCAAAGAATCGGCTTTTCACCGATTTCGATCATAGGCTTTGGCTTTAAATAACTTTCTTCACTGATTCTGGTCCCGAATCCACCTGCTAAGATTACGACTTTCATCCCTATACACGTTCCTTTTTGCTACATTTCTTTTGTATGATTTGACATACCAACTTATTTTATCATATTTGCATATAAAATGTAACCTTTGTATATAAATTATATATATAATAAATAATTAAAGAGTGGCATTATCTTCTCTGATAAATGTCACTCTATCCAACCCATTCATTATGTAAACCTATTGTTTTCTCCTCTCTTGTTGTTATGTAAACTAATCCAGAAATTTTTCAAATACATAATTGCTGACATCCATTCCAAATTCAGAAAGAAAAATCCGCTCTCCATTTTCTGCCTTTTCGATGATTATCAAGCCTTCTTTTTCCATTTTTTCTATTACATCACCATATACCTGCCACAGATCTTTGTGAAATTCCCTTTGGAAATCCTCAGAAAATACCCCTTCACTCATACGCAATCCCAGGTACATAAACTCTCCCATCTGATCCACAACATCTAGTATTTCGCACTCTTCTATCAAATTTTGCGGGATTATTTCCACATCTTTTTCATTTGCATTTTTGCAAGTTTTTTCTTGCAAGCCAAAAAATTGCAAGTACTCCGCCAAATCGCTTTTTTTACGATATCGAATGTTATTTATCAGTGATGAGGCACCCAAACCTAGTCCCAGGTAGGGTATTCTCTTCCAGTAACCGCTGTTATGCTTTGATTCAAATCCCGGCTTCGCATAATTGGAAATTTCATATCTTTCATATCCATTTTCCCGAAGCAAGTTTTTGGTCAAGTGATACATCTCACGATCTGTTTCTTCATCCGGAAGTATTTCCAACCGCTTGTTATATAATTCATAAAACGGCGTTCCCTCCTCTAAAATCAAGCTATAGGACGAGATGTGCTCCGGTTGCAATCCTATTAATCTTTGAAGGCTCTTTTTATACTTTTCTGTGGTCTGTCCCGGTAGGGCAGATATTAAATCTACATTTAAGTTTTTAAACCCAACTTCCCTTGCCCATGAAAAAATTTGCAAAAATTCTTCATAATTATGAATTCTTCCCAAAAGTTCCAATTCATCATCAAATGTGGATTGTAATCCGATGCTCAACCGATTTACCCCATTTTTTTGCAATTTTTGCAGTCCATTTTTGTCAATTGTTGCAGGATTACATTCAAAAGTGATTTCAGCATCGTCATTTGCAACAAATTCTTCTTTGATTTTTTGTAGAATTTGCACTAAATCATCTGAGGGTAATGCCGTCGGAGTTCCTCCGCCAAAGTATATGGTATCCACCGCAACTTTCCCCATTTTATGGGGTTTTGCATCTTTTTCTTCATTTTTTGTGACTTTTTTACCATCAGCACTTGCAAAATTCTTGCAAAATTCTTGCAAATTATTGTTGTCCTCAATCAATATCTTGGGGAGCACCCTCCCACAGTATTCAATCTCATTACAAAGCGCCTCTACATAGCGTTTTTTCGTTGTTTCATCCGCCGGAAAGGACAAAAAATCACAATATTTGCATTTTCTCACACAAAAGGGTATATGTACATATAATTCCATTTTTGCTCCTTTCCGTCTCTATAACAAAAACTTTTTTCCGTTTTCTTTTTATCAAAATTTAAAAGACCACAATTGTGATTTTTGATGGTTTACATAAAATCTCATGCAATTTGTGGTCTTAAAATTTTTAAAAAATGTTATTTTTTATCGTCCAGTTTCAATACACTCATAAATGCAGCCTGAGGGATTTCTACATTGCCAACCTGACGCATGCGTTTTTTACCCTCTTTCTGCTTCTCCAGCAATTTCTTTTTACGGGTAATATCACCGCCGTAACATTTTGCCAATACATCCTTACGCATTGCCTTAACTGTCTCACGGGCAATGACTTTGCCGCCAACCGCAGCCTGAATAGGAATCTCAAACAGGTGACGGGGAATTTCATCCTTTAATTTTTCGCACATTCTTCTGCCACGCTCATAAGCGCTGTCCTTGTGCACAATAAAGGACAATGCATCTACTTCTTCTTTATTAATCAGAATATCCAATTTGACCAAGGTGGACTCTTCATAGCCTTTTAATTCATAGTCAAAGGAAGCATAACCTCTGGAACGGGATTTTAATGCATCGAAGAAATCATAAATAATCTCATTCAACGGTAAATCATAGCGCAACAACGCTCTGGTTTCTTCCATATATTCCATGCCAAGGTATACACCTCTACGTTCCTGACAAAGCTCCATAATAGAACCGATGAACTCGGTTGTCACCATAATCTCTGCGGTTACAATGGGTTCTTCCATATATTCAATTTCTGCAGGATCAGGCAAATTGCTGGGATTGGTCAACTCAATAACCTCTCCGTTGGTTTTATGCACTTTATAGATAACACCGGGAGCAGTCGTTACCAAATCTAAATTATACTCTCTCTCCAGACGCTCCTGGATAATCTCCAGATGCAATAAACCTAAGAATCCGCAACGGAAACCGAAGCCCAGTGCAATAGAAGTCTCCGGTTCATAATTTAGCGAAGCATCATTTAACTGCAATTTTTCCAAGGCATCACGTAAATCGGGATATTTAGCTCCATCTGCAGGATACATACCGCAGTACACCATAGAGTTAACCTTTTTATATCCCGGCAGGGGCTCTGCACAAGGTCTGTCCGCATCAGTAACCGTATCACCTACAGCAGTATCTTTTACATTCTTAATAGAAGCTGTAATATAACCAACCATGCCGGCTGCCAATTCTTCACAAGGAATAAACTGCCCTGCACCGAAATAGCCCACTTCTACTACATCAGCGGTAGCACCGGTAGCCATCATACGAATCTTGGTGCCTTTCCGCACTCTTCCTTCCATGATACGGCAAAAAATGATAACACCTTTATACGCATCATAAACAGAGTCAAAGATCAATGCAGAAAGAGGCGCATCAGGATCTCCTGTCGGTGCAGGAATCTGTGCCACGATCTGCTCTAATACATCCTCAATACCGATACCGTTTTTAGCAGAAATCAGAGGTGCATCCTGTGCCTCTATACCAATGACATCTTCTATTTCATCTTTTACCCTCTGTGGCTCTGCACTGGGAAGATCAATCTTGTTAATAACCGGAAATACATCCAGATCATGGTCCAATGCCAGATACACATTGGCCAGTGTCTGTGCTTCAATACCCTGTGCGGCATCTACAACCAAAATCGCACCGTCACAAGCAGCTAAAGCACGGCTTACTTCATAATTAAAGTCAACATGACCGGGAGTATCAATTAAATTAAAAATATACTCCTCTCCATCCTTTGCCTTATATACAATACGGACAGTCTGAGCTTTGATGGTAATACCCCTCTCACGCTCCAACTCCATATTGTCCAAGACCTGTGCCTGCATCTCGCGACTGGTTAAAAGGCCGGTCTGTTCTATAATTCGATCCGCAAGTGTGGACTTACCGTGGTCAATATGTGCCACAATACAAAAGTTGCGGATTTTACTTTGATCATACTGCATGGGGATTCCTCCATTTTGTCTACTGTGTAAAAGTATATCAAAAATATCGGTTGGTGGCAACGGGTAACATACAAGATGTTGTGGTTTACGGTTTCTCTCCTTTCAAAACCATAGCTATGATATGAGCTAAGGGGTCTGTGGCATTCATGACTTCTTCTACGGTGTTGGTCTGGGCTCCCACCTCAATGAGCAGGGTTTTGGGGCAATAGTGCATGTTATAGCGCATGCTTTTCAAGTAGGTATTGCGGGCAAATCCCGGATAGTATTCGTCTGCAGCCAACTTCATTTGAAAAGAAAATGCAAGATTCTCTTCTATATGCGGATTCTCCAGATAGTCAATATTTCCTTTTCCTTTTAGGTAACTTAGTCCATTAAAAAACATAAATTGCGCCGTAGTTCTTCCTCCCACCTCCGTTACCAGATGTGTGGTATCGGCAACTCCGTCACGATGTAAGTCAATAACCACTTCAATGGAGGGATTTTCTGCCAAAATCTCTTCTAGCGCCGGTCCTGCATTGGCATATGCATAGTCCCTGCTGTCTCCATCATATACTCCGGTATGATGAATGACATTGAAACCATATTCTTCCCGTAGTATCTGTGCCAGTCTTTCACCTACGCCTACAATGGTTGTGGATGAGTCTCCCGGTACACTATCTACAAAGCCTTCCTGAGAATGAGTATGATAAATCAAAATCTGCGGCTTAGATGCATCCTGTGAAATTGTAGCATCATAGGATAGCATCTTACGGGCATCCAACATTCCTGCACTGATATCCGTAGAGTTGTCTACCGTATAAAAGTGTTTCCTCAAATATGTATAGTCCAATAATCTCTCATAATCCAAAATCTGCGCAGCTGCCTCTGCTTTTACAAAGGGCTTTTCCACATTGTTTTCTGCCAAAATCCCTTCCTGCATATCATCCGACAAAAACACCTCGTTCATGGTTTCATCTTCCGCTAGCCCCTCGTTATGTAAACCATTTTCATCCATTGCCGGAATTTGTCCGGTTTCAGAATCCCATTCATCTTCCTTTAATAAATTTTGAACCCCCGCCATGTTTTCTACATATAATTCGGGGGGTTCCGTCATAGTCACATAACCATAATATCCATTGGAAAATGCCACGATCCGCTTTAACCAACGGTTCTCTTCCTTGTCATATCCGTCCGCAATATAGGAAATGCCCGGATAAACCAGGCACATCAATGGTTCCTTCATAAACACAGCCAACACTGTCATGACACACAGTAGCGCCAGCATAAACAAGCTACTTTCCTTATTCTTTCTCACCCAACTTCTTCGCATGTTATCACCAGTTAAATATATGAAAGAAAGTGCCTGTCTATGCAAAAAAGACCAACCGATTACTCGATTGGTCTTACATTCCATTTTCATCATATCGGGATGACGGGCCCGATATCATACAAATTGGTATATCTAATCTTAAGCCATACCGTTAACAGCCTTTGTTAAACGGGAAACTTTTCTGGATGCATTGTTTTTGTGATAAACGCCTTTTGTTGTAGCTTTATCAATTGCTGTTGTAGCATCTTTTAATGCTACTTTTGCAGCCTCTACATCTTTTGCATCAATAGCAACGTAAACTTTTTTGATAGCAGTTTTAACGCCGGATTTGATAGCTTTGTTTCTGTCAGCTTTTGTTCTGTTTACTAAAATTTTTTTCTTAGCGGATTTGATGTTTGCCATGTTCACACCTCCTGTTATCCAATAGTCATATCTCTATGCCGGTGTCACGCTTCATCCAGACACGGGCAGACTAATGCGAACACACGCATATTATATTAGATGATTTTATGTCGGATGTCAATACATATTTTGTTTTTTTTCGGTAAAAATATGCTTAATCAAAACTTTTTAGGAGGAAACTATGCAGGCACAACAAATCCGCACCGATCTTGCTTTGGAAGCACATGAAAGTATAGACCGTTCTGCCACACACATTCACGGCATCGAAGTAAACGAAGAATATTTTAAAGAAGAACAAGTGCATATCACAAGCGTGATTGTCACAACCAAAAATGCCGCCAAGGCTCTAGGGAAGCCTATGGGCACCTATATCACCATCGAAGCACCCGCACTGGATGCCCCTGATGATGAGAGCCACCGCGAAGTATCAGTTCATCTTTCTTCTATTCTAAAAAAACTGATTCCCGACTTTGACAAAGAACAATCCATTCTGGTTATTGGTCTGGGAAACCGGGATGTAACTGCAGATTCTCTGGGTCCTCATGTCATTGACAATCTTTGTATCACCCGCCATATCATTATGGAATACGGCACTGCTGCCTATGACAAAAACCGCATGCACTCCGTCAGTTCCTTAGCTCCCGGCGTCATGGCACAAAACGGTATGGAAACCGCCGAGATCATCAAAGGTGTCATTGACCAGACTTCTCCCAATCTGGTCATTGTCATAGACTCTCTCGCTGCCAGAACCTTGCATCGTCTGAATCGTACCATCCAGATCACCGATACCGGTATTCATCCCGGCTCCGGTGTGGGAAATCACAGAAACGCTTTAACACAGGAGTCTCTTGGTGTCCCTGTTATTGCCATCGGAATCCCAACAGTGGTAGATGCTGCTACCATCGTCTGGGATGCATTGGAAGATTTTTCCCAAAAAGTAACACACGCCATTGATCTGCGTGTGTTTCAAAATGAATGCACCAACACCATATTGCAGGAACTAAACAATATGTACGTTACCGGCAAAGATGTTGATGCAATCATTAAAAGATTAAGTTTTACAATTTCTGAAGCCCTAAATATGACCTTTGACGCCATCGATTAATGGCGTCCGCCGCCTCCGCCGTGAGATACGCCGCCGGAGGATATATGTCCACCTCCGCCGCCTCCACTGCTGGATTCGATGCGTCTCTTTGTCACATGTTTGGTGACAAAAATATCCCGCTTATCACGGAAAATAGGATTACCACCCGCCACATATGTGCTGGCTGTAGTTGTCTTCTTTCCTTTGTTGTTAATAATACCGATAATCACATAGATAGCTGTAACGACAGCTGCTATAAGCAGGATAATTCCAAAAGGAATCTGCTCGGACTTACCTGACATGGTATCGGCCAACGAGTTTACATAAGTCTTGTAGGCGTCATATGGATCTTCATTTACATTTTCACAGACATCTGAAATCAATCCATCAATCTCCGAATCGGAATATTCCTCCCTGACTCTGCCACAAGTGGAGAACCAGCAGTAGCCAATATTATAATTATCCAGATAAAGGGCGCCATCGCCATGAACCTTGTCATATCCGTAATAATTTTGATCATAAAAATCATCCGCATAATTCATCATGGCATGATCACTATCGACGGAAGGCTCATCTATAATGACCAATACGATGTCACATCCGATTTCATCTTCCTTCTCTGCAATCAGCTCACGCAACTTATCTTCTTCACTATCCGATAATACATCCGCATAGTCGTAAACTCTTTCTGCAGGCGCATCGCTATTTTGTCTTTCATAAGCAACCTTATCTTTATCGGAACCAATACTTAATGCAATAAATGCCACCAGCATAATTGCGGTGATGATAAATAATACTGCAAAATGTTTAAAATATTTTTTCATATTATATCACCCCCAAAATTCCGTTTAACAAACCGCCGATTGCTACAATGCATGCAAAGAGGGTCGCTGCATAACCCATCATTTTTCCTACGGAAATCGGGGCTTTTCCTACCAGTTTACCGGTCTGACCGTTTAAACGGAAGAAATAATCTTTTCCATTGAAACGGAATACATAGTTCCAAACCGGAAGCAATGCATAATTGCGTGCTGTGATTGTCAGACGACAATCATCTGTCTCCGGAATCACGCTATCATAACCTACAATACTCTGTCTCATTAATCCACCGGCATCGCCTCTTGCCTTATGCAACGCACGGGGCTCCAAAGTCTGTTGGTCGACACTGTACCGCTCACCAAGGAAACCGGACATGTATTTAGGCTGGAAACCGAGCATAGCTCCATAATCATAGGGCTCCAGCAAATCCATCTCTCCATCCGGCATCGCCAAGGATGCATCTGTGGGAATACGGCTAAAATCCACATCCATATCACGATAAATCTGGAAAATAGAGGTCTCTGTATATTCGGTATTACCGCTTCTCCATCTTCTGATTTTCTTTCCTTTTGCAGAAAAACGATATTTACAATCAAAATCGTATAAAAAGAAAGGAATATAGTCGCCTTCCATCTTATCCAGGGAAGCTGCTTTTAAAAAGGAAGAAGGCACAAATAACTTCTTGCCGAACTCTTTGCGCAAAATCTCCTTCGCCTGTTCCTTTCCTATCTTAAACGGTAAAATCAAATGGGGCTCATATTGGCCACTGATACGTTCTTCAAAAATCGTATACGCACCACAATGCTCACATTTATTGGCACTGTCGTACTGCTTTGGCTCCATGGGCGCACCGCAAGCACCACATTGGAACATATCACTGCTCATGGTTACGGCTTCTTCACTGTCGATACTATCGCAATGGGGACAGCATACGGCATCTTTTTCCGGTGACCACAATGCATTTGCACCACAATTCTTACATTTAAAAATCATGTACTCCCTCTCCTTTACTACATCTTACTCCTCAAACACAAGTGACAGATACCCATCACATACCCTAAGTTTACTACATTATGTTTGTTTTTTCCATGATTTTTTCGCACACAATTGCCACTCCATCTTCCCGGTTACTTTCTGTTATATAGTCAGCAATCTCTTTGACTCCTTGGGAAGCATTTGCAACAGCCACACCAATGCCTGCAAAGGCGAGCATACTAATATCATTATCTGCATCTCCAAAGGCAATACATTCCTCCGGTTCAATTCCTTTCTGTTGTAAAACCCATCTTAGTGCTTCACCCTTTGACGCATCCGGTGCCGCAATCTCAATCAGATGCTCCATGGAAGAAGTGACCGAAATATCAGGGACATGCAACAACCCGGCTGTCAACTCTTCACGTAATGTTGCATTTGCACTGATATAATCCACACTCTCTAATTTATCAATATGTTCTGCTACGAAAACACCCATATCTTCCAGTGGCTTTCTGGTCGTTCTCACATAGTTTCTCGCTTCACCCGAACCATATCTCTCCGGAAAATCATAATATGCCTTTTCACAATATGCTTTTCCATCCACAAAGACCTCAATCGCAACCTCCCGGGGACTGCTTGCTTCTTTATATATCTGCCATATTTGTTTTGCACACGCTTCCTTCAACACACTTTGTCTGATACACGTACCCCTATGAGAAATAACTGCGCCGTTAGATGTAATCGTATCCGAGAGTTGTTCCATCTCCTTCACAGTCTGCGGTAACGTATCATAGGCTCTTCCGCTTGCCACAATCAAGCTAATTCCTTCCTTAGCTGCCTGTTCCAACACACGTCTTGTTCTATCCGATATTATTCCCTCAGGATTTAACAGTGTCCGGTCTAAGTCAAAAGCAATACATCGGATATTGGTAGATATTTTCAATTTGCTCTGAATCTTGTCAGGTTTTAACAACACTCTGTATACATCGTAGATCTGTCTCGCTGCATCGAACAGACGGGTTGCATCAGACGTCATCACAAGATATTCCACATCATATAAAAAGATGCGCAAATGGGTCAATGTCATGCCGTTACGGATATAAAAAGCAATCCGCTTTCTTCTTATTAGAATATCCTCTTCATCTTTTCCAAACCGAGGATTTTCCACCTCCAGAATCAACGTACCCAAGCGTTCTTCTTTTACTTTTTCCCGAAGCATTACAAAACATATACTTCCGTATCCCTGTCCCCGAATTGTAGAAGCCACTGCAAAATAGTCCAATAATACAGCATCCCGCTTTTCTGATGTGACCAAAAAGCCATAGGCAACCATCATTTCCGATTCATCACTTTGAGTCTCATATATTCCATAGCAAAAGTATTTGTTCAGTTTACATAACTCTAAAATCCTGGATAAGGGCTTTATCTCACCTTTCGCAAAATCATAAGGCATATATTTTTCATATATTTGTGTAATTTCATTTTCATCAAGTAATCGAATGTTCATTTTGTACAAGTTCTTCTCCCAAATGATTTATTTTTCTCTATTTTATCGCACGTTTCCATATTGCGTCAAATTTCTTCCTTTGATATAATTGCCAATGAATGGATTTATAATTATATAGGAGGAACCAAAAATGAAAAGTTTAAAAAGAATCGTTTCACTGGGACTCATTATCGCATTGACATTTTCTTTATGCGGATGTGGTAACAAAGTTCCCGAAAATACAGTATTTTCTGTAGATGATCTTCCCGGAAAGATCATTGGCGTACAGCTTGGTACAACAGGTGACATCTATGCTTCCGATTATGAAGCAGAAGGTTCTACCATTGAGCGTTTCAACAAAGGTAACGACGCTATCCTTGCTTTAAAACAGGGTAAAGTTGACTGTGTTATCATTGATAGCCAGCCCGCACAGGCTTTTGTTGAGAAAAATGATGACTTAACAATCTTGGATGAAGAGTTTGCAGTAGAAGAATATGCAATCTGCATCAGCAAAGACAACAAAGAATTAACAGCAGCATTCAACCAGGCATTGGCTGAACTGGAAGCTGAAGGTACTTTGGATCAGATTGTTGCCAACTATATCGGTGATGATACAAAAGGCACATGCCCTTACGAATCTCCCGTTGGTATTGAATATCCCAATGGTACATTGACAATGGCAACCAATGCTGCTTTCGAGCCTTATGAATTCTACTCCAACAATGAAATCGTTGGTATCGATGCTGAAATGGCAAAAGCTATCTGCGATAAATTGGGTTATGAATTAGTTATTGAAGACATGGAGTTTGATTCCATTATCACCGCTGTTCAGTCCGGTAAAGCTGATTTTGGTGCTGCAGGAATGACTGTAACCGAAGATCGTCTTCAGAATATCGATTTTACCGATTCTTACACAACAGCTACACAGGTAATTGTAGTAAGAAAGTAATTTGCAAGATGCAAAAAATATGATATGATAAACAAGGGCTGTGGCTTCCGCCATGGCCCTTTTACTATTTACAACACTCGGGAGGAGACGACTTTGGATTCATTTATTCAAAAGTTTCAACAAAATTTTATCGATGACGATCGTTATATGTATTTATTAGAAGGTCTGGGGAACACCTTGCTTATCACCTTCTTCGCCATATTATTGGGTGTGGTACTCGGTTTTCTAATTGCCATTATCCGTTCCACCTATGAAAAAAACGAAAAAAGAAGTTTTATTTTACAGTTGCTAAATATGTTAGCCAATATTTATCTGACTATTATCCGCGGTACACCGGTTATGGTACAGTTACTGATTATGTACTACGTTATCTTTGTTTCCATGGATAAAGTTACGGTTGCCATTCTGGCATTTGGTATCAATTCCGGTGCCTATGTGGCTGAAATCATCCGTTCCGGTATCATGTCCATCGACAACGGTCAGTTCGAGGCCGGAAGAAGTTTGGGCTTTTCTTATCCCCAGACTATGATATACATCATTATGCCCCAGGCATTCAAAAATGTATTACCTGCTTTAGCAAACGAATTTATTGTATTATTAAAAGAAACTTCCATCTGTGGTTACATCGGTTTGATGGACTTAACCCGTGGTGGCGATATTATCAGAAGTGTTACATACGAAGCATTTCTCCCCTTACTTGCAGTTGCTCTCATCTACCTTATCATGGTAATGATTCTTTCTGCACTTGTTAAAAAATTGGAAAGGAGATTGCGTAACAGTGAGCGCTAATACATTATTTGAAATCCAAAACTTATGCAAAGACTTCGGTAAACTTTCCGTATTAAAGGATGTCTCCACAGAAATTCAAAAAGGAGAAGTTGTGGTGATTATCGGTCCGTCCGGTTCCGGTAAATCCACTTTCTTACGTTCTTTAAACCTGTTGGAGATGCCCACATCCGGTTCCATTTATTATAATGGCTCCGATATCACAGACAAAAATGCCAATATCAATCAATACCGTCAAAAAATCGGTATGGTATTCCAGCATTTTAATCTTTTCCCCCACATGACCATTCTGCGCAATATGACTATTGCTCCTATCAAGCTTTTGGGCATGTCAGAATCAGATGCATCAAAGATGGCAATGGATTATTTAAAACGTGTGGGCTTGGAAGAGAAAGCAAGTGCTTATCCCAATCAGTTATCCGGTGGTCAAAAACAACGTATCGCCATTGTGCGTGCTCTCTGCATGCAGCCCGAGGTATTGCTGTTTGATGAACCCACTTCTGCCCTTGACCCCGAAATGGTTGGTGAAGTATTGGAGGTAATGAAGGATCTTGCCAAATCCGGCATGACCATGCTGGTTGTGACCCATGAAATGGGATTTGCCAAAGAAGTTGGCTCCCGTGTACTGTTCATGGATGACGGCAGAATTATAGAAGAAAATACCCCCGACCAGATTTTCAGCAATCCCCAAAGTGATCGTCTGAAAGATTTCTTGTCGAAGGTGTTAATTTAAAAAAACAAAATACTATCTATATAAAAAATATACTTGTATCACCCGGAACGCGTTCTCACTCGATGAAAAACGTAGCGGATGCATAAGATTGCCAAAAACGCAATCTAAGCACCGACGTTTTTCAACGGTTCCTCTGACACAAGTATATTTTTTTATTTAGATCTTCTTTTTTATATAATTATCTCTTCAACCAATCCTTTTAAGGCAATTGATTTCCTGCGGCAGCATAGAGTTCATACCACTCTTCTCTTGTGAGTATGATATCTGCGCCTTTTGCTATGCCCGGCGCACGTTTGATATTGGTTGTACCCACAACCACCTGCATATTGGCAGGATGGCGCAAAATCCACGCAGTAGCGATACCATTTATCGTTGTATCATATTTCACAGCCAGTCGCTCCAGCACTTCATTCAATTTACCGTAGTCCGGATTACCAAGGAAAGTACCTTCAAACACACCATATTGGAATGGACTATAGCATTGGATTGTCATATCATTGCATCTGCAATAGTCCAACACACCTGCATCACGATTAATGCCGTGGCTGTCGGTTGTATTGAGGTATGCAGGTGCATCCAATAACAAGGTATGGGCCAAAGAAAACTGTAACTGATTGATTTCCAATGGTTGCTTCACACATGTTTTTAAAACTTCTATCTGTCCCGGAGTATGATTGCTGACACCGAAGTGCAAGACTTTTCCATCTGCCTCTAACCTATCAAAGGCTTCTGCCACTTCTGACGGCTCCATCAGCAAATCCGGTCTGTGTAACAGCAGATAATCCAGATGATCGGTCTGCAAACGCTTAAGACTACCTTCTACGCTTTCTAAAATATACTCTTTGGAAAAATCATATCGTGTATATTCCCCGGGACGGATGGCACACTTACTTTGGATAATCAATTGTTCCCGCATTCCGGGCATATCTTTTAATGCTTTTCCAAAGACTTCTTCACAGGTTCCACCGCCATAAATATCCGCATGATCCCAATAGTTAATTCCCAATTCCAATTGTTTATCAATAAGCGCCTGAACCCCCTGTACGCTCATCTCTCCAATGCGCATACATCCTTGAATAATGGCCGGTACATTACATTCTCCAATCTTTACCTGTTTCATTTTGTCTTTCTCCTTTACGCCATAAATAAATTGTAGTATTATGCATATAGCATAAAATAATTAGAGGTGAATATATATGAATACGCGTGCAAAAACACAAAAAATCGTTCTTGCCGGTTTATTCGCTGCATTAACCTGTATTGCAACTATGATTATCCGTGTTCCAACTTTTAAAGGCTACGTACATATCGGTGATTGCATGGTCATTGCTTCCGGCATCTTGCTGGGCCCTTGGATTGGCGCATTAGCAGCCGGTATCGGTTCCATGTTTGCAGATTTGCTGGGTGGTTACTATGTTTTTTCCGTAGCCACACTGACTATCAAAGCACTTGCTGCCATGGCCACCGGATTTATATATAAATTAATCAAAAAATTGCTCAAAGCCCACAATATGGTTGCTATTATTTTAGCAGGTATTAGTTCAGAAGTCATCGTTGTTTTAGGATATTTTATATTTGAAATCTTTTATGAAGGCGTTGCCATTGCATTAGTTGAGATTATTCCCAACTGTGTACAGGGCATTACCGGTCTCATATTAGCTACAATCCTAATTCCCTTACTTCTGAAAACCCCTACTATCCGCGATAAAACACATTTAGCATAATACAAACAACTATAACAAAACAGGTGTATGAAGTTTCATACACCTGTTTCTTTATAGAACTTATTCTACAACTAAATCATTCCAGAATTCAGGACCAACCAATGCAATATAAGTCTTACCTGTATTTAATGTAATTTCATTTCCTGCTGCATCATAGAACTTTGTAGGATAAATATCATCCTGTTTGGACCATGTCACAGGAATTGCTTTACCACCTGTAATGTAGTAGCCCTGCATTCCTGCACTGTCTTTTACAAAGAAGTTCATGTAACCGTTGTCATCCAACTGCTCAAACTTACATTCCTGAATTACTACGTTAGTAAACTCTAAATGATTGCCGTTTAATGCATCTTTGTACTCTGCACCATACTCAGAATAACGATAAGTGTTGGTCTCAGGAATATACTCTAAACAAGAACCATTATGTTCAAAAGGAAGCTCAATGTTTGTTGCATCAATAGCATCACTTGCAGTACTTAAATCAATGGGATTTGCTTCGGAAGCAAATTGGAAGTGGGAACCATGTCCCTGATAGTATTCATTGTACTGTGTGGAGATACCATTGTTTTCCAATCTCTTTGCAATCTCACCGGTAGTGATATACTCGGTAAACTCTCTGGGTTTGCCATTTTCAATACGTGCAAAACCACCATTTAAGTTGTCCACATAAGGATTTGCAAGAAACATATCGATATAGAAAGGTCCACCGTCATGACATACAATTGCGTTCCACTCAGGAGCAAGCTGTAAGTTGGTAGTACGTGTACTACGGATACTTCCCAAACGCTCAATGCTTTCCCAATCTTTTACCAATACCATGAAACGTGTGATATAGTCGTTTGCGGTACTGTTCATCATTTCATAAACAATATCTGCTTCGCTGATTCCGTAATGAGGAAGTGCAATTTTCTCATTGTCAATCATAACAGCAACAGGTCTCTGATTCATAAGACTCTCATCAATCCACTCATTGGTGAGCTCGCTGCGGTACATGCCTTCTCTTACTTCTTCTTCAACTACAGGTTCCTCTTCAACTTCCGGTTCTTCAACTGTTACAGTATCCTCTACAACAGGTTCTTCCACTACCGGAACTTCCTCTTCTTCTTTGTTGCCACATGCAACAAGGCTCATTACCAATCCGCATGTTAACAAAAGATACGCTAATTTTTTCTTCATTTTCTTGTCCTCTTTGTTAAAAATTTGTTACTAAAACATTATAGAAAAATTTCAACTGCTTGTCAACGCAAATAGCCAATCAAAGTATCTACATCTTCCTCTTTGGTAGACCAACTTGTGGCAAATCTCACCACAATATGCTCTTCATCCGGCCTCTCCCAAAAGCTGTATTTTACTTTGGTAGAAAGCCTTGCTTCTTGTTCCGGTGATAAAATCACAAACTGCTGATTAGTAGGCGAATCTACAGCCAAAGTATATCCGCTTTGTATCAACGCTTCCTTTAACTTCTTTGCCATTTTAACGGCATGAGCACTAATCTGCTCATATAGACCATCAGTAAATAAGGTATCAAATTGTAGCCCCAACACAAAGCCTTTGGCTAACAATGCCCCATGTTGTTTCATCCTTGTGACAAAAGCTTTTGGTTCGTCTCCATTAGGAAAGACCACTGCCTCTCCGCACAATGCACCAACCTTTGTACCACCAATATAAAATGCATCACAATTAGCTGCAATCTTTTGGAAATCCATAGTCTTGTCAGCAGCAAGACCATAGCCCATTCTGGCTCCATCGAGATACAATTTCAGTTTATATTCTTTACATATCCCGTAAATTGTTTTTAACTCCTCTTCCGAATATAAAGTTCCCAACTCTGTGGGATAAGAAAGATAGACCATTCCGGGATATACCATATGCTCACGATTTTCATCAGCATAAAATGCCTTAAGATATCTTCGCAATTCTTCTGCATCCATCTTGCCCTCATGAGACGAAAGTGTCAGCACCTTATGTCCGGTAAATTCAATAGCACCAGATTCATGCACATTGATATGTCCACTTTCTACCGCTACTACACCTTCATATGGCTGAAGCAGAGAGTTAATCACCATCTGATTGGTCTGTGTCCCACCCGTCAAAAAATATACACCTGCATTGGGGCATCCGCAAACCTTCTGTATCTTTTGTTTGGCACTCTCACAATAGTAGTCTGTCCCATATCCTGGCAGAGCCTCTCGGTTAGCATCTGCTAATCTTTTCAATATTGCTTCATGTGCTCCATTTGTATAATCACTGGTAAAATTCAACATATTATAAATCCGCTCCATGATCTACTACCATTACCTGGCCTGTCACTGCCGATGATTCATCCGATGCCAAAAACAGCAATACATTGGCAACTTCCTCAGGCATACAGGGCGGCAGGGAATTATCCGCATGTTTATTCATGGCAGAAAGCATATCCATATCCAATTTATCCTTTTGTAATCCCATGGTCATAGGAGTCACAACCGTACCCGGACATACTGCATTACAACGTACATTGGCAGACGCTGCACGCATGGCAATGTTTTTAGTAAGACCGATAACTGCTGCCTTACTTGCCACATAGGCTGCTCCACCGTTTCCACAATATCCGGCCACGCTGGCTACGTTGACAATAGAACCGGATTCCTTGGATAGCATCACCTTAGCACATTCTCTTGTGACATAAATCGTTCCTTTCGTATTGATATCAATAAGATAATCTATAGTCTCATCCGACACCTTCTCAACAGCCTCAATCCCGGCATCCAACACACCGGCATTATTTATCAAAATATCAACCGTACCAAAGGCTTCTACTGTCTTCTCTACCAAAGCCTTGCATTGATCCGCTTTGGAAATGTCACAAGTCACACTCATCACTTCTCCACCATCGGCCAAAATCTTTGCTGCCACTTCGTTCAGCTGCGCCTCTCTTCTTGCCGAAATTACAACCTTGGCACCTTCTTTTGCAAACAGCTCGGCACTCTTTGCCCCAATACCGGAGTTACCACCTGTAATAATCGCTACTTTTCCTTCCAATCTACCCATAGACATTACCTCCTTGTCATATTGATATGTATGGTTATATCACAACTTCTATACCCTTATTTTACAACACATCTACTATCTATGTCATTAGCAGAAAAAGGAAAAGTTGCAGAACCTTTTATTTAATCCTGCAACTTTCCCTTTTATAAATACGGATTCTCTGCTCTCGCTTTTAATCTTTGAAATCTCCGGTCCACTTCCTCCTGCATGGATAAAATCACTTCCTGATATTCTGGTTTACATAAGTGCTTTGTTCTGCCCATCATAGAAAGCCAATCAGCTACCGGGACTTTCTTACCTGCCTTCACCGGATCATAATTCAACGTAGTAATTCCCCTCTCTACCTCATACAAAGGGAAATAGCAACAATCCACAGCCGCCTCAATAACCTTGCGCTCTGTTGCCGGATTGTCATTCCAATTTAAAGGACAAGCCGAAATTGCCTTTATATAAGCACACCCTTCTTTTTTGACATAATCTGCTGCTTTCGCCGCCTTCTTAATAAAATCTGTAGGATTGGACTCTGCCACGCATGCCACATAAGGCATACCTGTCGCTGCCATCAACTGTGGCATATCCTTATGAAAATAGGTCTTTCCATATTGCATTTTTCCTACATGTGATGTAGCACTTCTAGCCCCTTTGGGTGTGGAATAGGACAACTGATATCCGGTATTCATATAGCCTCCGTTATCATATTCAAATAAAAGCACCCGATGTCCCCGTAACGCAGTTGCCAAGGCTGACCCCATACCAATATCCATACCACCATCACCACTGACCATGATAAATACAATATCTCCCTTGGGCATTTCTCCTTTTGCCTGTTTCCGGTAACAAATTTCTGCCAAACCACTGAGGGTTGCAGCACCATTTTGAAACAAATTGTGTAAATATGGTACCTTAAAGGATGTTTTGGGATAAGGTGTGGTCACAATCATACCACAACCGGTCTGAAACAATAACACCACCGGATCTTCAATTCCCCGCAGCAACAAATTCAGATTTACCGGGATACCACAGCCGGGACATGCACCGTGACCGGGTGCCAAACGTTTGGGAACAGCAGTCGTAGCATTTAATAATCCACCAGCCACCTGTTTTATTCCATTTTCATCTTCTTTAACCTTCGTCGCCCCTATATGGGTATCTTCGGCGCAAACAGGCGTAAAATACGCTGATTCTTCCACATCTTTTTTATCTTTACCATCGGTCACACCAAGATATACATCTTCGGTCAATGTATCCTTTTGCAACAAGACGCGTTCTGCATCTTCCACATAGAAATCTTTGCCACCCAATCCATATACAAAATTGCTTACCCGCGTCTGACTGCCGTATTTTTGTAATGCCGCTCGTATCTCCAAGGAAAAATTTCCGCCACCTGCACCATAACTATCCTGCCTATCACCAATAATAATATGCTTAGCTCGGGAAAGCACTTCCACCAGTTCTTTTTCCGGAAACGGTCTTAGCATATGAAGCGTCAATACACCTACTTTTTCCCCTTTATCCCGCAAACGGTTGATTGCCTCTATGGCAGTTTCATAAGAAGATCCTAATAATACCAATATGAAATCTGCATCTTCCAATTGATATCCTTCATATAAGTCATACTTTCTCCCTGACAGCGCGGCATACTCCTTAAAAAATCCTTGCAACTCTGTTTCTGCCTGTTTCATAGCCAAATGTAACTGATAGCGGTTATTGATTAAATCCGGTTCATTCATATAAGCACCTACAGTAATGGGATGCTCCAAATCCAAGAAAGGATACGGCTCTGTCTTTTCCCCGACAAACTCCCTTACAACCCCATCCGACGCAAAGCGATAGCAACGTCTCTTTTGATGGCTGGTAAAGAAGCCATCATATGCCACTACCACAGGCAAACGGACACATTCCGCCAGTCGCAGAGCAATGATATTGAAGTCATAAACCTGTTGCGGAGTATGAGCAAACAAAATCGGCCATCCTGCATTGAGCATATACATGATATCACTGTGATCTCCCTTGATGGATAAAGGTCCTGACACAGTACGGCATGCTACATTCATGACCATAGGATATCTGGTGCCTGATTGGACCGGCAATTGTTCGATGGCATATAAAAGACCATTTGCACTGGTAGCATTTACCACTCTGCCACCGCCCACAGCCGCGCCATAGCAAATACCTGCCGCACTATGCTCCCCCTCTGCTGCAATCATAACCAGATCCGTTTCACCGTCTGCACGCATCAGGTCCAGATTTTCTGCAATCTGTGTCGAGGGTGTGATGGGATAATACCCCATAAGATCATATCCGATTTGTTTGATGGCAATGGATGCCATTTCATTTCCACCGGCAAACTCCATCACCTGTTCCGCCATTGAAGTTCCTTGTTTCATTTCTTTACCCATTTATACTTCGCCTCCATCCAATCTTTTTTCTGTCAGATAGGATTCACTCGTAATATAGCCGTCCGGTCCGGTCTTTTCATAATATGCCGGAGACTTTAATAAGCTTTGGTTTGGAAGAAAATAATCCTTTTGTTGATGTTCTGCTTCTTTTCCTGCTACAAGGGCATTAACGGGACAAATTTCCACACACCGCATACAGCCCTTACAGTGGTAATAATCCAGGCCCCGATTGACCATCATTTCCCTTCCTTTATATTCTCCCTTGGCAAATTGAAAAACCATATCAGGACAAGTACTGTCACACAATCCGCAGTTGATACACCTTTCTTTGATGAACAGTGGAATATATCCCTGTCTGGAAGGGGATAAATCGTTAACTACACTGTTTCCAAAATACGGATTAATCCCTCCGATGGGTGCTGTATCATAGCCCCATTGTAGCCCAGCCTGCGTACACCTGCTCTTTTCCGCCGCTACATCATTAGTTTTCAAATCACAGCCCAAAGAGATTTCCTTTACTTCATCATAGCCGCGTTTGATTCCCTCCAGATTCCCTGAAAGTGCTGTAGGATATTTTTTGCCCAAAGTCTTTTTACACACTTCATACACAGCCTCCAATGGGATAAACCTCATAATCCTAGCCATAGCTCCCAGCATGACCACATTAACCCTGGACTTAGTGTCCATGGCAATCTGTCCTGCATTGACAATATACACAGATTTCCATTCCGGTTTATCCATTCCACTTTGTTGCAACAGATTACTTGCAGCCTGTTCAGATGTGGTATTAATAAGCACATCCGTATGCTTATGACACCCCTCTATCGTTGTCGGATTGGACAATAATGCTTCATGAAAAATGGCCAACAAATGCGGATGTAAAATTGGCGAATGTAAATAAATCTCTTTACCCGTATCGCAAAAGCGGATATATCCTTTTACCGGAGTCCCGGTTTTCTCAGAACCATAACTGGAAAAAACAGCACTGTTCAGTCCCAAGTTTTTCAACCCGATTTCACCCAGCATCTTACCACAAAGATTTGCACCCAGACCTCCGATACTCTCCAGACGTATTTCATAATATCCATATTCATTTTTATCCATAGCTTCCTCCTGACATTTCACTTATGTTTAGTATGTAAACCTCTTCGAAATTTATGTATAGATTGAAATGCTCTCTGTAAACCTCACTCTGACCAGCAATCGTCATGACAAAAAAACATCGAAAAGCAAATTGCTTTTCGATGTTTCACGCTTTCTATATTTTCGGTAAATATTGCCGCGCAATGCGGTCTTCCGGCTTTTCATCAAACAAATATAACACCATTACAAATATCCACTCCAAAGGCTTCATCAATATATAGACTACATCTGCACTCCATGGATTGGTAATCCATTTTGAGATGGGATAGCCGTATTTATCATAGAAATTTCTGACTGCCCGATGAAAGCGCGGTGTACGTTCTTCCAATAGTTGCTCAAAAGCATTTGCCACGCAAAGCTGTCTGTTAACCACAATGCGGTTTCCTCGACGTATTCCGTAGCGGATAGGTTTTACCAATTCACGATGTCCCTGTAAGGAAACCGTACACAAATAATGTACATCCTGCTCTACCGGAGGCGGTGCGATTTCTGTGGATAACACCCAATCACTGGTCTCGGTAAATGTCCGGATAACACTGTCCGGTTTCTGACCAAACAAACACAAAATACAAATCACAATACCATATAAGGGTAACATAGCGATAAGCGCTACCCAGTACATATTGGCACCTTTACACAAAAATTGATTACACGCTTGTAAAAAACCATTGTCACATACCATTCCTTCCTGTATCTGCACTTGTTCTTTCACAAGTTCCCGGAACAAATCCGCTACATGAATTAAAAAAAGTACCGGCACTACACACTCACAAAAAACATAGATGATATTTTCGCCCCAAAATGACCACCAGCCAATTCCTTCCGGATTAGCTCCGCATAATAACTGAATCAAAAACATAAAGCAAATAATAACTCCACCGTATATTCCTGCAATCCAAATCACTTTTGCCAATGGCGCCATATGTTTTCTGCAAAACTTCAATATAAAATAAGATAAAAATCCAATTCCTACAAATGTCAAAAGTGTCGGAGTATGCTCCATGTTAATAGGCGTGTGCGCTGACTCTATTCCGTATAAATTAATGGGCATATCATAGGGCAACGGGGACCATAGCAGCCAACATAATGCCATATAAATAAATCCGCATCCAAAAGCAATGATTTCAAAAATTGGCTTCTTTTTCTTTTTCACCGCAAAAAAGATATCCAGTCCGACCAATACCCATGGTAGTAATAGCAAACTTCCTACTATCGCCATATAAATCAAATCATTTATCGCATTCATCGCAAACATCACTCATTTCTCCCTTTTCACACTTCATAATCAAAAAAATCGGAAGAATATACATTCTCCCGATTCTCAACTCGTATCTGACTATGCTTCCTCTAACTGTGATGTACAATGAGGACATCTGGTAGCTTTTATCGAAATATCACTCTGACAATAGGGACATTTCTTGGTGGTTTTCTCTGCCGGTTTCTTGCCTATACTCATCATTGCATTAATACCTTTAACTAAAACAAATAAAATCAATGCCATAATGATGAAATTAATAACGGCTGATAAAAACGCATTACCAAATCCTATAATATCATTCCAACTATATGTAGCTCTACCTGTAATAAAGTTTAAAATCGGATTGATAAAATTATCTGTCAGAGATGTGACAATACCGGTAAAAGCACCACCGATAATCACACCGATTGCCATATCCATCACATTGCCTTTTAAGGCAAAAGTTTTAAACTCTTCTAAAAATTTCTTCATGTTATACATTCCTCTCCGGTATCTTTTATAAATTCAACAAATCTGCTTCAGATATCTCAGGAGTATCTTCTCCGGCATGATTCATATCATATACTGCCTCAGAGATAATATTGATATCGCTACCAATCTGTGCATAAATCTCACCACTCTGTTTGGACAGATCGCTCTGCTGCTTTGCAAGGATACTAAATGACGCACCTGCTGCACCAAGTCTTGCCGCTTCAATCGCAGAGTTTAATGCAAGGATACCTTCCTTAGATGCAATCTTGGAAAGTTGTTTTGCATTACCTTCAATACGGTTAATAACGCTGTTAATCTTCTCCAGATTATCTGCATACACTTTCATCTTGTTATTTTCAACATACTCCAGATATTTCTGATTTACGAAGATATCAACAATCATGCCAAGCATATCTGCACATGCTTTAATCTTTGCTTCCGGCATCATAGGCACTTTATAAAGTGCGTCTATATATTCATCTCCATCCACGTCGATTTCTGCTGCAATTTTGCGGAATGCTTCTTCATCCAAAGGCTGATCATCGGGCATTGCCTGACCACCAATGGCTGTCATAACCACTTCTCCTGTCTCATGGATGGAAATAGGATATGCAAAATCAATCAATCCTGCGTGACATTTGTAGCAACCTTTCTCAAGACATGCCTTTGCCAATCCATTCTGATCAGTATCTACGCAACGTCTCATACCTTCTTTGCTACCACGTGTCAACTTAATACAAAAATCTGTAAAATTGGACTCTCCGGTAATATACTCGCCTTCTGCATCTGTAAAAATAGCTGCTAATCCGGTTGCACTTGCCCATGCATCCTGAATTGCCTGTAACTCCTCTAAATCAATAAAATCTCTGATATCCATTACCTTCACCCCTATGTATCTTCATTCTCTGGCACAATCAACAAACTGTGCACCTATTATTGTACAATATCCCGTCACATTTTACAAGATACTTAACCATTGCTTTCATGGTATATTTTCTTCATTTGGTACATTCTTTCATCTGCATGTTCAACAATCCGCTCAATATCTGCAAAATCTTCACTCCAGTCGGCTCCAACCGAAGCTTTTGCCGTTGCACCGGTTCCTATCTGCTCATTTAACAACGCTAAGCGTCTTTCAAACTCCTGCTTCTCTGTATCCGGACATACAATCACAAATTCATCGCCGCCAATGCGATATGTCATCCCCGGAAAAGCCGCATTGGCCGCATCACCTACAAAACAGATCAATGCATCACCTGCCTGATGCCCTTGTTCATCATTGAGCTTCTTTAAGCCGTTGACATCCATATATACAATACCAATGTTTTTAAACATTTGCTTTTTCCATTTTGCCAAATCATGCATATATTTATTGCGATTGTAAAGTCCGGTCAACATATCCTCAAAACTCATGCGCTCCAACTCAGCAACCATTTTACGTTTTTGGATATCATTCAACACAAAATAGCTGACCGACGTAAGTAAATCCAGATGCGTGGTATTCCGTACCGGATCATCCACACCGATGAATCCTACAATCTGCTCATTTTCAATCAAAGGAGCCGCAATCAGACTCTCAATATTCTGAGCCGCCAAAATCTGATATTCCAAACTGTCTTTATCCAGATTTTTACCTACGGAGGATAAACAAAAGCTTCCCTTTTCCATAAATTCTTTGAGCCAATTATCAATAATGGAAAGCTCCAGATTCTGTAAATTATCAATCTCCTGTGTGACACCTTCCTGACACCATTCATAGGTATTGGACAAGGTTTTTTTATCCAGATCAAACTCAAAGATATATGCCCGTGCACCATGATAAAACTGTCCTATCTGAGAAAGCATCTGATTGATTGCATTTTTCTGATCCGAGTTTTCATTCAATGTATGAATGCACTTCACCAACAACTGGTCACTTTCTACCTTCAAGTCCAATTTTCTTCTTTTGGCATCTTCATCGGTTAAATCTACTGCAATTTCTAAGCGATAAGTAACACCATCTTTATCCTTAACAAACTTGTCATAAATCTTGTAATATTTGCCCAGATACTCATTATAATGCTCCCAGACATGAAACTCTTCATAATTCAAATGACAATTGGTACAAAATTCACAAGGTTCATTTTTACCATGTAAAAGCTTGTAGCATTTCTGCCCTTTATATTCATTTTCGTCATGAATGTACAATGACTTTTGAAGTGTCGGATTAATATATTTGATCTCATAGGTTATGGGATCAGAAATATATATATTGTTCAATGTGTGTTTTAAAACCAGTTTTCGAAACTCTTTGTAATCAGACATATTTTTCCTCCTTGCAAGTATCACTACTGTTGCCTTAAAATGTGCCGATTCCCCCTACGCATTTTTCTCTACCACATCAGCAATTCTTCCTCTTACCAGTTCAGCCACTTCCATGGTATTCATTCCCTGATACTCTTCATAAGGAATAGGCTTTAAGAAATGCACTTCTACTTCCACCGGTTTTGTCCCCTTTTCATCAAACACCTTATAAGTATTTACTAATGCAATCGGTAAAATTACACATTTGGATTTGGTTGCACAACGGAAGGTTCCGTTATGAAATTCCAGCAGTTTATTACCTTTTTTACTTCTGGTTCCCTCCGGAAAAATCAGATAAGTCCTTCCGTTCTTTACTTCCTGTGTCACAGCCTTGATAACTTCCATGGACTGTCTGATGTCACTCCGGTCCATAGGATAGGATTTGGTACAATCCACAATCTGTTTCATAAAAGGAATTTTATACAATTCCTTCTTTAATACTGCTGCCCAAGGTTTTTCATGTGCTGCCGTAATCGCAAGAATATCAAACAATCCCTGATGGTTGGAAAACATCATATAACCACTTTCTTCAGGAATATTCTCTTTGCCAAATACCTTAAAATCCAGATTACCGGATTCTACGGCACGTAAAAAGATATAACGGATATGGGCATACTTCTCCTCTTCAGAATATTTGTCTGTGTGATTGGCATAATGACATAACTTAATATATGCCCACGGCACCTTCCACCAGTTTCTGAGTGCCATCATTACAATTCGATTCATATGTTTTCCTCCACATTCACTAATCTTCTTTTTTTCCTCTGTGGCACACAATCGCCAACAGTACAAAGTAATATACAACCAATGCTCCAAGAACCAACACTGTCATTATGGTAGACTTTGGCGCTATACCAACTAATACCAAAAGCGGAACTGCTAACATAATGGCAAAGCTACTTCCAATCACCAGATTGTTTGCTGCCGGTGTTTCCAACCGAGGATCCAGTTCTCGAAGCAACAAGACACCGGAGCTGATAGTACCGGTCATCATGCCATACATGGACAACAATCCTTCATAATAGTAATCTTTGTAGACCTTTTTGCATACAAACTTCAAATGAAGCAAAGTCACAATCGCACCAGCCACTGCCATCAATGCAAAGGGCAACCATAAGCCCTTCAGGTTATCAATCTCAATGGATGCAATACCCGCCACAATCATGATATCAAATGCCAAACCGGAAATACGGCTAAGTAAATAATTATTCTGATACTGCCTGTTCATAAGTTTTGCAGTACGCAATTTCTTTAACACACAACGGGATGCAATTGCCAACGCGGAGCCGATCATAAAGTTAAAGCCCCACAGCAAAGGATTTAAGGTATTGGCAAGCCCCGGGGATACTGCACTAAACAAATCGGTGATTCCACGTGTCAAAATAAAAGTCGCCCCATATACCGCTAACACCAATGCCACTTGTATAGAAAAACGATCCAACGATTCCGCAATAGGTATTTCATTTTCATGCTGAAAAGTATCAATGGTCACGGAACCGGATACATCCTCGTGTTTCATGCGTTTCAATTGATTTTTCTTAGAAAGCCAGGTCATATAGGCTACACCTACAACACAGGCCGAAATGTAGCCGGCAGCTGCAATAGCCAGGCCAAAAGCTCTGCCACCGCTAAATCCCAAGGCTTCATAAGATGCCCCAATATTATTTGCCTGACCGGGTCCTTGTCCGTATCCCATGGGCAATAACACACCGGATGCTTTAAACAAATCCGGCATAACCGTAAAAGAAAGTACCAGTGAAATAATCAGACCGGTGATTCCCTGTATCATATAGGACCCTACAATCACAGCACCACTCTTTAAGCCAACTTTATCACCTTTCGTCTGTTCCGATGCATCCGGCACACGCAAGGATAATGCAATAAATCCCAAAGCAATACAGTGATAAGTAATAAATTCATAAAATGCAGGATCTAATTTCACAATGCCGATTACCTTTGCACCCAATAATAAAAATCCACCCAGCACTGCTGTGGGTAACATTGCCTGACGTATAAATCCGACTTTTCTACGCAACACATTCGCCACTAAAATCGTAACTGCTATAGTTACTATCTGTATAATGGAATTCCACAATTGTGTATTCGCCGCTGAATAATCCATATATTCTGTCACTCCTCTTACGCTTTGTTATGTAAACCTTCTGTGTGTAATTCATATAAATAATAGTATTTCAATGCAGAAAACATTTTGTCAGCCTTTATTTCCACATGACCGCTCATATCTTCTACATGAAGATTCAAGAAATTTCGAGAATAAACAGCCACCCCCTGTATCTTTTCATAAGAAATACTTTTACCCTGAAATTCAATACGGTCCTTGTATGCTACCAAGGTGCCTTCCTCTGTCCGTACCACTTCATGATTTATGCCAATCTCATACCATGTGACAACATCCGAAAAGAACGGCTCGTCCATACATTTTTCTTTTGCCAGTTCCACAAGCCCGGCTCTCTGCATGGCATCTAATTCTGTCACGGTATATTTGTGTGCCTCTTCATCCGTCACCTCGCCATATACGTCATAAACAGATGAAAAACCACAGTCACAATAAAACCTATCCTTTATGCTATGCATATTACCAATCTCACCACATTTGGGACACATAAAAATCGTGCTTTCCAATCCCAATGCCAGATTTTTCCCACGATATGCTATACGCTCTTCCTTCTGCCTTTCATAGGCATCTTCATATAAATCCCTGCATATGGCTTCATTTATCTGTTCATCGGTCATCTCTTTTAATGCATCTACTGTGTATTCATGCACCAATCTGCCATGAAGTTTCCCCTTTCTCCATGTCAGACTCCAACGTGGTTGTGATAAATAACCGCCCTCCAAACGGAAGGTTACAAGTTTTGCTCCCGAACGCCTTGCCACTCTGCCGATTGCCGGAAGCATCTCACCGGTTTGGCCGTTAAAGGAACGGTTTCCCTCCGGGAAAATACAGACACTATGCCCCTCTTTTAATGCTTTAATCATCTGCTTAACGGTAGCTACACCCTGCTTCCCTTTTACGTGGGTAATGGGTTTAAAAAACGTAGTCAAAAACCATGTACCAAACCCTTTTCGCATGATATGCTCACTGGCAACAAAATACAGCTGATGTCTCACTGCTACTCCAATGGAAGCCGGATCCAGCTCCATATTGTGATTTACCAAAAGCAAATAAGGACCTTCTATCTTACTTAGATCATCATATGAATAGTTAAACCTTAATTTCAAAAACTTCTCTAAAATCGGCACTAACACCTTGTGGGCCAACCGATGCCGTGTCAGTTCATTCATCGTTTTATCTCTCCGTACAATACCTCATGATTACTTTATATTTTATACTATTTTACGGACTGTGGCTATTCTTCCATTGTTTTATTCTATTAAATCTATGATTTATGTTTATAAACAGCGTCTTTTTAAGTTATGTCAACCATAGATACATCCACAATCAGGGACTTCTTCCTCTCGATAATTAATTTTTTTACCTATTTTCTCTTCATCTGCCTCGTATTTTTCAAAAAGTGCCACAGTCTCAATCCCACTTGTAAAAGGGAACATATCCACAGCCACTGCTTTTTCCATACGATATCCCTTCTCTAAGAAAACTTCCAGATCTCTTGCCAGACTGGTAGGCTTACAGGAAATATAAACAATCCGGTCTACGCCATAGGCAATGATTTTATCCAAGGCTTTGGGGTGAATACCATCTCTGGGTGGATCTAAGATAATCAGGTCCGGTTTTTCTTTGATACTATCAATAACCTTTAAGACATCACCTGCAATAAATTCGCAGTTATGTAAACCATTCAACTCTGCATTATCCTTAGCTGCCTCTACCGCTTCCTCTACAATCTCTACGCCAATCACTTTTTTTGCTACAGGCGCCATCATCTGGGCAATGGTACCGGTACCGCTATATAAGTCAAATACCACTTTATCGGGCTTACCGTCAGAAATCTCACCAATATACTGTCTGGCAGTTTCATATAAAACTTCAGCCCCCAGTGAATTGGTCTGGAAGAATGAAAATTGGGAAATCTTAAATTTCAGTCCCATTAATTCTTCGTAGAAATAATCCTTGCCATATAACAATTCATTGGCATCTGCTTTTACCACATCTGCTACAGAGTCATTGGTTGTGTGTAAGATACCTGCAATAGTACCTTTAAGCTGACCCTCTGTCTCAAGTTGCACAAGCCATTCTTTAAAGCCTTCCAACAATTCTGCTTGTGTAATACCATTTTCCACATCGCTATAATCACTGCTTGTAATGAGCGCAATGAGGATTTCTCCGGTCTTTACCGCTTTTCTCACCAATAGGTGTCTCAAATATCCCATCTGGCGCATGCGGTGGTAAAAACTGATCTGCTTTTCCGTGAAATAATCCAACACCGTTGTCAAAATCAACCGATAATCCCCATCTACAATTTCACACTGGTCTACCGTGACAATATCATAAAAACCGCCTCTTTTATGTAAACCAAGCGACAAGGGACCATCTTTATATTCATCACCGAAGGAAAACTCCATTTTATTGCGGTATCCAATATTTCTTGGACTTTCTTTAATCCCCTGAAATTCATATCCTATTTCTTTTCCATTCTTTATGTAAACCTCATCCAGCAATCCCTTTACCTGTTTTGCCTTCAGTTGTAATTGATCTTCATAGGACAGATTGCGGTAGTTACAGCCACCACATTTGCCAAAATGCGGACACGTTGCCTCAACTTCATTATCTGCCGGCTCCAATACTTCCAACAGAGTTCCTTCCGCTTTTCCTTTTCTTTTCTTAGTGACACGAAAAGATATTTTTTGTCCGGGAATCACATTTTTGACAACCGCCTTATCTGCCTCCTCATCCACACGGACAATTCCTTTTGCCGGAAACTTTACGTCTTCCACAACGCCTTCATAACATTGACCTTTTTTCATAATTCCTCCAAAAAAAGAGCTGCGGCATCACTACCACAGCCCTTGCTTATTTAACTCTTATTCTTCAGATGCCTCTGCATCTTCTTTAGCGGATGCGGTCTCTACAACAACTTCTTCCTCATCATCTGCAAAGAAATCGTCATCAAAATCATCATCGAAATCATCTTCAAAATCTTCCAGATAATCCGGTGTGAAATAACGATAAACTGCATATGCGATTGCTGCAATTGCTGCGATTGCTCCGATAATGGCAAATACCCAAAGAAGTGTATGGCTCTTCTTCTCCTCTTTCACTTCTTCCTGTCTTTTTAACATATCACCCAATGTCATTGCTAATTCTTCAATTCTTGCTTTACTCATGATAGAAACCACCTTTCATTTTGTATACCCAAATCTATAGATAGTTTAACACTTTTTCCTATATTTTACTATCGGTTTTTTTGATTTTTCATAATTTCTTTAACTTTGCAAATGCCGCATACAAAATCTTTTGTCCATAGGTGTCAAATTCCACTGTTACCTGATAGTCCTTAGCACCTTTTTCCAATGCTTTCACCGTACCTTGTCCGAATTTGATATGGCTGACTCTGTCACCCACTTCATAATCCGGCTTTTCACCTGCTACAAGCCCTTTAGAAATTCCTGCCGCACCAAGACTTCCTGCTCCTTTTGCAATAAAAGGCTTGACTTCTGCCTTGGTCTCTTTGGGTTTTACGATTGCCTTTGGCTTGGTCACAGCTTGGTAGCTTCCGGTTTGCTGCGACACACCTTGGTATCCACTGACAGGCTTCGGCTTGTCAAACACATCATCTGTCAACTTTCTGCCACTATACGCACTTACCATATCATACGGCTTCTTCTTAAATACATTTCTTTCATAAGAATCATCATCATAATCCACATAATCTCTGGCACGATTGGCTGGTACACGGTTGTCTAAAAGTTCCTGGGGAATCTCTTTTACAAACCGGGAAACCGGATTGTACTGGGTTTCTCCCCGGATCATTCTTGCTTTTGCACACGTCAGTGTCAAATCTTCCTTGGCTCTGGTAATACCTACATATGCAAGACGTCTCTCTTCCTCTACTTCCTCAGAATCATTGTCCATAATAGACATATAGCTGGGGAAAATACCATCCTCCATACCTGCAAGATATACATGGGGAAACTCCAGACCCTTAGCACTATGTAAGGTCATTAACAAGACTTTGTTTTTATCTCCATCAACATTATCGATATCAGCCACCAAAGCCACTTCCGCCAAAAACTCAGATAACGTAGCCTCTTCATTGTCCTCTTCAAAGGAAACAACTTTGGATATCAATTCATCAATATTTTCAATTCTTGCTTTTGCTTCTTCATCCGTATCCGCTTCCAATTGGTTTACATAACCCGTCGTTTCTATAACATCCTTCAACAACTCGCTTAAGGTATAAGTCTTTGCTTTGGCACGGAATACCTGTATCATCGTCACAAAAGGCTGAAGCTTCACTGCACTTCGACCGATGGTCATAATGTTTTCTGCTTCTTCCAAAGCCTCATAGAAACTGATGCCTCTTGCATCGGCATATTCCTGTACTCTGACAATAGTCGTAGCACCGATTCCTCTTTTGGGGATATTAATGATACGTTTAACCGCCAAATCATCCATACCGTTATCGATAGTCTTTAAATATGCCAACAGGTCCTTGATTTCCTTTCTTCCGTAGAAGTTTACGCCACCTACAATATCATAGGGAACACCTGCTCTGACAAACTGTTCCTCCAACACACGGGCCTGGGCATTGGTACGGTAAAGCACGGCACAATCCTTATAGTCACAAGTACCTTCACGTTTTTTTCCTGCCACATCATAAGCGATATACTCCGCTTCCTCCAAAGCCGTATCAAAGGGTCTGAAATGAAGTCTGTTACCGCTTCCCTGCTCTGTCCAAAGTGCTTTTTCTTTTCTGCCACGGTTATTGCGGATTACCGCATTGGCTGCATCCAACACATTCTGTGTAGAACGATAGTTTTGCTCCAGCTTAATCACCTTAGCATCAGGATAAACCTTTTCAAAATCCAAAATATTACGGATATTGGCACCACGGAATTTATAAATGGACTGGTCATCATCACCAACCACACAAAGATTGTGATTAGCTCCCGCTAACAATCGGATCAGTTCAAACTGGATGCTATTGGTATCCTGATATTCATCTACCATAATATAACGGAAGCGATTTTGGTAATCAGAAAGCACATCCGGATTGGACTTAAACAATTCCACTGTGTTAACCAACAAATCATCAAAATCCATGGCATTATTCTTTAATAATGTTTTTTGATATTCGTTGTATGCCTTGGCAATCCTTGCTTTTGTAAAATCGCCCATGGCATTCATTTCATATTCACGGGGCAGGATTCCTTCATTCTTTGCTGAAGATATAGCGCCCAAAATCGTACGTTCCTTTAATTGTTTGGTATCAATCTGCAATTTCTTACAAATATCCTTCATGACTGCCTTGGAATCATCCGTATCATAAATGGTAAAAGCATTGTCATAACCGATACGTTCTGCAAAACGTCGTAAAATACGTACACAACTGGAATGAAAGGTGGATACCCAGATACTCTCCGAACCGAATCCCACGCTGTCATCCACACGTTCCCGCATTTCTCCTGCGGCTTTATTGGTAAAGGTGATCGCCATAATATTCCATGGATTTACCCCACATTCTTCAATTAAATATGCAATACGGTGAGTCAATACACGGGTTTTACCGGAACCGGCTCCTGCCAGTATCAGCACCGGTCCTTCTGTCGTTAGCACCGCTTCTTTTTGCATATCATTTAACATATCTAAACGTCCCATTTTTTATGCTCCTATTTAAAAAAGTACAATATATACTTTATCATATATGAAAGGTTTTTACTATAAAAAAAGTATCGGATATTGCTATCCGATACTTTTAAATTGTTAGTATAGTTTTGATGCGAAGTTTACATTATGTAAACTAAACTAATTTCTGTCCGCAGTTTCCGCAGAATTTTGCTCCGTTGGTGGGAGTACCACAATTGGGACAGAACTTGGGAGCCGCACCGCCTGCCACAGGAGCTGCCTGCTGCATCTGACCTCCCTGAGGCATCTGGTTCATACCCATGGGATTCATACCCATATTGTTCATCATCTGCTGACCCATCATCATGCCCATCTGCATACCCATCATCTGGCCTGCAATATCTGCACCGCTTCCGCCGCCATGTTTACCCATGGAGTCTGCCATAGCCATTTGGCTGTATTTGTTCATATCGCCAACCATAGACTGTGCAGCGGCTTTTTCCTGCATCTTCTTAATTTCTTCAGGATAATTGAAGCTTTCGATGGTAAATCCGGTAATACCGATACCGATGCTACGCATCTCCATATCCAACTCTTCTTCGATACCCTTTGCAATATTGCGGGCATCCATCTGAAGGTTGAACATATCTCTTCCTTCTTTACCGATCCAGCTCATTAAAAGCTGATCTAAACTTGCGGTAATACGTGTCTTAACATCATCCACACTATAGGTCTGCATGGTTCCTGCCAATTTTTCAAGCATCACTGCAAAATCCTGTACTTTACAGTTGAATGTACCAAATGCACGGATCGGCATACCGCCGGGAAGTCCGGGTGCCGGTAAATTGATGGCATTTTTGGTGCCCCATTTGCAAAGTAACTCTTTGGTATTGATAAATACAACTTCTGCTCTCATACCGGAGTTAAAGCCGAATTTAAAACCTTTTAAAGAAGATAAGAAAGGAATGATCTCGGTCTCAATATCATAGCTTCCGTCATCCTCAAACACACCTTCAATTCTGCCATTGTACATAAAGATGGCATCCTGTCCGGGACGGATAAATAATTTGGAGCCTTTTTTAATCTCATCATTGGGCCACTTCCAGAAAATGACGCCTTCCTTGGACTCATCCCACTCTACAACATTTGATAACTGATTTTGAAAAAATCCCATGGTATTTTCTCCTTAATTTTGATTTAATTACATTCCCATTTCTGCTTTTAATGCTGCAAGTTCATCATCAACTGCTACATCAACAGAGCTATCTTCATATTTTGCTGCCAAAGCATCCAGGCTGTCACCGGGCTGCTCATTTAACTCTTCCATAGCATCTGCTTCGTCCATCATACGATTAACTTTCTCTTCCATTCTGTCAAAAGCTGCAAGTCTTGCGCCTGCATCCTTACCGGAAGAACCAACGCTGCTCATTTTCTTTTTGGTCTCAGCAACAGCTAATTTTGCTTTTAAGCTAGCCTGTTTACCTTTTAATTCCTGAATGTCAGCTTCCAATTTCTTGGACATTTCACGCATCTTAGCAGAATTTTCTACACAGATATTGTATGTCTGCTCTAATGTTGCTCTATCCTGTGCCAACTCAGATTTGCGTGCAAGGAACTGACGAGCTTCATCATCATTGCCTGCTGCAACTGCTTTTCTTGCATATTTATCCATTTTAGCGATTTCTTCATCACAAGCATCCAATTTTCTCTTAGCTGCTTTTTCGTCTGCGATTACACCTGCAGTTTCACTTTTTACTTTTCCTAAATCATCCTGCAAATCACGTAAGTACTGATCGATCATTTTTTCAGGATCTTCACACTTATCCAATAATGCGTTGAAGTTTGCTGCCATAATGTCTCTGAATCTTGAAATAATTCCCATTTTAAAGTCCTCCTCTGCCCCTTAGGCACTTATATTTTAATAGTTGTTTTCGTACGGTTATGCCCGCCTCGATGTCTTTATTATAGTACATTTTGGAAGCACTGTCGATACGGAACTTTATTTTAACATCCGGCATTCTGTGGTCAACTTCAAGTTGCAAAAATTACCAATTTGGCTATTTTTTTTACAAAACCGCTACTACAATTCCCGTTACCACCAAAATCGTACAAAAAGTCCGATGCAAAATATGTTTCTCATGATAAATAAATTTCCCGGCTGCCAATGTCACAATGCAACCGGACTGTTTAATCAAAGTCATCACTGTAATCCTACTATCCGGAGATGCGTTAGCAACAAACAATGCCTTATCGGCAATGACAAACAAAAGTGCCAAAAGCCAGATCCAAGGATTTCTTGCTGCTTTTTTTAAATGTACTTCTTCTTTGCCAAACAACAAATATCCCCCATATAAAAGCACCAAAAACAGCATATACCAAAACTGTAATTGTGAACTGTTCAAGCTTTGCATCAATAGTTTATCCAACAAACCGGAAAGTGCATTCAACATACAGGATGCCAATGAGAAAAAGATAATCAGTGGTTCAATCTTTTCCTCTCCTTCCGGTGCTTTCTTATGTGCTTTTAGTAGAAGAAGTCCACCTGCCACCAAGATTAGTCCGGCAATCTGTGTGGTTGACATAACTTCATTCAACACCAGACTACCAAGTAACGTAGCAAATAAGACTCTTGATAAATCCAAAACTCCGTATAAGCTGATAGGCATCTTTTTAATCGCCTTAAAACTCAATATCCATGCAATAAAAATAATGAACGATTTAGCAAAAACCCAAATCAGCAAGTTCCACTTCATATCCAATGCCTGCTTAGCGGAAGGTAATACCATAACAAAGGCAAAAAGTGTATAAAAAAATAACACTTCCATCACCGAATTGTATTGCAAGGATTTTTTCTTCACAATTTCCCTTGCACCTTTCAACAAGCCATATAACAATACCAATGCCATCCACATACTACTACCATCCATTCCTGCCAACAAATTTTAGTCCTATGGGAGAATATCACAAATATGAACCTTTTACAATCTTTTGAAATATCATAGTATTATAATCTTTCGGAGGTTTTATTATGAAAAAGTTTATCTCTTTGACACTTATGATAACACTTCTTTGTTCCCTTCTTTTAACCGGTTGCGGTGAGAAAAGCACCGGAAATAAAGAAGTCGTATTAAACGAAGTTGCACACTCTATTTTTTATGCACCTATGTATGTAGCCATTGAAGAAGGCTATTTTGAAGAAGAAGGCATTGATCTGACCCTGGTTACCGGCTTCGGTGCCGACAAAACCATGACCGCTGTATTGTCAGGCGAAGCAGATATCGGATTTATGGGAAGTGAATCTACTATTTATACCTATTTGGGTGATACCGATGACTATGTAGTCAACTTTGCTCAATTAACTCAAAGAGCCGGAAACTTCCTTGTTTCCCGTACACCTATGGATGATTTTGAATGGGAAGATTTGAAAGGAAAAACTGTCCTTGGCGGACGTAAAGGCGGTATGCCCCAGATGGTTTTTGAGTATATCTTAAAAACAAACGGCATTGATCCGGCTACCGATTTGACCATCGATCAAAGTATTGACTTTGGCTCTACTGCCGCTGCTTTTTCCGGCGGAAACGGTGATTTTTCTGTAGAATTCGAGCCGCATGCGACTGCTTTGGAGCTAAAAGGTGATGGTTATGTAGTAGCATCTCTTGGCGAAGACTCCGGTTATGTGCCCTATACTGCCTTTTCTGCCAAATCCAGTTATATCAAAGAAAATCCCGAAATTATCCAAGGCTTCACCAATGCACTGCAAAAAGGTATGAATTATGTAAACTCACATACACCTGCTGAAATTGCTGAGGTCATTGCTCCCCAGTTTGAAGAAACTGATCTTGAAACATTAACTAAGATCGTAGAACGCTACTATAACCAGGACACTTGGAAGGAAAATCTTGTTTTTGAAGAAGATAGCTTTACTTTGCTCCAAAACATTTTAGAGGAAGCCGGCGAATTACCCGAGCGTGTTCCTTATGGAGAATTAGTTGACATAACTTTTGCAACTGAAGCAGCCGAGCAGGTAAAATAAATACTTTTTCAAAATATAAAGGGCAGAACCATTAAATGGCTCTGCCCAAATCCTATTTTTCTTTTTTATTTGTGTCCTTCTTTGCTGTTTCTTTTTTTGATTCAGCTTTGTTTTTCGCAGGTATCTCTGCTCCCAACCGCTCTTTTTTCATCTCATCAATCATTTTCTCAATCAAAAGTTTCTTTACATATACATCATAACTGAGCATACATATGAAGGCAAAACGCTGTAAAAACTGCTTACTTTCTCCTTCTGCACCTTGAAATGTTTCTTCTGCCTTTTCATACATCTGTTTGACATCTTTTTTCAGCATTTCCACACGGTCTTTTTCCAAACTGAACACTTCTGTATAGATGTCCTCCAGCTTGATAGAAGAATCTTTTCCAAAAAACTGATCCGTCAAAGGATTCAATAATTCCTGAATATCACTGATGGATAAAATACCTTTGAAATAGTAAATAAAAATCAATACCAACACATGCTCTTTGGAATATTTTTTCTTTACCGGTGGCGGCAACAGATTATTTTTGGCATAATTGTTTATCATAGTTTTTGTCAGAATCTTATCTTCTTCCGGGTTTCGTGTAGTTGCACGCATATGTCCATCCATAAAGGTTGTAACCTGATCCATGTAAAGATCAATGTTTGGAATATCCTTGGCGTCCACATGCTCAATCCGGTCGAAGCTTTGCATAATGCTATTTAATAAATCATTGGTAGATATTGTCATTCCCCTGCCTCCAAAGCGTTTTTACACTTGATTTCTTTATTATATAGTATTGAAAACTATTTGTAAACGTATTAAAATACTGAAAGCGAAAAAGGAGAAGTATTATGAAATATGTATTAGATTCCCATACTCATACGGTTGCAAGCGGTCATGCTTACAACACCATCCGTGAGATGACGGAGGCTGCTGCCGCCAAGGGCCTGGAGCTTTTGGCAATCACAGAACACTCTGTGAAAATGCCGGGAAGTTGCCATGAATTTTATTTTCAAAACTATCGTATTTTAGACCGCAATGCTTATGCACTACCCACACTTTTTGGTGTGGAATTAAATATTCTGGATGAAACGGGTACCGTAGATATGCCCGATATTTTACTTCCTACCATGGATGTGGCAATTGCAAGCCTCCATCCCCCGTGTGTTGGTAGAAAAATGACAAAGGCAGAAGTGACCCAAAGTATTATTCGCGTCCTGGAAAACCCATGGATTAACATTATCGGTCATTTGGATGATGACCGTTTCCCTGTGGATTATGATGAAGTGACAAGGGCTGCAGCGGCAAACCATAAGTTGTTTGAGGTTAACAACTCCTCTCTGGCACCCACCAGCTACCGTCCCGGTGCACATGATAACTATCTTCGTCTGTTGGAATGCTGTGAGAAGCATGGTGTAGAGATTATATTAAACAGTGATGCCCATGCGGATACAGTGATTGGTGCACGACAATATTCCGAACCCTTAATCAAAGAAGCCGGATTTCCATCGGAATGCATTGTCAATGACAGTTTGGACCATTACTTTGCATATCTGAAGCCGGAAGTAAAAGATTATTTTAAAAAATAGTTTCACTACCACTTTACCTTTTCACTTTCGCGTGGTAAAATGTTAAAGATTAAAACACTAAAATTTTACAGTGTTAAAGTGACAGGGAGACGAATATGAACAAGAAAATCAAAAACGAATCTGTAGATGCACTTTTTGATGCTATCTTAACATTAGAAAATAAAGAGGAGTGCTATTCCTTCTTTGACGATCTTTGTACCGTAAACGAACTACTTTCATTATCCCAGCGTTTTGAAGTAGCACGTATGTTACAAGATAAAAAAACCTATTTGGAGATTGCAGAAAAAACCGGAGCTTCCACAGCTACCATCAGCCGTGTAAACCGTTCCTTAAACTACGGTAGCGATGGTTATGAGCTGGTATTCGGACGCATGGAGCAGTAGTCCTTTTGACACTGTTTTATACAAAGAATAATATATTTTCTTTACATTTTGACTTCGCTGTGCTATTCTGACTTTGTTGTAAAAACAACAACATATTTTTATCGGAGGTAACAACATGAACAAAGGTACAGTTAAATGGTTCAACAACCAGAAAGGTTACGGATTCATCTCTGACGAAGCAGGTAATGACGTATTCGTACACTACTCTGGATTAAACATGGAAGGCTTCAAGACTTTAGAAGAAGGCGCTCCTGTTGAGTTCGAAGTAGTTCAGGGTGAAAAAGGACCTCAGGCAGTTAATGTAACCAAGTTATAATCAGTTTTTCGATGTGCCTTTTTAAATATAAATTTCATTTGAAATTTGATTTGAAATGACAGTATTGTTTTAACGGATTAAAAAAGAGTTGTTATACAAATGTGTAACAACTCTTTTATTATGCTCTTATTTTTTTCTCTTTACAAAATACTCTTCTGCCATATCAATTTCTTTCTGCTCTTCTTCCTGGCTTTGTGTTGATCCCGGCGTGTGAAGCAGATACATTGCCCAATAACCGACACCAACTACTCCTGTGCCGCCAACGATATTGCCCAATGTGACAGGCAAGATACAATTCATGAAAAATCTGCCAAACTCCAATCCCGGTGCATCAATACCATATTGCATAGCTGTAAAAATACCGGACACACCATAATAAACATCTGCCACACAGTGCTCAAATCCACAAAGTACAAAAATCATAATAGGCCAAAAGCTCATTAAAATCTTACCGGATACCTGCTTTGCCGCAAATGCCGCCCATACAGCGATACATACCAAGATATTGCAAAGCACACCGCGTAAGAAGGCTTCGCCAAAGGTCTGATCCACACGCATCATCGCTACGGAAACCATTCTCTCAGCCTGCTGATTGTTAAATAAAGAAGGAATACCACTGTATACTACGGCAATTCCAACAAGCGCTGCGCCAAAACTGTTGCCTAAATATACAAAAAACCAGTTTTTTAACATTTCCCGGATTTTTACCCGTTTTTCTAAGACTGAAATAATAATCAAATTGTTACCGGTAAACAATTCACTACCGGCAACTAATACCATAGCCAGTCCTGCCGGGAATACACAGGCACTGACCAATCTGCCGATCGATGGATTTGCTATGGTTGCAGCAGCTGTCTGTGCCGCTGTTCCTGCAAATGCCACATACATGCCTGCAAATAATCCTAAAATAATCATTTTGAATGCTGATAATTTAACCTTGTGAGCACCTATCTCCACATAGTTTTTTGCTACTTCTAAAGGTGAATGCATATTCTAACTCCTTTTTCATACTAACTACTTATATTATAAACATAATTCACAGACTTTTTCAAAGGATAATGTACCGCCAAATAAATCCAATGCACTTCCGATGGTCATATGAATCTTTTCTTCACCAAGCTGACACAACAACTCAATATCTTCATAGCTGTGCACACCACCGGCATAAGTAATGGGACATCCGTTATAAGAAGCCAGCAGTTGTACCAATTCTTTTTCGATTCCATTATTTTTTCCTTCTACATCCACGGCATGAATCAAAAATTCATCACAATAAGCAGAAAGTCTGTCGAGTAATGTTATGTCAACCACGACATTGCTTTTCTTTTGCCATCGGTCTGTCATCACATAGTAGCCATCTTCATATTTGCGGGCACTCAAATCCAAAACAATATGCTCTTTTCCCACAGACTCTTTTAAAGCCTGCAGACGTTCTTCCAAGATTTCTCCATTTTGGAATACGTAGGATGTCACAATGACATGAGAGGCTCCGGCATCAATATACTCTTTGGCATTATCTGCTGTAATACCGCCACCAATTTGCATTCCACCCGGAAATGCCCCAAGTGCTTCCATTGCTTGTTTTTTCGTCTCTTCATAATAGGAACTGTCTTTTGCGTTTAACAAAATAATATGACCGCCTGTTAAGCCTTTGCTTTTATACAAGTCAGCATAATAAGCCGCATTTTTTTTTGAAACAAAATTTTCTTCTGCTTCATTTTTTTGATCGGTCAAACTACTGCCGACAATTTGCTTTACTTTTCCGTTATGAATATCAATACATGGTCTGAATTCCATTTTTCACTCCTGAATATTTATGAATATTTTTTTAAAAAATTGTGCATAGTATTCACATACACTGAAAGGAGAATAAAATCATGAAAAAAACAAGATTTTTAGTAACCGTAATGCTTGTATCCATGCTCTTATGCCTGACAGCTTGCGGTGGTAGTAACAACAATGACAAAAACAATAACAGCACCAACAGTAGCGACATGGCGCAGGATTCCGGCACAAATGAAAACCAGGGACAGAATACCGGCGACAACATGGCTAACGATCAGGTAAATGACGCCACAACCGGCGATACATCTACCACTAATGATTCCGGCAGTATTACTGAAGGTGTTACCGATGCCGTAGATGGTGCCGGTAATCTGGTAGAGGATGCCGGCAATGCTACCGGCGAACTCATTCAGGACACCGGTGAAGCGGTAAACAACATGACCGATGACATGACCGGCAACGCTGATACTAACACAGCTACCAATTAATCTAAAACAGCCTTGACCCGGGTATCTGCATAGGAAGATTATACATCTTTTTCTATAATGATACCCTCTCGATAGGCTTCCAAAAGCTCTTCCAATTGATGGATGGACTCCCGCAACTCATCACCGATATCGGTGTCTGCTACTCTTCTTCTGGTTATGGCAGTTTCTACAATAATGGAATCCGAGAAAATGTCGGACTCATTTCGAATGGCTGCGTAAGCCGATTCAAAGGTCTCATGGGAAACCAAACGCATACCGTAGGAATTGGATACCAGCGTATAGCCTGCAATGCCGGTTTTGCCCTGATATGCTTTACTGAATCCACCGTCAATAACCAAGAGCTTACCACCACATTTAATAGGCGACTCGCCTTTTCTCTGTTCTACGGGTACATGTCCGTTCACAATGTGGGATTTGGAAACATCCAAACCAAACTCTTCCAAAATTTTATTTACAATGTCTTCTCTGTCATAGAGACGATAATATGCATTTTTCTCTTCGTGATGTGCCTCTTTATCCTGTACAAAATAGCGCTCAAAGGTAGTCATCTTGTCTTTGCCAAATACAGGGGACTTAGGGCCTGCCCAAATATACCAGATGATATCCTGCCCTTTTAATTTCTCACCGGATTCACGGGTACCGTAATAACCTTTGCGGGCATAATTATCCAGTGCATCATAAAGTTCTTTTCCTGCATAGTCTTTACCAAATAAATTTACCTTTAGGAAATTGCCCTCATCATCCATGGGCACACAGCCATGATAAAGCAAGTTGGAATTGTAAATCTTGTACATACTTCCTTTGGAAAACAGGAAGCGGATATCCTTCTGTAATTTATCACAACGGGTAAATGCCTGACGAAGTCTTTCCATAACCTCTTCCTCTTCCGGTGTCAGGCGATAGGGATCTTCGGGATTGACTGTGGGAAAGTCCGTATCCTTCATGGGGTAAATCTTACCTTCAATGTTGATGGTCTTATTTTCATAATCGATTTTATCCAAAAGCAGACGGTTCTCCATCTCAAATTCCGGTCTGCGCATAATAATCTGACCTTCCAGCTTCATCTGCAGAATGGTGATTGCCTTGTGCATCTTCATATCAAGACTTAAGTCTTTGGTATTATAGTTGGTATTGTATTTGATGGAAAATGCATCACAATTGACATCTTTGTATTGCTCCATAGCGAAGGTTGCCAGTGGAATCAGATTAATACCATAGCCTTCCTCCAGAGTATCCAGATTGCCATAGCGGGCTGACATACGGATAACCGTAGCAATACATGCCAGCTGACCACTGGCTGCTCCCATCCATACCACATCATGATTGCCCCACTGGACATCTACAGAATGATAATGACGCAAAGTATCCATAATCACATGGGGACCGGGACCACGGTCATAAATATCGCCTACGATGTGTAAATGGTCAATAACCAATCGTTTGATCAATTCACACATAGCAATGATAAACTCCGGTGCACGCCCGATACGGATGATGGTATTGATAATCTCATTATAATACGCTTCTTTATCCTGTACCTCCGCTTTCTCGGTAATCAACTCTTCAATGATATAAGCAAAATCCTTGGGCAATGCTTTTCTGACCTTGGATCTGGTATATTTGGAAGAAACATGCTTTGTCATCTGCACAAGACGGTACAAGGTAATCTTGTACCAGTCCTCAATATTGTCTTCTTCACGCAACACAATCTCCAATTTTTCCTTTGGATAATAAATCAAAGTAGCCAGACTTTTTTTATCTTTATTACTGATAGTATTACCAAACTCTTCATCTATTTTTTTGCGGACAGATCCTGAACCATTTTTGAGCACATGATTAAACTGCTCATACTCTCCATGAATATCCGTCAGAAAATGCTCGGTTCCTTTGGGAAGATTTAAAATAGATGATAAGTTGATAATCTCCGTACTTGCCGAAGCAATGGTCGGATACTGTTTTGATAAACTCTTTAAGTATTTTAACTCCAATGCGTCCATAGTTATTCCTCAATCATATTTTGACTATTTTACTGTGCGTCAATGACATGGCTCATATCATACAAGCCTGCTGCCTTTCCTTTTAAAAACTTAGCTGCCTGGATCGCTCCTTTGCCAAATACTGCTCTGGAATATGCTGTATGGCTGAAGGTAATGACTTCATCTTCACCTGCAAAAATAACATCATGATCTCCCACAATAGTACCGCCACGTACTGCAGACAATCCGATTTCTTTCTTGGGACGCTGCTCTCTGCGGTTGCTTCTGTCATATACATATTCGTATTCATTGTTTAATTCCTCATTAATGGAGTCAGCCAACGCTAACGCAGTTCCGCTGGGCGCATCCAGTTTTCTGCGGTGATGCTTCTCTACAATCTCAATATCGAAACCGGCGGGAGCAAGTACCGCTGTTGCCTCTTTTAAAATCTTTAATAACATATTAATACCAAGGGACATATTTGCAGATTTTAACACTGCTGTTTTCTTTGCCACAGCATCTACTTTTGCCAGCTGTGCTTCGTTTAAACCGGTTGTACAAAGTACCACGGGCATACCTTTTTCTCCACACCAATCAAGGAGTGCATCCACACAACTGATGTGTGAGAAATCAATGACTGCATCTGCTTCTACATCACATTTATCAATGGAGGTGAAAACGGGAAATGCATTCTCTACCTTGTCATTAATATCAACACCTGCCACTACTTCTACTTCTTCATCAGCTGCAATGAGATTACAAATCATCTGTCCCATTACACCATTACAACCATGCATAATAATCTTTGTCATTCTTTTATCCTCTCTTTATCTGCTTTCTAATTAAAAATCAAGGTCTTTGGCGAAGTGTCAAAGACCTGATCTGATGTTTCTTATAAAATACCGAATTCTTTCATTGCTTTTTCAAGGGCAGGTACGTGTGCCTCTTCCATCTCTGTCAAAGGACGACGAAGCGGTCCTGCATTTAATCCCATAAGGTTCATGGCTTTCTTAACGGGAATGGGATTTACTTCACAGAATAAGCTGTCAATCAAAGGAATTGCTTTTAACTGAAGGTCACAACTCTCTTTTACCTTACCGTCAAAGTATAACTGGCAGATATCATGTGTCTGTCTGGGTGCCACATTGGACAATACGGAGATAACACCTTTTCCACCTAAGGAAAGAAGGGGAACAATCTGGTCATCATTACCGGAATATACATCTACATCACCGTTTGCCAGATGCATGAGTTTGGCTACACCGGAAATATTGCCGGTTGCATCTTTGACACCGACGATATTGGGAATATCCCTGCAAAGTGCACATACAGTCTCGGGAGCGATTAATACACCACCTGTTCTGCCGGGGATATTGTAAAGAATAATCGGGATGCTGACACTCTCTGCTACAATTTTGAAATGCTCATACAAGCCTTTCTGTGTACATTTATTGTAGTAAGGAGTCACGATAAGTAATCCGTCAGCTCCTGCTTTTTCTGCTTCTTTGGACAGATAAACTGCTGTCTCTGTGCAATTGGAACCGGTTCCTGCTACAACCGGAATTCTTTTATTTACTTTTTCAATACAGAAACGAATCACATCCAAATGCTCCTCATGGGACAATGTGGATGCTTCTCCTGTGGTACCGCATACGATAATCGCATCTGTACCGCCTGCGATCTGAAGCTCAATCTGCTCAGCAAAAGCCTCATAGTTTACACTTCCGTCTTCATGAAATGGTGTAACGATTGCAACACCTGCTCCTGTAAAAATTGACATCTCTTTTTCCTCCTTATGCCATTGGGTATGCATTGCGGATGCATCATAAAAGCCGTCCAAAGAGAGAACGGCTTAAAAAATCATTTCCGATAGCTCCCCATCTTGTCGATGACAGTCATACAGCTCTTAACTGCATGCCCAAGGAAATATCTTCAGGTAACATTTCCTTTCGGCGTTTTTTCCTTTCGCCATTCGTCCTCTGCTCCTTAACATCGGAATGAGTACTGATAAAAAACGCAACCTCTATCCTTACATTTATTATATGATATTGTAGATAATCTGTGTATATCTACTTCTACAGAATAACACTCTTGTCGCCATTATGCAATAGGCATTGACTCAATTTTTGAAATCTCATCAGCTAAAGAAACCACTTCATCTTTTAACTGAATACCGGTCATAATCACCGTGGTGTCATCACCCTTGGCTGCAAGTAAGGTTTTTAAATCATCTACGTTTATCACACCTACATCCAAAAGTCCCAAAACTTCATCCAGAATTAACAAATCACAACCGCCTGTTGACAGGACTTTTTTGGCAAAATTAATACCATTGCGGATGTTCATGCTCTCTTCCTTCTGCTGCTTACCGGATAAATCAATGTATTCTGCATCATTCTTTTCAAAACAGAAAAACTTGACCTCAGGCTCCAATCTTCTTGTAAATTCGCTTTCGGTAATGCCTTTGCCCTTCATAAACTGAATGACAATGACTTGTTTTCCTTCGGATGCTGCATATAATGCTTCTCCCAATGCGGCAGGAGTCTTTCCATGGCCGTCACCGGTATAAATAAGAATCTTTCCTTTTTCCATCATACACCTTTTCATCAATCTACAGATACTCTGTATCTTTTATTACGATTGATGTATCATAGCACAATTTTTTTATTCTGGCAACAGCATCTCTTCTGCCGGCACTTCCAACTTGCTGACGGACACCTCATATGCCACTCGTTTTTCTACCTGGTCTTCGGACAGCTTTTTCATATATTCACGGCTCTGAATCCTGCCGATGACCTTGCAACGGCTTCCCACTTGAAATTCATTGGCATATCTGGCGTTTCTCCCCCAGCTGATGCAGGGTATGTAATCGCTTTTGCCATAAGGCCTGTTAACAGCCAGTAAAATATCCGCAATTTCTCTGCCAAGAGGTGTTTTGCGGTAAACAGGCTCCTTGCAGATAAAACCATCCAACTCAATATGGTTGGTCATCTCACTGCGCTCCACCTCATCAATAAATTCCCATTCTCTCACAAACACAGACAATACCAGTTTATTTTTCCGTTCTTCATGGCGGTTATAGGAACGGAACTGTCCTGTCACCTTAATTTTTTCTCCCCTATAATCTTGTTTGATATCCAGAAGTCTCTCGGACACCATAAGCGGAATCTGGTCCGCGCTGTCGGATAAACGGGGGACAAGGATATCCACCAAATAAAATCCTTCCCCATAAATCTCGTGACTAAAGGTAAATTCACTGACGACTTCACCCATCACCGTCACTTTGTTGTTTTCATTCATCTTATCCATTTTTTAGTTCTCCCTTCTTACACAAATAAAGAATTTTTTCCTGTCATGCACTACTATCATATTTCATTTTGGCGCAAAAATGTAAAAAACACGTCGTCAAATTCTCCCTCTTTTCTACTATTTTCGTACATTCCATAGGGATTCCTTTTGTTATTTACTTGATTTTTGCCAAAGATATGATAGACTAAAAACGTTTGTGATATACAGACAAATAATTGAGGTGAATATTATGAAAACAAAAAGAGAAAATGTCAGAAACGTAGCAATTATTGCCCATGTAGACCATGGTAAAACCACACTGGTAGACGAATTGTTAAAGCAAAGCGGTGTATTCCGTGAAAACCAGGAAGTTGCCGAACGTGTCATGGATTCTAATGACATCGAACGTGAACGCGGCATTACCATTCTGTCCAAAAACACGGCAATTACTTATAAAGATACAAAGATCAACATCATTGACACTCCCGGCCATGCTGATTTTGGTGGTGAAGTAGAGCGTGTATTAAAAATGGTAAACGGCGTTATCTTAGTAGTAGATGCCTTTGAAGGTGCTATGCCCCAGACCAAATTCGTATTGCGTAAAGCACTGGAATTAAGTCTTCCGGTCATTGTTTGTGTCAACAAAATTGACCGTCCCGAAGCAAGACCTTATGAAGTAGTTGATGAAGTATTGGAATTATTTATTGATTTGGATGCAGATGAAAGTCAGTTGGATTGTCCTTTTATCTTTGCTTCTGCCAGATCCGGTATTGCCAGTCTGGATGCAGATACTCCCGGCGATAATATGATTCCTTTATTTGATACCATCCTTGATTACATCCCTGCCCCCGAAGGTGATCCCGACGCTGCCACACAGGTGCTCATCAGTACCATTGATTATAATGAATATGTGGGTCGTATCGGTGTAGGAAAAGTAGATAACGGTGTAATCCGTGTCAATCAGGATGTTGTCATGGTCAACCATCACGAACCTGACAAAATGCGCAAAGTAAAAGTTTCCAAGCTTTATGAATTTGACGGTTTGGATAAGGTCGAAGTGAAAGAAGCCGGCATTGGTTCCATTGTGGCTATTTCCGGCATTTCCGATATCCATATCGGCGATACCCTTTGCTCCCCCGAAGATGTAAAGCCCATTCCCTTCCAAAAAATTTCCGAGCCTACCATTGCCATGCATTTTATTGTCAATGATTCTCCTCTGGCAGGAACGGAAGGTAAGTTTGTTACAACCCGTCATTTACGTGACCGCTTATTTAAAGAATTAAATACCGATGTTTCCCTTCGTGTAGAGGAAACCGATAATACCGATTCTTATAAAGTATCCGGGCGTGGCGAACTTCATTTATCCGTATTAATCGAAAACATGCGTAGGGAAGGCTTTGAATTTGCTGTTTCCAAAGCAGAAGTATTGTATAAATATGATGAAGAAGGTAATCAATTAGAGCCTATGGAATTGGCTTATGTAGATGTGCCCGATGAATTTTCCGGTGCTGTTATCCAAAAGCTTTCTGCAAGAAAAGGTGAACTCCGTAGCATGGGAATCGGTTCAGGCGGTTACACCCGTCTGGAATTTTCCATTCCTTCCCGTGGTCTCATCGGCTATCGTGGTGAATTTATGACCGATACCAAAGGTAACGGTATCTTAAATACCATCTTTGACGGCTATGGTCCCTATAAAGGTGACCTGAACTACCGCAGCAACGGTTCCCTCATTGCCTTTGAATCCGGCGAAGCAGTTACCTACGGCTTATTCAATGCCCAGGAACGTGGCGCACTCTTTATCTCCCCCGGCGCCAAGGTATATGCCGGTATGGTCATCGGTGAAACCGGTCGTGCAGAGGATATCGAGATTAATGTCTGCAAGACCAAACATCTGACCAACACCCGTTCTTCCAGTGCGGATGAAGCCTTAAAACTGACACCACCTAAGATTCTCAGCCTGGAACAGGCATTAGACTTCATTGATACCGACGAATTGTTGGAGGTTACACCCGACAGTTTGCGGATACGCAAAAAAATCTTAGATCCGACCATGAGAAAACGCGCCGGATTTAAGAAGGGATAAAACAAAACATGCTCTTACGTGTGCAAGCAACCGTAAGAGCATGTTTTGTTCGTGGACAATTGTCAGTTTGTGAAGTTCTCGGCATGGTATGCCCGCTAATCAGTCCGCACGACTCATACAATTGGGCATTTTTGATGGAAAATCCAAATTTATGCCCAATATATTTGCTAACTATCAATTATTCAAAAGGCTTTTGTTTGTTATTGGGCATATATGAGCAATAACACAAAATATGCCCAAAGTTCGCTAAAACTTCAATTAATCGTACACTTTTAATTTCTTTAGAGAGCTGAAATTTTCGCGTGTTTTTCGTATTTCGTTTACATTTTTTCTTTTGAAGTAATTTTCTTTCTCCATAGATCCCCTATTCCTATACCACAGATGGAAACAATAATTCCTACCACCATATACATAAAATTAGGAAAGCGGAAGGTGAAAGTTGCTGTACCCATCTCCTCTACAAATTCCGTGTAAGGAACTGTAAGAAATGTTATTGCTGCAGCAATAACACAAAACCAGTTTCCTTTTCCCCAGTAATCATTTTTTGCCACAGTGACTGTTGCTACTAGCAAAAAAAGAGGTAATAATAACCATCTAAAAACAATGTCAAATTCTGATGTCATAGGTCCCTTAGTTTGCAAAAAAACAATCATTGCTACAACCCATATGATAAAGTAAGTAGAAAACAATATAATCTTTCCTAAATTTCTCTTCGCCTTTACCGTGTTTGTACTCTCTTCCAAAAATTCTTGATAAGTCTGCTTCATTGATTTTTCCTCCTTAAGCAGGTGGTCAAGACTTACAGAATAGATGTCACTCATTTTTATGACACTAATGATATCAGGATAAGACTTATTATTTTCCCAATTTGAGATAGTCTGCCTACTAACATCAAGCAACTCGGCCGCATTTTCTTGAGTTATTCCTTTTTCGTTTCGTGCCCTTTTGAGTTTGCTTCCTATTTCCATATTCTATCCACCTCATTTTATTTTTCGCCTCTATTTGAAGCATACTCAACATACAAAATTTCTGAATGTTTTTCTATCAATTTGCCTTTACATTACCAAGAATTTCTGTCAAAATCCTTTTACAATGCCCTAAAAACATCAATTCCACTGTTGTACAAATTCAAATTTCTTCTCTATTACACCGCCATACCTTCAAACTCACCAGAAGTTTGAAAGTCGCATGAACCTATCACACAATACCTCATCGATAAACTCAAATATTCACACGCCACCGGTCATGGCAACATGTACAACGACAAGAAAGAATAGAAAAACAATAGAAACTATCGGTGCAATTACACAAAAGACGATGCGCGAAACTTGTTTGTTCTTAATTGAAACTATAAGCGAAATCAGCCATAAAACCGGATGAACAGGTATAAAAAGATAGAAAAGTAAGGTAAATGCTGACAGTCCGGTAGGATTATCAATCAGAGCAATAGAGTCGCTAGATAAAAGTGTAAATAATACTACCAGTCCAAATAACCCCCATCTTATAATACAATCCCATTTATAGACTACAAATATCTTCATGCTGTCACCTCCTTTTTATTCACCGTTAAATTTAACATTTTCCTCTACCTTATTTAACCATATCCCCCTCTCAATCACAATATTTTTCAAGGAAAACAGGGAGCGGTTATTGCGTTTCTTCAAAAATCCTTTATCTGGCTAAATTTGTAGAAAAAATCCCCATTTTATTTCTAATTATCTCCTAAACACTTATTTTTTCTGTCCTATGTAGAAAAATCTGCTAATGATTTTATCTAAATTGCTCTACGGCTTTACATAACACATATCTTTTTCTTCTAAATCTCCTGAAAACAGGTGTTTATGTAGAAAACTCGAATTTGAAATCGTTCTTTTTCTACAAAAAGTGCCATAATCATGCTTTTAGAAGAAAAAGAAGAAAAAACTCCCCGACCGAGGTCGGGAAGCCTACAAATCCACATTATGTCAACCGCAAAATCCAAGCAACAGATTTCACTCATTCTCCTCTTATTATCACACTCTAAAACCTACAATCCCAGCATCACAGTTGCAATCTGGAAGTAAATAAGCAATGAAATGGCATCTACAATGGTTGTAATAAAAGGGCTTGCCATAACTGCAGGGTCAAAGCCGATTTTCTTAGCGAGAATAGGAAGCATACTTCCCACTACTTTTGCCACAAATACGGTTACGACCAGGGACAAGGATACCACCGCTGCCACGGTCAGAGTCAAATGATCAATCCAAATAAATTTGACAAAACCGATAATCGCCAGTGTAATACCGCACAATACCGCAACACTGATTTCTTTCCATAAGACCTTGAGCGTATCACCAAATTCAATGTCATTTAAGGACAGACCACGGATGACCGTAACACTTGCCTGTCCGCCGGCATTTCCACCTGTACCCATAAGCATGGGGATAAAGGTAGTCAAAATTACATATGCACTTAATGCTTCCTCAAAGGATGAAATAATTTTTCCTGTAAAGGTAGCTGAAAGCATCAAGAGCACCAGCCAGGGAATACGGCTCTTCCACAGTTCGAAAACAGAGGTCCTCATATAGGGCTTATCACTGGATACGATAGCCGCCATTTTTTCCATATCTTCGGTGGCCTCTTCCTGTAAAATATCCACAACGTCATCGACGGTGATAATACCAACCAGACGATCTTCATTATCCACAACAGGCATGGCAGTAAAGTCGTATTTCTGGAACTGTCTTGCCACTTCCTCCTGGTCTGTCATGGTATGGATACTGATGACATTTTCATGCATGATATCGCCGATTTTTTCATCAGGCTCTTTTAACAGCAAATATCGCAGTGCAACAGTACCTTTCAGTTTTCGCTGATTATCCAATACATAACAGATATTACTGGTCTCTGAGTCCACACCGACTCTACGGATACGCTCAATAGCCTGTGCAACGGTATGTCGCTCCTTTAAATCAATAAACTCCACCGTCATCACACTTCCTGCAGAATCCTCAGGATAGCGCAACAAATGGTTGATATCGTTTCTGGTCTCAGAACTGGCGTTGGCAAGTAATTTTTTAACCACATTGGCAGGCATCTCTTCCAAAAGGTCCGTAGCATCGTCGGCCATCAGGTTATCGATAATGCTGCCTGCTTCTTTTGCAGAAAGAGATGTAATAATCTCCTGCTGGATTTCCATGGGCAGATAGGAAAAAATATCCGCCGCCATATCTTTGGGAAGAATACGGAATACTTTTAATTTCTCATCTTCTTCCAACTCCTCAATCATGGATGCGATATCAGCTTCATTCTGATCGGTCATCCACTCTCTCAATTTTACATATTGCTTCTGATCCAAAAACTCTTTTAAGACTTCGAATCCGCCTTCCATTCTTTCTTCCATATCTTGACCTCACCTTCTATGTGGGCATAATACACTTCTTCCGGATGATCCAACATCGTTTTTCCATTAGTTATGTCAACCAACTTTTCCTCCAGTGCTTTTTTACTTTCTGATGGTATCAGCAATTTCATAACCACCTGTTCTTCATAGATATTATCTAAAATCTTCACACCATTGTTTGCAAAAAAATACTGTAGCTTTCCGATGTCATTATAATCTACTGTAATATCAGCGCTTATTCCCTTTTTCTTCTCAATGAGAATACTATTTGCTATTCCCTCTTTGACCGCTGCCTGGTATGCTCTCACCAAACCGCCGGTTCCCAATAATGTACCGCCAAAATATCTTGTTACCACTACACATACATTTTTGATTCCTTCGTTTAAAAGAATCTCCAACATTGGTTTTCCTGCTGTTCCGGATGGCTCTCCATCATCAGAAGAGTGCAGAATATCTACTGTGTCAGCAATGATATATGCGGAACAATTATGTCTGGCGTCCCAATATTTCTTTTTCATGGAAGTAACAAATTCCTCTGCTTCTTCCTTACTTGAAACAGCCGCCACCGTTGCGATAAACCGTGATTTCTTTTCAACCACTTCTCCTATACCGCCTCGATAAACGGACCTCTCTATGTTGTCAGGCATACATCATCACCTCTTTCCGTCTGTCATAAAAGATTTTCCTCTAGTATCTTACCACATGTGGGAATAAAAGTGTATCAATTTGTGAACAATCCCAGATATGGAATAATTTACTTTATTTTAATCCCATATTTTGGTATAATGACGTATATTAGGGAGGCTTTGATTATGAATTACAGTAAAAAAGGCATTCGTAAGAAACAGCAACAATTAAATTCCAAATCAACCAAATTTGGCAAGATGTTTTTGCTGACTTTCTTAAAAGCATTTTTAATATGTTGTTTGGCTGCCGTGATTGTAGTCGGCTGTCTGGGCATCGGTATGTTTAAAGGTATTTTGGCATCCGCTCCCGACATTTCCAACCTGGATGTTACCCCTTCCGGTTACGCTACCATCGTGTATGATGCAGAGGGCAAACAAATTACCAAACTGGTATCAACCAATTCCAACCGTAGTTATGTGGGTATGGCATCCATTCCCCAAGATCTGGCTGATGCTTTTGTTGCCATCGAGGATGAGCGTTTTTATGAGCACAACGGCATTGATATCAAGGGTATTGTCAGAGCCGGTGTGGAAGCAGTCAAAAATAAATTCAACTTTACACAGGGTGCTTCTACCATTACACAGCAGTTATTAAAAAACAACGTGTTTGATGACTGGGTAACCGAACAAAATATGGTAAATAAATTCAAGCGTAAGTTCCAAGAGCAGTATCTTGCATTAGAGCTTGAAAAACGGATGTCCAAAGAAGAAATCCTGGAGCTTTATATGAACTCCATCAACTTGGGACAGAATACTCTGGGTGTACAGGCCGCTTCCATGCGTTATTTCAATAAGCCCGTATCCCAGCTTACCTTATCCGAGTGTGCGGTTGTTGCAGCGATTACACAGAATCCGACCCGTTATAACCCCATATCCAATCCCGACAATAACGCAGAACGCCGTAAAAAGGTACTGAACAATATGTTGGAACAGGGCTATATCACACAGGAAGAATACGATACAGCCATGGCGGATAATGTCTATTCCCGTATTAAGAATGTAAATGAAACCATTGATAAAGATTCGGTTAACTCCTACTTTGTAGACGCCTTAATCGATCAGGTTATCAAGGACTTAATTGAAGAAAAGGGCTATAACGAGACACAAGCCTACAACCTGGTATACAGTGGTGGCTTGCAGATTTATTCCACCCAGGACCCTCACATTCAGGAAATCTGTGACAGCGTATATGAAAATGAGGAAAATTATCCTTCCAATGTAAAATGGTATTTGAATTATATCCTTACCATCAAAAAAGCAAATGGCGAGTTTGAAAATCATAGTAATGAAATGTTTAAAGCTTACTATATGCAATCAAACTCTTCCTATAATCAATTGTATTCATCCCAGGATGATGCCTATGCAGATATCGAAGCATACAAAGAAGCCGTTATGGGATACGGTGATACTGTAGAAGCTGAGACCATCAGTCTGACACCTCAGCCTCAGGTATCCATTACCGTACAAGACCAGCACACAGGTTATGTAGTTGCTTTAGTGGGTGGCCGCGGTACCAAAGCTGCCAGCCGTACCTTAAACAGAGCAACCAACGTGACCAGACAGCCCGGTTCTACCTTTAAAATTGTTTCTACCTATGCTCCTGCACTGGATAGTGCCGGAAAGACACTGGCATCTGTACAAAATGACGCACCATACAATTATGCCAACGGCAGACCCGTATCCAACTGGTACGGCGATAGTTACAAAGGACTCTGCTCCTACCGTTATGGTATTGAACAATCCTTAAATATTGTAGCTGTAAAGACCATTACCGATATTACTCCCCAATTGGGATTTGATTATCTGAAAAACTTTGGTTTTACTACTCTTGTTGAAAGACGAGAAATCACCAATTCTGAGACCGGTGAAGTCCAGATTTATTCTGATATCCAGCAAGCTCTGTCTCTGGGTGGTCTGACAGATGGTGTTACCAATATGGAGTTAAACGGTTCTTATGCAACCATCGCCAATGGCGGAACCTATATTGAGCCTGCACTCTATTCACAGATTTTGGATCATGACGGCAATGTGTTATTAGATAGGACACAACCTGAGACCAGACGTGTTATCAAAGAAACCACCGCATATCTGTTAACAGATGCCATGGTGGATGTTGTTACAAAAGGAACCGGTGGTTCCGTTAACTTTGGCGGAATGGCAATTGCCGGAAAAACCGGTACCACTACCGCATACCGCGATGTATGGTTTGCAGGTTATACACCTTATTACACTGCTACTACATGGACGGGATATGATAATAATGAAATATTAAACAGCAGCAACGGAGAGCGTAATCTATCCAAAAAGCTGTGGCGTGAAGTTATGAGCCAGATACATGCAGATTTGCCCAACGAGTCCTTTGAAAGACCCAGTGGTATTGTTACTGCTACCGTATGTAGTAAATCAGGCAAGCTTCCTATTGCAGGACTTTGCGATGCCAACGGATGCGCCGTGACAGAGTTATTTGCCGAAGGAACCATACCTACCGAATCCTGTGATGTACATTATCAGGGAAATGTATGTATGGCCACCGGACTTCCTGCATGTGCTACCTGTCCTTATAGAGTTCCCGGAGTCATTGAGATTCCTCCCGCTGAAGATGGCACTACCATTACAGCAGGTACACAATGTCCTCATACACCGGAATATTATATCGCAAATCCCGGTGCAATGATTACAGACTCTCAGGCAGCCCAGCAAAATGCGATGAATGCCAATGCTGCTGCCCAGAATGCATTGTTACAACAGCAACAGCAGCAACAACAGATAACGGAACCTGTCCCGACAACACCATCCAATGACCCGACGGTTGTTGTCCCGGAAGTACCGACAGAATAATTAGCAAACATAAAAACAGCACTGAATCAAATCAGTGCTGTTTTTTAATTCTAATAAAATGCAATTTTTTCAATATCCGGTATTTGACCATCCAACATTATTTCTTCTATCTCTGAATAATACCAGAACGGTGAACTTCCTACCGGAATCAGGTATGTGGTATATCCTTCTTCCTCAACTCCACAGCTTATTCGGAATTTGTATTCCTGTCCATCCACATCGCTACAAAAGCTTAGCATAAAGGTTTCATTGCTTTGGCACCCTCCCGCTGCAGTAATAACCACATAGGATACTTTCTCGCCTTCAAAAGCCCCTTCTGCTGCTTTCACAACATACCGTCCGCTTCCTTCTTGCATTTCGGTCCATTCTACATTTACATCCGGATAATACCCGGTAAACGAATCATCTTCCATCTGCTTTTCCCAAGTTTCCCCCCATGTGTAAGGCAGCATTCCCAGATGCTCTTTGTGACAATACAATCCCAAACTTTTTCTTCCTGCATCATCACCCAGTGCCTCAGCAAAGGTAGAATCTCCATCCAGCAGATAGACCACATCACCATAGGCATATGGCTCATAGCCCATATCCATCAGGCTCTCATAAAAATTCATACTACGGAGACTGACCGGTGCAAGGTCAAACTGTATCAGCGGTGAAATCAAAATCAAGCGTGGTCTTTCTTCTTTTACAAGTGCAATTGCCTTTTCCTGCATTTTTGCATTACTGATATTATAAGCAGAAGTAAATGGTAATACACTTTCCTTATCCATAATTACATAATGGGAAATCTTATTCGTTAAATCCAAATAGGACTCATCGGTTAATTCCGCATCCAAAACTGCTTTCACATTTTTTAGACTATTTAAAGTATTGCCTTGAACAAAACCGGTACCAAGAGCCGGCATACCAACACTTTCGCCCGATACAAATACAACCGGATCATCCATATCCTCTCCCATAATGGAGATTTCCTTGGATGCAGGAACATCTGCAACTGTTGTATATGCTCCCGTAAAGGTGATATCATGACGAATTAGCCACACACACAATACTGCAGATACTGCCAACAATCCCATACGGATTTGCTTATTCATATCCTTCTGTTCAAACAGTTCTACCGACCATAGCAACATGAAAAATACGGAAAGCACCGCCAATCTGGCCCCTTCATCATATCTTACACATGCATAATTACTAATCACCAACAGACAGGAAAACATGGTAACAAAAGCAGATTTTCCTTTTTTATAGCCGCACAATGCATAAATCAAAACAGCTATATACGGAAACACAATTGCAAAGGTATTAATAAGCTGAAACTCATCTCCAAAAATTGCTGTTCCATTCACATATAATGTAGTCCCTGCATTTTCACTCAAGAAACGCAAAAGCTGTAAAAACCACGGGATATAACAAATACCGATGACAAATAAAACACCGTAAAATCCAAAAAACTTCTTTTTATTTACAGACTCCCATGCCTTAAACTGCTTCAAGCGCGGAATCACATCTTTTATGACCCTATACAATACCTCCGGTAAAAATGCCACCGCCATGGAACTGCCAATGGACACATTCCAAAAGATAGAAAGGATACACAGTAACACCCACCACCACAGGAATCGCAGGCTGTCCTTCCTTACCTTTTCACTAAGTAAAATGATAAACGCTGTAAAAAACAGTACATATCGCACACCGGCTTTTTGCACCAGAAAAGGCATAAAAAGATATACGATAAAAAATGCCATATAGCGGTTTCTAAAGCATACTCCCATGGCAAGTGCCAGTACCGTTGCCATCATAATCCCTGCTACAAAAATCGCCGCATTCTGGGAAAAATACGTGCCATCAAAAAACACATAATTAATGACACTGTAAAAATAGTCGCACAATCCATGGATGGGGTCCAAGTCAAAATACGGAAGCTTGCCATATGACACCAATTGTTGCATCGGAAATGCCATCTCTCCATTGTGAAAGAAATCCACACTCAATATCCCCTCCGGACCTTGTGCCGCCCGTCCGATTGCCACTAAGATTAAAGAAGATAAATATACTCCCTGCTGTTTCTTCACACCGGCATATAATTGCCATCCAAAGAAACCGGCAAAAAACAAGAGACATACCCATTTCCATTTTCCGGAATAGAAAAGCTGAATCAAGCCTTCTTCCGCTTCAAACCGATAATAAAACTTATAGTAGCCCAAAAACTGTAAGGGCAAACAAATCTGTGCCAGGATAAGAAGATAATCCACCTTGGTTTTATACTTTACTAAAAAAGCACAAACCACAACTATCCATATCCCTATTCCCACAAGTCCCAGCACATCCAATTGCTTTTGTCTATATGGAAACATACTAATCAAGGCAGTCTGAACAGTTCTGACAGATTCTATGCCAAGCAATATGGTGACGGTCACTTTTGCAACCGGCTTCTTTTCCATTGTCTCCGGTATATTTTTGTATTCACCCACTGCATTCTTTTGTAAAGAATGTTTGATTAACAAAAAAATGGCGAAATAGATAGGAATCAAGAGAAACATCAGATAAAACAACGTTAAGTCTCCCTGCTTGTTATAGCCGTCCCACACAGTGCCTCCCGCTACCATTTCTTCATATACCGGCTTTGACCCATATAATAGACCTTTACAAAGCCATAAAGTACCGCCTGTTGCAACTAAAGTAAAAAGGGCAGCAGCCAATGCTTCTACCCCACTTTGTATTTGTAATTTTTGCCACAGTTTATGCAATCCATTATTCATTGCTATTCTCCTGCATTCTGACGTATTCTGCATAGGTCACCGGATAATCATCTTTAATCCACCTTTGTATTGCAGTCTTTACCTCATTCTCTTTGATCGGCTTGGAAATACAATCCGAAAAGCCCAACGCCGCATATTCTTTCTTGGCATCTGCACGGGCATTTACACTCATCAACACAATTGGTAATTGCTGATAATATTCATCATCAATATAACGCAACTCCTTCACTGTCTCTATACCACTTTTTTCAGGCATCATCTGATCAATAAAAACCATCTGATACTGTCTGCCTTCCAAAAGCTCAATTGCTTTCGCACCGGTGTTGGTACACTCTACAATGACGCCCATGGAGCTTAAAATTGCATCAATCAATTTGCAGTTCTCACGGTTATCATCCACCACCAACACTTGGATGCGGCTATGATACATAGACATACCTGCTGCATTGATTGCTTCAGTCTTCATATGGCGCAAATCCTGCATCTGCAACTCATGATATGCATGAATGGTACGCTCGTCCTCTACTCTTTGCAACAGACAAATACGGAATGCAGCTTCTTCCGAATCCGACAAATCCTCAAAACTACCTTTTAACCGATCAATGATTCTCTGACTTAAGAAATATCCCAATGCAGCCTTGTTTACGGTAACCGCTGTAATATCCGTATAGCCGATGATACGGATAACCAGAGTAATATTCTGCCCTCTTTTGGGCAAAATCCCACTCTCATAAGTCACACTCATACGGATATTTGCTTCCGAGCGGTACATCAGCAAGTCGGAACAGATACCTGATAATGCCTGTCTGATTTCTTCTCTTGCACCGTATAGCTTAATGGGCAGATTATCATCCAAATCCAGTTCAAACTTTTTATTCTTTCCTCTTATGATACCATGCATGTCTTTTTCTATACCACGGAACAATCCCTGTACATCATACACAGTCTCATCTAACACTATTTCTTTACGTTCCTTTGCGGCGCCACCTGACAGATTTGCATACTCCAGTCCATCAGCCTGCTCCTTGCCGCCTTCCAACACATGACTTTCAAAGTAATCAGCAACATAACAAATAATCGATGCCACAATAATATACTCTATGGTAACTTGCAATAAGGACATATATATATCCGTTCCGTTATATACGTTTCCACTCATAGCAGTGGCACGATAGTAAACAATCACTATCATACAAACGTAGCACAACAGACAAATCCGTTGGGACAGTCGCTGATTACAATAAAACAAGCTGATAACCGGTACTGCAATATATGCAAAAGCCACCTCCATATAAGAATTCAATCCCAAAAGACTCAGCATAATCTCCAAGGACATCAACACCACAATGGCAATGGCATCCTCATTATATGAAATCTTATTAAAAATACCGGGGAAAACGCATAAAATAAGAACCCCAACACAAACATATATGATTTTTTCCATGTCGTGCTGAATATAGCCTGTGAAATAAAGAATTAAAATAACCGGGATAAAAAATAAAAATACCAGAATTAATTTTGATAAAATCCGATTGGCTCTGATGGCAGCCATTTTCATCTTTTCATTGTACATGTCGTTTCTCCCCCGCGCACATAAAAGACTAAAGTTAGGATAATTTTACCACAAGAAATGGGGTTTGTAAAAGGCTAAGAATAAAATAAAGAGCCTTGAATAATCAAGGCTCTTAGTAAGCTGATAACGGGACTCGGACCCGTGACCTCCACATTACCAATGTGACGCTCTACCACCTGAGCTATATCAGCCTGGTTTAACCACCGACGACTATTGTAGCACAGGCATCTTCACTTTGTCAACTAATCTCTGAAAGCTTGCTCAAATACTTCGATCTCGATACGATATGCATCTCTTTCAATGATTAAATCTTCAATCTGTTTGTCGATTTCTTTTACTTCTTTCTTAGTATCGTCAAGATGCTCTCTGATTAATTTGCTACCTTTGTCAAGCAAATGCTCATCTAAACATTTATTATATAACTCAATCTTGAACTTTAACTGATCTTTGTAATCCTTTTTTGCTTTAATCTGCTGCTCTGCAGTCTGAAATGCAACCTTCATTTCTTTGTAAACTTCATTTCTCATTTTGTTTTCCATAATGATTATCTCCTTTTCCCCAACATTGGTTCACAATACCACTTTTTGTTTTATTAGTATATCACAGCAAACTTTTTCTGCCTAGCAGAAAAAAGGTTTTTCTGTCATTTTTTGTTTAATGCCTTCCGAATTTTCGTCTTTACACGGCTCAACGCATTATCTGTGGATTTCGCATCCCTTCCCAAAAGCTTGGCAATCTCAATATATCCCATACCGGTCATGGAAAGTTCCAGCACCTGTCTTTCAAAAGAACTCAATTCATTCTCAATAATTTTTTCAATGGCTTCCACATTTTCCTGGTCTATGAGAATCTCTTCCGGATTGCGCTCTTTTTTATTTTCCAAGGCATCAATCAGACCGGCACCCTCTTCATCACTATCCTGATAAATGGATACATATGTGTTGAGCGGACTATGCTTCTTTCTGCCGGAGGCCTGCAACGCTGTGTACATTTGTCTGGAAATACACAACTCAGCAAAGGTATAAAAACTGGCATCCCTGCCACTGTCATAGTCCCTGACAGCCTTAAATAAGCCAATCATCCCTTCCTGAATCAAGTCATCCTTGTCTGCACCCAGGATAAACATGGTTGCTGCCTTGCTACGCACCAGATTTTTGTACTTATCCATCAGATATTCAATTATCTCTTCTTCACCATCTCTGGCACGGATAATCAATTCTTCATCCGTGAAATCATTGTATAAATTCAAATCCTATTCCTCTTAATTATATGATACACAAATCTTTACTATGACACATCCCCGTTTTTTTGCATTATGTAAACCTATTGTAATCTCTGTCTCACAATTTCATATGCCAGAACACCGGCAGCAACGGAAGCATTAAGTGAATCAATATCCCCCTTCATGGGAATGGATGCTACCATATCACATTTTTCTTTCACCAGGCGGCTGACACCTTCTCCTTCATTTCCGATCACAAGACCAATAGCACCTTTTAAATTCAAATCATACATACGTGTTCCACCCATATCGGCACAAACAAACCAAAGGCCTTCTTTTTTTAATTCTTCAATAGTCTTACCGATATTTGTAACCTTGGCAACCGGTGTATAATTTAAAGCTCCGGCACTGGTTCTTGCCACTGTGGCCGTCAATCCTACAGCTCTGTTTTTGGGGATGATAACACCGTGGGCACCGGATAAGTTTGCTGTACGGATAATCGCACCCAGATTATGAGGGTCCTCGATGCCATCCAAAATAAAAATAAAAGGATCTTCACCCTTTTCCCTTGCGGATGCCAAGATATCTTCCACCTCTGCATAGGAATATGCTGCAGCCATAGCAATGACCCCTTGATGCTTACCGGTTGAGGACAACTGGTCCAGACGCTCTTTTTCTACATATTTAATGATGGTATCATGCTTTTTTGCCTCACGGCGGATGGTGGACATAGGTCCATCCTGACAACCATCCAAAATAAATACTTTATCAATGGTTTTTCCGGAACGAAACGCCTCAATCACAGCATTTCTTCCTTCAATCATAAATTCTTCGTATGCCATGGCATCTCCTTTTCTTGTTAACATAATTTTTATTATCGTAAACCTTCCACTTCGTATCAGTTTACATATTATATACTTACGTCAACCTTCTCTAATCCCAATTTTGTTAATTCTAAGATACGTTCTTCTCTTCCCGATAGATACAGATATCCAAATAAAGCTTCCAATCCCGTGGCCTTCCGGTACTCTGCAATACTGGCATTCTTTGCTGCTGTATGGGATTTGGCATTTCTGCCTCTTTTATAGCAGGCAAGTTCTTCTTCTGTAAGCTCCGCTAATAAAGCTTCTGCCATTTTTGCCTGTACTTTGGCATTCACCACGCGACTTTTTGTTTTATGTAAGCCATCCGCACTACGATTTCCTCTTTCTACCACAACGGTACGGATGATAATCTCAAATATCCCATCGCCGATAAACGCCAAAGCCAGTGGAGAATAGGTTTTGACATCCACATCTCCACAGTCAAAGGTCTCTTTAATCTGATTCAGTAACGTTACGCTCTTTTCCATTTTACACCTTCACGGGTATCTTCCAACACAATGCCCTTACTTAATAACTCATCACGGATTTCATCTGCTCTTGCAAAGTTTTTCGCTTTTCTTGCTGCAGTACGTTCCTCAATGAGGGCTTCAATATCTGCATCCAAAAGTTCTTCTTTCTTATCCACTTCCAAACCACAGATATCGCAAAGCATTCTTACTTCATCTAATAACGCCTGTAAAAATTCTTTGGAATTTTCTCCACTTGCATTGGTGTTGGTAAATTTGATTAATTCAAAAATAGCTGAAATCGCATCTGCCGTATTAAAATCATCATCCATTGCCGCATCAAATTTATCTACATATGCTTTTGCTTCCTCTAACAAAGTTTTTTCTGCTTCGTCCATTGTATCTTTGCCGGAAACACTCAGTGCATACTTCAGATTCTCTACACCTGTAATGATACGGTCAAGGCCGTTCTTTGCCGCTTCCATCAAGTCTGCACTGAAGTTTAAGGGACTTCTGTAATGAGCGGAAAGCATGAAGAAACGGAGTACCTGCAAATCATATTTCTCACTGATATCTCTTACGGTAAAGAAGTTACCCAGAGATTTACTCATCTTCTTATTGTCAATATTTAAGAATGCATTGTGCATCCAATATTTTGCAAATTCTTTTCCATTTGCCGCTTCGGACTGTGCAATCTCATTTTCATGGTGAGGGAATACCAGATCCTCTCCGCCTGCATGAATATCAATCTGCTCACCCAAATATTTTTTACTCATAACAGAGCATTCAATATGCCAACCGGGACGACCGTTGCACCAGGGAGACTCCCAATAAGGCTCTCCTTCTTTTTTGGGTTTCCACAATACGAAATCCAAGGGATCTTCTTTTTGATCTTCACCGCTTACCAAGAGAGAACGGTTACCGCCCTGTAAGTCATCCAGATTTTTATGTGAAAGCTTGCCATATTCTTTAAAGCTTCGTGTACGGAAATATACGGTTCCGTCTGCTGCCGCATAAGCATGACCTTTTTCAATCAAGGTACGAATCATATCCAGCATACCATCGATTTCTTCGGTCGCCTTAGGATGGGTTGTTGCAGGTTTAACATGCATGGACTCCATATCCTTTTTGCACTCTGCGATATAACGCTCAGAAATCACGGAAGGATCTACACCTTCTTCATTTGCTGCTTTGATGATTTTGTCATCTACGTCTGTAAAGTTAGAAACATAATTAACCTCCAAGCCCTTATGCTCCATATAACGACGTACGGTATCAAACACAATCATAGGTCTGGCATTACCGATATGAATTAAGTTATATACAGTCGGTCCGCAGACATACATTCTTACCTTTCCTTCTTCAATGGGTACAAACTCTTCTTTTTTCTTTGTTAATGTGTTATAGATTTTCATGTCCTTCTCCTTTATGTTATGTTAACCAATTTTACTTTCCAAGTGTTCGACTCTTTCAAGCAACAACCGGTTGCTTTCCCGTAGACTGTCCAATTCTTCTTTTACCGGGTCAGGCAAATGAACCTGATCCAACTCTTCCTGTGGTAAGCTGATATTGTTTCGTTTAACCACTCTGCCCGGCACACCAACTACTGTGGAATTGGGCGGTACTTCCTCCAGCACCACACTACCGGCACCGATTTTACTGTTATCTCCGACGGTAAAAGAACCAAGCACTTTGGCTCCTGCACTAATCATTACATTATTGCCGATGGTAGGGTGACGCTTACCCTGTTCTTTACCGGTACCGCCAAGAGTCACTCCCTGATACAGTGTCACATTGTCACCGATAATGGTAGTTTCACCAATGATAACACCATTTCCATGGTCAATAAAAAAACCATTTCCAATCTGTGCACCTGGGTGAATCTCAATGCCTGTTTTTCTTGCTGCACGCTGTGAAATCCATCTTGCAAAAAAATAACGTTTCTTTTTATATAATTTATGTGCCAATCGATAATGCAACATTACTTTAAAGCTGGGATAGAGAAACACTTCCATATTGGAGTGAATGGCCGGGTCACGTTCTTTGACAACCCGGATTTCTTCCCTGACACGGCTGATAAAACTCATAAGCCACCTTCCTTTCGTGCAAGCACGATACATAAAAAATCGCCCCTAATATCACTATTAGAGGCGAATAACTCCGCGGTTCCACTCTGTTTCCGACAATATGTCGGCACTTTTCATCCTTTAACGCAGGAAACGTACTCTGCTAATAAGTCACTCTCTGTCGACGGTTCGCAAAATCAGCTTGCGGATGCACTTCCATATCCTTTTTGCCGGGACTGCTTTCAGCCGGTGACACTCCCTCTCTGATGCTTTACAGACATGTACTCTTTCCGTTCATTGCCTTTGTTTATTCTCTTAAACCTAGTATTAGAATATGCAAAATATTTGATTTTGTCAACCTATTGCTCCGCAATTTTCGTTGCCAGTTCTTCCAGATACATCCACCGCTCCATTTTCTCTTCCAACAGAGCTTCTGTTCTTTCCTTCTCTTCATTTAACTCTTTTAATTTGACAAAGTCTCTGGCAAACTTGAGCATGTCCGCTTCCAACTGTTCAAGTTTCTCTTCCAGCTTGGCAATATCGCTTTCAATAGTTTCATAATCCTTTTGCTCGCGGTAAGTAAATTTCAGTTTATTTTCACGTCCGGTATTCCACTTAGGCTTCTCCTGACTTTCCGCCTCTTTTTTATCACGGTTGTCACTTGCAGACGGTCCGCCTTCTTCTGCCAAATCCGCTTCTAAGCGCAGACGGTTTTGATAATCCGTATAACCGCCTTCGGACTGTCGAAGCCTTCCTTCACCTTCAAATATAAACATTCTGCCAACCACACGATCCAGAAAATAACGGTCATGGGATACCACAATCACAATCCCGGGGAAATGATCCAAATAGTCTTCCAACACCGTCAATGTAGTGATGTCCAAATCATTGGTGGGCTCATCCAGTATGAGTACATTGGGGGCTCCCATCAGCACCTTGCACAGATAAAGTCTTCGCCGTTGTCCGCCTGATAATTTTCCTACCGGACCATATTGATCCTCGCCGGCAAATAAAAACTTCTCCAAGAGCCGTGCTGCCGAAATCTTTCCATCCTCAGTCTCTACAAACTCTGCCACATCACGGATATAATCAATGACCTTCTGCTCCGGTTTCATCTCTTTATCACTGATTTCCTGGGCAAAATAGCCAATCTTTACCGTTTGTCCAATCTCGATATAGCCTTCATCCGGTATCACTTCACCCATAATCATTTTCATCAACGTAGATTTACCGCATCCGTTCTTTCCCATAAATCCGATGCGGTCATTTTTCAAAAATAAATAGGTAAAATCTTTGATCAATACTTTATCTGCGTAGGCTTTACTGATACCATGCAATTCAACTGTGGTTTTACCCAAACGGCTCTTAACACTACCAAGCTCTACTGTCCCGTCTTTTGCTGTATCAGGCGTCCTTGACAACTGTTCAAAGCGCTCTAACCGGGCTTTTTGCTTGGTCGTACGGGCTCTTGCACCACGTTTTACCCATTCCAACTCTTTTCGGAGAATGGAATGACGTTTTCTGTCAGATGCCGCAGCCATTTCCTCACGCTCAGCCTTCAATGCCAGATACCCTTCGTAGTTTGCTTCATAGGAATAGATTTTCCCTTTATCCACTTCAATAATCCGGTTACACACACTATCAAGGAAATAACGGTCATGTGTAATCATAATCAATGAACCCCTGAAATTTCTCAAGGTCTCCTCCAACCAATCAGCCATCCCCTGATCCAAGTGGTTAGTGGGCTCATCCAATACTAAAATATCCGCCGGCATCAGCAAGGTCTTAACCAATGCCAAGCGCTTCCTCTCACCTCCGGATAATTGACCGCATTTCAAGGAAAAGTCTGTAACGCCCAACCTGGTCAGCATGGATTTGGCATCACTTTCTTTGTGTGGCGTATCCTTGACGATTGCATCAATCAGATTCTCATCATTGTCAAAAACAGGACTTTGGGGAAGGTATGCAATTACCTTCCCCTTTGCTCTGATGACTGTTCCTGTATCCGGTTCATCCTCCCCTACAATCATCTTTAGCAGGGTGGTCTTACCGGTTCCGTTAATACCAAGCACTCCTGTCTTTTCGCCTTCCTGTAAAAAGAAGGATGCCTTGTCAAATATTTTTCGTTCTCCGTATGCTTTTGTAATCTCATCTACGGTAATGATATTCATATTCCTATCCGCCTTCTATCCCAATAATCCTTTATCTGCAATTTCATCCCATTCCGCCTTGCGACTCTCGTATTGTCCGGATATCCAGGCCGCCACTTCCTCTTTTCCTTCATCGGAATAAGGAAACTCCTTCGATAAAATCAGCTCCGGATCAGTCTTGCTAAAACACTTGGGACCCGGCCATACATATGCAATCAAGGTTGCATTCATTTTTTCCTCAATGGGTGCAAACTTTACATGCTTCATGGGATTACGGTTTACACGATAATTCATACCGCTTACACTTCCAAAAAAAGCCTCTCCATATTCATAATGCTCCAGCAAATATAAATCCTTGCTTTCCACTACCATAGTTTTGCCTCTATTCTGTCTTTGTTGTTTCTGTTACTGCCTCTTGTTTTGGCTCTGTCATCTGCGTTTTTTGTTGTCTCTTGGCTTTGCGTTTTTTATTTGCTTTGCGGATTGCTTTTACAACCAATACGCATACAACAATCACAACCGCCCACACAACAATATACGGAAGTTTAATGATAAAGCCAATACCAAAGTTTAGTAATCCGTTTCCTACACCGTATAAGCTTTCGGTAAATCCTGTTACGATTTTTTCGCCGATAGTCTGTTCTTTAACCGGTGTCAATTTAGCAACTTCCTGTATGTATAAATAGACTGTGCTGTAAGAAATCTGATTATCCAACGTACGAAGTCTGGATTCCATACTCTCCAACTCATAACGCACTTCTGATAATCTGCTTTCCAATGCAATGATATCTTCAATTGTCGCTGCCTCTTCCATCAGTTCCAACAAACGTTCCTGCTCAACCAGTAAAGCCTCTTTCTTGCTTTCCAGATCCACATACTGTAAAGTCACATCTGTCACACTGTCGTTACGGCTAATGACATTGGATGCCTCCGATACTTCCGATAAAAATGCATCCAGATTATCTGCCGGAATACGAATAGTCAGATTAGCATCACGGGTATCATTTCCGTAATAACTGCTACCGTTATATACATAACTGTTTTCCACATAACCGCCTAAGGCTTCCGTCTTTTCGTTGACCTTTGCGTACAATTCATCAAAACTTTCGGTTTCTACTTCCAGATTGACATTTTTGATAAGTTTCCGGTTTGTCTGCTGCAGTTCTACCTCTTGTATCTCCGCCTCAGGTTCTTCCACCGCTTCTTCTGTCACGGCTTCTTCCACAGGCGCCCCTGCCACTGTATTCATCATATACACATCATCTGTGTCATAGCTGCCATTTTCATATGATTCGGTCATAACCGAATAATCTGCTTTTTCTGAAGCAGATGCACCGCATCCGGTTAACATAACTACAACCAGTAATGCAACCGCTAAGCTTTTCCATTTCCATATTTTCTTTTTCATAGTCATTCCTCCCTCTTCCTATGCCTTTGCACATTGGCATCTCTTATATCATAGATACGCATGGGAATGCTTTTATTTATGGTAATTTTAGAAAATTATGTATAAATTTTTATTTAGCGGAATATACGTTTTTCAAATTCTTCTGCCTGCATGGGTGCTGCATACAAATAACCTTGTGCCACGTCACATCCGGCTTCAATAAGGAAATCCCTTTGCTCTGTTGTCTCTACACCTTCTGCCAACACCTTCATATTCATGGTTTTGGCCATATCGATAATATTCTCAATCATGGCCTTACTCTTAAATCCTTCGGGACTATCCATATCTGCAACGACTTTTTTATCCAATTTCAGCACATCTACATCCAAGTCTTTGATCATATTCAGGGAAGAAAAACCAAGACCAAAATTGTCCAGAGATGTGGTTAGACCACACTCCTTCATGCGCTTAAATAAATCTGCCATAATCGCATATTCGCGGGAATCCATGGTCTCCGTCAACTCAATCTCAATATACTTTGGATCAACCTGATACTCATCCAATATCTCCATAATATCTTCCACCAAAGATTGGCTATGCAGATTCCAATTGGATAAATTCACCGAGATACGCACCGGCTCTTTGCCACGGCTTTTCCATTGTGCAATCAGCTTACATGCCTGCCGTAAAATCTCAAAATCCAGCATGCATACCGCCCCGTCTTTTTCCAGCATGGGAATAAACCACTCGGGACTGACAATTTTTCCTTTGTGATTCCATCTGGCCAATGCTTCTGCACCACAAATACTCTTGGTATCCAAGTCAAATTTGGGTTGCAAGTAGGTGACAAACTTACCCCCTTGCATATTTTCCACGAATTCCTGCGCAACCATCTTTTCGTACACAATACGCTCCGAAAGCTCCGGTGTATAATATACATATTCCTGCTTATAGGATTGTTTTGCTGCCTGCAATGCAGTTCCAATCGCAGTCATGACATCACTCATCTTAGTAACTTCTGCATCAATCTCATAGATACCACATACAGCGCGGAGAGTGTGCATTTGTTTGCCCGCCGCCGTCTCAATCTCAACTTCAATTTGTTTTAAATACTGCAAAAAGGCCTGTGTGCGGTCTCTGCGGATCAATGCCACATAATTATCTCCACCCAAACGTGCCACCATCTCATCTTCAATGAGAAAATCACAGACTTCATGGGCGTACTGAATCATAACCTGATCGCCACCTTGATAATCCAACATCCGGTTAATGTATCGGAAATCCCTCACGTTAAAATAGAAAGCATCGTATTTTGCCAGTTTACCTTTTTCTATCAGACGGCTTCCATGTGTATAAAAGGTGGTCAGATTGGGAATACCGGTCAAGCCGTCCTCGTGTAAGGTACGACTAAGCAAGGTACCACTTCTGGCTCTTCCGATAAATACATATAACTGCTTGATAATCAAATCCAAATCTTTGATCTGTTTTTCATCGCATGTATAATCTTTAAGTGTATAAACTTCAAAGCTGGTACTATCACCTGCATCTGTCTCAAAATAAAAGTTATAATTGGGCTTTGTATCCACTTCACCTTTTTCATATAAAACCTGACGTCTTTTTTCTCCGTCACGTAGTATACGGTTCGGTGGCGAATCCACCTTTACAACCACTTTGCCTATGGGCAACTCCGGTACAATCTTGCCGATTGCCGTACCTGCTACATCAAAGCATCTTTTTACGTCAATGGGCGCATCCAGAAGCGTATTAAAAAAGGCCACATATGCCGAACTCACAAGATTTCCGTTTTGCTGTCTTTTTTCCATAAACAAAACCCCCTTTTTATCTTGATAGTAACACGTTTATAAGTATTACTATCATAGCATAAAAACAGGGGGTTGTCATTGATTCTGTGGCACTAAAATTAACGTAATGCTTCCGCTTCCTCAAAGCCTTTTTCGCTTACTTCCCATGCTTCCGGCGGCATTCCGTATCCAATATCATAAGAGATTCCTTCTATATCGATATATCGTAGCAATATATTATCCTTCACATAAATACGGTGCTCACCCATGTCGTTATAAGCAAACATAAAATATAGCTGTCCTTCATGGAAATAGTACTCTCTTGCCATATCCCATCCGTCAAAGCCACCTTTAACGGCTATTTTTACAAGTTTTGTTCCATCATAAACAAAATCAACATATTCGTTTTGAGGAACAAGGGTAAACACTTCCAATTTACTCTGTGTATCATAATACCAAGTCTGAATCTGCTCAATTTCTGCTTCTAAATCGTATCCTGTATTATCCACATAGGCACTATTCACTGCAACCTCCGGCACACTACCGTCAGTGACAATTTGAATGGTTTTTTCATCCAAATAGGTTAATACATATTCAACTCCATAGTCATCCACAAATACCAGTTCATTCTCTGAAAAGCTTACTAAGTCTGTATCTGTCCATACCGGTCCTCTGGTAATCAAAAATTCATATTCCGCTTCCTCGTCTCCATAAACAGCTCCGCCTTTGCCACATGCCGAAATATCAATTCCATTATGACCACTACCCACGCAGTAACCCATAATATTGGATTCTTCATCCCACAACCAATATCCAACAAACTTAGACAGAACTGCATCTTGATCTAATTCCTGCTCCACTTCTTCGACAGGTTCTTCTTCAGTTTCTTTCTCTGATTCCTCCGACTTTTCTTCCTCTTCTATGTCAGATTCATCTTCATATTTATCATTTTCAACAGTCTCCTGTTCCACTTCATCTGTATCTGATGTTGTAGCCAGACTATTCCCCTTTATTACCAACATAACGCCTACGACAGCCGTTGCCAAAACAATACAAGTTGCCAAAACAATAATGGTTATAATCAACCCTTTTTTCTTTCCTTCCATCCTTTTCCACACCTCTCATTGTATTATGGTATTATATAATAAAAAAGGAAACCTTATATTGTGTAAGGTTTCCATTGTAATAGCGAGAGAGGGATTTGAACCCACGACACCACGGGTATGAACCGTGTGCTCTAGCCAACTGAGCTATCTCGCCATATAAATGGGACCTACAGGGCTCGAACCTGTGACCCTCTGCTTGTAAGGCAGATGCTCTCCCAGCTGAGCTAAGATCCCATTTTTACGGGTCGTTTTCACAACCCGCTTTGCTAGTATATAATGACATAGGGGGACTTGTCAAGTTTTTCTTTTAAAAAAATATAGTTTTTTTCATTTTTATTCTGTTACAGGAATCCAACTTAGGTTATACTGTTAAAGAAGCTATTGATTATAACACCTATAATGACATTATTAATAGAGAGGATATAAAATATGAGAATCGGAATGGGCTACGATGTTCACAAATTGGTAGAAGGAAGGGATCTGATTATCGGCGGTGTCACAATCCCCTATGAAAAAGGATTACTTGGCCACTCGGACGCCGATGTTTTATTACACGCGATTTCTGATGCACTTCTGGGTGCCGCAGCACTTGGCGATATCGGCAAGCATTTTCCCGACAGTGATCCCCAATACAAAGGAATTTCCAGTATTCTTCTTCTGAAAAAGGTCGGTGAACTCTTAGAAGAAAACTTTTTCTTAATTGAAAATATTGATGCAACCATCATCGCACAACAACCGAAAATGCGCCCTTATATCGATACCATGCGTCAAAATATTGCAGATGCGCTGGATATTGATATTGCTCAGGTAAATGTAAAAGCAACAACAGAAGAAGGTCTGGGATTTACCGGAACCGGTGAAGGAATATCCTCACAAGCCATCTGTATGCTTACCACACCCAATAGTCTTATGGACACTGCAGTGAGTGACGGTTGTACCGGTTGTCAGGGTTGTCCCAAACATCAGGCTTAATCATAAAGGATTAATTTTATGAAACAATACACCTATACAGATTCAGACAATCAACTGCATCATTATCATATCCAATGTATCAGTGGCAAAGATGTATTAACCACCCGGCCTCTGTGGGAAGAAGTTTTTGATGAAGACAGTCCGGCATTTACAGACTACTATTTTTCCCATAAAGCCATACAAAATACCACCTTTGTCTGCAAATATGAGGGTACAATTGTCTCAATGGTCCATATGACCCCCTATCAGATAAATATAAAAGGAAATATTATACCCACATTCTATATTGTTGGTGTTGCAACCAAAGAAGAACACCGACACCGGGGGCTTATGGCAACTTTATTACAAGAAGTATTTACCTATGCCAAAGAAGTTAAGACACCTTTTGTTTTTTTGATGCCGGCTAATCCGGCCATTTATGAACCATTTGGCTTCTCCTACATCTATGCCCGCCCGGAATATGATGTATCGACAAATATCCTCACCCCAGAAGTTTACATAAATGAATTATGTGGCAACGGTTTATACCTCGAATTCATTGACTCTACTATTTCAGAATCAGATTTATGTAAACTTGTATCGTTTGCAAATACAACCCTATCCCAGCAGTATGATTACTACATTTTCCGTACATCGGATTACTTCCGGACACTACTTGCTGAGCTTAAAAGCCAACATGGCGGTATCTATCTATTCAAAAAAGAGGAAGACATTGTTGGCTATATTCTATACGCCAATGAAGGAAAAGCATTTATACAAGAGATGTTGTTGTCTTCAGACTTCCACACACTTTTAGATTCCAGCATTATGTCAACTGCAATTCCCATTGCTGCAAAAGACAAAAAACCTATTATTATGGCAAAAAATCTGTATCATAGCAACAACCCGGAATATCATGATTATGTAAACCTATTGTCCACTTTAAAAGGTTGCATCAACGAAATCGTTTGATGCAACCTTTGCTCTAAAACTTATTTAACTCTAAATCATCATCTTCTGTTTTTTCAATTTTTTTAATAATCACCGGATAACTGACCCTCTCATTGACGCAAACAGTAACTGTATCCCCAACCTTATGACCAAGCAAAGCTTTTCCCATAGGTGACTCTGTACTAATCAGCCCCTTTAAGGAATTCCCTCTGACTGTTGTCACAATCCGATATACTTCCTCTGAATGATCATCCGGAAACTCAACGGTCACCGTATTGTTCACTCCAACCTCGTCATCTGCCGATTCATCAGAAATCACTACTGCAGTCTTAATCATACGCTCCAAAAAGCGGATACGGCTTTCATTTTTGTTTTTTTCACGCTTTGCTGCATGATACTCAAAATTTTCACTGAGATCCCCATGCGCTCTCGCTTCCTTCACATGCTCCAAAAGCTCTTTTCGTACCGTAACCTTCCGATACTCAATCTCTTCGCGCATTTTTTCGATATCTTTTTCGGTTAATTCATTGTGCATGAATCAATTCTCCATTTCATAACAAGTGTTTTATTTCTTTAATTTACCGATTGCATTCTCTGCGATCACACACTCATAATGCTCTTTTATATACTCTGACTGCTCTTCTTTTTCTGATACAAATTGTCCATACTCGTAGGCTGTCAGATATACACCGGCCAAGGTTTGCACGGATACATCTTTCCGGACAAGCAACATATAGAATTTACCCTTTATAGGATCTTTATACAAAGAACTCTCTATTTCTTCCGGCATTTCCACGGCATTTACATAGGAAAGTACATCACCGACGCTGTCAAAAGCAAAAATCTTTCGTTCCAAATTGCTGGTACTTTCCAATTGCAGATCTGTAATCTTCGATTGCTCATAAAGAGCATCATCCTGATTAACGCCCATATCCTTTGCAATCTCTTTTTGGATATTTTTCATTAGCCTTTTCACAAAACCGGCTCTCTCACCGGGCTTAATCTTGCCAATCTCTTTCATTACGTCTTCCGGTATCTTGACACCTGCTTTTTTTAGCAGGCGCAAGGTTACATCGGTATCCATCTCATTATTTTCTGCCATAAAAATAGCAATACCATTTTCCGGAATGGGCGCAATTTGCAATGATGTCAACAAGCCATTGGGCCTATAATCCACTTCTTTTGCTGCCATTTTCACAACTTCCTGAATAAACAGCAGGGCATTCTCGCTTTTTGAGAAAAAATCTTCAATTTTTACATCATACTGTTCCATGTCTTCTTCTGTTACCAGACATTTCACCAAATTTTCATTTACTCTATAAAATTCCATTAAATCACATCCGTTATTACATGCGTTCAGGTGCATTGAAGCCCAAGACATCAATACAAGTTTCCAGAATATCTTTTGTCAGCTTTAAAAGAGCAATGTATCCTGCCTGCTTTGCTTCATCTTCTTCCTGCAAAATCTTAGTCTCATGATAAAAATGATTAAAGGCATTTGCCAAATCATAAATATAAGCACAGACTTTATGGGGAGCCAATTCTTCCCATGCACTTTGCATCATGGAAATAAATCCCGCAATAGATAACATCAGTTCTTTTTGAGCTGCGGTCTCAGGTGTAGATATTTTTGTATCTTCAACGCTCTTGTTCATTGCTGCATATTTGTTTAATATAGATTTAATTCTTACGATTGTGTAAAGAATATACGGTCCTGTGTCGCCTTCAAAGGAAGTGAATCGCTCCACATCAAAAATATAATCTTTACTTGCCTGATTACTTAAATCACCATATTTAATTGCTGCAAGAGCAACCTTCTTAGCTGTCTGTTTTGCTTCTTCCTCAGGAACTTCATGATTGGATACAATCTTTTCATACATCTGGTCATTGATGTCACTCAAAAGATTTTCCAGTCTCATAACACCACCCTGACGTGTTTTGAAGGGTTTGCCATCCTTTCCATTCATAGTACCAAAACCTACAAAGGTAAGTCCAGTGTCATCTTTTACCAACTTCGTTTTTCTTGCACAACGGAATACCTGTGTAAAATACAATTCCTGTCTCTTATCAACCACATAAATGATATGATCGGGATTGATTTGCTCCATTCTTTCCTGAATGGTTGCAAGGTCAGTTGTATTATAAAGGGATGCGCCATCACTCTTTAAAATCATACAAGGCGGCACCTCTTTGGTATCAGTCTCTTCTTTGACATCTACCACCAATGCACCCTCTGATTCATAAGCATAGCCTCCTTTTTTCATATAGTCGACCATACCGGGAATCACATCATGTACGTCGGATTCACCCTTCCACAAATCAAACTCCACATTTAAGTTGTTATAGTTTTTCTTAAGATCAGAAACCGATACCGCTATAATATGATTCCATAACGCGCGATATCCTCTCACACCACTCTGCAACTTAAAGGTTGCTTCCATTGCTTTCTCTTTATATGCAGGGTCTTCCTTGGATTTCCCACTGGCTGTGGGATAAATTTCCTCCAGCTCTGAAATTGTAAACGGAGCTTCTACCGGGTATTCTCCATCATAGGCTTCATCAAAATAAGGAAGCTCCGGTTTTCTTTCCTGCAACTCTGTGATGATCAGACCCATCTGCAATCCCCAATCACCCAAATGAATATCACCAATGACCTCATGACCGTTAAAACGTGCAATTCTCTTAATACTTTCACCGATAACTGCAGAACGGAGATGTCCTACATGCAGAGGTTTTGCTACATTTGGTCCGCCGTAATCAATAACAATCTTTTGCACTTTTTCAGGTGCGGGAAGACCAAATTTATCACTTGCTTCCATTTCTTTTAAATAGTCTGCAATAAAATTTTCATCCAATTTAATATTCAAGAATCCGGGATTTACAGCCTCCACACTGGCAAATACTTTACTGCCTTCACATTTTGCAACTACATCGTTTGCAATCATAATGGGCGCCTTATGATATACCTTTGCACCCGCCATAGCACCATTACACTGATACTCGCATAGATCAGGCCGATTGGAAACCGTAACTTTTCCCATCTCCGGGTCATAACCTGCTGCCTCAAAAGCAGCCTTCATTTCCTTTGAAATCACATCCAATAATTTATTCATCTTCCACCTCGTTCCGGCTGAATACACAGCCGCAGTAATTTTGTCTGTATAAATCATATTCCTTAGATAACTCTATGGAACGCTTATAACCATTTTTCTTTTTAAAGTCAGATGGCAAAAATGCCACACCTTCCTTTTCCCCTGCTGCCCTTCCGATTTCATTTAATCTCTCGGCATTCTTTAAAGGACTGATAGTCAGGCTGGTAGTAAAGTAATCATATCCACCCTGCGCCGCCAAAACAGCAGCCTCCCTTAAGCGGAGTGCAAAGCAAATCCCGCAGCGTTCACCGCCTTCCGGATCTTCTTCATGACCTTTGACAGCCTGTAAAAAAACCTCCGGATCATATCTGCCCTCTACAAAAGAAATGGGATATTTCCCTTTCCCCTCCCGGTTATATGTATCAATCAACCGTTTTTGTTCCTCTACCCGCTTACGATATTCATCCGCTTCTGTGATATTGGGATTATAAAAAAAGACTGTAACAGCAAAATATTCGCTTAAATACTCCAATACATAGCTGCTACAGGGGGCACAACAACAATGGAGAAACAAACGTTTCCCCATATTTGTCGTATTATCCAATATTGTCTCCAACTGTCGTTGATAATTTTCTTTCATTATGCACTCTCTCTGCAATATGTTTCTACAAATTTCTCTGCCGGAATCGGCTTCGAGTAATAATAACCCTGTACATAACGACAACCGATTTTTTGAAGCATCTCCACCTGGTCCTTGGTCTCTACACCTTCACAGATCACTCGGATACCAAGTCCGTTTGCCATTTCAATAATCTTACGCAAAATCCATGTGGATGATTCAGAATCTATAGACTCACTAAAGAATTCACGGTCAATCTTTAATACATCAAAAGGAAAATCCTTTAGCATATTTAAAGAAGAATATCCAGAACCAAAATCATCCATGGAAAGTAATACTTCGCGATCCTTTAACTCTTTTAAAATAGAGAGCATCTTTGATCTTTCCGTAAAGAGAACCGTCTCTGTAATCTCTAACTCAATATAGCCCTTAGGAATGTCATATCGCTTTAGCATCTCGCTGACACGCCCGATATAAGTGGGATTGTGTAACAGCACTCGGGATTGATTTACCGAAATCGGGTATATCTCTCTTCCCTCGTTAATATTGTTACGAATCAACTGGCATGCACTTTCAAGCATGTAAAAATCCAACTGCTCCACAAATCCGTTACGTTCAAACACCGGCACAAAATCATTGGGATATACCATGGTGCCATCTTCCTTCATCCAACGAACCAAAGCTTCTCCACCATACAAATGATCCTTTACAATGTCCCACTTAGGCTGAATGAACATCTTGAACTCACCGTTAAACAATGCGCTCTCCATCTCTGACTCAATCTTATCGACCTTACGCATATCTACGACCAGTTTGTCCGAATAATATGCCAGACACTCTTTCTCGTCGCCGGTTAAAGTCTTTCTTGCAGCATTGGCCTTATCGATTAACAACGTTATATCATATTCTTTATTTTTAACCTGATATACACCGCGTTTGAATTTAATGGGATAACGGATACCGATATCTAAGGCTCTGGCATTTACTTTATCCGTAAACACAAAGAAACGTTCTTCCAAATCCTGAGTATTCTTGGTTAACATAACAAACTGATCTGCATTCATACGAACACAAAGCTCTTTGCTATTAAACAAAGCCGTAGCTTCTTCAATAATAATCTTTAATAATTCATCCGCTCTGACATGACCATATGCTTCGTTGATATAACGGAAGTTGGATACGTCCATCCTATGAATTAAAAACGGCATCCCCTGATATTTGTACAAAACATCTGCCACATATTCTTTAAAATAGTTCAGGTTCTTTCCACCGGTAACCTCATCATCGTAGGCAAGCTGAGTAATCAACTGGTCTGCCGAGAAATTGTGGCGGTATGCAACAAATACCAAAAACGCCATGGATATAATCAAAATAACACAGGCAATAATACTGCCAAGAACGATAGAATTCTCGGCTGTCCCATAGATACTATCATCATACATGGATACAACAACCAAATTGGGGAATGCCTCGATAGTCGCAAAGGAATAGAAATATCTTGTTTCCTCTTCTGTAATCATCTCATTCCATCCGATACACTCAACCGTTGCTTGCTGCACATCCTCAGCCACAATCATATCTTTAAGCTGAGTCCGGCTTTCCTCAGGGATATTCCAATAGCGTTCCATGCAATCATATATGGTCGGATAATAATCGGTCTGATTCGCCAAATTGGTAAAATGACAATCCAGGATAACACCTTCCTTGTCAACTACCATCACATCTCCGATTTCTCTCAAATAAGAGAACGAGTTGCTATCCAACATATTTTTACAGGATTTCACACCCAAAACATAGCCCTGACATTCGTCTTCGCAGATTACCGGCTCAACAAACAACATCTGATGTTCTTTATTACTGATGAAAAACTCATCAGAGATATAAACCTCACCTTCGGTAATCTCACGCATTTCAGCTCTTACAATAGCAGAAATATCTTTGTTCCAACCATCACCAAAATACATCACATTGTCATTGGCAATAAAACAAAGCTCCTGAAAATCATCAATGCCTTTATATTTATTAAGCAAATGATAAATCTCATACTCATTTACCGTTCCGCTTTTGTAGCTCTCGCCCACTTCGCCGGCTAATACCGATACGATTCCTCCGGTTTTTTCCACTTCATCGGAAAGCACATCGCTGGCAACCTCCAGCTGGATACGCAACTGCGTATTTACCTCATCCTCCAGATTGTTCCGGACATCAAAAACATGATATATGCAGGTTACCAAACATATAACCAAAACAACCGTGCCAAAAAACACAAACGGCTTTATGAAATTTTCTTTTCCTCTTTTTTGAAACATGTACCTTCTCCTAATACATTTATCATTTTGTTATAACAAGCTGTCATGAAAAGAATTCTTTACCGTGCTTCTTCTACATAGTCGCTTTATTATACCATATTTACCAATATCCTTCAACCGCAGAACCCCCAGAAAATTTGCATTTCCCCATTGCTTTTACTTCTTATACAATATAGAATTAGATTAAGTGGAAACACACACAAAATATAGATAAAAAATTATAATTTGGGGTAAAAAAAATGAATCAATCCTTGTACAAAGTCAAAGAAGAAATCAAAAAAGTCATCCGTGGAAAGGATGATGTCCTTGATATGGTGATATGCACCCTCTTAGCAGGTGGTCACATATTATTAGAAGATATTCCCGGTGTAGGAAAAACGACCCTTGCTGTCGCTTTAAGCCGTTCCCTTGGTATGTCTTATAAAAGAATGCAGTTTACCCCCGATGTACTCCCCAGTGACATCCTCGGTTTTTCCATGTACGATAACAAGACCGGTGATTTTACTTTTCGTAAGGGTGCTATCTTCACCAACCTCTTTCTGGCTGATGAAATTAACCGAACCTCTCCCAAGACCCAGTCTGCACTTTTGGAAGTTATGGAAGAAAAAAGAGTCAGTGTGGATGGCAACACCTATCAGTTGGAGCCGCCCTTCTTTGTAATCGCAACCCAAAATCCCATTGGCGCCTCCGGCACCCAAAAGTTGCCGGATTCGCAGTTAGACCGCTTTTTTGTACGTTTGAGTCTCGGTTATCCGGATCACCAATCTGCCACTGAGATTTTAAAAGGACATTCCATGGAACATATCGAACAGGTCGGTGCCATTCTTTCCATCGACGATTTACGCACACTCCAGCAAAAAACTGCTGAAGTATTTGCTGATGATTCCATCTGTGATTATATTGTTTCCCTTGCAGAAGCCACCAGACGCACAGATATGTTGACACAGGGCATTTCTCCCCGTGGTTCCATTGCTATTTTGAAAATGGCGAAGGCAAGAGCCTGTCTGGAAGACCGTGACTATGTCATCCCTGCCGATGTTCATAAAGTACTGTATTCCGTATGTAATCACAGGATTATTTTATCCACCAAGGCAAAAGCCGCCGGCATGGATGCTGCCGATATTGTCGAAGAAACCCTGAATACCGTACCGATTCCCAAATTATCCAGATAACAGAGGTAAACCGTGAAAAAATCAACGCAAATTATATCCTATATATCTTACATATGTGTATTTATTGCATCATTGTTTTTTACCCTATTCTATTTGCGTCCTTTTTTCTTTTTATTACTTCTTTTGGTAGTCTGTCTTCCGGTTATTTCGTATTTCATTACCAAATATGTATTTCAAAGTATCCAGCCATCAGTTTACATAAAACCTTTTGCAACCACCTGCAATCAGGATGCAACCCTCTATATGGATTTGTACAATCCTACCCGTTTTCCAATCACATCCGCAGGCATCCAGTTATCCTTTAAATCCTTATATTATAAAACATCGGATACCGCATATCGGATGTTTCCTTTGCTTGCAAACAACCAAAACACCTTTCATTTCACAATCACCCTTAGCAAATGCGGATTGTATGAAGCTTGTATCACCGACTTATGTATCTATGACTATCTACATCTGTTTTGTTTTCGCAAGCCCTTGGAATCAACCTGTCAAATCCGTGTATTCCCTGATGCTCCTCCCGTCTTAAAGCGCCATGAAGCCCTTTACTCCGAAGGATTTGATGAATTTGAAGAATCCGGCAAAACCGGCAATGTGTCCGCAAATGTGACTGACATTCGCGAATACCGCCCCGGTGACCGTTTACAAAAAATACATTGGAAACTATCTACCAAAATCGACAAATTAATGGTAAAAGAAAACGAATCAACTTCTTCCAACGAGTTTTTTATTCTCATGGAATTGTATCAACCACTTCCCGAAAACTGTAATGATGATGCCACTTTGCTAAACGCCCTGGAGCTGACCATACAAGAAGCATGGGCAGTTTGTACCGAACTGATCCAAAATAGTGAAACCTTTGTTTTTGGCATCTATTCCATACATTTCGAAGATTTTGTTATGTCAACCATTCGTAGTAAAGAAGATTTGGAAAATGCATTTTTTGAAAGCTTTTTTCACCCTACTTACGAAAAAGAACATTTAGCATTGGATATATATGAAGCATCCGGTTTAAAGAAAGGCACGCTTTTACATGTAACACACAAAGGAGCTGAAGATGTCACTGCTTAATTTATCTTTATTTAACAAAAAGACAACTTCACCGGCAGACTCACAACCATTCTGTGGTTTTTCCATCCGTGAAACTACTCCGGACAACAAACACGAGTCTTTGATACATTGCCTCATTAAGGGAATGTTTATTTTTGCTGCTTCTTTCGGGTGTATCAGTGGTGTTCTATCCGAATTTGACATCCATTACAACTATATTCTTGTATTGTCGGTATTGCTGGTATCTTCCATGGCAATATCTTTAATCCATTTAAACAAGTGGGTTTTTAACTTAGGGTATCCTTTAATTTTTGTCGTATTCACCTCTATGCTTATCCGCTGTCGTCATTATGCAAACAGTGGTTTCCAAGCATTGGTTAACATAATTAACGAATCCTACAGTTCCCATTTCTTATTACTGTTTACAAGAGAATCTACCGAAACAGTAACCAACCGTTATCTGACCATTACAACAGCTGCTATTTTCCTTGGTGTCTTTTTAGCGATTTTGATAAATGTTGGCATCTTTAATGATATGTATTTTTGCACTACCTTCACGCTCACCTTTTACCCGTTACAGTTGGGCATCTATATTGGCAAATATCCGGCTTTTCTTTCTATAGCACTGATTTTCTTTTCCTACTTTGGCATTTATTTTTTGAAACACAGTAACCACTACCATTATATCCAACCGGGCAAAAAGAAAACACCTATTAAGACCTATCTATATAAAGGAAAACAGATAATCCATTACAAATCCAACGCTAAATTTATGTCCCATATTTGCGTTTTTGCATTGGTACTCTCACTGTTTTTTTCTTCCTTTGCAACAGCTGCTGCCATCAATTCTGAAAATAAAACAAACACCAACAGTCCTATCAAAGAATTTGTGGACCCTTATGTCAAAATATTTGTACAAAACGGATTATCCGGATTTTTCAACCGCTATCATGCCACAGGCGGATTAAGCAACGGTAAACTGGGCGGTATCAGCAGTGTCCGTCCCGATTATCAGACAGACCTGGTTGTGACCTTTGTCCCCTATGCCTATGAATCACTCTATTTGCGCGCTTTTATCGGTTCGGAATACACAGGTTCGGAATGGAATAAGCCCGGAGAAGAAACCTTATCCCATTATCAATATCCTTTCATCCGTGATTACACCTTCTATCACGATGCCTGTGCATATATGGAGTCCTCCACACTGTTATCTATGATGGAGCAAGAAGAGATTCCCTATATGTCTGCTACTATGATGATTGAAAATGTAGATGCAGCTTCCAGTTATTTGTATCTGCCCTATTATACCCTTCCGCTTGCCAATCACGCTTCTGCCACACAGGAAAATACGCTTCTTGGCATTATGCCAAGTACCGGCAATGCATTAACCTTAAACTATATTCCTTACTCACAATCCCAGGCTGATCTGGCTTCCCGTAGTGTGTCCGAATATGCAAAGTATAGAACCTCCGAATATAATTCTGCTTTTATGACATATAGCGATGAATGCTATGATAATTATCTGCAAATTCCATCGGATGTGGCTCCCCGATTACTGGAACTTCAAGAACAAATCGGTACATCCGATAATTTGGAATCCCAGATTTTTATGATCCGTCAATTTTTGACTCTCAACTATACCTATGATATGTCACCGGGTTCCACGCCGAGAAATGCTGATTTCGTCCTCTATTTCCTGGATGAACAACAACGGGGCTATTGTTCTCACTTTGCCTCCGCAGCAACTCTTATTTTCCGTTCCTACGGGATTCCCGCCCGCTATGTGGAGGGCTATGTTGCAAACCAGTTGGATATTTCCGAGCGTGCTCAGGCAACAAACTATGAATACGAAGATTTCTTTAAAGGTGAAAACACATTGGGTACTACCAATGTGGTAGAAGTGGATATCACTGATGGCGAAGCTCATGCATGGGTTGAAATCTTTGTTGATGGCTTTGGATGGGTCCCCGTTGAGGTCACTCCTCCTTCCGACGAAGAAGAAGAACCTACTTATGGGGATTTCCTTGCTGCTTTAACCGGCTTTCTTGCCGAAGACAGCAACATTCCATCCGATGCACAAGACGTAGAAGGACCACAGTATGAAGCACTTTTTCAAGAACTGAACATCAAATCTTCACCTGTTGTCCTGGCATTTTTATGCATTCTTGCAGTAGCTCTCAGCCTTCCCGTGTGGATAAAATCCATCCGGGCATACAAAGCATATATCGTCCGCAAACGACACTACCGTAAAGGAATCTATGATACTGTCATTGCCTACGAATATTCCAAATTGGCTAAACGCTTACAAAAACTATATCCCCAAGAAGTTTTCACGCTTCCCGAAGATATTGCACAGTTGCTGGTATTGCATTTACCCTCTTATCAATGCTCGAAATGGAACAATTACAGCATTGATGAGTTGATCGCTTTAACAGAAAAAAGCTGCTTCAGTGGAAAACAAATTTCCAAAGAAACAGCTGATTTGCTCATCAAATTTTACCGTTATGCCCGCAAGCGCTAAGGCATCCTATGCTTCATGAATAATTCCTTTCATCAAATAAAGAATTTCTTTATTGACAGCCTTCTCTGTAATGCCTACCGTTTGGGACATAACTCTCAATCCTTCCAGCACATACATCATATTTCTGGCAGCGCCTTTGGGATCATCACATACAAATTCACCACTTCTGACACCATCCGCAATCAACTTTTCAATCACACGGACTGCACTGTCAAACTGTGCATGCATCAGATTCTCACTTTTATCCATTTTATTGGAAAAGAAAAACTCATATATTGCAATAGTTAAACTGCCTTCCTGATTGCATAGTTCTCTCTTCTGCTCTTGTAAAAACAATGCCAACAAATCTGCACTGGTAGCATTCTCATGTAACGCCTTAGCGAATACATTTTCTCCACCGTCATCCTTTGTGTTCAATACTTCCAAAAAAATTTCTTTCGTGCTGTCAAAGTATAAATACAAACCACCTCGGCTAATTTGACATGCATCCACAATATCCTTCATGGTCACATCTTTATAGCCTCTTTCCGCAAATACTTCTCTTGCCTTCTTTAAAATAAATTGTTTTTTTCTAACCGATTTTTCTCCCATGGTACTTACTCCGTTTCTTACTCAGACACAATCTCTTCTTCCACTGTAAGTTCATCCATCTCTTGCATGATGTCCTCTTCTACAGGCATATCTTCCACAGGTTCCTCTTCGATAACCTCATCTTCTTCGATGATAAATTCTTCCTCTACTACCTCTTCTTCCTCGATGACAGGTTCTTCCTCTGCTATCTCTTCTTCCTCGATGATAGGTTCTTCCTCTGCTACCTCTTCTTCCTCGATGACAGCTTCTTCCTCTACTACCTCTTCTTCCTCAATGACAGGTTCTTCCTCTATCATCTCTTCTTCCTCGATGACAGATTCTTCCTCTGCTACCTCTTCTTCCTCGATGACAGGTTCTTCCTCTACTACCTCTTCTTCAACAGCAGCTGCCTCTGCTGCCGCTGCCGCCTTCGCTGCATCTTCCGCTGCATATTCAGCCATAATCTGAGCAATAAATTCATCAGAGAATCCGTCCTCTTCACCTTCTGTTGCGACAGGCTCTTCTGCCACAGGCTCAACATACTCTTCTGCTACAGGCTCAACCTCTGCAGTTGTTGCTGCCGCTGCCGCATCCTCTGCTTCATACTCGGCCATAATCTGGGCAATAAATTCATCAGAGAATCCGTCCTCTTCCTGTGCTTCCGGCTCGGCATTCATAATTTCTCCGTCCGGAGAAATTTCATCTTCAATAACGAGCGGCTGTGACCAGAATTCAATAATCTGTCTTGCTTTTTTAAGAACAGCTAAAAAGACACGATGTTCAACACCATCTCTCCAAAGATATGCCTTGGTCATACCACCAAATACATAGCGTGATAAAATACACTGCAACACTTCCATATGCATAATATCTGCTGTTTCAATCAAACGCAGTTCATCTTCATAATCATGGATGCGGTGTCTGGAATAAAAATAATGATAATTTTGTTCCATAAAAACCGTAGTACTTGCATCATTCAAAAAAGCCAGCAAGATACTGTCATATACCGGAAATGATAATGTATGATTCATCAAATCTCCATCTGTATAATTTTGTGAAACATCATTTCCACACTTCTCTTCAAACCAAGGAATGTAACGTGACAACCGGATAACATCCTCACGAAACATTGCTAAAAACTCTTCTCTACTAAATTTTTCTTTTTGCATATGTAATCCCCCGACCTTCTAACTTATTCGGTTATTTGTGACATACATGTCAATCACTTTTATTTTATCATATTTTCTATAAAAGTATAGTGAAAATGCAAAAAAATAAGCATAGAATACTTTAAATTTTGGAGCATCCTATGCTTATATTATCCTTATTACTTTTTTGCCAACGGAGCAAAAATGGTCTTTCTGCCGATAAAACCAACTATACGTGTGAAGATAATGCCGAGAAATGCACCACAGCTATCTACAAGCACGTCTTTTTTTGATGCAACTCTTCCTGCCACAAAAGATTGATGATATTCATCCAGACAGGCAAAACCCACACAAAACGCTCCGGCAAAAATCACCAGCGGAAATCCTCTCATACCATATACATATAACGGAAATGCCACCGAAACCGCCAAAATAAAATATTCGGTAAAATGCGCCAATTTTCGTACATAATACTGGTACTTCTCTGCATATGCCAGGATCTGCTCATCTGTCAGATTTTTGTCCAGCACCTCATCCGCCACTTCTACAATCACTATACTGACTTTATAACTAAGGGCAGTAGAATCCGTTCCTTCCTGTCCTGAGAAATGAAAAATCATTACCATGACGACAATGGCCGGCAAAAAGGACAAGGGCTTTAAAAGGGTACGCAATAATGTTTTAATAAACAACCAAATATATTTCATAGCCAATCCTATTTGGTCAAGAGCAACATAATCTCATTGCTTCTCGCAATAAACTTTGTCATCGCATCCGGTGATAAAGGTGCATTCTGAAGCATTGCCAGATCATATAACTGTTCGCATATAAGTTTGGTATTCTCACCTTCCTCATGATCCATGACATAGGTAACCAGAGGATGATTTGCGTTAAGCACCAAGGTCTCGCCTTCACCGCCAAACATACCCATATCCATACCGCTCATGGCATACATCTGCATCATGTCCTGCATACGGCGCGCCTCTTCGGAAATGGTAATCATAGAAGAAATCTTTTTGTTTTTCAACTTTTCAATCTTAACATTCAAAGTTTCCTTCTTTAATGCCTTCTTCATCATCTTAGCGATTTCTTCCGCTTTGGCATCAAACTCTTCCTGTGCTTTTTTGGAAGTGCGACTCTTGAATGTCTCCGTCAAATCCGCATCAATACGGCTAAATTTGATTCCTTCATTTTTAGCTTCTAATTGGCTGACAAAAGGTTGGTCAATCTTTTCTGTCAGATATACAGCATCCATTTTCGCCTGTTTAAACATATTGATATATTGACTCTGCTGTTTTTCATCGGTGACATAGTAAATAACTTTTTCCTTCTTTTCTTCATCTGCAACATCACCGTTTTCATCTACGATTTCTGCTTCAACAGCATCACCATTTTCATCGATTGCCTGCTCCTCATCCACATCAATAGGCTTCACTTCCAGACATTCAGGCAATGTCATATAATTGCCATCCAGATTTTTGAACAGAATATAGTCTGTCATTTTCTCACAGAACTTGTCATCCTTTAAGCAACCAAACTTGATGAAGGGACTGATATCATCCCAATATTTTTCGTATTCTTCTTTTTCTGTTTTGCACATGCCGGCAAGCTTATCTGCTACCTTTTTGCTGATATAATCAGAGATTTTCTTTACAAAACCATCATTCTGCAATGCTGATCTGGATACGTTAAGAGGTAAATCAGGACAATCAATCACACCCTTTAACAACATTAAAAACTCAGGGATGACTTCTTTGATATTATCTGCGATAAATACCTGATTGTTATAAAGCTTAATAGTACCTTCAATGGATTCATATTCCATATTAATCTTGGGGAAGTATAAAATACCTTTCAAGTTAAAAGGATAATCCATATTTAAATGAATCCAGAACAAGGGCTCTTTGTAATCATGGAATACTTTACGGTAAAACTCCAGATATTCTTCTTTGGTACATTCATTGGGATGTTTAGTCCAAAGAGGATGAATCTCGTTTATAAGCTCAGGCTCTGCCTCTGTATCATCTTTCTTGCTCACATAGATTTCATAAGGCATAAAAGAACAATACTTTTTGATAACTTCTTTTGCTTCATATTCGTTACAGAATTTAAAACAATCCTCATTTACAAACAAGGTAATGGTTGTACCAACTTCTGTTTTGTCACCATCTGCCATATCAAACTCTGTGCCACCGTCACACTCCCAATGTACAGGTGTAGCCTCTGCTTTATAAGAAAGAGTATCAATATGTACTGCATCCGCTACCATAAAAGCAGAATAAAAACCAAGGCCAAAATGTCCGATAATCTGATCTTCATTGGTCTTATCTTTGTATTTTTCAATAAAATCAGTTGCTCCTGAAAAGGCAATCTGATTGATATATTCTTCTACTTCATCTGCAGTCATACCAAGACCATTATCTGTAATAGTAATAGTCTTTGCTTCCGGACTGACTTCTACCTTTACTTTGGGACTAAAGCCCTCCGGCAGTTCATATTCACCCATCATATCCAATTTTTTCAATTTGGTAATGGCATCACAGCCATTGGAGATTAATTCACGATAAAAAATATCATGGTCAGAATATAACCATTTCTTGATAATCGGGAAAATATTGTCGCTGTTAATTGATAAACTACCATGTTTGTTAGACATAAAAATCACTTTCCTTTCTTTTACAATTCTTATTTTTTATAAAGCGTCCGATTCTACTGTAAAATATTTGTCATAAACATCAAAAAAACTATTGGTTGTAATCTGCCCATCATGCAACATAGAAATCTCATTCCACAACGCATCATTCATCTGCTTGATTTGTTCCTTGGCAAAAATCCCATATACTTCATTAAACGCTTCTCTTTTTCTGGTGGTAATAATTTTCTCTTTGTTTAAATCCGTTTCTTCACGGTCTAAGGTACTGACACATCGGATAATATAATACCCATCTGCTCCTTTGATTACTTCACTGATTTCTCCCTCTGCCAGATTAAAAGCGCAGGTCTCTACTATAGGATCAATCATTCCTTTTCCAAAGCTGTGACTTACCGTTGGGTCGTCACTGTATTGGGATGCCATTTCATAAAAATCTGTTCCCGATTGTAACTGCTGCAATACAGTTTTAGCGGATATTTCTACTTCTGCATTTTCTTCAAGCGAACGGAATAATATCCAATCCACAGTCACGCTTCTAGCCTCATCATCACTAATCTCCGGATTAATGTCCCGGATAATATATGCATAGACCTTATGGGAAATCAAATATTCACGATACAATTGCGCAACCACTTCTTCCGTTATATTAAGTGCGGCTATTTCAGTAGGATTCAGAGAAGCATAATATTCCTTTGCTGCTTGTAATATCAAATTTTCCTCTTCCGGAGTGAGTACAACTTGATATTCCTCTGCAAGCAGATTCAAAACCTTAACCTGAGCAATACGCTCTGCCACGTTTTCCTTTACACGCTCTTCCATTGCAAGGCCATTGCCGGAGACACCCCAGATCTCTTTTCCATAAACAGCTTCATAATGATTTTGCATATTTGTCAGGTATACCATGTATTCTGTTGTATTACATGAGCTTTTGCCAATCCGGAAAACCTCATCTTTTTCAAAGCCTGTTGTCAGTACAATCTGTGTAACATCCTCACCGGAATCCGTGATAGTTTCATCATTGCCACATGCTGTTAAAATCATCATGCCAATAAACAGGATGCCACATATCATACTTTGCTTTATATTTATTTTTTTATTCATCAATCAAAATCCTTTTGCATTCTATCAACTGCATCAATATATAAAAAGAACCAGCGGCCATAAGCTACTGGTTTTCTTTAGCAGAGGAAGAGGGAATCGAACCCCCGTTAACGGTTTTGGAGACCGCCGCACTACCGCTGTACTATTCCTCTATATATTCAGTTTATTTAACCGCCGAAGTTGATTATAGCACAGACCCCTTGGACATTGCAAGCCCTAAAATTATTTTTCTGAAATCACGATATTGACTCTTTTATACAAACAAATGAGCCGAGAGTAAAACTCTCGGCCCACCTGTTTGTGTAAAAGGGGAATTCTTCCGGAATTGCTAATTAGCAAGCTCAACTCTCGTTGAACTATTGTCATTATATCTGTTTTTTCTCCCTTTTTCTACAAATATATTGCTCTTGTATGAAACTATATTGATTTATACATCGACAAAATAAGACAATTATCCCGTGTTTTTTACAATTATTTTAACTTAATTGCCCATTTAAATAGAAATCAGCTCAATTGCTTCCCTTATATTTTTAACTGCATGGATATGAATCCCTTTCACATCTTCTACCTGTTTTGCATTGGCATAGGGAATAACACAAGATGTAAAGCCAAGTTTTTGAGCTTCCATGACACGTTGCTTTGCCATTGCAACACCTCTCACTTCGCCACTCAAGCCCACTTCACCAAATACCAGCATATCATCAGGAATCGGTTTATTCCGATAACTGGAAACCAACGCCATCACAACAGCAAGGTCTGTAGCCGGTTCAAAAATACGCATACCTCCGGCAAAATTCACATAAGCATCTTCTTTTCCCAAGGGCATACGCATCCGTTTCTCAATCACGGCAATCAGTAGATTCATGCGGTTAAAATCGCAACCCGTTGCCTGTCTTCTGGGAATCTGGAAATTGGTATCACACACCAGTGCCTGGACCTCCAAAAGCATAGGACGGCTTCCTTCCATGCAACAAGCTACCACCGAGCCACTTGCTCCTTCCGGCTTTCCACTAATCAAAAACTCTGATGGATTTTTCACTTCTACCAGTCCGGTCTCTCCCATCTCAAAGACACCGATTTCATTGGTGGAACCGAACCGATTCTTTACACCACGTAAAATCCGATAAATATCCTGCTTATCACCCTCAAAGTACAAGACTGTATCAACCATATGCTCAAGCACTCTTGGGCCTGCTACCGTACCTTCTTTTGTTACATGCCCTACAATCAGAATTGCCACGTTCTCCGTCTTGGCAAGCTGCATCAATACACCTGTGGATTCCCGCACTTGAGAGACACTTCCGGGTGCAGCTTGTACTTCATCATTGTACATCGTCTGAATCGAATCAATAACCACCACTTCCGGTCTATGATTCCTGACAATATCGGCAACGGTATTTAAATTTACTTCTGTCAACAATTTAAACCGTTCATGAAAATCACCGATACGATCCGCACGCATCTTAATTTGCGTCAGGGACTCTTCTCCCGATATATATAGCACTTCTTTGCCTGCATCTGACAGATTCTTGCACACTTGTAAGAGCAAGGTAGACTTACCGATACCCGGATCTCCTCCCACTAACGTAAGGGAGCCGGGGACAATACCGCCACCCAGCACCCGATCAAACTCTTCTATATGTGTTGCAAAACGCTCTTCCTTTTCACCGGTAATCTCTTTTAAAACAACCGGTTTCTGATTGGTAGCAGCTTTGATTTTGCCGCCACCGGATGCACCACTTTTCGTAACCCGTTCCTCCACAAAGCTATTCCATGTGTGACACGCCGGGCACTGCCCCATCCATTTGGAAGATTCATATCCGCAGTCTTGACAAAAGAAAGCACTTGTTGCTTTACTCTTTGCCATTTATGCTTCTACCACCTTTACATCTACTTCACCCATATCTGTAAGCTCTACGCTCAAATTTAATTTGCCGCCAAGTCCGGTACTTACTTTTCCCGCACTCTCTCCACCTACAAACACTTCATATTCAGTATCATCTTTTAATCCTAAGGTAATCTGTGCATCGCTGTCACCTTCTACCTTGAAAGTCATACCATCTTCTGTTTCTTGCAAGTTGTTTACACTGGTTCCCGGAACCGACTCATATAAAAACATCCCGTTTTTCTCAAGTTTTGTCATAGTCTGGAATGTTTTTACTTTATAAAGATCTCCTCCGTGGGGAAAATCTTCCACCTTCGCCTTTGCTGCCAAAGTATGGTTACCAAAGCTCACAGAACCATCTGCTTCCGAACGAAGTAACTGTTCTACTACTGCCATTGTTATATCCTCCTGTTAATTGGTATATCTGAATTCACGTCCAAATCTTACATTCAGTATACCTTATTTTTATCCTTCGGTAAATACTATTCCTTTACCGTGAATGTCACTTTTTTGTCATGTACACCTGCACTAACCTTATCACCCGTTTTGATTTTACCGGCCAATATTTCTTCTGCCAAAGCATCCTCAACTTCCGACTGGATAGCTCGTTTTAATGGTCTTGCCCCCATCTTGACATCGGTATATTTATCTACTATATAATCCTTTAAGGCGCTTGTCACGTTTAACTCAATATCCATCTGTGCTTTGCATCTTGTACACAGGTTCTTGGACAAAAGCACCACGATTTTTTGCATATCCTTTTTGGTCAACTGATGGAATACCATAATCTCATCAATACGGTTGATAAACTCCGGCTTAAAGAGTTTCTTAACCTCTTCCATCACTCCGGCTTTCATCTTTTCGTAATCCTGCTGCGCCGTTGTCTGCGCTGCAAATCCAAGATTCTTGGGCTCTACAATACGTGCTGCACCTGCATTGGATGTCATAATCAGAATAGTATTTTTGAAGTTCACCTTTCTTCCCTTGGAATCTGTAATATGACCCTCATCCAAAATCTGTAACAACATATTGAATACATCCGGATGTGCTTTTTCAATCTCATCAAATAAGATAACTGAATAGGGATGTCGGCGCACTTTTTCACTCAACTGTCCACCGTCATCATGCCCTACATATCCCGGAGGTGAACCAATCATCTTGGATACGGAATGCGCCTCCATATACTCAGACATATCAACACGGATTAAAGCACTTTCTGCACCAAACATAGCCTCTGCCAGTGCCTTACTCAATTCGGTTTTACCCACACCGGTAGGTCCTAAAAACAGAAAAGAACCGATGGGTTTATTGGGATCAGCAAGACCTACACGACCTCTTCTCATAGCACGTGATACAGCTGATACCGCCTCTTCCTGACCAATCACTCTCTTATGCAGAATCGACTCCAATTTTAACAAACGTTCACTCTCCTGCTCTGCCAGTTTGTTAACAGGAATCTTTGTCCACATGGAAACCACATCAGCGATTTCATTCTCACCTATAATCAGATTTCTGCCAGCCACTTTTTTCTCGTGACGTTGCTTTGTCTGATTATATTTTTTTATCAACGCATCCTGGGCAACCTTAATCTCATGTGCCTGAGAAAATGCTTCAAATTTAAGAGAACGCTCAATCTGCATATCCATCTCTTTAATTTGCTCTTCCAATTCTTTGCATTTCTCCGGCAAATTCATCCCTTTTAATCGGATAGCGGCCGATGCTTCATCAATTAAATCAATGGCTTTATCCGGCAGATTACGGTCATTAATATACCGTTTGGACAGTTTCACTGCCGCTTCTATAGCTTCATCGGATATCTGCACCTGATGATGCTCTTCATATCTATGTTTGATACCATGTAAAATATCCATGGTCTCACCAATACCCGGTTCTTCTACATTTACCGGTTGAAAACGTCTCTCCAGAGCCGCATCTTTTGCCAAGTGCTTACGATACTCTTCAATAGTGGTTGCTCCAATAAGCTGGATTTCTCCCCTTGCCAGAGAAGGCTTTAAAATATTGGAAGCATCAATCGCTCCCTCTGCACCTCCGGCTCCGATAATGGTATGAATCTCATCCAAGAACAAAATGATATTGCCGTCTGCAATGACTTCTGCAATCACCTTTTTGATGCGTTCTTCAAATTCGCCACGATATTTGCTTCCTGCCACCATTGCTGATAAATCCAATGTCATCACGCGTTTATTTATAATAGTCGGCGGCACATCTCCACCGGCGATGCGCAAAGCAAGCCCTTCTACAATGGCAGTTTTGCCCACACCCGGTTCACCAATCAGACAGGGATTATTTTTAGTTCTACGGCTCAAAATCTGTATCACACGTAAAATCTCATCTTCACGTCCAATAACCGGATCCAATTTACCCTGCTTTGCAAGGTTCGTCAAATCTCTGCTATACTTCTCCAGATTTTTAACGGATCCTTTTTTCTTTTTGGGATTCATATCCTCTTTGGCAATACCCGGATCTGCACCCATAACTGATAAAATATCAGCATACATTTTTTGCAAATCCGCACCCAAGGTATATAACAAACGGACTGCAATATTGTCGCCCTCTTTCAAAATAGCAAGTAGTAAATGCTCTGTTCCAACCAAGGAGGAATTAAAACGTTTCGCCTGTTTCTCTGCTTCCTCTAATATCTGGACAGCCCTAGGTGAAAAACCATCTTTGTCCTGTACTGAAACCCCTCCGGATGGAGCAATCAATTCATGAATAACCTCCAAAACCGCTTCCATCGTTATCTTGTGCTGAGCCAGTATTTTCCCTGCAACTCCTTTTTTTTGTTTCATTAGACCAAGCAGAATATGTTCTGTTCCAATATAATTTTGTCCTGTAGTTTTGGCCATTTTACCGGCCAACTTCAGCGCTGCTTGCGCCTGTTCCGTATAGGGCATCGATTATATCCTCCGTTTCCAAGATGTCTTATTCATCATCCAAGTTAATAAATTCAAACTCGAAATCATCATCCAGCCCCGTCGGCTCCGGCTCTCTGGATAAATTAATCATTTTAAAATTGGATGTTTTACGCGGTCTGACAGGTTGTGCTACCTTTTCTTCCACAGGCTCTTCCTCTGTTAATTGAAGCTGGCTGATAATCTTATCTTCCAAAGAAATTTCCTCTTCGGGAATTTCCTCTTTGGGCTCCGGCTTAACCTCAACCTTCTTTGCCGGAATCTCTTTTTTAATAGCAGGTTTCTTCACAACAACAGGCTCTTCTTTTACAACAACCTTTTCGTCACTGTCTTCTCTATCATCGTCCATATCATCGTCTTCTTCGCCATTATCTTCGTCGTCATCATCTTCGTCATCTTCATCAAATTCTGCTTTTAACTCACGATTCTGCAAAATCAGGTTTATAACAGCAAACACAGCAATAACTAACAACACAGCCAATACACATATAATACCAAAACGTCTGTGTGCCATGTCTTTATATTTGAAATAAGACTGATCCAGATCATAGGAGGTATCTCTCTCCACATATCTTTGATAACTGTCCTCTACAATATCGTAAAGATAGAAACCTTCTTCTCCATTTTGATTCATGGCATAAAGCAGATAAAACTCAACCTCTTCATCCAAATCTTCTACTTTAACAGGCTCTGCCTCTGAAGCAGCATCTGTAGTTGTTCCTTCCAATTCAGCCATTTCTTCCGAAACCTGAATAGGATTATCGGTTAACTCTGTATAAATATAACATGCTACGACTTTATCTGCCCAAGGGAGGTAACTTCCTGTATAATTGTCCGGAATCTTAATCTGAGCCTGATATCTGACAGGAATAATAAATTTACCGTTTGTTCCGTTAAATCTGGCATAATCCATAAATGTATCGGTATCTTCATAATAAATACGGAAATCCGCACTTCCTCCGTCAGCCGCGCACAAATACAAAAGACGGATATCGCCCAGTGCATAATATGCAGACTGGACATTGACACCACGATACATATAGTTTTCCATCACAAAACCTTCGGGCATTAATTCCGCCGGGAAAGTGGTGTTTACCTGAAACTGTGCATAGATAGTATCTCCACCTACCGGTATCATAGTTGCATTGGGATCGATGGGATTAGCTACTGTTGTCTCTGCAGTCACACCTTCACCAAAAATCGCAGTTTCAACATTCTGTGCCATAGGCTCCTGAGATGCTTCTGCATCGGTATCTGTAGCAGTCGTATCCTGTACAGGAGCTTCTGTATTGGTATCTTCTGCTTCTGTATCCGTATTGTCTACTGCACCTGCCTCACCACGAATGATAGTAATGTTGTAGGTGGTCTGACTACCGTCTGCTGCCTGAACAGTGATATGTGCACTGTTATTTCCAACCTGCAGATTTTTAAATCCACCGGCTTCCACGACTTTGGCATCTGCTGCGGAAGTACTGCAGGTTACATTGATTTTCTCTATATCTTCTGTCACCTGAACTGTATACTCTGTGATTTCAGGTGAAAACTCAGGTGTCAATATACCCGTACTGATACTGAATGACTTCAGACTGGAATCTGAAGACACCGCCACATCCTGTACTTCTGTTGCATAAACCTTTTGTGGTTGTGATACCACGGCAATTCCTGTGACCATACAGGCAAATGCCAATATCAAAATCCCTTTTTTCATATTTTTTTTACCCATAATATCTCCTCTCTGCTATCATATGTAGACTTTCGGTTCGCTTATTCTCTATTGTGTACCAACAGGGCATAATTATCCCTTATAATTGTCATACTCATACACATTTATCATACTATTCACCCAAAGTACCGTCAACCAAAATATGGTATTATTATAAAAATTTAATAAGTTCCGATTACTATATCTTGTATGTCAATCATTCCAAGGTACGATAACAGGTTTTATATTGCGCGCACGCTTTTTCATATTCTTCTCTCGTTACGGTTTCACCATTAATTATGTACTCGGTAATATACGCTCCATTCAAAATTGTTTCAGGTGTACAGGACTCTCCATTCTCATCATAAAAAAGATGTGCATTCTGTATTAACTCCTCTTCTTCGTAGTTATAGGGAGTCTGCTCAATACACATATAACTAAAGATTTCTTGCAGTTCTCCATCCTGATAACGATACACACTTCCATCAGCAGCCCATCCTCCAAAGCCACCGGCATGCCCTTTGGTACCAATCAAAACCTCATCTGTCTCTGTATCCGTATAAAAGCAGATGTAGTTTCCTCCCGATGAACCTCCACATTCCGATGCTGATAGTATCTCGACCACTTCCGTTCCATTGTCTACATAAAGTGCACTTTCCGAAAAAGGCATACTTTCCCAATCCGTAGGCTCTGCATAATAGTAAAGCATCACCGTACCATCAATCTCATAATACCTGAAATATTGCTTGTCCAACTCCTCAAACTCAGGTTGTTTTTTCTGTGTCAGTTGCCAAAAGCCTTCCTTATTTGGGGTAATCTCATTTTGCAAAATTCCTTCACTGAATACGGCTGAATCATCCGTTCTTTCTGCAGGCTCCGGTGTTATCTCACCATTCTGATCAAAGTAATATATTTCTTCATCCTGTAAGACAATAAAGCAACCGTCATCATAGGTCACATAATCATAGGCAATCGGAATTATTTCCTTACCATCAGTATCAATCACACCATACCGGCTTCCAACCGATACAACCGCTCGTCCATCTCTTACATAACCGGCATCTTGGTACTTAGGCTCAATAACTATGGCTCCTGTTTCATCCAAATATCCATATTTTCCGTCCACACAAAAATAAGCAAGGCCTTCTGTATAGGAACTGATACTGTCATATTCCGGATATACGGTATCGTCCCTTTCTGATTCTTCGATTTCTGATTCTTCAACTTCTACCTTTTGCGGCTCTGTCTGTCCACAGCCACATAAGGTAAAACAAAGCATTCCCATTATTAACGTTTTGTATACTTGTTTCTTCATAAAATCCCCCCTTCATTATCTCTTGTTTTATGAGAAGAAAAGTACGCCACAAATGTGACGCACTTTTAATTGTACTCATATATTATCCATGAATCTTAAATTTACCTTCATCCACCATCTTGGTCACTTCTGCACGGGATAATCCCGTCCCGTAGCAGACCTCCGGTATGGATGCGCCCGGATGACGCTCTAAAAAAGTACGTACTTTTCCATAATTGTCATATTCCAAGCCACCGCACTTGGGACATTCATACTCTCCCAAGCCCTTATATAAAAGCTTTGCTTTACATACACTGCATGTCTCCGGTACGCCGGATAATTCCGGACGTAATAATTTTTCCAAACCCATTACGCTTCGTCAATTGCCTTTCCGATATCGTTGCGCATATATTTATTATCAAAGCTAATCCACTCAGTTGCCTCATATGCTTTTTTTCTGGCTTCTTTTAAATCACTTCCCTTAGCAGTAACACCCAAGACACGACCACCGTTTGTAACAAAACCTTCTTCCGCTTTCTTGGTTCCTGCATGGAAAACAAAATAGTCATCTTTGTCATCAAATGCTTCCAGTCCTTTGATAGGGAAACCTTTTTCGTAGGATACCGGATATCCGTCAGATGCCAATACTACACAAACTGCAGCATTGTCTTCAAACTGAAGGTCTACCTGGTCCAGAGTACCATCGATACAAGCCTCTACCACTTCAATGATATCATTTTTCATACGAGGTAATACTACCTGTGCTTCCGGATCACCGAAACGGGCATTGTATTCCAACACTTTGGGACCTTTTTCGGTTAACATAAGTCCAAAGAAGATAACTCCTTTAAACTCTCTGCCCTCAGATGCCATAGCATCAACAGTGGCCTGATAAATATATTTTTTACAAAACTCATCCACTTCTGCTGTGTAGAAAGGACTGGGTGAAAAGGTTCCCATACCACCGGTATTCAGACGTTGATCGCCATCTTTTGCACGCTTATGATCCTGAGCAGAAGACATAATCTTAATGGTCTTACCGTCTACGAAGGAAAGTACACTGACTTCTCTTCCTGTCATAAACTCTTCAACAACCATGGTGTTGCCGGCAGAACCGAATTTTTTATCTTCCATGATTTCTTTTACACCGTCTTTTGCTTCTTCCAGTGTATTGCAAATCAATACACCCTTACCAAGAGCAAGACCGTCAGCTTTTAATACAATGGGGAAAGATGCTGTCTCCAAGTACTCCAACGCCTTATCCGCATCATCAAAGTTTTCATATGCTGCGGTAGGAATATTGTACTTCTTCATCAAATCTTTGGAAAAAGCTTTACTTCCTTCCAAGATTGCTGCATTTTTACGGGGACCAAAAGTACGGATTCCTGCAGCTTCCAATTCATCAACTAATCCGCCTACCAAAGGATCGTCCATACCTACAATTGTCAAGTCGATACCTTCCTCTTTGGCAAAAGCTACAATTTTATCAAATTCCATAGCTCCGATCGGCACACACTCTGCAATCTGTCCGATACCCGCATTACCGGGTGCACAATATATTTTATCTACTTTCGCGCTTTTCTTTACGCTCATAGCAATTGCATGCTCTCTTCCGCCGCTTCCTACGATTAATACTTTCATAGCATCCTCCTATATATTATACAAACCCTTTTGTGGTTTACATAATTATTCATTGATTATAACTTTACCATCACTAACCGCTACTTTACCACGTGCAATCAAATCAATTGCCCTCGGCAAAATAATCCACTCTGCTTCTTCCATAATACGCTGCTGTAATTCTTTGGGCGTATCTCCCTGCTTAACCTCTACAGCTTTTTGTAAAATAATGGGGCCTGTATCTGTACCATCATCCACAAAGTGAACCGTTGCACCGGACACTTTGACACCTCTTGCAAGTGCACCTTCATGAACCTTCAGACCATAATAGCCTACGCCACAAAAGGAAGGAATCAAAGATGGGTGAATATTGATGATACGATTTTCATATGCCGCAATCATGGCAGAAGGAATATTTACTAAAAATCCTGCCAACACTATCAAATGCGGTTGAAACTCATTGACTTTATCAAGCAACGCCACATTGAAAAGCTCCCGGCTCTCATAGTCCTTGGGTGATACACATACACCGGGAATTCCGGCTTGTGCAGCTCTTTCCAACGCAAATGCATTTTTGTTATTACTGATCACACCGACAATCTCCGTATCGGTAATTGTACCTTCTTTCACTGCATCGATAATGGCTTGTAAATTGGTACCGCCTCCGGATACACAAACTACAATCTTTAGCATAATGTTACTCCCTTTTCTCCTGCTTCACAGCATCCAACGGTGAATGCATCTTCACCGATAGCTTTTAATGCTGCCAATGTCTTCTCTTCATCTGCGGGATCCACTGCAAGAAGCATACCGATACCCATGTTGTATGTATTGTACATCATGTCATCTGCAATGTTTCCTGTCTTCTGTAACAATTTAAAAATAGCAGGTACTTCGTAGCTGTCCAGTTTCACTTTTGCATTGATACCTTCGGGAAGCATACGGGGAATATTTTCCTGGAAACCGCCACCTGTGATATGGCTACAACCTTTGATAGTCACGCCTGCTTCTTTTACGGCTTTTAATGCTTTTACATAAATCTTGGTAGGTGCTAATAAAGCTTCACCAAGTGTTTTGCCTAATTCGTCATAGTAAGTATTTAAACTTTCTTCTGTCATATCAAATACTTTACGTACCAAAGAGAAACCATTGCTATGTACACCGGAAGATGCAATACCGATTAACACGTCACCGGCTTTGATATTCTCTCCTGTAATCAAATCTTTGCGGTCTACCACACCCACTGCAAAACCTGCAAGATCGTAATCATCCTCAGGCATCAAACCGGGATGCTCTGCAGTCTCACCACCGATTAATGCTGCGCCTGCCTGTTTACATCCTTCTGCTACACCGGATACGATGGTAGCAATCTTTTCGGGGTAGTTTTTACCACATGCAATATAATCTAAGAAGAATAAAGGCTCTCCACCTGCACATGCTACGTCATTGACGCACATAGCCACACAGTCAATACCGATGGTATCATGCTTGTCCATCACAAAAGCAAGTTTTACTTTTGTACCGCATCCGTCTGTACCGGATAATAATACGGGATCTTCCATATCTTTAATCGCGCTTAAAGAAAAAGCACCGGAAAATCCGCCAAGTCCGCCCAACACCTCAGGTCTCATGGTTTCTTTTACGTGTTTTTTCATCAACTCTACAGATTTGTATCCTGCTTCAATATCAACGCCAGCTTTTTTGTAATCCATTTTGTTTTCTCCTCTGCTCATATGAATTTATTTGGAATAATTTTTGTAACCAACTTCCTGCAATTTGGCATCCTTTGCCTCAACCTGCTCTTTTAAAGTCTGGGAATATGCTTTTAATTTATCTAATAAAGCACTGTCGGATGTAGCCAAAATCTTTGCTGCCAAAAGTCCGGCATTTGCTCCTCCGTTGATTGCTACTGTAGCAACCGGAATACCGGAAGGCATCTGCACGATGGAATACAAGGAATCTCTTCCACCCAAAGATGTGGTGTGCATAGGAATACCGATAACCGGCATGGGGAAAATTGCCGCACACATACCGGGTAAATGTGCTGCCATACCTGCTCCTGCAATAATTACTTTAAATCCTTTATCCTCTGCAGTCTTTGCATACTCAAAAAACACATCGGGCTCTCTGTGTGCAGAAATAATCTTCATCTCATAAGAAATACCCAACTCCTCTAAAATATCAGCTGCTTTGCTCATAACGGGCATATCGGAATCACTGCCCATAACAATACCAACCTGTGCCATAATGTCTCTCCTTTTCGTATAAATTAACATTCGGTTATAGTTTACAAGAAACCCCAAATAAGTGCAACCGTTTTACCCAAAATTATTCACTAAAAGCCTCATTGAGCATAGCGGTTCCTTCCAGCACAAATCTACCGTTTCTTATAATATCCACTTCTATTCCCTCTGATGTCACTCCATATAACCTGCCCAGTTCATCGTAAGGAATGGTAATATCCGTGTGGCATTGATAATATGCCTCTTCTTTTCTCTCATCATCTTTTCGAAGCAGAGATATCTCATTATCTCTTGCCACAATTTCCTTGCCATCCGGATTATAGACTGCCACATCCTCCGCATGAGAATAGCAGGTATCTCCTACTGCAAAATGAGGACCTGTCTTTTCTGCAATAAGTATGGGAAGCTTATCCTCAATGCCGAATTTCCGCCCCATCACATAAGCCGTTGTATTTGTTCCTATGGCAAACTCTCCCATAGGTAGAGAGTTGTAATGTTGCAGTACGTGATCTTTAATATACTTTTTATTCTGTACTTCCTCTTCGTAATTGGTACAAGTATAATCCGTCACCATGCCATCCACAAAAGTCAACTCCAGATTATCATAGGACAAATCCCTTAGGTATACACGCTTTACATGAAGGATACCTTCGGTTCCCTTCAATACCGGTGATGTAAAAACTTCGCCTACCGGGATATTGACATCAGCTACGCAGTTTTCGAACTTGGTCATTTCTTTTGGTTCTTCAAGTTTACATAACTCAATTCTTAAATCTGTCCGATTGTCATTCATGCCCTGGATTTTTACATATTCACAAGTATCCAAGGCATCTATAATCACCTGCTGCACCTGTTCATAAGCTTCATAGGGCAAGGTGTTAAGTGCAATAGTCTCTTTCATAATTGCCTTATATTCCTCACCTATTTCAGGAATGGGGTAGGCAATAATGGTAAAACTCCTCTCCTCACCGGGAATATAAGTGTTGATAATTTTACCGGACTGGGCCGCATAAGAAACAGACAATTTTTGCTGTTTCTCATCATAAGCGCATGCCTCCGGCTTCTCTATAGGGCGGAAATCCTTTTCTCCAAACACTTCTATCCACGCCGGACCTCCATGCTTTTTGGAAATATCCTCATATTTGATATAAGACTCTTTCAACACTTCCAATTTACGGTTTATCAGCTTTTTATCCAAAAACAAGGCATCGTCTTCTCTGTGATCATAATCAAACTGTCGGTTGGGAGATGTACTGTAATAGCCGTTTGCTCCCGTTCCTCTTTTATGGAAAATCGAGTGGGAATTGGGCATCATAGTAACCCTTAGTCCCATGTCTTCGAAATTTTTGATAGCGCGCTTTACTACTTGTTCAAAGCCGATGGGGTAAATTATGTTGACCACTTCTTTAATAGAAATATCTTTATTGCCTTTAATAAAACCAATACGGTATCCTTCCGTATAGGTATCTGCCATTTTCTGCAGTTCTTCTTCCGGCATCTTATTTAACAGTCTCGCAGTTTCTATCTCATTATCGGAAATGTACTCTCCATAGCGATACAGATACTCCAAATCTTCAAGATCGCTATCCATAATCATGTGGTATGCAAAATCAAAAGTGGGGTCTACTTTCTCACCGACTCTTTGCTCAGTCTCTACATCCATGTAGTCACTGACAAACCAATAACAGCAATCCCAAATATTTTGATATATACTCTCATCCGTATCTTCCATGCTACTTTCAAAAATACAATACAGCTCTACAAACCATTCCATACGGATTAACAATTCAAATTGCTCTGCTCTTGCAGCATAAGAAGGCAGGGCATACATTTCAGCATAAACAAAGGACAGCAAACGCCCCATGCTCTCTCCATGTACAGAAACTGCATACGCCGGATTGGTATATGATTTTACATAACTACCTTCTCCCAACTCCAAATACAAAGTCTTAATCGTTTCTGCATCCCATACTTGCTTCTCATATATATCCACAATTTTCAAAAGAAAAGAAGCCACTTGACAAAAGTAGCTTCTATAAGGCTCTTTTACTTGCGGATCAGATGCAATATCTTTGATTCTGTCAACACATAAGCTCCATCTTTCTTCCATCAGATCCCATTCACTCCTATATACAATAAAATTCCTTCCATAATCAGCACTATGGTATTTAATAGAATCCCCATATTAGGGAACAGATAAAAGCGGTCCTTCTCAAGACGCGCCATAATCCCCAGCACTTCACCACCAATGGCAAACACTAAGGCAAAAAAGGTGGCAGCGCCCAGCTTGGGGTCCATACCGCCCGCTTGTCTATAAGACAGATAAATCGCCAAACATACGGAAACAATGGAAACGATACCCAAAACCGCAGACATCTTTCCGATATCCGAATGGCTTTTATCCGTAAACATATAACCTCTTCTTTTTTGCATAATACTCGCCCTTAGAATAAAATTTTGGATTTACCGGACAGAAGCTTTGCTCCGCTGATGATTAACAACACACCTGTTGCAACACCTACAACAATAGCAATCACTCCTAATGTAATATTCAATGCACCGGAATTTGTCATGGTCTTGTATACTTTTTCTTCCATCTGCCGATCTCCTTCTATTTTACACCATACTGTTCATAATATGCGTCAATTGCTGCTTTTAATGTATCGTCAATAATAACATTGCCTTTGTACTCTTTGTTGTAAAGATGCTCTACCACATCTGCCATGGATACGATGGCATTGGCATCAAATCCATAAGTCTCTTTGATTTCATCCAAAGCACTCTTCTCTCCGCCAAGACCAACCTCCATACGGTTTAAGGAAACCATAAGACCGACGATCTCTACATCGGCTGCACCTCTTACCTTGGGAACAGTCTCTTCCATGGATTTGCCGGAGGTAGTCACATCTTCAATCATGATTACACGATCACCGTCTTTTAACTTACTGCCAAGAAAACTACCTTTATCTGCTCCGTGGTCTTTCTCTTCTTTACGGTCAGAGCAGTAACGGATCTCTTTGCCATATAAGTTACTGTATGCAATGGCTGTTACCACACTAATCGGAATACCTTTATATGCAGGTCCAAAAAGTACATCAAAATCATCACCATAGGTACTGTGAATTGCTTTTGCATAATACTCACCCAACTTCATCAACTGGGAACCAGTAACATAGGCTCCCGCGTTCATAAAGAAGGGAGACTTTCTTCCGCTCTTTAATGTAAAATCGCCAAATTTTAACACCTGGCTGTCTACCATAAATTCTATAAATTCCTGCTTGTATGCTTCCATGTCTATCCTCCTATTTCAATGCCTGTGCAATATCTTCTTTCATATCAAGTACAGCTGCTCTGGATGCATCTGCATAGTTTTCAGGTCCGTATGTGCCCTTGTATGCCTCTGCCTGATATGCAGCAATAATGCCTCTGGAAGAGTTTACGATAGCACCCAATCCGTCTTTGTTAAAGAAGTGTACCAGATCTTTGCCTTTACCACCCTGTGCACCGTAGCCGGGAACCAAAATGTATGCTTTGGGCATGATGTCACGGAGTACTTTACCCATCTCAGGATAAGTAGCTCCTACAACAGCACCTACATAACTGTAAGCATCACCCATCAACTCGCTGCCCCAGGTATCTACCATCTTACCCACATGCTCATATAAGGGCTTTCCTTCAATGATACGATCCTGGAATTCGCCACTACTGGGATTGGATGTCTTAACCAATACAAAGATACCTTTTTTCTCTTCTTTACATACATCCATAAATGGTCTCACACCATCAGAACCAAGATAAGGATTGACGGTAACAAAGTCTTCATCAAATCCGTAATAGGATTTGGAACCAACCTGTACCTTTCCAAGGTGACCGGTTGCATATGCGCTGGATGTAGAGCCGATATCACCTCTCTTAATATCACCGATAACTACCAGTCCTTTTTCCTTACAATAAGCAACGGTCTTGGCAAATGCCTGTAAGCCCGGAATACCAAACTGCTCATACATGGCAATCTGAGGTTTTACTGCAGGTACCAAATCATAAATGGCATCTACAATACCTTTGTTGTACTGCCAGATTGCTTCTGCTGCACCTTCTAAAGTCTCGCCATATTCATCAAAAGCTTTCTTTTGAATATGCTCCGGCACAAACTTCATCATCGGATCAAGGCCGACAACAATGGGAGCACCTGTTTTTTGGATTTTGGATACTAACTGGTTAATCATGTTTTTATTCTCCTGTCGTTTATATTTTAATCGGTATCCTACCGACCATTCAGCTAATTAACGGGTACGTAAAAATTTGGCTTCTCTTTGTGCATCCGCATCATCCGGATAAGCAGCCAAATACTCCTTCATCAATGCATTGGCCTTGGCAAACTCTCCCGCATTTTCGTATGCTACAATCTGATTGTATCTTAAGGTCTGAGTCATAGATGGGTCATTTAATGCAAGGGCAGTCTCAAAAGCTTCAATAGCCGCTTCCGGCTCTCCTGCCTGCAATTTGCACAAGCCCAGCTGATTGTATACCGCTGCATCATTGGGATTATCGGACAAATACTCGGAATACATCACGCCTGCATAATTGCTGTCACCCAACTCTTCATAGGTACGCCCAAGCATAAAGATAATCTCGCCTTTGTCCTCTTTTTTGGCCGCCTGCTTGGCTGTTTCCAACAGATTGCGTGCAGTCTCATAATCTTGCAGGTAGAAATAAATCACGCCCTGTTCATATTCACTCAAGTTCTTTTCTTCATCTAATAACTGTGTCAGATATCCACGGCCCTTTTCCTCATAGCCGTTATCTGCCAATACTGTATATATATCCAGCTTTAAACTACGGGAATCCTTGGAATACTCCATTGCTTTTTCAAAATTGTAGATACATCCTTCGTAGTCATCCATGCTAATCTTGGCAACACCGCGTAAATAATAGGCATCTGCGTTTTTCTTGTCACTCTCGATAATGGCATCTAACAAGGTCACCGCTTCTTCAGGCTGGCCGTTTTTGTAATATGCGGTAGCCATATAAAAATTGATATCTCGCTCCAAATCTCCTGCAAAGATACCCGCATTATCCAAGGCATAGTCAAAGGACACAATGGCATTTTCATAATCTGCCATTCCCATGTACGTCATACCCATACCGCGATATGCTGTCTCCAAATCTTCACCGGATACAATTGCCTGTTCAAAACACTGTAAAGCCCCGGCATAGTCCGCCTGCTCAATGGCAACAAATCCGTTTTTGACATTTTCGCCTTCTTTATGACTGCAACCAACAGCAAATACTGTCAGCAACATAACCATCCCAACCAATAATCTTTTGTTTCTTTTCATAGCCAGTCCTCCGACTGTTTCATTATAACAAAAAAGCAAATTGAATTAAACATTTTCCTTAAATTTTGTGTTGCAATTTGCATATCCGTCTTCAATTTCTTCGTTTTTTCATGGTTTTGTTGCTTTTTATTCTATTTTATTGCATTTCAATCCAAAAATCATTTATTGCAAAAAAATGCATCTATAATGGTATTATGCAGTTATGTAAACTGCATAAAAAAAGACGGTAAAGCAAATCTCTTTCACTTCTACCATCCTATCTGTTTCTCTATGTGGGTTCTGAAAGCATATCTTTCTTTACCGTCTATTTTTCAAACACCGCCTTCACATTCCCAAAGTATGTTCTTCCCAATTCTAAGCATCCCATACCTTCTTTTAATACCACAAAATGGTTGGTGGTGTCCAAAGCATAAATATACTTCCGATTCACAACAATACCTCTTGCACACAAAACAAACCCATATTGCTCCAATTCCGCAAGCGTCTGTTCACAGGTATGATACGGAATCTCTATGTTTTCTTTTTTGGTATGTACATACATTTTCCTTCTTTTATGCTCCACATACACAATATCATCCACAAAAACAGGATACAATACACCGCCCTGCCGAAAAGCAATATACACCGGTTTTTTTGACGTTCTTTCAAAACGTAAAGCTTGATCAATAAACATTGTGAGCATCGGCACTGAGAAAGGCTTTTCCAAAAATCCATAGCAATGTAACACACTGTATGCATACATTTTTTCATCAGACAGCGCCGACAACAGAATAACGGGAACAAACTCATACTCCCTGATTTTTCTGATACATTCCACAAAATGTATACCCGATATATCATCCGGATTTCCCTTTTGCAAAACCGCATCTACAATCACCAACTCTATGTCATGGGCTAACACCAGTTGATACGCTTCTAACACATTTGTCACACGATATACCAACGTTTTATGATACGTCTCTTTAATCAGTCTTTCTACCTTTTCTCCCAACTCAGCCTCGTTAATTAAAACCAGTACTTTTTTCATTCCTTTTGATTCCCCCGATTTGCAATCTCTCCCACAAATTCTTCTACGCCAAAAGCATCTCCTATAGAACTTATATTTCTGGATGCCGTAAAATATTGGATCAAACGGATAACAATTTCAAATTTGGTATATTCCGAGCAATCCTGTAACAATTCCCATGCTGTTTCCGTATCCTTTAAATCTCCATATAAAAGATAATCTGATGAGATACCATATACCTTTTTCATACTTTCCAAAACATCCAGCGAAAGATTGTTTTCTCCTCTTTCAATCTTTTGATATCCTTCGCGGCTCATACCAAGACTTTCGGCAAATTGCTTTTGTGTCAGACCAAACATCAGGCGTAATTCCCGCATTCTGTGATTTCTTCCGTTTTTCTCTTCCCTTGTATTTTTCAATTGCATCACCATTTGTACTGTATCATTTATTTATATCTTACAAATGAAAACAGGGTTTTTCCAGAAGCCTGTAAGGTATACCATGCACCTTATCAAGGTACATCACACACCTCGTACATCCATTTGTTGTGCGAACACACAAAAACACACCACTCATTACAGAAACAAAAAAAGAAATCCATCCTACCATGGATGGATTTCTAATACACTCTTTTATTTTGCACTCGCCAAATTACAAATGGTATCAATACAGGTTTCAATACCCAGTGAAGATGTACTCAGACAAATATCATAGTAATCTGCCACTCCAAACTCTGTATTGGTGTAATAAGCGCAATATTTTTTTCTTGCCTTATCAATACTGCGAATCTCTTCACTGATCTTCGCTTCTGTTGCATCCGGCATTTTTTCTTTCATATGCTCCATACGCCAATAAGGATCTGCATGGACAAATACATGAAGACAATTATCAAACTCACTTAAAATGGTGTTGGCATTTCTTCCCAAAATAACGCAATTACCTTTTTCTGCAATCTTACGGATAATATCCCTTTGCACATCAAATAATTTCTCATTGAGCGGTTTGTTATAAAAATCAAACAAACTCTGTGCAAAGCCAAAATTAATCGGAACCTTTTCATCCCATTTGAGCATGCTTTCGATATCAATATTGGACTCCTGCGCCGCTCTGAAAATCAAAGATTTGTCATAAAATTCATAATTTAATCTCTTTGCTACTTCTGTACCGATAGCGCTACCGCCGGCACCAAACTCACGACTGATGGTAATAATTTTTTTCATAGGCACCACTCCTATAATACTTTATTTAAGAAATCAATAGTTCTGGCTTCTTTGGGATTGTTGATTACTTCTTCAGGTGTACCCTGTTCCACAATATAACCGCCATCCATAAACACAATGCGATCAGCCACTTCTCTGGCGAATCCGATCTCATGGGTAACGACAACCATGGTCATACCGTCTGCAGCAAGTTCCTGCATAACACTTAATACTTCACCTACCATTTCAGGATCTAACGCGGATGTGGGTTCATCAAACAGCATCACATCCGGATTCATGGCAAGGGCTCTGGCAATGGCCACACGTTGCTTCTGACCACCGGATAACTGAGCCGGATAAGCGTCAGCCTTACTGTCCATACCAACACGACGTAAAAGCTGCATACCTTTATCTTTTGCTTCTTCCTTGGTCATCTTTTTCAATTCAACCGGTGCCAGCATGATATTTTCCAAAACGGTTTTATGGGGAAACAGATTGAAATGCTGGAATACCATACCGATATTTTCACGTACCTTATTAATATCTGTATGCTTATCTGTTACAATATTTTCATCAATCACAATGGTACCGTCTGTTGCCTGCTCCAACTGATTCAGGCAACGTAAGAAGGTGGATTTACCGCTTCCGGAAGGTCCCAACAATACCACTACTTCACCTTCGGAAATATCAATACTCATATCCTTTAATACTTCCAATTTACCGAAGCTCTTTTTCAGATTCTCAACATGAATCATCACTTTTCTATCTTCCACGGTTCACCCTCCTTTCAATGCGTTTGGCTATTTTACTCAAGGTAACAATAACAATCATATACATAACACCGACGATTGCCCATGTTTCCAAACTCTTGAAGGTATTACCACTGATGGTCTTACCCATATTGGTAAGCTCCGGGAATCCGATAACGGAAAGAATGGAGGTATCCTTTAAGGTAATGATAAACTGGTTGATAATGGAAGGAATCATGGTACGGATTGCCTGGGGCAATACAACCAGTCTCATACTTTTACCATAGGATAAACCGAGACTTCTGCTGGCTTCCATCTGCCCTTTATCCACACTTTCGATACCTGCACGGATAATCTCTGCCATGTATGCACCACAGTTCATGGCAAGAGCAATGGTACCTGCCTGTAAAGCGGTCAGACGAAAATCCGGAACAAAAGCTTTCATTCCTGCCGGAACACCAAAGTAAATGAAGTATGCCAATACAATAAGCGGCACACCACGGATAGCATCTACATATACAGTTCCGATAAAATTGAACACTCTGTTTTTGCCTACATTCATCAATGCGAAAATCATACCGATAATCATGGCAAAGAACAAAGAAAGTAATGTCAAAAGCAAGGTTTTTCCCAAAGCACCAAGCAACATACCGCCATAGGCTTCAAGAATCTGCATAATTGAATTCATGTAACTTCTCCTTTACTAATATTTTATATGGGATATTTATAGATTCATGTTAAAAGAACGTGAGAAATCCATTTGGACCCCTCACGTTCAATAAGTTCAAAATTATTTCAGGTATTTGTCAAGAATTTCCTGATATGTACCGTTTGCCTTGATATTTGCAAGACCTGCATTGAACATATCCAATAATTCCTGATCTGCTTCATCCATAATAGCGAAACCGTAAGGAGCACCTTCACTTTCCATGCCTGCAGGAATCTTTAATGCAAGACCACCTTCTTTGATGGAAGCTGCCATGATAGGTGTATCCTCTACACAAGCTGCACTGTTGCCAAGGATAACATCCTGATACATTGTAGGTGAATCTTCAAATACAGTTACAGTAAATCCATACTGGTCTTTTAAGCTGTTTGCGAAGTCAGCACCTGCTGTACCGTTTTTAACTGCTACGTTTTTGCCTGCTAAATCATCAAAACTGTCGATATCGCTATCTGCAGCAACTACAAATGTCTGAGTAGCATCATAGTAACCGTCGGAGAAAATCCAACCGGAATCGATACGTTCCTGTTTGATAGTAGCACCTGCGATGATACCGTCAGCCTGACCAGCCTGAACAGCAGCTACAGCTGCATCCCAACCAAGACTCTGTAATTCATAATCAAATCCCTGATCTTCTGCGATTGCTGCAAGGATATCAACGTCGATACCTACGAACTCATTGTTTTCATTTGTGTACTCAAAAGGTTTGAATACTGTGTCTGTAGCGATGATCCAAGTTTTGCCTTCAGCTTCTTTCTCAGCGCTACCACAACCTACCAACATACCTGCTAATAAGGTTGCGCTTAACAAACATGCTAATGCTTTTTTCATAATAACTTTCCTCCCATATAAAATTTAAGATAAAAACAGTACTATTATAAATCAAATAACCATTTTCTGTCAAGATTAGGAGCGGTAATCACCATTAATCTTTACGTAATCATAAGTCAGGTCACAGCCCCATGCTTTGGCTTCTGCATCGCCCTGATGCAAATCAATATTAATAAAGATTTCATCCGCAGAAAGAACAACTGCCGCTTCTTCTTCCGAAAAGGCTACACCGCTACCATTTTCACACACATGGACACTGCCTTTTTCAGAAGCCAAATCCACATCCACTTTATCGATATCAAAGTCCGCTTCCGCATAACCGATGGCACAAAGCACACGTCCCCAGTTGGCATCTTCACCAAACATCGCACATTTAAACAAAGGAGAACGGATAACACTTTTTGCCACAATAATGGCGGTATCCAAATCCGGTGCACCTTTACAACTACACTCTAAAAGCTTGGTTGCACCCTCACCATCTTTTGCCAACATTCTGGTCATATTCATCAGCACCAGATAAAGTCCATGGCAAAACGCATCGTATGCTTCGTTTTCTTCAGTAATCTTCTCATTTCCTGCCAAACCGTTTGCCATAATACACACCATGTCATTGGTGGATGTATCTCCGTCTACGCTGAGGCAATTATATGTCACTTTTACGATTTTGCTTAAAGCTTTCTGTACCAAATCTTTATCGATTGCAGCATCGGTTGTAACAAAGTTTAAGGTAGTAGCCATATTGGGATGGATCATGCCGCTTCCCTTGGCCATACCACCAATACGTACTTTCTGTCCGTCGATTTCAAACTCTACTGCCACTTCTTTTTGAATAGTATCCGTGGTCATAATGGCATTTGCAGCCTTCCCGTGGTTAGCCTCGGATAACCCTTCTGCCAATTCTTTGATATGACTTTCAATTGGCTCGATGGGAAGAATCTGACCGATAACGCCCGTTGATGCTACAATAACTTCTTCTTTTTGAATACCCAGGGCTTCTGCTGTCAGCTCACACATCTTATCTGCTTTTTCTTCACCGTCCGCATTGCAGGTATTGGCATTTTTGCTGTTAGCAATCACAGCCTTTGCTTTTCCCCCTGTAGCCGCCAGATTTTTCTTCGTAACCAAAATCGGCGCACCTTTTACTTTGTTCAATGTATAAACTGCTGCCGCATCACATGTTGTCTCACTATAAATCAGTGCCAAATCGTTTTTGTTTTTGTCAGGATTCAAGCCACAATTTAAACCATTTGCCACAAATCCCTTCGCGGCACATACACCGCCATCAATATATGTAAATCCCTGTTCTTTTTTCATTTGCGTTCTCCTTTTTATTTTGTATTAAAAATTTACCGCTTATAGCACCCTTTGTCAATGTTTTCCACTTCACATACAGTCAACACATCACCAACTACCGTGAACCTTACATTCCACTTGCCGTAAGCCACGCCCCAGACTCTGCTTTCATCTTCAATAAAGGCAGTGCGGGGATCTTGCCTTAAAATTTCAATCAAACTATCACGATAATCTTCGGATATTTTATTCAAAAGTTCTGCAGGAAATTCCACTTGCAATTCATGGTCATAAACCGCTCCCGCAAATCCGTCTGTTGCATCCGTATAACTGTCTGCATAGGGCAAATAGGGTTTGATGTCATAAATCGGTGTTCCGTCCAACATATCCACTCCGGACACCTTTAGTAAGGGGCCTCTTTTTTCATCAAATGCAATTTCATCCAACTTTACCACAGACATACCGATGGGGTTAGGGCGAAAAGGTGAACGGGTAGCAAATACACCAACTCGCTTCTTTCCTCCCAAGCGAGGCGGTGTGACCGTAGCAGCCCAGGTTTCTCTTTTTGCCTTAGAAAACTCCCATAACACCCAGATATGAGAATAGCCCTCCAAACCACGGAAGGCTTCCACACTGCGATATTCCGGTTCAAATTCGATAATACCCGTTGCGTCTTTTACAAGGCCACTCTGTCTGGGAATCCCAAACTTCTCCGGAAAATCTGTATTTATTTTTGCTATGATTTTAAAGCTTTGTTCTTTCAATGTTGACATCCTATTTCTTCTTTGCTTTATCCCGCTCTTCCAATACAAACTTCACTTCTGCCTTTTGAAGATCATTGAGTTTCTCCATAGCTTCATTTGTAACCGCCAAAGCTTCTTCTTTGGTAATCAGAGGACGCAATGCCACCTGATGCTTTTCTACCGGAATATAAGCAACTTTACTTTTATCAAAAGCTGACTTTAATAAATAATAAGGAACCGGTTCACCAATGCGGTTTTTGGGCGCTAACCGCACAATATCTGACACGATGCATACACCCATGGTATCACTATAAATGTAATCTTTTTTTTCAAACATACAGAAACCTCTTTTTCTTTTGTTTCTTTATCTCTATTATCTTAACAATTCAAACCGTTTTTTTCAATTCCCGCTTCATATTTTTTGCTGCTACTGTATAAAAAAGAATCAAGGTAAATGACGCTCCGATTACATCTGCCACAGTACCCACATAAAAAATTTTATCAATAGAAAACACCATGGGTAATACAAGCAAACCAACCAGATATACACATTTACGGAATATGGACATCGGGAATGCAAACCGGATTTTACCCATAGCAGTCAACCCATCTACATATGCAAGCTGTACAGCAATACCTAGCATTCCCAAGGTATAACACCGTAAATATACCGCTGTATTTTCAATCATACTTCCGTTTCTGACAAACATCTGTACAAACAGTTCCGGTTGCCACTGCACCGCAATCAGCAAAATACCGATGAATCCCAGACACAAAAGCAACACATACTTAAATGCTTCCATTATCTTTTGATAATTGCCTGCACCATAGTGATAGGAAAATAAAGTACCACAACCGGAGGTAATTCCCTGTCCCGGACAGTTAATCAGTGCCATAAAACTCTGAATGATAGCCGCGGATGCAATATAAGCATCTCCCATGTCCCCACCATATTTCCGAAGGGACATATTCATAAGAATTAAAATCATATTATCCATAAATGTGATTAAAAAGGACATGAAACCAATAGATAAAATCCTCTTTACAATCCGCATTTCATATCCGCCAAAGGTTAAAGAAACCGGAACATCCTTTTTCCTCAACAGGAAAATAAATACATAAACGCATACCGTTATTTGTGCTATTACCGTAGCCAATGCCGCACCTTGAATACCCATATCAAATCCAAAGATTAATACAGGATCCAAAACTACATTTACAATAGTTCCAAACATCAGGGACTTCATTCCCTCTTTTGCATATCCTTGAGCCAGTATAAATTGATTCATACCCACACCGCAAAGCGAAAACAAGGTACCAAGCACATACACTGTAAAGTACCCACTTGCCAGTGGATACATTGTTTCACTGCTTCCCAACAAAAGCAATAACGGCTTTTGAAAAACCAATACCAATACCGTTACCGCTACAGATATCACAACCAACATCATAAAGCTGTTATTGATAGCTTTCTGCGCCTCTTTTTTATCCTTTTTCCCAAGGCTGATACTCAGAACAGAAGCACCACCGATTCCCACCATATAAGCAAAGGCAGAAATTGCCGTAAGAGCCGGAGCACAAACTCCCACAGCTGCCAGAGCCAGCTCTCCCTCTCCCGGGATATTGCCAACAAAGATACGATCCACAATACTGTATAATACATTAAAAAATTGGGCAAACATCGCCGGAATGCCCAATTTAAAAACTAATTTTTTTATTTCTACTTTATCAAATTCTTTTTCCATAAGTCTTTTCTCTTTAATGATAGGTCACCACAACATCCTGTTCCATAATAACAGTCTTTCCATCAGGAATCAAGTTCTCATCACCCCGGCGTACCAGTGCAATCAGTACATTATCCGGCAACTTTAATTCTGAAATTGCCTTATTACACCAAGCATGGCCTTTTTCAATTCGTTCTTCCTGTAGATGTTCTTGATCTCCCGGTTCATAGGAGGGCACGCTCAAAATCAATGTATCTTCCGCTATAATCAACGTATCACCACGAGGAATAATCGTCTCATCATCTCTTTTAATCATCAACGCCAAAGACCCAATGGGCATACTTACATCCTTAATCAGACGGTTCTCCCAATTATGTCCCTTTGGTATGTACATACGCATCAAAGTAATCGCAGACTCTTCCTGATAATCATTGAAGGTTTTGCGGACATCGGCTTTATCATCAATCATATCCAATTTCTTTGCCATCATAGGCAACAGTGTCCCCTGAATCGCTACCGAAAACAATGCCACCATAAACACAATATGAAACAAATCATAAGAAATATCTGCACCACTTGCAATAACCATAATGGCAAACACAATGGAAGCCGCACCACGAAGCCCTGCAAAGGACACCAGCATACATTGTCTCATGCTACAACGGAACGGTGATAAGATTGACAATACCGCAACCGGTCTTGCTATAAATGACAAAAACAAAGTAATGGCCAATGCCGGTAAAATAATATCCGGAAACTTATGCGGGAATGCTAACAATCCCAATAAAAAGAAAATAAAAAACTGTGCCAAACCTGTGACACCATCAAAGAACGGCACCGTAATATGTTTATTCCGTATCTTGCTATTACCGACAATAATACCCATCAGATATACACTTAAAAAGGCATTTCCGCCGGAAATCTGCGACAATCCAAAACAGCTTAATAACATTGCAATCATAAAGATAGTATCTAAACCCTCAGATACCAGCGTCGTTTTGGTCATAATAAAAATAACTAAAGCCGCCACACCGACACCAAATAAAACGCCAAAAACCATCTGTTTTGCAATCATAAAAACCGGATTACCCATCTCCATGGCACCCAACATACCGATTGCCAAAATCGTCATCATATAAGAAACGGGATCATTGCTACCACTTTCCATTTCCAGCAAAGAAGCCGCACCGTCTTTTAAGTTCAATTTCTTTCTACGTAAAATCGCAAACACGCTGGCGGCATCAGTAGAAGAAAGCACAGCCCCTATCAGGAAACTCTCTTTCCAACCAAATCCCAAAAACAATGCACACAAGGCAGCCGTCACCAAAGCTGTAATCACAACACCGAAAGTGGATAACAGCACAGATTTCACCGCCACTTGTTTTGCCGCCTTCCATTTCGTATTAAAACCACCATAAAACATAATAAAACAAAGGGCGATTGTACAACATTTTTCAGCCAACCCATAATTATCAAAAGGAATCTTCAAAAGTCCGTCACTACCAAAGAGCATTCCGATGCCCATAAAAAGAAGGAGGGCAGGCATCCCAAATTTACCGGAAAACTTCTCTGCCAGTATACACAAACAGATTACCACCGCTACCAGTAAAATTCCAAATGCCATGCTGCTCCTCCTTCAACTTTTCTTACTTAATGCAACTGTAATAAGTATACAAAATATGCCGCATAACTTACAAGCATAATTACGCCATGGGTTCTCTTCAATTTATTTTCCTTATTGAATACACATAACCACAACAATACACCTGCCGCTATGGCAATGATACTATCAATTCTGAAATTGGGCTCAAAAGGTACCGGCGTAATCAATGCTGCCGTACCAATCACAAATAAGATATTGAAAATATTGCTTCCTACGATATTACCGATAGCAATATCTGCTTTTCCTTTCAGTGCTGCAGATACAGATGTAAACAACTCCGGCAAAGAAGTACCCAACGCTACAATGGTCAGACCGATAAAACGCTCACTAAGCCCCATGGCAGTTGCCAATGCAGTTGCCGCATCTACCGTCACATCAGAACCCAGAACAACCAGTGCAAGACCGCCCACAGCCGCAACAATCAACTTCCACATAGCTGTTTGTTTTGCTTCTTCTTCCACTTCTTCTTTATTTTTCTTTGCCATGATAAATAAATATGTCAGGTATACAACAAATAACACCCATAAAATAATACCCTCCACAACACTTACCACATTTCCGGTAAATCCCATAGCCAGTAATACGCCGGTAATCAACAGCATATAGGGAATCTCATAACGAACGGTAGATTTCGCTACCGCTGTAGCTATAATAACAGATGTCAAACCTAAAATAACAAGAATATTCAGAATATTGCTTCCCACTACATTACCAATCGCAATTCCTGCATTTTGTTTTAACGCTGCTGTAACACTGACAGCCGCTTCCGGTGCACTGGTACCCATTGCAACAATGGTAAGACCGATAACCAACTGGGGAATTCCAAAGCGGTCCGCAATTCCTGCTGCTCCATCCACAAACCAGTCCGCCCCTTTCACAAGCATCACAAAACCGACTACCAACAATAAAACCTGAACTAAAATATCCATATTGAACCTCCTATAGGCAGTATGTTGGTTATTATATGCCAATCAAGGAAGCTTTTCTATAATTCACATACATTCTTAACGTTTTCTTTACCGGCTATATACTCAAATATTAATCCGCTTCTATCATACGATATCCTACACCGGCTTCCGTAAAAATATATTGGGGCTGAGCCGGATTTTTTTCAATTTTACGACGGATATTTGCCATATTTACACGTAAAATCTGATTATCGTTTTTCATATTGGGTCCCCAGATTTCTTTCATAATATAGTCATAAGTCATGACTCTTCCTGCATATTTTCCAAGGAGCGCCACAATCTTAAACTCATTTTGTGTTAATCCAACATCTTCACCAGCTATATATACTCTGTGTTTATCGTAGTCAATCATGAAATCTCCTGACACAAAGGTTCCACTATGTCCTAATCCGGGCGTTGCCGCCACCGTCCTCGTATGTCTGATAGCTGCACGGATACGTGCCAAAAGCTCTGATGTACCAAAAGGCTTGGTAATATAGTCATCTGCTCCCATATCCAAAGCCATTACTTTGTCCTTTTCATGACTTCTGGCAGAAACCACTACTACCGGCATTGTTGACCACTCTCTGACAGATTTTAATATTTTCATACCATCCATATCCGGCAACCCTAAGTCCAACAAAACCAAATCTGGGCATTGGGAAGTAATCAGGCTATAAGCTTCTGTCCCGGTATTGGCCATAATTACGTCATAGTTATTAGCTTCCAATATAGCGCGCAAAAAATTACGAATACTTTTATCATCTTCAATAACCAAGATTCGATCTCTAATTTCCATGTACATTTTCCTCCTGCATTGGTAGTTTAAAAGTAAACACCGCTCCACATTCATTGCCGTTTTCAGCATACATGATACCACCATGTGCTTTCACAATAGACATACAAACCGACAATCCGATTCCCATATTCCTTCTTGCATCAGACTCTTCGTTATCCTTTGTATGGATGCCACCTTCAAACAAAGCCTCTAACCGCTCTTCACGAATTCCTTGTCCATTATCAGCAATCCGAAACACAACCCACCGTTCTTCCTTTTCTATGGATATATCAATGATTGTTGCATATTTCCCATGTAATGCTGCATTTTCCATAATATTTACAATTACTTGTTCAATCAAAATAGCATCCATAGGCACTAACAGAACCTCATCCGGAATATGAACACAAATCTCCATATCCGGAAATCGTTTTTTAAACTTCTGTATTGCACTATCCGCAATTTCTTCCACCAATTCCATGCTGGTGGTAATATTGGTCCGGTCACTATTTATTCGTGTAACAGATAACAGATTTTCCACAATACGGATTAACCATTGTGCTTCATCCTTAATATCCTTGGTCAATTCTATTTTCTTATCATCCTCAAGTATTTCATAGTTATCCAGGATTGCAGATGCAGACCCCATAATAGATGTCAAGGGTGTACGGATATCATGTGATACCGCTCGAAGCAGATTACCTCTCATCTTCTCTTTTTCAATTTCCAGTTTTATCTGTTCCTGTTGCTTAATCTGCGTTGTCAATGCACTGACACAAATAGCCACTGCTAACATTGCCAGAAAGGTAAGCGGATAACCGGTTAATGTGAAATTCAATTTAAAGTAAGGATAGGTAAAAACAAAATTAACAAAAAACACCGCCAAAACCGAGGATACAATTCCATAGACATATCCCTTGGTAAAACGGGAAATAAATAAGACAGCGAGTACAAATACTAACGGCACATGTGTATCTGCGGATACAATCTGCTGAAAAAAAAAGCACAAGCCGGATGCTACTGCCAATATAGCAATTGTTATTAATGAATTATATGCTATTATTTTTACTTTTCCACTCATTTACTTCACACTCCATAAAACAGATACAGGCTCCCATGATAGGAGCCCGCGTTTTTAATCATACATGGAATAACCGTATTTGATTTTTCTACCGATCTTCCAAATAAAAATCACAGGAATTGAAACCAACAGGTATAAAGATGACGCCCCACCTGCGACTCCCATGATAGCAACTAATATCCAGGTAACAATATCCGGCATTTTTCATATCCTCCATTTTTTTAGACTGAAAAAATGGTAGCATATCTTCCCCGCCGTTTCTATAAATCCAAGCGCTTCTTAACCTGTCATTAACCACTCTTTTACTTTTCTTAACACATCTTTAACAAGGCACCACACATTTAAGCATTAAATTTAATAACCCATTGCTGCAATTCATCTTTATCTTCAAAAAACGCATCAAAAATATCGGTTTCGAACCCTTCGCCACGGTCTTTTACCATAATCGCATATGCCTCATCGGTGGACATTCCATCCTTATACTGACGTTTGGACACCAGGGCATCAAACACATCGGCAACTGCCAATATTCTGGCGGACAAAGGAATCTCTGCCCCCTTTAATCCTTCAGGATATCCGCCTCCATTCCATTTTTCATGGTGGTAGGATGCCATATCAGACGCCACCTGTAAGAAGTCCTGTTCTTCCAGCGTAGACATATTATCACGGATTAGCTTACCGCCGGCCTCTGCATGCTTCTTAATCATATCATATTCTTCACCCGTTAATTTTCCCGGCTTTTGCAACACAAAATCCGGAACGGTTATCTTACCAATATCATGAAGAGGTGCTGCTTTTTTCATCAAATCAATCATCTGCTGTGTCAATTCTTCTTTGTACAGACCCTTTTTCAACATTTTATCAATCAAAAACTCCACATATATACTGGTTCTTTTAACATGTTCACCGGTTGTACCGTCTCGACTTTCAATCAGATTCGCCATTGTAATAATGATGTCACTTTGCAGTTGTGTAATACGTTGTAACTGCATGGCTACCATAAGTTCTAAGTCTTTACGGTAATCCTCCAACTCCAATGTGCGTCGGATACGTTGCTTCATAATAGCAGGAATAAACGGTTTACCAATATAATCCGCCGCACCCATTTCAAAACATGCCTCTTCCGTCTTTTCACTACGGTCAGCTGTTAGGAATATTACGGGAATCCTGCACCACTTCTCGCTTTGCTTCAACTGCTCCATCACTTGAAAGCCATCCATACCGGGCATCTGAATATCCAAAAGAATCATATCCGGTTCATTCTTTTCCAAATATTTAAAAGCCATTTCACCGGAAGGAACAGCTGCCACACGATATTCATCCACCAACAATTTCTGGGCAATCATCAGGTTTGCTTTATCATCGTCCACAACCAATATGATTTTCTTTCCGTTTTCTTCTCTCATTCTTCACTCCATTGTATATTTACATTAATTTAAGCAATGCTTCTTCTGCACTCTCATAATCATAATCTTCTATATATTTTTTGATTTGTTCCAATGCTTTAATATCTGCAGTCCGGTTTTTCAGTCCGGCAATGCACGCAGCTGCTTCGCTCATCTCATAGGAACGGATATATCCGAGCAACTGTTCATATGCCACCCAACATTCCTCAGGTGATAAAACATCCTCCGATACAACCGATTCATCCCCTGCATTGTATGTACAAACAATTCTCTGTGCTTCCTTCAATACATCCTCATACAATCGCTGCAATTCATCATTTTCTGCCTCAGATATGGTAACCGACTCACTCTTTGCTGCCAACTCCAATTTCTTTGCTGTTTCTGACAATTGCTTTGCTCCGATACCCAAAGAAGTACTTTTCAATGCATGCACTAAAATACCATAATTTTTCCAATCGCCTTCTGCATAATACTGTGGCATTTTTACACGATATTTTTCTTCCTGTCCTACATAGGTCTGCAAGATATCGCAATACATTTCCATATCGCCGCCGCAATATGTCAGACCAACACTTTGGTTGATGATTGCATCTGTATCATCCGATTCGGAAGCCGGTTCTATACTTAAAACAACATCTTCTCTCACAGCATCAAAGCAATCCTGTAACAACGTGACCTTTTCCTCCGAAAGATTCTCCCGAATCACCTTCTCCAACTTGGATGCATCCACAGGCTTGGACAGATAATCATCAAAACCTTCTTTTAAATATGCTTCCCTGCTGCCTGCAAGAGCATTGGCTGTCAGGACAATTACTTTTGTATCCCGGTTGGGATTGTCCACTTCCGCTTTGAGCATATGCAAGGTCTCAATACCATCCGGATCAGGCATCATGTGATCCATTAAAATCATATCATATCTTGTTTCCCTGCACAGCGCAAGGCCTTCCGGTCCACCCATAGCCATATCCAATTGAATGGATGTATTCTTCAATAATCCTTTGATAACAGCCAGATTCATCTCATTGTCATCTACAACCAAAATCCGGGCATCCGGTGCCATAAAAGTGGTTTTATGTATGCTTACCGTCTTTGCTTTCTTTTCATATTCGTCCTTCAAAGCGCCAAGCATTTCTTTATTGGACACAATCTGCGGCAGACGTACCGAGAACTCCGAGCCTTCTCCATATACACTCTCTACTTCAATATCTCCCTGCATCAATTCCACCAGGGATTTGGTAATACTAAGTCCCAATCCGGTTCCTTCAATGGTCCGGTTTTTATCTTCTTCAAAGCGAGTAAAACTATCAAATAATTTACCGATATCCTCTTTTTTAATTCCAATTCCGGTATCTTTAACTGAGACAATTAGTGAAAACGATTCTTTTTCACTCCATTCGCCTTTGACAGTCAAAGTAACCGAGCCTTCTTTGGTATATTTAATAGCATTACTCAACAAGTTGATAATCACCTGACGAATGCGGAATTCATCCCCGCACAGCGCACAAGGAAGGGTCTCGTCAATATCGGTGATAATCGCCAGTTTCTTCTTGGCCGCTCTGGCTTTTGCACCCTGTACAATGTCTCTTAACAGTGTATCCACCTGATATACTTCTTCATGGATTTCCACCTCGCCGGTTTCAATCCTGGAGAAATCCAACACATCATTGATTAATGTCAACAGCATATTTCCGGAATTGTGGATATTTGCGGCATATTCCTGTACCAGCGCATCACGGTTTTCCCTAAGGATCATCTCATTCATGCCAAGAATAGTGTTAATCGGTGTGCGGATCTCGTGGGACATATTGGCAAGGAATTTTGCTTTTGCCTCATTTGCCACCAAGGCACGTTGTTTTTCTTTTTCACCTTTTATAATATCCTGTATGGTCTTTACCGATGCCGTAATCAGCAAAAAAATGAGAGTGATGCAAAAAACTTCACCATCTGTCACATACTCTTCCCCATAATAGGAAAACACTTCCACAAATGCACCTACAACAGCAACCAGCAAACCAAAGGCAACCAGACTATACCGCCTAATATACCCCTTGACACAATCAGTCACAATACTAACCACAACCGTAATAGCAGATATTACAATGACAATATGTGAACCGGTTAAGGTTTCCAAAAAATCTCTTTGATTGGTCACCTGTAAAAAGATGGAAATTAACGCATTTAAAATCCCACACACCAATGCAATTAAATGCAATTTTTGATATCGTTTTTCCTGAATTCCATTAATATAAAATACCACAGTGACCGGCAGAAGCATGAGCGAGATAAAGGTAAGCGCTGTTACCACCGATACATTTGGAAATATCAACTGCCTAAATTCCGTCTCCGAAATAAGCCATACCCCGGCAAAAAAAATAGCACTGCTCAAATACACCAAGTCAAAGGTTTTTCTATAACACACTCCCAAAAACATACAGAGCAAAATGCCGATTACTGCAAACACAAGCATAGAAATTTCCCATAATAAAGAGGGACCGTACCAATCCAAAAATGTGATCCAGATACCAAATTTGTCGCCCATATATACAGTATTCATCGTTCCGGAGTAATGGGATTCACTGTTGGTAATCACCTTCAAACTCTTCCCTGCATCTTCACGGGATAACTCTACAAATACAAAAGCAATAGCACTGTTTTTCCCAAAGGGTCTGGTGTCCTTGGTAGAATACCGTTCACGTAGCACACCATCTACATAAAATTCCATATCCTGCCAAGCGCTCTGAAAACATAACCAAGTCTGATCCTCCAGTTTATCCGGCAACACAGTTACTAAGCTTACACCCTCACCACTGTAGGCATCATATTTGCCCGGCACTTCTACCGGGTATTTGCTGCCGTTCGGCATTAATCGTTCCCATTCGCTTTCAAACACCTGACAATTGATTGTCCCCGTGTCCGCCAACATGGCTCTAGGTCCGCTTTCATCCGGTAATGCAATTTCACCTATAATAAAAAATAGAAGTGTTGCCGCAAAGCAAACTGCAAATATCCATTTTAAAACAGATAAAATCTTGTTCTCAACTTTCATGTTTATCCCCTTTTTTGTAAATTATGTTTCAAAATCCGAAAGACACAGCCCACCCCAACCGGTCATGGCATTTGGTATCACATTCGTCCCTGTCAATTCTTTTGCATCAGCACATATCCGCGCTTTCATTTTTTCACCGTATAAATAGGGATCCTCTCCATATAAAATCGCTTTTTCCATAAATAGAGCCGCCGCTCCCGTCACAAAGGGAGTCGCAAAACTGGTTCCGCTTAATCTTTGGAGACCGTCCCCATTCTCTGCCAAAATCCCCACTCCAGGCGCCACAATCTCCGGTTTGACTATATGTATATACCCTTCTGAAAGACGCGTCACATAGCCGCGCCCTGAAAAATCCGCATAAGACTCATAGGTCCCGTCATAAGCCCCTACCGTAATCACTCTTTCCGCCGTAGAGGGCACGGTCAATGTTTGCTCTGGTATGGGTTGTAAAAATCTTGTGTCTACTCCTTTTACTTGGGATGAAGGCATATAAAGACTGTAATTTCCCGATACCAGTTTTATGGGGTTTAATATCAGTTGCCACACCCCCGGGTTTACATAACTATTATTTGGTATAAAATCTATAAAAATTTCCCGATTCACACTATAGGGTTGAGGCTCTCCTACATAACTGAGTAATAACGTATCACCCAGAACCTGCCGCAAGGTTCTGCCACGGTCCGTTTCTGTGTCAAAACGAAAAACTTCACCACTAGGTGACCGCAACGCAATCTCATAACGTTCTGTAAAGTTTAACCAAACCTGTAGATTAAACTCTCTCTCATAATTTCCAATGGTAAAGGCTATGATACGCTCATTTCCTTCTGCATCTATGATACCACCGGTATGTCCGCCCGCTGCACCTTCATTTCCGCTCCCCACACAGACAACCGTCCTACCGATTTCAGCCGCATTATTGATAAAACGCTCGATCAAAGAGGTACCGTCATGGGGACCATAGGTATTTCCAAAGCTCAAGTTAACCGCAAGGGGTACACCAATTTCCACACCCTTATTGACCACATAATCCATGGCTCGCATAAGGGATGTTGTAAGCGGAAACCTCTCACCCGATCCGGTATCCAATTTTACAATCATCAAAGAACTTTCCGGTGCCATACCGATTAAATTGGTATCAACACTCCCATCTATACGCCTGCCGTTTCCTGCCGCAATTGCCGCCACAGCCGTCCCGTGTCCCGAAATATCTGCCGTTGGACGCATGTTGCTTGGGACATTCTCATCTCCATCTTGTAAAATGGCATCCAATTCCGCCTTCGTATACTCCCGTCTTTGCACCTGATCATAATAATAAAGTACCCGACTGCTTCCGTCTGCATTGCGAAAAGCCGGTAATTCAAAGGACAAACCACTGTCAATAATAGCGATGCATACGCCTTTCCCCCGAAATCGGTTTCCCGGACCACCTGCTGTATAAACACAACTGGCAAAATTGCCTGCCGCATCATTTTCGTACAACCTTTTGGGCTTTTCTAAATACTCGATTTCATCTAAGAATGTGAGAGCTTCTATAAAACGTTTAGGAAGTGTAACAATTGCATATCCTGCCAGTAACACTTCCACTTCTATCTCTTCATTGGCAATGCCCGTGATATCACCATGAAATTTGACAATAACCTCCCATCGCTCATCATCCGGGTCGGTTCCTGCCGATAGTACAGGCGATGCCTGTCGTTCACGTTCTGTTGCATCCAATGATAAATTCAATAAATTTTCTGCTTTTTGATTTTCCGGCATATCCAAACTTTCATACTCTTTTTATGAATATGATATTAATGAAATTGCAGATTATGACGTCTGTTCTGCCATCTGCAATACTAACTTTTGAAATACATCTCCACGTTCTTCAAAATTCTTGAAAATACCATAGCTTGCCGCTGCCGGTGAAAGAATACAACTGCATCCTTTCTTGGTAACTTCTTTTGCCACTTTGACTGCATCCTCCAGATGCTCGACCAGATACAGACGTTCTTTACCTATAAACTCCGGCATATTCTCCATAATCTCACGGTAAATACGTTTGCCGGTGGCTTCCATCAAAATAATATGTGCAACCGTTGACTCCGACAAATACCGTTCTAAGTTTACATAACTTATATCTCTTTCCATTCCACCTATGAGTACCGTATCTGCATTCCCAATGGTGTTTAATGCTTGAATAGTGGTCTCGTCTATGGTAGAAATAGAATCGTCATAATAAGCCACACCATCTACCGTCCCCACATATTGTAAGCGGTGCGGCAACGGCACATAGGACTTTAAGCCTTTTAAAAACTGCTCATCGGTAATCCCTCTATCGCAGCATAAGCCATATACAAAAGCGATATCCAGATAATTATGTGCTCCCAACAAACTTATCTGCTCTGTGGGAATCACAAACTCACGCTCTCCGTATACAATCTTGGTGTCACAGAGACTAACCCTGTTCTCTTGCGTTATGTCAATTGCATCCACCAAAATCTGTGTGGCAATACATTCCCCATCTCTTGGCTTGACAGATGGATGAACATACAACACATCCCCATCCTTCTGGTTGACATAAATCTTTTCTTTGGATGCCACGTATTTATCTAGAGTTCCGTAATGATCCAAATGCTCTTCATAGATGTTCAGTAAAATTCCCCACTTGGGTGAAACTGTCATATACTCCAGCTGATGACAAGATAATTCCAACACCAATACGGAATCTTCTGCAATGTCATGGACAATATCAAATACAGGGATACCGATATTTCCTGCCAGAATGACAGGTATTCCCGCTTCCTTCATAATATGATATAAAAGCGTTGTGGTCGTGCTTTTTCCTTTTGTTCCGGTGATACCGATAATGCGGTCTCTGTAGAACTCAAACATCAACTGCATCTGTGATACAATCTCTGCCTTATATTCGGAAATATCCCTTTCCAATACAATTCCCGGACTTTTCATCACCAGGTCATAATCATCCATATAGGATTGATAATCCTTGCCGCAACACAAGGTGATATCTTCACTTCCCACATCTTCTGTTGTTAATATTTTCTGATCACCGACAGCCAGTTGTGCTGCAGTTCCCGCTTCCAAAAAGAGTTTTAGCGTAGATTGTCCCTCTCTTCCGAATCCGAGTATCAGCACCCGCTTATCTTGAATACGTTGTCTTATATAATCAATCACAATAAAGCGCCCCGTTTCTTTAATTCTGATACAAATGCATCTTCATATGCCTGTGGCAGTAAATGCTCTTTGTCATAAAAACTGAAATAGCTCTCACATACCGGTAAATTTTGCTCATACAAATCCAAGGCTTTGTAATAATTAAATAAATATGGAAGCTCTTTTCCTTCGGCATAATCACGGATTGTCAAGGTAATAGCCGCATTAATCTCATCTCTGCTTCCCACACATTCAAAAGGTTTTTCCTCTGACAAACCAATTAACTGTGTAAAATACTCTTTCATTTCCGGATTATTTGCCATGTCTGTTCCAAAAATCCCAATCAAACGTTCTTGTGACAAAAACGGAGATAAAATCAACCAGACAAATAAACATTTAGGACATTTTCCACACCAGATGTTTTCTTTGCTTCCTGCATTGCAGCTCTTGAACACATCGTGATAAGGCTTCAATGTGGCAAAATATGCAGCAATCTGAAACTCACTCAAAGGACGAAGCAAGCTAAAATAGTAGGTCCCGCTTGCAAGATACTGCTTTTCATACTCATGAAAATCCTTTTCAAACTGAAAGCTCTTGGAATATTGATGGTTTACATAACTACCTTTCACTGTACTTTCGTTTGCACTGGACTCATTGGATAACACTATATAGGTCAAATCATGCAAATATGCGGTAATGGTAGCAGAAAAAGCCACAATCGCAGAAAACGGGGTATGACCGTTTAAGTATCCCTCTTTATTGAGGCGAAGCATATTGGCATCCAAGGTTCTTTTCACTGCCAGGATGCGCTCTTCCCCATAACCCGCTGCCGCTGCCGAATCCAAGGTAGCACCTCTGGGATTAATAATATAGCAGAAGTTCTTACCTTCATCCTGCCCCATAGCCTTTAGCAACTCTAAGGAAACCGATGAATCCTTTCCTCCGCCAACAGGTATCAGACAGCCGGCATCTGCGTCAATGGCTGCTTCTCCCTCCGGCATAAACGTCTCTGACTCTGCAAGGATTGTCATGAAATCCTCCTCATTTTCCTCAATTCCATTGGTATAATAAAATTCACCCAAGCCATTGAAATACAAGGATTTCCACCATGCAATCTGCTCCTTGGTAAGGCCATAAGGCTCAATCACAACCTCAGGCGGACATGTAATCTTCCAATAACTGATTAACTCCACCATACCCAAGGAAAAAACCATATTGAGAAATTTTTCATCTTCCCCTATGTTTTCTTTATCACAAGGAATTTCCCATGTGGGTGCAAAAGATGAAAGACCCGGTATTTCAAAGTCATAGGTAATACAAACCTTTCCGGGCTCTTCTGTCACTTCAAAGCCGCGATATATAAACTGTTTATACTGCTTTCGCAATGATTCATAGGTTTTCATACACTTTCTCCAATATACATAATAATTCAATTTATTATATCTCAAAACGCTTGTAAAAACAATGAAATACCAGCGTGTTTTGTATTTCCTTTTACGCAAATATAATGTTATAATTATCAATATCATTTTATCTTGCATTTTTAGGAGAGAAACAAAATTATGAACTATACAAGCACTGACGATCCAATAACATCAATCATCGTAGGCGAAAATCTCAAAGAGCTGCGCGATCACGGTGATTTGGAATATCCTCTGGGCGTATATGAGGACGATATCAGAAATATACACATGAAGACCATCCGCTGGCACTGGCACGACGAATTAGAATTTATCCTTGTCCGGGACGGAAGCGGCGACTTCTATGTCAGCGATGACTGTTATACACTCACTGCCGGCCAGGGCATTTTTATCAATCAAGGAACCCTGCATTCAGCGCATATAACCCCGGGATATGACAATTGTCACTATAACGCCGTTGTATTTCATCCCACAATCTTATTTTCCCACGGGCAAGCCAAATTGTGTTCTGTATATTTACAACCAATTTTATCTGATTCCACCATGCCTGCTTTGCCTTTAACCGGTGCCACCCATTGGGAGCAGTCACTTTTGGATCTATTTGACAACATTATCCAAATGAATATAGAAAAACAATTTTGTTACGAACTCTATACCAAACAATATATGTTACAAATCTGGATACATTTACTGGAATTGAAGGCCAACAACCAAAAGACTCCTGCTCCGGAGCATCATAGTCCCAGGGTAAGTATGGATGAAATACGTGCCAAAGAAGCAATCCGCTACATCGAGGAACACTACACCGAAACCATCACATTGGATGATATTGCTGCATCTATCCACGTAAGTAAAAGCGAATGTTGCCGATGTATCCGCCGTTGTATGAAAATGACCCCCTTTGAATACCTGATGAAATACCGTATCTATGTAGCAGCCGGCATCTTAAGTTCCGGAGACTTTAATGATTCTATGGCTGTATTAGCGTCACAGGTCGGATTTAACAGCAGTAGTTATTTCAATAAATTATTTCATAAATATATGAATTGTACACCTACCCAATACAAAGCCAAACAATTGGTGACACTAGGAACAAAAAAATAGAAAAAAGGCGAGAAACTTTCAGTTATGAAATTCTCGCCTTTTGCTTATTTAATTTTTTTAAGCATCACTAACATCATGCCACACAGAGATAGCAACAGCATCCATGTCCATCCTACAGGATTGGCCATATCGGCAGTTAACGGTATATTGTGATGGGGTGTTGAATTTGTCTGTCCCGCTTCACCCTGTCCACTTGCCCCCGAATCACCTTGATCATTTGTTATATCAAATAAGATATAGGGCGAAAAATGTCTTAGTTTTAATGTAGCAAACGCATCATTTCCATCCGGGAACTCTCTATCTGCAGAAGACACGGATATCGCTTCATCAACATTTTGACTAATATAACAACTCTTTGTGTCTTCTTTATCCCAATCGTCTCCCAATTGGATATACAACGGAACTTCGCCTGCAAGTTCTGTATACTCCGTACCATCCGGCATGGTAACTCCAACTAAAAAGATCCAACTTTTGTTATCTTCGATTTTATTTTTATGTATATCATCCAACTGTCCGTAATAATAATCCCATTCTGTCCGGTTATCACTTGCATGAATCCATTTTACCCAAAAACGGGAACCGGATGGAAATAGACCCGCAGAATTATCCAACGCATACCATGCAGATGTTCCTGCCGCTTCTTCTTTCAACCATATAACGTCCGTGCCGGTCACTTCTGCTGATGTGGTTCCGTCTGGAGCTACATAATTGGTTACTCCGCCATTTACCACCGGTGTTCCCCATGACGCTTTATGATCCACCACCGATAAGATCATTATAATGTCATTAGGCTCTTCATTCCCTTCTGCATCTATGTAGGAATACCCTAAAGGATTATATTGAATGCTCACTTCATAATTGCCGTAATCAAGCGCGGAAAATGCCGATGGATAAAAAGTAATCATACCATCATCAGTTACATCACAATCAACACCATTACTTAAAGACCTATCTCCGATCCAAATCTCTTTAATGGTATTGTCGTTGGGAAAAACATTAACTTCAACCCACTGGCTAGAATCTTTCGCATAGGTTAGTTCTGTGGTTGTCGCCTGTGCATCCTCATAAAAAACCATGCCCTCGGTGCTGATTACCTTCTGATTTCCAACCTGATCTGTTAAGCGGACATATACATAATTGATACCACTCATTTCACATTCAATTTTACCTTCTGCACATGTCACATATCCGGTATGGTTACTTGCCGCCGCACTATCTAACGGAGTATCCGAAATCAGATATTCTATGCTTTTCACTCCGCTATCAGTATCAATTCCTGTAACCGTAAATGTTTTTTGCGATTTAAAAAACAATTCCTCTGTAGGGTTTGTGACAAAATCAGAAAACTCTCGATTGGTTCCGTCTATCTTAATAGTACCTGCAGGCTGGGTACTATCCCACTTAAACTGAAACAAATCTGCAACAGTAACCGTTAAAACTTCGCCACTACCATTTTTTAAATAAATCTCGGCAGGTACTGAACCCTCTGATACAGCTATTTCCGCTCCATATGTACCATCTTTAACTGTGGAAATAGTATAATTATCAGGTGCTTTAATAGTACAGGAACCACCGGCCTTCATCCAATATGTTGTCCCCTCATCCGTTACATCTGTATAATCCTGTCCATCAATTATATAAGCAGAAGCCGGAACATCTGCCGCATAAATCTCTTTTTGACCAAGTAAAAAACAAATGATGCAACCAACTGCAAGCACAACACGCTTTTTAATTCTTCTCATAATCCACCCTTCCTTCTTTCAACGTCACAATTCCTTTTTCCTGCATAAACACAGGATAGTAAGACATCTTTGCCTTGCGCAGTCCCTCAGCTCCCGTATCCTCTTCTCTGTTGATATAAGGATAGTTTGCTGCTTCATGCAAGACAAATTGCTGATTAATCATAGGATAAGCTCCCTGAATATCTGCATATGCTTTTTCAATATGGACCACATAGGTATCATCACACAGAGGCTCTCCGATACTAAAGGCAACCACTTTACCGGCTGCACGGATTAAGCCACCGGTCAATCCCAAAGCTTCCAGATTTTGCAACGCCCGAAGAGTTACGCAAAACTCTTTCTGCTTATCCGGATCTTCATCACATCCGTTTTGTATCCGCCATTCTTCTGCCATCCCAAGACATTCTTCTTTATTGGCATCCGTAATAGATTCATAACAATAGTCCGGATAATTTTTGATAAAATTGTTGATATGATTTCTCTTTCCGTGCAATTTCTTGCCGGATAAGGAAATCAATTTTTCCGATTCATAGATATAATCAGCTGCATCTCTTACATATTCTATGCTGAATTTATTGGGATAATTTGCTTGAAGCCACCGGAATTGCTCCGTTGTGACCATATGCATACAAAAGGGCTTGTCCTGTTCCTTAAAATAATCAAGCAAGGCATCAACAGCCTCTTTTACCCTATCTTTTCCAAGCGGGAAACTGACACTTAACTGATCCCTGCCCGATTTAAAAACAAGACAATCCTCTATAATACTGTATTTGGTTTTATAAAAAGGAGCCCAAAGCAAGTTATTGGCAAAGGAATGCTCACAACTTCTGGACTGCTCTTTTTTATAGTATTCTCTAAAAATCGCTTCTTCTGCTTCCGTAATATCGTTCCAAATAATTTCTGACATGATATTGAATCCTTCTTTGATTTTGTTCCCCCAAAATCCTATTGGCAACCTGCGTTCCCCGCATCCTCCAACACATCAAAAGAATCCCCTTTTGCCCAAGGACTTCCCACATCGCATCTGCCGTGATGATATGCCTTGGCGCTTTTTCCTGCTGATACTTCATCCGACACCTGCACATTTAATCGGCTGATATCAGAATTACCGAATTTTTCCAAAATTGCCAACATATTGGCAATATCTTCATCACTAATCTCGTCTTTCTTTTTCTGCTTTTTGTCTTCAGCCAGTAAATCCATAATAAATACCGGCTCTTCCTTTTGATAACCCATGTTTATTTGCCTTTCTTTTTAAATACCCATTCCCGTTGAATCTGAAAACTAATGACAAACAACAGACAGTCTACAACTACCTTTATCAAGGTCTCATTGCCGCCAAGCAAACGGAATACCACCATGACTCCCACTGCGGATAAGGCCATCTGTATCACTGCCAAAATATAATATTTTACCATGGTTGCAGTCAGGTTATCATCGCTTTTAAACACACTTTGTCTGTTGACAAAGAAGTTGTACAGGGATGATATGACTCTCGCAATCACCGTACTGATAACAATATAATACCCCGGAAACATATCTTTTAACACAAGAGTTCCCACTGTAAAGATTCCCAAATCAATCACAGAAGATGACAAGGATGCTGCAATGAATTTGAAAAACAGACCGTAAATCTTCACAGAATCCTGAAATGGTCTAAAGTGGGTACTTTTATTATTCTCATAATAAATCGTTTCTATAGACACTTCTTTGATGGCAATGCTTTCTTCCTTGCAACACAAAAGCATATTGGTCTCATATTCAAACCGTTCTCCGGTGACTTTCAAAAACTTCTCCATTAAATCTTTGGACATAGCGCGCAGTCCGGTCTGTGTGTCGGAAACTGCAATACCCACCAATAGTTTCATGACCTTAGAGGTCATGATATTGCCAAAACTGCTTTTAAAGGGCACATTATCCTGTTTAAAATTGCGACATCCCAAGATTAGGCAATCCGGTTTTTCCGCCAAAGCTTCACAGCAACGGATGATATCTTTTACTGCATGTTGTCCATCCGAATCGATGGTCACTGCGCCGATACATTCCTGCCATTGCTCCAAAATAAAATTAAAAGCTGTTTTTAAAGCACGGCCTTTTCCCTGATTAATCACGTGGCGGACAACTGTAGCACCCAATTCCTTAGTCCTGTCAAAGAATCCGTCATACTCCGCACTACTGCCGTCATTGACAACCAATATATGTAAAAATCCGTGTCCCTTTAATTCTTCCACCAAAGTCACAAGACGCTCATCCGGTGAAAGACTGGGGATAATTACTCCGATTTTTTCTCTATAGCTCATAGACTACTCCTCATGAAAAGCACTATCGATAATATCTGTAACAATATTTTTCTGTTGCAAATCATTGACAATGTTGTTTTCCACTCTGCTGATTACATAGGACCTGGTCGGTGTCTCACTTACTTCAATATAAAACACAATCCATCCCAAGGGCTCCAGCAGCATTTCCATCTGCTCCAAAAAGTAAGACGTAATATTTTCCAAAGTAGGATTCATAGCATCAAAGGGCTCAAAATCATTGATATAACGGTTTTGAAATTTACCCAAAAACTCTTCGATGGTCTTTTCCACTTCCGTAAACATCACAAACTCTTTTTGGCTCTTAATGGTACGAATCATAATCTCCCATGTATGGGGATGGGACGCTCCCAGATTACCATCAATGTAAATGGCATGACTGGCATTCAGATAAAAGTTAAATTTGTATTGACTGTATCTCATCTATATCCACCACTGTAAAATTTTTCAATCGAAATCGCTACATCCTTCACATCACTACGAAACATCTTCTGGTATTCCAGCAAAAACTGCTTAATAAAATTACTTGCACCGTCTTCATCAGTATTTAATAAAATCACCAAAAACTCTGCCTCGTTCCACAAACAACAAATACTTTTGTTTACCTTCATGCGCTCTAACAGCACACTGAGCCGCACATAAGCCTGTGGCTCTGCTTTCTCCAAGGTAATGCGGACTTTGTAGCACCTTTCTTTTTGCTCCGGTGTCAATTGTCCCATAACCTTCGCCACCACTTCTTTGTTGCAGAATCCGTTTTCTCTTTGATAGTCCATACCGCTTTGAGCCTCCAGACGATCACCCAGACGCTCAATCAATCTACGGTTTTCTGTCAGCTGTGTAGTCAGTTTCTGTTCCATCAATGCGTTCTCTTTTTCTCTGTGTGATAAAAAGATAATGCTGACAATAAAGGCAATGGAAAACAATGCCATATACAAAAAGGAATGCTGTAACAATACATCAAAATCCCCACCTGCAATAAGATACTCTTTATTAACACAGATACCTACCATGAGCATCCCTGCATCCATCTCTTCGTTATGACAAATCATATACCACTCCCCACCGTTAAAATAGGCCGGGTAGACCGCTCCACCTTTGATGCTTTCCATACGTTGATCTTTAATCCCAAAATAAGCACGCACACCGGTTTCTTTCAGATTTTTGGTCATATTGTCATCGCGTACGAACACCAATTGTCCGTCCTTAGCAACAAAGCAATAATCGCTGGCAGAAGTCGGATACTCCTCTTGGATATAGGCAATCAGCCCATCCGCATCATAGTCTCCGCTCCGCACCATGGACTGTAAATAACTCTCCTTCTCGCTGCATATCTGTGCCAAATTAGTCTCCCTGCATTGAACCACATCAAAAACCAATAAACCGATACAGAGAATTGACAATGCAACGGACATAATAATCAAATATTTACTTGGTCTGTTCTTTTTCTTCTTCTGATTCATATATCATAGCCTTTAGTTTATTAATCACTTGTTTTACAAACAAAAAGTCCTGTGCAATAATATCCCGACATACCTTCATTTCTTCATCAAAGCCTCTTGTTCTCCATGTACTCGTTCCTTTAATACTGTTAATAATACCGGCAAAACGGAACCAGTACACCATAAAATTAAACAAGGGTAAAATCAAAATATATCCCAATCTCCATGCATAAAACCGCTTTAACTCTTTATCCCAACTAAGATAAATACACACATGTATATAATACAAAAATGCCGACAGCACATACATGATATATATCAATATCAGCGAAATAAAAATGTAACTGAACGGATATCCGATAAAAGCAAGACATAGCAATGCAAAATACCAAATCATACGCGGAAATGCAAAGGTATGATCATACACAAGGGCACGGGACATAAAATTGGATACAATAGAAGTCACACCACCCTTTCTCTCGGGAAACATGTGAATCACTTCTATCTCTCCTCGTTGCCAGCGCTGTCTTTGCACATACAAACGATTCACACTCTCTATCGGATCTACAAAAAATAAGGCATTCTCACAAATATCAATCCGCTTCTTTAACAAATAACGAATCTGAAACGTAACTTGCGTATCTTCACACACGGTTTCTGTGTTGTACAACTGGGTCTTTAAAATGGTGGATTTACGGAATGCCGAAAAAGCCCCCGATAGAGTAAAAATACTGTTTAACTCCGCTTCGTAGTTGCGTCCTGCCAAAAACGCCTGTGCATACTCATAAAACTCCGTCTTTTGTATGATGCTTTTAAAAATATTTTTCTCTTTTTTGATCATCTCAGGATTGGTCAAAACCGCCCCCGTCATACAATGAATATTTTCATTGGATTCAAAACGTTTTACCATATTCATCAAAGCATCCGGATGCAAAATTCCATCACTGTCAATATGGATAATATACTTTCCTTCACTGTTGAACAAAGCCATATTCAAGGCTTTGGACTTACCCTGCTTGGAATTCAACCACTTGGCATTCATACCCAAATGACTTTTTTGATACTCTACAAATATTTCAAAACTATTGTCCCTGCTACCGTTATCCACCAGAATCAGCGAAATATTTTTACTAGGGTAGGTGGACTTGTCAACAGAGTCCAGACATGCCCAAAGGGAATCCGACGAATTGTACACCGGAATAATCAATGTAATATCCGGATAATACTTTAGTTCTTCATCTTCTTTATGGGTTAATCGTTTTTTGATCAGGATAAAGATCCCCAATAAACCGGGAATAATTTCCATAATCAACGGAATGATTACCCAAGCCATCCAGAAAAATATCTCATTTGTCAGCAGACTGATTATTTTCTGCATAGTTGAATCCTCCTATTTTTTGACGGATAATCTGTGCATGGGTAAACACATAGTAATATAAAAGCACCGCCAAAATATAAAAAACAATCCTTCCTACAATGGTATGTGCAATATAATACACATCATTTCCCCAAATCCGAATAATCCCGCAAATCACTGTAATGCGGATTACGTTGGAAAAGAAGATTCCGATGCATCCCAAAACTCCCACGATAAATCTTTGCCATACATCATATACTTGAAAAAATGCCAATAATGCAACAAATGCCATCATCTCAATCACACCGGAACATTCATAGTCGATGTATAGAGATAATGACTCCCCTGTTGCCTCACATGTAACAAATAGAATGCTGTAGTCATGATAAGACTCAAAGAGCCCTGTGACATCCCCCACTATACCGGAAGCAGATGTCACCAGGCTGACCAAAGGACCAACCAATAAAGGCTCTAAAAAAATCATCATAAATACAAATAAACCCACACTGCCTACAATGTATCTGAAAAAATCCAATTTACCGCGTTTAAACACACTCAATGCATAGATCCACAGAACTACACAGATAATCGCAAATACATTCATTCTTATGCCTGCTTTCTCTTATTTTGTCTAAACATTGCAGCCAATGCAATGACAAAGCCAAATGCAATACCTATGTATGCGCCGGTCGGTGTGCCAACTACAGTTACCTTCTCAGGTCCGATATTCGGGCTGTAAAACTCCATTTTAGCTCCGTTTCCGATGGTACCAGCCGGAAGACCGTAAAGCGCTTCCAAATCTGCAATACTCATTCGAAATTCAAAACTGTCATTGGGATTTCCTTCACTAATGGTCAGCACCGCTTCTCCCAAAGCTATGCTACCGCCGTCACGATAAAAAATACCCATATCACTATGTATACCTTCAGACAACCCATACATATTGGTATTCCAATTGACATTATTTTGACTGTCACGTCCACGGATTACAAAGCTCTTTTCCTGTCCGTTAATGGTTAGTTTTAAATCATCAACCGGAATCTGCATGTGATACAAATCACTCATTCGTACATGTACATACACATACTCATCCGTTACAATCATAGCCGCTCCATGATATTCATTGACCGTTCCACTACTGTTATGACTTCCATAAGAAATCAAAGTCTCAGGAACGCCTTCCCAGTCATCATAATAACCATCAACAGCCAAGGAGCCATCACCGGACTCTTCTTCCTCATCAGTATCATCTTCTGTCGGGTCATTACCGGATACCGTCACATCTGATGCCGGTGTATCTGTCACATCGCTATCTGATTCATCTGTTGGTGTGTCTGCCACATCGTCATCCGATTCGTCTGTTGGTGTATCTACCACATCGTTATCCGATTCATCTGTCGGTGTATCCGCAGGTTGCTCATCCACCACATCATTGCCACTGACTCCCATCGACGCCGCATGAGCCGTCATCGGAAATACCAGACAACAGATTAACATCCATACCATAAACCATGAAATTCTCTTTTTCATACGCTTTCACTCCTCGTACGCTTTTTGAAATAAACTATCATACCTGCCAACAGAAGTATTCCCATCACTGACACCACAACACCCTGCCCCAAATAGGGATAGTGCATAGTAATAACAGTTTTGCCTTTGTCCACCGTAATCATATGATGTTGATTCTCATACTCCCTGTCAGATTCAAATATATCTACAATATCTGCCAAGGCTGTATTTACATCATCATATTCACTCTTAATGGAAATACGATTTATGTCATATGCTACATCAAGTTCTACTAAGGTCCTTTCCGGAACAATGCCTTGCCCAATACCAAGTACATCACTTAACAACTGTCTGGCTACTGTATCCTTGGTCAACTCTGTATAATACACAAAATTGTAGCCTAAGAATACGATGTTATCATTTCCGTTTGTTCCGCAAAATGCCAATTCTTTACCATTTATATCGCCGCTACCGGTCACTTTCTCAAGTCCAATCAGGTAATTTGCCTTCCATTCTTTGTAAATTTCCGGAAAACCGGATGTCTTATAGGACTCTCCCATGTACTCAATGACAGGGAAACTATGATTGTATGTAATCCCTTGTACAGACACGCCGAAAATCTCCTGCAGATTGGTCTGCTTATCTACCGGCACCTTATTCATGTCGATATAAATCTTGGTTCCTTCCTCTGCAAGACGTGATAACAGGTCTTCTGCTTCCTGTTTATCGTCATACACAAAGTCACTCAAGTATATTATATCATATTCTGCTAATTCATCATACTCATAATCACTCAAATTATCAGATTTTCCTTCTTCAAAGGCAGGATATAACAATGCAATCTCATCTGCCGCATTGCCAATCGCCAAATAGGGATAATCAGTAATCACGCCAAAGCACTCCGGCGTCTCCTTGTGCATCAGAATATTTTGCTCATTCTGCTCTACCACTGTATAGCCAAAGACTTCTCCTGAAGCGATTAATGCTTCAATGTCATTTTCTTCATTTTGTAAATTACCGATGACAAATACCAAAGTATCCGTTCCCATTTCAATACAACGGTCAAATACATAATCATAACAACCGGTCTCTACCGCAGTATTCAACATTACAATATTTTCTGCGGTTCTGGCACCTTCCCAACCGGCGCCAAACATGTAGGGAACTTTTCTCTCTACACCGGCCGCATAGAATGGTGCAAAAGCTCCGTAGCCACTGAGATCAAAAACTGTCATACGTTGATTGGTAATGGCTTTTGCCTGATTCATCAACATCTCTTCCCCACGAATATCATTTTTTTCTTCCACGGTCAATTCATTGACACTGCCACTATGCAGATAACGAATGGTCGGCACACAATCCAACACCAAAATCAGGCATAACAGAAGAATAAACTTCTTTTTCAGCCCCCGCCAAAGCAAAAACGCCGCCATGACAAAAGTTAAGGACGTAGATACAAAACGCATCATCCATAAATAAGAACTAAATGGCATTTTGCTCAAAATATCATAAGCAGAATCGGTTGTAAGAAGAAATATAATCATACCTGTGGCAAAGCCCGGGAGCGTCTTTTTATTTCCTAAAAACAGGCCCAACAGGCATAACACAAACAACGATAATCCAAAATAGAACAATGTCTGTCCGTTCCATGCCGGCATGGGATTTAGGGATAAAAAGGCACTCTGAAAAAATCCTTCCATGACCTGATTATTGGAGCCGCCCGCGCCACTTCCATGGAAGGAGGGCATCATCCAGATACCGCTGAGCATCATACCGGAAACCACGCAAAACAGGACACTTCCCATGGTCTTACACTCTTTATTTACCTTGCTGTATACAAGCAAATATACCAACAATACCACCACAAGAATGATGGTACTACCAATATGGCAGAAGGAAATTGCGGCAAATAACAATGACAACTTCAACATATTGGTGGCATTTCGTTTCTTTGTCAAATCATAAACCAGACAAATCAAGAGGGGCGATAATGCATTAATCAAAGCTCTTGGCATATTACCATCATAGAAAATCACCTTCATATTCTCCGGCAAAAAGAACCAGAGCATCCCTACGAACACACCAAGCCACCAGCGGTTTAATCGTTTTCCAAATGCCATAAACCCAAGAGCACCTATGACAAAAAGCACCCCCACATAAAGGATATATCCGGCAAACATATCGCCACCAATCCACTGGGTAAATGCCAGTATGTACAAGGGCAAGGGACCCCAATAACGCATAATCTCCACACCGTTATACCAATTCGGGTCATATAAAGGAAACAAATTGCCCAACCGCAAATTTTGTAAAATTACATCTGCCCGATATAAATGACAATAGGTATCCGAACCTGCCGGGTAATTGCCATAGGTTTTCAGCACAAACATAATCACAAATGCCATAGCAGCCACAATCACTGCCCCTGCAATTTTGTGTAACAGCGCCTGCTTCTGCACAGATTCTATCACTGTTGCCGCAACAAACTCGTCCGGCTCTACGATCTCTTCTATATCTATCTCTTCTACCGGCTTTTCTTCATTTTTCGCAACGGTTGCTGATTTTGCCACCGGTGAAGCATTCTCTTTTTTCTCAAATTCTACCGCATTGTAAAACGCGCTCGGCAAAGTCCCAAGTTCATTCACATCCGCATCCAAAATACGATCAGAAACGGAATACATGCGGATGGGGTTTTCAAAAATATCCAATCTAACCAGATCGAACTGAAGTTTACGCAATTTCTCATACCACAAATCATAAAATGTGTCTCCGATACTCTCCAGCGTGGTAGATTTTCCTTTAAACAATTCTGTTTCATGTAAATACGTGTCCTGATAAGGAGAAAGCCAGTCATTGATGTTTTTTTCTATATCAAAGAAATAATCCATTCGTTCATCCAAATCATGCAAATATAAAACGATGGTGAACGTGTGAAAATGGGCATTTTCCGTATGGTTGTCCACATTGGAATGAGCCGCATTAAATTCAAACTTCAATTTATATCCGCGAAACATACAATGACCTCCTTTCTTATATTCATCTATCAAACCATACTATTTCTATTCTATGATTTTTTCTTACATATTTCAACCGATTATAACTGTAAATCATTTGCTTTTTAATTTTTTCAAAAAACATATTGACAACTGTTTTATACTGTTATACACTGTTTATCAACAGGAGGTAACATGCGCATGAACCTGATGATCAACAATTCCTCCATGCAGCCCATTTATGAGCAGATCATGGAGCAGATTAAACAACTTGTCCTTACGGGCAAGCTCAAAGAAGAAACACCTCTTCCTTCCGTCCGTAGCCTTTCCAAAGACTTAAAAATTAGTGCACTGACGGTAAAAAAGGCTTACGACAAACTAGAGGAAGAAGGCTTTATCATCACTGTTCACGGTAAAGGAAGTTTCATTGCCCCTACAAACCGGGACCTGGTGATAGAAGAAAACCGCAGACAGGTGGAAACCGATTTGGAGACTGCCATCCGTAAGGGTAAAAGTTGCGGTATGACAAACGAAGAACTAGGGGAATTATTTTCATTGATTTTGGAGGAAACTGAATCATGTTAAAACTGGAAAACGTCACAAAAAAATATAAGAATTTTGATTTGAATTGTACCTTACAAGTACTTCCCGGCTGTGTAACGGGATTAATCGGCCAGAATGGCGCCGGAAAAAGTACCACCTTCAAATCCATTTTGGATTTGATTCATATTGATGGTGGATCTATCACAGTATTTGATAAGCCTCACACTGCTCTCACACCGGCTGACAAACAGGATATCTCCATGGTGCTGGCAGACAGTAGCTTTTCACAATTTTTAACCCTCAAGCAAATCATTCCTATTATGAAGGCTTTTTATAAAAAATTTGATAAAGCAGCATTCTGTGACCAATGCGAGCACTTTAACCTTCCTTTGGATAAACAGATCAAGGATTTTTCTACCGGAATGCGCGCAAAATTGAATATTTTGTTAGCATTAAGTCACGACGCAAAGCTTCTGATTTTGGATGAACCCACCGCCGGACTTGATGTAGTTGCCCGAGATGAGATCCTCTCCATGCTCAGAGACTATATGGAACAGGATGACCGTGCCATTTTAATCAGTTCTCATATCTCTTCCGATTTGGAAGGCTTGTGTGATGATATTTACTTTATTCACGACGGAAATGTGGTACTTCACGAAGATACTGACGTACTTTTGTCAGATTACGCTACTTTAAAGGTTAGCGAAGAACAATTTGCCACTTTAGACAAGACTTACTTAATCAGTACTTTAAAAGAAAATTACGGTTATCGTTGCCTGACCAATCAAAAACAATTCTATCTGGAAAACCATCCGGATGTGATTGTGGAAAAAGGCTGTATTGACGACATTATTATGTTGAAAGTGAAAGGGGAAACAGTATGAAAGGTTTATTAATCAAGGATTTTAAATTGATATTCGGAAATGTAAAAATGATTGTAATGCTGATTTTTATCTCTATTTTTCTGATGTTTTCACAGGAAGAAGGAGCATTTACTTTTGTAGTCTCCTATATGACAATCATTACATCCATGTTTGTACTTAGTACCATTAGTTATGATGATTTTGACCACGGCATGTCTTATTTGATGACGTTACCCATCACACGCACAATCTATGCGGCCGAAAAATACTGCTTTGGTCTCTTGTGCGGTGCTGTGGGCTGGTTATTTTCCATGTTACTTTGTTTCATCTTCGGCTCTCTTCCCGGAACCGAAATGATTAACGCCGACTTCATTGTGGGTTGTGTACTAATCTATATCGTTTTGATATGTATGCTTTCCATTATGATTCCCGTCCAACTAAAATTCGGTGGAGACAACGGCAAAATCGTCATCTTTATCACCATCGGTGTGTTCGTTGTCATTGGCGTACTGATTGACAAAGTTGCAGCCGGTTATGGCATTGATTTAGCCACACAGTTCGAACAGTTGTTGGTTAGTGCCATCGACTATATCATCCCCATCACTGTTGTAAGCACCGTGCTTACCTTGGGTATTTCATTCATAATTTCCTTAAGAATCATGAAAAACAAACAATTATAAATCAACCTTACCGTTTTTGAATAACTGCATCATTTCATGGGTCAGGCTCAAGTGTTCCTCGTAGACAGGAATATCTTCCCGTCTGACCCATTCTGCATATTCCAGCTCTTTTTCATCCATATGTATGGGGGCATCATCATCCACTTCGCAAAAGAATCCCAATAACAAATCCGAATCAAACCCCCATGGCTGGGATTTATAATAGCGGATATTTTTGACATGCAGTCCTACCTCTTCCATGACTTCACGTCTTACGGTTTCTTCTATTGTTTCGCCAATCTCGTTAAAACCGGCAATCAACGCATAACGCTTATACTCTCTGCCCGCATAACGGGTTAAAAGGATTTGGTCCTCATTAGTCACTCCAACAATCACTGCCGGAGCAACTTTTGGGAAAATCATGTTGCCGCAATGGGGACAACGTAACATTCTCTCATTAGCATCCTTCTCTGTGGACATACCGCATCTACCACAATAGCGGTTACTGTCATACCAGACATGCAGATGCCATGCTGTTGCTGCTGCCATAACACGATGCTTGGGATGGCAACGCCTGATATCAAACATTTTGGTATAAGCATAGCCATCTAACATCAATTTTCCCGGACAGTCATATAAAAAGTATCTTTTTTGATCAATGGAAAACAAATAGGTGAAACAATTCTGTTCCACCTGCATTTGCTCTTTCACAGCGCATACTTGCCCATACTTAGGAAAATGTATCTCTTGTCCATTTTGGTTTACATAAATCTCTTTTTCAAAAAAATGGACTACATAGTCCTCCTCTGTTATATGATTATCCTGATACTGATTATAAAACACTTTCGATCCGATATCCTGTATCATCTCGTACCACTCCTGTTAATTCTCTGTTTTTTACTTTTTGTCAAACCTGACTATTACGGGCATTCTACCATATTACGAGCATTTTCGTCTACGACAAATCCCCTATCATCCTGTTCTTTTTGAACAGGACGGTAACACAATTCCCATTAAAATCAAGACACATCCAACCACGCCATACACACCTAAGCGTTCTTTTAAAAAGATACCGCCAAGCACAGTTGCCGCTAACGGATTTAGATGCCAATAAAAATTCTGCCTGTTTCTTTGTCATAGTAACTTACCTTATCTTTTCTACTGATATCAATTCTCCGTCAAAAGCCCTGACTTCCGACAATTCACCGGAATAGGTGATGGTCACCCAATCATCTTCTCTTATTCCACGCAATTCCAAATATCCGTTCTCTATGGGAAAAGCATAACTGCGGTCATTTCCCGTTTCTAAAACAAACATATAGTTTTTTATTTCATCAATTTCTCCGCTGATTGTGCTATTTCCATCGGGATTTTCATTAATATCCCCTGCGGAATTTCTGTTTCCGCAGGCTGACATACCGCCTAAAACACCTACGAGAACAATCGATAATAATAATTTTTTCATAATTATTTGCCACCTTTCACTACTATTTTTTGAGCGAAAGATGAAAAATATACGTCGGTTACTTAATCACTATTTAAAATAAGGAATCGGCTCTGCTCCTATCTTTTTTTGCCAGAATGGATTTAACTTATGTCTCCAGCGACTATGCGCATAAGTCCCAAACAGACTGGTTATTTGAACAATCTTCAGGATACAAAACCCTTTTTCTTCTTTTACAACCATCATAAAACGAAAGGGGCCCCATGCTCGGGGTTCAGAATCCATAAAGGTTATTTCCGATGTTTCTTCATTAAACTCATAGTTCAATATATCGTACTGCGAGTGCACTTTAAGACATTCTATAATCTCCCGTTTTGTCTTGGGCACCCGATAGCAAAATTCCAACTCAAAGGAATCATGATTGTCTGTCAAAGTTTTTTCATAATATCTATTTGCCGCAGGCCAGCCCCAGACAACAGTGACTACACCGATAATAATTACGATTATGAAAAAAATAATCAAATATGTCCAATCCATAAAAATCACTCCTATTTAGTGATTTGCACCATCTTGTGTACAATTAGCGGCATCAATTGCAATTACCAACAACAGACCTGTAAATTCATCTTGTGGCCGGTCAAAGTCAATAACATACGTATCGCCCCATCGAAACAGTTCCTTACGGATATGCATAATAGGGCTACATGCTTCATACACATCGTAGTTCCAAGATAAAAAGTCGCCTTCCACATGCCAACCACAATAATTTACTTCATATTGAGGCTTGATAAACGTAAACTTTTTCTGGATGCTGCCACAATCTCTACCGTCAATTTCTATATCAAATGCGGGCAATAAAGAAAAGAGTCTTTGCTTAACCACACCTATTTCATTTTGATTTCTGTCATATACGCGGAGACAATGTGACAGCGAAAAAAACTCTGCCTTTACAAAATATTTGGGATTTCCGTTTTCATCATACACATCATAAGAATCCGTCCAAGAAAACACTCTCTGCTTAATTAATAATTTCATCATTCATTCCCTCTTTTACATTTTTATTCCTATATTTTAACATATTCATCCTTTTCATCCAAGGTAAAGGCTTTTTGTAAACGTTTTTTCTTGCTTTTTTATTTTTCTGCTACAAAAGCACGGATTTGTGTGCTATACTAACAAAAGAATTTTTTAACCCCAGAGAATAAGGAGATTTAACAATGAGAGAATTTATTATTTCCACAGAGAGTAACTGTGACTTATCCCCTGAGTATGTCAAAGAAAATAATATTTGTGTTATCCCTCACTACTATACCGTTGAAGAAGATGTATACGGTGACGACAACGAATTGACCACCAAAGAGTTTTATGATGAAATGCGCAGCGGAAAGAAAGTCGGTACCATGGCAAGTAATCCTGCTGTTATTGAAGACAGATATACCGCCTATGCAAAAGAAGGCAAAGATGTTTTACACATCAGCTTCTCTTCCCAGTTAAGCGGTGGCTGCGGCAACATCATTATGACTTCCAGAGAAGTAATGGAAAATTATCCCGATATGAAAATTGAAGTTGTAGATACACTTTCTGCTTCCTTCTGCGAAGGAATTGCCATTATGAAAGCAGTTGAATTAAAAAATGCCGGCAAAACTTTGGAAGAAACCAAAGCAGCCATCGAAGAGTTAGTACCTCATTTGAATATTATTATCACAGTTGAGGATTTAGCATATTTACAGCGTGGCGGCCGTTTATCCAAATCAAGTGCATTAGTTGGTACAATGATTAACTTAAAACCTATTCTTCATGTTACGGAAGAAGGTAAGTTAGTAGCTCTTTCCAAAGTAAGAGGACGTAACAAATCCATCTCCACTATGTTAGACCTTATGGATGAACGTTTAGGTTCCTATAAAGACAAACAGATTGTTGTAGGTATCTTACATGGTGATTGCGAAGAAGAAGCTCTCCGTATGAAACAGATGATTGAAGACCGTTTTGGATTTGACAAATTCTCTGTAATCTCCATCGGTCCCAGCATCGGTGCTCACACCGGCCCCGGAACCTTAGGCTTATGCTTTTTAGGAGATCACAGATAAGATTTTATATCATTGCAATTTTTACGAATGCCGTTTTCTTCGGGAAACGGCATTTATAATGCATATAACTCCGGCAAACAGTACCGCTGCTACAGGCCAAATCACCCAAGTACTGTCCCAACGGTTTTCTGTAAAGCTTACCGCCAAGTAGATTGCAGTCACAATACACCAATATGCACCGGAAAAGGCTTCAACCTTCTTCGCATTTCTTTTTTGCTCTAAGGTATAGTCACCTTCCTGTAACAATTTCTCAAAACCACCATAAATCCAGCTTGATTTTACGAAAAAGAAAGTAGCCACAGCAACCAATGTCAACATTGCTCCAAGGGCATATACTTCACCAATTTCCACCATTTTTTCTTCTTGATATACAATAGCCGGAATTACCAATAAGAGCACACCAGCCAAAACAATGGCTACACCAACGGCAATGCATTTATGGAAGATGGGGGCATATGCTTCTTTTCTTTCTGCTACAGTTTCTTTTACACCATATTCCAAAGCTAACTTATTTTTCTCCAAATATTCATATTTACTGATTTTCAATGAATTTATAATAATAACCGGTACTGCCACAATCAAAAACAGAAACATGATAATCATACCAAGACTACCGGCACGGTCTTCACTCCATGCAATAGCACCAAACTCTGCTAAACCACCCATAACAATCATGCAAATGGGGGAAAGCACACACAAACTAACAGCTAAAGCAAAAGGAGTTGATATCTCTTTAATGATATCCATATATGTAGTCGCTTCTTCCATGGTTACCTTACGGGTAGGAACCTCTTCTTCATATCCGTCAATTCCAATCACTTCTTCACTCATCGGCAAATTCTGTTCTTCATCTTTTAATAAGTAATCTGTGCTCACAGAAAAAATAACACTCAACTTTATAATCTTATCCAAATCCGGCACGGATGCATTGCTTTCCCATTTGGATACGCTCTGTCTGGATATATCCAGTCTGTCTGCCAGTTCTTCCTGAGACCATCCTTTTTGTTTTCTTAATAAAGTAATCTTTTCTCCTAAAGTCATTTTTTAACGCTCCTCTATTTCATTAAATTTACTTTTAACTTAACACCACAATTTGCGCGCCTTATGCGATGTCGTTAGGGAAACTATAGCAAAATTCCCGGTTGACAACCAGCAAGTGCGCTAGGAAATTCGTCAACTGACAGTTGCAAATTCCATTTTATTGCATAAAAAAGAAGACGACAAGTAGATTTTTGCGTCTTCTTTTATGTTTTTACATTCCTCTACCATATCTTATCGGTTTAGCCACCATACGCCCAGATTCAGATAGGCAGCAAAGGTCAGCCAGAGAATATATGGAATATTCAAATAGGCTGCCACTTTGGAAATTGCTGCAAATCTTTTGATCATAACAATCACCATAATCCACAAAAGTAACAACCAAAAGAATGCAAATAAATACCAACCTAATAAAAAGAAAAAAATCGGCCACAGGAAGTTCACAACCAACTGATACAAATACAACTGTAACGCCTTTATGATTTGCTCTTCCGGCGCATCTGATTGTAAAATCAGATAGGAGGAAATCCCCATTAAGAGATATAAAATAGTCCACACCACCGGAAACAACCATCCGGGCGGCGAAAGGGGCGGCTGATTCAATGTCTCAAAGGACTCCATTGCATTTCTGGTCAAAAATCCGGCCAGACCGCCTACAAATAATGGTATTACAATACAAATTATCAGTGCTTTCCAATCAATTTTCTTTAACATAACCCATCCCTCCACAGATAGATTATGCAACAAGCCAATACTTCATGCACATTTGATGGTTTTTTAATTAAGGATTCAGGCAATAGCGCGCCACTAATGTCTTTTCTGCTTCATCATCCTGTTCATCTTCATATAGCGCTCTTTCGTAGTTAATTTCCTGTTGCTTGAGACATACTTCTAAAAACAACAAAAAGATTCCGATATCAATCCGATTGTAATATGCTACTTTATCTGCCGGCATAATCCCTCTTTTTCCCGGCTTTTTATAGCGATAAACCACCAGCGTTTGTTTTCCTTCCGGATCCTGCTCACTTTCTACCAACCATGGCTGAGTATTGCAGGCGCTGGGGGCAAAGCGTGCTACATTCCCGACATCTGTATAATCTTGCAAAAGCCATACTTCCTCCAATGGTTTCCGTTTGCTCTTAAACATATCTTTGCGAAACGTTTCTTTGGGCATCTTGGCAATGGCAATCATAATCACAAAATCCATTCCCCGGTACTGCGCTTCTTCCGCCTTACCAATCCCAAACCATAAAGCTCCGATATCGCGGGATGCCAGATAAAGATCTAATTGCTCACCGATATAGCCGATATTTTGCAGATACCCTTCTTTTTTCTCACTATACATGAGGATACAATATTCCTGTCCCCGCTTACAAGTAGTCTCCTCTGACGGAACAATCCGTATAGCAGTCTGTATCTCTTCATGCAAAGGTTGCAAGCGTTCATATATGCACTCGATATCAGCCAACTCTTCCTCCGGAATCATTCCGATATCCCGAAAAACATGGAATGATTTCCGTTTAAATAACATGTCATAATACATAGTTTCTTGATTCATGTTTTTTCTCCTTTTTCTCTGGTAAAGGATATCCTTGTAATAAGGGTATTTTAATTTAAAATATTATTCAAGACCTTTTTCCTTACTTGACAAGAATTCTTTCTTCTTGTACGGTTAGTCCAAGAAACAAACGAGGTGAACGTATGCAGATTCTGTATTGGCTCATCCAATGGACATGGGGAATCCCGCAAAATATCATTGGCCTGCTCATCTTTTTATGTTGCACAGACCGGAACTATCAGTCCTATCACGGTGCATTGGTTTCCAACTGGAACAGGGAAACTATGTGTGCCGGTTGCGGCATGTTCATTTTTATGGGCAAAAGTACTTCTTTTGACACAAAAAAAGCAATCTCCGAACAAGAATCTGTTCAGAGACTGCTGATTCACGAATATGGACATACGATTCAGTCCCTAATTCTCGGACCGCTCTTTTTATTTGTCATTACCATCCCTTCTGCCCTCTGGGCATTGCTACCCTTCTTTAAAAAACGCAGGATGCAAAAAGGTACTTCCTACTATTCTGCCTTTACCGAACGCTGGGCAGATAAGTTGGGTGAGCGTTTCTCCTAATTCCCCGTCCCCGAATAACGGCTTGCGCCAAGCATCCACACCTTGTAGCTAAGCCAGAAAAAGAAGATGCCAAAGATAGGCGCAATGCAAGTCATGACTGATAATCCCGGACGCAAAAACAGCAAGCTGGGATAATAAGACACAAAGGCAATTGGAATGATAAAGGTAAACAGGAATTGGAAAAATCCCTTGTAAATAGTGGCGGGATATTTTGCATATTCCGTAAATTTAAACATGGTTACCATCACAAATCCGGAATGAACAATCCAAAAACAGGTTGCTGCTGCCAGATTCATAATAGAAATCATAAACAAGGACGCCGTTACCAGTGCAAGGATCAGCAAAACAGCTGTGCCTAAGGAAAAAGGTAACTGCAAATGGTACCAGGCATACGCCAAAGTCAACCCACCCATAAACAACTGTCCCAAGCCCTTCACATCAAATACTTCCGATATAAAATAAAAGAAAATATTGATGGGTCTGAAGCAATATTTGATGAAATCTCCTTCAAACACTGCATATCGCAGATTCCAATTGTTATCAAACAAACACTGCATGGGTGTCAGGGAAATCAAGGAAAATCCATACAAAAACAACATCTCATAATAGTTCCAGCCATTGATAGTCTCAAAGTTCTGAAACATGATATAAAATGCCACAAAGCCGGAAATATTGGTCATAATCATACCGATGGTGGAAATAATAAAATCCGCCCGATAACTCATTTTACTTTTAAAGTCCTGCGCTACAATCTTCCGATAAATGGAAGCATAGAAGCGCAAACCACGTTTGTTTAATTTTCTCTCCATACTTCCTCCTTTAACCGCCATTTACCGTAATCCGTTTCATAGAAAACTGCAAAAATGCACGGCTGATAACGCCTGCCACAATCACCCAAAACAACTGTGTAGCCAACATACCAAAACGTGCTTCCGTTGATAGGGTATTGTCAATCAACAGCGTCAGTGGTGTATTGTATATGGCATGAAACGGTAAATAATGGACGATACGCTGAAAGGTCTCAGGAAAAAATGCCAGCGGGATGGTTGCACCCGACAGCAACATCACCACTACTTCCTTCATAATATTCACACCCCAGATAGACTCTGTATGAAAGCATATGGTTCCCACAAAAAAATTAATAAAATAATTCAAAACCGTTCCCAAGATCACTGCCATAGCAAAATAAATCAGATTCACAGACAGGGCAAAACCACCCCCTGTTATCAGATACACAATAACCATAGTCGGAATCAAAGTAGTAACAATATTAACCAGCGTATTTCCGGATGTGCCAACCAGCATATACGTCTCGTACTCTATCGGACGAAGCAAATCCAAAATAATATTACCGCTTTGTACACGCCTTCCCATATCCCAGGTTACATACATTTCCATAGTAGAAAACAAAGTGGATGCCAGTACCAGGTAAATCATGGTATCTTCGAAAGTCATTCCATTTACTACATCCGTTGGACTGGAATCAAAAATCGCTTTCCACAAAAAATAAATAATGACAAGATAAATAATATTTCCGAACAATCTGACAGCAGCACCGAGACGAAACTGTAATTCTTCCAAAATACCACATCTTGCCAATGCCAGGTATTTTCTCAATTTCATTTTCATATTCGCCTCCTACTCAAGCTCTTTGTCATAGATTTTCTTAATGACACTTTCTGTAGAAATTTCTTTAAGCTGCACATCATAGATTCTTCTGCTTTGCTGAATATGATTCATCACCTGCATAAGCGGAATTTCATCTTCATTTAACAGGACATCAATCCAATCATCCTCTACCGATACACTAAGAGATGATACATCCGGATACTTCTCCTGCAACTCTTTTGCCAACTGCTCTGCCTGCGCTTTTAAGGCTTCTTCCGTCAATTGCGCCGCATCCTTGGTAAAGCGCAAGCGCATGGTGCGGTATGCACCAAAAAAGCTTTTCAAATTCTCAATGGAGTTATCATACAACATGATACCCTTATCAATAATGACAATTCGTTTGCAAAGGGCATCTACATCCCCCATATCATGAGTAGTCAGGATAACTGTCGTATTCTTTTCATGATTCAATGCCTTGATCAAATCACGGATTTTGCTCTTCATGGACACATCCAAGCCGATGGTAGGCTCATCCAAAAAGACAACCCCGGGATTGTGCAAAAATGCCGCCAAAATGTCACTCAAGGTTCTCTGTCCCAATGACATCTGTCTTACCGGCTTGTTGTATAGGCTCTTGATATCTACCAAGGATTCATAAAGCTCCATCATATCTTTATATTGCTTTTCTTCAATCTGATAAATATCACGCAATAATTTAAAAGACTCAATCAACGGCAAGGACCACCACAACTGGGAACGTTGTCCAAATACAACGCCGATATTCTGGGCATTTTCAGTACGGTTCTTATAGGGCACTTTACCATTTACCAAAATTTCGCCGGATGTAGGCTTCAATACGCCTGTCATCATCTTAATGGTAGTACTTTTTCCGGCTCCGTTCGGTCCCAGATAGCCACAGATCTCTCCGGGCATAATATCCATGGATACGTCATTTACCGCTTTCACAATCTTGTAATCTCTGGAAAACAGATCCATGACACTTCCTTTTAATCCTTCTCTCCGATTCAGAACCTTAAATTCTTTTGACACATGATCCAATGTAATAATCGGTTCCATTTTCATTCCCCTCCTCTTTTTGTACACAATTAATAATTTCCCTCTATTGCGTATGCTCACTCTCAGCAAGCACCTTTTCCGGCGACTTGACTACATAAGCTACAATCAACGGAATAATCATCACAATCCAGCTAATAGGCTCTGTAAATGCTACACCTACATAGGCTAAAGCAGGCACCAAAAATGCCGCGGATAATATTTTTACAACCAGTTCCATAATACTGGAACAGATGGGTATAATCTTTCTTCCCATGCCCTGTAAGGTACAACGCAATACAAACAAGGGTCCCAACACATAGAAAAACCAGACACTGACCTTTAAGTACATAACCGATGCATCTAAAATTTCTGCATTGTGGCTACCAACAAGCCATGCAAGCAGCGGTCTTCCAAACAAATAACAAATAACTATCAAAGCTGTGGTAATCCCCGTCACAATCAGATTGGAGTGACGTACTCCTTGTCTCACACGCTCCGGTTTACCTGCCCCCATGTTTTGGCTTGCATAGGTTGTCATGGCAATACCCACCGTATAAAGTGTTACCGTCAAAACATCAAACACTCTTCTGGAAGCTGTATGTGCTGCCACAATATCTGTTCCAAGACTATTAATAGATCCTTGCAATACAATGGTACCAATATTAACAATACAACCCATCAGTCCCATGGAAAGGCCAGTGGTAATCAGATTGGGATATTGTCCCGGCTCTAACTTCCAATCTTCCTTTTTGGGTAAGACATCGCTAAACTTGATTAAAATAATAGCGCCACATAAGACTCCTGCCAAAGCTTGAGCAATAATCGTAGCATAAGCGGCACCCTCGATTCCCCATGAAAACCCACATACAAACAGTAAATCCAGACCAATATTGGCAACGACCGCAACAACAAGACAATATAAAGGGTTCTTACTGTCTCCCACAGCACGCAGAATATTGGCACACATATTGTAAAGAGCCGTAAATACAATACCTGCCAGAATGATACGCACATAAGCTACGGCATCTGCCATAATCTCAGCAGGCGTATTCAACACCTCCAAAATCGGCACAATAAACACTAATCCAAGAATTGTCATTACTATGGCAACACTAAAAGTCAACACAATCGTTCCTGCCACAAATCGTCTCATACAGGGCATATCCTTGGCACCAAAGCTGTTGGCAACCAAAATGGTAAATCCCTGGGTCAGGCCATTGACAAATCCAATAATCGTATTAAACACAACAGCTGTTGCCCCTACCGCCGCCAAAGCATCCGTACTGACATAGGTACTGACAATCTTACTGTCTGCCACGTTATAAAACTGCTGAAATATGTATCCAAACATCAAGGGAATGGCAAACATCATAATAACCTTTGCCGGATATCCTTTTGTCAAATCTTTCATAATAAACACCTCAAGAAAATAAAAACTGCGCTATAATTTCAACCCACTATAGCACAGTCATTTTTATTTTTCAATATTTAAATAGGGTAATTTATTCTTTCTCTCCCCGCGCCTTCCATACAGTGATAATCAGATATACCCCCATAGCATATAACAATGATAAAATACAGACTGCCAGAGACGGTCCCAGCTTACTTGGTTCTGAAAGCACATGCATTAAAATCACAACCTGAAATAAGGAATCAAAAATACCACAGGGAATCACTGTCTTTTGCAACACCCCCAGTATATCCTGCTTTTTCTTCTTGCCGGATAACAACACAATTGCCGTACAAAACAACGCCAAGATCAATAGCGTAACAAAGTCAAAGAAACTGTAGAACATATTCATATCCCGTCCCGCTCCCACAAAAAGCATACAAGTAAATGCCATGATGATTAACAGAACACCTATGATATTGCGCAAGATACTACCTTTTTTATTACTTTCATTTTCTTTCATAAGAGCCATAATATTTTCCTCCGCTTTCTCAGAATAGCTCTTATCCGACAAATGTTCACCGGACAAAAGCTCATTTACTTTAATGTCCAAAGAATCACATAGGGACTCAAGATAGCTGATGTCGGGAATACTGTTGCCACATTCCCATTTTGAGACTGTCTTATCACTAATCCCAACCTTTTCAGCCAGTTCTTTCTGTGTCAATCCACGTTGCTTTCTGACCTCTGCTATAAACTTACCAATTTTTTCCTGATCCATATGTCTACTCTCTCCTTAGTTTTCTCTAAGATACGCGCCTCTTATGCCTTTAACTTACTCTATCTATGGATAGAATGCAATCCTCAATGCGTAGAATCCGTGTAGAATCTAATCTCCTTTATAGGGAATAAAATTCTATAGACACAAGTCCCCAATGCAAGGTATTATATTATAAGAATGACAACTAGGAGGTACACTTATGGCATGGTATGATGAAGCAATATTTTATCACATTTATCCCTTAGGACTCACAGACGCTCCCAAACAAAATCTATACGAAGAACCGGAGCATCGTTTAAACACTCTGATCCCATGGATTTCACACATCAAAAACATCGGTTGCAATGCTCTTTACATCGGTCCCCTTTTTGAATCTGTCGGACACGGATATGAAACAACCGATTATAAAAAATTAGATAGCAGACTTGGTACGAACGAAGATTTGACAAACTTTGTTGCAGAATGCCACAAAGAAGGAATCCGCGTCATTTTAGACGGTGTATTTAATCATACCGGCAGAGATTTCTTTGCCTTTCAGGACATTAAACAAAATAGAGAAAACTCCCCTTATAAAGACTGGTATTGCAATGTCAATTTTGGCGGCAACAACGAATATAATGATGGCTTCTCTTACGAAAACTGGGGTGGCTATAACCTGCTTGCCAAATTAAATCAGCACAATCCCGCAGTCAGAGATTATATCTGCGACGTGATCCGTTTCTGGGTTAGTGAGTTTGATATTGACGGTATTCGCTTAGATGCTGCCGATGTCTTGGATTTTAACTATATGCAGGCACTCCGCCATGTGGCAAATGAGGTAAAACCGGATTTCTGGCTCATGGGCGAGGTTATCCATGGTGACTATACCCGTTGGGTAAATGAAGGCACCTTGCATTCCGTGACTAACTACACTTTGCACAAAGCTTTATATTCCGGCCACAATGACCACAACTATTTCGAGATTGCCCATACGGTAAAACGCTTGTATGAAATGGGCGGCAACCGTCCCGACGGACTGAAGCTTTACAACTTTGTAGACAATCATGACGTGGAACGTATTTACACCAAATTGAACAACAAACAGCATTTTATCCCTGTTCATATTTTGATGTACACCCTTCCCGGTGTTCCCTCTATCTATTATGGTTCTGAGTTTGGTATTGAAGGAAGAAAAGAAAAGTTTTCGGATGACTCCCTGCGTCCCGCTCTTTCCTATGATGATTATGCTGATGCACTTGATAACAACGATTTCACCAAACTGTTGGCCGCTTTAGGAAAAGTCCGCAAGAGCACTACCGCATTATCCTATGGCGAGTACAAAGAGTTAGTTTTAACCAACATGCAGTATGCATTTGCAAGAAATTATAACGGCCAATCTGTCATTGTGACTGTCAATAACGCCGACAATGACTCTACCCTAACTGTTCCCGCAGGAAATGCCACTGAGTATGTGGGTGGTTTATCCGGCACAAAGGTACCTGTAAACAACGGCTGTATCTGCGTGAATGTAAAAGCAAATTCCGGTGAGATTTGGATTCCTGTCGGAGCTACAGAAGTAGACTTTGAGCCGATTAGTATGGAAATTACCACACCTGAAGTTGCGACAGAGCCGACGATAGAACCGGAACCCAAGCCCGTGGCAGTACCGGAGCCTATGACTGAACCGGAGGTTGTTGCCGAGATTGCACCTGCACCTATTGAATCCGTGCAAGAGGCTAAGCCTGTACAAAACAAATCCTATGAAGAAATGACCATTGAAGAATTACAGGAAGCGATTTTGGAACGTATGAGAAGAAACGGTCCTGTGACAGACCAGATGCGAAAAGATGTCATGGACAATGTATACCATAATTCTTTGGTGACATGGATTCGGAGTTTTAACTAAAACATGTGAAAGGACGACACATTGTGCCGTCCTTTTTACTTCAAATATTTTTTAATATCTCCCAAAACTTCTCCGGTTGGTCATAAAAGCACATATGGGATGCCCCTTTCATGACAACCAATTTCTTGGAAGGTGCTTTTATTTCATCAAAACACGTTTCCATCAATTCGGGCGGACAACTAATATCTTCCTCTCCGTATATGAACAATACCGGAACTTCAAAGTTCATATTTTGTCTAAAATCATACTCTAATAAGGATGTATACGCTCTTTCTTGGCGCTTATAATCACCCAATAGCATAGCCTTTTTTTCTGTGAAACTTAGAAATGGCGACTCCACAAGTCCTTTAACAGGAAAAGGTTTACTGCTTTTCACCAAGTGCTTAGTTGCCAATATAGCATAATTTCGCATGTCATTTATAAACTCTTTGGTCATTTTTGCATCTTTTGGAATATGATCAAGAACTGCTTGTATCTTTTCCACGTCCTTTTTGTTGTTTGTTACATTAGCCTTGGCTAACACCTTTTCGCACATCAGACGAAGTCCTTCTTCAAAGTTTATAGCCTGGCCGACTGCGATATAGCCCATTACATGCTCCGGATATTTCTTCACATATTCTGTCCCGATATTACATCCCCATGAAAATCCCAACAGATACACTCTTTCAAAATCGCAGATTGTGTGTAACCACTCTATCACTCCATGTACATCACTGATATAATTTTCTATAGTTCCGGTCTGTGCAATTTCTGATGCTCTCTCTTTATTTGCCAAATATGTCTTACAAGCATTTCTTTGATCCCAATTCACGACAACAAATTTCTCTTCCCATTTTGCCTGCATAACATGCGCAAGCCCCGCTATGGATTCCCCCGGTCCTCCATGTAATACCAATAATATCGGATTATTTTTATCCTTGCCTCTTACTTGAACATACTGACTGATGCCATTAATCATGACATATTCATATCGATATATTCCATTGTCTGTATTGGGATACAACAGTTGATTTCTCATATTTTTATTCATCGTTACTCCTCTCCCGGTGCGGATAACAAAAAGAGGTTCCTCATTTTCCTAACCTTTGCATCAGCTTTCTTTTGATAATTATCGACAACAGCCAGCATATCCTTTTGCATACTTGCAAAATCTTCATCATTTAGCGATATGGTATAATTTGCCAAAAACAACTTATCCCGATTCACATCCGCATGACCGCTTTCAAAATAATTCTGATACAAATTCATAATCTGCATCAGACTCATCATAATCATCTGCAGATTATCTTCATTCTTATCCGATGCATTTACAAACATTTGCTTAATCGCATATACATGCTCTGTTTGTCCGCGGACTTTATTGGTAGACACCACACAAATAGCTCCAACCTCGAGCATCTTATCCATTTTACGGTATATGGTTGCTCGGGGAATCCCCGCATTTTCAGATAGAATCTCCGAAATCGTCATTTTTTCCTTCACACGAATCATCTGTAAAATCCGGTTGGAAACCGGATCTGTTAATACTTTCATTAGTTGTTCCATACCATCACCCACTAATCTCATTTATGATACTAGTTTGTCATATTTCTTTCTGTCTGTCAATAAATATGTGCAACCTTACCAAATTTTTATTTTTTAATCTTTTTTACTTGTATTTGAAAACTAAAAATACTATACTGACCACATCTGAAAATTCTGAATTTTCTTTTTTCTGACCATTCGGTCAAGTTTTTTCACTTTTCAACAATCATATCTAAAGGAGGGACTTTCTATGTCTAAAAACCCAAAGTCGCATCAAATCTATGACAAAGTTTTCAAAAAAATATTAACCCTATCTGCAGCTGCAGTTGTAAACCTGATTAACGGACTTTTTCATACCAACCATCCCCCCAACAGCACCATTACGTACAATTGGACGGAGCATATTGACGACCACTTGCATCGCTACTTAGCCGACACAATCCTTACCGTTAACGGGCAATACAGTTATCATTTAGAAGCCCAGATGTCAGAAGACGAAGATATCGTTCTACGTGTCTTTAATTATGGTTATGGTCACGCCTTAAAACAACAAAACGCTATTGATTCTACCGATACACCTACGCTTCGCTTTCCCGAAACAAAAGTCATCTATCTGTTCTCAAAATCTCCCATTCCGGATGAATATATATTGACACTGGATTTTGGTTCACAAGGTACTTTTTCGTACAAAGTTCCAACGTTCAAATTTCTTGAGCACACCATCGAAGAATTAAATCAGAAAAAGATGATTATTCTTATCCCCTTTTCACTTCTGCTTCTTCGCGAGGAAATCAAAAACAAACGGACGCCCGAGAACATTTTAGCGTTGAAACGTTTGGTTTTTAATGATATAATAGAAACCATAGATGAAAATGTAATTCTTAACAACCTTACTGTAAATGATGCTTATAAACTCAAAAGGTTAACACATAGGCTGTATGAGCACATTTACGCCCATTATGAAGAATTGGAGGAAGTGACTGAAATGACTGATGAATCTTTAATCCTTGACATTGACATACTCGAATACAAGTATGAAAAATTATTTGCTGAAGCAGATGCTAAATTCGCCAAACTTGATGCCGAATTTACAGCGAAGAAAAAAGAAATTGCAGAAAAAGAAAATGAAATCGCTGAAAAGGACAACGAAATTGCGGAAAAGGACAATGAAATCGCTGAAAAGGACAATGAAATTGCCAGATTAAAAGCTGAACTGGAATTATTACGAGCACAATAACAATACGGCTATCGAATGCATATCATCGATAGCCGTACTAATTTTCAACTTTCACTCTTATCTTTATTTTTTCTGTTTATATATAAATCAATAATTGCCACAAGCACTACATAAGCCGGATAGACTGCATATCCCCACGTTGCCCATATGGGTGTGATATCTATGGCAAGCCCTGTATAGCACAACATCACAAGAAAGGCAACCACAAATATTGCCACTAATGCCACAGCTGCCATTAGCACATACGCCACTTTCCATAGCCAGAACTTTCCATGAAATCCATTCCAATCCACTACTAGGCATTTCTTCCAAATCATGTAATAGCCCACAAAAAACAAAGCGACACCTATAGGATACACAAAAAAATTAACGGAATAAATACTTCCCGAAAAAAAGAAGCCACTGTAGGATTCTCCCGTGTCAATCATAAAAGCATACTGCACAAAAAATGAAATTGCACTTAATACTACTACTGAAAACCAATGAAAAAATGTATAGGTCAAATTTTTAATAGGACTCCTATCCACCATCCCGTTTCTCCTTTACACACATCCAATCATCTGCTACTTATGAAAGCAAACCCAAAATAACCCCCGCCAAAAGCATAAAGCCGCATCCGACACACACTAATACAATACCGGCAATCTGACTTACCACTACTACTTTTTCCACAAAAGCCTGTTTTGGTTTTTGCGGGTTGTACAATACCGGCAATTCACTGCCTACGGGCCACATATCTTCAGCCAATGCGCCAAAACTATGCATGGTACCAACCCTTACAATATGTAACACATCTTTATCCGAAACATATAAATAATCTTTATCCGATAATGCAGTGTCCTTTGATGTTACCATCTTCTTTTTTGCAACACCTTTGTAATGTCTGTATGCAATGTATCTCTCATCATCCACATAATACTCTACTAAAGGCGTGATATACGTATTGCCACCTTTGAGATATTGGTGGTCTACAACCCTTCCGTAAACGGTTTTATTACACTTCTTTTTCATGGCCGATGCATGAAAGAAAAATGGCAAACCAATCAACATAATTAGCGCTCCTGCTCCTGCAACAGCAATACATGATATGGTCAAAGCATTCATAAGCGTTATCTCCTTTTTACTTTTGATTTGAACGAACAAAATCGATAATCGTTAAAATAATAGCTCCCCAAAAACTAATACCAGCCACCGGCATAGCAATAGAAAAGAGCGTCCATAAGGTGACATCACTATGAACAGTAAACACAGCAACACCAAACCCTAAAATTGCAATTGCAAAAATCCCCCATAAAACACGAATAAGCTTTTTCATTTTCCTCTTCCCTCTATATTCTACTCAGTTTATCAACCTTTTCTCATTGGCATGCCCATAGTAAACTGTATGCGGCTGAAACTTTAAAACGTGCTCCCAGCTCTTTTTTAGAACCGGATGTTCCTCATATGCTTCCACAAAATCAATGGGATCTAAATCTCCAACCACTGCAATCCCTTCATCCAGTATCAATGAAATACTATCATCACTATGGCCGGGTGTATGTATACATTCTCCGTTTATCCCAATTTCTTTTAAGAAATTTCTTGTTTCCTTACATGTCATAATGACAGCATGTTCCTCACAAATGGGTGTGTAGTGTAACCGATGATCCCGACGAAAAATCTCATCCGAATAATGCACACTGTCCTCTTGTACATCAAGTAAAATCAACTGAACACCCTTTGTCATCAGTTCGCTGATTAATCCCATATGATCAGGATGATAATGAGTTGCCATCACATATTTGATATCATCAAATCCAATATCCTGGGCCTTTATCTCCTTATAAAACAAAGGAAGCGTACCTGCCCAATCTGTATCAAGCAACAAGCCGACCGAACCGTTTTTTATAAAAAACGTATTGGTATTTCCATATTTTAAAAGTTTTATCACAAAATCACCATATCTATCTACTATTTTTTATTGAACATATTTCCCCGATACTCAGCATCAAACTTGGAATACATGATTTTCTGGGAATTATACAGACTATAATATCCTGATAACATATAGCTTACTGCAACGCCGATTAATATAAAATAAATTCCATCCATGCCAAATATTTCAAAGCCCAGCAAGATTGATGTAATCGGACTATTGGTAACACCGCAGAATATGGCAATCATGCCTACTGCCGCGCACATAGATGGCGAAATCCCAAGAAGTTGTCCAAGTAAACATCCGAATGTGGCACCTACGAAGAACGACGGAACAATTTCTCCACCCTTGAAGCCAACGCCAAGAGTGATGGCAGTTAACAGCATCTTCAAGATAAAGGCCTCAGGATTTACCTCACCATGCATAGCCCTTTCTATAACCTCCATCCCGGCTCCCATATAATCCGTGGATCCGGTTAGGAATTGAATTGCCACAATTAATATACCAAATATAAAAATCCTTAAGTATGCATTGGATACCCATTTTTTCGTATACTTTGATGCAGCATGCATAGCGATACAAAACAAGATACTGAGTGCTGCACATAAAATCGATATCAATACAATCTTACCGGTGTTTCGCATGGTAAACTCCGGCACATAAGAAATCAGCATAGCCTCACTTCTGATTCCATAATATCTGGCAATCTCTACAGCAATCAAACTGGAGAACACACAAGGAACCAACGCAGCATAATACATAATGCCGACACTTACTACTTCCATGGCAAAAAAGGTGGCTGCAATGGGCGTTCCGAAAAGTGCAGAGAAGCATGCACTCATGCCACACATAACCGCTACATGCATATCTTTTTCGTTTAAGCGGAAAAACTTACCAATACCATTACCGATACTTCCGCCCATCTGAAGTGCCGCTCCTTCTCGTCCCGCAGAACCTCCAAAGAAATGTGTAATAATACTGCTGATAAAAATCAATGGTGCTGTCCGAAAGCTAAGTTTCTCCTCAGATCTGACTGCCGCTATCACACTGTTGGTTCCCTGATCATCAGCTCTTCCTGCTACGTGATACAGATATACAATCAAAAGACCGCCAAAAGGCAAACCTAAGATTACCATGGGATGAACATTGCGGTATTCTGTCACAAAGTGTAAGCCATAGTGAAACGCAGTGCCAACCATGCCCACAACTATACCAATAATGCCCGCAATGACAACCCATTTAAAAAATCCCAGCAACCTTTTACTTTGTTTTTCTATTTCTTCATAAACAACGCCGGATTTGTTGCTCATTTTTTGAATTTCTCCTTATGTTTCAACTTCTTGTACTCATTATAAAGGGTTCATAAGGTTTCCACAATGATAAAAGCTTACCAATAGGTAAAAAAGAATCCTGCAAGCGGTGATAAAACAATCATGATTACAGAAAAACTGAAGGATTCAATAGATGTAAGTGTAGCGCGTTGCTCGGACGGAAACATATCCTGTAATATGGCATTGGTACGCACCTGTAAAGCATCATCACCGATTGCTGCAATAAAACCACCTAATGTCATAATCAGGCACACACCGGAGTGTTCAGCCAATAGTCCTGTCACCACCAATAGCACAGAGCACATAAATATCCATCGGTACCGAATCTTTGGTACCTTTAATATCAGTCTTGATCCAACGATACCCCCCAGTTCCATAAACAAAAGCGCAAATCCCAGCCACCACTGTGAAATACCGCTTTCCGGAAGTTTTGCTTGTAAAAAGAACAACAACAAAATATCAATAGCACCGACAAAGGAATTACATAGCATTAATCCCATGCATCCGCGCACTTCTTTCAAAAAAGAAAGACTTTCCTTAAAGTACCCAATTAATTTTCTTCCGATTTTGTTTCCGATATCTTTTTTCGAATCACCGATACAAACCTCATATAAAGACAACAAAATCATAATCTGTATCATACCTGTAATAAGACTTGTCCCATATGCAATCTGATAACCGATGGTAAGTGCAAAACCTGCACAAAGAGTAGAAATACCACTACACAACCGATAAATAACTAATTGATTGGATTCATATCTTTCAAATTCACTTTCCATCTTGGCCAGTTTGAGCGAATCATAGGCAAGCGCATCTCCCGACCCTGATGCAAAATTGTAGCTTAAAGCACGAAATGCAATGGAAAGGCACACCATAAAAAGGTTGTTTGAAAGAATCATAACAATGTCAGAAATCATTCCCATTATGGTGCTGACAAGGAGCATCTTTTTTCTTCCGAAAACATCGGCCAAAACACCTGACGGGATTTCAAAAATGAGACTCACAATATGAAATACCGTTTCCGCTATGCCTATTTCCACAAGGCTATATCCTCTTGCTGCTAAAATCGCAACCCAGGCACCTGTTAATGATAAATTGCCCAGGATGGATGATGTATATAATTTTGATAATTGCTTCTTAATTTTAAACATAAAAAATCTCCTTAACTTCATTTTTTCAATCATGGTTAAGGAGATAATGCGCAATCTTATTTCATTTGTAAAAACATCTCATATACGTTTAATTTAGAGCATGTTCATGACAAATCGACCTAAAAAAGGGCGCACTATCCCCGTAAAGAGGAAAAATATAACCTTTTTTAAGTTGTAAATTTATCATTTTCCATGACATAAAATCAACCTCTAAATAAATAATATATATCGTCGTCTTTTATAAGATACCACTTAATTATTACTTTTTCAATCAGTTTCAAAGAACGTTATCTCTTTGTTAATGCTTCAACAATGTTTTTTTCAATATATTCTACTCTATCAAAAACCATAGGCTTAAAATGTGCAGTTATGGCTACTACAATTTGATTTTTTCTATCAACATATATAATATTACCACCATCACCAATAGCGGCAATTACCT
>JAZQLQ010000009.1:0-8518 GCA_045542735.1 Lachnospiraceae bacterium
GTTCAAACTGTAGCTGTATGTGGTTATCTTGAACCATTGTCGGCAGTTGTTTTTGCTTCAATTTTGCTTGGTGAGAAGATGACCATTGTCCAAATTATAGGTGCAGTGTGCATCATTGGTGGGGCAATGATTGGTGAATTGATAAAAATAAAGAAGTCGTAAAATTTCAGTTTTGTTCATCATAAGGCAACAGCGAGTTGCTTGGAAAAAGATTTATTCGGTTTTATAATATCGTTGGAGGTGAAATCTATTATGGAAACAAAGGATATTATATTAGAGCTTAGAAATAAAGCAGGTTTATCTCAAGATGAACTTGCAGAAAAAATATTTGTGACTCGCCAGGCGGTATCTCGTTGGGAAAATGGAGAAACAACACCTAATACGGACACTTTAAAATTATTGTCGAGGTTGTTTGATGTTTCGATTAATACACTTTTAGGTTCACCAAGAGAATTGATTTGTCAATGTTGCGGTATGCCGTTAAAAGATGATGATATTATTAGCAGAGATGCCGACGGTAGTCCAAATGAAGATTACTGTAAATGGTGCTATGCTGATGGAACATATACATATAGCAATATGGATGATTTGATCAATGTCTGTGTCGGACATATGGTTGGTGAGGATTTTTCGGAAGAACAGGCTAGAGAATACTTGAAACAATTGCTTCCTAAACTGGATTATTGGAAAAGATATGAAGAACTAAGCGATGATGGGCAATTTGAGGCATTTAAACAGCAATTGATAAATGAGATTAATGAACTATCTCTTGAGGGGATGCCTAAACTGGAAAACCTAAATGCTTTAGTTGGTAAATATGTAAATCTCGAATATCCCCTTCCCAACGGTAAGAGGGTGAAATTTTTAGATGATAAGACAACTTATCTGGGTAATCAATTGGAATCAGAAATTGTAGATGGACTATGCTTCGGGGTTCTTGCAAACATGGATTTTATTATGATATGTACCTATGAATCCGATGGAAAGAATCCGGAATTGTTGGTTTATAAAAAAAGGTAAATTTCTGTTTGTGGAAGCAACAAATTCCAAACTACCAAATGCCTCGATTTTTATCGGGGCTTTTTTGTTGTGCAGAAGGGTGGATGGGGATATAATGGAGGTGGCGGAAATTTGAAATTGATGGAGGAAATTTAATTATGCAAACAATAATTATTGTTTTAGATTCGAAGAAGATGAGCAATCCGGATTTGGATATTCGTTACATTTTACCGGATCGAATTGAAGAGTATTCTAATGGTTTAATTAGAGATAATGGATATGATTATCTGTCAAATAATGAATTGGGTTTATGGCTTGAAACAGATGATGCAAAAAATAATGTAGGAAAAGTAATTCAGTTAATAACAACAGAAATTATCTTAGAGAATGATTTATCTAAGGCAGCCGATATATTTATATCAGAGGATGAATCGGCAGAACTTGAATGTTGCTGTAAGGTATATCCGATATAGGCAAAAATGAAGGCTTTAGGAAGCGATTTCGAGGCATGCGCAAATTTAAATTTGATGAACAGTATGGAGATAATATGAAAAGGCTAAATGATTATTTTTTTAGTACAAGTCGAAGAAAAGAAATTGAGCATAGAATGTCGCTTCGCGGAAAATTGGAAGCAATGTTAGGCAAGGTTAATATAAAGCACTTCAGTCTGTAAAAAGTCTTTAAATCAGCGGATGTTAATATGCGTTGCTTGTGGCAACGGCTCCTTTAAATATAAAATTGAGCCATCAAAACAAGGAGGCACAGATTATGCTTAGTGAAAACATCAAAAGAATTAGAAAGTCAAAAGGGTTATCGCAAGAAGAACTTGCAATTAAATTGAATGTAGTAAGACAGACTGTATCAAAATGGGAGAACGGTATGTCAGTTCCGGATTCCGGTATGTTGATTATATTGGCGGATGAATTGGGTACTACGGTAAGTGAGCTGCTTGGAGAAACTGTGGCTGAACCGACTACTGATGATTTAAAGACCATTTCTGAAAAGCTGGAAGTTATTAATTTGCAGCTTGCTAAAAGAAGTAGAACAATGGTGAAAACGATTCGATGGATTCTTATTTTAGTGTGTGCGGTTATAGTGATTATATTTATCGCACTTGCATTTATGAATAGTCCTTATCTGGATTGGAATTACAATGATCCTGAGTTAGCTGTGGCAGGAACAATAATGCACGGGTTTGAATTCTTATTTGTAAGACTTGCACCGATTGCTTTTTTGGCTTCTGCGATTGGAATTGTAGCAACATACAAGAGAAGATAACTTTCATTTTGTAGAAGCAAAAATTTCACACTACCGAATGCACATTTTTACAGAGCTTCTAGTTCAAATCAAAAGAGAATTATTTCAAAGCCTCGATTTTTATCGGGGCTTTTTTATTGTGTAGAAGGGCGGAAGAGGATATAATGAAGGAGACGGAATGCTGGAATTTATACCCGACAAATCATGTCTGATTCAAAAAATATGACATTTCTCGCTTTGTGTCGTGTTTTTTATAAGACAATTCGATTATATTGCCAAAGAAAGGAGATAACGCTATGGACCAAAAGAAAATCGGTCATTTTTTAAAAGAACTCCGAAAGGAGAAGGAACTTACACAGGAACAATTGGCTGAGAAGTTCCATGTATCAGACCGTACGGTATCCAGATGGGAAACCGGCAGTAATATGCCTGATTTGAGTGTTCTTGTGGAGTTATCAGAATTTTATCAGGTGGATATAAAAGAAATTATTGATGGAGAGAGGAAAAGCGAGAGTATGAATGAAGAAGTAAAAGCGGTTGCCACCAAGATGGCAGATTATGCCGAAGAACAAAAAAGTAAACTTTTGATTTGGGTACGACGCATCAGTTTGGTGGGTGTGATTGTGACCGCAGGAATTATATTTTTGCAGAGTATTGGTTATGAACCTTCACTCCCTGCATTTTTTACATTTGTTTTTTCAGTGGCATTATTTTTTGTTATGGTGATCTTGGCACTTTATACCAACGGTATGCTTGAAAGAATTGCAAAACATAAAAATTTTGTAAATGGATGCAAAATATTTATTATTATAGTGGCTGCATTGGTATTGTCATTTTTAATAAGATTTATGATTGTATTGATACCTGTGCTTCTGCTGGAGAGTGCACCTTTTGAAAGTCAAAGCGATGTTGAAAATTATGATAAAACTGCCATAGTGGAAGAATATTGTGGAGACTTGGGAAGTGGTTTATTAATCTTCCCGGATAACACAGCCAATATGATTGAACCCACATTTGTATCCAGTTTAAAAACGGGATTTTTCGATACGGACGGATATATCATTTTACAGGGAAAATATAATGAGGAAGACTACAAGGCAGAAGTAGAGAGGCTTGCAGCCATTGAATGCACGGTGGAGGATATCACGGTTGGCATTAAATATGATGAGGATACTTATGCATGGCCGGCATATGTGGCAATGGATGGTTTTGACTACCAGTATGAGTATGCCTTGGTAGATGAGGAAAATTATCAGATTACATATGTACTGCTTAGTTATCCTGAATATGTTGATTTGACCGGATATGAAGAATATTTGAAGTTGGATGCAAGCGAATATGATTTTGAAGATCCGCTGAAACAATTTTCGATTTATGGCCGCTATTATGAAGATGGTGTTTATGTGGAGTATACGGATGAGCAATAGGGATGTTATGGAAAAGGTTCTCATTAGTAGTGAACGGAATTTATGATTACAGAAGAATGCTTATGCGTTAGTCAAAAGAGAATTGTTTCAAAGCCTCGATTTTTTCGGGGCTTTTGCTTTTGGAGGGAGATGTGATAAGAGCAATTGCAATTTCATAAAAATATTGACAAAGTAGTCATTTGATACTAATATAAACAAGTAAGTAGTAACAAAACACTAACTGTTAGTCGAATTGATAACATATTTTGTGTAAAAGGAGACAAAAATGAAAAAGAAAATATTAGTTTTATCATGTATGATATCTTTGTGCATGGTGGGATGTACGGTGAGCGGAAGCGGCAATAACCAAGCGACTACACCAAATGTTACAGTGACAGTGGAGTTTGAGTCAGATTCGTCTGTTTTAGAAGCAGATTCTTTGGATATGCCGGAAGAAACAACATCAGAATCAGATGACATTTTAATCTCAGAGGACATTAATTGGCATGAGGTATTTGAAGTCCCGACGGAAGAGGAGGTTGTTGCCTATACCAATCCAAATAACAGATTCGCACCATGTCTTTCCGGATGGCTATCCATTCCTGATGAAGTAAGGTATTCAGAATACAGTATCGAATTTAAAGCAGATTATATACCGGAAGCAACCTATTGGTGTTTGGGACAATGGTCCTTAGATTATTCCTCGCTTGAGGAGGAATATGAAAAGGTTGATTTCGAATCCGGCGGAGCATATGGTGGTTTTCAAAATAATCATGACGGAATGGAAACAATTATAGCCTTCTGGGATGTGTATTGTACGGATGAATCGGGTAGGGAGACAGTCATACGTGCAGAGCGAGTGTATCCGACAAACTTAGGCGATGAGGATTTTGGCGGCGAAGGTGAAGGAGCCCATTGCCTGGTTCTGTACGAGTGGGAGGCCGGACATTGGTACCGTATGCATGTAAAATGCGTCGAGTCTCAGGAAACAGGGACTACCTGGGTAGAACAATGGGTATATGATTTGGAAACAGAGGAATGGACCCTGTTGTGTATTTATGATCTGAAGGCAAAGGATGTATTGTTTATGTCTTCACCTGCCATATTCATGGAGAATTATCTTACAGAGTATGCAGGAGGAGTACGTTCCATGGAAGTGCGTAATGCAAAATATTTGGATGTAAGCACCGGAAATTGGGAAACTGTAGCGAGTGCATATATCGGTTCCAACGGAGGTGCACCGGGATATGAGGGAAGCTATAATTTCGGAACTTTTAAAGATCGTATTTGGATGATTGCCAGCGGTGTGGGTGGCGACTGGTATAACAACGGAAAAGGAAGAGCTTCCGCAGATATTACTTTTGGAGGAGAGTAATGGCTAGAAAAAATATTTTATTAGTTTTATTTTGCTTGGTTGTTATGTTGTGTGGATGCGGAAAAGCAAAGCCTGTTGAAGTTATTTCGTATTATCAAGATGATAGGTTGATGGAGCATTACGGAAATACATACACGAGCTATGGCTCCGTTGAATACGAGCAAATTACTGTTGAGTGGCAAGATGCATCAGGTAGAGAAAGTTTCGTAGGACCATATGAACCGAAATATAGGGGGATTATTTATTTGTCTACGGAGCAAGCTGGACTGCTAATGAAGTCATATGAATGGAGCGAAGCTACACCTCAAATAGTGTTTGATTCGATTAAATATGATATATCGGATAGTAATATTTGGTATACGTCAAAAGATTTTGAAAATGATTTGTTTACCAAAGTAGCTATAAATCATGTATCTTTTAATGGGACAGATGCTATTATATTTGAAATACAAGTGATGTAAAAATAAAAAAAAGTATTGACAAAGTAGCAAAATGATACTAATATACAAAATGTAAGTAGCGAAAAGAAACTAACTACTGATTGAAGTGATAACAAACATTTTGTGTAAAAGGAGAATAGAAATGAAAAAGAAAGCATTATTAGCAGTGGCAATACTTGCAACAGCATGTTTGACCGGATGTAATTTGAATATCAGTTTCACGCCGGATGAACAGATGTCGGAGGCTGTTTCCGAAGTGAGTTCGGAAGAAGTGAATGTAACAGAAAAAGAAAGCAATCAAATACAGAGTTCTGAAAGCAACAATGAAGTACCTGTAGAAACATCACAGGCTATTCAAATTGATTTTGAATCAGTGTATGAAAGCAATGATAATCCGTTTTTATGGTCGGTAAGTTACGAGTATCCTGTGTTAGACGATGAGCGTTATCCGGAACTGTCTATGGCAATCCAGGATTACAGAATGAATTATGTCAGAAATATAGAAGCGGCAAGAGATGAGTTGGCAGCACTGGCAGAAAGCGATTATAGTGAATACGGTGAAGAACAATGGATGGGATACTATACTATTTCAGAAAGTATGACGGTAAAACGTGCAGATGCAACAGCAGTATCCATTTTAGAGCAGGGTTATTTGTATCAGGGTGGCGCACATGGTTCGGATGGTTTTGGATGCTTTAATGTGGATACCAAGACCGGAGACATACTTGCATTGAATGATGTTATTACAGATATGGATGCATTGTCCGGAATTATTGCAACAGAAATGCTGGAACTTTACCCTGATATTACATACTTCACACCGACTCTGGAAGAAACAATTGAGATGTATATCACGCCGGAAATCACATTGACATGGACATTGGATTACAATGGTGTAACATTTTATTTCGGAAGTTATGAGATTGGGACTTATGCAGACGGAAGGCAGCAGGTGACGGTTCTTTTCAGTGAATATCCTTCCATTTTTAATACTTACTATTTTAACAATGTTGCAGATGACTATGTAATTCCCGCAAGTGCATGGGGAAGCCTTGATGTTGATTTGGACGCTGACGGAGATTCAGATCATATTACAGCTGTTGAGAATTATACCGATCCGGCTTCGGGATTTTCTTCTTTCACCATTTGTATAAACGGCCAGGAATATACTCAGGATGCATACGGCTGGGTGTTAGAGCCTTACTATGTAAGAGCAAACGGTAAAAGTTATTTATATGTTACCGGGACACAAGAAGATTATGTTGCAGAAAGCTTCGTATACGAGATTACAGGAAGCAGTATTGAGTATAAGGGTAATTTTAATGGCGCTGTAAAGTATTTTACAAATTCATCTGATTTCTGTGTGACAGAACGTATGAATATGATAAGTACGATGGTAGGTGTTGCACATTGTTATGTAGGTGCAGACGGAATGCCGGTGAATAAGAGCGGAACCTATGATGTTTTCCAAAGTGAAGAAATTATTTTAACTTCTACCAAAGAAATTGCAGCAGAATTGGTGGATGTAAACGGAAACTTAACAGGTGAATCTTATACCTTCCCGGTAGGTTCTACTTTCCAATACCTTCGTACTGACGGTAAAACTTATGTAGATATGTTGGCAGGTGATGGCCAGTATTGCAGATTCTACACAACCAATGGCGGATGGCCTCCTATCGTGAATGGAATGGATGCTACAGAGTGTTTCGAAACGGTATATGCATTTTAACGAAAGGTGAAATAGGAAGATATGACGGAAGGCCCTGCATATGGGTGTTTGATAGACGTTAGTTGTCATAGGGTTGTTTCATAAAAAGCGGCATGGGTTAATCCCATGCCGCTCATCTTTTTTATATTAAGTTTAAATCATTTCAACTTATTTTGCCTGCTCAAGAGCAAGTGTTACAGTTGTGATGTCGCATACTTCTGCAGGTCCGTAGTACTGGATAGCACCGGGATATACGAAGCATGTTTCAACTGCCCATTCGTCACGGTTAGCTTCGAAGAATTTGAAAGGAGCACCATCTAATTCAACTAAAGCTTTCTTAATAACGGGCTTATCTTCGCCATGTCTTCTTTCGATGTTCATCATCTTAGTGATAGGCATACCACCTGCAACCCATTCATTAGCGGGCTTAGAAAGGTTGGAAATCTTAGATAAGTATCCGTTGTAACCGTACTGGATAAGCATAAATGCATTGTATCCAAGGGAGTAGCAGTAGTCTGAGTCGAAGTTTGAAGGGAATGCACATCTTCCTTCGTATCCTAAGAAGTGGTGAAGTGCGCTGAATTTACCCTTGTATGTGCCTGCTGCCTTACGAGCTGCCAACTTATCAGCAACCATAGCAGAGAATAACTTCTCAGATTCGATAAGGGATACCTGTACGTTTCCGTGAGGATCTCTTTCTAAGAATAACTGCTGCTGGATAGCCTGAGGAAGGATTGCAAATACATCCATAGATTCCTTGGTTAAACCGTTCTGGATAAATGCATACTTTTCATCCCATGTAGGAAGAGCGTTGAATGCATCAGCCTTGCTACCTGCAAGGAGTTCGTTGATTTCGTGAATCAATACAGAGAATTCAGGAACGAATTCTACAACACCTTCGGGGATAATAGCAACACCGAAGTTCCAGCCCTTAGCTGCTCTCTTTTCAACTGAATCAGCAATGTAATCAGCGATCTGAGAAAGTGACATCTTCTTAGCAGCAACTTCTTCAGATACTAAGCAGATGTTAGGCTGTGTTTCAAGAGCACATTCCAAAGCTACGTGAGAAGCAGAACGTCCCATAACCTTAACAAAGTGCCAGTACTTCTTAGCTGAGTTAGCATCTCTTTCGATGTTACCGATGATTTCACTGTATGTCTTGGTAGCTGTATCGAAACCGAATGAACATTCAATGTCTTCGTTCTTTAAGTCACCGTCGATTGTCTTAGGACATCCGATAACCTGTACGCCTGTGTTGTTAGCTGCAAAGTATTCAGCAAGAACAGCAGCGTTTGTGTTAGAGTCGTCACCACCGATGATAACAACAGCTGTG
>JAZQLQ010000010.1:0-35669 GCA_045542735.1 Lachnospiraceae bacterium
ATTCTATCTATATTGTTACAAAAGGATATGGTTACAGCACCTTTTCTTGCGGAGCATTTTGAAGTGTCCAGAAGAACCATAAACAGGGATATTGAAGATTTGTGTAAAGCAGGGATTCCGATTGCAACCAAGCAGGGGACAGGCGGCGGAATTTATATTATGGATAACTATAAAATCAGCAAGACTTTGGTTACAAATGCTGAGATGCAGGATATTCTTGCAGGAACCCGTAGCCTTGACAGTGTGAATGGAACGAACCAATATAAGCAGTTGATGGAAAAACTGGAGGCTGGTTCTTCGGATTTTCTTGTGGGAGAACAGTCGGTATTGATTGATCTTTCTTCTTGGTATAAGGAATCGCTAGCGCCAAAAATTCAGATTATCCGTAGTGCCATTAAGGGGTGTCGCAAAATCACATTTTACTATTATGGACCATCAGGAGAATCTCAGAGAACTATAGAGCCGTACTATCTGGTGTTTCAGTGGTCTAACTGGTATGTGTGGGGCTGGTGTGATACTCGAAAAGATTACAGGCTGTTTAAATTAAATCGTTTGGACGAGCTTGCAATGACGGAACATGTTTTTGAAAAACGTCCGCTGGTGTTGCCGGATTTTACTTCGGTAGAAAAAGTTTTTTCCGGAGGAATTCCTGTAAAAGCACTTTTTGAGTCGGACTGTAAGTGGCGTCTGGTGGAAGAATTTGGAACGCACTGCTTTGAAGAGCAGGCTGATGGTAAGCTTTTATTTCAGACAGAGTACACGGACAAAGAAAATCTGATTACTTGGTTACTTGCCTTTAGAAATAAAGTGATTTTATTAGAGCCTGAGGAGATACGCGTGGAGTTGTGCGCAGAGTTACAGAAGACCTTACAACAATACAAATAAAGGAGAAGAGTCAAAATGAAGTATGCATGGATGGATGAATATCTGATGAATAAGACAGGTGTAACCAAGGATCTGAAAGAAGAGTGGAATTGGATTCGCTATATGATAGGCGGGAAAATGTTTGCTGCGATGTGTTTGGATGAAGCAAATGAGAATAAACCTGTTTATATCACTTTGAAACTGGAACCCTTGGATGGAGATTTTCTCAGGCAACAATATGAAGATATTATTCCTGGATATTATATGAATAAAGTTCATTGGAATTCTATTAAGCCTGATGGTGAGGTGCCGGATGATTTGGTAATGGAAATGCTGGATAAATCCTATGCATTGGTGCTTCGCAGCTTTAGCAAAAAGCGTCAACAAGAAATTTTACTGACGACATATTGTGGCTTAGATTGTACGAATTGTGAGTATAAAGAACCTTGCAATTGTCATGGCTGCGCGGCTACAAAAGGAATGCCTTTTCACGCAGAGGAAACGCCATGCCCGGTTGCGACATGTGTGATACAAAAGGGAATATCCTTTTGTGGAGAATGTAATGATTTCCCATGTCAATTACTGACTGATTATTCTAATGATACAGAGCATGGGGATAATCCGCCGGGAGCACGTATTGTAGCTTGTAAGATGATTAAATGTTTGTTGGAAAAGAAATAGAAGGATGTTGAAATACTATGCATGAAATAGTTGCAAAGTCAATACTGAGTCCACAAAACGGAATGAATCTTTACAGGGGATGTCTTCATGGATGCATCTATTGTGATGCAAGGAGCACATGTTATCAGATGAATCATGAATTTGAGGATATTGCAGTTAAGATGAATGCACCTAAGCTTTTGGAAGAGACGCTGCGAAGAAAAAGAAAGCGTTGCATGATTGGAACCGGTGCTATGAGTGATCCGTATCTGCCGATTGAAAAGGACCTTAAGCTAACCAGGAAATGTCTGGAAATTATCGATGAATATGAGTTCGGACTTGCGATTCAAACGAAATCAGATTTAATACTTCGTGATTTGGACTTGTTAAAGAGTATTAACAGAAAAACAAAATGTGTAGTGCAAATAACCATGACTACTTATAAGGAAGAACTGTGTAAGATTCTAGAACCGGGGGTATGCACTACCAAGAAAAGATTTGAAATTTTGAAGATTATGCGGGATGAAGGAATTCCGACGATATGCTGGATGACGCCTATATTGCCATTTATAAATGATACGGAAGAAAATATTCGCGGGCTTTTGGATTATTGCAAAGAGGCGAAAGTATATGGAATCCTATTGTTTGATGTAGGAGTTACCTTGCGGGAAGGCAACAGGGAATATTTTTATCAACAATTGGATAAGTATTTTCCGGGGATGAAAGAGAAGTATATCAGAACCTTTGGGAATGCTTATGAGGTCCCATCGCCTAATAACAGAGAATTGATGAAATTGGTTAAGGATGAGTGCGTGCGTAACGGAATTATTTGTGACAGCACCAAGCTTTTTTCTTACATGCATAAATTTGAGGACAAAGCTGCCGGAAAACAGATTACATTAGATGAACTTTTCAATAAATAAAGCAATGGGAGATTAAAGGAATGGCGTACGATTTCAAAAAAGATTCAAAAGAGTTTTATAGGTCAAAGAATAAATCTGAAATTGTGAATGTACCGAAGGCAAACTACATTGCAGTCAGGGGAAGTGGTGATCCTAATGAAGAAGGCGGAGCATATCAACAGGCAATCAGTGTCTTATATGCGGTAGCGTATACCTTGAAAATGAGCTATAAAACCGATTATATAATAGAAGGCTTTTATGAATATGTGGTTCCACCGCTGGAAGGGTTTTGGTGGCAGGAAAATGTTTCCGGTGTGGATTATTGCGATAAGTCTGCATTTCACTGGATTTCTGTTATTAGGATACCTGATTTTATAACCGAAAAGGATTTTGATTGGGCAGTGAAAACGGCAACGAATAAGAAAAAAATAGATTGTTCTTCAGCAGAGTTCATAACTGTTGAGGAAGGGTTATGCGTCCAAATAATGCATATCGGTCCGTTTGATGAAGAACCAAAGAGCGTTGCCATCATGGATGAATTTCTTGAAGCAAACGGTTATGTGAATGATATAAATGCAGAGCGGTTTCACCATGAAATTTATTTGTCTGATGCAAGGAAGGTTCCGGCAGATAAGTGGAAGACAATCATAAGGCATCCGATTAAGGAAGCTGAATAAAAGGGAGTCCTAGGCAGGGAAAATACTGCATAGGACTTTTTTTGATTACCCATTTATCTAGTGACACGCAGTTCATTGCCTTCACTCATCCCCCATGCTATAATTGAAAAAAACATTGGAGAGATGAAATGAAAAAGAAAGCAACCAATGGCTTAGGAACGAAATTTATTCTTATAGTCGTATTCTTAGCAGGCCTATTCATGTTTTGCAATATCTTCATGTGTTTTGAAGAAACAGAAGAGATTGAAGGTATTGTTGAGCACACATATACAGGTCGTTCTTATAATAGTGTGACAAAACATAGTAGCAAAGGTGCTCCTATGTGTAGAGTGGTCTGGTACGATAAAGATGGTGAAAAGGTCATTTACGGAATGCCGGATGATAGAGGGTATGAAGTTGGAGATTCCTATTTTTTGGAGGTTGATGTAGAGACGAATCGGATACCGAAGCGCTCTGTGGGAGAGGGCGTGGTAGCTGCGATTATCGGGTTCCTTACTTGCGCAAGTTGCATTATTATCTGGAGGGTAAAATTTGGCACCAAAAAGCAGAAAGAAGACAATCAACAAAATGAGTTAAGTTCAATTGAGAGAAAAAGAAGAGAGGTATATAACCTACAGGATTATCAGCCTATTATCAAATGCTCCATTTGTAATGGTGAGCAGGTGGCCGGCTTTAAGGACAGAAAGACCGGACAGTTTACAGAAATTATGTTGATCCAAAATGATAAGGATTTAGAGAGCTTTAAGGAACGATATGGTTTGGAGGAAGTGAAAAAGGAATATTAGGGGGATAAGAAATGGAATTATTTACAAGGAGTCATGATCCTAATTGGGAACGTATTCTTCATATTATGGTATGTAAGTGCAAGGGTATACCGGATGATATCAATGATAAGGATACATACAAAATTTTTGCGTTGGATAAGGGAACGGTTTCTTATCAAAAAGGAAGAATAAAAAAAGTTGTTTCAGCACCTGCCGTTTTTATGCTGACCAACGAAGAGATTTCGATTGTGCCGGGGAAAAACGTAGAGAGTACTACTGTTTTTTTAAAAACAACAGAGATTCGAGAGGAATTTACACCAGAGCGTATCCGTTCAGGTGAGTTTGAAAAGGACTTAGGCAAAACCATTTATCAGGATTATTTGTTGGTTAAGCCTTTTGATATAGAGCCGGGAGCACCGGAAACTATACTGGTGCCGGGAATTTCTGCATATGAAAAAATATCTAAAATCATACAACAAATGGATGAACAACTAAGAGGGCAGAGAGATGGATATTGGCCCTGCCGAAGCAGATCTTATCTGATTGAATTGTTAAGTTTCATCAGTTATGTTTGTGCCGGTCCGGGAATTTATGTTGTGAAGGATGAGCAGGAAGATACAAAAGCAATCAGTGAATTGTGCATGATGTATGCAGGCGGAAATCATAAGATAGAAGATGAAACTGTAGGTGAAATTATACAGTACTTAAGTGAGCATATTGGAGATAAGGTAACGCTGGAAGATATCATGAAGAAATTCTCGGTCAACCGCAATCGGTTAAATGATATGTTTATGAAAGAGACTTCTATGACGTGCCTGAATTATTTTGCCAAGATGCGGATTAATCTGGCGCAGATTATGTTGGCAGAGACAGAGTTGCAGATAGGAGAAATTGCATCCAGAGTGGGTTATGGGGATTCCAATTATTTTATTAAGGTATTTAAAAAGATTACCGGAATGACTCCTTCCAAATATCGAGAAAACTTTTCGTAATGATTAGAAAAATTTGTGCGAATCCTGCTGTTTTTCGTGCAAATTTTTCTTTTTTAATTGAAATGATAATGATATTCTATTCCTATAACAAGGCACACGTTGCAGGAGGGGATAAAAGTATGATGAAACTTAGAAAAAAAGCATTCATTATCATGATGCTGTTAAGCGTTTTGGCTTTCACATTCATTGGTTGCGGTAAAGTAGAAGAAGGTGTTGATACCGCAGATGATCAAATTGTAGCGGAAGAAGAGACTGTGAAACAAGAGACTGTAGCTGAGGAAGCGGAACAAGAAGCAACCGAAGAAGACAGTGAGCCACAGACGACGAATCCACAAAGAGGTAAAAGGAAAAAGGTAGATATTAACGACTACGACTTTGCTACTTTTACTATCACATCAGAAGATCTTCATGATGGAGTTTGGGATTCGGTTATTACCAATACGGAAAACGGGTCCAATGTGTCTCCGCAGCTTTCTTGGGAACCGGTGGAAGGTGCAGAGTGTTATGTGGTATATATGATTGATACCATGGCAGCAAATTGGGTACATTGGATGTCCAATAATGTAACAGAAACAGAACTTCCCCAAGGTTGGGCACCGGCGGAAGAATATGTTGGTCCTTATCCTCCGGATGGTACTCACACCTACGAAATTTATGTAGTTGCGTTACAACAACCGGTAGAGCAGCTCAATGGAAAACTGGATACCCGTAACCAAGGGGTTATAGAAGATATCGTTGCGATGGACGTTTTACCGGATGGAACGACAGGAAACCTTTTAGGATACGGACATATTGTGGGAACTTATACACATGGAGATTAAAAATAGATTAACTGCAAGACAAAAAGGAAGAATCATTAGCTTGGCGATCATTGTTATGTATTTATTCTACGGTGTGCTTGCCTATGTTTGGGAAGTCAGGATGAAAACACCGGATATTGCGTATATAGACAGCATGCCGGTTGATGGTTCGGAAATGGCACCGATTGCCAATCTGATGATTATGGGAACCAACGGATTTCTTGATTTCTTAGGCATGGTGCTATCAATTATGGCAATTTTTATGATTTCGGTATTATTACTGGTACCTTGGCGGCTGATTGCAATCAGAAAACACTCTGTAATAGCAGAGTTGGAAAAGAAGGTAGCAAAATATTTGTTGATCGGATTTGTTGTACTTTCACTTGTGATTAGTGTGATTTTATTACGATTTACCAATCTGATATTTATTTTAATCCTAACGGCAATACCCGCTTTCTTTATATGGCTACTGGGAGTATGGCCATTGCGAAAAAATACTAGAAGCAACAATAACTGTCCATAAGTTTAAATAGTATGATTTACTGTCTATACAAATCTTGCGCAAATACAATGATTGTGTTACGATAATTAGGAAATGTCGCACTTAAGCCGTGTGCTTGGGTGCGACATAATTTTTACACAAAATAGAGAGGTTCATATGAAAAAAGTATTAGCAATGTATACCCAATCACCATTAATTCTTCGTATCGCTATTGGATTAGTCATTGGTATCTGCTTGGGTATTTGGGTTCCGGCAGCATCTTTTGTAACAGTATTTGGCGAGATTTTTGTGGGAGCTTTAAAAAGTATTGCCCCCATTCTTGTATTTGTATTAGTTGTAGCGGCACTTGCCAATGCCGGTCAAAATATTGGCAAGCGTTTTAGAACAGTAGTATTACTCTATATGTTAAGTACCTTTTTAGCAGCTGTAGTAGCGGTTATCGGAAGTTTTATATTCCGCGTGACAATTCCGCTTGCAGAGGCAGCAGAGCAGACAGCACCGGCAGGACTTGGTGAGGTGTTCCGTACCTTGTTGAATAACATGGTCATGAATCCGGTATCGGCTGTCATGAATGCCAATTATGTCGGTATTTTGACATGGTCAGTAGTGATTGGTTTGGCACTTCGCGGTGTGGCAAGTGATGAGACCAAAAAAGTATTTAATGACATTTCTTCTGCAGTATCCAAAGCAGTTGGTTGGATTATCCAGCTTGCTCCTTTCGGTATTATGGGATTGGTATATTCATCTGTCAGTGAATATGGTATTGAGATTTTTACACAGTACGGAAAGCTGCTTGCATTGTTAGTTGGATGTATGCTTGCGGTTGCATTGATTGTGGATCCGCTGGTTGTGGCAATTGCACTTCGCCGCAATCCTTATCCGTTGGTATTTAAGTGTTTTAAAGAATCAGGAATTACAGCATTCTTTACAAGAAGTTCTGCAGCCAATATTCCGGTTAATATGAAGCTTTGTGAGAAATTGGGGCTTGATAAAGAGCATTACAGCGTATCAATTCCGCTTGGTGCAACCATCAACATGGACGGTGCGGCAATTACCATTACGGTTATGGCATTGACTGCTGCATTTTCACAAGGGATTGAGATAAATTTCTTCCTTGCTATTATTTTGAGTGTAGTGGCAACTCTTGGTGCATGCGGAGCATCCGGTGTGGCCGGCGGTTCCTTACTTTTGATTCCTATGGCATGTTCCTTGCTGGGTGTAAATGCAGATATTGCAATGCAGATGGTTGGCGTTGGATTTATCATTGGTGTAGTACAGGATTCTTTGGAAACCGCCATCAATTCATCCGGTGATGTTATTTTCTGTGCAACTGCAGAATATTTAGAGTGGAAAAAAGAGGGGAAAGAAATAAAGTTTTAGTCTAAAGGGGGATGTCCGATGAAGGTACGAAAGATAGGTATTTTTAATCAGCTATTTATCTTATTGGCAATTTTGCTTCTTGTGGGATATGCGCTCTTGGGAGTGATTGCATATAACCGTGCGGAAAATGTGCTTTTTGAGCAAATTCAAGGGAATGCCAAGAATATAGCACATTGTGCGTCCGTGAATGTAGATGGCGAGATTTTGAACCAGATTCAGATTGGTGACGAAGGCAGTGAAAATTATGCAATGGTTATTGATGAACTGGCTCTATTCCGTGATGGTACAGATTTGGAGTACATTTATACTTTGCGCAATGTGGGTGATGAAGAATTTATCTTTTTAGTCGATGCCGATCCGGAAGAGCCGGCAGCAATCGGTGATATTTGTGAGATTACGGATGCGTTGGCACAGGCGCAGAATGAAGGTGTCACTACGGCAGATGATGAGCCCTTCGTTGATGAATGGGGTACTCACATTTCCGCTTACAGTCCTGTATTTGTAGGCGAAGAGGTAGTTGGAGTCGTAGGTGTTGATATCAGTGCCACATGGATCAGTGAGCAGATGACAGCGTTAAGAAATCTGATTATTCTGATTTCCTTGGGAGGATATGTTGTTATTTTGATTTTGACAAGCCTTTTGATTTCGCGCTTTAAAAAGAGTATGAGTAAGCTGAATGATAAGGTTATGGATTTGGCAAGCGGTTCCGGTGATTTGACCCGTGAGATCGATATTACATCCGGCGATGAGTTGGAAGTTATTGCAGGTCATATGAACTCCTTTATCCGTCAGATTCGTTCTTTGGTACAAGATGTTGCCCGTTCCACCGGTGAGATTTTAAATAATGGTGAAGAATTGAATATGATTGTCAGTGCCAATGTCAATGTGATGAATGAGATGAATTCTGAAATCATGGGCATCAGCACGGATATGGAAGAAAGCGCTGCATCCAGCAAAGTTCTTTCGGAGAGCCTGGCAGAAAGTGCCAATGACATTGCTACCTTTGTAAATAATGTAAATGCCATCCGTGATATGGTACAACAGGCAAATGAAAATGCGCAAAGATCCTGTGCAAAAGTACGCGCAAATCGTGAAAGCACCATGGAGTCTATTCGTGTGCTTCAAGAAAGAGTGGAAAAAACCAGTGAAGATGCGCAGCAGATTGAACAGGTAAAACAGATTGCGGAAGAGATCGGCAATATTGCCAGCCAGACAAGTATGCTCAGCTTAAATGCCCAGATTGAAGCGGCACGTGCAGGTGCTATGGGTTCCGGTTTTGCAGTTGTTGCTACGGAAGTGGGTAAATTAAGTGAAGAAATTGACCGTGCCGTTATGGAGATTAATGATATTAATGAGCAGGTTATTTCTGCGGTACAGGCGCTAAAGGAAGTATCTGAAGAGATGATTGAGTTTGTAACCGGCGATGTGGTAAAAGATTATGATGCTTTTGCAACGCTTGGTGAAGAGTATGGCAATACCACAGATACCATCCGTGAGCAGATGATTGAGATTGGTGGCCAGAGTGAGCAGATTTCCCAGAATATTTCAGAGATTAATGTGAAGGTACAGGATATTACCACAACGGTAACAGATGCGGCAGAAAGTGCCAATGATTTGGCAAATTCTACAACCCGTATTTCAACCAGCTTGGAAAACCTCAATACTTCTTCGCAGAAGAATGCCATGAGTTCGGAAATGTTAAATGAACAGGTAAGTAAATATACGTTTTAGTTTTGTGGCAGACATGTTAACTATACACTTTTGCAACTTACCACCCCATAAATACAACTTACAAGAAAGCCCATTGCGGCTTTCTTTTTTTGCGTTTATGATACGTTTACAAGGAAGTTGAAAGGGTAAGGTAATACAGATGAATGTAATAAAAGTAGATAATTTAACAAAAAGATATGGCAATGTTATAGCGGTGGATCACGTAAGTTTTGATGTAGAAAAAGGTACTCTGCTTGGATTTTTGGGAGTAAACGGAGCCGGAAAAACAACGGTTATCAACATGCTGGCTACATTGTTAAAGCCGGATGAGGGAAATGCTTCCATCTGTGATGAAGCACTTGGAAAGAATGATCAAATGATACGTAAAAAAATCGGAATAGTTTATCAGCAAAACTGTCTGGATGATTTGCTCAGTGTAGAAGAAAATCTCATATGCAGGGGAATTATCCACGGGGCGACAAAGAAAGAAGCCAAAAAACAGTGTAAAAACCTTGGGGAAATCTTAAAGCTAGATGAAATCATGCACAAGAAATATCAGACTCTTTCCGGGGGACAAAAGAGACGATGTGAAATCGCGGCGGCATTGATGCACACGCCGGAGATTCTCTTTTTGGATGAGCCTACCACGGGACTTGATCCGGCGACAAGATTGGATGTATGGAGTACTGTTGAACAACTTCAGAGGACTACCAAGATGACTGTGTTTTTGACCACACACTATATGGAGGAAGCGGCGAAGGCGGATAAGATTATCATCATGGATCATGGGCATATTATTGCCACCGGAACACCGTTTGAACTAAAGGAAAGGTATGCAACCGATAAAGTGAAGCTGTTTTATACCAATGGAGAGGAAAAAGAAATTGCCGTGGCTTCTACCCTGGAGGCGATTCCGGTTATAGAAGCAGTAAAAGAAGAAATCGGTGGTTTTGAAGTGATTCAAGGCAATATGGATGATGTGTTTTTGAATGCTGTCAGCAGAGAACTATCTGCCAAAGAGTAAATGAGAATAAAATGAAAGAGGATAGAGAGATGGACAAATTTTTAATATTAACGAAAAGAAATATCAGTGTTTATATCAGAGACAAAGGAGCGGTGTTCTTTTCCCTGCTTTCCATGTTAATTGTTATTTGTCTGATGGTGTTTTTCCTGGGCGATATGAACATTGATGCCATTACAAGGTTACTGGCGGAGTTTCCTGGGAGGGATGCAGTGAAAGATAAAGAAAATGCAGAACTGTTGGTGCTTTCCTGGACCAGTGCAGGTATTGTATCCATCAACGCCGTGACGGTGACGTTAGCTGTTTATTCGGGGATGATTAAGGATCGCGTGAATGGAAAGTTAAATTCTATTTATACCGCACCCATCAGCCGAATAACCATTGCATGTGCCTATGTTGCGGCAGCGTGGATGGCATCTGTGATTATGTGTACATTAACGTTGGTTATTACGGAGGCCTATGGCATCATGCAAGGAATGAATGCGTACAGCGTGGCAAAACATGTAGAGTTACTGGGACTTATTATGGTCAATTCATTTGTATTTGCGGCCCTGATGTATCCGCTTACCATGATTGCAAAAACAGAAGGAGCTTGGAGTGGTTTCGGAACCGTGGTGGGAACCCTGGTTGGCTTCCTTGGCGGTATTTATATTCCCGTCGGAGGGCTTTCCGACAGTATTGGCAATTTGATGAAATGTACACCTGTCATTTATGGTAGTAGTATGTTTAGAAGTGTAATATCTGAAAAAATTATAGAGGACACGTTTGTAGGTGTTCCTCAAGACGTAGTTTCCGTTTACCGCGCAGAAATGGGTATTGATGTCACAGTGTTTGAACGTCTGCTGACAGTTAGGGATGAATGGATTATCTTGTTGGTGTGTGGTATAATGTTTTTGGTTATCAGCGCAATAATGCTACGATATAGCAAAAAGAGTGACCGATAGAGTATGAGGTAAATATGAAGATAACAATTGAAGTGCCAAAACCCGGCGAAGAGGATGAAATCATTGTCCGTTGTGCTTCGTTGGATGAAAAAATGATGAATCTTATATATTCTTTAAAATCAGATCAGGATAAATTGACCGGATATGTAGAGGATAAGATTGTAAAGCTTTCACCCAAGGACATCTACTATTTTGAGTCTGTGGATAATAAGGTGTTTGCCTATACGGCAAAAGCTACATATGAAGTACATAAGAAACTATATGAGATAGAGGAAAGTTATTTACACACGGATTTTTTACGGATATCCAAATCCGGAATTGTAAATGTGAGCAAGATTGCCTATTTAAAACCTACACTAAACGGACGGTTTGAGGCGACGTTAAAGAACAGGGAAAAAATCATTATTTCCCGGCAGTATGTGGTGAATTTAAAAGAAAAATTAGGAATCTAGGAGGGAAAGTGATGAAGATATTAAGTGATTGTATCAAATGGTTTATGTATATTAATACCGGTATTATGATTGTAACTGCCATTAATTTTCCTCTGGCAGGAATGGATTCCATGCCCCTGAATACTTTGTGGAATATTTTATTTTCAGCTCTGGTTACGACGGTTGTTACCGTGTGTTTTTGCCCCAGAGAGGAGCGGAAGGCCAAGATGCCGTTACAGTATATCATGCACTATCTTGCGTTATGTGCTGTTATGATATTTTTTGGCAATATGTTTGGTTGGATTCGCCTCAATGTATGGGGTGTAGTAATGATGATGGTGGATGTGGCACTTGTCTATGTGATCGCCTTTGTAGTATATTACATTTTAGATATCCGTCGGGCAGATGTCATCAATAAAAAGTTAAAAGAAATTTATGGTGACGAAGAATAGATGTTTTTATATTTAAAATTGCGAATCAAATGATAGAAGCAAGGAGATAGCAGTATGAGGAATCTAAAAAATATAAAGTTGTGGCTTTCCATAGCATGTATGGTATTGGCTTTGGTGGGATATTTATTTGCAAAGCCGCAGGTTGAAGTAGAAGAAAACCTGACGTTCCCGGAGCCGGAGTCGGAGGTGACATATGAATATTCTTTCCGGAATGAAGAATATTTGGAGCAGCATTATGATAAGCATGGTGCAGACATGGGATATGATTCGGCAGAAGAATACTTAGCAGCGGCTAACCAAGTGGTGGCAGACAAAGATACATTACATGCCATAGAGGAAGAAGATGGAGATGATGTATATTATCTGGAAAGCACCAACGAATTTGTGGTGATTTCTACGGATGGCTATATCCGTACTTATTTTTGTCCGGATGACGGCATTGATTATTTTTATAGGCAGTCAGAGCAAAAAGAGAACACATCAAGTGTGCAGGAACAGTTTGAGTATTATTGCTGCAGTAGCGGCTCTTCATCTGTCAATGAGAGATATATGATTTATCCTTATGAGGGCGAGCTTATTTTGGTGGCAGATTATTTTAATTGCGGTGAAGGATTTGCTGAGACTTATATGTTAAGTAAGGAGCAGGCCGAGGCTTTTTATGAGCAGTTAGAAAAGGGAATTGTTAAAAAAGAAGATAAAAAACGTAATGACACGGAAGAAATCCCGGCAGATGGCGGATCAAGTGTGCAAGCATCTTTGTGCATGGATGGTGAAGTGCAACCGGCTAAAAAGTTGGATTTGGATGCTATGGGTATTGAACTGCAGGATGCGGGGGATATCTATGAAACCGTTGATGCCGATGAAGTATGTGAGATTGAGGGAATGCAGGATTTACAGTATTCCAAAGCGTGGAGAGAGACTTTTTTTGCAGTCAATCTTTATGAATTTGAATATATGGTACAGCAACAGGTAGAAGAAATCCTTGGAGAGCAAGTAGAAGAAATGGAAATTCTGGATATCGGAGAGTCGTGTGAATTGGAAGTAGAGACCGAAGACGGAGATGTACATACATTTACTATGACTGTATGGGGATATGTAATAGCAGAATAGTTAAAATGACAACAGAAAGAAGGCAACTTATGGCACATACAGAAGAACGGTTGGGCACGGAAAAGATAGGAAAACTTATGCTATCTATGGGGATTCCCACATTGATTGCTCAGGTCATCAACTTACTCTATAACATTGTAGACCGTATGTATATCGGTCATTTGGTTGGTGCGGATGCTTTGACCGGTGTGGGACTTACCTTACCCATTATTCTTTTAATTACAGCATTTAGCGCTTTTATCGGTGCGGGAGGTGCACCACTTGCGGCCATTGCCATGGGGCAGGGAGACAAGAAAAAAGCAGAAACCATTTTAGCAAATGCAGTGACTTTATTATGTTGTTTTTCCGTGTTATTGATGATTGTGTTTTTCTTTGTGGAAAAGCCCTTTTTATACGCTATTGGGGCCAGCGATGTCACTTACATATATGCAGGAGAATATCTGCGCATCTATTTGCTTGGTACGGTATTTGTCCAGATTTCCATTGGCTTAAATCCTTTTATTACAGCTCAGGGGCAATCCAAGATTGCGATGTGTTCCGTTTTAATCGGTGCGGTGATTAATATTGTTTTAGATCCGGTATTTATTGTGTTATTTAAAATGGGCGTGAAAGGTGCTGCATGGGCTACCGTTATATCCCAGTGTGCCGGTGCGATATGGGTGTTATATTTTTTGACATCGAAAAAAACATCTCTGCGTATTAAAGTGAAGTATTTAAAATTAAAGGGTGAGATTATAGGACCGGTTATGGCATTAGGTGTAGCACCTTTTATTATGCAGAGTACGGAAAGTCTTATTTCTATTGTCCTAAGTAGCGGATTACAAAAATACGGTGGAGATATTTATGTAGGGTCATTGACGATTTTACAAAGTATTATGCAATTGATCCACATACCGATATCCGGATTTACCCAAGGAGTTCAACCGGTTTTGAGTTATAATTTCGGAGCGGGAAATAAGGATAGGGTGAAAAAAACATATAAGACGTTGATTGCGATTACAACGGTGGCATCTTTTGTTGTTACGCTATCAGCAATGTTGTTTCCGGACATGTATGCGTTGGTTTTTACAGATGATATAGAACTCATTGCCGTTGTGAAAAAAGTAATGCCTATCTTTGTGGCAGGTATGCTGGTGTTTGGTGTACAGATGGGATGCCAGACGACGTTTATGGGATTGGGACAGGCAAAGATATCCTTATTTATAGCATTACTGCGTAAGGTGTTTTTACTGGTACCTTTTGCCATTATATTTCCAATGATTACGGGAAATGTTATGAGTATCTATTATGCAGAGTGCACGGCGGATATAATTGCGGCAACTGTTTGCGGTATTCTTTTTATCTGCAATATCCGCAAGATATTAGAACAGGGACCGATGCAAAAAAGGTTGCAGGATAAAAGAGAATAGCTACTTTCAAGTGCTTGCAATACCCCAAATGATGTGTTATATTTTTACCAAAATAAGAAAAAGGGGAGAAATTATGAATACTTACAATCCAAACAATTATTCTGATCATCAGACAGAACAGTTTCAGGGTCAGGATTCTTATCAAAATCAGTATCAGAACAGCAATACTTATCAGTACAATAATACCTATTATGCAGGTGACAACCAAAGCATCAACCCCAATAGTTTCATGGATATGAACAGTGGATTTGAGGCAGGTGCACAGCCTATGATGTCCGGTATTCAAAATCTTGGTGCGATTGTTGCACAGGAAGTAGTCGCAAAATCATTCTTATTTATGTTTGTGGCTCTTTTGATTACAGCATTTGCGTCATTGACCACATCACCGATGGTAGCATATCGGATGTTAACCGGTTCCGGCTTCATTGTACTGTTTGTTGTAGAACTGGTAATTGTTATGGTGGCTAACTGGGCAGTTAGAAAAAACATTCCGGTTTTGGCGGGTGTTATGCTGGCAGTATATTCATGGATTACCGGTGTGTTGTTGTCCATCATTTACTTGGCATATACCGGAGGTTCTATTGTGACAGTATTCTTTATCACGGCAGGTCTTTTTGCGGTTATGGCAATCTATGGCATGGTTACAAGCAAAGATTTGACCAGTGTGGGTAATCTTTGTCTCATGGGGCTTCTTGGAATTATTTTGGCAGGTACTGTAAATATATTCCTTGGTAATTCTATGTTGGATACGATTGTTTGCGTTATTGGTGTAATTGTATTTGTTGGTTTGACAGCATATGATGCACAGAAAATCAAACGTCTCGCAGCTACATCCGATGGCAGTAATGTGATGGCATTGGCAATGTACGGAGCATTGGAATTGTACCTTGACTTTATCAACTTGTTCTTGAAATTATTAAGACTTATGGGTAGAAGTAAGAAATAATAAATACAAAGAGTGAAGCGGTTGTTTCCCGTATGGAAGCAACCGCTTTTTTCATGCTTAAAAATGTATAATATTTAAATGTTCCAATAAAATTTTTATACCCATAAGAACTAATATAAGTCCGCCGGCAAATTCTGCTCTGGATTTGTATTTTGCTCCAAATATATTACCGATTTTTAAACCAACACCGGATAGAACAAATGTGGTCATACCGATAAAAGAAACGGCAGCCAGTATATTAACATCCGGAAGAAGTGCAAAAGTGATACCCACTGCAAGGGCGTCAATGCTGGTGGCAATAGCCATGAGTAACATGATTTTGAAGGCGAAGGAATTGTTGCAACATTCTTCTTCAGAGGATAAAGACTCCTTTATCATATTTCCTCCAATAATGCCTAATAGAATAAAAGCAATCCAATGATCAAAGGAAGTAATATACTGTTCGAAGGTAGAACCCAATAAAAATCCGATGGCGGGCATCAATGCCTGGAAACCACCGAACCATAATCCTACAGATATATAATGTCGAAATTTAACTCTTTGTGTTGCCAAACCCTTGCACACGGACACGGCAAAAGCGTCCATGGAAAGCCCCACAGCAATCAAAAATAACTCCCATAAATCCATAAAAAGCCATCCTTTCGTAAAAAAATTATCATAGAAATAAGGGCAAGTCAATATCTACTATTTGTACACCTTATGGAAAACATGGTATACTGGTGCCATAGTATTTCTTTTTATGGAGGATGAGATTATGACATTTCAGGAAGTTATCTTGGCAGCAAGAGGCAACATGGGAGAATATTGTAAAGTTTGTAATGTATGTAACGGAAGAGCTTGTGGCAATCAGTTGCCGGGGCCGGGCTCTAAAGGGTTGGGAGATACAGCTATCCGCAATTTTGAGGATTGGCAGAAGATTCGCATCAATATGGATACCTTGTGTGAAAACCGTAGCGTAGACACATCTGTGGAATTATTTGGTAAGAAATTCCGGATGCCGGTATTTGCGGGACCTGTTGGTGCAGTGAATATGCATTATGGAGATAAATTTAATGATTTGCAATACAATAGCATTCTGGTAGAAGCATGTGCAGAAAACGGTATTGCAGCGTTTACCGGTGATGGTATGAATCCGCAGGTAGTGATTGCAGCTACAGAGGCAATCAAACAGGTAGACGGACTTGGTGTACCCACCATTAAGCCGTGGAGCAAAGAAGTGATTGATGAAAAAATGCAGATGGTAAAAGCATCCGGTGCTTTTGCTGTTGCTATGGATATTGATGCGGCGGGATTGCCTTTTTTGAAAAACTGTGAACCGCCGGCAGGAAGCAAAAGTGTGGATGAGTTAAAAGAAATCATCAGTGCCCATGAGGTTCCTTTTATTGTAAAAGGTATCATTACTGTAAAAGGTGCATTAAAGGCGAAAGAAGCCGGAGCATCGGCGATTGTGGTATCCAATCACGGAGGCCGCGTTTTGGATCAGTGTCCTTCAACTGCAGAGGTTTTACCGGAGATTGTAGCGGCATTAAAGGGCAGTGGAGTTAAAATTCTGGTAGATGGTGGTATCCGTAGTGGTGTGACAGTGTTTAAAGCCCTGGCAATGGGAGCAGATGGTGTTATTATAGCCAGACCTTTTGTAACAGCAGTTTACGGTGGAGAAAAAGAAGGTGTCAAAGCATATATTGACCAGATTGCAGCAGAGCTTGCAGACACCATGGCAATGTGCGGTGCAGCTACCATTGATGAGATTACAGAGGATATGATCCGTATGCCTTAAATTGATAGGTGGCCGGATACAGCAATAGAGATACAATAAATAAATGGAGGCATACAGATGTCAATTGAAGCAGTCAGAGCATATTTTGATACGTGGGGGATTGCAGACCGTATTTTGGAGCCGGAGCATTCCAGTGCTACCGTTGAGCTGGCAGCAGAGGCTTTAGGATGTGAGCCTGCAAGGATTGCCAAGAGTCTTTCTTTTCTTATCGGTGAAGAACCTATCATCATCGTAGTAAGCGGAGAGTCTAAGATTGATAATAAAAGATATAAAGAACGCTTTGGAGCCAAGGCAAAAATGATTCCTTTTGATGAAGTGGAGTCTTATATAGGTCATGCACCGGGAGGGGTATGTCCCTTTGCGGTTAAGGAAGGAGTCAAGGTATATCTGGATGAATCCTTAAAGCGTTTTACAACTGTTTATCCGGCAGCAGGCAGTGGCAACAGTGCCATTGAAATGAATATGGAAGAGTTGGAAAAATATGCCATGTCTTCGGGATGGGTAGATGTGTGTAAATGTTGGCGAGAGGAAGAATGATGGATAATAATAAAAGATTAGAAGGGGAAGAGATACAAAAAGGTCTGGAAAGTTTTCTGGATCAGGAGTTGGATATGACTTTGGCGCCACCGGAGCCAAAACCGGTATTACAGGATCCGATTGTATATAGCAAACAGGAATTGGATTTATCCATGGCGAATAGTACGGCGTCTGCTAACAAAGTAATACTCACCAAGAAACAAACGGTAGATAAAAAACAGACAACAAAAACAGCATCAAAAAAGAAAGACAGACAGCAGGAGCAAGAGGCAAAGCCTCGCCCTAAGAACGAAAAAGTGAAAAAAGAAAAATCTGAAAAAGGAAAAAACAAAAAAGTTAAGACAACAAAGACAAAGCAGAAAAGAAATGAAAAAGCAAAGAAGAAAAAGAATCGCTTTTTCAAGTTTGTTGCGATTTTATCTGTTCTGTTTTTGATTGGTTTTGTGGGATTATATATACTGGTTGGCAGTGTCTATTCCAAGATGAATTATAAAGAGATTGAGAGTGTGTCAAGAGAATCCATGAAAGAGGATGGTGTTATCAACATACTTTTAATTGGTAATGATTCCCGTAGTGAAGGAGAAGATGGAAGGTCTGATGCGATGATTTTGGTATCTATCAGTGATAAGACCAAGACTATTACTATGACATCTCTGCTTCGTGATATGTATGTGGAGATACCGGGACATGATGGAAATCGTCTGAATGCGGCATATTCCTATGGCGGACCGGAGCTTTTGATGGAAACCATAGAATATAATTTTGATATTCCCGTGCATCGGTATGCATTGGTAAATTTCCAGGCATTTGCCAATCTGGTAGATGCGGTTGGTGGTGTTGATCTTGAGTTGACCAATGACGAGGTACAATATGTCAATGGTTATCTGATGGAATACAACCAATTGGAAGGACGTGATCTGGCAACGGATTTCCTGGATCCTTCCTTGAGTGGAATGATTCATTTAAATGGACCGCAAGCCTTGGCATACACCAGAAACCGTTACATCGGTACGGATTTCGGCCGAACCGAGAGACAGCGTAAAGTATTGGGTGAAGTCTTTGGTAAGTTACCGGGTGCCGTAGTGACCAACGGTGGAGATGTGGTTGACGGATTATTCCCCAATTTAACAACCAATTTAGAACAGGGCGAATGTTTTAATATAGCTTTAAATGGGTGGAAAATCGTTGGCTATGACATGGTACAGCAGGCTGTTCCCGTGGAAGGAACCTATTCCAATGCCAATATCCGTGGGATGGCAGTGTTGGAAGTAGATTTTGAGGCCAACAAAGCCTTTTTACAGGAAACTTTATATGGTAATTAGGAGAAAATTATGAAAAGAAGAAATATGGTCTATGTACTTTTAATGCTGATGCTGACTGCTATGTTATGCGGATGTGGTAAAGACAATGTCAGTGGTGATGTTGCGGTTGTTGAAGGTGCAGATGAAGATGTGGCAGCAGTTGAAAATGCCGGACAAGATACAGAAGACTTGGCAGAAAGTACAACAGATACACAGGAAGAATCGGTAGAGGATACGGTGACAGTAGTGCCTACGGAACAGGATGCATCCGAGGCAGAAGAGACCGATGCTGCAGAAGAGCTGGCAGATGCAGAAAATGCAGATGAGGAGTATATAGAGCAAGAAAATGAAGCACAGACTAATACCGGTAACGGAATTCTGATTGCTATCGACCCCGGACATCAGGGAAAGGGGAATAGCGAAAAGGAGCCCATCGGTCCCGGAGCTGCTGAGACAAAGGCAAAAGTGGCAAGTGGAACAAGCGGAGTTGCCAGTGGTGTGCCGGAGTATCAGTTGACGTTGGATGTATCATTAAAGTTAAGGGATGAGTTACAGGCCAGAGGTTATCAGGTATATATGATTCGTGAGACCAATGATGTCAACATCAGCAATGCTGAGCGTGCAACGGCAGCAGCCAATGCCGGAGCGGACATTTTTATCCGTATCCATGCCAATGGATCAGAAAATCAGTCAGTAACCGGTATTATGACTATTTGTCCCACACCACAAAATCCCTATTGTAGTAATATTTATTCTGACAGCAGGGCGTTATCGGATGCGGTATTAAACAATATGCTTACCCAGACCGGAGCAGCAAGTAAAGGTGTATGGGAAACCGACACCATGAGCGGTATTAATTGGTGCACCATTCCGGTTACCATCGTTGAAATGGGATTTATGAGTAATCCCACAGAAGATGCTCTGATGCAGACGTCGGATTATCAGTATAAACTGGTAAAAGGAATGGCAGATGGCATTGATGCGTATTATGCGCGGTAGAGAGGTTCAAAACAGCTTTCAACAGAAAATTCAGTTGGAAGCTGTTTTTTTATTTTTTATGTTGACAGAAAAGAAATATCATGTTATCTTGAGTGTACTAACACAGATAGTACACAGAGAACAATACATATAACAGAAGGAGAAATGAGTATGATTTGGATTGATTATACCGATGCCACTCCCATTTATGAACAGATTGTAAGTAAATACAAAAATCTCATTGTAAAGGGTGCGCTTATGCCTAATGAAAAGATGCCATCGGTCCGGAATCTTGCCATGGACTTATCCATTAATCCCAATACGATTCAAAAAGCATATGCAGAGTTGGAACGGCAGGGATTTATCTATACAGTCAAAGGCAGAGGCAATTTTGTTGCGGACAATGCAGGACTAAAAGATGTGAAGGCTCAGGAAATTCTGCAAAAACTGGATGCAGTCATGAAAGAGGCAGAGGAAGCAGGTGTAGAGCTTTCGGTGTTAAGGGAATATTTGGAAAAAAGTGTAAAAGAAGGAGGACAACGGACATGATTACGGTAAAGAATGTTACCAAAAAATTTGATCAGTACGTTGCAGTTGATCAGATCGATTTTGAGATGAAGGAAGGCATGGTTTTTGGATTGATTGGAACTAACGGAGCGGGTAAATCTACATTGCTTCGTATGATTAGCGGTGTAACCAAAGCAGATGCCGGTGAAATATGTGTGGATGAATTACCGGTATATGATAATCCCAAAGCAAAAGAGAAAATTTTTCTCATAGCGGATGAACCCTATTTCTTCGCTCATTCCAATGCGGTGGAAATGGAGAGATACTATTCCATGGTTTATCCACAGTTTGATAAAGAGGAGTTCTATACATTGATTACCCAATTCGGATTGGATGCAAAGCGCAAAATAGCCACCTATTCCAAAGGTATGAAAAAGCAGTTGGCATTTATTTGCGGATTGGCAGCAAAAACAGACTATTTACTTTGTGATGAGACTTTTGATGGTTTGGATCCGGTGATGCGTCAGGCAATCAAAAGTATTTTAGCACGCGAGATTGGAGAAAGAGGTCTGACACCCATCATTGCTTCCCATAATTTGCGTGAGTTGGAAGATATTTGTGATACCGTAGGTTTACTACATAAGGGTGGCGTATTATTGTCCAAAGATTTGGATGAAATGAAATGTAATATCCAGAAGGTACAATGTGTCTTCAAGGATGAGGCAGAGATGGAAAAAGCACTTTCTATTTGTCAGGTTATGAAGACAGAGCAGAGAGGCTCTTTGTGTACCTTTACCATTCGAGGTGAAAAGAATGAAGTGATGCAGAAGTTTAATTCTTTAGCGACAGTTTTCTGTGAAGTGCTTCCTTTAAGTTTGGAAGAGATATTTATCAGTGAAACGGAGGTAGTAGGATATGACATCAAAAAACTCATTTTGGAAGTTTAGTATATGGAATTTAAAGAAAAGAACCTGGACCTTTGCACTGTGTGCTGTTATTTGGTTTTTTGCATTGGTAGTGCCTATGTTTATGGAAACACAGCATATAGTTGCCGGCCTGGTAGGGTACGCAGGAACAGATATAACTTGGCAACAACAGATGTTGATTAATACCTTTATGTCAGGTGGCGGCGGGCACGCTTTTCTCGCAATTCTATTGGCTATCTTTTTGGGTGTACAGGGATTTTCCTGGAATAATCACCAACAGAAAGTGGATATGTATAAATCTGTACCCATCAAAGCCGCTGCACGTTTTTGGTATATCAATGGCAACAGTTTGTTGATTTTTGCTGTTACCTATGGCTGTGGTTTGATTTTAGCAAACGCGATTGCCGTTTTTTCGGGTTTGTGGTGTAGTGCATTTTTATATGCTGCGCTTTATTCCTTCTTTATACATATGCTGTTGTTTGTAGCTGTTTATTTTGTGGTTATTATTGCCCAGCATTTGACAGGGAATGTGATTTTGGCAGTTATGGGCTCTGCGATTTTGATTTTTATTGAAGCTGCATGTCAGTTGATGGTGGAAGGGTTTAAAAATATCTTTTTTGACACTTATACAGGTAGCGATTCCTACGTTGTGGTAGAAGAAGGAATTCTCTCACCGTTTGGACCTTTTTTAAAAGCCTATAAGACTGTGTCGATGCAAGAGAGAGGATTTGCGGATGTGACGGGATATGCAGATGCATGGTTGCCTATTTTACTCCTAATCGTTCACATTGTAATATATGGCAGTGTGGCTTACGTGCTGTATCAAAAACGTCCGGCGCAAACAGGAGGTAAAACCATTATCTTCAACAAGACAAAACCTGTAATTAAAGGTGTGTTGTTAGTAGTAGGAAGTTTATACTTTGGCGGACTGATGATGGTCATTGGTGGCTATGATACGCTGGGATATGGTATTTTTGGCATTATCTGCGGATTAGTAATCTTCCATGCAATTCTGCAAAGTATTATGAATGGCGGATTTAAGGAAATCCTAAAAGGTAAAATTGGATTGCTGGTGTCTGCAGTAGTAGCATTTGGCATTTACTTTGGCTTTGCTTTTGACATTACCGGTTATGACACCTATTTGCCTGACGTGAATGACGTGGAAAGTTATGCATTTATTCGTTCTAATGATTGGGTATATGATGTTTACAATGAGACAGGTGAATATGTATCAACGGAAGACTATCTGATGGAACATATGGCAATTACCGATACGGCATCCAAGGAAGCATTATTAAATATGATAGGTACTGCTATGGAAGAGAATGATTATTGCACCTGGGACTATGGACAGCAGGAAATGTCACAGGAGCGTGTTACAGTTGTGTATCGACTGAAAAATGGCAAGAGCGAGGAACGCAGTTATATATTGCGTGTGGGAGATGTGAGAAATTTCTGGGCCAAGTATTACGAACTTCCCCAATATAAAGAATTGATATATTCTATATACAGAGATGGTGTGAAAGAGGCAATGGCAAATACGGATTATCAGACAAGTTTGCATTATCATGTGTATGGAACCAAACAAAGTGATGACAATGCGTGGACGGAAGAGATCTATATGCCTATATATGAAGCACTGTGTGAAGATGTTATGTCACGTAGTGCAGAGATGGTTTTAAATGAAGCACCTATGGGATGTGTTTATCTGGAGGTACGTGATCGGAATACCACAGTATGCGATTTAAGAATCCCTGTATATGCAAGTGATGTGCAAACAGTTGCCTTATTAAAAGAATATGGATGGTATCAGGAATCCGGCATTCGGGCAGAGGAGGTTATGACGCTTACGGTATCACAAGAATTTGAAGTGGATAATGAATATGGATATGACTATGACTATGACTATAAGCTTTTGGAAATTTCTACGGATGAGGATTATTTCGAAGAACTTGTAGATGCATTAGTTCTCACTGAAGCTTCTGAGCATGTGATTGACCATGATGCATATACGAAACCGGGTTATTATGCAGATGTTAATGTACATGTGGATGGTATGACTTATACCTATTCCTGTTACTTTGACAGAAATAAGTTTCCGGAGGAATTGGAAAAAGCCTTTGAGGATGTAATCCCGGAAAGTGAGAAAAATCCGGATATGTACTATTGAGAAAATTAAATAAATACAAAGAAAAAGATGTCAGCTTGTATTGAACTGACATCTTTTTTTATATCTATTCTTTACTCCAACGGCCGCTGGCTCCACAGGGGAGTACCAGACCGTTTGAACTGACGGGCAGACCGATTTCTTCTGCGTCTACATTACCGCCGAATTTGCTGACAATTGCCGTGTTAATCATATAGGACAATACTGCCGGCTGCAAACCGGTGGTATAAGAATTGATTAAAAAGAAAATGGAATCTTTTTTTAATAACTTGGCAGTCAATTCAATAAAGGGATAAATGGATTCTTCTATTTTCCAGATTTCACCCTTGGGGCCTCTTCCGTAGGAAGGCGGGTCCATGATAATACCGTCGTAGGTGTTGCCTCTGCGGATTTCACGTTCTACAAATTTGACACAGTCATCCACCAGCCAACGGATAGGTGCGTCCGAAAGACCACTGGAGATAGCATTTTCTTTTGCCCAACTTACCATTCCCTTAGATGCATCCACGTGAGTAACTGCGGCTCCGGCCTTTGCGGCAGAGATGGTTGCTCCACCGGTATAGGCAAACAGATTTAGTACTTTCACAGGGCGTCCTGCATTTTTTATTTTCTCGGCACACCAGTCCCAGTTTACTGCCTGCTCGGGAAAAAGACCGGTATGTTTAAAACTAAAAGGCTTTAAGTGGAAGGTTAAATCACGATACTGAATGGTCCATTCTTCGGGAAGATTGCGAAATTCCCATTCGCCGCCGCCTTTGCTGCTACGGTGATAGTGTCCGTTTTTCTTTTTCCATGCCGGATTATTATGTCCGGTGTCCCAAATAACCTGAGGGTCGGGACGAACCAATATATAATCACCCCAGCGTTCACATTTTTCGCCGGAGCAGGTATCGATGACTTCATAATCCTTCCATTGATCTGCAATCCACATAGTAGTTTCCTCCTATTTATAATATAATAAGAAATATTTTACCAATATTTAGCCAGTTCACCCATATAATCGATTTGGAATCGGACCAAAAGAAAATTGCGGACAATAAAAATCCCAACCATCAGGCCCACAAATACCCAAAGAAAACCCAGGTGAATGGAAAAGTGTGCATCTCCGTTTTGTTTTTTGAGTTGCAAAATTGTTTTAACAACATAATATAAAATACATCCCACCATATAGAGAACCAGTGGATTGTATAAAAATGATTCAATGAGGTTGAGTTCCAAAAGGGCTGCTACAGCATGAGTGCCACCACACCCCGGACAATATAAATGGAAATGCTCCTTTAAACCGCAAGGTAAGAAGAATATGGGATAGTTTTTTGCGGCGAAGAGATATCCATAGGCAAAAAGCGGAATAGTTAATATAAAAATACACAAGACAATAAATTGTCTTTTGGTAATATGTGCGTAGTAATACATGTTTTTCACCTCATCTTATACAATGTACAATATTTTGGCTTAATAGTCAAAAAAGAAAGTTGAACTGAAAGGGAGTTTTGTGTATAATGACATTTATCAGTTTAATTTGATGAAAGTTGTTTTGTTGTGGAGGGAAGACGTATGGATAATAATATGATGAACAATGGGGACGACATGCAGTTTGATCCTAACAATCAGTATAATATGGGCGCACAGCCTCAGTATGATATGAATAATCAACCATATAACAATATGGGATATCAGCAGTATGGTTATCAACAGCCATATCAGCAGACTTATCAGGGTGATATTTACAGACAACCCGGTGAAGGCGGCGGTGTAGACGGTAAAGCAGTCGCTTCGCTGATATGTGGTATCTTAGGTATTCTTGTGTGTTGTTGCTATGGTATTCCGGCTATTATATTGGGAGTTATAGCCATTGTATTGGCTGTACTTGCCAAAAGAGACAATATGGGTACTTTCCCGGGCATTGCTCTTGGCGGTATGATTTGTGGTATCATTGCTGTTGCTGCAGGTGCTTTCTTCATTATTTGTATGGTTATTGGTGTGTTGGAATCATTATAGTATCCATTATAATAAATAAGTGGAAATCCATGAAAAGGAATAGTCGTGTTTTACGATTGTTCCTTTTTTTCTTGTCTTGAAATAGGAAGTGTGATATGATGTGAAAAGCGATTGCTTTTATATGGTAAAGTGATGAAATGAGAGAGGAGTAATACATATGACAACTTCAAACATTTGCATCCTGATTTCGATTATAGCGTATTTATTGTTTGTTATTGGAATCGGTGTTGTATATTCGAGAAAAAACAAGACCACAGATGACTTCTATCTGGGTGGAAGAAAATTGGGACCTTTTGTCACAGCTATGAGTGCAGAAGCATCCGATATGAGTAGCTGGCTTTTGATGGGATTACCCGGTGTGGCTTATGCAACAGGTCTTGCAGATGCATTCTGGACAGCCATCGGTCTTGCTATTGGTACATATATTAACTGGTTGATTGTGGCTAAGAGACTTCGTAAGTATACCGTAAAATGCAATAACTCTACAACCATTCCGGTATTCTTTTCCAACCGTTACAGAGATGATAAGAAGATTCTTTCCGTTATTGCGGCACTTGTAATCATTATTTTCTTTGTTCCCTACACAGCATCCGGATTTGCTGCCTGTGGAAAATTATTTGCATCTTTATTTGGAATGGATTATTTTACTGCAATGATTATCAGTGCGGTTGTTATTGTAGGCTATACAGCCCTTGGCGGATTCTTAGCTGCCAGCACCTCTGACTTTATGCAGAGTATTATTATGACTATGGCTATCTTTATTGTGCTTGGATATGGTGTAGTAACAGCCGGGGGTTTTGGTGCGGTAATGACAAATGCACAGAGCCTTGCAGGTTATTTTAGTTTGACACAGATTCATGATCCGGCTACCGGTACGGCAGGTGCTTATGGTATCATTACTATTTTCTCCATGCTTGCATGGGGACTTGGATACTTTGGTATGCCCCATGTATTACTTCGTTTTATGGCGATTGAAGATCCGAATAAGTTGAAATTATCCAGAAGAATTGCAACTGTATGGGTGTTTATCTCATTAGGCGTGGCAATCTTCATCGGTATTGTTGGTAATGCCATGACTGTAAATGGTGTTATTCCCGCATTGGAAGATTCTGAGACTATTATTATTGCGATTTCTACTGTAATCAGCCAGCATGGTATTGTTCCTGCATTAATCGCAGGTCTGATTCTGGCAGGTATTTTGGCAGCGACTATGTCTACAGCGGATTCCCAGCTTTTGGCAGCATCCTCCAGTGCTTCACAGAATATTTTGAAAGAAGTATTCTTTAAGGATTTAAGTGACAAAGCAGCTATGGTGATTGCCAGAGTGACAGTTGTTGTTATTTCTGTTATTGCAGTGTTTATCGCAAAGAACCCTGACAGCTCTGTATTTGATATCGTATCCTTTGCATGGGCAGGCTTCGGTGCAGCCTTTGGACCGGTTATGTTGCTGGCTCTGTTCTGGAAGCGTTCCAACAAGTGGGGAGCTCTTGCAGGTATGTTTACCGGTGGCGCTATGGTATTTATATGGAAGTTCCTGGTAAAACCCATGGGCGGTGCATGGAATATCTATGAATTGCTTCCTGCATTCATTGTTGCACTTTTGGTAAATGTAGTAGTTAGTATGCTGACAGCTGCTCCTACACAAGATATGGTAGATGAATTTGAAGCAGTAAAAGCAGAGTGCAAATAAGCATGGATTGTATTAAAAAAAGAACAATATAAAATATAAAACATTGAAAAAAGGGGCTTGCAAAGCTCCTTTTTTTACTATATACTAACAAATGCTGTGGCATGATAGCGATGAAGCGTGAGGTTGCTGCACAAGATGCAGGTTTTCCGTGGAGCGAATGTCAAGTTAGGAAACTGACGACAAGTCACTGTACAAACAACAAAGTCTATCAATGAGATAGAAACGACGTGTGAAAGTCTTTAGGACACACACGGGAGAGTGTACAGTCACCGCTTGTCGTACTTAAGAAACAAAAGTGCGAAAAGGAGGCGACTTTTTTTATGGCAAATCAGCAGGTAATGAGAATTACATTAAAAGCTTATGATCATCAGTTGGTTGATGCATCTGCCAAAAAAATCATCGAAACAGTCAAAAAGAACGGATCTCAGGTAAGTGGCCCTGTACCGCTTCCTACTAAAAAGGAAGTAGTAACAATCTTAAGAGCTACTCACAAGTACAAAGATTCCCGTGAACAGTTCGAACAGAGAACTCACAAGAGACTGATCGACGTAATGGCACCTACACAGAAAACTGTAGATGCATTACAGAGACTTGAGATGCCCGCTGGTGTATTCATCGGCATCAAAATGAAATAATCATTTCAAAGTCAAAGTAGTAACAGATTAGATCCTTAATTAGGTTTATATAGAAGCAACGAAAAGTTCCACTTATATGTACCTGGATCTAGTATGAACGGTGAGGGCAACCGATGACCCGTTCCGCTGTAGAAACAAGGAGGTAACAAAATGAAGAAAGCTATTTTAGCAACAAAAGTCGGAATGACTCAAATCTTCGATGAAGACGGAACATTAATTCCTGTAACCGTTCTTCAGGCAGGACCTTGTGTTGTAACTCAGATCAAAACAGTTGATAACGACGGTTACAGCGCAGTACAGGTTGGTTTTGTTGACAAGAAAGAAAAAATCGTTAACAAAGACAAAGCAGGAAAGAAAGAAATCGCTCACAGACACGGCGTAAACAAACCTTTAAAAGGTCACTTCGACAAAGCAGGTGTTTCCGCTAAGAGATATGTGAGAGAATTTAAATTCGAAAACGCAGAAGAGTATACACTCGGAGCAGAAATCAAAGCTGACATCTTTGAAGCTGGCGACAAAGTAGACGCAAGCGCAATTTCCAAAGGTAAAGGCTTCCAGGGTGCAATCAAGAGATTTGGTCAGCACAGAGGACCTATGGCTCACGGTTCCAAATTCCACCGTCATCAGGGTTCCAATGGTGCTTGTTCTTCTCCTTCCAGAGTATTCAAAGGAAAAGGAATGCCTGGTCACATGGGAAGCAAGAAAGTTACAATCCAGAATCTTCAGGTTGTTAGAGTTGACGCTGAGAAGAATTTGCTTTTAATCAAAGGTGCAGTACCTGGACCTAAAAAAGCATTAGTAACAATCAAAGAAACAGTTAAGGCTGAAGCTTAATTAGGACGAAAGGAGGACCATTCAGATGGCAAACGTATCTGTTTATAATATGGAAGGCAAGGAAGTCGGCAAAATGGACTTAAACGATGCGGTATTCGGTGTTGAAGTAAATGAGCACTTAGTACACTTAGCAGTTGTTGCACAGCTTGCCAACAAACGTCAGGGAACACAGAAAGCAAAAACTCGTTCTGAAGTTTCCGGTGGCGGAAGAAAACCTTGGAGACAGAAAGGAACCGGTCATGCAAGACAGGGTTCAACAAGATCTCCTCAGTGGACAGGAGGCGGTGTTGTATTCGCTCCTACTCCCAGAGATTATACAATCAAATTAAACAAAAAAGAGAAACAGGCTGCATTAAAATCCGCTTTGACAAGCAAAGTACAGGATGGAAGCTTAATCGTAGTTGATGAGTTAAAATTCGACGAAATCAAAACAAAAGCTTTCAAAGCAGTTATGGACAACTTACAGGTTGAAAACGGTTTAGTAGTATTAGCTGACAATGATACAAACACAGTAATGTCCGCTAAAAACTTAGCTAAGATCGATACAACTTTGACAAACACCATCAACGTATATGATGTTATGAAAGCAAAGAAAGTAGTTCTGACAAAGGACTCCGTTGCAAAACTTGAGGAGGTGTATGCATAATGGCAGCAGTACAGTATTATGACGTTATCCTGAAACCGGTTATTACTGAAAAAAGTATGGCTGGCATGGGTGAAAAGAAATACACATTCCTGGTTCATCCGGAAGCAAACAAAACAATGATTAAAGAAGCTGTTGAAAAAATGTTCGAAGGAACAAAAGTTGCCAAAGTTAACACAATGAATTGTGATGGCAAAACCAAAAGACGTGGCTTGGTATACGGCAAAACTGCTAAAACCAAAAAAGCAATCGTTTGGTTAACAGAGGACAGCAAGGATATCGAAATCTTCGCAGGTTTATAAGATGTCCCACCATACGCACATAAGCGTGATGACAAATGTAATTGAAAGGAGAAATAACCATGGGAATTAAAACATATAACCCATATACACCCTCCAGAAGAAATATGACCGGTTCTGATTTCGGCGAAATCACAAAGAGCACACCTGAGAAATCTCTCTGTGTATCTTTAAACAAAAACGCTGGTCGTAACAATCAGGGTAAAATCACAGTAAGACACCGCGGAGGCGGAAGCAGAAGAAAATACAGATTAGTAGACTTCAAGAGAAATAAAGAAGGAGTTCCCGCAAAAGTATTGGGTATCGAGTACGATCCTAACAGATCTGCAAACATCGCATTAATTTGCTACGCAGATGGTGAGAAATCCTACATCCTTGCTCCTGAAGGATTAACAGACGGCATGACCGTTATGAACGGTGCTCAGGCCGAGGTTAGAGTTGGTAACTGTTTACCTTTAACATCTATTCCTGTAGGTACTCAGGTACACAACGTTGAAATGTATCCCGGCAAAGGTGGCCAGATGGTTCGTTCCGCCGGTAACAGCGCACAGTTAATGGCTAAAGAAGGAAAATACGCAACATTGCGTTTGCCTTCAGGCGAAATGAGAATGGTTCCTATCGCTTGCCGCGCAACAATCGGTGTTGTAGGTAACGGCGATCACAACCTGATCAAAGTTGGTAAAGCCGGTCGTAAACGTCACATGGGTATCCGCCCTACAGTTCGTGGTTCTGTAATGAACCCTAACGATCACCCGCACGGTGGTGGTGAAGGTAAAACTGGTATCGGTCGTCCCGGTCCTAGCACACCTTGGGGTAAACCTGCTCTTGGTCTTAAGACACGTAAGAAAAAGAAACATTCTAACAAGTTGATCGTAAGACGTAGAGACGGTAGAGCTATTAAGTAGGATAAGGAGGAATCACAATGGCAAGATCACTGAAAAAAGGACCGTTTGCAGATGCAAGCTTACTGAAAAAAGTAGATGCTATGAATGAAGCAGGACAGAAACAAGTTATCAAAACTTGGTCCCGTCGTTCCACAATCTTCCCTTCCTTCGTTGGACACACATTCGCTGTTCATGATGGAAGAAAGCATGTACCTGTATATGTAACAGAAGACATGGTTGGACACAAACTCGGCGAGTTCGTAGCAACCAGAACTTATAGAGGACATGGAAAAGACGAAAAGAAATCAAGAGTTAGATAATTTGAAAGGAGGCTTCATCCATGGCTAAAGGACATAGATCCCAAATCAAAAGGGAAAGAAACAACAACAAGGATACAAGACCCAGCGCAAAGATCTCTTTCGCTAGAGTTCCTGTACAGAAAGCTTGTTTTGTATTAGACGCCATCAGAGGCAAAGATGTAGAGACCGCATTGGGTATCTTGGCTTACAACCCCAGATATGCAAGTAGCGTTATTAAAAAATTATTAGAATCTGCAATCGCTAACGCAGAGAATAACAACCATATGAGCGCTGATAAGCTTTATATCGCTGAGTGCTTCGCTAACCAGGGCCCCACAATGAAACGTGTACAGCCCAGAGCACAGGGTAGAGCTTACAGAATCTTAAAGAGAACAAGCCACATTACAATCGTGCTTGATGAAAGATAGGAGGAAAAATCATGGGACAGAAAGTTAATCCTCACGGCTTAAGAGTCGGCGTTATTAAAGATTGGGATTCCAGATGGTATGCTGATGCTGAGTTCGCTGATTACTTAGTTGAAGATTACAACATCAGAAAATACCTTAAGAAAAAATTATACAGCGCAGGTGTTTCCAAGATTGAGATCGAAAGAGCATCTGACAGAGTAAAAGTTATCCTCTATACAGCTAAACCCGGTGTTGTTATCGGAAAAGGCGGTGCAGAGATCGAGGTAACAAAGAAAGAACTTTCCAAGTTAACAGACAAGAAAGTTTTGGTAGATATCAAAGAAATCAAAAAACCCGATAGAGATGCTCAGTTAGTTGCTGAAAACATTGCTCAGCAGTTAGAGAACCGTGTATCCTTCAGACGTGCAATGAAATCCTGCATGGGAAGAACAATGAAGAGCGGTGCACTTGGTATCAAAGCATCTTGTAGTGGTCGTCTTGGCGGTGCTGATATGGCTCGTACAGAGTTCTACAGCGAAGGTACAATCCCGCTTCAGACATTAAGAGCAGATATTGACTATGGATTCGCTGAAGCAGATACAACTTACGGCAAAGTTGGTGTTAAAGTATGGATCTACAAAGGCGAAGTACTTCCTACTAAAGGAAATCAGGAAGGGAGCGATAAATAATGTTAATGCCTAAAAGAGTAAAACGTCGTAAACAGTTCCGTGGCACAATGTCCGGTAAATGTACAAAAGGTAATACAATTACTTACGGCGAATATGGTATCGTGGCTATGGAGCCTTGTTGGATTAGATCAAACCAGATCGAAGCAGCCCGTGTTGCTATGACTCGTCATATCAAACGTGGTGGTCGTGTATGGATCAAGATCTTCCCCGACAAACCAGTAACTAGCAAACCAGCAGAAACACGTATGGGTTCCGGTAAAGGTACTCTTGAATATTGGGTAGCAGTTGTGAAACCGGGTCGTGTAATGTTCGAGATCGCTGGCGTTCAGGAAGACGTAGCAAGAGAAGCATTACGCCTCGCAACACACAAGCTTCCTTGTAAATGTAAGATCGTTTCTAAAGCAGACTTGGAAGGCGGTGTATCAAATGAAAAATAATAAATATGTAGAAGATTTAAAAGCAAAATCAGCTGCAGAATTAGCAGATGAATTAGTAGCTGCTAAGAAAGAACTTTTCAATTTGAGATTCCAAAATGCAACAAACCAGTTAGACAATACCAGCAGAATCAAAGAAGTTCGTAAGAACATCGCTAGAATTCAGACTGTTATGACTCAGAAAACTAAAGTTGCAGAATAATTCTCGACAGGAAGGAGAATAGATCGTGGAAGAAAGAAATTTAAGAAAAACACGTACCGGTAAGGTCGTAAGCAATAAGATGCAGAAAACAATCGTTGTTGCTGTAGAAGACCATGTAAAACATCCTCTCTACGGTAAAATCGTAAAAAGAACTTACAAATTAAAAGCTCATGACGAAAACAATGATTGCAACATCGGCGATACCGTAAAAGTAATGGAGACAAGACCGTTATCCAAAGATAAGAGATGGAGACTTGTCGAAATCGTAGAAAGAGCTAAATAAGCATTTAGGAAGGAGAATTTGGCATGATTCAACAGGAAAGCAGACTGAAAGTTGCTGATAACACAGGCGCAAAAGAATTACTTTGCATCCGTGTTATGGGTGGATCAACAAGAAGATATGCCAGCATTGGTGATGTAATCGTTGCTACTGTTAAAGATGCAACACCAGGCGGCGTTGTAAAAAAAGGCGATGTAGTTAAAGCTGTCGTAGTTCGTTCCGTAAAAGGCGCACGTCGTAAAGACGGTTCTTATATCAAGTTTGACGAGAATGCTGCTGTTATTATCAAAGACGACAAAACCCCCAGAGGAACTCGTATTTTTGGACCAGTAGCAAGAGAGCTTCGTGATAAACAGTTTATGAAAATTGTTTCCTTAGCTCCCGAAGTATTATAGGAGGTGCCATATGTTAAAGATTAAAAAAGGCGACACCGTTAAAGTAATCGCTGGTAAAAACAAAGATAAAGAAGGTAAAGTTATTTCCGTAGACCCTAAAAACAACAAAGTTGTTGTTGAAGGTGTTAACATGGTAACAAAACACTTAAAACCTTCCGTTGCTAACCAGAACGGTGGCAGAATTGAAATGGAAGCACCTATCGATGCGTCTAACGTAATGCTCGTTGTAAACGGCAAAGCTACAAGAGTTGGCTTCAAAGTAGAAGACGGCAAAAAAGTACGTTATGCAAAATCCACAGGTGAGGTAATCGATAAATAAGAGAGGAGGACGAATCTGTGAGCAGACTTAAAGATTTATACAAAGACGAGATCGTAGAAGCTATGATCAAAAAGTTTGGATATAAAAACATCATGGAAGTTCCGAAGCTTGATAAAATCGTTATCAACATGGGTGTTGGCGAAGCAAAAGACAACGCTAAAGCTTTGGAATCCGCAGTGAAAGACTTAGAGACAATCGCAGGTCAGAAAGTTATCACTACAAAAGCAAAAAAATCTATTGCTAACTTCAAATTAAGAGAAGGTCAGGCAATCGGATGTAAAGTAACATTACGTGGCGAGAAAATGTACGAGTTCTTAGATCGTTTAGTAAACCTTGCATTACCTCGTGTACGTGACTTTAGAGGTGTAAACCCCAACGCATTTGACGGCAGAGGTAACTATGCACTTGGTATCAAAGAGCAGATCATCTTCCCTGAAATCGAATACGATAAAGTAGACAAAGTAAGAGGTATGGATATCATCTTCGTAACTACTGCTAAATCAGACGAAGAAGCTCGTGAGTTATTGACATTATTCAACATGCCGTTTGCAAAATAAGAGGAGGTAAATTCACATGGCTAAGAAAGCAATGAAGATTAAACAGCAGCGTCCTGCTAAATTCTCCACAAGAGAATATACTCGCTGCAGAATCTGTGGTCGTCCACATGCATACTTAAGAAAATATGGTATTTGTAGAGTTTGCTTCCGCGAGTTAGCATACAAAGGACAAATTCCAGGCGTTAAGAAAGCTAGCTGGTAAAATAAGAAAAGGAGGCAACATACAATGGCAATGAGTGATCCCATTGCAGATATGCTTACAAGAATTCGTAATGCAAATACTGCAAAACATGATACAGTAGATGTACCTTCTTCCAAGATGAAACTTGCGATCGCAGACATCTTAGTTGATGAAGGATATATTACAAAATATGACATTATCGAAGATGGTAACTTCAAAACAATCCGCATCACTTTAAAATACGGTGCAGACAAAAATGAAAAAATCATCTCCGGTATCAAGAGAATTTCCAAACCCGGTTTACGTGTATATGCCGGCAAAGAAGATCTTCCCAGAGTATTGGGCGGACTTGGTATTGCTATCATCTCTACAAACCAGGGTGTTGTAACTGACAAGAAAGCAAGAGAGCTCCAGGTTGGTGGCGAAGTTTTAGCTTTCGTTTGGTAAGTATTAACAATTTTCAAAACATATAGGAGGTACGGGCATGTCACGTATAGGAAGAATGCCAATCGCGGTTCCTGCAGGCGTAACTGTAGAAATTGCAGAAAATAATAAAGTGACTGTAAAAGGTCCCAAAGGTACACTTGAAAGAGTGTTACCTGCTGAGATGGAAATCAAATTAGAAGGTGCTGAAGTTGTTGTAACAAGACCTAACGACTTAAAAAAAATGAAATCTTTACACGGTCTTACAAGAACTTTGATCAACAACATGGTTGTTGGTGTAACAGACGGTTACGAAAAGAAATTGGAAGTAAACGGTGTTGGTTACAGAGCATCTAAACAGGGTAAAACATTAACATTAAACTTAGGATACTCTCATCCGGTTGAAATGACAGATCCCGAAGGCGTTGAGACAGTTCTCGAAGGACAGAACATCATCATCGTTAAAGGTATTGACAAAGAAAAAGTTGGCCAATTCGCAGCTGAAATCAGAGATAAGAGAAGACCTGAACCTTACAAAGGAAAAGGTATCAAATATGCTGATGAAGTTATCAGACGTAAAGTTGGTAAGACTGGTAAGAAATAGATAAGGAGAGTGTAAAAATGGTTAGTAAAGAATCAAGACAGACAATTCGCATGAAAAAACACTATAGATTGCGTAGTTCTTTGAGTGGTACACCTGAAAGACCGCGCCTTGCAGTGTTCAGAAGTAATAATCATATGTA
>JAZQLQ010000011.1:0-112173 GCA_045542735.1 Lachnospiraceae bacterium
CCTTTCCGTGGTCGTTTTTGTTCATTAAATACTCAAACTGGTCTTCTTTGCTCTCACAACCTGCATTGCTTCTTGGTGCAATTCCTAAAGGTTTAAAAAGATATTCGTTAGCAAAATCAAGCACATTCATACCACTTGTAATTCTGATAATTCCCAAAAGGATTTGAACACCGAGAGTGTGATATCTGAATTCATTAGTGATACCTTTGCGACCACCCAAAACATCCAATGTTGTCAGTGTCCAATCTTCCGATGTGCAAACCTTTGTCCAAGGTTCGCTCTTTCCCTTATAGGGTGCTGTCATTGTAAGCAAATGTTTAATTGTAACTTTAAATATCGTTTGCTCTCCTCTTTTAGGAGAGTAAGTTCCCTTGTAATAGTCCATCACAAAGTCGACTACACTTTTTATCAAACCTTGGTCAATGGCAATCCCTATCAGCAATGATGTTACGGATTTCGTTACACTCATTACATTCATTGTGTCTTCCCTATGAAATCCATCTCTGTACTCTTCCATTTCAAGTTTGTTATCTTTATAGGCCACAATCTGTTTTATATTTGTATCGTTTTTACTTGAATAAGTATCTAAAACTTTCTTCATCAAAACTTCCTCCTGTAAAGCGGTAAAAATCATATTATTTGGACGTCCTGTAATAAGCCTAAGTGAATTAAAAATTAATTTCAATAGTTTTCCATAAAAAAAGATATCTACGTTAATAGACATCTTTTTTATAACACAAATTCTAATTTTTACGCGCTATCAATCTCTTCGCAAAACTGAAAGTTTTGAGCATGTTGTTAGATTTACATTTTCTATTTTTTTCAATGAGAAATATTTTTCTCTACATGAGCTGTATATAGCATAAAGATTACACACAATACAATTTGAACTATGGACGAAGCAGGTGTTGCTAAACCAATATGAAATAAAGTCGCATCCGACAAATTACTCATTAAAAATACCATCGGAACCCTGACGCAGAACGCTCCAACGATTCCCTGAATCATAACAAAAAATGTTTTTCCACATCCATTATAATATCCTATATAACAAAACAGAATTGCCGTAAAAAATGTATCAATAGCATAGGCTCTTAAATAATGGAATGCCTGTTCAATCACTTCCACATCCTTTGTGAAAATATTTGCTAACATGTTACCTTTGAAAAATGTAAAGGAACCTATAAATACAGCAACACCAAGCGATGTTATAATTCCACACTTCAAAGCTTTTAATGCTCTGTCTTTATATCCTGCTCCTATATTCTGTGCTACAAAAGCTGACATTGCCTGTGAAAATGCAGATGGCACTAACATAATAAATGCACATACCTTTTCAGCAACTCCTACACCGGCTGACGCAGTTACATCAATAGAGTTAACGACTGTTTGAATCACCATAAATGATACACCTACCAGAAACTCTTGTAACGCTATCGGTGTTCCCAGTCTTAATTCACACAATATCAATGATATGTCAAAACGAATATATTCCCTTTTAAAAGTAAACGGAAGCGGTTTCTTAACAATTATGAATAAAGAAACCATTACACTAACAGCCTGTGCTAATACAGTTGCCAACGCTGCTCCCATGGCCCCTAATCCCAAAACTGCCACAAACAACAAATCACCGACAATATTGATTATACATGCGAAAAATACCGTAAACAGAGGTGTTTTTGAATCTCCTATCCCTCTAAAAACAGCTCCTAACAAATTATATAATCCAATGAATATTGTACCACATCCACAAACCATGATATATTCGCAAGTCTGTACATACGCTTCACTCGGTGCATGAAGCAGACTTGCTAACTGCTTTGTAAAGATCACCAATAAAATGGATAGAACAACTCCCATTAAAAGAAAAAGCATAATACCGGAGCCGATTGCTTTACCTGCTTCTTTCTCTTTTTTCTCACCAATTTTCTGTCCTACATATATGGTTACTCCCATAGATAATCCTGTAATTATCATAGTTACTGTTTGCATCAGAAGGCTTCCTGTGGCAACGCCGGAGACATCTATTGTTTCTGCAAATTGTCCTACAACAAGTAAATCAACAGCACCATAAAGTGACTGTAAAAACATAGCTGCTAATACCGGTATTGCAAATTTTATAAGAGAACTTAAGACTCCTCCGCTTGTGAAATTTTTCCTATTATCCATGATTTCCTCCTAAAATCAAAAATGCCGGACAAGGTAACAGATATTTCAACCTGTAGCCTTATCCAGCATAACATTTCTAACGAATGCTTTGCCCTCCGAGCCAGCAAAAACATGTTATCACACATTTATTCTAATTTCAATGAAAACATATACCCTTTCTATTGTTCAACTTCAAATTTGATGAATTGATTACATCAAAATGCCAAGAATTATTTGTTTCCTTTCATTTTCTTTTTTATATTTGCAATCAAGTCTTTATATCCTAGGCCAAAAATAGCAATCACCGTTCTTTGCATTAATGCAAAACACAAGAACATAATCAATACACCCCAAGCATATCCTGTACCTTGAACAAGTTGATTTTTAGAAAAAATAATCAATACGCTTACCGATTCCACACACAGAAATAGTGCTGAAACTAAACCTGGGGTATATGGTTTTTTCATTTTATGAATCTTGATTCCAACAACATGAATAAAAGCCTCAAACAATCCAAGATAAACCGGGACCAACGCCAATAACGGTGATTGTGTAAAGAACGGTACAAAGGTAATCACTACCAGCAAAACCACCACCGGAATATGTGACGCATTTTCCTTCTCCTGCGTAACTTCCAGACCGAAGAACTTTGACATCAATTTTGCAAAGCCTCCGGGGAAACGTGTTTCCTCCCATTCATGAAGTGTAAACAAAAACATATATCCAATTATTATTCGCTGAATCAAACTAAGTTGATGATAAAAAACGGCACAACAAGACATTGTGCCAAACATTATGATTGTTAGTATTTCCAAGTAATATTTTTTCATATAATACCTCTTAAGCAACTTCAAGTTTTCTATTTCAAACTATTAATTTCCTTTTGTAAATTTGCTAAAAATCTGCCTGCATGAGCACCATCCATCTGCGTATGGTGAAACTGAAAAGAAAGTGTAAGATAATACTTAAACCATTTCTTTTTGTATCTTCCCCAAATGATAAATGGATTATTAAAAATGCCACTGTTCATACCCACAGCACCATCAATTTCTGTATCTATAATTGCCGATGTTCCTATTACCATACTATCATTTGACAAGTCTCTATCTTGACAGTTTTCTGCAACCCACGAAGTATATTTTAAATATTCCTTATTGTATTCATTTAACTCTTCCACATACAAAATGTCACAAGAACTTACTTCCCCATTTTTATTTTTCACAATCGTATTAACTGCAATCGTATCATATTGCATAAGCTTATCACCAACAGGAAGTATGTAAAACTCTTTTATACTTACAGCAGCTTTTCCTATGCAATAATCCAAAAGCATATTAAATTTCAAACGTCTTCTTTTACTGACTTTAATTAGATTTGTTACATCCAAAGTCTTAAAAAAAGTTACCATAGGATTTGGTGCTTTCATCCAAAATTCATATGCCATAGCTCTTGTAGTATCTTTCGGTTGAATTTCTTTTGCCATTATATCCTCCATCAACTTCTAATTTATCGCTTCCTATTGCTTTTGTTATATTTTGCAATCTCCTTAAATTTCTTCTCTTTGCTAAGTAAATAACTCTGGCTATCTGAAGCATACTCATTTTCTGTCTTTAATTTCATATAAGACAACCAACGCTCATTTGATAGTTCACCGTTCTCTAATGCTTTTCTGATTGCGCACCCCGGTTCTGTATTGTGTGTACAATCACTATATTTGCACTGTTCTATAAGGACTTCTATTTCTTCAAATGCCTGACTAATACCGGCTTCACTATCTATCATTCCCAGTTCACGCATTCCCGGGGTATCAATCACCATTCCGCCATCCGGCAAAAGAATCAATTCACGATGTGTGGTGGTATGTCTCCCCTTATCATCATTGCGAAGACCACCGGTATCTTGTTTTTGCACGCCCAGCAAACAATTGATCAATGTCGATTTGCCAACACCGGATGATCCTATAAATGCAATGGTTTTGCCTTCGCCAATATACGGTCTGATATCATCATACCCTTTCTCATCCTGTGCGGTCGTTACCACTACATCCACGCCAAAGGCCACTGTCGATACTTGGGCTAATTTTTCTTCTAAATCTGTACACAGATCAGCTTTTGTCAGAACAATAACCGGTGTAGCTCCACTATCCCATGCAATCGAAACATACCTCTCTAACCGTCGAAGATTAAAGTCATTATTTAGTGACATACAGATGAAAATGATATCTATATTTGTAGCAACAACCTGCTCCTTATATGCACTTCCTGCAGCTTTTCGGATAATACTGCTTTTGCGATGCAAGACATGGTGAATAACAGCATTTCCACCTTCATCATTCCAATCAACCATTACAAAATCGCCAACTGCCGGATAATCCGACACACGTTCCGCATGATACCGGAACTTTCCCGATACTTCTGCCAGTTTCTCACCGTATGTTGATACTATTTGATATATACCCTTTTCCTGAGATAAAATTCTCCCCACTGTATACTCCGGATACATGGTTGCCAGGGCAGCAAACCGATCTGTTAAACCATATTTTTTCATATCAATAATCCTATTCTTTCGCCTTAGTATACTCTTAATTTTTCAGAAGGTTTTTAAACGTCTTTGTTATCATTGATTCACCTTTATGATTCCAAATAAACTGTACATCGCTTCCTTTTTCCGGCTTCTCATTTAAACCATCGGCTAGTTTTGCAGGAATCAGCAATTCCCAATATCTAACTTGATAAATATCTCCTTCTACAGCTTCTACAACACCTAAATGCTGCTCAAAAATCTGCATAAATCCTTCTTGGACCTTTACCTTACGATACGTCGGAAATTCTTGATTGATTTTCTCAAGCCTCTCTTCATCTCCTAATTGTTCGAAATCAGAACTTTCTATTAATTTTCCTTTTATATTTGAAAAATCCTGATTTAGCGGCAAATACATTAATGCATCAAAGGTGTTCCCCTCTGCATCTGTAATACCATACTTCGCTCCACGCTCAAAACCAAATCTGGGATAGTAATTAGGTTCTCCCATTAGCGCAATACCCGCTACACCTGCTTCTTTCGCCAATTTAATTGTCTCTCTCATAAGAGCTCCACCAATGTCATTGCCTTCTAACGTGGGCTCAACAGCTAATGGTCCAAATGTTGCAATCTCATGTTTGACATCTCCGTCAACAATCCATGCTTTTGTATAATAGATTGCTCCTACAATTTTTCCATCCAACTCAGCCACACGACTTATTTCCGGAATATAATCTTCCGATTCTCTTATAATGCGAATCAAAAAATGTTCCGAACAAGCAGGAAAATACTTGTTCCAAAAGCTACGCATTGTCATATGCTCTGTTTCCATATAATCTGCAGGTGTTTCCGGTCTAATAATTAAATTTTCTAACATCTCTATTTCCTCCATAAACTTTAAAATTCATAACTAACATTACTCACCTTGCGGTACATTTTCATCCAAACTCTTATTGCGGTAATTTAAGTTTGTACGCAGTGAATATCCTTGTTCTTCCCAAAAAACGTTTGCCGCGTCATTGTCTTTGAAAACCAATCCAAACACTTTGGTAATACCTTCTTTACGCAGGGCTTCTTCTGCTCTCTGGACGAGCACGCGCGCTACTCCTTGACGGCGAAAATCCGGATCAATGCATAAATGATGCACAATTGCCCGTCTGCCATCATGACCGGTAAGTATAACACCAACAATCTTCTCACCAATCTCTTCATTCACATATGCCAAAAAGCAAGTTGTCGGATTACGCTTTAAGTATCGTTCAATGCCCTCTTTCGTATCATCCACTGGATTCATTGCACGCCTTGATTGCTCCGTACTGTCCCAAAGCTGATATATTCCATCATAATCTTCGATTACCACATTTCTGATTTTAATATCCATAATCAAATGCTCCCTTTATTTGAATTGTCACTGGTGTAAATAAAAACCCTCCCTGTACTTTGACGAGATAGGGAAGGTTTTTGTTTTAAACTTTTCTCAAAAGGTCAACCACACCTGTGGCGATTGCCATTTCTGATTTCATTATAACAAGGATTGTGCGGTTGTAAAAGAATTGTAAATTACTTTTTACAACATTCCCCTTTTTATATATTCTGTTCTATCCCCTGGTATTTTTCATAAATAATTGTTAAGTCCATCTCTTTTGTTTTTTGTAAATATTAGGGTACAACTGCTTTGTTTTTTCTAAATTTTGAACACTTCTATAATACTGTAAATTGCATTTCTTCTTTAAAACAGTCTCATATAAATATTTAACTAATTCGCATTTTTGTATTTAAATCAAGTTCCTTAATCAACTTATTTGTAGCTTTTTGTATTTCACCTTTATTCTCTTCATAATCCGTTATCCGCATTCTAAACCAAAATTCTGGATTTACACAAACTCCCGTAACATCAAATTTTATTTGTGTTGCCAATAACACATATAGCGCCGCCAACCGATGCTTATCTAAATTATCCACATTTCCACCAGCTGCATAATTTTCCTTTTGCATTAATGCGACAATTTCAATTGCTTTTTCAGAACCATACGAATAAATTCCATTCATCATTTTCTTAAACTTCTCAGATTCTTTAGCATTTTCTTCATTATTCGTTTCTCCCATCAATCTATCCATTAATTCAAGAACATCAAAAGGAATCGCTGACATTTTTTCTAATGCTATGTTATCACGTTGCTTAAGTAATTCATTTTTAAAACTCTTGCGCATAGACATATTCGTAACAATAAATCCTATTATTGATATTACTCCCGTAATTAGCGCAGTTATTACAGTTCCTTTTAAATCATCACTCATTCCTGCTGAACTAGTAGATAATAACAACAACATATTTTTTCTCCTTTATTAGTGTATCGTAAACATACTTTTAATTATTTTCCTCGTTTTCATCTATGTAGTATTTCCAATGATAACCACCAGTTTGTTTCTGTTTTCCTTGACAACATCTGTAAATAGTGCTTGTTCCCTTTAATCCAGCAAACTTTGCTGCACATTCTCCATTTTCGAAAATTTGCCCTGTTTCAACACATACAACAGCCGGACTTCGTCTCTTCCTATAACAAATAGGACATTGACTATTAACCATGCACCGCTTTTGGGGTGTCGATTGCCATTCATGACCACATATACCAAGCCACCATACAGATATACCACTCCCCGCTGTTATGTCAATAGGTTTCAGTTCTCCATTTTTCGTGGGATGCCATTCTGCTGCTATCTCAGGATGCTTTGACTGCAAATCATTAAATCCAACAAGAACTCGTTTTCCACTACAATACGGACACCCATATGCTTTACGTATTTTTCCATCTTTTCTTACTACAGCCTTGTATGTCCTTTCACCTACACTTGTCTGCCATTCATGACCGCATTTACCGAGCCACCATACCTTTCTACGTGCTGATTTGCTTACTTTATCTGGTGTTAAGTCACCATTCTTCGTTGGATGCCATTCTTTGGCGACATCAGGATTAGAATACGCTAAACTATTCTCATATTTTTTTATTGCGTATTGACCAAGTATTTTTGCACCATCCCCCTCTGTATCAACCATAATATTATCAAATCCCAAATAACTAAGAACTTCATTAATAACTTTATCAAGAGACTTACTTGAAGTAGAATCCTCTCTAATAAAAGCAATACAATTATCAATATATTGTAATTTGGGTTCTCTAATCCTAATCAGTGTTATTTGTTTTTCTACACATAGTTTATTCTTTTTTTCATCAATCTTCACTTTTTTCTCTGATGTATGCCATGCTTCACCATCGTACTCGATTGCAACATTGATTGAAGGAATATATATATCCAGTTCCATTCCAATATGATTATCACTATTGACCGCTTCTGGAAAAGCTTGCTTAATGTAGTAGTATACAGCTTGTTCACAGAATGAATTTACATTTTCTATATTGCATCGAGGACATCCTGAACCACTAACTTTATTTGCTACAGTCGCTTTCCAACTATGTCCTTCTTCACATTTCCACCACACTTTTAAATTTGAATGACTCGATATTTCATTTGGTAAAATAGTATTTTTATCATAATCCCATTCTTTTATAATGTTAGGAAATCGAGAATATAAATCCGTTTTACCTTTAATAACTAATCTACCCGAACAATAGGGACATCCATGTTTCTTCTTTTTATCATTTTGGCTCGCGATTTGTGCAAACCAGCTATTACCACATTTATTGCATTTCCACCACACCTTTTTGTTGGATCTAGCTGTTAAAGAATTTAAATCAATCTCTTTGTTTTTTTCATAATCATATTTTTCCATCAGTTCCAGATTATCTTTCAATAAGCCACTTGTATTTTGCAAACAACCACAAGACTGAGTAGCACCTGTAACTAATGAACTCATTAGAACATCAATTGTTTTTCCACACTCACATAAACAACTACATTGTGATAATCTATGACCTGCTGGCGATATATAATCCTCTGCCATTGAAACAACAAAAAGTTTACCAAATTTTTGACCCGTAATATCAATTCTTCTTTCCTTATCCAAGCATTTTCTGCATTTTTTACTTTTTTGTGCCGCCGCTAGTCTTATTTCAAATACATTTCCACAACTACACTTACATTTTACGATTCTTTGTTTCGAACCGTTCGGTGTAATATGAGCTTCTAGTTCATCAAGCACAGTTAATTGGCCTATTACTTCTCCAACACAGTTATGTGGTAATTTAGAACTCTTAGATTTAATAGTTTTTTCTTTGATAGTTTTGCAACCACAATGAGTTTTTTGCCCTGATGTTAATGATTTTTGGAGAACGCCAACTTCATTTCCACAACTACATTTACATATATATTTTGTCGGATTACTATTGGCATATTTTTTTAGCACATATAATTCACCAAAATATAGTCCTGTATAATCTTTTACGGGGCGAATTCTCTTTTTGTTATAACAACCACATGATTTTGTATCACCCTTTTTTAGACTCATGCCTAAAACATCAATTTCATTACCGCATTCACATTGACAATGCCATTTTGACATATGTAATCCTTTCGGTGATACATAATCATTCACAGAATGCATTACTGTTAGCATATTGAATCGTTTTCCTGTTAAATCTTCACGCTTAGAAACACAACCGCACGACTGTAATCCTCTTTTTAATTGCGAAGTTGTTGCATTAATAATATTCTCACATTCACATTGACATTTCCATCGAAGCAAATGAGAACCTGTTGGTGAGATATAATCTTCACCACGTCCCAACACGACCAGTTTCCCAAATGATTGCCCCGTCAAATCAATCCTTTTACCCAATTTTATCACTTCCATAATCATTTCTAATTAATTTTAAAACTAAAATTCATATATTCCATTATAAATTCCTACACCCTTTCCTACAACACTTTTCTTCCCCATGCCCCAACTCAAAAAACTGTCACAAAAAAATCACTCTACCCCAACCACTTAAAGTCAAGGTAAAGCACTTCATCAATCCACGAATAGCACGAACACCCACTCGAAAACGCTTCGCATTTCCTCGTGGTCCGTTTGACTCACATGGCAGAAATAGCAAAATGGCAGTCTGCCACAAGTAAACTTGTGCATTCTGCCATTTTTATTTCTGCCACGTTCGTGCTATTAGTTCTCATTCATCTTTAACAACTTCGCTGCCTGGTCTGCTGCAATCAAAGCATCCAGGATTTCCTGAATATCACCATTCATAATCTTATCCAATTTGTAAAGTGTCAAGTTGATGCGGTGATCGGTTACACGTCCCTGAGGGAAGTTGTAGGTACGGATCTTTTCAGAACGGTCACCGGTACCAATCTGGCTACGGCGAAGCTCTGCTTCTGCATCATGGGCTTTCTGGCATTCGATATCGTACAGTTTTGCACGCAACAAGTTGAACGCTTTGGCCTTATTCTGCAACTGGGATTTCTCAGTCTGGGAATAAACCACGATACCTGTAGGATAGTGAGTCAGACGAACCGCAGAGTCGGTTGTGTTGACACACTGACCACCGTTACCGGATGCACGCATTACGTCGATACGGATATCTTTTTCATCGATTTCTACTTCAATATCATCTGCTTCAGGCATAACTGCTACGGAAATAGTGGAAGTATGGATACGTCCGCCGGATTCTGTCTCAGGTACACGCTGTACACGGTGTACACCACTTTCGTATTTTAATACGGAGTAAGCGCCTTGTCCTGTAACCATAAAGGTCACGTTCTTCATACCGCCAATGCCGATTTCCTCACATTCGGCAAGTTCTACCTTCCAGCGTCTGCCCTCTGCATAATGTACATACATGCGATATATTTCTGCCGCAAATAAAGCCGCCTCATCTCCGCCTGCACCTGCACGGATTTCCACGATAACGTTACGGTCATCGTTAGGGTCTTTGGGAAGCAATAATACTTTCAACTGCTGTTCAAGATCCTCAACAGCTTTTTTAGCATCATTCAATTCTTCTTTGAGCATTTCACGCATGTCTTCATCTGACTCTTCCTCAAGCATAGCCAAAGAATCCTCTACATCCTGTGAACGCTTTTTATATTCTTTGTAGGCATCTACAATAGGAGCCAGATCACTCTGTTCTTTCATTAAAGAACGGAATCTCTGCTGATCGTTGGCTACGCCGGGCTCATTCAAAAGCCCCATCAATTCTTCATATCTGCCTATGAGATCTTCTAACTTGTCAAACATGTTAATCCTCCAAAAAGGTTCCGAATACTACTCGATCCAGACCTGTATAATCTTGTTTTATTTCTATATCAGTATAGCCTGCATCCTTTAAAAGATTCGACACAGCCTCACCCTGATCATATCCGATTTCAAAAAACAATTTGCCGCCTCTGGTCAGGTATTTTCCTGCCTCGGCAACGATTTTACGATAAAAGAACAATCCGTCTTCTTTGCCATCCAGCGCCATCATAGGATCATGTAATTTAACCTCCGGCTCCAGTTCATCGATGACTGCTGTGGGGATATAGGGCGGATTGCTGACGATAATATCATACTTTTCCTGTCTCTCACCAAGTGCCTCAAATAAATCACCTTGTAAGAATTCCACACGCAGGTTCTTCTCAGATAGAATCCTCTCCGCATTCTTTTTTGCTACAGCCAATGCTTTTTCTGAAAGATCTATGCCAACACCTACGCAATCGTTGGAGTACTGCAACAGACTCACCAGGATACATCCCGATCCCGTACAAACATCCAGGATAGACATGCCATCGTGGACATGGGGCATCACTTCCTCTACAAGCACTTCTGTATCTTGTCTGGGAATTAGCACATCTTGGTTTACATAAAAATCAAGCCCCATAAAGCACTGACTACCTGTGATATGCTGTAAAGGCACACGTTCTGCCCTCTCGCTTATATAATTTACATAACTCTTTGCTTTTTCATCTGACACTTCCATGTCGGGATGAACAAGCAAAGTATTACGGTCGGTATCACATACATATTCTAAAAGAAGTCTGGCATCTAAGGAAGCTTCCTCAATTCCTGCTTCTTCCAGCTTTTTTACACCTGTCAGATAGAGTTCCCTGTATTTCATGACTCTTCTTCCAACTCTTTGGATATCTTAGCAGACTGTTCTTTAATATCTGCAACAGCATCTACATCATAACCAAAGGTTTCTTTAAAATAAGCCTTCCAATCAAACACCGCTTCAATGGAAGCAATGGCAACCTCAATCATATCATCATCCGGCTCTTTGGTGGTCAGTTTCTGCAACATCATACCGGGAGCGGAAATGATACGTACAAGGATATTGTCACTTTTTCCTGCCAAACGGATAATTTCATAAGAAATGCCTGCAATCACAGGGATTAATAAAATACGAAGGCCCACACGAAGCAACGGCTGGTCTACACGGATAAAGAAAAACAATACCGCACTGACAAATACGACAAATAATAAAAAGCTGGTGCCGCATCTTCTGTGAAGTCTGGAAGATTTTTTCACATTCTCTACCGTCAATTCTCTTCCTCGCTCAATGCAGTTGATACACTTATGCTCCGCGCCGTGATACATATACACTCTACGGATATCCTGCATCAGCGAAATGGCTACTACATAGATTAAGAAAATCGCCACACGGATCAAAGCTTCAATCAAGGCAAGCAAAGATGCATTTCTCACATAAACCTTCAAAAGCTCTGCCAGAAAATAAGGTAATACCATGAATAAACCGATGGCGATGACCATGGAAATAATCACAGTAATTACACTGAGTACACTTTCACTATTTCCATCAGATACCTTGTCCAGTGCTTTATCAGTCTTAGTTTTCTCCATATCCTCATCTTCATAAAAGGATGCAGAATAATTTAAGCATCTGGTACCAAGGATTAAGGAATCACAAAAATTGAATACACCACGAATAAAAGGAAGTTTTAAAAGTTTGTTTTCCCCTGCAATGGATTTGTATTCTTCTGTTTTGACCTCAATCTTGCCATCAGGCTTTCTGACTGCAACGGCGTATTTTTCCTGATTTTTCATCATAACGCCTTCCAGCACCGCCTGCCCGCCAATTCCGCAACTGCGCTTTGCCGATTTCTCTGCCATAAAATGACCTCCGAATATAAAACAAGGTTGAGATATGAAATCTCAACCTTTTTTGTCAAGTAATTATTGAACGCCGTATTTCTTATTGAATTTATCAATACGACCACGAGCCTGAGCTGCTTTCTGCTGACCTGTGTAGAAAGAGTGGCATTTGGAACAGATTTCAACGTGGATATCTTCTTTTGTTGAACCGGTTACGAATGTGTTACCACAGTTACAGGTTACAGTAGCCTGATAGTAATTAGGATGGATTCCTTCTCTCATGATTTTCACCTCTCTATATAAAATATCAATCTTTTTTTACAAACAGCTTAATTAGCATAGCATAGATTTCTATGTCATGCAAGCGGTTTTTTAGAAAAACTTGATTTTTTGCACCATATCTACAAATTCTCTGTTGGTTTTGGTACGGACAAACATATCGAGAATCTTTTCTACCGCTTCTTCGGGCTTCAATCCGTTTAATGCCTTGCGCATGACATTGATTGCCTGAAGTTCTTCCTGGTTCAACAACAGATCCTCTCTTCTGGTGCCGGATTTGGGAATATCAATGGCAGGGAATACACGCTTTTCGGAAAGCTTGCGGTCCAGAACCATTTCCATATTACCGGTTCCTTTAAACTCTTCGTATACCACATCATCCATCTTACTTCCGGTCTCAACCAACGCTGTTGCAAGAATGGTAAGGCTTCCACCCTCTCTCATATTTCTGGCTGCACCGAAGAATCTCTTGGGCATGTGCAATGCCGCAGGGTCCAAACCACCGGATAAAGTACGTCCACTGGGTGGAACTGTCAGGTTGTATGCACGGGTCAGACGTGTGATACTGTCCAAAAGAATCATGACATCTTTTTTATGCTCAACCAAACGTTTTGCACGCTCGATTACCATCTCGGATACACGTTTGTGATGCTCGGGAAGTTCATCAAATGTAGAGTAGATTACTTCTACATTTGGTCCTTCAATAGCTTCACGGATATCAGTAACTTCTTCCGGTCGTTCATCAATCAACAAAATAATCAAGTGCATATCGGGATTGTTTTGTTTTACAGATTTTGCCACTTCCTTTAATAAGGTAGTTTTACCTGCCTTGGGCGGGGATACGATCATACCACGTTGTCCTTTACCCACAGGACTCATCAAATCCATAATACGCATAGCCACACTGGCACCGGGTGTCTCAAGCTTCAGCCTTTCGTCCGGAAAAATAGGAGTCATGTCCTCGAAGTTGTATCTTTTTGCCGCCTCCGAAGGATGATAACCATTGATTTTTTTTACATATAACAATGCTGAAAACTTTTCATTCTGTGTCTTAATCCTGGTATTACCTTCTATAATGTCACCTGTCTTCAGATTAAACTTACGGATCTGGCTGGGTGCCACATATACGTCATTCTCACCGGGCAAAAAGTTTTCACAACGGATAAATCCAAATCCGTCAGGCATAACTTCCAAGATACCTTTTGCAGTCTCACCGCTATCCAACTGGTCGCTGAGCTTTTCGGGACTGATTTTGCTTCTTTCATCCTCTTCCAGCATCGCTTCAACGATTTCTGACTTTTTCATAGTTGATACACCTTTGATACCTCGTGCTTTTGCAATTTCTTTTAAATCTGCCAAAGCCAATGATTCATACTTTTCTCTCATGCTTGTTCTCCTTATATATATAAATGCATTCTAAATTCCTGCTTATGTATAATCTATTAAAAAATGTTCTTTGGGAATTCACTTTCAGAATATCCAGTGTATGATTTGCTTGAATTTCTGGGATAAGTATACAACAAGTTTATTTTTTCGTAAAGTATTTTTATAATTTATATCGAAATCCGTCCATCACCCCTATCTCTTGCAAAATGCCCTCTTTTACTATATGATAGGAACAGAAATTTTTACAATTGAAAAGAGGAAGTTATCATGACTGTAAATGAAAAAGCATTACAGCTTCACGAGGAATGGAACGGCAAACTGGAAACAATCTCCAAGACACCCGTTAAATCCAGAGAAGCTTTATCTTTGGCATATACCCCCGGTGTTGCAGAGCCTTGTAAAGTCATCGCAAATGATCCGGAAGCAGCCTATAAATACACTATGAAAGCCAATACGGTCGCTGTTGTTTCCGACGGTAGTGCCGTTCTTGGCTTGGGCAATATCGGTCCCTTGGCAGCAATGCCCGTTATGGAAGGAAAAGCCGTGTTATTCAAAGAGTTTGGCGGTGTAAATGCAGTCCCGATTTGTCTGGACACACAGGATACAGAGGAGATTATCAAGGCTGTGACTTATCTCGCACCTTCCTTTGGCGGTATCAACTTGGAAGACATCAGCGCTCCCCGCTGTTTTGAGATTGAAGAAAGATTAAAAGCCACATTAAATATCCCAGTTTTTCATGATGACCAACACGGAACCGCTATTGTTGTTCTTGCCGGCATTATCAACGGTCTAAAGGTTGTGGGCAAACAGAAAGAAGATTGTAAGGTCGTTGTTAATGGTGCCGGAAGTGCCGGTGTGGCAATTACCAAGCTTCTTTTAACCTATGGATTTAAAAATGTGATTATGTGCGACAAGGTAGGCATTGTCGGAAAAGACACCGAAGGCCTTAACTGGATGCAGCAGAAAATGACAGAAGTCACCAATCCAAACAATGAGACCGGTTCTCTTTCCGATGCATTGAAAGGCGCAGACATCTTTGTGGGTGTATCTGCTCCGGGTATCGTGACTCCCGAGATGGTTGCTTCCATGAACAAGGATTCCATCCTCTTTGCCATGGCAAATCCCGTTCCTGAGATTATGCCTGATATAGCAAAAGCCGCAGGTGCAAGAGTGGTTGGAACCGGACGCAGCGATTTCCCCAATCAGGTAAACAATGTGGTTGCATTCCCCGGTATCTTTAAAGGTGCTCTGGAAGGTCGTGCCACACAGATTACCGAAGAGATGAAACTGGCGGCTGCTTTAGCCATTGCCGGACTTGTTCCTGATGATGAATTGAACGAAGATAATATTATGCCGGAAGCTTTCAACCCCAAAGTAGCTGAGGTTGTGGCAGATGCTGTAAAATCTCATATTAAATAAACTGCACATTTGTGCCCTATATAATTATGAAAAAAGATTGGAACAGAAAGCCTTACTATTCCTTGGATTACTACTGCAAGGAAAGATTTGGCGAGAAAGTATATAAAATTGCATTGGATGGTGGTTTTACCTGTCCAAACCGGGATGGTACCATTGGTCAGGGCGGATGCATCTTTTGCAGCGGTGGCGGAAGCGGCGAATTTGCCACATCTGTTGATCCCGCAAATCCTGCTGATAGTATCCATGCACAACTGGAAAAAGGACTATCCTTATTTCATGATAAAAAAGTAGGCGATAAATATATCGCCTATTTTCAAGCCTATACCAACACATATGGCAAACCCGAACGGCTATATGCTCTTTATTTTGCCGCACTCTCCCATCCCAAAGTCATCGGCATATCCATTGCCACCAGACCGGATTGTTTGGGCGATGAGGTATTTGCAGTCTTAGAACGGGTTATGTCAGAGTTCCCTGATAAATTTGTCTGGATTGAACTGGGACTTCAGACCATACATGAAGATACAGCCGCATACATCCGACGGGGATATCCTTTATCCGTCTTCGAGACAGCTGTTTCGGAGTTAAAAAAGAGGGCTATTCCCTTTATCATACACACAATCTTAGGACTGCCCGGAGAGGATAAAAAACGCATTTTAGAAACCATCGATTATGTAAACCAAATTCAGCCTTTTGGAATAAAATTACAACTGTTACACATTCTAAAAAATACGGATCTGGCTATTCATTACGAAAACGGCTTGGTCCCGGTTTATTCCAAGGATGAATACCTGGATATTCTGCTTTCCTGCATCGCCAATCTGAATCCGGAGATTGTCGTTCATCGCATCACCGGAGATGGCCCAAAGAATTTACTGATTGAGCCAAAATGGAGTCTGAACAAACGGGATGTCCTGAACACTTTTCATAAACTATGCCGTGAAAAAGCAGTATTTCAGGGAATGAATTGTAATGTCTAAGACAGCTATATTATTTTGCAAATAAATTAAAACGAGGTTTAACTATGTCTCAAGAACCCATGACTTTATACAAATTAATCGTACTTTACATGCTGGATCGGGTGTCTTTTCCCTTGACCCGGGCACAAATTGACAACTTCATCTTAGAAAAAGAATACACCAATTATTTAACCCTCCAGCAGGCCATTGGCGAGCTGTGTGATATCAACCTATTGTCTACCAGAACCATTCACAACCGCACGCAACTTATGTTAACTGAAGAAGGGCATACAACTTTGGACTTTTTCCGCAATAATATACCGGAAGCTATCAAAGAAGAAATCGATGTATACCTAAAAGAAAACTCCATTGCATTACGCAATGAAGTCTCTGTAACAGGTCAATATTATAAAACCACCGGAGGCAGCTACCAGGCAATCTTAACCGCCATGGAGCGCGGCGAAGTACTGATGGAGTTAAAACTGAACATACCTGATGAAAAAACCGCCTCTGCTGTCTGTGATCACTGGCAGAAAAAGAACGAGGATATCTATGCTATGTTGATGAAGGAATTGTTTTAGCTTTATGTACCAAATGAGGTTAATTCATACTTTGGTACTATTCATAAAGTTGAAATTTTCAAGTGTTTTCTAAATTCTTAATTTGTCCATTAACTTTAATATTTTTGCTTCAATGTTTTTTATAGTTTCTTCAAACACCTCATCACTTTGACCTGATGGATCATCCAAGCCCCAGTTCTCCGCATATTGGCTCGGAACATTCGGGCAGCTTACATTACAACCCATAAAAATAACCACATCCGGCTCAGGAATATCCTCTATCAGTTTATTGTACTGTGCTTGTTCCATATTAATTCCATGTAACCTTTTCATCATACGAACTGCATCCGGATTGATATGGTCTTTGAGTGCTGTTCCTGCCGAATAACTCTCAAACACATCTGAAGCCATTTTTTTACCTAACGCCTCAGCTATCTGACTGCGACAGGAATTATGAACACAGACAAATGCCACCTTTGGCTTTCCTTCACATTTAATTTCCGGTTTGTAAGTTTCATAATCGTAATCAATATCCAATGTTCCATCATCACCAACATAATGAATCGCTCCCATCGGACATTTCTTCTCACAACCATGACACCCATGCACGCAGCCATTTCCATATACGACATTCGGTTTGTTTGTATCTACATCCAGTTTATACACACCATGTTTGCACATATCCTTGCAAGCCATACAACCTATACATTTATCATAATCAATAACCGGATACCATCCTTTACTCATATATCCTCCCTTTAGAAACCGAGCTTATGGAGTAATTTTTCTACATCTGTTGATTTTAACACCTTACCCATTGATACTACTTTTTCATTCACGACAATTGCAGGCATACTCATTACACCATAAGTCATAACTTTTTCCATATCGGTAATGTATTCTACCTCTAAATTGAGTCCCAAATGAGAAACGGCTTCTTTTGCATATTCATACTGCTCATGGCAAGATTTACAGCCGGCACCAAGTACTTTAATACAGCAAATTCCATCTACAGCTTCAGGACAACATGTTTCTTTCTGTGTTCCTGCATTGTCTTCACAGCAAGAAGACTGTGCTTCATTGCCGCCACAGCAACAACATTTGTCCTCTTTCACTTCATCCACAGGAGCATTGCACTCACAAGTCGGCTCCTTTACTTCTTCTTTCTTTTTTCCAAAATTAAATAAACCCATTCTCAAATCCTCCTAAATTATATTCTTACTTTTTTATATTAAACCAGCAAATACTGAAACACATTGAAGAAATATCCAACAATAATAATTCCTATCGTGCAGATTGCCACAAATATTCCTAACAACTTAGGCTTTACAGCTTTCTTTAACATAATGATTGAAGGCAAAGAAAGTGTTGTAACCCCCATCATAAATGACAATACCACACCTAATCTTGCACCCTTTGCAAGCAGAGCTTCTGCAATCGGAATACAACCAAAAATATCTGCGTACATCGGTATTCCTGCAATCGTTGCAATGATTACACCGAATGGATTACCTGTACCCAATGCACTTACAATCCATTCTTCCGGAATCCAGTTATGAATAAACGCACCAATACTAACACCTATCAGAACATACGGCGCTACCTTCTTTGCGGTTTCTACCACTTGTTCCCACGCAAACTTAAGTCTGTCTTTTCTTGTAAGCTCCTCCTGAGGAACATCAATTGAATTCGCATTTCGAATAAACTCGTGAACCTGATCCTCCAAATGCATTTTTTCTATCAGTGTTCCGCCAACAACTGCAATAACCAATCCAACTATTACATATACGATAGCAACTTTCCAACCGAAAATACTCATAAGCAATACCAGTGAGCCTAAATCAACCATAGGCGAAGATATCAGGAATGAGAAAGTAACCCCCAGCGGAAGTCCGGCACTTGTGAAACCGATAAACAATGGAATCGAAGAACAAGAACAGAAAGGCGTAACAGTTCCGAGAAGAGCCGCAATGATGTTTGCCCATATTCCCTTAAATTTTCCAAGTATCTTTTTCGTTCTTTCTGGTGGAAAATAACTTTGAATATATGAAATAATTAAAATCAGGAAGCCAAGCAATACCATAATTTTAATTACATCATAAATAAAAAAATGTATGCTTCCTCCAACTTTACCACTTGTATCAAGACCAATCACCTCTAAACTGCTTCCTATCAGTCTATTGAGCCATTGCATTCCAAGTATTTCATCTTGGAAGAAATTCCATAAATTTTGCATGTTCTACCTCCTATATATTCATACATTTAAGTATTTCGATATATTCTATTAATGATTAGTCGTGCGTAATCGCTAACCATTATCCCTTACAACACGACATCTCATTATCCCTACATTTAGCAAATGTATCTAAGTATTCTTTTACATTTCGTATGCCCTCTTCTGAAATTGAATAGTGCATCCACTTACCTTCTTTTCGGCTGACCACAACACCAGCATCACATAAAATTTTCATATGGTGTGATAAAGTTGGCTGTGTTATCTGCATTTCTTCTAGCAATTTACAAGCACACTTTTCTCCGCCTTGTAATAACGTTAAAATCTGCAATCGATTTTCATCACAGAATGCTTTGAACATAGTGGCTGTTTTTCTGTAGTCCAATACCACACCTCCATTCATTGATGTTTATCTATATGATATTATATGTAACACATTGAAATTTGTCAATATGTTTTCGGACTTGAAAATTCAATTTTTCCTCTTACACATCAATCATTGTATTCATAGAACATTTCATCCAACAACTTATCTATCCCTGTTTTATCTCCCATTGCCGCCTTTAATAACGTCCCAATATTTTGAAACATCAGTTTAAAATATAGCCAATCCCCTAAATCATCATATTTTCTCGTTGAATTAATGAGATGATTATTTCGAAGTGTAGTATATTTCTTACCCTGCTTTTTTCCATATTTCTTCAACATTTTAGCGGTTGCTACATCTTCCATAGCCTTCTGATCTACAAAGCCTCCGATTGCATCAAAGGTATCTTTTTTTGCCCAAAATATACCGCTATATAATCCTGTAAGCCCAAACAATATCCTGCACATAATATCATTGCACCATAAGGGAAATGAATATCTCTCAAAACGTATCGGAGCTCCTCCACCGATATATCTTCCGGTTCTAAGGAGTTTGTATATTTCTGATAACGTTCCTTTTGTCATGCGGTTATCGGCATCTATGGTCACGATTATCTTTCCTCTAGCAACCAATATTCCGGCATTTCGAACTTTTGCAATACATCGATCCTCGTTGAAAACAACCATTGCCCCATTATTTTCTGCAATTTCAGCTGTTTTGTCGGTACATCTGTTGCATACAACAATAATCTCTGTATTTCCGCGAAACTGTTTTGCAGATTCTTTTATTGACTTTATACATCTCTCTATATACTTTTCTTCATTATGAGCCGGTATTATTACCGAAATATGCATCTTCATTTTATTCCTCCACATTCAGTAAAGTCCGAGCAATAATATTACATTGCTAATATCTCATCCACGCATCTTCCGTCCGCATTCGATAGGATAACATCTATTATTTTTGCTAGTGTGGGACCTTCATCATAGAGGTTCATGGACGGTACCTCCACACCTTCTTTGATGCCATAACCGAATGCCATAAAGAAGGTTTCGTAGTCCGGCTTGTCCGGAAGGTATCCGTGTGTACCTCTCATTTTTCCCTTCTTCATCTCCGAAACAGGCTCTGTCAAAGTATGGCAGTAGTCCAAATAAAAAACAGGTGCTTTCGCTTCCACTAAATAGACACAAGTGTCATCTGCGCCCAACTCACCGGCTTCTTTCCCCGTAAATAGGCGGTCTATCCCATACAAAGGATCTTCCTTACATTTATCCAACAGATTTGTCAGTTTTGCAAATTCTTCCTTTGTGGCTTTTCTTTTTGGATTTTCATAAATGTAAGTACAACCATCACAATTTTTCGAAACATAAATATAATCCGTTATTTTATCTCCGTCTGCTTCCAAAAATCCTTCTTGTTTTAACAGATAATTGAGATAAACAACACGCTCTGTATCAAACTGACAATGATCTCCAAGTATAACAACCGTTGTTTTATCCATGTCACCGGTTGCTTCCAGCATATCCATCAACTCACCAAGACGTTTATCATGTCGATTCAGGGCTTCCGTCACTTTTTCATGGTCCACACCATAGATATGTCGATTGGTATCCACATCCGTAAAATGTATCATTACCATTTCAGGATTATATTTTGCTATGGTATGCAATGCTGATGCATGGACAAAGTTATCCAACGCAGGCTGATGAACGCCGTCACGCAGAGAACCAAATTTTTTATTTAATTCCAATTCATATAACGGACTTCCGTTTAAAGCAGACACCATAATCTGGTTTTCCCAGGGTCTGTTAGCCAAAACCTCCGGTAAATTGTATGTCACACGGCTTTTTGCCGTGACGGGCCAAAGGAGGGATGCCACCTTCCAGCCTTTTTTCAAGGCCTCATCATACAAGGTAGTGCCTTTTACATACTTGCGTTGCCACATCCAGTCCGGTGAAGGATGCATAGGTTGCAACAAAGTATTGTTAATCACACCGTGATTTACCGGCTTTTTCCCTGTCACAATAGACACATGGGCCGGATAAGTAATGGATGGGTACACGCTTTGCACATGGGCACATTTTGCTGCCCGCTTCCAAAGTTTACCAAAATTGGGCAGGGTACAGAGATACGGAATATCCCTGGCTCCCACGGCATCCAATGAAATCATGATTAAACGTTGTTTAGCTGTTACTTTATTTTTACTCATAGATTTAATCCTATTGGGATGAGTTGACTATCTGTCATCAGCCTTATTTTCATTGATATCCGGCTTTGGTGCACATTTTGCCTCTTCCCTGATGCGTTTCATGTGCTCTTTTACTTTCACCTCGTAGCCGTTATCCGTCGGGCGATAAAACTCTTTTCCATTTAATTCATAAGGCAAATATTGTTGTTCCACGTAATGATTTGCATAATCATGGGCATACAGATAACCAATGCCATGCCCAAGCTTTGCTGCTCCTTTATAATGTGCATCCTGTAAATGTGTGGGAATCGGTAAATTCCCGCTTGCTTCAACCTCTGCTGTGGCCTCATCAATTGCCAGATAAGAGGCATTGCTCTTTGGTGCGCTTGCCACATAGGCTACCGCTTCTGCCAAAATGATACGTGACTCCGGCATACCGATGCGTTCTACTGCCTGTGCCGCGCTGACAGCCACCGTCAATGCATTGGGGTCTGCCATACCTACATCTTCTGCTGCGCAAATCATAATTCTGCGGGCAATAAAGGTAAGGCTTTCACCTGCATAGAGCATCCGGGCCAGATAATATAACGCTGCATCGGGATCAGAACCACGCATACTCTTAATAAATGCAGAAATCGTATCATAATGCTGGTCTCCTGTTTTGTCATAGCGGACCACACGCTTTTGGATACATTCACTTGCTACATCCAAGGTAATATGGATCTTACCGTCTTCACTGCGTTCTGTGGTTAAAATGCCAAGCTCAATAGCATTTAATGCATGTCTGGCATCACCACCGGAGATTTCAGCCAGAAAATCTGCCGCATCATCATCAATCACAGCCTGATAAGCACCCATTCCTTTCTTTTCATCATAGACAGCCCGATGAATCAAAGAAAGTACATCTGCTTTCTCCAAAGGCTTCAATTTAAATACAATGGAACGGGATATAAGAGCACTGTTTACTTCAAAATAGGGATTCTCTGTAGTAGCTCCGATTAAGACCACAGTGCCGTCCTCTACAAAGGGAAGCAGATAATCCTGCTGGCCTTTATTAAAACGGTGAATCTCATCTACAAATAAAATGGTCTTTTTACCATACATGCCAAAGACATCCTTTGCCTTTGCAACCACTTCTTCCATATCCTTTTTGCCTGCAATGGTGGCATTGATCTGGGTAAACTCCGCACTGGTGGTATTGGCAATTACCTTGGCCAAAGTCGTCTTACCGGTTCCGGGCGGTCCATAAAAAATCACGCTTCCCAGCTTGTCCGCCTTAATGGCACGGTAAAGTAACTTATCCTTTCCGATGATATGCTGCTGGCCCACCACCTCATCTAAAGTTGTAGGACGCATACGTGCCGCCAGGGGAGATTCCTTCTCCATCTTATTTTCTCTCATATAGTCAAATAAATTCATATCCATAAAACTTGCCTCAATTGTTTGTTTTTCATACTCTATCATTATACTTTCTTTTTGCCTCGAAAACAACATTCACTCATAGATCAATTCATCCACTGTCACAAATTCATATCCCTGCTTCTGCAATTCATCAATAATGGTAAAAGCCGCCTGTACACTGCTTTTATATTGGTCATGAAGTAGGATAATACAATGATCATCCGCATGTGACATCACCCGCTCTACCACCAATGAAGCATCTGTCGTACACCAATCCAATGGGTCCACATCCCACATGACGCAGATCATTTCTGCCTGTCTCTCAATCTCACCTCCGGAATCTCCAAAGGGTGGTCGAAAAAATTGCGGATATTGCCCGGTTATCCGCTCAATCAACTCATTGGCTGATACGACTTCTTTTTGAATCAGTTCTGCATCTGCATTCTCCAGACTCACATGATGGTAGGTATGATTTCCAATCAGATGTCCCTGTTCACTCATCTGTTTTGCAATCTCCGGATAGGCTTCCACCGCTGTACCCATGACAAAAAAAGTGACCTTCACATCCCTTTTTTCCAATCCATCCAACAACATAGGGGTATATACCGGATGGGGACCATCATCAAAGGTCAGGGCAATTTTCTTCCTCTCTGTAGGCTCAATGACCGTTTCCGTATCAGATGCGAGAACCATTTCTGACGAATCAGAGAAATCTGCAAATAAAAAGAGGCATCCCATGACCAGACAAAACGCCGCCAACATACCGATTATAATCTCAACATGTTTCCGTCTGCTTCTCATGGATACCTCTATCATTCACTTATTATTTATTCTATGCTGTTACACTTTAGAAAATTTCACTTTAAAAATTCTCGCAGAAAAAGGTGCCAGGTCAACGACCGCTCTTGCCGGTTTTCCATTGAACGCCTGAGGATAGGTATGATAATTATCATCCTCGGGCTTGGTATGCCCACCATAGCATTCCCAATCACTATTTAACAATTCTACAATTTCTGCCCCTTCCCAAATGCCGAAGGTAAAATCCTTCCAAAACTGGTCTGACAGATTGAGTGCTGTGATAATAATCTCTCCGCCACCTTTTCTGGCGTATACATAGGTAGAAAACTGATCTGCATGTACCTCAAGCCATTCAAAGCATTCCGGATTGTACTCTCCTTGGTATAATGCTTTCTCTGTTTTATATAGTTTACATAACTCCATATAATAATGATGAAATGCATCATGGAAGGGATAGGTAGTCAATCCCCAATCCTGTTCTCTCTCCTCATCCCACTCACGGAACTGTCCAATTTCATTTCCCATGAAATTCAGTTTCTTACCCGGATGGGTGTAAAAATAGGCATAAAACGCTTTGATTTGACGGCACTTATCCTCATACTGTCCCCACATCTTTTGGATAATAGTGGCTTTTCCATGTACAACCTCATCGTGGGATAAAGCAAGCATAAATAATTCCGAATAGAAATACTGCATGGAAAAACTCAATTCATAATAATGTGCCGGTCTGTGGGAAGGCTCCAATTTAAAATATTCCAAGGTGTCATTCATAAAGCCCATATCCCATTTATAGTCAAAACCCAGTCCCTGATAAGTCACCGGTGCCGTTACCTTCAAAAAGTCCGTGGAATCCTCAGCAATCAAGATAGCCTGTGGGATTCTTTCATGAAGTCCGTAGTTCATACGCTTAATAAAGTTGACTGCGCAAGTGTTGACACCTCTGTCAGAATTACCCTGCCAGTAAATCATACGGCTGATGGCATCCATACGGAGTCCGTCAAAGTGGAACTCCTTCAGCCAATAGTAAGCACATGACTGTAAAAAGCTTGCTACTTCTCCTTTGGCATGATTAAAGTTATAGGTTCCCCATTCACTGTGTGCCACATCATTACTGGGAAACTCATAAAGTGCCGTCCCATCAAATTTGCCCAATCCATAACTGTCCATGGCAAAATGAACCGGCACAAAATCCAAAATGACACCAATGTCATTCTGGTGACAACGGTCAATGAGGCGTTTTAACTGATCCGGTGTACCATATCGAGCCGTCGGTGCATAAAATCCGGTATTCTGATATCCCCAAGAGCAATCTGCCGGGTGTTCGCTTAGGGGCATAAATTCAATATACTGAAATCCATTTTCTTTAACATAAGCAATCAGTTCATCGGCAATCTCATCAAAATCCATATAAGAAACTGCCATATCTTCATCCTCACCTCTGGGATGTTGCCGGAAGCTTGCCGGATAAAACTCGTAAATATTCATGGGACGGTCATAATTTTTATCTCTCTTTTCCATCCATGCACTATCTGCAAACTTATAACCGTCCAAATCTGTAATAATGGAAGCCCAGTGGGGTCGTAATTCCATGGCAAAGCCGTAGGGATCACAATGTTCTACCCTTGTTTCATCCTTAGTATAGACCACATATTTGTACATCTGGCCGACTTTTGCATCCTCGATAAATGCCTGCCACACGCCCTGCATTTCACAAGGGTACATATGGTATTCCTGCCAATCCGAAAATTCGCCTACCAGCTTCACGTCCTTGGCATTTGGTGCATAAACCCGAAAGGACACACCATCGTTTTCCACATGTGCACCAAAATATGTATAAGCATCAAAAGCTTCTCCTTTGTAAAACTCCCAACTGTTCATGACTTCCGCCCTCTTTTCTAGACACATGTCTATTTGTATGTTACAATGATTCTACTTTTGTTTCAACCAACAATTATATAGCCAACAGACGACTAATAGACTTTTTTGTTTCAATTGTCTATTTTTATTAGATTTCTATGGCAGAAAGGATTTTATGGAAACAGATAGACGCATCCGACGTACAAAAGCTGCAATTAACACAGCATTTTTGAATTTAATTTTAGAAAAAGAATTAAACAAAATTACCGTTAAAGAATTATGCGAAAAAGCAGATATAAATAAAAGCACTTTCTATTTACACTATCGTGATATTTATGATTTGGCAGAGTTCTTCCAACAAAGCCTTGCAACAAAGATTTGTGCCATTGTATTGGAATATGATATTAAAGACTTGATTTCAAAGGCTCCCGAAATCTGGGATAGGGTATTGCATCTTAAACTAGATGATGGCAGTATTTCTCTTTCTCTTCACCATTCTACCTTTAACTATATGACCGAAGCAATCAGTAATCAGGTATTGAATGCAATACAAGAAAAAATTGCCACTTCCATTTCTCCCCAAAATGAGGAACAGCAGTACGTTTATCGCGTGTTTACAACATTTATTATAAGTGGTTTTCTGGGAACTCTTCGTACCTTTGATCCTAAAGAACTCCACGAAAAGCATGCATTTCAGATAATTTCTACCGGTCTTGAAAATGGATTAAAGCTGGGATATTAAGTATCCCAGCTTTACCTATCATCCGCTCATTTGTCACAGCTCAGCCCTATATGGTTTGCATAATTTTCTCCAAATAACTCCTCTTCTGCCAAATTAATAGGTATTATATTTATTTCAATTGCCTTCTCTGCTCCCGTCATCAATTGATGTGCATACACTGCCGCTCCAACCAATGCTGTATTGCCACAAGCTATTGTTTTCTTTTCCAAAGAATGGGGAAGCAAACCAATTGTCACCGCTGCATGTACATCCAGGTAATAACCGAATCCACCTGCCAAATATACGTTTTTAATCTGTTCTTCCGTAATACCTGCCTTTTGCATCAACACTTCTATTCCTGTATGGACTGCTGCCTTCGCCAACTGCAGATTCCGTATCTGTTGCTGTGATATATGCATCTTGCGCTCATCGCAGGGAATCAACACACCATGTTCAAAGTATTCATCACTCAGGGTGCCATTTTCATCTATCATACCCTTTTCAAATAGCCATGCCAACACCGCAACCATGTCACTTCCAAAGAATCCGGTTCCCGCATCGCCTTCAAAGGCCGGCCCTGCTGCCGTGGCTGTACATATACCACCTCTTTTATCATATAATACCAGTTCTGCGTTGGTACCAAGGTCAATAAACAATTGATACTCACCATTTTGATCTATGGCTTTGCCGGATTGCTTTGTCATATGATGAACAGCCAACAATCCTGCCATAATATCTGCTCCTACAAAGGCTGATATGCCCGGCATAATGATGGTTTTAATGCCTGCAATCTCTGTGATTACTTTCCTCAATGTATAAGGCTTAAAAGGTGCTTTAGCCAAGCCTTCCACCGGATACTCCATCAGTAAATGAATCATCGTCGTATTGGCTGCCACAATCATCAAATCCGACGCTTTGTCACGGTTCAGATATCGAATTCCTTCTGTCAGCTGTGAACGGACCAAGGTGGCCAATTCCTCTGCTTTGCCTTCCAAGGAAGCTTCCATTCTGGAAAGTACGTCTGCCCCATAGATTCTCTGATCATTGACTGCCTTATATGTATCTACAATACTTCCATCACATTTCTTTCGCTTTTCTATGACAATCGTTGTTGTCCCGATATCTGCCACCAAAAAGAAGCCCTGCATATCCAATTTCCAGCCCGCTTCTATTTTCCCTGCAACAGCATCAGGCTTTGTTTCACTTGACAATACGATTTCACAATCCTGATCAGGCTTTGTCATACACGCCAGACGGTATCCCTGTCGCAATTCTTCTACTGTCAGTTTTTGACGCTCAGTAGCTTGCGGCAAGGGTGCGCCTTTGACAAATTGCACTTTACATCTGCCGCAAGTACCCTTTCCATTACAGGACGCCGGCAATGAAAATCCTGCTTTTTTACATAACAAAAGTAAGCTTTCTCCTTTGGTAAAAGAAAGCTTACTCATCACATTGTTATTCTGATCTCGCATCACCAGTGTGCCATCTGCCATTTTCTCATCGCCTTTGTTATACGAATTGATTTATCTCTTCGTTATAAACATAACCGATTCCGGACAGTTTATCAAGCACAGACTGTTTTTCTACATCCTCTCCATCACATAAATCATCCAGATTTTTGTAATAATCTCTCAGCTTCAAATTAATAAAACTAAGTAGCATCACAGGATCATTCGGTATCATTTTCTCTGCCTCTCTTCTGCTCTATCCAAAGAAACCACAACTACCTTTTCTTGATAACCGCCATCTTCCGCCGCGCGCTCAATGGTCAGTTCTACGGTTTCTCCGGCTTTATAGTATTGTAATATGCCTTTTAATTCATCATAATCCGAAATACTGCTTCCGTCAAATTTTGTAATAATATCACCTTTTTGTAAGCCGGCATTATCTGCCGCACTACCTTCATCAGTACCCAGGACATAAACACCGCGGGGTATATTGTACATTTCTGATATATCGGCAGACACATTCTGGCAGGAAATTCCCAGATACCCCTGTTCTTCTTCAGCCACAACGTCTCTTGTCTCACGAAGCATCAACTCTTCTAAAATCGGTTGTGCCGTTGTAATCGGGATAGCATAACACATACCTTCTACCTGAGTAGATGCAAATTTGGAAGAATTAATACCAATGACTTCGCCCTGCATATTTAATAATGCGCCACCACTGTTCCCCGGATTTATTGCCGCGTCCGTCTGAATCAATTTTGTACTGATATCATCAATGGTCACTTCACGGTCCTTTGCACTGACAATACCGGTTGTCACGCTCTGTCCATAACCCAAGGCATTACCAATGGCAACCACTTGGTCTCCAACTTTTAATTCATCAGAGTCACCCAACTTGGCAATGGCTATGTTTGCTTTTGTTTCTGCATTCAAATCATCCAATTCCACTGCAATAATTGCAAGATCGTTGGAAGCATCTGTTCCCTTAATCTTCGCAGATACTACCTCTTCTTCATCATCACCAAAGCACACCGATAATTCATCAGAACCACTGACCACATGGTTGTTGGTGGCAATCAGAAGTTCTGTTTCATTTTGTCCGATAATAATCCCACTGCCTGCACTGGTAGCCTCATATTCCATCCTACCAAACATACTGATCATTTCCTCTACCCCTGTATTGGTAATGGAAACAATGGATGGCATACTCACCTCTACAATTTCAGAAATCCCCATTCCTCCTTCGGTCTGGACCATGGGGGTGGCTGGTGTTGCGGGAAGCTGTACTTCTCCGATTATATCCTCTTTTGTACTTACTTCCACAGTTGTATCCAGATCCTTTACCTCTGTAACTCCCGAAGCCTTCACTATTCCTACAAAAATTAGGGATGCTGCAAGACCAAAGGAAATACCACATGCAAAAAATGTTCCCACTTTTCTTGCCAAAGAATCCGATTTTTTCTTTTTCTTATCCTTATTTCCTTCCGTCGCTTGATTTATATTCGGTACTGCGCCGTACTCATTTACAGGACTATACTCATGATTTTGGTTATTGGGATATTCTCCATACATCATTCAAAACTCTCCTTCCATGCTGTCTATACCGTAAGCATACGATGAATTTGTTATGGAATTATGTTTGTTTTGTGAAAAAACTGTGTTCGCAGATTTTTGTGGCCGATAAAGCCCTTGCTTCATCCGCTTTGCAATGGGCAATGTAGCGGTCCACCATGTCATAATCATCCCACATGTGCATGGGATACATTGTCTGAACCGGTATATTTCCCAAAAAGTAATCCGCTCCAAGAAAATACGCCTCACCAAGCCTTGGATCAAGAGGTAAAAATGCAGCGTCTATCACTTCCACCGTTTCCTTTTCCAACCATTCCTTTAAATATTGTATCTCTGTCTGATATCCTTGTTCCTGCGAACGGTTAAATTCCTCTGTTTCACCACTCCAATGCCACAGATTAAGATCTCCTGCATGGAAAATACAACCTTCTGCAGTTTGCACGCAAAAAGCGACACCTGCGTCAGTTGACTTTAAGGTGTGTATTTTGATGCTGTTTCTTTCATTCTCCTGCCCGGGCGCGGATATAGGCAATTCCAAGGTTGTATGGGGCTGCATCCGGATAATTTTATCCTTTACTCCCGGATCAATCCCATGCCGTTCCAAATACCGGTCTGTAAATTTGATATCGTTGCCGAAAATATAAGAAACACCACCGGGATGATTTTCCAACTCAAATACCCGGAAAGAGAAGTGATCCTTATGCTTATGACTTGCAAAAATAATCAACGGTTTATCCGTAGGAAAAGCCGGCAGCTTTCCTTTAAAATAATCAAAAAGTAAAGTTGCCGACTCTGTTTCTACCAGGAATCCGCTATGATATATATAGCTTACCTTCATCATTTCTCCTTTTCTTGCCGTAAAAGTCCTATTTCTTCTTTGCGACAAGGCTGTCATTTTCTACATCAATGAGGATTGCGTCTCCAATTGCCACCTGATCTGACAAAATCAGTTTGGCTACGGCTGTTTCCACATACTTTTGAATGTAGCGTTTAAGTGGTCTTGCTCCATAAACAGGATCATAACCGTTTTCAACAATATATGTCTTGGCTGCTTCTGTACATTTTAGTTGCAATTCCTTTTCTGACAGACGTTTATTCAAATCCTCAAGAATCAAATCAATAATACCACCAATGTTATCTTTTGTCAGTGGCTTAAAGAGAATTGTTTCGTCCAAACGATTCAAAAACTCCGGTCTGAAATGGGCACGCAGTTCATTCATAACCGCTTCCTCTGCTCCGTTGCTGATATCACCGTTTTCATCGATACCTTCTAACAGATAGTGCGCGCCAATATTGGAGGTCATAATCAGAATGGTGTTTTTAAAATCTACGGTTCTGCCCAGGGAATCTGTGATTCTACCATCATCCAGCACCTGCAATAATACATTGAATACATCAGGATGTGCCTTTTCAACCTCATCAAACAACACAACCGAATAGGGCTTTCTGCGTACTGCCTCCGTCAACTGACCGCCTTCCTCATATCCTACATACCCGGGAGGCGCTCCAATCAATCGGGATACGGAATATTTCTCCATATACTCGCTCATATCAATACGCACCATATTAGATTCATCATCAAACAATGCCTGTGCCAAAGTCTTGGCAAGCTCCGTTTTACCTACACCGGTCGGTCCCAAAAACAGGAAGGACCCGATAGGCTTAGAAGGGTCTTTTATCCCTGCCTTGGAGCGCATAATTGCTTCTGACACCTTTGTCACGCCTTCATCCTGACCGATGACTCTCTTGTGAAGTTCTTCATCCAAATGTAAGGTTTTGTTTCTTTCACTTTCTGTCAGTTTTGCCACAGGGATGCCCGTCCAACGGGAGATAATCTTGGCAATCTCATCTTCATCTACACTTTCGTGTACCAGACTCCGATCCGCCTCTTTACTCTTTTGCTCTTCATGTTCCAATTCTTTTTTCATAGCAGGCAACTTTCCATAGCTAAGCTCTGCTGCCTTCTCCAGATTTCCCTCTCGTGTGGCAATCTGGATCTCATTGTTGATACTCTCAATATCCTCACGAAGCTTTTGCAATTTCTCTACACTGCTTTTCTCATTTTCCCATGTGGCCTTCTGAATTGCAAAATCATCCTTTAACTCCGCCAATTCCTTTTGTAAATCTGAAAGTCTTTCCTTAGAAATTCGGTCATCCTCTTTTTTTAATGCCGCTTCTTCAATCTCCATCTGCATAATCCGACGATTCATCTCATCCAATTCCGTAGGCATGGAATCCAGTTCTGTTTTAATCAGCGCACAGGCTTCATCCACCAAATCAATGGCTTTGTCCGGCAAGAAGCGGTCGGTAATATATCTGTTGGAAAGGACTGCCGCACTAACCAAAGCATTGTCCAGTATCTTCACACCATGGAAGACCTCATATCGTTCCTTTAAACCACGGAGGATAGAAATAGTATCCTCTACCGTCGGCTCATCTACTGTCACAGGCTGGAAGCGGCGTTCCAGTGCCTGATCCTTCTCTATATACTGTCTATATTCATCCAAGGTCGTAGCACCGATACAGTGAAGTTCACCTCTGGCAAGCATGGGTTTTAACATATTGCCTGCATCTAGTGCTCCATCAGTCTTACCTGCGCCCACAATCGTATGCAATTCGTCCACAAATAAGATAATCTGTCCATCGCTATTTTTTACATCATCCAGTACTGCTTTCAAACGTTCCTCAAACTCACCGCGGTATTTAGCTCCTGCCACCAATGCACCCATATCCAAGGAGAAAATCTTTTTATCCTTTAAACTCTGAGGCACATCTCCTCTGACAATACGTTGTGCCAAACCTTCTACCACTGCAGTTTTACCTACACCGGGTTCACCAATTAAGACAGGATTGTTTTTAGTCTTTCTGGAGAGAATCCGGATGACATTGCGTATTTCACTATCTCTGCCAATAACCGGATCGAGTTTCTGTCTCTTAGCCTTTTCAACCAAATCTTCACCGTATTTAGCCAAGGTATCATAGGTTGCCTCCGGATTATCACTGGTGACACGCTGGTTCCCTCTGACTGTAGACAATGCCTGTAAGAAGCGCTCTCTGGTGATACTGTATTCCTTCATCATATCTTTGGTGGCTGTATTGGCATTTTTCAACATGGATAAAAATAAATGCTCTACAGACACGTATTCATCACCCATTGCCTTTGCCTCATCCTCGGCTGCTACCAGCGCCTTATTGAATGCCTGGCCCATGTACACCTGACCGCCTTGTACCTTAACACGTTTTTCAACAAGAGCTTTTGCATAGTTTACAAAATGTTCGGTGTTAATTTCCATCTTTTCAATCAATTTTAAAATCAAGCTGTCTTCTATGGAAAGTAGGGATACCAGCAAATGTTCCTGCTCAATTTCCTGATTTCCATACTCATAAGCCAGTTTTTCACAACCATTGATAGCTTCGATTGACTTTTGTGTAAATTTTGAAATATTCATAATGTAGTACCCCTTTCTGTTTGTATATATCTTTGCAAACTATTCAAACTATTTTTTGCATATTTGAATCTATTTATGTTATAGCACACAAAATTAGCACTCGCAAGCGACGAGTGCTAATAATTTTCTAAACTTTTTATAAACTTGCTATTGTATCTTATAAAGTCTGTGTTCTGATTGCTCCGACCATTCCATCTCCGTCATCTCATTGTACAACATAAAGGAATGCATATAAGAAAGTCCGATTCCTTCTACAAAGTATCCTTCAATCGGTTCCTCATCTGCTTCATCCTCTTCATCATACACCCAAAGGGAATCTACCGGTATGGTCCTTGCCAATGTCCATGTGGTACCATCCTTTTCGTATATCTCCACGATTCTGCGATCCGTTTCTTTCACCTCAATACGGATTGTCTGTTCTTCATCCTCCCAGACACCTGACACAAGTGCAAACTTTTCCGCAATCGTAGCTGCCCACTTGGCGTTATTTTCTTCTATTGTATCCTTTTCTTCCTGTGTCAGATAGGCATCCATATCACCGGTGGGCTCCATACCCATTTCTGATACCCAGGTATACAAGAGCATGGCATATTGATTGGAATCCAAATAGCGGATGGAAAAGTACCGTTCCGAATGCTCATACACATCAATAGCCGTGATTTTCGTTGCATTCTCACTATAGATAGTCAGCACATCATCCTCAAACTCAAACTCTGCACGATCCTCTACCCACTCATCCTCAGAATCGAAGCAATTTACATCCTCCACTTCAGATAAAGCATCTTCCGAAAAATGTACAATCAGTTTATCTTCATAGTATTCCGTTTTAATCAGATATTCATCCAAGATATCGTCCTGTTTGCTGTAACGGTATGTTTTCACATGTCCTTCTGCACAGGCTGTTAATAAACAAACAACCAATACTGCCAAAATACAAACTACCGGCTTTTTCCCCACAAATTTCATACTTATTTTCTCCTCACACCTACGGCCATAGAATGTTGTGCTGCATGTCTATCCTCTACAACTGCCTTGTCATAACGGATTACACCATTATTATCATAAGGGTCATTAAAATAGTAGCCTTCTTCATCATAGCCCACAAGCAACATACAATGCTCGTTGGATATCCATGTAAACTCCTCACCACTATCCAAAAGTTTCCAAGAAGGTCCCACAATGGGCTCTCTCATATTGATACATGCCCAAAAAATAACCGGCATACCCTGATCAATGTAATTTGTAAGCAAATCTTCCATGCTTGTTCCGGTTTCATCTATGATTTCGTAGACATCACCAATGGCACGCTCCAAGGCATGACAGATAACCGGTGCATAACATCCAAAAGATTCTTCATCATAAGGGCTGCCACAAAACTCCTTATACGGATTGGGACCGAACAATTGTCCGGCCCTCTCCTCAAAGTCTCTTTTTTGCAAATATTTTTCAATAAAATCATCCACCGTCATGTCATATCCCAAAAATTGCAACAGCATCACTGTCGATACACTTTCGCAACCGGTAGGATATTTCACACTTTGGTCGATATACGGTACTTCAATTTTAATCATTCTCTGCTACCTTTGCTTCTTTTCCTTTGGACGCATTTTTCATGCAAGTAAGTACTAAGAATAAAATTGCCAAACTGATACCCAATACAACCCACCAGATCTTTACAAATCCGGCGATAACATATCCAATCACGCAGACAAGTGCAACAATCATCGCATACTGCATCTGTGTAGATACGTGATTGATATGGTTACTCTGTGCACCTGCAGAAGACATAACCGTTGTATCAGAAATAGGTGATACATGGTCACCACATACCGCACCGGCAAGTACAGCAGATACTGCAATAATCATCATTTCCAGATTTGCGCTACCGGAGAACATTGCTACTACAATGGGTACAAGGATTGCAAAAGTACCCCAGCTTGTTCCTGTGGAGAATGCAAGGAAAATAGCAACCGCAAACATAACTGCCGGGATAAAAGCACTGGCTGCAGCATGACTGCCTACAACACCTTCTACAAAAGTGGCGATCTGTAAAGCATCACCAACACCTTTTAAGGACCATGCAAAAATCAATACTGCAACAGCAGGAATCATCAATTTGAAACCTTCTACAAAACTGTCCATGAATCCCTTAAAGGTAATTACCTTTCTGGGGATATACCATACAAAGGAAAGTAATATCGTAATCATAGTTGCAAAAATCAAACTTGTCTCTGCATCACAACCGGAAAATGCTGTAATGATATCTGTTGCACCGCCCTGATAACCGGTATAAATCATAGCACCAACTGCAGACACAATCAGGATTGCAACGGGAAGAATCAAGTCAACAACCTTTCCTTTTCCGGCTGTTTCTTCCTCTTTAATCTGATCAAACTCATCTTTTCCTGATGTAAACAAGTCACCATTCTCTGCATTCTCTTCATGCTTTTTCATCAAGCCAAAATCAAAACCGCTGATAATGATAAACAATACCATGGCAATGGTCAGTAATGCATATAAGTTATAAGGAATGGTACGTAAAAACAACTGGAAACCTGTAATACCGGCATCTTCCGGCACATAGGAGTTTACTGCTGCTGCCCAACTGGAAATAGGGGCAATAATACAAATGGGAGCTGCAGTTGCATCAATGATATATGCAAGCTTTGCTCTGGATACTTTAAAACGGTCTGTCACCGGACGCATAACCGATCCAACAGTCAGACAGTTAAAATAATCATCCACGAAAATTAACATACCAAGGCCTGTGGTTGCAAGGAGCGCAGATTTTTTGGATTTAATCTTTGTACCTGCCCATCTGCCGTATGCTGCAGAACCACCTGATTTTGCCATAAGTACAATAATCATACCAAGCAAAATGTCAAAAATCAGGATGTTTAAATTCATGCTATTTTTCATGATATCAAAGAAAGCCACAAATGCATTCCAAGGCTGGAAGCCTGTATACATCAGGGCACCAACTGCCACACCAAAGAACAGTGAACTATATACCTCTTTGGTAATCAGTGCAAGCACAATGGCTAAAATCGGTGGAATCAAAGACCACCAGGTTCCGATAAACATTGAAGGATCCATACTCTTTACCTCTCATCATAAGTATTTTAGATTTTTTTATCATTTTAACGGTTACAACAGATTTACACAATATAAACCGTAAATTTTCCGTTAAGATTTTTAATCTGTATCATTCTTTTTTATATCATTCTTTGTCCGTTTACAATCAGCCAAAATTGCAAGCCTAATTTTTCTGCCGCTTTCCGGCATAAAATCATACGGTTTAAAAAGATTTCAAAATAATCCATAACTGTACACATTTCCGTTTCAATGGTAATATCCAATTCAATATGGGAATCTTTGATAATCTTTACCTTACTCTCTTTTACTGAATAATTGACCCTGTCATGAATGTCAAACTGTGCAAAATCCTGATTGCGCACACGACTTTCCCTTACATCTGTCTTATCTGCCAAAATTAAAGCAGCAGCCACACAGTTCACCGGAAATGCCGTACTCTCATCATGATTGCCAATGGCTGTAATAATGGTAGCAATATCCTCCGGATCTGCGCCCATACGATCCAAAATACGGAATGCCATGACTGCTCCCGATTGGGCATGCTCCGAACGGTTCACCACATTTCCGATATCATGCAGATACCCTGCAACTCTTGCTAATTCTGCCTCCCTCTCACCGTATCCAAGTGTCAACAAAATCTCTGCCGCCAGCTCTGCGACCTTTTTGACATGGGGAAAACTGTGCTCAGTATACCCCAGTGCAATCAGAGTCTCATCCGCCTTTTGTATGTATGTTTTGACCGCTTCATCATTGATGACGTCCTGATATGTTACTTTCATGTGTTTGCCCTCTCTTTACCATAGCTTTGGCTTCTTTTTTGATTTATTATAATTTCACACAGAAAAGCAGCCAACAAATTGAAAGTTTCTTATACAATTTCACTAATGTAACGGACTGCTACTTCCAACCCTTTTTCCTCTTTTATTTTTTTCGATATCTGCTTTACTTTCTGATATCTTTCTTCATAATGTAATTCCATATCTTTAATACAAGAAATAATTTTATCTTCTGTTACATTATGTCCATCTATCTCGTCAGTTGCCACACCTAGTTTTATAAGCATATCCGCTTGTCCTTTTTGATCTAAAACATGAGGGACGGGAATAGATGGAACGCCGTAAATTAAAGTTGCCGCTGATGTTCCAAACCCACAATGATGAATTACCATTTTACATTTATCAAAAAGATAACTGTGGGGAACGGAACCTATCGCAATCATTGAATCGGGTAATTTATATTCTTGCAAAGATTTTTGGAAGCCTTGCACAATCGCTCTATATTCCGTTTTTTCAAATGCTTTTACAAACATATCAAGTTTATCCGTTTCCGCCTGCTCTTCAAAGGACATTGCGCCCAAAGCTAACAGAATCGGTTTATCTCCACTTTTCAAGAAATTATCAAGCTGTTCATCCGGTTGATAATCTTTTTCTTCCTGATACCAAAAGCCGGTAAAAACGTGATGGGGCTCCCAATAAGGATTTCTTTCTTTGGCATATTGGCTAATCGGAATCAAATCATAATTTGATGACATAATCATCCCGATATCCTTTGCAGGCTTTAAATTGTATTTCTTTCGAATCTTATTGTATGGTTTTGCAATCTGACCGGCTATTAAACTGCCGATTATTTTGTTGATAACGGTTTGTTTTTTTAATTTTTCAGGAATCATCTCAGGCTGTATTGTAACATTAACAGTTGGTATCCCCAAAACTTCTGCTTCTGTTGCTCCCATTTGTGCATGTGATACCACAATCAAATCCATTCCTTTACAAGCTTCAAAAACATCTTCTGTAGATTCAACAATGATATCAAAAACAAAATTCATTGTTTTAAGCATACTAAGCATAGGATTTTTATTTTTTCCCCGAATAATTGCAGCCTCTTTTTCAATATCAATGTCCGGACCAATTGGTACAAATTTCACATTAGAAGATTCAATCAGTTGCTTCCAGCAAGGATGCGAACCCAGTAAGACATCATATCCATTTTTATTTAGTTCCTGTGCCAAATAAATATATGGTTGTACATCTCCTCTGGTACCCATTGTAAACATTGCTACTTTTTTCATAAAAAGAATACTCCTTCGTATTTTTATCTTGATAGAGCTGTTAAATCCTTAATTACCTCACCTGCTATAATCAAACCGACTACCGACGGCACAAATGCTATAGACCCCGGTGTGGGGCGTTTGCCTTCTTCCGATACATTCTGAATCGGTACTTCCTTTGAATAAACAACTTTTAACTTATCTATGTCCCGTTTCTTCAATTCCCGGCGCATAACCTTTGCCAGAGGACAAACGGAAGTTTTATAAATATCTGCCACCTCAAAAGCTGTGGGGTCCAGTTTATTCCCCGCTCCCATGCTGCTGATAATGGGCACACCGGCTTTTTTTGCTTCCATGACCAAGGCAATCTTGGCTGTGACTGTATCCACTGCATCTACCACATAATCATATTGCGTGAAATCAAATTGTTCTGTATTTTCAGGCAAGAAAAAACAAGGATGCTCATATACCGCAACATCCGGATTGATGGACAAAATCCGTTCTTTCATCACTTCTGTTTTCAACCTGCCAACCGTATCCCTGGTTGCTATAATCTGCCGGTTTAAGTTGCTTAGGCACACCTTGTCATTATCGATAATATCAATAGCTCCAACACCGCTTCTTACCAGTGCTTCCACGGTATATCCACCAACTCCGCCGATGCCGAATACCGCCACACGGGCATTTTGTAATGTGGCCAAGGCCTCCTCGCCCAATAACATCTGTGTACGTGAAAATTGTTCTGACATATCTTTTTATCCTATATTATTTTATATTCTTGTTTTACTATCTTTTTATCTCATTACTTACTGCGCAAACATCGGAGTAGATAAATAACGGTCTCCCGAATCAGGAAGTAACACTACAATGTTTTTCCCCTTATATTCCGGCCTTTTTGCCACGACTGCTGCCGCCTTCAATGCAGCACCGGAAGAAATTCCCACTAAAATCCCCTCTGTTACCGCAAAGGCTTTTCCTTCTGCCAACGCTTCTTCGTTTTCTATGGTAATAATTTCATCATAAATCCCGGTATTTAATATCTTTGGCACAAATCCTGCTCCAATGCCCTGTAACATGTGCGGACCTGCTTTTCCCTCAGATAAAAACGGACTGGATTTAGGCTCCACAGCCACCACTTTGATATCCGGATTCATGGATTTTAAATACTCACCGATACCGGTAATGGTGCCACCGGTGCCGACACCAGCTACAAACACATCCACATTTCCATCTGTCTGCTCCCAAATTTCCGGACCTGTAGTTGCCTTATGCGCCGCCGGATTGGCAGGATTGTCAAACTGTCCCAATATCACTGCCCCGGGAATGGATGCCTGCAATTCCTCTGCCTTCTCAATGGCACCGGTCATCCCCTTTGCTCCCTCTGTCAGCACGATCTCCGCACCATAAGCTCCCAGTAATGTCCTTCTCTCCACGCTCATAGCGTCCGGTAAAGTCAAAATTGTCTTGTATCCTTTAGCTGCCGCTACCGCTGCAAGACCAATACCGGTGTTACCGCTGGTAGGCTCAATAATCGTTGCTCCCGGTTGTAAAACACCCTTTTCTTCAGCATCCTCTATCATTGCCAATGCTACACGGTCTTTAACACTTCCTGCGGGATTCAAATATTCCAGTTTGGCCAAAATAGTTGCTTCTGTCACATTTGCATGCTTCATATATTGATTCAACTTCAAAATCGGTGTATTTCCAATTAACTCTGTAGCATTTTCCAATATCTTGCCCATACTCGATACTCCCTCTTATATCATTTTTTGCCTGATATCTGCCAATCTGTCTAATGCCGCCTGTAATGTGGCATCCTGCTTTGCAAAATGGAAGCGGATATATCGGTTTTCTGCCTCCTTAAAAAAGCTGGAACCGGGTACAGCTCCAACGCCTACCTTTCTTGTGAGGTCTTCACAAAATTCCAAATCACTTTCATAACCAAATTCACTGATATCCATGAGCACATAATAAGCTCCCTGTGGTCTTGTAAACGGTAATCCGATGTTCTCCAATCCCTCAATAAACAGATCCTTCTTATGTGTATAATGTGCCTGTAATTCCTTATAATATGCATCATCAAAATTCAATCCCACAACTGCCGCTTCCATCAAAGGTGCCGCAGCTCCTACCGTGAGAAAATCGTGCACTTTCTTTACGCGTTCAATAATCTGTGGCATAGAAATCACATATCCCAATCTCCATCCGGTAATGGAATAAGTCTTGGATAATGAATTGCAAATCAAAGTGCGTTCTCTCATTCCCGGTAAAGTTGCCATGCAAATATGTTGATGGGGCGCATATACAATATGCTCATATACTTCATCCGTTACCACATAAATATCATACTTAATTGCAAGTTCTGCGATAAAACACAATTCCTCTTTGGTAAAGACTTTCCCGCAAGGATTGGACGGGTTGCAAAGAATCAACGCCTTTACACCCGGTTGTTTCATAGCTGCTTCCAATTCATCTTTATCAAAATCAAAGGTTGGCGGCTTCAACGGTACATAAATCGGCTCTGCACCTGACAGAATCGTATCAGCACCATAATTTTCATAAAAAGGAGAAAAAATAACCACTTTATCCCCCGGATTACAAACCGTCATCATAGCTGCCATCATGGCTTCTGTACTTCCGCAGGTTACCACGATCTCCTCATCCGGATTCACCTTCATTCCATAAAAATGCTCCTGCTTTTTTGCAAGTGCTTCCCGGAAATTTTGCGCTCCCCAAGTTAACGCATACTGATGAGGCCCTTCTGCTGCCACCTCTGCTAAGCGCTCTGTAATCGCCTTTGGTGGATCAAAATCAGGAAATCCCTGGGATAAATTAATAGCCCCATATTTATTTGACACGCGTGTCATTCTCCTGATTACCGAATCGGTAAAGCCTGCTGTTCTTTCGCTTAATTCCCTCATAATTACTCATTGTATCCTTTCTGTCATTTTTAATTAACAGATTTTTCCGCCGCCAAGGACAACATCACCGTCATAAAATACAACTGCCTGTCCGGATGTAATACCCCTCTGAGGTTCATCAAAGGTCACCCTCACCTTATCATCCGATATTTTTTCAATGACAGCATCCGCCTCTTTTTGCTTATATCGTATTTTGGCTTTGCAACGGACCGGCTCTGTCACATCATCAAAAGCAATCCAGTTTAGGTCCTCCGCTTCCAAAATATCATGGAACAAATCTTCATTTTTTCCGAGTACAACTGTGTTTTCATTCATTCTCTTCTTACAGACATACATAGGCTCAGGAAGCGCCAACCCCAAACCTTTTCGCTGCCCTATGGTATAACGTATGATCCCCTTATGTCTACCAAGTACTTTACCATCCTCTGTGACAAAGTCACCTTCAGGAAATGTCTTCCCGCAATACCCTTCGATAAACTTTGCATAATCACCATCCGGTACAAAACAAATATCCTGGCTATCCGGCTTATTGGCATTGACAAATCCCATTTCTTCTGCGATTTCACGTATCTCCGTCTTATGATATTTACCCAAAGGAAAAATCGTATGGGACAATTGATCCTGGGTCAGGTTATAAAGGACATAACTCTGGTCCTTAGACTCATCCAGACCCTTTTTTAACAAATATCTGCTACCGGCTTCATCATATTCCACCCGGGCATAATGTCCTGTTACCACATAGTCAAAATCCATCTCATACATAGTCTGCATCATCTTTTGAAATTTCAGATAACGATTGCATTCAATGCAGGGATTGGGCGTGCCACCGGCTATATAAGTCTCAACAAACCGTTTGATGACCGCTTGATCAAATTCATGGGTAAAATCCAATAAATAGAAGGGCATCCCAAAAGTCTCTGCCATTCTCTTGGCATCTGCCGCATCTTCACCTGCTCCGCAGACTTTCTCATTCTCTATAACCGTATTTGGATTCTCGTACAACTTCATGGTTGCACCTACACAATCATATCCTTCTTTTGTCATCAGATATGCTGCCACACTGGAATCCACGCCACCGCTCATGGCTATGATTGCTTTTTTCTTCTCACTCATTGATAGCCTCATATTTTCTAATATATTGCAAAATTACCTTTTCCCCTACTCTTTGCTTCATATAGGGCAAGATCAGCACAATGCAATAAATCCATAATGTTACTTTCATTATCCTTGGTAATAATATAACCACCGGATATTCCAATTACTCTTTTTTCTTCATTTGACAATGCAACCGGTCTTTCCTTCAGCATATCCGAAACCCGTTGCAATATATCATCAATTTCTTTCTTTTCTGTACATCCATATAAAAACAGACAAAACTCATCTCCGGAACGACGCGCCGGCATACAATGTGTCTGTGGCAACTCTCTTAATACATCTGCAAAGGCCACCAGATATTGATCTCCTACATCATGCCCATAGGTATCGTTAATACTTTTAAAATTATCTAAATCCATCATCACAACTGCACAGATTTCATCGTCTTTTTTATTTTGCAGCTGCTTTGTGGCATATTCTTTAAAATATTTATACCTACAAAGTCCCGTCAACTGATCATGATTGTTTTCATATAAGATGTTTTTCTTTTCACGCATTTCATCCGACACATCTGTGACGACACCCAGATATTCATCTTTGCTACTCATGGTAAGACAGATACGAACATAGTAGTCCTCCGCCAACTGGAAAACTTCTTCTTCCAGAACGGGTTTTTGCATAAGCTCACGGATTTTTTCAAGAAATCCTTTGGGATGTTTGACAAGTTCCCCGGCCTCCTTATCCGTCATGCAAAGTAACGCCGCCAACTTGGAGGTGATAAACACTTCCTGCATTCCGTTTTGATATTCAAATGCCGCAAATGGCATCTGACTCATATCAATAATCTTGGATGTACGGTTAGCTGTATTAACAATGCTTTCCACCATGGAATTAATTCCATCACTTAACTGTTCAAATTCGGGATTACCACCCACATTCACAACTGTATCCAGATGTCCATCCCGAATCTCGGATAGTTTGTCCAACACATCATGCATACCCTTGATTACTTTGCGGTTAATCAAATAGCTCAACAAGGAGATAACTACCACCAGAACCAATATCAAATATCCCAAGGTAACTACCGCCCGTTCCCAAAAATCGGCAAACATAATGGTCAGCGGAACAGATACACCAATCAAAATATCGCCATATTGTCTGGTCACCACATAATGTATTTCTTCATCCTCGAAGGTCTTAAACGCTCCTTGTTCACAACCGGACAAATTCTGCATATTATAAAACTGGCTGTAATAATCATAAGAATAAGAGCCCTCATCAGCATATGCCACAACTTCATCTTCTATGCAATCAACCGCAAAGAAGGTCTCTCCGATATCTGTAGGAAATCTGGAAAAAATGTACGCATATGTAAATCGATCCTGGGCCTGTATTTGTCGGAGTGGCTTCAGCCCAACCTGCACAATGCCTTTTTGTCCTCCTCTTGCCACACCCACATACTGCATCATTTTCTGTTCTGCTGCATTGGGACGTGCTTCCTGTACCACATAGGCATCCGGGCTATCACTTTCCAAAATGGAGACAAACTCCAAAGTCTGTTCATCCTGATAAAAATCCAATCCCAAATATTCCGGAACCGTAGATATCACAATAATACCATTTTCATCAATGACATGTATTTCATCAACATCCAAAAGTTCTACAAGCCTCATCAATTCATCCGGGTCCTCAAAAAGTCCCGGATTGTGCTGTTCAATATATGCCGCAGCTCTTGCCCTGGTCAAATAATCTTCGTTTAAGTTCATCTTTATGGATGTCAATTCAATCTGATTGCTCTCCATAGTGTGTATGACCTGTTCCAACTTTTCGTCAAAGGTATCATATTGCTGTCTCTGTAACGAAATGATTGTAATAAAGGAATTCATTATTAAAATACACAATGTCGCAATTGCCATACTAAGCAATGCATAACGTCGAAATATTTTTAGCATAAATCACCTTCCGGCTATATTTTTTTATTCAACCGTCTTCTCACCACAATAAAACAAATCACATGGACCAAAAATGTAAGGGTCCAACTGACAGGATAGGTCAGGTATAAAGATGTGGGCGTATGAAACTGCTCCATACGGAAAAAAGTGAAAATCCAAAGAAGCCGTAGTCCACATGCACCAATTAACGATACAATCATCGGCATAATCGCATAGCCCATACCACGTAGCGAACCTACCATTACATCCATCATACCACATAATGCATAAACACTACATATTATTTTGAGACGAACCATACCCGCAACGGCCACTTCTGCACTGTTGGTATAAAGCGATAACAACGGATATCCAAAATACACGACCAGATTTCCCAACAATGTGCCGACAACCAATACGCACAATTCAGCTGTAATCAAAATCTTGTTGATTCTCTCGTATTTTGCAGCACCCATATTTTGGCTGGTAAAAGAAATGGCGGCCTGATGGAATGCATTCATTGCCACATAAACAAAGCCTTCGATATTGAGTGCCGCTGAATTTCCTGCGACAACCGTTGCACCAAAGGAGTTAACCGATGCCTGAATCACTACATTGGACAAGGAAAATACTACCCCCTGAAAACCTGCAGGAATTCCCACCTGTAAGATTTTGATAAATTTCTCCGGATAAATCCGCAACCGACGGATATTCAGACGAATGGCACCCTCCTCCCTTGTCAGGCACCACAAGACCAAAATAGCCGACAAGCATTGGGAAATCACCGTTGCCGTTGCAACACCTGCCACATCCATATGGAATCGGATGACAAAAAGCAGGTTGAGCAACACATTCACTACCCCCGCCAATGTCAAATAGTATAAGGGTCTCTTGGTATCACCGATTGCACGCAAAATAGCACTTCCAAAGTTATAAGCCATCATGGCAGGCATGCCCAAAAAGTATATACGAAGATATACCGTTGCCAGAGGCAATACTTCTGCCGGAGTGTCCATCCACATCAAAATCTGCTTTGCACCAACCATACCCACAACAGACAAAAACACACCACTTAAAAGACTCAATAAGATGGATGTGTGTACAGTCTCTGACAGATCTTTATCCTGTTTTGCCCCATAAAAATGTGCAGCCAACACATTACTGCCCACGGAAAGTCCCAAAAACAGGTTTGTTAATAAATTGATTAGAGATGTAGTCGAGCCCACTGCAGCCAAAGAATGGTCTCCAGCATATTGTCCTACCACTATAATATCAGCCGCATTAAACAACAACTGTAAAATACTGGAACACATCAACGGAACAGCAAAAAGAAGCATTTTCTTTAATATGGAACCGCTGCACATATCTATTTCATATTTTTTATTTTTACCTTTTGTTTGCACGCAAATCGCACTCTTTTCTATATATAATCTGTTACAATTATAATCCCCTTTTTTCATCAAAAAAAGAGGCAAAATTCAATTTGCCATATAAGCATAATAAAAACGTACGTATTTTATATAATTCAATCCAATAAATATCAATTGTTTCTATTTTATAATTTAATATTTTCTTTCTCTTTATTTCGTATCTTATCCTTTTTGATTTTTCAGTCATACATGTCACTTTTTTCTTGTAAAAAAGTGATCGAAAACTTGCAACCGCATGCTATATTAGTGTTTAATCGGCATTTTTCCATATTTCTTAAAAATCAGATAAATATTTTTCATCATGCTTTTCTATAATATATTCTGTCCTATTTTTTATGTCATTTTCTAAATTTATACCAGTCAATACCAGTTCAATTCCGCGCGCTATTTTATTTGTTAATGTGTTAAATTTATTTCTGTTTATCAAATTTCAACTGTAAGGATATGCGTTTTATACACCACAACACCGCTTCCCTCTCCATGTTTTTCTGTTTCCAGTTCCCAGCGGACAAATCAAAAGCCACCAAGGACACACAATATTCATTTGCATTTTCCCTTCAAATCAACTAAACTGATAAAGAGCTTGTATATATTACAAACGAAAGAAAGGTGACGTTTTATGTCCTTTATTTCCTTTTCCGGGGTCCGCAAGGACTACCGCATGGGTGAAGTAACCATCCACGCTTTGGATGATGTGAATTTTGAAATTGAAAAAGGCGAATTGACTGTTATTCTCGGTTCCTCCGGAGCCGGCAAAACAACTGCCCTAAACATCCTTGGCGGTATGGACACAGCAACCAACGGTTCCGTTTTGGTCGATGGTATAGATTTGACCGCTTGTAGCAAAAAAGCATTAACCCGGTACCGTCGCGAAGACATCGGATTTGTTTTTCAGTTTTATAATCTTGTGCCCAACCTAACTGCTTTGGAAAACGTAGAATTAGCGGCTCAAATTTGTAAAAATTCCTTGAATGCCGCTTCCGTTTTGGAAAAAGTGGGTTTACAGGATCGTATGAATAACTTCCCTGCCCAATTATCCGGTGGTGAACAACAACGTGTGGCCATAGCCAGAGCCATTGCAAAGAATCCTAAGCTATTGCTTTGTGATGAGCCTACAGGAGCTTTGGATTATGCAACCGGAAAGCAGATTTTGCAATTATTGCAGGATACATGCCGCAAGGAAAATATGACGGTTTTGATTATCACACACAATTCCGCCTTGGCTCCTATGGCAGATAAAGTCATCCGTTTTAAAAGTGGTAAAGTTACAGAAGTCATTATCAACGAAAATCCCACTCCCATCGAAGAGATTGAGTGGTAATATAGAAAGGAAACACGATTATGAGTCAGGAAAAAGTAGACAAATACAAAGAAGAAAAGAAAAACAGAAAAGCGCGTATGGAGCAAGAGAAAAAACGCAAAAAAATGTGGAAAGTTCTCACTCCTATTATTGCACTTGCTGTAGTTGCAATTATTGGTGCTATCGCATACTTCATGCCCAAGTTAACCAATCAATATGCAACACCTGCTGATTATCAGATTATCAATTCTGAAGAGATGGACACTGAAGAAATTATGGAAATTATTAACTCTTCCATTTCTAACAATTCTTCTGTTGAATAATAGGTAAAACATATGAAAGAAAAAAAGTCTATTGAATGGTATATAAACGCTGCAGAAAACGGCAATATGAAAGCACAATATAATCTGGGCAACCGCTACTACCGTGGTGAGGATGTTCAACAGGACTATACGAAAGCAGTTGAACTGTATATGAAAGCCGCAACCCAAGGACATGCCAAAGCACAATTTAAGCTTGGTGTATGTTATGATAACGGCACCGGCATTGAACAAAATAAATCCACGGCTGTTATCTGGTATACCAGAGCCGCCGAACAGGGACATTCTAAAGCACAATACAATTTAGGCAATTGCTATCGTCGCGGTGAAGGTGTTGCTCCAAACGATGCAAAAGCCGTAGAATGGTTTCTTAAAGCTGCTGAACAAGGCCATGCCAAAGCACAATATAATCTGGGCAACCGCTACTACCGTGGTGAAGGTGTTGACAAAGATGTAACCGTCGCAATGGAGTGGTATAAAAAAGCCGCGGCACAAGGCCACGAAAAAGCACAAAACAAGCTTGATACACTGACATTTTAAATCAAACAAGCAAAAATTAAGAGGCACTCCCACACTTTTAACCAGATGGGATATGCCTCTTTTTAATTACTTATTTTTTTAACACATCAATATACCACAGTGCTTCTTCAGATAAATCTTCAGCTGTAAATCCGCTGGATTTAGTACAATCTTTTTTAAAGAATGCTGATGATTCATCTTTATTGGAAAGATTCCAGATACAATAGCTGATGCCGTTCTGGTCCATCAAATCAATCCATTTATTTGCTTCTTCAATATTGTTTGCGCCGTTACCGGAAGCATCACAAATACCAAATTCGCTGACAAAAATAGGTAAGCCCTGATTGTATGCATTAATCATGGTATTTCTCAAATCATCTCTATGTGTATCCGCATAGAAATGTAATACATACATGATGTTGTCATATCCGGTAATAGGATCAGCAACTGCTTCATTTACAAACTGGGACCAGTTGGGTGTTCCAACCAAGATAATGGCATCGGAATCCTTTTCACGGATAACAGGAATCACCTCGTTGGCATAAGCTTTGATATCACTCCAGCTTGCTCCGCTGTTTGGTTCATTACAAATCTCATAAATCACATTGTTATAACCCTGATAACGCTCTGCCATCTCTGCAAAGAAGGCTTTCGCTTCCTCTTTATGTTGCAAAGGATTGCTATCGCTTAAGATATGCCAGTCGATGATGACATACATACCAAGGTTGGTTGCATGGTTGACGCCCTCACCAATGACATTTTTCAATGTCTGTTTGTTTGCTTCATCCCCCACACAATATCCGTTGTATTCTGCAGTATACATTGCCAATCTGACGATCTCCACATTCCATTCATCACGCATCTGTGTGAAGAAATCCTGATTTACATACTGGGGATACCAGGATAATCCATGGGTACTAATACCCTTTAATTGGATTGGATTGCCATTTTGATCTGCCAATCGGTTACCTTTTACCTGAAGCGCACCATAGCGCTGTACCGGTGTGTTTCCATTCATTGCATTGCCCTCCACATTAATTTGTTGCTCATTACCCTCATCGACACTTGTGTCGTTTTGTTGTTTTGTATCCGCATTATCTTGTGTATCCTGTTCCGGTTGCTGAGACGGCGGTTGCGTATCTTCCTGCATCTGTTGCTCACCTGTAAGCTGCTCTGCATTTTGTGACGCATCTGTCACTACACTTTCCATCTGCCCATCAGACATCTGCGGACCTATGTTTTGTTGTACAACCATACCGGCAATAAATCCGATGGCTCCCATTAATAAAGCCGCCAGCACCGCAATGGCTATCCAATATTTTTTTGTCTGCATTTAGTTTACCTTCTATTCACATATCGTCTAAATCCTACGCGGAATATTATTTAAAATATTCCACGCCGGATTCAAAGATCTTCATATCCTGCTCACCAAAAATATTCATGGCTACTGCAGTGTCTCTTCTTTCGGAATGAGCCATCTTACCTAAGCATCTTCCATCAGGAGATGTAATACCTTCGATTGCACAGTAAGAACCATTTACGTTCCATTCCTCATCCATAGAGATGTTTCCGTCAAAGTCTGCATACTGTGTTGCCACCTGACCGTTGGCAAAGAGCTTATCAATCCATTCCTTCGGTGCTACGAAACGGCCTTCACCGTGGGAAGCGGGATTTACATAGGTCTTACCAAGCTCTGCGCCCATTAACCAAGGAGATTTGTTGGTCACTACTTTGGTATATACCATCTTGGAAATGTGACGGTTAATAGTGTTGAATGTCAGTGTAGGAGAATCCTCTTTCTGTCCAACAATCTCACCATAAGGAACCAAGCCCAGTTTAATAAGTGCCTGGAATCCGTTACAAATACCAAGTGCCAAACCATCTCTTTCATTTAACAGCTTCATAACTGCTTCTTTGATCTTTTCATTCTGGAAAGCAGTTGCGAAGAATTTTGCACTACCGTCCGGCTCATCACCTGCGGAGAATCCACCGGGGAACATAATAATCTGTGCCTGATTGATAGTCTTCTCAAACTCATCCACGCTGGCTCTGATATCCTCTGCAGTAATGTTACGGAATACCTTAGTCACTACGTTTGCACCGGCTCTCTCAAATGCTTTTGTACTGTCGTACTCGCAGTTTGTACCGGGGAATAACGGGATAAATACCGTAGGTTTTGCAACTTTATTTTTGCAAATGTAAATATCTTTTGTATCATATAATTTTGTTTCAATAGGTGTTGTTGCTTTTTCTGCTTTGGTAGGGAATACTTTTTCCAATTTGGAAGTCCATGCATCCAAAGCTTCATCTTCGCTGACAACTACTCCTGCAACAGTAAATCCGCTCTCAGTTACTTCACCCACTGTTACATAAGGAATCTGAATAGCATCCACTTTATCAGCAGGAATCTCTGCAATGATATTACCCAACTGATTTGCAAATAATGCTTCTGCAGAAAGGCTTTCATCAAATGCCACTCCCAACTTGTTACCAAATGCCATCTTGGCAGCGGCTGCAGCATATCCCTTTGCATCCAATGTATATGCAGAAATGATGGTCTTATCCTGAATCATTTTAGCAATGTCTTCATATAAAGCACATACCTTTTCATAAATCGGTAAGTCATACTCATCTTTTGCAATACTGAATGCAACCAACTTATTACCTGCTTTTTTCAACTCAGGAGTGATGATTTCCGGATATTTTGCCACATCAACAGCAAATGACACGAGTGTCGGAGGTACATCAATATCGTTGAACGTACCGGACATACTGTCTTTACCACCGATACTGGGAAGTCCGAAGCCCATCTGTGCATCATATGCACCAAGTAATGCTGCAAAAGGCTGGCTCCAACGATGTTTATCCTCTGTCATACGACGGAAGTATTCCTGGAATGTAAATCTTACTTTCTTATAATCACCACCGGCAGCCACAATCTTGCTCAAAGACTCCAATACTGCATAAACTGCTCCATGGTAGGGGCTCCAGCTGGAAAGGTAAGGATCATAACCATAACTCATCATGGTAACAGTCTCTGTCTTGCCCTGTAAGACAGGAAGCTTTGCAACCATAGTCTGTGTCTCTGTTAACTGATATTTACCACCGTAAGGCATGTATACGCTACCTGCGCCGATGGAAGCATCAAACATTTCTACGAGACCTTTCTGGCTACATACATTTAAGTCATTTAATGTGCTTAAGAACGCCTCTTTTGCATCTTTATTTGCTACTGCTTTTTCTACTGCGGGAATTGCATATTTTTCAAAGTAGTTATCTTCTTTCTTCGGTACATCCACTGCCACATCTGTTTCCTGATGTGCTCCGTTGGTATCCAAGAAGGCTCTTGCAATATTTACAATCTCTTTACCTCTCCATTTTAATACCAATCTGGGCTCTTCTGTAACGGTTGCCACTTCAACAGCCTCTAAGTTTTCTTCAGCCGCATAGCCAAGGAACTCTGCCACATCCTTAGGATCGATGACAACTGCCATACGCTCCTGGGACTCGGAGATTGCAAGCTCTGTACCATCAAGACCTGCATATTTCTTGGGAACCTTGTCCAAATCAACAACCAAACCGGCTGCCAATTCACCGATTGCTACAGAAACACCACCTGCACCAAAGTCATTACACTTCTTAATCAGCTTACTAACTTCTTCTCTACGGAATAATCTCTGGATCTTACGCTCAGTAGGCGCATTACCTTTTTGTACCTCAGCACCACATGTCTCAATGGAAGCCTCTGTGTGTACCTTGGAAGATCCTGTGGCACCACCGCAACCGTCACGTCCGGTTCTTCCACCTAAAAGGATGATGATATCACCGGGATCAGAGTTTTCACGGATAACATTTCTTCTGGGAGCGGCACCCATAACGGCACCAATCTCCATTCTCTTAGCCACATAATTGGGATGATACAACTCTTTTACATAGCCGGTTGCCAAACCAATCTGGTTACCATACGAGGAATAACCGCTTGCAGCTCCTCTTACCAGCTTCTTCTGGGATAATTTACCCTTCATGGTATCTTTTACAGGAACAGTGGGATCGGCCGCACCGGTAATACGCATCGCCTGATATACATAGCCACGGCCTGAAAGGGGATCACGGATAGCACCGCCCAGACAGGTAGCCGCTCCACCAAAGGGTTCAATCTCAGTGGGGTGGTTATGTGTTTCATTTTTGAAGAATACCAACCACTCTTCTTCTTTACCATCAATCTCTACCGGAACAACGATGGAACATGCATTGATCTCATCAGATTCTTCCAAATCTTGAAGTTTACCCTCTTTTTTGAGCTTTCTCATAGCCATCAATGCCAAATCCATCAGGCAGACAAATTTATCGTCTCTACCCTTGAAGATTTCTTCTCTTGTCTCTAAATACTCGTTGTATGTCTTTTCGATGGGTGCCTTATAATAACCATCTTCGATCTCAACATTCTTTAACTCCGTAGAGAATGTTGTGTGGCGGCAGTGATCGGACCAATAAGTATCCAACACACGGATCTCTGTCATGGAAGGATCTCTGTGCTCTTCGCCTTTATAATAATTCTGAATATGAAGAAAATCTTTAAATGTCATAGCAAGAGAAAGTGAATCATATAAATCTCTTAACGCCTTCTCATCCATTGCGCAGAATCCGTCAAAAATCTTAACGTCTGCGGGCTCCTCAAACTCTGTCACCAAAGTCTCGGGTTTTACCATATCTGTCTCTCTGGAATCAACCGGGTTGATACAATAGGACTTAATCTCTGCAAACTCTGCATCTGAGATATCTCCGGATAACAAATAAGTAACCGCAGTTTTAATAATGGGCTCCTCATCCTCTTTTAAAAACTTCACACACTGCATTGCAGAATCCGCTCTTTGGTCAAACTGTCCGGGCAGATACTCTACGCTGAATGTTCTGTCGCCTTCCTCTATATCAAAGGACTCTCTATAAAGAATATCAACGGGAGGCTCTGAGAAAATAGTCTGACATGCTCTCTCAAATACCTCATCGGATAAATTCTCCACATCATATCTGATGAATACACGGACTTTTTCAAGCCCCTTCACTCCCAGATAGCTTTTCAACTCCTCATGCAGTTCTTTGGCTTTTACTGCAAAGTCGTCTTTCTTTTCCACGTAAATACGTTTTACATTTGCCATGGTGTTTCCTCCATTTTGTCTTGTTTTCTTCATGCTCTTAAAAATTTGCACACTACCTTTTATTATACAAAATTCAGGCTTTTTTTCAATATAAAGCATTGGATTTCTTTCTATATTTTATTGGTTTGTCATTTTGATTACTTACACCATTTTATAACACTCGTTTCTTATACATATTGTGGTTTACCGTAATTTTGGTGCTATATCTTGTTGTGTTTTGATTTTTCTTGGATTTTCAGAAAAATTACTGAGGTTAACAGATAACTAATTAAAAAAAGTGCATTTATGTATACTAGATATTGTGCCATCCTTGTGTATCAAGCACCAATATATTGATTGCAACTATTATTTTTTGTGTTCTCAAAAATTCTATATGACTACTGTGTCATAGAGCTATAATATCAATATTTTAAACAAATTTTCTTTTTATCACTTTTGTTACTTTATTCTCTTGTTGAAAAGAAGATATTATTGTCATTTTTGTGCTTTCATATTGCTATCTTGATTTTGTTTTGTTTACATAATTCTCAAACACATTGACCAAACAACACTATATCTAGTGTTTTACTTGTTATTAAATTTTATATATTGTCGCCATCGTTAGTTTTATGTTAACCAGTGTTATGTCAACCATTTTATTTATGTTTTTACATAACACAATGTTTTATATCAAATATTATTTTATCGGATCCGGTATCAGATATAAAAATCACTATTTTAAATTACAAAACATGCCAAATACGATGCGAAGAGCCAATATATAGCCTAAAAACAAGGAGAAAGATGTATATACATAAAAATGATGCAAAAAATGAGGGTTTCACACAGGTTATTAAAAAGACATTTTTGTTTTCATGTCCTTCTCCCACGTACACAAAACAAAGAGAGCCGGAAGCATTTACTTTCCGGCTCTCCTTGTTCGGTTTCATTTCTTCCTTTTTTCAGATTTTTATGTATTATGGGTAGATAAATTTAGCAAAAAAATCATGTTTTTCTAACCATATGACTCACTTGTCACCACCATGGTTAGAAAAACAAACAATTTGCGCTGATTTTGACTGTATTTTTCTACCCATAATCACTCCAACATGCCTCCATAGTTAGAAATACGCCGCACTGTCCGTCGGACAAAATTGCACAAATGAGCCCTGCATCCCCCAAGCACCGCTTGGGGGATGTCGTGGCTTCGCCACATATATCCACCGTCTAAAAAACTCGTCTGAGTGCAAGCACTCGACGAGTTTTTATCCGCTGTCTTAACTTGATTTATGAGCCATGACACACCTCGCATGCTTCACCTGCTCGGTGTCGTGGCTTCGCCACATTGTCCATCGGACAAAAAAACTTGACTGGATGCAAGCATCCGTCAAGTTTTTTATCCTCTGTCCAGCATGGCTCAGTTAGCACGCATATTGACTCTTATATAAATTAGCGTAGAAGCCGTTTTGGGCAAGGAGTTCGGCGTGGTTGCCTTGTTCGATGATGTTGCCGTCTTTCATGACAAGGATGACATCGGCTTCTTGAATGGTTGATAATCTGTGTGCCACAATGAAGCTTGTTCTGCCTTTCATCATAGTGGCAAAAGCATTTTGGATTTTCAATTCCGTACGGGTATCAATGGATGATGTTGCTTCGTCCAATATCAACATAGGCGGCAAGCACAACATGACTCTGGCAATGCACAGAAGCTGCTTCTGGCCTTGTGAAAGGCTTCCGCCATCTTCTCCTATGACCGTATCATATCCTTTGGGTAATCGCTTGATAAAGCTGTGTGCATGGGAAGCTTTCGCTGCTGCAATAACTTCATCCATGGTTGCATCCGGTTTTCCCATACAAATATTTTCCAAAATGGTTCCGGATTTTAACCATGTTTCCTGCAGTACCATGCCGTAGGAGTTACGCAGATTTTCTCTTGTGATATTCCGGATATCCGTATCCATCACACGTATGGAACCGCTATTTACATCATAAAAGCGCATCAGCAGGTTAATGACCGTTGTTTTTCCACAGCCTGTCGGACCTACAATTGCCACACGCTGTCCCGGTTTTACCGAAAGATTGAAATGTTCAATCAGCTTCTTATCCGGCACATAGGAAAAACTTACATCCTCAAGCTCTACCTTTCCGGTCACTACAGGTAACGCTGTGGCATCCTGCGGATCGGGAATCTGCGGCTCTTCTTCTATCAGTTCAAAGACTCTGGAAGCACATGCCAAAGCATTCTGCAACTCTGTAATGACACCTGAGATCTCATTAAAAGGCTTTGTATACTGGTTTGCATAGCTTAAGAAGCTTGACAACTGTCCCACACTCAAATACCCCTGTAATACGGCAAAAGCACCGGTAATACATACTCCGGTATAAACCAGTGAATTGACAAAGCGGGTTGCCGGATTGGTGATGGATGAAAAGAAGGTTGCCCGCAAGGAGCAATTCTCCAGTCTTCCGTTAATCTCTTCAAAACGCTCCAAAACATCTTCTTCCTTGGAAAACGCCTGTACTACCTTCTGATTCCCAATCATCTCATCAATCAAGGCTGTCTGTTCTCCACGGGTTTCGGATTGCAATTTAAACATAGAAAAGGTCTTCTTGGCAATATAGCTTGCCACAAACAAAGATACCGGCGTAATTACCACGACTACCAAGGTAATTCCCACATTGATGGAAAGCATAAAACATAAGGTTCCCACAATGGTCAACACACCGGAAACCAACTGGGTAAAGCCCATAAGCAGACCTTCCGCAAACTGATCCACATCTGCAATAAGCTTATTCACAATCTCTCCGGTAGGATGTGCATCCACATATTTTAAAGGTAAAATTTCGATTTTTTCAAAGGCATCTTTACGGATATCCTTGACCACATGATAGGTCATATGGTTATTGCAAATGCTGACCAACCATTGTGCAAAAGCCGTTATGGCGATTACCACACCCATAGTCTTCAGAACGCTCCATAAAGCATCAAATTCCACCATTCCCTTGTCTACAATGTGGTCAATGGCCTGCCCCGTCAAAATGGGCAAATACAGGCTTCCTGCTACGGTAATAACCGTCAACACCATGGAAATAGCCAGATAAAACCAATATTTTTTGATTCTCACCAATATTTTTTTGAAGGTATTCATACTACATGCCCTCCTTCTGATATTGTGAGTCATAGATTTCACGGTATACCTCACAGTTTGTCAGCAATTCTTCATGAGTTCCAATGCCTACTATATCTCCATCATCCAGTACTACGATCTTATCTGCATACTGAATGGATGCTGTACGTTGGGATACGATAAATACTGTGGGGTTGTATGAAAGTCCCTTGATGCCTGCACGAAGCGCAGCATCCGTGGCATAATCCAATGCAGAACAACTATCATCCAATATGAGGATTTCCGGTCTTCTCACCAAGGCTCTTGCAATGGTGAGACGCTGTCGCTGTCCACCGGACAAATTGCGTCCACCCTGCCCCACCTGGGCATCCAGTCCGCCATCCTTTTTCTCTATAAATTCCTTGGCCTGTGCCACGGTAATAGCCTCCAAGATAGCATCTTCATCTGCCTCCGGTGCGCCAAATAAAATATTCTCACGTATGGTTCCCTTAAATAAAGCCGCCTTCTGTGGAACCACACCAATTTTCTTCCTCAATTCACCAATTTCATAATCTTTCACATTTTTTCCATTGACCGATACGCTTCCGACAGTAGCGTCATAAAATCTGGGTATCAATTGTACAAGGGATGATTTACCCGAACCGGTACCACCAATGATACCAACCGTCTCACCTTTACGCACGGAAAAGTCCATATTTGTCAACACTTCTGCTCCACCACCTTCATAGGTAAAGCTTACATGATTAAACATGACGCAAGTGTCATCTTCCTTTTTCTGCTGTTCTGCTACATCCTCTGTCATATCCTCATTGGCAGATACACCCTCCATACCCTCAGGCACTTCCATAACTGCCTCAATACGGGATGCACAAGCCATAGCTTTGGTTAATGTCACAATGAGATTTGCCAGCTTTACAAGCTCCACCAAAATCTGTGACATATAGTTTACAAGCGCCACCACATCACCTTGTGAAATAGCTCCGCTATCTACGCGGATTGCTCCTTGTTGCAGAAGCACAATCAAGGCCATATTAATAATCACATAAGTTACCGGATTTAATAATGCGGAAATTTTTCCGGCGAATAGTTGAATGCCTGTCAGTGCTTTATTTTTCTCATCAAAATCCTCGATCTGTTCGTCTTCCTGATTAAATGCCCGGATCACACGGATACCGTTGAGATTTTCTCTGGTGACCAGTGTTACCTTGTCCAATCCGCTCTGTACTTTCTTATATAAAGGAATATTAGCAAATACAATACCAAATACAACCACAGACAAAATAGGGATTGCCACGGCAAAAACAACCGCCGCCTTACTATCCACATAAAATGCCATAACCATAGCACCAATGACAATAAAAGGTGAACGCAAAAACAAGCGAAGGAACATATTCACTCCGCTTTGTACCTGATTCACATCACTGGTCATACGGGTAATCAAGGTAGATGTACCTACCCTATCCAGCTTGGAATAACTTAGTTTCTGAATATGGGAAAACATTGCAAAACGCAGTTTCCTTGCGAATCCGGTGGCTGCTTTCGCCGCAAAAAATTGTGCAGTGATAGCACAAACCAAACCGATAATTCCCAGCAATATCATAACCAAACCCATAGACAAAATGTGGTTCTTATCCTGATTTTCAATTCCCGCATCAATGATAGAAGCCACCACCAACGGGATAAACAACTCAAAAGAAGCTTCCAACATCTTAAATAAAGGTGCCAGAATACTCTCTTTTTTATAATCCTTTAAATATTTCAACAAGCTTTTCATAGGTTACTCCTGCTTTTTTCGTTTCCGGTACACATCCGATATATCCGACGTATAACTAAAAATATGCCAAATCCCAGTATACCGCCTAATGTATTCAATATAATATCATCCACATCAAAGGCACCAAAATGGCTGACCAACTGAAACAGTTCCAGACATAAAGACAACCAAAAACTGTGTAATAGTATTTCCCACCACCGGTCTGCATTGCGGAATGCACTGGGAATTAAAACCCCCAATGGTATAAACACCAACACATTACCAAACAGGTTGTCAAATCCGTTCAGGCTATGATAATACTTCAAATACATCCGTATGGTCTTAAAAGGTGTCAAATTTGCGGTTGCTACACCCATCTTGGCATTGCTTAGTTCCCACTCATCCATAATACTTTTTAACATAGGTATGGGATATTTAAAGACTATCAACCAGATCAAGACCACCAAATATACGACAAACAATATACGTGAAATATATATGATCTTACGATTTCCCTTTTTCACAATGTTTTAATATCTCCTAACTACTTCTATCTAATAACGCACCCACTGTAAGGTCAAGCCCTTTGCGGGTACCATTTCTCCCGCCTTTGCGCGCTCCTTTGCCGCAAGAATATCCTGCATCTGTTCCGGCTGTTTCTTACCGGCACCAACCTCCAACAAAGTACCGGTCATAATACGGATCATGTGAAATAAAAACCCGTTGCCACGATAGGTAAATCGGATTTCATCTTCCACTTCCTCAATTGTGATGTCATAGATATTTCTGACCGTGGATTTTTTCTTAATTTTCTTGCCGCAAAAACTTTGAAAATCATGTTCACCCAGAAATGCAGCCGAAGCCTTACGCATGGCATCTACATCCAATGCCTTTTCTGCACCATAGGCATAGACAAAGCGTCTCTCAAATACATTAGGAACCTCAGCCACACACACACGATATGTATAACACTTCTCCAACGCATGAAACCGGCTGTGAAACGCATCTGACGCACGTGTCACCTTTGTCACCGCAATATCATCCGGCAAATATTCATTCATATAACGGCAAATCTCCGCCTCCGACATGTCGGTATCCAAATGGGCATTCGCTACCTGACCTTTGGCATGCACACCGGCATCGGTTCTTCCCGAGCCAATAACTGTCACTTCTTTCCCTGTCATACACTCTAAGATATGCTCCAGCTTTCCCTGTATGGTATTATTTTTGTCTACCTGCTTTTGCCAACCCGCATAACGGGTTCCGTCATACTGTATCAAAAACTTAAAATTTGCCATTTAGTACACCTGCCAGGGATTTTCCTTACCTTCCATAAATAAAATACAACTCTTGATAGAATCCCGTACAACAGTCTGTGTACAATTATCTGTATAGAACGCCATATGATGTGTTACAGTCACATTGGGCATTGCACGGAGAATACCGATGCTGCGGTTGCTCAATACATCATTTTTGTGATCATAATAATAAAGCCCAAACTCATTCTCCACCACATCCAGGCCGGCACCGCCGATTTTGCCGCTTTCCAAGCCTTCAATCAATGCCTCAGAATCAATGAGACCACCTCTGGCAGTATTGATGAGCACCACGCCATCCTTCATCTTGGCAATGCTTTCCTTATTAATCATATGGAAATTCTCGTCGGTCAAGGGTGTATGGAATGTTATGACATCTGCGTCAGTATAGATTTTCTCCAAATCTACATACTCTGCATACTGTTTTACCTCTTCTTTTTCATATAAATCATATGCTAAAATCTTGCATCCGAATCCACTTAAATTCTGTACCACAGTTTTTCCAATATTTCCGGTGCCAATGACTCCAATGGTCAAATCCTTCATTTCTCGTCCCTGATTGCCCATAAGAGTATAATCCTGCAAATCTCCACGTTGTAATATTCTCTTTGCCTTACGGATGGTCATAAGCATCAGCATCACGGTATAATCAGCCACTCCGTTTGGTCCATAGGGAGAGTTACTTACATGGATGCCGTATTTCTCACAGGCAGCCCTGTCAATATGATCATAACCGATGGTACGGGTAGCAATATATTTTACTCCCACGCCTGCCAAAGCCTGAATCAACTCTTCTGTCATTTTAGAGGTAATAATATCAATTGCCTCCGATCCTTCTGCTAAATGAATATTATCCATGCTTGGCGCATCGGGACAACATACGATTTTTACGCCGGTCTCCTGCTCCATCTTGCGGAAATTATCCAGTTCATCAAAAGGTCTGCAATTAAATACTGTAATCTTCATGATACCCATCCTTCTTTCTGTTCTATCTCTCACTCTTACAATAATGTCTCAATGTACGTATAGATTTCGTCCCTTCCCTGCTTTGTCAATGCAGAATAAGGCATGATAACAGCTGTAGAGGGAGCTCCCAGTCCCACTCTTACCATTTTCAAGTGCTTGTCCACCTGAGAACGCTTGATCTTGTCCAACTTAGTAGCAATAATAACCGGCTCATAGCCCTGTGCCAAGATCCATTCATACATCTGTTTATCATTAGCTGAAGGCTCATGGCGGATATCAATGAGCAAGAATACCGCCTTCAACTGCTTCGAGGTATGGAGATATCGCTCAATCATCTTTCCCCATTTTGCTTTGACCTCTACGGAAGCATTGGCATAACCGTATCCCGGCAAATCTACAAAATACAATTCTTCATTGATATTATAAAAATTGATTGTCTGGGTCTTACCGGGCTGCGCAGACGTTCTCGCATAATTTTTACGGTTCATCAGACCGTTAATCAAAGAGGACTTTCCTACATTACTCTTTCCGGCAAATGCAATCTCCGGCAGGGCATTATCCGGCAAAGCACTGGTAATCCCACATACAATCTCTAAATTTACACTTTTAATAACCATACTTATCCTCCGTGGCATCCATAGATACCAACTGTACGCATGAAACGCCGCCATATCATCTACGGCGGCGTTTGCAACTTATCTAGCTTTTTTTAACACTTCACGATGAATGATCTCCGGCTCACTTTCGCCCAAAACCGCGCCTTTTGTAATAATACATGTTGCGATTGTATCATCGGATGGAATACGGTACATAATGTCCATCATGACACGTTCAATAATGGAACGAAGTCCTCTGGCACCTGTTTTTCTCTCCATTGCCAAGGCAGCAATGGCTCTTACCGCATCCTCTTCAAAAATGAGTTCTACCTCATCCATTTCAAACAATTTCTGGTATTGCTTAATCAGTGCATTCTTGGGCTCGGTCAAAATCTTAACCAAAGCTTCCTCATCCAAGCCTTCCAGGGAAATGGTAATGGGTACACGACCAACGAACTCAGGAATCAATCCATATTTTACCAAATCCTGTGCAGTCGCTTCTTTTAAAAGTGCACCTACATCCTTATTGCTCTTGCTGACAATCTGTGTGTTAAAACCAATTGCCTTTCTGTCCAAACGAGCCTCAACCACTTTTTCAAGTCCGTCAAAAGCTCCGGCACAGATAAACAAAATATTGCTTGTGTCAATCTGCAAAAGTTCCTGATGGGGATGCTTACGTCCACCCTGAGGGGGTACGCTTGCAACCGTTCCTTCAATAATCTTAAGCAATGCCTGCTGTACACCTTCACCGGATACATCTCTGGTGATGGATACATTCTCGCCTTTCTTGGTAATCTTATCAATCTCATCGATATAAACAATACCAAGCTGGGCTTTCTCAATGTCATAATCTGCTGCCTGAATCAGCTTCAACAAAATATTCTCTACATCTTCGCCTACATAGCCTGCTTCTGTCAAAGTAGTAGCATCTGCAATGGCAAAGGGCACATTGATAATCTTTGCTAAAGATTGTGCCAGATAGGTCTTACCGGAACCGGTAGGTCCTACCATGATAATATTACTTTTTTGCAATTCTACATCCAGGTTTTTATCTGCCGTAACCCTTTTGTAATGATTGTATACTGCGACAGAAAGAGTTTTCTTTGCATCATCCTGACCGATGACATACTCATCCAGGAATTCTTTAATCTGAATGGGTTTTAAAAGATTGATCTCCATCTTTTCATCCAGAAACTCTTCCTCAAATTCCTCTTCAATGATCTCACTGCAAAGATCTACACATTCGTCACAAATATACGCCCCATCCTGGCCGGCAATTAATTTTCTTACCTGCTCCTGGGTCTTATTACAAAAAGAACATCTGATTTTATCCTGTGGGGTTCTTCCTGCCATTTGTAAGCTCCTGTTTCTTTATTTCTGCTCTGCATCAGCTTCTCTGTTGGTTACAATACGGTCTACAATGCCGTATGCCAGAGCTTCTTCTGCACTCATCCAGTTGTCTCTTTCGGTATCTGCAGCGACTACCTCAATATCTTTTCCGGTATTTTCTGCCAAGATACGGTTTAATCTGTCTTTTGTCTTTAAGATATGCTTTGCTGCAATCTCAATCTCGGTTGCCTGACCTCTGGAACCGCCGGAAGGCTGATGAATCATAACCTCCGCATTGGGAAGAATCAATCTCTTGCCTTTTGTACCACCGGCTAAAAGGAAGGCTCCCATGCTGGCTGCCATACCCATACAAATAGTGCTGACATCACATTTGATATACTTCATCGTATCATAAATAGCCATGCCTGCAGTTACACTACCACCGGGAGAATTGATGTAAAGGTGAATATCCTTATCGGGATCTTCTGCCTCTAAAAACAACATCTGCGCAACAATCACGTTTGCTGACACATCTGTCACTTCTTCTCCGAGGAAAATAATTCTGTCTTTTAAAAGTCTTGAATAGATATCGTAAGAACGCTCTCCACGGCTTGTCTGTTCAATGACATAAGGTACTAAGCTCATTTGAATTCCTCCTTGTCATATTTTCTGATTATTATTTTTCTTTTGCATTCTCTGTTACAAACTCTGCTGCTTTTGTAACTGCCAAGTCTTTCATAATCTCTTCTTTGCCGGCATCACCGATCATCTCTTTTACCTGATCTGCTTCCATCTTGTAAGCTTCTGCCAGTCTTGCAACTTCTTTGTCGAAATCTTCTTCGCTTGCTTCGATCTTCTCAGCTTCTACAATTGCTTCCAATACCAATCTGGACTGGATTCTCTTTAATGCCTGAGGTTTGATCTGCTCTTCTAACATAGCAATGTTGCTACCTGTCAACTGCATATACTGCTCAAAGGAAAGACCCTGCATCTGGATACGCTGTGCAAATTCATCAACCATCTGTCTCTGAACTGTTGCAACATAAGCATCGGGAATTTCCATCTCAGTTGCTTCGATCACTGCCTCGATAGCTGCCATTTCTTTTTTATCTTTTGCGTCTTTTTCTTTTCTTTCTACAATGTTTTTCTTAACATCTTCTTTGTATTCAGCCAAAGTATCAAACTCGGAAACTTCAGATGCAAATTCATCATCCAACTCAGGAAGTTCTTTTTCTTTGATATCTTTGATTGTTACCTTAAATAAAGCAGGTTTGCCTGCAAGATCAGGTGCATGGTACTCTTCGGGGAAAGTTACATTTACATCAACTTCTTCACCGATGTTTTTACCGATTAACTGATCTTCGAATGTATCAATGAAGGAATGGGAACCGATAACTAAATCATAGTCCTCACCTTTACCGCCTTCAAATGCGACACCGTCAACAAATCCTTCAAAATCGATAACTGCTGTGTCTTTATCCTGAACAGGACGACCTTCTACGGATTTGATACGTGCATTGTTTTCTCTTTCTCTGTCGATAACTGCATTGATTTCATCTTCTGTTACTTCTGTGTCAACTTTTTCAATCTTCACACCTTTGTATTTGCCCAGTTTTACTTCGGGTTTTAATGCAACAGTTGCAGTAAATACGAAATCTTTACCAACCTCTAAAGTAACTACATCGATTTCAGGAGAAGAAACGATTTCTTCATCACATTCATCATATGCTTTTTCGTATGCTGTAGGAATTACAGAGTTTGCTGCCTCTTCTAAGAAAACACCCTTACCATACATTTTTTCAATCATCGCTCTGGTAGCTTTTCCTTTACGGAAGCCGGGGATGTTGAAGCTGTTTTTATTTTTCTGATAAGCAGCTTCGATTGCTTTTTCCATCTGCTCTGCAGGTACTTCAATGGTCAGTTTTGCCATATTTTTTTCTAATTTTTCAACTTTTACGCTCATGTTTCTTAATTTTCCTCCTAAAAACTCTTGTAAGTATCTGTACATACTCACAGTCATTTTAGCATTATAGCACAACACGCAGGAAAATACTAGCATTTTTTCCTTGCAAATTCATCGCATTTTATTGCTTTTTTCCGTAAATCACCTTAGATGTAATTCCTTTACACATTCCCAATTTACCGGACAGGGCATTGATCTTTTCTTCCGGCGCATCCACAACTACACTGATGACATTCACGCCCTCTTTCACGCGGGGAAGTCCCATTCTGCCCACAATATATTCACCGGCTTCATGTAAAATATTATTCATGCGCTCAACCGATTCCGCCTCTTCTACAATAATCCCAATCAATGCAATTCTGGTTTTCATTTCTGTAGGTTCCATATATTACCTCCCAACAAACCGGCATCCGTTTCATCATGTGTTGCCACAAGCATGGTTCTTCCATTTCTATACCGGTTTATAAAATCCGCCGTTTTTCTTTTATTCTCCTCATCCAAACCTGCAAAGGGCTCATCTAACAGTATGATAGTGTCTTTATCATACATGCGATAAAGCAAAGTTCGAAGCAGTGCCACTCTTCGCTTCATTCCCCCACTCAAAGATGAGGTCTTTTGATATAAACACTCTGAAGGCAAAATTTCTTCAGCAATTTTTGATACTTCTTCTATAGAGTATCCCTTGTCTTTATTAGTTGACATAATATTCGTTATGGTAAATTCATTTTCCAACAACCGGTTTTCTTGAAATAAGTATGACACATCTGCCACTGTTATCTCACCTTCATCCGGTTGTTCCAATCCTGCCAACATCCGCAACAGGGTTGTCTTACCGATTCCGGACTCACCCATCAATAAGATACAGTCACCGGCATTAATATTCTTTGATATTTCGGACAAAACCCGGTTATCTCCAAATGCTTTGGACACTTGACGAATTTCAATCCCAACCGGCTGACCGGATACATCCGCTGCCACTTTTTCTCTCCCTTGCCTATTTTGCAATTTATGCACACCGACCGGTCTACGGCAGAGTTTCAGCAAACACAAAATAATTTTTTCCATACAAAAACTTAACACAATCAGGGCAAGCGTCCATGCAAACAGTCCCGGCGTATCCAAATATATCTTAGACATATAGATGCGTTCGCCGATGGAATACTCCGGCATACCAATCACTTCTGCTGCCGCTCCCGATTTAAATGCCATGCCGATAGATATCTCCATCCCGGAAATCAAATAGTTTGCTACAGCCGGACGATAAATATAAACCGCCTTTTTCCAACTATCCATACAAAAAACTTCTGCCATCTCTTTTAATCGGAAATCCACAGATTTTAACCCATTCTCTGTACTGACACATGCATTGGGCAATACCACAAAGAAACTAATCCATACCGACAGATTGTCCGCTCCCTGCCAGATTAAAAGTAACACTACAAAGCTTGCCACAGGTACGGATTTCATCACGGAAAGAATCGGTTCAAACACTTCCTTTGCCACGGAAAAACGATAACACAATGCCCCCAGCAAAACTCCCAAGACAAAAGCCAATACAAATCCTGTCAGAATCCGTCCCAAAGATGCCAGACAAACCTGATAAAAACCGGTTCCTGCCATTAACTTAAGCAAGGCCCCGCTAACTTCCACGGGACCTGCCAATAAAATATCATTATCAACGATGACGGCTGCTACTTGCCATAAGCACAGCCATATACATATTATTAAACCTTTACGAATACTCTTTTTCATACTTCACATCAAATTGTCCGATTAACGGATGGTATAAAAGTCATCACCGGGCATTGCTCCACCGATAAATTCAGGGTTCTGCTCATACAAAGTGGTCAGATAACCACTTAACGCCTGCTTCATTTCCTCGCCGTCAATATATGTGATGTTGCACTTGGGCATTGCCTTTGCTGCCACCGGTGCCTTCTCTACAATACCTCTGGCTGCCACCAACTCTGCCGCCTCTTCCACATTGGTGTTGGCAAATACTGCACTGGCTTCGTGCTCTTCCATAAAGACATCAACCGCTTCCGGATGCTCATTTAAAAACGCGGTTCTGACAACTGTAACACCGGTTACAAGACCGTTGCCGTCATTGCACGCTTCCCATTCCGCATTGATATCCAATACAATCTGTAACTGCTCGTTCTGCGCACATGCTGCAGTCACAAAAGGCTGAGGCAACAATCCGATACCATCCGGATTCTCTTTTAATACAGCTGCTACTTCTGTTGCTTCTGATTTATATTCCAAAGTCACTTCGCTTAAATCAATATCATGCTGAGCCAATAAATACTGCAAGGCATAATCCGGTGTAGTACCCTTTCCTGTCAGATAAATGGTCTTACCTTTTAAATCAGCCACAGATGCAATGGAATCATCAGCCGATACGACATATAAAACACCTAGGGTATTGATATCAATAACAGTAATAGCACCTTCACTTTTTTGATAAAGGTTTGCAGCCGCATTGGCAGGCAGCAACGCAATATCCATATCGCCCTTAATCATCATAGGCATGATTTCGTCTGCTCCGGTCATCATGTTAAATTCATAATTTCCTTTTGCAGTTCCATCCTCTGCATCTTGCCACAGTTTCACAAGACCCATGGTTGTGGGACCTTTCATAGCTGCCACTCTGACCACTACATCATCCGCCGGTACTTCTGCTGCATTCTGCGCTTCCGGTTGTGTATCCGTGCCTGCGCATCCGCAAAGAAGGCTCACAGACAGAGCCATTGTCAGTAACAATGTCATTATTTTTTTCTTCATGTCGACCTCCTGATTCTCCGTCGGAACGTATCCTTCGGATTATCTTTATCTAATATTGTTTACACCCTACATTTTATCACTCTTCAGGACAAAAAGATAGATTTTTTAGCCTTCTTTTGTTACACTGTTTTTAACGTTATTATATGTTAGATTAGAGAAGAGGTTTTTTATGATTATTTGTAAAGAATGCGGCGGTGAATTTAAAGAAAGAGAAGCCGCTTGCCCTTATTGCGGAGCCCTCAACTATGTTGGCGCCGAAGAGCAATATATGGACAATCTGGAGTCTTTACGGAGCGATATGGCCGATATGGGTGACGATTCCAAAGAGGCCTATACAGCCAGTGCCAAAAAAAGCTCCATTGTCATTATTGCTACCTTAAGTGTCTTACTGTTAGTTGCAGGTATTATTGTTGCTATTATTCTGATTTGTCATACAGTTATGACAGCTTCCGAGGGTGAAGATATTGTCAAAAAACAGATGCTTTGGCGTGAGCAATATCTGGATGATTTGGATGCCATGTATGAAGCCGGTGATTATGATGCAATTGTTACCTTTATGGATGATCATGCGGAAGATGACGGATATAGCATCTACTCTTGGGAGCATTGTGATTTCATACAGGTATACCGTTCTTATTCTTTGTTTCATTCCAACGTCGACCAATGGGATAGTTTTGATCTGACCATGAAAAAATGGACATTGTATGATGCTGTTTCCATTGAATGCTATTTATCTACAGACATATATATGTTTTCTGAAGAAGAAAAGGTTATGATAGAAGGTTGGTGCGAAGAAGTTACTGCCTTTTATCACGATTGTTTAGGGTTGTCTGATGAAGAAATTACGGAAATGCATGCCTATGTCATCTCCAACTCAACAACCGGCCTCCCCGAATCTAAACTGTGCAAGCAATATTTAGAAGAAATTTTAGGATATACCGAATAATGAAAGGAGATCTTTTGTTATGATGAAATGTAAATTTTGTGGTTCCAACATCGATATCGAATCCGATGTTTGTCCCTTTTGCGGATTATCCAAATCCCAGTTTGAAACCCACCGCGAAGATATGCGGGATTATTCGGATGCGTTTAAAGCCACCCGCGAAGGCGTTGTAAAAGAAAATAAAAGGTTTAGCAGCAATGCCGCTTCTATTACGGTGTTGTCGGTTTTGATTATCGGCATTTTACTCTTAATCATTGGCACAAGCCAAAGTTATGATATCTATTATGCCATAAAGACATCCAAAATTTTAAGAAATCCTTCTATCCATATCGAACGGTTAGAGGAAGCATTGGCCGAAAATGACTATCAGGCATATTATCAGTATTTTTATGCACAGGATATCAGTCAGATTGACCGCGACAATCCCGTCTTTGCCAAATATCAATTGATGGGAACCATGACAACCCATTATACATCTGCCATATCCGGTCTGCAGGAATATATCGCTTGGGATGAAGATTATTATCTTACAAAAGAAGAAGCCCTGTCCCGTTTTGCTAAACAATATTCCGGTTTTATCGATGCCTATAACAGGTATTATTTAAATACCGGCGACTACCGTCCTTATGCAGACGAAGCCTATTCTCCTGAAATGATGGCACACATGGAACAACTCAAAAAAGATTTGGATCAATGTATTATCGCCTATTTAGGTGTCGATGCACAACTACTGGAAGAAATGCCTTCCATGAGCGATGCACATCGCATCGTTACCTTAGAGAACGCTGTATTAAATACTACAGATTCAATCGGAAAGGAGGACGCTTCAAATGAATAATCAACCCAAAAAGAAAAGTCCCATCCTGACCATCCTTTTGGTAATAGCCAGCATCGTATTTTTCTTTATGCTTATCACATTTATTATTGTTTTCCTCGATAATGACTACTCTGCTGAACATGATGCCGATTACCTATATTACTATGTGGAAAATGGTGATTACTCCAGATTATACGAAGCATGTTGCCAAAACCGTGCCTACAACGTAGAGGCAGACGCGGACATGTTGGAAGTTTATGCCATCGCAGATTATTATCATGCTTCTTTTATGTATTATGCTTATAAAGATGCGGATCCTGCCATGGCAAGTAAGTACTCAGATGCTATGAAAGAGCATGCCTCTAAGGTGGGGGAGATGTCCTTTGTACTGGAAGATATCGATGCCCAATTTACGGCATATCAATAAAACACAAAAAGAAAAGCCGTGTTCTATCTTTAGAACATCGGCTTTTTCAATGGATTTATAAGTACCTGTTACACATGCCATTATACTATCATGAGTGTGGGTGAAACACACCACCCGAAGTGGGTGGTTTTTACAAAACCCACCATATATCGACAATATTTTTATTACAAAATACGAAAAGGAGCATAAATATTATGAATATGATTACAAGACATCTGGTTCGCCCCACAGACTTAAACCACCATGGTACCCTTTACGGCGGCCGCATTGCAGAATGGATGACAGAAGCTGCATTTATGGGAATGGCACAAATCCTTAGACACACAGACCACGCCGTCATCGTGTCTACCAAAGATTTGACCATTAAAAAACCGGTAAAACCCGGCACCGTATTTGAGCTTGGTTATGAAATTGTTGCAACCGGCAATACCAGTATCACAGTCAAAATCACCGGTCGGGATATGTTGACACCCGAAAACATCCATACCGAAGGTACTTTTATCTTTGTAACCATCGATGAAAACGGTAACAAAATGGCGCATGGCATCACCCTCTAAGGTTGATAGCCTGCGCCTTCTTTGATATCACAAGCCGCAAACAACGCATTTGCAACTCCTTTGTATTCTATCAAAGTTTTTGACTTACGGATTTCTTTGCCGTATGTTTCACTCCCCTCAAATATCGGGAGCATATAATGCCACAACTCTTTCATTTTTTGCAATACGATTACATCCGAGTGCAAAGCCTCTCCATATGCCGCACATAATTCACCTACAAACTCACGCATTCTCTTTTTGTCTGCTTTTCCCGTACCTCTAATTTCTTCAAACAATGCAGGATTTGCCAGCGCGCCCCGCCCCATCATAACTGCGTTCACTTTGGGAAATTTCTGTAAGATATTTTGATAATCCTCCACCGTGAAAATGTCACCGTTGTAGCACACCGGATTTTTACTATTTTCATAGGCATAGACAAATTCTTCCATGTGGGGTTTGCCACGATAAAACTCTTTTTGAATGCGTGGATGTATCATTAATTCCCGGATGGGAAAACTATTAAACAAATCCATTAATTCATAAAATTCATCGGCGGCATAACGACCCAGACGCGTTTTGACTGAGATATCCATATCCGGCAACCCATCAAAAATTTCATCTAAGAATTTTTGCAGTTCATCCTGCCTTGTGAGAAATCCGGAACCTTTTCCTTTGGCAACCACAGTATTGGATGGGCATCCCAGATTGAGATTGACTTCCTTGTATCCAAGTTCTGCCAAACATTTTGCCGTATGGACAAACTCATCCGCCCGATTACCGATAATCTGCGGAATCACATGAAGTCCCACATTATGCTCCGGTAACACATCCTGTCTTTCTTTTGTTCGAATTTCCCTTATCTGATTAGGCGCAATAAAAGGCGTTACATAACAATCTGCAGCTTCAAAATGCTTTGCCTGCATATTCCGATATACATAGCCCGATATTCCTTCCAAGGGCGCAAAATAAAGTGTCATATATATTCTAATCCTTTTTTATCATCGTTATTCCTGCACATCATACCACATTCTCCGTATCTTTACAAAACTTACCATTATAAAAAAAAAACGTCGGCAAATACTAAAGCCAAGATAAGTTGCAGGCACGAGCCAAAAGAAAAAAATCTTAAGGTAAGTGTCACACACACTTATCTTAAGAAAAGAAAACGGAGGTGAAAAATTATGGCATCCAGCAACACAAGTAAAAAAGAAGCGAAAGCAGCTATGGATCGTTTCAAAACAGAGGTAGCAAGCGAACTTGGTGTAAACTTAAAAGAAGGTTACAACGGTGATTTAACATCCAAAGAAGCTGGTTCTATCGGTGGTGAAATGGTTAGAAGGATGATCAAAAAACAGGAAGAGCAGATGAAGTAACATCGGCCCAAAGCCTGAAATCCTAAAAGAGCCTGTCTCTGCAACAAAGCGGAGACAGGCTCTATCTTTTTCTTATCTGTAAATAATCGCTTTGGCAATCTGATCAGCCTTTTCTTTTCCTTCGAAGCGTTCTACAATCGCCAGTCCAAAGTCAATGGCTGTCCCCAGCCCTCTGCTGGTTGTCACATGATCTGAAACCGCCACACTTTGCTGTGATACATTTGCCCCCTCCAGGTGACTCTCAAAGCTGGGATAGGAAACCGCATCTCTTCCCTTCAAGATACCTTTGTGACCAAAGATACTGGGTGCTGCACAGATTGCACTGACACACTTACCTGCCTCATAAAAAGCATCCACCTGCTTCATCAATTCCTCGCAAGCTTCCAAGTTGGTAGTACCGGGCATTCCGCCGGGAAGTACAATCATATCCAGTTCGTCAAAGTTAACATCTGCCAACAATTTATCCATAACTACAGTCACTCCATGGGAACTTGTTACGGTCTGTTCTCCTGTCACAGAAACCATGTCTACTTCAATCTGTGCCCTTCTGCAGATATCTACTACCAAAAGTGCTTCACATTCTTCATATCCTGTTGCGAAAAAAACACCAATCTTTGCCATTATTTACTCATCCTTTCGAAGATTATTTTTTATCTTTCTTTACCAATATAATAACAGCCACAATCAACATAGGCAACATACTGATAATGCCAATCGGTGCAGGTCCCAATGTCATTTGATCTGCATAATCCGTATTCAACACCATAGCTGTCACACCGGCAATCGCATTAAATGCTCCATGTGCCAAAGCAGGAACCCATATACACCGGGTCATTTCATATACTGCATCCATTAAAGTACCCAATACAACAGTACACAAACAAAACATCGCCATACCAAGGAAAGGTGCTCCCCAGTACTCAAGGCCATACTCATAGCCGGCGAGAATCATCGCAGGCCAATGCCATGCGCCCCAGATGATACCGCTGACAACAGTACCTTTTACTCTACCCAGACGCTCTTTTAACATAGGTTGCATCACGCCTCGCCAACCGGCTTCTTCACCCAGTGCAAAAAACATATTTACTAAGGGCGCATATGTAATTGCCTGAATCGCTCCGATTAAGGCATACATAAGGGGTGTAATCCCCAATGCCTGAAGCTGTGCAAGTACTTCTTCACCGCCTGCTGCCTTCAGATACATTCCTGTGGTGTCAAACCGTTCCGGGAAAATAGCAAAATATAAAACAGCTCCCAAAACCGTAAGCACAGCCGGACCAAACCATGCTGCCAACGTTCCTAAAATCGTGTTTTTGGTATTCTCCTTAAATTTGGGCAACCATCCGATAGTACGAAGGGGCGCCTTCGCCAATAACGCACCTAATAACGGTGCAAACATACATATCGCCAGTATTCCCGAAAATGCCAACTGATTTCCCTGCCATGCAAAATAGCTTGCAATCACCTGCAATACCCATGCAACAGAAAAGGTCCACACCAGATACCAAATAAATTTCTTTTTATCCCATAACTTATATTCTTTTACTTCCTGCATATTTATTCCCCCTTATCTTCTTTCTCCGAATGATACACTTCTACACAAAAGCCCTTATGCCCACAAGCACTACAGGTAACCTTTCTGGTTGTGGGTGTATGATTTGCCCAGAAAAATTCCTTCATGGAAGGTTGAAACACCTCATGGCACTCAGGACAGATATATGCCGTATTTTTATAATAGTACTTCACAGCAAATACAGTCAATCCTATCATTGGAATCAATCCGATGATAAAAGGCCACCAAATCCCTTTTCCAAAACCCAGATACAAGGTTCCTACCTCAAGCACATCAACCAAAATTCCCAATGCAAAAATAATGGCTCTCGTCCGGTTCATTTTCTTTCTATTTTTCATTTCATACGCTATATCATTTAAATTTTCTAAGGAAAAATTGTCGTAGTTCTTCATTTCACGACGGATTGCTTCTATATTGTTTTTTTGCTTTTCCTTTTCTTCAATTTCTTCCTTAATCATTAATAACTGTTGCTCTAATAAAACAGAAATCACGTTCTCTGCATTATCTGCTGCCAAAATCTCGTTAATACTGTTAATCGGAATATCCAAATCGCGCAAAAAGCAAATCACACGAAGCTTGCGTAAATCCGCATCATTATATAAGCGTCTGCCGCCTTCCGTTAATTCGTTGGGTACCAATATCCCTCTGGTGTCATAATATTGTACCGTACGGACCGTCACTCCCGCCAGCTTTGCAATTTCTCCCGTTGTGTATTGTGACATAGCTTTCACCACCTTTCGAAGCCTAATTTAACGCATTACGTTACGTCACAAGCAATACCTTACGCTACGTCATTTTTTTATTTTGAGCACATTTTCTTGATTCCAGATTAATTTTTACACCATTTTTCTTGAGTTTAGTTTGCTTTTGCACTCCACCATGCAAGAAATTCTGTGATGTAACGTTCCTTCGGTGTGATAACTTCCATATCTACTTCAGGATTTTGTTTGGCATAATCTGCAAGTACTTCTGCCAAATTTTCTTTTGATTTCATGTAATCCGCAATGATATATTCCTGACTCATACCTATTTTTTGTAAAAGAACCGCTGATACAACACCTGTTCTGTCTTTTCCCGCATTGCAAAAATACAGCACATTTGATTGTGCATTCCAAATCACGTCAATGATTTGCTCCATCTTTATATCTGCCATATGGATATATGACTTTGAAACGTCATCCGCATGCTCCGGCACAACATTTCCACCGGTCACAGGCATGCAATAATATCGAAATCGTGGATTATGTATTAACGGACATTCTCTTTGTAACCGTTCCTCATACGCTCTCAAATCTACGATAGTAGTAATATGATTTTTCACAAGCCAATCTGCCTCTTCCTGTGTTATTTGGCTTGGAACATCACTTCTGATAAACCTCAGACTGTCAGGCAGGATTGCCCGCGTATTTTTTGTACTCTCTAATAGACTCGACATATGTATTCCTCCCCAAACATATCGCTTGTCTACTTCTCCTTATAATACAACATGCAATGGCAGTATCCTTCAAAATCAGGATCTGCAATCTGGTCCTTAAACTCTTTGCACATGCATTTGTTATCTTCAATCCGTTCCGTACGGCAGGGACAATAGCCGCCGCTTTTCTTCAGTCCGTCACGGATCATTTCCACGATTTTAGCATCTTCGTTTACTTTAATCTTCATATTATCACCCTCTCGACGATACAAACATCCGTCTATTCATGTTAATCAACCCTTCATCCAAGCCTTCAAAGCATCCTTAGGCATAAAACCGGAAGTACGCTTTACTTCTTCTCCATCCTTAAAAAGAATCAAGGTAGGAATACTTGCCACACGATACTGAATCGCTAACTCCTGATTTTCATCCACATCCACCTTACCAATGACAACATCACTTTCCTCTGCTGCCACTTCCTCAATAAACGGAGCAAGCATCATGCAGGGTGCACACCAGGTTGCCCAAAAGTCCACCCATACAAGACCTTTTTTCTCCAATACCTGCTCTTTAAAATTTTCTTTTGATAAATGTACGACTGCCATGACTTTAACCTCCTGTATTTCATATCATTATTCTTTCTTTTCTCTTCTTTAATTATGCCATTCACGCACCTATAAAACAAGCCAAAATAACGTATTCCAAAATCCTTTTTCGGGCATTATAATAAGAATAGTGGGGCTTTGGACCTCCTCATTCTATTTCATCTTGAAAGGAATTTAAAACATGGAAATCGAACGCAAATTTACCATACGCAAATTACCGGAGAATCTCTCCTCTTATACCTGCCTTCATATGGAGCAAGCATATCTTTGTACTGATCCCGTAGTGCGTATCCGCAAAGAAAATGACAACTATTATCTCACTTATAAAGGCAAAGGCTTACTGGCCAGAGAAGAAGCCAATCTGCCACTTCATGCTGAGGGCTACGCTCATTTGTTAAAAAAAGCCGATGGTCTTATTATAACAAAAGACCGCTATCTCATTCCTATTGAGACACCGGTCTTTGACAAATCTGTATTAGCAGATCTGGGGATTGATAAACTACCCGACAATCTGCAATTAAAAATTGAATTGGATATATTCCACAGCCCCGCGGGACTGATTATGGCAGAAGTGGAATTCCCTTCCGTGGAATTGGCTAATGCCTATCAGATGCCGGACTGGTTTTTGGAAGATGTGACCAACAACAAAGCCTATCACAACTCCAATATTAGCAAGGGTGGATCTACTTTTGATCCAAATCCAGTGTCATAGCGATATTGTTTGCTGTATCATCCGCTGTTTTATCTGTTGCCTTTTCGTCTTCTTGACGCAAACGGAAACTGATTTTAGCCAGACGATACATTTTATCGACAATCGCATCATCAAACTGTCCCGGAAGCAGTCTCCACTTCCAGTTCTCACCAAGTGTGGAGGGCTCATTAATGCGTGCCGCATTATCAAGCTCCAGATAATCCTGAATGGGAATAATGGCTGTTTCCGACACACTCAAAAGCGCCAGTCTCATCAATTCTTCCACAATTCCCTTACTGGTCTTACAATTGCAATACTCTCTCACAAAGCGCTTATCTTTGCGGGATAAATTGTTGTACCAGCCAAGCGCTGTTTCATTATCGTGGGTTCCTGTATACACAATGGTATTTTGCTTATGGTGATGAGGAAGATAATCATTATCCTCATAATTGCCAAAAGCAAACTCAATAATCTTCATACCCGGATAACCGGTTTTTGCTACCAATTCCCGTACTTCGTCAGTTAAAAAGCCCAAATCCTCTGCAATAACTTCGCGCTCGCCCATAACTGCTTCCATGCGCTCAAACAAGTCATAGCCGGGTCCCGGCTCCCAATGACCAAACTCCGCCGTAGGATCACCATAGGGAATGGCATAATAAGACTCAAAGCCTCGGAAATGATCAATACGCACCACATCATAGAGCTCATAGCAATATGCAATACGCTCCATCCACCAGTCAAACTGTGTATGCTTATGATATGACCAATTATATAATGGATTACCCCAAAGCTGGCCGGTAGCACAAAAACAATCCGGCGGACAGCCTGCTACCGCAATGGGGAAGCCGTCTTCATCCAACTGGAATAGCAAGGGATTCGCCCAAGTATCCGCACTGTCAAAAGCTACATAAATGGGAATATCACCGATAATCTCAATTCCCTGCTCATTAGCATACAGTTTTAAAGCTCTCCACTGTTTCTTAAAATAAAACTGCATAAACTTATAAAAATCAATCTCTTTTGCCAGACTCTTTTTATATTTGATAATAGCCTTTTCCTTACGCAAACGGATATCTTCGTCCCATTCCGTATAAGCTTTTCCGCCAAAATGGTCCTTCACTGCCATAAATAAGGCATAGTCATCCAGCCAAAAACCATTTTTTCGCAAAAATTTGGCATAATCCATATCTTCTTCTGCATCAAATCTTGCAAAAGCAAGTCGCAAAACCTTATATCGGCTGTAATACATTTTCTCATAATCAATGTATGCCGGATGGTCACATACCTCTACAAGCTCGCATTCTTCAGGAGTCAGCAGACCTTCTTCACACAAAAATTCCAAATCAATAAAGTACGGATTTCCTGCAAAAGTGGAAAAAGACTGGTAGGGGGAATCCCCATACCCAGTCTGTCCCAAAGGCAGAATCTGCCAATAGCTCTGTCCTGCCTTTTTTAATTTGTCTACAAACTCATATGCACTTTTTCCCAGTGTTCCGATACCATAAGGTGAGGGTAAACTGAACACGGGACATAAAACGCCACATTTTCTCATAGTAAACCTTCTTATTTTAATTTCCAGATATCTCTGTTGTAATCACTGATGGTACGGTCAGATGAGAAGAAACCTGCTTTTGCAATGTTTACAAGCATCATCTTTTTCCATTTTTCGCGATCTTTATAATCCTCAAACATACGGTCTTTGGTCAACACATAATCTCTAAAGTCAAGCAATGTCATAAACCAGTCTTTGTTTAACAATTCATTATAAAGACGCTCTAAGTTCTCTTTATCACCAACTGCCAATACTTCATCACTGATGATAAAGTCAACAGCCTCTTTGATCATCGGATCGTTTTCATAGTATTTTTTGGATACATAATCAGCTTTTTCATAGTGAGCAATAACGGTCTCGGATTTTTCACCAAAGATATAGATGTTATCATCACCAACCAACTCGTGGATCTCTACGTTGGCACCGTCGGATGTACCAAGTGTAACCGCACCGTTTAACATAAACTTCATATTACCGGTACCGGAAGCTTCCTTACTAGCCAATGAAATCTGTTCGGAAATATCACAAGCAGGGATTAATTTCTCAGCATAGCTTACGTTGTAGTTTTCTACCATCAATACCTGCATATAAGGTGCTACATCAGGATCGTTGTTTACGATTTCCTGTAAGCAAAGGATCAAATGAATAATATCCTGTGCAATGACATAGGCCGGAGCTGCTTTCGCACCAAAGATAAATGTCAAAGGTGTGGAAGGCTTTTTGCCGCCTTTAATCTCCAGATATTTATGGATGATATACAAAGCATTCATCTGCTGACGTTTGTACTCATGCAATCTCTTAATCTGAATATCAAAGATAGACTCTGTATTTAAGGTCACACCTTCTGCTTCTTTTACATACGCCGCAAGTTCTTCTTTTTTCTGTTTCTTAATAGTTTCAATCTGATTCAAGAAATGTGCATCAGTTGTCTTGGAAAGTAATTTTTCCAACTCAGCAGCATCTTTCTTATAACCTTCACCAATGGTATCGGTGATTAATTTTGCCAAAGGTCTGTTACAAGATAACAGCCATCTACGGAAGGTGATACCGTTTGTCTTGTTGTTGAACTTCTCAGGATAAATCTTGTAGAATGCATTTAACTCTGTATCCTTCAAGATCTCAGTATGGATAGCTGCAACACCATTTACGGAGAAACCGTAGTGGATGTCGATATGAGCCATGTGTACTCTCTCATCTGCATCGATAATCTGTACTTTCTCATCCTCATATTTTGCAGCCACACGTTTATCCAACTCTTTGATAATCGGTACGAGCTGGGGAACAACCTTTTCTAAATATTTGAGAGGCCACTTCTCCAAAGCTTCCGCTAAGATTGTATGGTTGGTGTATGCACAAGTCTTGCTTACCACCTCAATGGCTTCATCCATAGTAAATGCTTTCTCATCTACCAGGATACGGATTAACTCCGGAATTACCATAGTAGGATGTGTATCATTAATCTGGATTACCGCATGATCATACATCTTGCGAAGATCCACTTTTTTCTCTTTTAACTCTTTTAAAATGAACTGAGCCGCATTGCTTACCATAAAGTACTGCTGATAAATACGCAACAAGTTACCTGCCTCATCAGAATCATCGGGATAAAGGAATAAAGTCAGATTCTTTGCAATATCCTCTTTATCAAAATCAATGCCTTCTTTTACAATGCTTTCGTCAATGCTCTCTACATCAAACAAACGCAATTTATTGACGCCATTGTCATAACCAATCACGTCGATATCGTAAAGACGGGATTTTACTGTCAAATCACCAAAAGGAATTTCGAAAGATACATCAGTCTTGTTTAACCAGCCTTCTTCCTCAATCCAGTCATTTTTCTCTGCTGTCTGCTTTCTGTCTTCAAATACCTGCTTGAACAAACCAAAGTGATAGTTTAAACCGATACCATCACCGGACAATCCCAAGGATGCAATAGAATCCAAGAAACATGCAGCCAGACGGCCAAGACCACCATTACCCAAAGAAGGTTCGGGCTCTGCGTCCTCAATCTTGGAAAGTTCTTTTCCGTATTTCTTTAAAATATCCTCTAATTTATCGTATACACCAAGGTTGATTAAGTTGTTGGACAACAATTTACCAATCAAGAACTCTGCGGAAATATAATATACCTTTTTAGAACCCGCAATCGGCTCTGTGGCAGCAGTCAAACCTTTGGTCAACTGTAACAGACCATAATAAAGCTCTTTATCTGTGCATGCTTCAATACTCTTACCGTATTTTACATTCAGAATTTCCTTTAACTGTTCTTCCATTTTGGCTTCAATAATTTCTCTTTGTAAAGTCATGAAACTTCCTCCATAAATCCTAACAATTTGGTATCTGTTTCCAGATACACGTTCTACAAAATTGTACAACAAAAGGGCGTTCTTGTAAACCGCCCTTTTGACTGCGGATGACAGGACTTGAACCTGCACGTCGGGGACACCAGAACCTAAATCTGGCGCGTCTGCCAATTCCGCCACATCCGCATACTACATATAAAATTGTAATACTTAGTAAAAAAACGGCAAACATGCTGTCTACCGTTCTTTCGTGAGCCACCGGGGACTCGAACCCCGGACAACTTGATTAAAAGTCAAGTGCTCTACCACCTGAGCTAGTGGCCCTTATTAACTGGGCTAGCTGGATTCGAACCAGCGAATGCAGGAGTCAAAGTCCTGTGCCTTACCGCTTGGCGATAGCCCATTGATAATTAAAAGGTGGATAAAGGGATTCGAACCCTTGGCCTCCAGAGCCACAATCTGGCGCGCTAACCAACTGCGCTATACCCACCACGTATCAATTGGAGAATTTGAACTCCTAATGTGCCCAAAGGGATTCGAACCCCCGACCCACGGCTTAGAAGGCCGTTGCTCTATCCAGCTGAGCTATGGACACACATCATATTTATCATATGAAATTATCACAGATAAATCTGTGAAGCGGGTGATGGGAATCGAACCCACGTATCCAGCTTGGAAGGCTGGTGTTCTACCATTGAACTACACCCGCACATTCATCGGGGTGACAGGATTCGAACCTGCGACCTCCTGGTCCCAAACCAGGCGCTCTAGCCAAGCTGAGCCACACCCCGTCACGCACCCTTAAAATATGCATATAATAGCGTTTTTTAATCACAACGCAAGTCATATTATATTATACGCTTTTTTAGTTGTCAACTACTTTTTTTAAATATTCCGCTATAATTCCCTTATAAATACTCCAGACAAAAATCCATGTTACCTGCTTCATCTATTTCCATAATAATATAAGAGGGTCTGCGGCCTTCCTGCCTGGGATATGTGAGGCTACCCGGATTTAATACAACAATCCCAAAACGTCGGTCAATCACCGGTCTATGGGTATGTCCATACATCACCACATCCACACCTCTTGCCAGCGCCTCATCACGCAACAATTCATGTCCATTATGCACGTTATAATAGTGACCATGAGTCACCATAATGTGCTTTCCTTTAATTTCCATTTCCGCTTCCCTTGGCAAATCAGAAAAGAAATCATTATTGCCCATAACAATGGTCAAAGGACATCCTGCTGCCTCTTCTATGACATATTCACTGCCTTCTGCATCACCACAATGGATGACCATATCGATATCTTCTACTTTTTCCAATACCCTGAAATAATTATCATTTTGTCTGTGGGTATCACTTACAATTAAAACTCTCATAAAAACTCTTCTTAAATTCTCTTCTGTAATTCTTCCTGCATCATACGAAGCGCTTTTCCCCTATGGCTAACCGCATTTTTTTGCTCCGGTGAAATCTCTGCACTGCTGGCTCCAAACTCCGGCAAATAAAAGATGGGATCATAACCGAATCCATTTTCTCCTGCCAATTGATATCCGATAATCCCCTCCATGACACCTTCGGTTTCAACAATCTCTCCGTCAGGCATCACAGCTGCCATAGCACAAACAAATCGGGCACTTCTATCTTTCTCCGGCACACCTTCCATGCGTTCCAACAAGTTATGATTTTTGATATCATAAGAGGTATCCTCTCCCATATATCTCGCCGAATAAATGCCGGGCTCTCCATTTAAATAATCAATCACCAGTCCCGAATCATCTGCCAACACAATTTTATCTGTATGTTTTGCAATGGTAGTGGCCTTAATAATGGCATTTTCCATAAAGGTCTTGCCATCTTCAATTACTTCCACATCAATACCCGCTTCCTTCAATGTCTGTACATGTACATCCATATCCGCAAACATCATCGCCACTTCTCTTGCTTTTCCTGCATTGCCTGTTGCAAAAATTATCTCTGTCATTCTTCTGTCTCCTGATACTGTTCTGTCATAACTGTAATCACGACATTTTCAATGCCGTTACCAAAGGACGCCAGACTCTCTCTCATATCTGTTTCCGGCGGCACATTGACTTTTCCCACAATTTTTACTGCCGGAAGCATGGCTTCAGCCAGGCCGTGATTATCTGTCTTCACGCTTTTCACACAATCACTGCCATATATTTTGGCAAGTCCCGCTTCCAACAACTCCGCCAGGCTTTTGCTGTCAAAATCCGGAATGAAAAAGTCATCATTATAATAAATCGTAATCTGATTTTGCTCCGATGTTGCCTCTACAGACAAAGAAATAAAATAATCCGCCCGCACATCATTAGCAGCCATCACATCACCATTTAACAAGCATTTTACATTTTGCTTTTCCCAATCAGTAAACTTGCTATCATCGGAAAAACCGTCCAACACAATCAAATGCTCATAACTATCCATGGGACTTTCCAGGCGAAGACAAATGTCCCCTCCCATTTGACGCACCTCTGTCACATAAATATCCTTTAAGGAAAAGCGCAATCTGGTCTCGTCTTCATCCTGCTGATAACGTACCTGGGAAATCTTCTCTTCATTTCCCTGTACCTGATGATCATAATAGTAATCTTCTTCCAAACCGGACATCACAATTTCAATTGTACGGTCTTTCAGATTTTCTTCTATGTGGAACAAATCATTGGTTTCCTGATAAGGGGTTGGGATGACAATATCCCATTCCTTTCCATCCATCGCAACGAAGTAATCTGCTTCAATACGCTCTTCACTTTCTGTGCCTGCTATCCGATCTTCACTCTCGCCTTTGTGGAACACCACAATATATCCCATAACAACGAGAGAAATGACCAAAAAACAAGCCGCTACAGCAATTAATAATTTTTCACCTTTTTCTGTCATACCTTATCTCTCTTGGGCGGTTTCGGCCCCATGTACTGGTAAAAATATGTTTTCAACATGCCATTATAAAGCTTACGGTTTTTATCCGCATTTTTCCCGATATCCTTCTGCGCATTCTCATAAGATGTAATCAGATACATAGACCAGGAATCGAGACTGCGATATCGCTCTCCAATCATATGGTAAAGCGCCGGCAGATTCTTTTTCTCCTCAATACGCTCGCCGTAAGGCGGATTCGTAATAATGAACCCGTATTTTTTACTATGACTAAGCTGTTCCAAAGGTCTTGTCTGAAAATGAATCAAATGCTCCACACCGGCAAGCTTTGCATTGGCTCTTGCAATCTTAATCATCTCCGGGTCAATATCATATCCCTGGATATCCGGTTCTACGTCTGTACGAATCTCTTCACGTGCTTCATCCAGACAATCATACCACATTTTAGACGGAATCAGATGTTTCCAGTCAAAAGCACGGAAACTCCGGTTCATGCCGGGTGCAATATTGGCTGCCATCAATGCAGCTTCAATGGGAAAGGTTCCACTTCCGCAAAAAGGGTCTACCAAAATACGGTCCTTATTCCAGGGAGTCAGCATAATCAATGCCGCTGCCAGATTTTCTGCAATAGGTGCCTTTGCTGTCAACTTGCGATATCCTCTTTTATGTAAGGAATCTCCGGTTGTATCCAAGCCAACTGTTACTTCATCTTTGTATAAAAATACCCGTACAGGAAAGCTTTCACCTGTCTCATCAAACCAACTGATACCATACACTTCCGAAAGTCTTTTTACCATGGCTTTTTTCATAATAGACTGAATATCCGAAGGACTGAAAAGTTTACTTTTCACACTGGCTGCCTTTGTCACCCAAAACTTTCCATCTTTGGGAATATATTCCTCCCAAGGCAGGTTCTTGGTTCCTTCAAATAACTCTTCAAATGTCTCTGCATGAAAACTTCCGATTTTAATCAAAATACGCTCTGCACTTCGAAGAAAGATATTGGCTCTGCACACCGCATCTTCATCACCGAGGAAGGTCACACGCCCATCTTCTACCTTGCTGATATCGTATCCTAAATCAATAATTTCTCTTTTTAATACTGCTTCCAAGCCAAAGTGACAAGGAACAATCAATTCCATTTTTCTCATAGTCTTATATTAAATTCAAAGAGTGGGACTGTCAATCAACTTTTTACAGCAAAAGACCGATGCACATCTCATGCACCGGTCCTTCGTTCAAAACTTAGTAGCAGTTGTCAGCATCTTTGTAGCTGTCTTTGGAGTTGTTCTGCTGTTTGTTCTGATTGTTCTGTTTGTTGCTCTGGTTGTTCTGGTTGTTGTTCTGGTTCTGACTGTTGTTATAACTGTCCTTAGAGTTGTTCTGACCAGACTGATTTAATTCGTTGTAATCATTTTTTGCCATATTCTTGTTCCTCCTAAATATGATTTGGTTACATTTGTAGTATGCCAAGAAGAAACAAGTTTATTCACGTTTACATAAGAATTTCGCAGGATTTTTTTTGGATTTAAATTGTTTTTTTCCACGAAAATCTATTGAAAAAAAGAATCTTATGCCCTATAATTTAAATACGACAGAGCAAATCCCCAATTTTTCTGTCGGTAAACTGATATATTTATTTATACTCCCCGTGAAATCGGCTATCACCCCTGATAGCCGATTTTCCATTTATATTGTATAGTTTTTACATTCATCTGTTGTTCCAAATCTGTACCAAAATCCACACAATCAACAACGGAATCAATATAGGCAGGAAAAAGCGGATAATGCGAAATACGGTGGACAGTAACAAGCACACCACCAAAATAACGGCAATAACGATCAATATAGTTTTTAACTTTTTGCTAAAACCTGCATATCTTTGCTTCCGATCCGGCAATTCCTCTTCATAAGTACCATATCCTGCCGCATCCTCTTCATCATATATATTATTTCCTTCTGCACTGATAATTGATTTTGCCAATAAACGGGGATCGCCTAAGGCATCTAAAACTTCTTTCTCAGACTTTCCCTTGCGGATTTCTGTATCAATGTACTGATTATAATAACGGGTAAGCTCCTGAAGCTTTTCCGGCGAAACCTTTCCGGTCAGATGTCTTTGTAATCCTGTAACGAAATCATATTTGTTCATATCCCTATTCTCCTTTACATCTGCTACTTATTATACAACATTCTTTCGCCCACAATAGTTTTTTTCGAAAAATTTAACATTTGTTTCTATTTTGCTTTATAATATAATTAATTAACACTTCTAATATAAAGGAATGGTAAATGAATCATTACAACCTGATTCATGACATTGGTAAAAATACCGAGAAATGCAATAAAGAAGCTATGGTTTTACGCGCCTTTCTGATGATGGCTGAGTTTATGGAAGATCCCATTTCCTACGAAAAGAAATTAACCGGCCGCTTGCATCAGGACCGGTTATAAATTTCTATATTCTATATTATTATTTATTCTTCTGTTGTTTCTTCAACAGCTTCCTTAACCGGCTCTTCCTTCTCCAGATCATCTTCCTCAAAGGTTTTTGAACCAATTTTTGCCAAAGCTTCTTTTCTGGCAATGGCTTCTTTTTCTGCTTTTGCTAAAGCTGCAGCCTTTTCCTTGCGTTCTCTTTCTTCCTTCTGTGCCGCAAACTCAATATTTTCTTCCTGAGTTGTGGCTATCTTCTTAAACACTTTATTGACCGTATGGGATGTACCATATCCAATCAAACCAAAGAAAAGTAACAACCACATATACCATGTATTTAATATAATAAAAGCATAATTTAAAGATATAAAGACGGGCGCAAACCAAGCCACAAAAATCTTTGCCCAACTCCACAAGTTGCTGATAGAAAGCAAAAAGGCGTTTTTAAACGTATTCCATAACGTATTTTCAAAGGCGGCAATCAAAGGATACACAAAAGGGAAGGTAAGTACTGCCACTACAAACTCTATTACAAAAACAACACTGTAAAAGGATGAAATGGCTCCCTCTATATTGCCAATCATGGTATACATGCCCCATAAGGTCACAATAACAAATACTTCGATAAGCCAGGCAATGGTCGATTGCTTGAAATTGCTCTTAAAAGCTTCCCAAAAACCTCTAACCATATGTCCTTCTTCTTTACGTACCATCTTAAGTCCCATGGTATACATTGCTGATGTGGATGCACCAATTGTCACAACCGGAAGGCAGAATATCACAAACAATACATTTAATACAAATACGTTACCAAATACATCAAGCACCCGTATGAGTGGCGTATTTTGATTTTGATCTTCTGTCAAGGTAATTACCTCCTATATCTTTTGTTCTTAGTATTTACTGCTGATCAATGGACAAATTTCTTCTTGTCATATCTTTACAAATTGCAGCAACGTCAACCTGCTCCAATACTGTCTGATCCGGCATAATATTACCGGCTCCGGATTGGGTCATCCAGCTTTCCTGCATGGTAGGTAATAACTGATTCGCATTCTGATATGCAAGATAGCGGATCATATAATCTTTGTATTCCAAATCATCCGGATTATCCATACGAACTACCATATATCCTGCGTCAGTCTTTACAACCTCAGAAATATCACCTGTAGCTAAGCCTGCAACTACAGTATTCAATTCTCCTGCATAAGCACCTTCATAATTGCGCTCAATACCGGAACAATGTGCAATGCCATACTCTGTCACCAAGTCTTCCATGGATTCACCTGCAAGCGCACGACTTCTCAACTCTTCAGCCTTTGCCAGTTGCTCTTTCATAACATCTTCGGATAAGGGCACCGCATTACCTGCGTCATCTTTCATAGCATTACCTTCAGCATCATACTCAATACTGGGGAACAAAGCATAATATACCGTATGGAATTTTAAATCCGCATAATCTTTTTCAAACTGTGCCAGATATTCCTCGGACAAATCAGACACTGCCTTATCTGTCATGGTATTAATATATGCCTGTCTTACAAACAAATCTTCTACACAAGCCTGGTCAATACCATAGGTGCCAAGAAAATCTGCGCCAAAATAATTATAAAAATTCTCAGCAGATACCTTTGCCTCAGCCATTTTTTCTTCACTTGGCTCAATTCCGGTTTCAACTGCTAACAAATATTCAACCACTTCCAATTTTAACTGCTTCATGGTTGTATCAATAATTCCTGCTTCAGCTATCTCTGTAACATCTGCCGCATCTAAAGAATTATTGTAGCAATACTGAATCAAATATAAATATGTCTCACTCAGAGTCACATCATAATCTTCAATTGATAAAACAACAGTACTCTTTCCTTCTTCTACAGAGACTTTTTCTCCGGAGCATCCGGTTAATACACATGCCAACAACAACTGCATGCAAAGCACAACCGCTACCATTTTTTTACTAAATAATCTTTTCATATTCATCCTCCAAAGTGCCGAATTTCCTCTATATAACACAAACTTCATTATAATATAGTACCTGCCAAAAAACAATAAAAAAAGTGCAATTACACAGTTTTTTCACAAACCGCGCAATTGCACTTAAAGTCTTAATTATGTAAGAATAATACTTACGATTACTCTTTTACACCACCCAATGCTACACCGGCTACGATGTATTTAGATAATGCTAAGTAAGCAATCATAATCGGAAGAACTGTAATTAACAGACCTGCGTAGATTTCACCGAAGTCACGTTTTTTATCGTTAGATTTCAAGCTTTCTACGAACATAGGCATAGTACCTAAATCTCTGTTACCACCTAACAAGATGGAAGGTGTATACAAGTTGTTCCAAGAAGCAACGAATGCGAAGATCGCCTGTGTTGCCATAGCGGGTTTAAGCAACGGAATACCGATAGTATTGAAAATCTTAAACTCGCCTGCACCGTCAATACGTGCAGCTTCTACGATTTCTACAGACAAACCTGTCTGCATGTACTGTTTCATGAAGTAAACAGTAGTAGGAGCAGCCATAGCGGGCAAGATCAAAGGTAAGAAGGTACCATACATACCTGTTAACTGACAAACCTTAATCAAACCAACGATGGATACCTGTGTAGGAATCATCATGATAGCGTAGATGAATGCCCATGCAAGGTTTCTACCTTTGAAGTTATATACAGTCAAACCATAAGCTGTAAGAGATGCAAAGTATACCTGCAATACAGTTGTAGGAATGGTAATAATTAAGGAGTTTTTCATAGCTCCCCATAAGGATACCATAGATGTAGCATCGGTCTTAACCATCAAGTTATGATAGTTGGTAAGGAAGTTCTTACCGGGTAACCAGTGAAGACCCTGCTTGATAACGTTTGACTCTAATGTTGAGTTAATAATCAAAACATAGAAAGGGAAGATAGCCAACAAACATAACAGAATACAAATAACGTATCTGAAAATCGCTGTGCCACTAACTTTCTTTGTATTTTTTTTGTTAGTTTCCATTATCTCTTCTACCTCCTATCCTAGTTCTTCTCATCTGTCAGTTTGTAGAATACCATACTAACTACAAGAGTAATAGCAAACAGGATAATAGAATATGCTGATGCTCTACCAAAGTTCTGCTTATTACCACCACTTACGTAGGATTTAATCAACATAACGATAGTTGTTGTGGACATAACTGCAGAATCACCCATCTGTACAACCGGGCCACCCTTGTTTAACAAGGCAGGAATATCGTACATCTGCAAACCACCGATAGCAGAAGTTACCATTGTAAACTGCAAAATCGGTTTCAACAACGGAACAGTAATCTTGAAGAACTGCTGTCTGGAAGATGCACCGTCAACCATTGCTGCTTCATATAAGGAAGGATTGATACCCAAAATACCTGCAATCAATACGATCATAGTATTTCCATACCACATCCAGAACTGAATAAATGCGATGATGAGCAAGGTCCACCAGCCTTTATTCAAGACAGTCTCTGTCTCTCCTACAATTCCCATAGAACGCATAACGCCTGTCATAGAACCATGTACGTCAAACAAACTGAAGAACAATACGGCGATAGTAGCCGCTGTAATGATGTTAGGCATGTACATGATAACTTTATAAGCACCCATTCCTTTTAATTTGCAACGGATATCTGTAAACCATGCTGCAAGTAATAAAGATAAAAGGATCTGAGGGATAAAATTCAACAACCACATTACAACTGTAACCGCAATTGCATACCAAACTTCTCCACCGCCGGCATCACCAAATACGTAATTTACGTAGTTGCCAAGACCAAATACTTCAGTAACCGCATTTCTGCCTTTTTTCTCTTCATAAATGAAGGATCTGAAGAATGTGTAAATCAGTGGATAAAATTGAAAAATTAAAAAAGTAATAAAGAATGGTGTGATAAAATATACACCATACTTTCCATATTCAACCGTTTTCTTTTTAGTTTTCACACCGTCACTCCCAATCAGTAATAAATTCAACCCAAAACTCTTACTTTTCACCGAAGAAATTCTCTTCTTTTTAAAACTATGCACCGATATGCCGTAGCATACCGATGCATAGCTAAAAGTTACTTAATATTTACACTAAGCAGATTATTCTACTGTGATGTAATCGTAAGATTTTGCAACTTCATCTTTTACATACTGAACAGCATCTTCAGCAGTTGCTAAAGTACCTTCGTTGTAAGCGATGGAAGCCTGGTCCATGATTACTTTCAAAGCGGAATCCATGTATGTAGCGTTGCTTAAGTCGATCTTTGTAGCAGCTTCTGCCCATGTTTCAACAGGGTTCTGTCCGCCTAAGATGTCTGCAGCACCTTTGCCATCAGCAATGATGTTAGCAACAGCTTCTTTGTTGTTTACGAAGTCCATAGTTTCAGCTTCGATTGTGTACATGATTTCAGGATCACAGCATAAGGAGTAAAGTAAGAATGCTGCTAACTCTGTGTTAGGACAATCAGCACCAACTGCGATATATGTACCACCCCAGTGATATCCTACAGGGCCTTCACATACTCTCCAGTCACCGAATGTAGATGTTTCACTGTCTTCTGTTGTAGCGATACACCAGTAAACGAACCATGTACATCCGAAGTAACCGAATACGTCACCTTCGAAGTTTGCGGACCAAGCGTCAGACCACATAGATGTCTGATCTGTGTATCCACCATCGTATAATTTTTTAGCTGTCTCGAAGTAATCTGTTACGCAAGAGTCAAGAGTTAATGTCTCTGTACCATCTTCTGCAACTGTTACCCAAGGCTGTGTCTGCTGATCCCAGATAGCGTATTTAACATCGTCGGGACCGGAAAGCATTGTGTAACCAGCTTCTTTCATCTTGTCAGCTGTAGCGAAGAATGTATCCCAATCTTTAACTGCTTCCTGAACGTCAGCAGGATCGGAAGATCCAAGTACTTCTTCAGCGATAGATGCACGATATGTGAAGTTACCAGGAGCTGCCTGCCATGTTAAAGCTTTCAACTCTCCGTTGTATGTAGCGTAATCTTTTGTATACTGATAAGCGTTTGCATACATCTCATCTGTGATACCGATTGCTGCCATAGATAATGTAGCGTCTGTCTCTGTGTAGTATTTAGCTACATCGTTGTCAGCTGCGATTAAGGAAGGATATTTGTCGCCACCAGCCATAGCTGTGTCAACTAATTCCTGATATGTTCCGTCTGTACCGGAAACACCTAAGTTAACGTACTCAACGTAGTCGCTGTATTCAGGATATTTGTCTAAAACAAACTGTAAACGGCTACCGAACTCATCGTTCCAAGAGTAAGCATAGATTTTTTTGGACTCATCCCATCCTTCTGTGCTGGGAGCTTCCATAGCAGCTGCTTCAACAACTTCGTTTGTATCTTCTACAACGGGTTCTTCTTCAGCTTCAGCTTCAGGAGCTGCTTCTTCTGTTGTGTTGTCAGCTTCAGGAGCTGCTTCTTCTGTTCCGCCACATCCAACTAATAAGGATGCTACCATAGCTACGGAAAGAACTACACTTAATAATTTCTTTTTCATTCTTTTTGTTCCTCCTCTAAAAGATTGTTTGAAATAAGTGTGTTAATAGTTCGCCAAAGCACGGTATGTGCCCTAGCAAGACTTACTTTATTACATTTTATCCAAAATTGCAAGAGTTTTGTTGTATTTTTTGTACATTTTACCCCTTTTTGGTAGTATTTCACAGTTTTGGCATTCTCTTTTTTGTGGTTTTGTACACAGTTTGTTCATATTTTATTCACATTTGTGTTTTCTCTTTCATTACATATATATGTATCCTTCTTTTTTTATATACATCGCTGATTTCTCTTGATTTTATATATCTGTTTTTGTATAATTTTCATGTGGATTGCCTTGGGGGGTAGTCCTAACAATACATATTGAAAGGAAATTGGATTATGAAATTTGGTTACTTCGATGACGCCAATAAGGAATACGTCATCACCACACCCAAGACCCCGCTTCCTTGGATCAACTACTTAGGATGCAATGACTTCTTTACATTGATCTCCAACACATGCGGTGGTTATACCTTTTATAAGGATGCAAAATTATTAAGAATTACCCGTTACCGTTATAACGATGTTCCCTTGGACATCAACGGCAAATACTTCTATATTAAGGATGGCGATACTGTATGGAATCCCGGTTGGAAACCTACACAGACAGACCTCGATGAGTACGAATGCCGTCATGGTATCGGATATTCCAAATTTAAAGGCGTGAAAAACGGCGTGGAAGCAAATGTACTTACTTTTGTTCCCATGAGCGATGCTTGTGAAGTAAGCCGTTTGACTGTTACAAACAACAGTGATGCTTCCAAAGAATTAAAATTATTCTCTTATGTAGAATGGTGTCTGTGGAATGCAGATGACGATTCCAGAAACTTCCAGAGAAACTTAAGTACCGGCGAAGTTGAAGTGATCGGTTCTACTATTTATCACAAAACAGAGTACAGAGAGCGTCGTAATCACTACGCAGTTTACTCTGTAAACGCTCCCATCGATGGTTTTGATACAAGCCGTGACGAGTTCTTAGGCGCTTATCGTGGCGTGAATGATCCTGAGGTTGTTGCAAACGGACAGGCTAACAACTCCGTAGCAAGCGGATGGTCTCCCATTGCTTCTCACCAGATCAACGTTACATTAGCTCCCGGAGAGAGCAAATCCTTCGTATTCGTACTTGGTTACTGCGAGAACCCTGTAGAAGATAAATGGGAAGCTCCCGGCATCATTAAAAAAGATCCCGCAAACGCATTACTTGCAAAATACCAGACAGATGCAGATGTAGACAAAGCTTTTGCTGAGTTACAGACATACTGGGATGGTTTACTTTCCAAATATACTGTTAAATCTTCCAACGACAAAGTTGACCGTATGGTTAACATCTGGAACCAGTATCAGTGTATGGTTACCTTCAACATGTCCCGTTCCGCTTCTTATTATGAATCCGGTATCGGCCGTGGTATGGGCTTCCGTGACTCTTGTCAGGACTTGCTTGGTTTCGTACACCTGATTCCCGAACGTGCAAGAGGCCGTATCATCGATATCGCTTCTACACAGTTTGAAGATGGTAGTGCTTATCACCAGTATCAGCCTCTTACCAAAAAAGGTAATGCAGATATCGGTTCCGGCTTCAACGATGACCCGTTGTGGTTAATCGCAGGAACAAGCGCATACATCCGTGAAAGCGGCGATATGTCCATCTTAGATGAAATGGTTCCTTTCGATAATGACGAAAGCAAAGCTACTCCTTTGTTGAACCACTTAAAACGTTCCTTTGATTACATCGTAAATCACAAAGGACCTCACAACTTACCTTTGATCGGACGTGCTGACTGGAATGACTGTCTGAACTTAAACTGCTTCTCCGAGCATCCCGGTGAATCCTTCCAGACATTCGGACCTTCCGAAGGACCTGTTGCTGAATCCGTATTTATCGGTGGTATGTTTGTAAAATATGGTTTAGAGTATGCTGAGCTCTGCGAGTTAAAAGGTGATCAGGCTGAAGCTGATTACGCTCGTGCAGAAGTTGAGAAAATGAGAGAAGCTCTCTTAAAAGATGGTTGGGACGGCGAATGGTTCGTTCGTGCATACGATGCATACAGCCAGAAGATCGGTTCCAAAGAGTGTGAAGAAGGACAGATCTTCATCGAGCCTCAGGGCTTCTGTGTATTGGCAGGTGTTGGTGTTGAGACCGGCGAAGCTAAGAAAGCACTTGATTCTGTTAAAGAAAAATTGGATACCCAGTATGGTATCATGATTTTACAGCCTGCTTACACCAAATATCACTTAGAGCTTGGTGAAGTTACCTCTTATCCTCCGGGATACAAAGAGAACGCAGGTATCTTCTGCCACAACAACCCTTGGGTTTCCATCGCTGAGACCGTAATCGGACGTGGTGACAGAGCTTTCGAGATTTACCAGAAAACTTGTCCTGCTTACGTAGAAGAGTTTAGTGAAATTCACAGAACAGAGCCTTATGTATATGCACAGATGATCGCAGGTGCAGATGCTAAATTCCACGGCGAAGCTAAGAACTCCTGGTTAACAGGTACAGCTGCTTGGACATTTGTAAACATCTCCCAGTACATCTTGGGTGTATACCCTACACACAAAGGTCTTTCCATCGATCCTTGTGTACCTACAGGCTTTGGTGATTTCGAAATTACTCGTCAGTTCCGTGAAGGAACATACAACATCAAAGTTGTAAACCCCAACAACGTAGAAAAAGGTGTTGCTAGCATGACTGTAGACGGCGTAGCTGTTGAAGGTTGTGTAGTTCCTTACGTAAAAGGTAAAGAATCCTACGACGTAGTTGTAACCATGGGCTAATTTCCATCATATAAATAAGGCAGCGTCACATGACGCTGCCTTTTGTTTTACATTAACGGTGCAAATAACCTTCCCACCTTGCCACGGACTCTGTTAAAGAAAGGAATCCTTTTATAATCCTCTTCTTTAAATCGTTGACACCGGTCAAAAGTCTTCATAAAATCTGCCTTAATTTCCCTTATAGCCGGATTACCATATATAAATGTGGCACATTCATAATGCTCATATAGACTTCTAAAGTCCAGATTAATAGTTCCCACTACCGCTCTGTCATCATCTGATATAAACATCTTGGCATGGACAAATCCCGGCGTAAATTCATAGATTTTAACCCCCGCATCCAACAACTGCAGATAATAGGTATGTGCAATATCAAAGGCCGTTTTCTTATCCGGTATATGCGGCATGATGATACGCACATCCACACCACGTTGTGCTGCAAACCGAAGTGCCGTGATAATCTCATTTTCCGGTATCAGATAGGGAGTCATAATATAGACGTAGTTTTGTGCTTTGTTTAAAATATCCAGATAGACGCCCTCTGCAATATCTTCACCATTACAAGGATCATCGTTGTACGGAATCACATAGCCCTGATTACCGGATAGCACAGGGTCACAGTCCACACACAGATACTTCTCGTAATTCTCCATACCGGGCTCCATCATATTCCACATCTGCAAAAACATGGCTGTGAAGCTTTTTACCGCATCGCCCTTCAATTTAATTGCGGTATCCTTCCAATAACCAAAGCGTTCAATATAATTCATATATTCATCCGCCAGATTGATACCACCGTTATATGCCACCTTTCCATCAATAACCAAAATCTTCCGATGGTCTCTATAATTTTGATGGGATGACAAGAACGGCATCACCGGTGCAAACTCTTTTGCCTGAATCCCTTTTTTCTTTAATTGCTCCGGATAATTATGGGGCAATTTGAGGATAGAATTAAAGCCATCGTATAGGAGGCGGACTTCAACGCCCTCTGCTGCTTTTTCCTCCAGAATCTCCAGTACTTCATCCCAGACACGGCCGGGATTAATAATAAAATACTCCAGAAAAATAAATTTCTCCGCTTTTTTTAGTTCCGGTATCATATCCAGAAATTTTTGCTCTCCGTCTGAGAAATACGTAATTGCCGTTTTATCATAGGTGGGAAAGCCATTAATATATTGGATGTAGTAGGATATATCCGTAATCGGCGCCTTTTCCTCCCACATCCGCTGTATCACATGCTCATCCGGCTCCAGATAGGGCTTCGTCTCTTCAATGCGTTTATGCAATCCTTTCTTCATACCCATCCTGGCAGGGTTCACTTGGATAAACAAATACAACATAGCTCCAAAAATTGGAATCAGACAAAGGGGAAGCATCCATGTCAGCTTGAATGCCGGATTCTCATCACTGTTGATAATGATTACAACCAAAACCGCAGCCAATATATTAAAGGAATACAGCACCCACTTACTGTTGACTCCCATTTTACCGAATATCCCTATCAAAAAGATGATTTGTACAATCATCAAAAGTGCCGTTAGCATGACACGACTAAAAATCAATTTCATCAAGGCATTTTGACTCTTATTTTTTACAAAAGTAGCCTGCCTTCTGATTTGTCCTTTTTTCATACAACTCACTCCTGCACCATTGCCATCTCATATTATGTATGCCACATTTCTATATACGTTCATTCTATCACATCAAAGTATAAATAAAAAATTATAATTTTCTAAACAAATGTATTGTTATCTTGTGGAAATGGTTTTGTTTTTATGCAATAATAGCTGTAAGGGACAAACGATAAAAGGAGAATTGCATATGAAAGGCTATCTTTCCATCGGAAAAGTATCAAAACGCAAAAATGTCAGTATCAAATCTCTTCGCTATTATGATGAGATTGGTATTTTTAAGCCGGCGCTGACAGACCACACAACAGGCTATCGTTATTATAAAGAAGAGCAGTTGTATATTTTGGATGCAATTTCTCTCTGCGTGGAATTGGGGATTCCGTTAAAAAACATGTCTGAATACTGTGACAAAAACGGCAAACCGGATTTGCAACGTTTACTGGGTGATGCCAAATTGCTGGCAGAGCAAAAAATCCGTTCCATGTATCGTTCCCTCGAGACCTTACAGACTACCATGAATGCATTGGAGCATCATCCCAACGTGTCAGTCCCGGATGGTTGTCAGTTAAAGACTATGCTGTCCCGTACTGTTTTGACGGTACCTTTTGACGAGTTTACAGACGCCAACCATTATAATCCCAAACTGTTAACACTCTTTGTGACTGCCCAGCGGCAGGGACTGGCTGCTTCCTATCCTTCCGGTCTGATTTATGACTATCACAAAGGCCAGGTACAAAAATATGTCTTTATCCATGTGGCTCCTCTTGCAGGCGGAGATACAGATAAGGCCCCCGGCAACTGGGGAAAACACATTGAGGGACTCCGTACACTGCCTTCCGGTACATATGTGTGTTGTCAGAACAGCACGCATGAAATAGAAAATGCGCCTTCCGTATTCAAACTGGATAAAAGCGCATTAAAAAATTGTACAATTATTGAGTCCGATCTGCTGGCGGAGGAAAAAGCCCAGACCGGCATGAATTATGAAGTACAGATATTAAATTGAATGGGTGCAACCTCTGTGGACAGGGGTTGCATTTTATATTCCGGAAAAGCATCAATAACCGCTCCGATACAGAGTGCTGTTTCATCTACAATATCATGGGCAAGCAAAATCACTTTATCACGTCCAAGAGTAGAGGATGTGGCATTGTCTAATAATACTCTCATATCCGGTTCGGATACCGCATCCTCCATACTGGCATTCCAGTCATAATACACATAGCCCTGCTCTGTCATACGCGCCACAATCTCATCCCTGACTTCTTTATTGTAAGCGTTGACACTGCCACCCGGAAACCGATATAATCTGGTATCCACACCAGTCACTTCATATATCAATTGATGTGTCTTCGCAAAATCCTCACAAAAGCTATCAGCATCTGCATAAATAGTATCATAATCATGGTTATAGCAATGAATACCGATAGTATGTCCTTCTGCCACAATCCGCTGTACCACTTCCGGATAACGTTCTACATTTTCACCAATGACAAAAAAAGTTGCATGAATATTCCGTTCCTTTAAAACATCCAAAATTATCTCTGTATTTTCTGCATGAGGACCATCATCAAAGGTCAGATACATGGTTTTGGGAAAAAAATAGACATCAATGGCATCTGCAATACCTTCTGCGATCTGCTCCTGATACTGTACATCTGTCAACTTTCTCCGCTCTGAAGCATTGGATAAGAAGCCGGTTTCTATGAGACATGCCGGCATGTCCGCTTCGCGAATCACATACAGGGAGTCAGTTTCACTGATTCCACGGTCATTTGCTTCTGTGTTTGCTATCATATATTTCTGTAAAAGCTTTGCCAAACGCTCACTTTCCACCCCATAGCCCGTATGGCTATACCACACTTCCACTCCATTAGGTGCTGTTGTCTCATGGGCATTTTGATGAATACTGACATAGATGTCACCATTTGCCATATTAGCCTTTTCCACACGTTCTTCGCAGGAATAGGTGTTATCATCTTCATGGGTTAACAGGACACGATACCCTTTTTCTTCCAACTTTTCTTGTACCAATTGTGTAATCTGCATGTTGATGTTTTTTTCCAACACACCCTCTCTGGCGCAGCCTTCATCCTCACCGCCATGCCCGGGGTCCAATACAACCAATACATCAGCCGGCGTACAAATCACTTTCGGCACCTCGACTACCTCTTCGTTTTGCACTACCACGGTATTTTCACCCGCATTTGCATATCCATCCGTTTCCCTAATCAAATTTTCTGATACCGTATTGTCCGAAACCGACTCGATGCCATTTCCCGAAACTGCATATACAATGGTATTGTATCCCAAAACTGCCATACACGCTGTCAAGAGCACACTGCAGACAAATCTTCTTTTCCTCTTTCGCATAAAAAAACCGCTCCCTACCGTTTACTTTTGTAAACAGTATAAAGAGCGGTCACATCAAAGTTTCATACTTTTTGCATCTTATTTGCATCATTTTCTTATTTTGATAAATAATTCATTGATACCTTCATAATATCCCAAGGTGATGATAGTATTTCCATCATCCATACCGGGAACTGTATACTTTACCACGTTGGATGTGGATTCAGATAAAGGATTGGTATTCTCGTAGACTTCCAAATTGTACAACCCCAAATAATCACTGTAAGTTTGTACCATGGTATCCGGTTCCATATCCGTCCATTTACCTTCTGTACGTACATAAAATTCATAAATTCTGCCCGTATCAGCATCAATATAGGCATCAATAACACGATAGGCTTTGTCCTTATTCTGCACGTTAGTAGATAAACTCACCTTCCATACAGCCACATTATTTCTGGGCTCCAAAACATCAATGGCAGAATATAGTACAGCTGTGTAAGAGCCTGCGTCCACATCCTTGATTTCACCGGGGATAACACCTAATTCCCTTAACTGCCGGATTTCCCTGTTGCATACATCGAAAATCTCATCTTCCGTAATCTCACGGTCCGAAGGCCCCTGATGATTGACAACAAAAGCATAGGTACCAATCTCATCATACACCATCTCTTCCTCACCCACGGGCTCCAGACGGGTCATGGCACTCAATTCACTTTCCGGGACATCCTGATTGTCCAGGCACTTGGAAAGCAAATATATACGCTCGTTGCTGTTCATGGAATAACGATAGCCTTCACTTTCATATTCAGTAGGCTGTACCGTTATTCTGTTTAACAAACTCTTATCTTGGTAAGTAGCCAGACGTTCCGGTCCCCAGATGGCAAATACTACTACAAGTATGGCGCCTGTAATAATCAAAACGTCACGGTTTCGTTTCTTCTGCAGCCAAGTTTTCAGATTCCACTTTTTCATTTGCCATCACCCCCTCATACTGCAATAAGAAGCCAAAACAACTTCCTTCTCCAAGCTTACTGTCAATGAGCAATTCGGTATTATGCAGTTTTAAAATCTCTGTACATAAAGCCAAACCAAGTCCTGCACCGTTTTTACTGCGTGAGCGGGATTTGTCCACCATATAAAAGGCTTCCATAATCTTATTGCGCTCTTCCTCTGCAATACCCGTGCCATGGTCTTTGACTGCGAAGAAATAACCTTCTTCCATCCTCTCACCATAGACTTCTACCACAGCACCTGCTTCCGATGCTTTATAAGCATTATCCACTAAATTCAACAATACGGTTTTAATCAGGTTTTCTTCCGCCCAGACATGGCTCTTATCAAAGCGGATACGCACAGACACATCCTCTTTATCCCGATACATATCTTTGATAAATTTAAAAATAGGGGCTACATCTATGTTCTTGGCGTCCAACTCATAACGCTTGGTAACAATAATATCCAAAAGTCTTAAGGACATTGCCTCCAACCGCTTACCTTCTGTATAAATGTAATTGGCAGACATGACCTGCTTTTCTTCATCCAACTTTCTTGAGCGCAACACATCCGCATAACCGATAATAGCTGTCAAAGGTGTCTTTAACTCATGGGAGAATGCCGCAATGAAATCTTCCCTTGCACGCACCGCATCTTCCAACTCATGAATATTTTCTTCCAGTACACCTGCCATACGGTTAAAGTCATGGGTCAGTTCACCCATTTCATCCTGACTGATCTGTTCTGCACGATAGCTATAATCTCCATGACGCATCTTTCTCGTTGCCTCTGTCAATAAGCGGATAGGCTTTGTCAGCCAGTAAGAAATAAAGTACATAGCCACCGAGCCGCCCAACAACATCACAAGCATCAAACGTCGGTACACTACAAAGCCCTGTTTGCGCTCATCAAATACTGCCGTCACATCCCGCATAGTCTCCAAATATAAGACACGGTCCAGCATGGTGGTAGAAATACCGGTCTGTATGTAATAATGTCCGTTGTGTTTGATAATCTGATATACCGTTGTCTGGGGCTCAATGGAATCCAAAAACTCCGTTCCCGATACATAACCTTCACTGGCATATAAAACCTTGGACTTCTCATCGGAAATACGCAAGAGGTTACTGCTCTGGTTGCGTTCCAGATTGGCTCCGATCTGCTCAATGGTGGAGTCCTGCAACATATCATATTTTGACGGGATATTCAAAGCTGCCGTTTCCATTGCAAACTGTAAAATATTGGTTTCATCCATAGCCTGTCCAACTTCACGCTCCATGGATGTCTCAAACACATAGTTTACAAAGAAATAGCCGCCGATACCAAACAAGGCTGCCATGATGGTAATACTACACAGCAGAATCTTATATGAAAACTTCATAGGCTCTCCTTCCTCCTAAATTTCCAAGCGGTATCCAATCTTGTATACTGCAACCAGGTTTTTCTCCCAGCCCATTTTCTTTCTTAAACGTTGCACATGCAACTCCAAGGTACGACTGTCGGCAATATATTCATCATGCCATACTTTTTCATATAGTTTTTCTTTAAATAAAGCAATATTTTTATTTTGGATAAACAGGACCAACAGACCAAACTCTTTGTTGGTAAGCACCACCGGTTTACCGGCTTTGGTAGCCACACGGGCTTCCGTATCCACGGTCACATCTCCCGCCTGCAAGAGACTGACATTTTTTTGATAACGACGCAGCACCACTTCCACACGCGCCAACAATTCTACTACCTCAAAGGGCTTTGCCAGGTAATCCTCTGCTCCCAGTTTCAATCCCCGTACCTTGTCGCGGACATCGTTTTTGGCAGTAATAAAAATAACAGGGATTTGTAACGGACGTATGTACTCCATAATATCAAAGCCATCTGCTCCCGGAAGCATAATATCCAAAAGTATTAAATCGAAATCTTCTTTTTCAATGATATCAATAGCTTCCAAACCATCCTGTACGGTTTTGCAAAAATAGCCTGCTGCCGACAGATTCATATCAATCAAATCGCAAATTGGCTTTTCATCATCCACAACCAAGATTTTAATCATTGGTCTTCCTCCTCTGTTTCTTCTTCCTCTTCTACCTGCCATCCCCAAAATGCCCGGATCTTGGGAATCAGTTCTTCCATGGTATCTTCCTCTGTACATATATAGTTCTCAGAAAATTCCGTATCAATATAAAAACCATCCGTACGCTGATAATAAATGGCACAATCACTCTGAATCATCAATTCCCCATTGGGCCCTTCATAGGTATATCTGGCTAAAACTACCAGATCCTTCATACCGTCCCCATCTACATCCTTACCCGTAATTCCCCGCAAGGTATACAGGTTGTCATAGGCCTTCATAGGCTGAAAGCACCATACGATATTATCCTGCTCATCTACCAGATAAATCATGAAAATATCATATTCCGAAATCCGATATGTACCGGGCACAACCTGAAGTTTGCCCAATTTCTCAAACCGTCTGGAATAATCCTGTTCTTCAATGATCCGGAAGCCATGCTCTTTGAGCTCTGTCAAAGTCGTCGCCGTATACAAAAACTCCGTAGACTTTCCATCTCTAACAAAGGCAATGATACTGTTTACACTCTTATTCATGCTAAACCGGTTAATCTTATCTGATACGCGCCAATCCCGATAAAAGGTCTCTTCTCCCTGAAACAGGACATCACCAATTTTGTAGCTTCGCCATTTATAGCTTCCACTTTCATTTTTACACTTGGTAATAAACACAATATCTGTCAAACCATCTCTGTTTAAATCCGAAAAGGTCACTGCCGCCAAACCGGTATTGGGTTGCTTCAGTTGTCCCATGATACGGTTATTGGTCTCCAAATCATTGGTTTTGTACAAAATATCTCCATTGGCATTTGCAATAAATAATGCAAGCCTATGATACTCCTGTTCCATGGCCGGAATAAAATAGCACTCCTCACTCCCAAAGGACTCAACCACCATAGGAAAAATATGCTCTTCATAAACCAGATAATTGTTTGCTGCAATATCATCCCTATGGGAGATGGCACCGAACCTTGTCTGATACTCTTCTATCTCCAGTTTTTCCTCATCGGTGTACTCTGTGAGACTGTTATCATCCTGCAAACCCGCTCCCACGCCTAAATCAGCTGATACTATCACTTCCTCATCCGATTCCGGTGCAGAAAGCACACTGCTATTATCTGCCATCCCATTGGAACTGCATCCCACCAATATGAAATTCATACACAGCGCCATGATAATAACATAACGAAATGCTTTTGTATTTTGTACTTTCATCAGCATCTACTCCAAAACATATAATAGGTAGGTTCTACATCCTACCTATTAAAACACGGATTTGCATCATTTTTGCATACTTTTATACAGTACCACTCTTTATGACAGTTGTGTCATACAATTCGCCGGCTACTTTTTCAAACTCATCAACAATAGCTACATCGCCATACATCACCAATACATGGGTAGCATCCAACTGCACAATGCTGTATACATTGGGAGAACCACACATCCAATGGTTATTTTTAATATTGGTTTCCATGGTAGTTGCCAGTGCATCCACTTCCTCTGTTTCAATGACCATGCCGGTAAATACATTGGCATTTAACATATGTTGCAAGGTTGCCATGCTGGTAATGGTCTTAGCAGTCTCAGGATCTACGCAATACATACTCTGTAATGCTTCTGTTTTTGTCGGACTATATTCACCTGCAGCATCCATGGTCATGTGATCCTCATCACCACCGCCCACAGAAAATTTCTCCAAGCTGTAATCTGCCCAAATGCCATTTAATACTTCTACGCAAGACTGTGTGATGGCTTCTGCTTCACTTCCGCTTTCATCTTCTGTTACAGGTACTTCCGGAACAGTTTCTCCAGTCTTGTCCTCTTCTTTTGCATTACAACCAACCAAAGACACTAACATAATACCTAATATAAGTGCTAATTTCATTTTTTTCATATTCATTCCTCCTGATTTCTTTTATTTTCATTAGTATACCACTAAATATACAAAAAATGAGAAGTCTTATATAAAGACTTCTCACTTTCTGTTACTGTGCGTTAGAAGATTCGAACTCCCGACCTTTTGGTCCGTAGCCAAACGCTCTATCCAGCTGAGCTAAACGCACATGTCTCGCTGTAAGTTTCCCTCACAGCAAGACTTATTATATTATGATTTTTGTGCTCTGTCAATACATAAAATTTAAAATATTCTACTTTATAATATCTGTCAAAACATTCATATCAATTGTAAATTCTACTAATCCCATATAACCGGGTGCAACTTCATATTCATCAAAACAAATAACAATTGCTCCCTGCTCATTCAGATAAAAATTCTGATCTTCTTTAATTTTTGTAAAGTTCATCTCGGGGTCGATTTCCTCATCCAGCCAATAAATCATATTTTCATCTGTTGCCATCTGTTCACGCATCTGACTGATGATATTCTCACTAATGGGTGTGATATAGTCTGCATCTTCCACAAAGAGCGTTTCCAAAGTAGCAATTTTTCCTGTTGTCTTATCAATGTGGTAATAGTAAACATATTGGGTACCACTTGCTTCCACATCCTCTGCATAAATACGTAAGGTAAACCATTTGTCCGTATCTGTAATCACTTCATGATTCATATAAACACCACGACAGCCTTCTTTCGTTGCTACATCTGCTTCAAAAGAAGCAATCAGTTCTTGTGTCATGGTATCAATATCAGTATTGATGATTGTCACAGATACTTCGGTCTCATCTGCTACCTCGTCAACAACAATGGTATAATCCACATCATCTTCTGTTTCTACTGTAATACTTCCCTGTTCAATGTCTGCTTCATACTGAGCCTCTGCATAGCTGTAATCACGAATCACCACTACCTGAATGACATTTCTAAGTACCGGTACCTGTGACATGGCATGGGCAATCTTAGGTGATGTATTGGGCAACACAAGGATAGCTACCGCTGCAGCTGCTGCCGCCCAACCTACAATTTTAAACACTCTATGATTTTTCTTTTTACCCTTACTTTTTCCTTCTTCTGCAATCTGCAGTTTTATACTGCCAAGCAATGCTTCTTTTTCTTCTGTGGTCATTTCCTCTTTATCCAATAATAAATCTTCCGAGTTTATTTGATTACACATTTCATACAATTTTGCCATAATTATACCTCCTTTGCCTGCAGCATCTGTCTGACTTGTTTCTTGCCTCTGCTGATACGTCCATAAATAACTGTTTTACTCATTTGCATTTCCTCTGCCACCTCATCCATGGATAAGCCTTCCACATAAATGAGACGGAAGATTTTTGCATCCTCTTCTTTTAGACAGGCTAGGATTTCTTCTACTGCTTCATCATACTCCTGCCTCAAAAAATCCTGTTCTGCTTTTACATCCTTCCACTCCGGCATCTGCTCCATCAAGTCTTCTTTTGATGCCTGAATATACTTTCTGACATATGTCAATGCCTTAAACCTGCATACGCCTGCCAACCAGTTAGAAAAAGTACTTTTACTTGGATCAAAACTGTCTATATTTTGCCAGACTGCCAAAAGTGTATCATTCATACAATCATCCCACAAATGGGGCAAGGTACTCATTTGCCGCTTCACAACGTTCTTCAACACCCAACCGTATTCATTAATAACAAATGCCACAGCCTGCTCATTTTTTCGTTTCATCTGCTCCACAAAGTTCTTTTCTGTAATCTGCAACTTATCCACCACCTTTTTGTTATCTCAGCTGATACCTATAATTCGCACCGACTTTCTGATTTTTGACAACATCGCAGAAAAAAGTGCAGTATTTTTTATACCACACTCTTTATCTATCCTAAACCGTTATTCATATTTCTTCAACTGCACATATACTTTGCCCTTGCGTGTCTCTTTACCGCATCCTACATATATGTACTTCCCATATCCACGTATGGAAAATACACTGTTTTCTTTTAAGACCATGCTGTTATTCTCACAAACACGGGCATTTAACAACACCTTCTTATCCCGGAACAATTGCTGTGCCTCACTACGTGAAAGCTTACCTACCGACGCTACAATGGCATCAAACCTGGGGCTTTGTACCAACACGTCCATATCCTTTAATTCACGCTTTAACGCCACCGGTTCACCTTCCAATCTGGTCACTTTCACTGTTGTATGGCGAATACGGTCTAAATTGCTCATAATGTAATCTGCGATATGCTCTTGGCAAAACAGATAGGCTTCTTTGTCTTTTACAATAATATCGCCCAATACATCCCGTTCAATTCCCAGATTCATAATGGCACCAAGAAAATCTCTGTGCTCCAACTTTTCAGCAAACTTAAGCATTACCGGCTGAATCAACAACACTTCAATAGGATAGGTTTCTTCGTACCCAAACATCCGCTCTGAACCAAAGCGTATCATCTGTCTCTCGCAACTCTCATGACCGCCAAATACATCGTAGTCTATATATTTAAGTTCACTTGTAAGTTCATCCAATGCAATCAGTTCTACCGGTGCCAAAAACTGACTAAAGGTATATCGATTCTGTTTATAAGAAGTTTGAGCCAACTCAAGGAGTCGGCTCTTTAATATATCTGTCATAACAAATTCTCACTTAAAACATCTGGTTCTGATCAAACTGTGTCTGATCTCCCATAACTTCTGCCCTCTTCTGTGCAACAGCTGCTATCATTTCTTGTCTGTTTCTATTATAGAAGGCTTGAATATCATCTCCATATCCCATAAAGATATAAGGCAGAGTACGTGCAATGTGTTCCATTGCCTGTTCGGTTTTCTTCTTATTTTTCATAAGCACTTCAATGCGCTCGCCACCAGTAGTCATAACCATAATGGAGTAAGTCTTACCGGTAGGAATCAGATTCACGGAATGTCTTACTACATGCTGATATACCCACACAATATCTTTAGAAGGGCAAAACTCTGCAGTAAGTCCGGTTGTACCAAGGAAGTATTCGGGTGATACTCGGATACCACTAACTTCCTGTGTTGATGCATAGAATCGATCTAAACTCTGCATAACCATTTCCTCATTGGGTGCAGCCGCAACATATTTCTTTACTTTCTTAAAGTTTGCTCCGGTCAAAGCTCTTACCAAAGTCATAATACCAACCAGTATCAAAATCAGGCCTACCACAACAACTAAAACTACACCACCGGTTGCTGTATCTCCGGTATCACCTACCATAATGGCATAAGGCAAGAAGTATTCTTCCATTTCATCTGCTGTATATCCGGCTTCAATCAAATATTCTGTATAAAATTGCTTACTCTCTCCCGTAATCTCTACAATTGTACCTTTGACATGCAAAGGCTCTACACGATCTAATGCAGACTCATCACCATCCATATACTCCCAGGTCAACTCCATAATATCATCCGCATCATTCATTTTTCCGTAGCTGGCAACCATACCCATATATTCTTTTTCGCCAACCGGGATAAAATATTCTTTCTCTACAGTTGTAGTATCTTCTGTTGTATATGCATAGTAGTCCATGACAGCAGAGATTTCTGCCTCTACCAGCATACCTTCTTCAATCTCATCTGCACTCAAATCTTCTAACTGGACCGGTTTAGAAAACATTACTTTCAGATTTTCTGCCTGCGTAGCAATGGCAACAATACCGGCTGCAATTAAAATAATCACAAAAATCATGGATTTTTTAATATACTTACTTTTTAACGCTTGATACATTTTTATTTTCTCCTCTACATTTATATTCCCAACATCTCTTTACGCTTTTTTTGTACTGCGTCAATCATATATTGTGGGTTCTTTTTTAACAGATTGGCAATGTCATCACGGAATCCAAAATAGACCCACGGGATGCAACGGGTAAGTTGCCGGAACATATCATCTGCCAATTTCTTTTTCACATAAACTACATGACTCTTTTTATCTTTTGTAACAAATATAATGGCATGTTGCATAATCGGAATAAAATATATCACATTTACATTCTCATACGGATATATCCATACAACATCCTGTGTATTTAAAATCGTCACGGGCTCACTTTTAATCCACAAAAAATCCATGGAACAACGTATGCCGGAAAATTCCTTTGTATAACACAAAAACTGTACCAGTCTGTGTCTGGTCACTTCCTCATTTCCACTTTTTTTACAGAATTTACTGATAACTTTTTTGACCTTTGCGGCCCTTCCATACTGTTTATGTATCTGCTCTATAATTTCTTCGTCTCTATCATTCATGGCCATTTGATTATTTACCCGGAACTATCGGAATGATACCTGTACGCTGATATTCTTTCCATGCTTTCTGAAATTTAAAAGTATAAATAACAGAACAAATTCCCACTACCAAGAATAACCATCCGCTAAATTCACCGGTCGTAATAATCATATAAAGTACATTAATAACACCGTATGCAGTCAAAATAATGGAAGCCACTCTGCTCTGCGCTAAATGAATGATTAAACCAAGGGTTAAAATAAGCATAACATCAATAATCGTCCAAAAGCCCTGACCAAGTGCTGCCAATCCAAACATAATCACAAAATTTAATCCTGCCAAAATGTACATAGCAATACCACAACTGCGAATTTGCTTACGCAAAGGCGCTACATTGGGATGTTTATAAAACTGTCCTTTTGTCAATCCCGGTTGCGCATATCCCATCTGCTGAAATCCGGGTTGAGGCATTCCCATGTTAGGTGCCATATTCATCCCCGGTTGAGGCATTCCCATATTGGGATTCATACCACCCATAGCCGGTGCTCCACAACTGGGACAATTTGTTTGCCCATCTGCAATAAAAGTGCCACAATTTCCACAATTCATTTTTATTCCTCCCTCATCACAATGTCATTTTTAGACATTTTTCGAACTAATGATACCATACTTTTATTTCATAAGAAAGAAAAAAAACAAATCATTTCTGTTTTTGGTACTTTTTCCATAACTTTTGGGATTTGAAAGTGAAAATGGTGGAGAAAAATCTATTTCTCCACCAACTTTATCATTTCATCTAATATTTCCCGTGCACATTTTTCTCCCATCAGCATTTCATAGTCTCCCTCTATACAATGCGTCTGAAATTCTTCTTCACTGATTTCCGTATCGCCATAATAAAAAATGGGATTCTCAACTTCCTCTCCTTCATCAATGTAATAATCCTCATCTTCATCCCGGAACATCCATATGCTTAAACTTTTGTCATTACAATTTGTAAGTTCCAGTTTTTCATTCATTTGCAAATAGTAATAAGAGCGAATATATCCTGCAAAATCTGCGTCACTAAAATAAACCACACCTTCTCTTGGCAGGTAGTAATAGCCACCGATTCCGAAAGCCCCATAGCTCCAACCTTCTATGATTGCCACTGTTTTGCCATAATACCAGGTATAGACACTAACCCAATAACCGGTATTACCTACAACCAATTCCGGTATCTCATCATCATTTAAATAAACCAGCGAATACGTCATGGGTGATGATGAATCACGCTCCATTTTTTCTTTTTCATAATCTCTGATCATTTCATGATATGCCAAAATCCAGCCCTCATCATTGGAGACAGTTGTCATCCGGTCGTAGCCATCCACAAAATTGATACGTATGGTTACATCCACTGCATTACTATGCATGTCACAGGCTTTAATCCGATACTCTTTTATCCCCGGTTCTGTTTCATATATACGCTCATTATCATCTGCTAAGATACGCACATATTTGACACCGGATGGATCTTCTGCCTGTACTAAATCCTCTACAAAGACAATGGTGTTGGTATAAGCTTCATACTCATTTTGTAGTGTTAATATAGGTGGCAACGTATCCTGTATGGTTAGCGTCGTCTCATATCGCTGATTTCCATGTTTGATATAGACAGCATATGTTCCCAATTCGTCACGATTGACTCCGTATAAATCCAATTTTGCATCTTCATACCAGCTTTCGTCATCCGCAATTGCATAATCTCTGATATCATCCGGAAATTCCTCACCGTACTCTATGGTCTGCTCTACCAATTGAATTCTGTTTACCACAGGAGGTTCTGTCGTTTCATTTTTTCCTGCGCATCCCATCATACAAAATGTCAGGATATAAAGTCCTATGCATAGTCTCGTTTTCCTATTATAAAACATAACTTCCCCCATAACCTGCCTCTTTCCAATGTGTTGGTTTTTTGCTTCCCGGCAAATAATAATAGTCTCCATCATGGTCATCTCCACCATGACAATCCCAAACGATGTTTTCATAACATACACTGCCGTCTGCTTGTGGTATACCGTAATTAATAGTCACAATCTGTTCATTCCACACATAAATTTTACCTAGTTCATATCCTTCATATTCTATTTCTTGTACCAGATCAAATCCACAGATATTCTTTATATTTTCTTTCGCAATTTCTTCTCCATCATACGGTTCTATTTTTCCATTGTTATATGTATAAAAATAAGGTTTCCATGTGTGACCAAACATCATTTCCATTTCTGCATCATAAAAATAATCGTAAGCATCACAAACCAAGACAAACTTATCGTACCACATATCTTCCGTACACATCACCTGTCCCACTCCGGACCATTGATCCATGACCGGTGTCCCATTTTCCACTTTCCAAATATCTGTTAATATAGAGGTTGCACAACGGTCCGTATATAAATAAATCGCTTTTTCTCCATGTGCTCCCGTGATTTTTCCGTCAATGTCATAATAATTGTAAGTATTGTTGCTAACTTGCTCACAGGAATCTGCATCCGCAAACCACAATTGTCCTTCATAAATAGCAAAAGCCTCATAATCACCATTGTTATCATAGTCGTCATAGTCAAAAACAAAGCTTTCTTCCGATGTACAGCCTGTAGCGGTCATGAGTTTAGTATGTAAATTTCCCACCTGTTCTGCTTCTAAAATTTCCCATGCATTCTCCACTGCTGCTTCTATATCTATTTCAGGAATCGTATAACACTCCGGATAAAATACCTGTTTTTCATTATCTTGATTCCACATTTCATATGCTTCATAAAACTCTTCTGATGAAACTTCACATCCATCCACTTTATACTGATGCACTTCTTCACCATTTACTGTCTGCAGACATTCAAATTCCTGAAATACAGTCACATTTTCTCCATCCCACTTGCAAATGCTATCATATACATTTCCAAATCCTTCATGGCTATTCCAAAAGAATGCCTCTTTTTCCACATAATTTAAATTTCCGTATTCTCCATAGCCCATCCATTCTTCGGAATCTCCAACTGCAATTGCTTCACCGTTTTGATATGCATAAACGTATCCTCCATCCGGATGCTTTGTGCCACAGATAACTACCAGTTCAGGAGTAATATCTTCATCCAAATAAATCAAGGCGAATCTGGGTTGTTCCGTCACTCCTTCTTCTTTTGCCATATTAACATGTTCCATCAATATTTCCGCATAAACGGTAGGCATTGACTTCTCACTTTTTTTCATTTCTTTGGCCTCTGCCGGCTTACTGCCTGCTATGATGCCCATACATAAGATTCCTAATATATACAATAAAATTTTTTCTTACTCATCTTTCCCATCCTACTCTAATATTGGAACGCATGATCCGGTTCCCGTTTTCCGGTCTGTGAATTATAGATATAACTTTCCACCTCTGCCGTCACTGCATTTTTCTCCTCATCATATGCTTCTACAATAATCTTATACATAGGCACATCGCCTTCTTCATCCCAATCAGTCCAATCTTCAAAATGAACAACTACCAATTCGTTCTCTGTTTCAACCACATAATAGTAATCCGGGATATCAATTCCCAATATTTTTTCATAACCTTCTACAAGTACCGGATTATTCTGCCGTTTCTCTATGTTGTAATCCGCAAAATACGTTTCCATCGCTTCTTCCAGTGCCTGTGTGGTTGTGAATGGCATTTCATAAAGCTCATGATGAACCGAAAACTCCGTATATGCCATGCTAAAAACCGGCATTCCGATATAAGGACTCTCATCCATAGAATGATTTCCCGTCAGTACCCTTTCATAATATCCCTTTTCATTTCTTCCAATCATATATTTGGTGTACCATTGATTTTTATAGTCACGGATACTATGGATTATGCCATCCGATACAAATGAAAAACTGCTTGTAATATTCATTTCCTCGTTCCAATATTCTCCGTCATAATTATATATAACCGTTGTATAAGAACTACTCGAGGTTCCTTGTACATGTTGAACGATCAATTTCTGTTCTGAAATGATGATGCCATTAATGCTGTCATCCCATGCAGCTCCCGCTTCTGCCGGCAAGGATAAAGCAATGGGCTTATACGGTTTTTCATATCCATTTGTAGTCTTCGGATATACATAAATCCATCGCCCTTCTATAAAACCATCCTCAGCAAGTGCATTGACAACAACACCTAAATCCTCCATGCCATTACCATCGATATCACCTGAAAAACACTCTGCAATTTCACACTCTAAATCATCGCTGATTTCTTCATAATTCCAGTTGTCTGCATCTTTTCCGTCCGCCTCAATTTTACTCCAGTTACCTTCTAACTCCAAAAGATTATACGCTATTTGTGCCTGTTTCAATTCCTCTTTATACGTATCAAGACTCTCTTCCCGATAACGCCACAGTTCCATCACGGCATAGGTTTCAAAATCCTTTGTTGATATTTCAACCTTCTCATTTCCTGCTATAGCAAGCCAAATCAAGCTATCCGGTAATTTTTCTTTATTAAACGCCGCAAGTTCATTATCATTAATGTATAATCTTTCCAAATGCTCCAATGCAAACACAGGTGATATATCTTTTATCTCATTGTATCGGACACATAAGGATTTTAAATTTTTCATATCATGGACGAATTTCAAATCTTTCAATCCTGTCTCATCCATCTGGATTTCTTCTAATGTCGTCAAATGTGCAAATATGCCTGTATCGGGGATCTCACATTCTGATACACATAACGCAGTTAAATTGGGACAGTTATTTAGCAAAGAATTGGGCAACTTACAGTGAAAGATTTGTACCCTTTCCAGTTTTGTACAATCATCCAAAAAATTCTCCGGCAAATCACTGTCAAACACCGTTACGTTTTTTAATTCCTCACATTCTGCCAGAAAAGAATAATCCTTTAGTTGCGTATCCTGAATGCTAATATAGTTTAGATGTGGAATATATTTCAGATTTTCATATCCATTGATCCATTCTTTTGTCACTTCCGGTTTAATTTCTATTACAACCGATTCTACGCTGATCATTTTCTCCAAATCTTCTTTTATTAAAACAATCTGCTCTAGTTCTTCTTCGGTTTCAATGGAAATAAGTAACCTTTTCATCTCTTTTATATGCTCTTCTCTTATAATTTCTCCCTCTTCAATATCATATCCAAGTGAATCACGAACCCACTGTTCCATGCTCTCTGAGGGAAATTCAACCGGCTCTCCCGGTGTTTCAATAGAAATATCGTTAGATGAAATTTCTGTTTCTTCCGCTTTTTCACAACCAAATAATAGAACTGTCAGAATAGAAATTATCATAATCATATGCTTTACGTTTTTATTCTTTATCTTCATTCGCTTTTTTCCTTAGTCAATCTGAGACATACTATCTATTACCTCAAATATTAAAACACTTATTTGCATCATAGTTGCATACTATTTACACCAAAATTGCATCATTTTTTCGCAATAAAAAATGCCTAAAACGTTGTAAATCAACGTCCTAGACATTTTTCTGGTAGTGCTGGTGACCGGAATCGAACCGGTACGATGTCGCCACCACAGGATTTTAAGTCCTGCGCGTCTGCCAGTTCCGCCACACCAGCCCGGCAACTTATTCAGTTGTCATGGGACCTACAGGGCTCGAACCTGTGACCCTCTGCTTGTAAGGCAGATGCTCTCCCAGCTGAGCTAAGATCCCAAAGTATGCGGTTTGCATACAAACGACCCAGATCGGACTCGAACCGACGACCTCCGCCGTGACAGGGCGGCGCTCTAACCAACTGAGCCACTGGGCCTTAATAAATATGTAAAATGGACCTTCGGGGACTCGAACCCAGGACCGACCGGTTATGAGCCGGTTGCTCTAACCAACTGAGCTAAAGGTCCGCATACCCTGCGGGTTTAAAAAATGAAAAAAGCCGATGATCGGACTCGAACCGATAACCTGCTGATTACAAATCAGCTGCTCTGCCAATTGAGCCACATCGGCATATTTCATATAAATGACTCCAACGGGAATCGAACCCGTGTTACCGCCGTGAAAGGGCGATGTCTTAACCGCTTGACCATGGAGCC
>JAZQLQ010000012.1:0-89696 GCA_045542735.1 Lachnospiraceae bacterium
AGATAAGGAGAGTGTAAAAATGGTTAGTAAAGAATCAAGACAGACAATTCGCATGAAAAAACACTATAGATTGCGTAGTTCTTTGAGTGGTACACCTGAAAGACCGCGCCTTGCAGTGTTCAGAAGTAATAATCATATGTATGCTCAAATTATCGACGATACAGTTGGTAACACATTAGTTGCAGCTTCCACTCTTGAAAAAGACGTAAAAGCTGAATTAAAGAAAACCAATGACGTTGAAGCAGCAGCATACCTTGGAACTGTTATTGCGAAAAAAGCATTAGACAAAGGTATTAAGACAGTAGTCTTTGATAGAGGCGGCTTTATATACCAGGGCAAAATTGCAGCATTGGCTGAGGCAGCAAGAGAAGCTGGCTTGGAATTTTAGGAAGGGAGAAAAGACACATGAAACGTACAATCATCGATACAACTAATATGGAACTTACTGAAAAAGTTGTTTCCATTAAACGTGTAACAAAGGTTGTTAAAGGTGGCCGTAACATGCGTTTTACAGCACTTGTTGTTGTAGGTGACGGCAACGGACACGTTGGAGCAGGTCTTGGAAAAGCTACTGAAATTCCTGAAGCAATCCGTAAAGGAAAAGAAGATGCAATTAAGAGACTTGTTAGTGTTGCATTAGATGCAAACAACAGTATTACACATGATATCTACGGAAAATTCGGCAGCGCTACTGTACTTTTAAAGAGAGCTCCCGAAGGTACCGGTGTTATCGCCGGTGGTCCTGCTCGTAACGTATGTGAGCTTGCAGGTATTAAAAACATCCGTACAAAATCTTTGGGATCCAACAATAAGCAGAACGTTGTTCTTGCAACTATTGAAGGATTAAGCCAGTTAAAGACTCCTGAAGAAGTAGCTAAAAAACGCGGTAAAGCAGTAAGCGATATCTTAGCATAAGGAGGAAACGAAAAATGGCAGATAAGAAAGTAAAAGTTACTTTGGTTAAATCCACAATTGGTGCAATTCCGAAGCACAAAGCTACAGTTGCAGCTATGGGTTTAAGAAAGTTAAATAAAACTGTAGAATTACCTGATAATGATGCAACCAGAGGCATGATCAACCAGGTGAAACATTTAGTTAAAGTTGAAGAAGCATAATCAGGTTAAGGAGGTGTGATCATGGAATTATCAAACTTAAGACCTGCTGAAGGTTCTAAACACAGTGATAATTTTAGAAGAGGCCGTGGACACGGATCAGGTAACGGCAAGACCGCCGGTAAAGGCCACAAGGGACAGAAAGCTCGTTCCGGAGCTCCCAGAATCGGTTTTGAAGGTGGACAGATGCCTTTATACAGAAGAATCCCCAAACGTGGATTCAAGAATAGAAATTCTAAAGAAATCGTTAGCATTAACGTAGCAACTTTGGAAAGATTCGATAATGGTGCAGTAGTTGATGTAGAAGCATTAATGAATGCAGGTATCATCAAAGATGCAGCAGACGGAGTTAAGATCCTCGGAAACGGAGAACTTACCAAAAAGCTTACAGTTAAAGTAGATGCATTCAGCGCATCCGCTAAAGAAAAAATTGAAGCAGTTGGTGGAACAGCAGAGGTGATCTAATGTTACAAACCTTAAAAAATGCCTTTAAGGTGAAGGAAGTCAGAAATAAGCTTTTATTTACTCTTGGAATGTTAGTTGTCATCCGTTTTGGATGTCAGCTACCCGTTCCGGGTATTAACAGAGACTGGTTTGCACAGTGGTTTTCCCAGAATACAGGTGGTGATTTCGGATTTTTGGATGCATTTACCGGTGGTTCATTCCTGAGCATGTCCGTATTTGCACTGAATATTACTCCGTACATTACATCATCTATCATTATGCAGTTGTTGACCATTGCGATTCCCAAATTAGAGGAAATGCAGAAGGAAGGCGAGGATGGACGTAAGAAAATCCAGACTATTACACGTTATGTGACAATCGGTCTTGCACTGATTGAAGCATCTGCAATCGCAATCGGATTTGGTAACCAGGGCTTGCTGGCAGGCGATATTGTAGCAATGGATTATGTTGTTATTATCGCATCCTTAACAGCAGGTAGTGCGTTCCTGATGTGGGTTGGTGAACAGATTACAGAAAAAGGCGTAGGAAATGGTATTTCCATCGTGTTGGTAATCAACATCATTTCCAGAATTCCTCAGGATTTTGCGAACCTGTATGACCAGTTTGTAAAAGGTGCTGAGACAATTGCTTTGGGAGTTGTTGCAGCGGTTGTTATCTTAGCTGTGGTAATCGGTATGATTATCTTAACAGTTTTGTTAAACAGCGGACTCCGCAAAATTCCTGTGCAGTACGCAAAGAAAATTCAGGGAAGAAAAGCTGTAGGCGGACAGAGCTCCGTGATTCCTTTAAAAATCAATACAGCCGGTGTTATTCCGATTATCTTTGCTTCTTCGCTTATGCAGTTCCCGGTTATCATTTGTAATATCTTAGGATATTCCGGAACCGGTGTGTGGGCAGAGATTTTAAAAGGCTTAAATTCCAATAACTGGTGTAAGCCCAGTGCGCCGCAGTATTCAATCGGTCTTGTGGTATATGTGATTTTAGTTATATTCTTTGCATATTTCTATACATCCATTACTTTCAATCCGATGGAAGTGGCAAACAATATAAAAAAACAGGGTGGTTTTGTTCCCGGTGTAAGACCCGGTAAGCCTACCCAGGAATATTTTTCAAAAATTCTTACCTATATCATTTTTATCGGTGCATGCGGACTTTTGATTTTATCCGTTATTCCTTTTGTATTTAACGGTGTGTTCGGTGCAAGCGTTTCCTTTGGTGGAACAAGCTTGATTATTATCGTCAGCGTTGTTCTGGAGACGGTAAAACAGATTGAATCCTTATTGTTGGTAAGAAACTATAAAGGTTTTTTAAATGACTAGATTTTAAAGACATGTGCATTCTGGGACAGGTGGGTTTCCGCTTTGTCCCATGAATTGCATATACGCTCGGAGGTTAAAATGAAAATTATTATGTTAGGTGCTCCCGGAGCAGGAAAAGGCACACAGGCTAAGATGATCGCTGATAAATACAGCGTTCCTCATATTTCTACCGGTGACATTTTTAGAGCAAACATCAAAAATGGTACAGAGCTTGGTATGGAAGCAAAAAAATATATGGACCAGGGTCAGTTGGTTCCCGATGAACTGACAGTAAAAATCCTTCTTGACCGTGTGGCACAGGATGACTGTAAAAACGGTTATGTATTAGATGGATTCCCCCGTACTATTCCTCAGGCAAATGTATTGGATGAAGCATTAAACAAGCTTGGTGAGAAAATTGATTTTGCTGTGAATGTAGATGTTCCCGATGAGAATATCATCAGAAGAATGGGTGGCAGAAGAGCATGTGTATCCTGTGGAGCAACATATCATATTGAACACGTTCCCCCCAAAGCAGAGGGTATTTGTGATAGATGTAACAGCGAATTGATCTTAAGAGACGATGATAAACCGGAAACAGTAAAGAATCGTCTGGAGATTTATCATGAGCAGACACAGCCTTTGATTGAGTTTTATGAAGCAAAAGGCGTACTCAAAAATGTAGACGGTACAGTAGATATGAAAGATGTATTTGCTGCAATCGTAAGTATCTTGGGAGAATAGGAAATGGCTGTTTCAATTAAATCTGCAAGAGAAATCGAATTGATGCGCGAATCCTGTAAGTTGCTTGCCGATGTGTTTGCACAGATGGGAGAGGCCATTAAGCCGGGTGTCTCCACTATGGAGATTAATGATCTGGGAGATAAACTGATCCGTGCACATGGATGTATCCCTAATTTTTATCACTACAACGGCTATCCTGCTTCTGTATGTACATCGGTCAATGAAGCGGTTGTTCATGGGATTCCCAGCAAGGATCGTATTTTAAAAGATGGTGACATCATTAGTCTGGATGCAGGTCTTATTTATAAAGGATATCATTCAGATATGGCCAGAACCTTTGCAGTTGGTGAAATCAGTGAAGAAGCCAAGTTATTGATTGAAAGAACCAAACAAAGTTTCTTCGAAGGAATTAAAATGGCAAAAGAAGGCAATCATCTTTACGATATATCCAATGCCATTGATGGCTATATCAGCCAGTTTGGTTATGGCATCGTAAGAGATTTGGTGGGACACGGTATCGGTACTCATCTTCACGAGGATCCCCAGATTCCCAACTTTGCACAGCGCAGAAGAGGTATGAAGCTTTATGCGGGAATGACCTTTGCCATTGAACCCATGATTAATATGGGAACCGGTGATGTTGACTGGCTGGATGATGATTGGACGGTTGTGTCGGCTGATAACAGCTTGTCTGCCCATTATGAAAATACGATTCTGATTACGCCGGATGGCGAACCGGAAATCCTGACATTAATATAGAGGGAATAAGATGATCGGAAATATTGCAGTATCAATGGCAGGGCACGATAAAGGCCATGTATATGTCATTGTAAAAGAAGATGCTGAATATGTATATTTGTGTGACGGAAGCCTGAAAGTTTTGGAGAAACCCAAAAAGAAGTCAGTCAAACATGTAGCGGTGAATAAAACATATGATATCGGAGAGACCGGTGCTAAGCTACAAAATGGCAAACAGGTTTACGACCATGAAATCAAGAGAACCATTAAACTTTATAAAATGCATGTAAATAATGCGGAGGTATGATATGTCAAAAGCAGATGTAATCGAAATTGAAGGAACAGTAGTTGAGAAATTACCCAATACCATGTTTCAGGTAGAGTTGGAAAACGGACACAAAGTATTAGCCCACATCAGTGGAAAGTTAAGACAGAACTTCATCCGTATCCTTCCCGGAGACAAGGTAACCTTGGAATTGTCCCCCTATGATTTATCCAAAGGAAGAATCATTTGGAGAGATAAATAAAAATGTTTAAAAGGGATTGCATTCAGTAATCCCTTGTGTTATAATGTAAAACGGTCTTTTTGTGAAAGGAGGGTTTAACGTGAAAGTTAGATCATCAGTAAAACCAATTTGCGAAAAATGCAAAGTAATTAAAAGAAAAGGGAAAATCAGAATCATCTGTGAGAATCCCAAACACAAACAGGTACAAGGATAATCCACAATAAACAGACCAAGTGGAAGCTTTATCGGTGAAAAAGCGGCTGAAAGCACAAATCCTGCCGTCATCAGGATGTGCTGTTAAGATAATTGAACGTAGATGAGCCTACGGGAGATTACTTATTGATACCGAGAAGACGTTATCTTTAGTATCGGAAAGATCGGGTAGATACCCGGTTGGGGATGAGAGCATCCCCCAGTCAATTAGTAACTTATTAAACAAATGGAGGAATTTTTAAAATGGCTCGTATTGCAGGTGTTGACTTACCCAGAGACAAACGTGTTGAAATCGGTCTTACTTACATCTACGGTATTGGTAGAGTAAGCGCAACCCGTATTTTAACAGAAGCAAAAGTAAATCCCGACACACGTTGTAGAGATTTAACAGACGAAGAAGTTAAAAGAATCAGTGAAGTAATCGACGCTACTCAGATGGTAGAAGGTGATTTAAGAAGAGAAATCGCTTTGAACATCAAGAGATTACAGGAGATCGGTTGCTACAGAGGTATTCGTCACAGAAAAGGACTTCCGGTTCGTGGTCAGAAGACTAAGACAAACGCTAGAACCAGAAAAGGTCCTAAGAGAACAGTAGCAAACAAGAAAAAATAATCAAAGCATATTGAAGAAAGTAGGTTAGTTTAAAAATGGCTAAAAAAGTAGCAACTAAAAAAGTTACAAAAAAGCGTGTTAAGAAAAACGTTGAACGCGGACAGGCACATATTCAGTCTTCTTTTAATAACACAATCGTTACATTAACAGATACTGAAGGTAATGCTTTAAGCTGGGCAAGTGCCGGTGGTCTTGGTTTTAGAGGTTCAAGAAAATCTACTCCTTATGCAGCACAGATGGCAGCTGAGACTGCAACAAAAGCAGCATTAATTCATGGATTAAAAACAGTAGATGTATTCGTTAAAGGACCCGGTTCAGGACGTGAAGCAGCAATTCGTGCACTTCAGGCTTGCGGTTTGGAAGTTACAAGTATCAGAGACGTAACTCCCGTACCTCATAACGGATGCCGCCCTCCCAAACGTCGTCGTGTATAATGACGAGTTGGCGGATGGTATATCTGTGCAAAGATTTTTAGTATATTAGTTTTTTTAAGCATGTTGGAAGAAAGTGCATACGTGCACTGTAAACAATAGTAGGAGGAAAATAAAATGGCAGTAAATAGAGTTCCTGTATTAAAAAGATGCAGATCTTTAGACTTAGATCCCGTATATTTGGGATATGACAAAAAATCCAATCGTAAATCCGCTAGAGCCGGAAAGAAAATGAGCGAGTATGGTTTACAGTTAAGAGAAAAACAGAAAGCTAAATTCATCTACGGGGTATTGGAGAAACCTTTCAGAAACTATTATGAAAAAGCTGATAGAATGAAAGGTATGACCGGTGAAAACTTAATGACAATGTTAGAGACCAGATTAGACAATGTTATCTTCCGTCTTGGTTTTGCAAGAACAAGAAGAGAAGCTAGACAGGTTGTTGGTCACAAACATGTATTAGTAAACGGTAAACAGGTTAACATCCCTTCTTACTTAATTAAAGCCGGTGATGTAATCGAAATCAGAGAAAAATCTAAGAGCTTACAGAGATACAAAGATATCGTAGAAGTAACAGGCGGAAGATTAGTTCCCGAATGGTTAGATCAGGATTTAGAAGGTTTAAAAGGAACTGTAAAAGCACTCCCTACAAGAGAACAGATCGATGTTCCCGTTAATGAGATGCTTATCGTCGAGTTATACTCCAAATAATAACCAGTTTGTAAGGAGGGTATTGCAGTGTTTGATTTTGAGAGACCTAATATTGAAGTTACAGAAATCTCAGAAGATAAAAAATATGGAAGATTCGTTGTTGAGCCTTTGGAGAGAGGCTATGGTATTACCCTTGGCAATTCTTTAAGAAGAATTATGCTCTCTTCCTTACCCGGCGCAGCAGTGAGCCAGGTAAAAATTGAGGGTGTATTGCATGAATTCAGTTCCATTCCGGGTGTAAAGGAAGATGTGACAGAAATCATCATGAACTTGAAGAGCCTTGCAATCAAAAATTCCAGTTCATCCAATGAGCCCAAAACCGCATACATTGAGTATGAAGGTGAAGGTGTTGTTAGAGCGTCCGATATCCAGGTTGATTCTGATATCGAGATTATCAACAAGGATCAGGTTATCGCTACATTAAGCGGTGGCAAAGATTGCAAATTGTATATGGAAATCACCATTACAAAAGGTAGAGGTTATGCAAGTTCTGACAAGAACAAAAACGATGATCTGCCTATCGGCGTAATCGCTGTAGATTCCATCTATACACCTGTTGAAAGAGTAAATCTGACTGTAGAAAATACCCGTGTAGGCCAGATTACAGATTTTGACAAACTGACATTAGATGTATATACAAACGGAACTTTAGTTCCCGATGAGGCTGTCAGCCTCGCAGCTAAAGTACTTAGCGAGCACCTTAAACTCTTCATCGACTTATCTGAAAACGCAAAGAGCGCAGAAGTTATGATCGAAAAAGAAGATGATGAAAAGGAAAAAGTACTCGAAATGAGTATCGACGAATTAGAATTATCTGTTCGTTCCTACAACTGCTTGAAGAGAGCAGGCATCAACACTGTTGAAGAGTTAACAAACAAAACTCCTGATGATATGATGAAAGTCCGTAACTTGGGACGTAAATCTTTAGAAGAAGTTTTGGCAAAATTAAAAGAATTAGGTCTTGAGTTGAATTCCAGCGAGGAATAAGACGAAAGAGCAAAGAAATGATGATTGACATGCAGAATAAGTCCAAAGAGCGTCTGCGTGTACACTCATAAATGGCAACAAACCTGCTGGGTATATAAGACCAATGAGCGATGCCCGGTAGCACCATGAATGGAGGATTTAAAAATGGCAAAGTACAGAAAACTTGGCAGAACAAGCAGCCAGAGAAAAGCATTATTAAGAAATCAGGTAACAAACTTATTATATCATGGTAAGATCGTTACAACTGAAGCGAGAGCAAAAGAAGTTAGAAAAATCGCTGAAGGCTTAATCGCTATGGCAGTTAGAGAAAAAGATAACTTCGAAACTGTAAAAGTAACAGCTAAAGTTGCTAAAAAAGATGCTGATGGCAAGAGAGTAAAAGAAGTAGTAGACGGAAAGAAAGTAACTGTTTACGAAGAAGTTGAAAAAGAAATCAAAAAAGATATGCCCAGCAGATTACATGCTAGAAGACAGATGTTAAAGGTATTATATCCTGTAACAGAAGTTCCTACAGAAGCAGCTGGTAAGAAGAGAAACACAAAAGAAGTTGATCTTCCTGCAAAATTATTTGATGAAATCGCTCCCAAATATGCAGACCGCAAAGGTGGTTACACACGTATCATCAAGATTGGTCAGCGTAAAGGTGATGCAGCAATGGAAGTAGTTCTTGAGTTAGTATAATTTGAGATACCTTTCAAATTACAAACAGCAATTAAGAGACCATCGCTTAGGCGGTGGTCTTTTTCTGTCTGATGTGCTAGAATGATGGAGAGAAACATATTGGAAGAAATGAAAGGAAGAAGGAATTTCAGAAGATATATGTTGATAGTTGTTTACAGAACATTTTTGAGGAGAAAGAGCCATGAGCAAGCGTATTTGCCCTGAGTGCGGAAGGGAGTACACGGATGAGCTAATTGTCTGTGACATATGTGACCAGAAGTTGATAGATGTGTCAGGCGGCTTTGAAGAGGCAAAAGCATGCATTCCCAATCCTGTTTTGCTTGCCAATGATAAGGATGTTTGGATGGACTATTTATGCCGCATATTGGGCGAGAGACGTGTGCCTTACTTTACGGAAGAGATGCAGGCAGCAACTATCCGGCGAACACTGAAAGGACGTCCCAATACTGTGTTTGTTCCTGTTGTAAATTGCTATGTAGATGAAAACGATTTATATGAAGCCAAACTTGCTCTGGATCAGGCGATTGCAGAGATGAAAGAAGACGAAAATGCTCCTGTGGAGTTTGTGGACGTACCTGAAGAATATGAGGGGATGTTGGGGGAAGATTCTGAACCCATCAGACAGGAAGAAACCAAGGCACAGAAAGTAATGAAGTGGCTTTTTGAGCCAATGGATAAATAGAATAGAGAGAGGTAGATACATTATGATGAATCCGGCAGCAATTATGAAAATCATGCAGGCAAAAAACACATTTACAGCAAACCATCCCAAGTTTGCTGCATTTATAAAGGCTGTATTTTCCAGAAATATCGAAGAAGGAACTATTATTGAGATCACGGTCACCAGACCCGGTGAAGCACCCATGACCTCAAATATCAAAATTAAACAATCAGATCTTGATTTGTTCCGTGAATTGCAAGGACTTGCGGGGAATTAAAACATTTTATACATTCTATTAACTTTTAATCTAACGGTTTCTGGAAATGCTGATAATCCTTCAGTGTTTTCCAGTGTCCGCCCCAGGTAAAGCCATGCTCCACAAACAGCTGATAGCACAAATCATCTTCGGTAATCATATGCTCCAAACCGGAGTTGCGGTCGGCATAAGGTTCACTGCCAGGGGGTGAAATACGTTCTACACCATTAGGATATGTTACATAGGGATTTTGGAAAGGATTGATATCAATCGCAAGTCCCAATGCGTGTTTGCTCAGATTGTTAGAGCCATATACCTGACGGAAGTTAAAGCAGGAGGTATTGTTGTCTGCGCAGGACAAATCATCATCTGCATTGTATTCGTCCACGAGACGGATTTTATCAATTTCATATCCGGCACAATACAATTCAAAGAAAATCTCAACCAAATCTTGGGCAATTGCCTTATTGCATACAATTTCTCCAACTTGGGTCTCCTGATTAAAATCTTTATATAATACGGAAACGTAACGAAGGTCTTCATAAGGAACGGTACAATCTTCCTTATAGGAGAGTCCGTTAATACGTTGTTTTACATCTTCGGTAATAGATTGGTAAAAGAAGCCGGGACGATAAGTATAGCGGTCATCTGCAGTCATGACAAGCACCTCAGTGGTATTTGATTCATTGTATGCAGATGCGTGGTCTGAATATGTCGCTGCTTTTACAGGAGGTTCCGCGGGGACAGCTTCTTCGGTAACTGTTTCGTCCGTAGCGGGGACAATATCGCTTTCAGAAGTGGTATCACTTTCTGTAATCGTATCGCTCTCTGTAATTGTATCGTTTTCTGTCTCGGGACTAGGCTGCTGTGTTGATGCACAGCCAATGCAAATGACTGTACATATCAGTAAACATATCAATAATAAGTAATAGCTTTTCATTTTTTTCATATCAGTAATCTCCTTATACAAACAAGATTATGCCATAAAAATGCCTTCTTGTCATTCGTATTATTATCTTGTACAATAAAGGCGGTGCGTTGAGGCAAAATGGAAGATGATAGCGTAATATATGTATCTTTTTATGACGTTGGTAATTGTAAATTCTACCTATAAAGCTTCTTGTAGTGTTTGATGGGTAGAAAAAATAGTGTATTTAGCATTGTAATTCTACCCTAAATGACTGAATGAAGGTATATGGGTAGAAAAAAGTATAATTTCTAGTAATAAAAGTGAAATATTTCTAACCATAGGTGATAAAAAATAGGTATATGGGAAGAAAACATTCAAGAGGATTTATTCATTCATGAGTATGATAAAAACAAAAAAATTGACATTTGAATATATCCGTCGGGATGAAGAGGGAAATGTAGAAGGCATTACCCGTGCGGTAGATGAAGTGGATCTGGATATCAAAGAAGGTGATTTTATTGCCATCCTTGGACACAACGGATCCGGTAAATCTACTTTAGCGAAGCATATGAATGCTATTTTATCCCCAACGGAAGGAACCATCTATGTAGGTGGTATGGATGCTACAGATGAGGAGTATCTGTGGGAAATCCGTAAAACGGCAGGTATGGTATTCCAGAATCCTGATAATCAGATTATTGGACAGATAGTAGAAGAAGATGTGGGATTCGGACCGGAAAATATGGGAGTGCCTACCAAGGAAATCTGGGAACGTGTAGAGGAGAGCTTAAAAGCGGTGGGAATGTATGCTTATCGCAAGCATTCGCCCAATAAGCTGTCTGGTGGACAGAAGCAGAGAATCTCCATCGCAGGTGTGCTTGCCATGCATCCCAAATGTATTGTACTGGATGAGCCTACGGCCATGTTGGACCCACAGGGACGAAAAGAGGTTATCCGTGCAATCCGGGCTTTAAATGATGTAGAAAAGATTACCATCATATTGATTACACATTATATGGAAGAAGTTGTTTATGCAGATAAGGTCTTTGTCATGGATAAGGGTCATATCGAAATGCAGGGAACACCCAAGGAGATATTTTCCGAGGTAAAGAGGTTACAGGACTTGCGCCTGACCGTTCCACAGGTGACCTTACTGGCAGAGGCATGCAGAAAAGAAGGAATGCCTTTCCCTAAGGGTATTTTGACCGTGAAAGAGTTTATGGAGGAATTACAGTGCCTATTATCTTAAATCACGTAAATTGCATATATGAAGCAGGCACGAGTATGGAAGTTGCAGCCTTAAAGGATATTAATCTGGTGATACCGGATGGACAGTTTATCGGTCTGATTGGGCATACCGGTTCCGGTAAATCATCACTGATACAGCATTTGAATGGTTTGATGAAACCTACGGACGGAGAGGTATATTTTAACGGTGCTGATATTGGAGATGAAGACTATGACCGCAAGAAATTGCGCAGTCAGGTTGGCTTAGTATTTCAATATCCGGAGCATCAGCTGTTTGAAGTAGATGTATTTTCAGATGTTTGTTTTGGGCCCAAGAATCAGGGGCTTAGCAAAAAAGAAGTGGAATTGCGCGCATACGAGGCTTTGCGCATGGTTGGACTGGAGGATGAATATTTTTATCAGTCACCCTTTGATTTGTCCGGCGGACAGAAACGAAGAGTTGCCATTGCGGGGGTAATTGCCATGAAGCCTCAGGTGCTTATCTTGGATGAGCCTACAGCAGGTTTGGACCCCAAGGGCAGGGATGAGATATTAAATCTGATTAAAAAGCTTCATCAAGAAATGGGAATCACCGTTATCCTGGTTTCGCACAGCATGGATGATGTGGCAGATTATGTAGAGCGCATCATTGTAATGAATAAAGGTGAGGTATTTCTGGATGATACTCCCAAAGCGGTATTTTCCTATCAGAAGGAGTTAGAAGCCATTGGATTGGCAGTGCCTACAGTAACGGACATTATGAACCGTTGTGCCGCTGTAGGGATGCCTGTCAATACGGAGGTAACCACCTTGGAGGAAGCCAAGGATGAGATTTTGAGACTTTATCAAAAAAGTCATTGATTGATTTGACAGAAAGGAAATAGTCCATGTTGCGAGATATTACATTGGGACAATATTATCAGGCGGATTCACCCCTGCATAAAATGGACCCGAGAGTAAAACTGATCGGAACAATTGTATATATTATCAGTTTGTTTTTATATCGTAATCTGACGGTTTACATGATTGCGCTATTGTTTCTGGTGATGGTGGTAAAGCTGTCTAAGGTACCGCTTTCATTTATTGTCAGAGGTTTAAAGCCCATTGTGATATTGCTGATGATTACGGCTTTGTTTAACATGTTTTTGACAAAAGGTGATCCTATTATTGGTTTCTGGAAGTTTCAGCTGACCTGGGAAGGTATCTTCAATGCCTTTTATCTCTGTGTCCGTTTGATATTTTTGATTATTGGGTCTTCCCTGATGACATTGACAACTACACCCAATCAGTTAACAGATGGTATGGAAAGCTTGCTTGGACCTTTGAAAAAAATCAAAGTGCCTGTCCATGAAATTGCTATGATGATGTCCATTGCGCTACGTTTTATTCCTATTTTGATGGAAGAGACCGATAAGATTATGAAGGCACAGATGGCGCGAGGCGCAGAGTTTGACAGTGGCAATCTACTGAAAAAAGTGAAGGCATTGGTGCCCTTATTGGTGCCTTTGTTTATCTCAGCATTCCGCCGCGCCAATGACCTGGCAATGGCTATGGAAGCACGTTGCTATCAGGGAGGAGATGGACGGAGCAAGATGAAGCCTTTACATTACAAAAAAGTGGATGCCAAAGGGTTTGTGGTGCTTGTAGTGTATTTAGCAGTAGCGGTTGTACTTGGTAAATTATTTCCATTACATTTGATTCAGTTAGGTTAAAATATGAAAAGAATTATGCTGACGGTTGCTTATGATGGGACTGCCTATAACGGATGGCAGGTACAGCCCAACGGTGTAACCATAGAAGGAGAACTGAATAAGGCATTAAGTAATCTGACAGGAGAGTCTATTGAGGTCATAGGAGCCAGCAGGACGGATGCAGGAGTGCATGCCCGTTGTAATATGGCGGTCTTTGATACAGTAAGCCGTATTGCGCCGGAAAAAATGGCACCGGCATTAAATGCCAGATTGCCGGAGGATATCCGTATCCAGCATTCGATACAGGTGCCGGATGATTTTCATCCCAGACATTGCAATACCAAGAAAACCTACGAGTATCGCATATATATGGGCAAATATGAAAATCCCATCGGCAGACAGTATGCGCATTTTGTATATGTGCCCTTGGATGTTGAGAAGATGCAAAGGGCTGCACAGTATCTGGTTGGCGAGCATGATTTTAAAAGCTTTTGTGTGGCGAAAGCGCAGGTGCTGACTACCGTACGGACCATTTATGATATAGATGTGAAAAAAGAAGGCGAATATCTGTTTATTCGCGTCTGTGGTGGCGGTTTTCTTTTCAATATGGTGCGTATTATTGCAGGCACCTTGCTGGAAATTGGCCGAGGCAATATGGAGCCGGAGCAGATGAAAGAAATTTTGGAAGCTAAAGACCGACAGGCAGCAGGCCCGACTGCACCGGCAAGGGGCTTAACTTTGGTAAATTTTGAGTTTTGTGATGATATTTTCACAGAGGATTTACAAGCATAAGGTATGATAATTGCAAGCAAAATGATAGGAGAAGATATCATGAGAAAAGTTTTTAGAAATGCAATGATTGTAGCTTGTGCTTTTTTTATAACAGGCTGCAGCATGGAAGCAGAGACCGTTTCCGTGGAGGAAGCGATACGGATAGAACTTTCCGATGAAAAGATTACAGTGAATGGGGAAATTGTTTCCGAGAGTAAATTCGATGGGGTGTATGTGGCAAATGATATTGTATATTATCCGGAAGGTATGGATTTTACCTTTGGCGAAGGTATTGAGGAAGATACGCACAGTCAGGCGGAAGCGGATAGTCATACAGTTGTCCATATCACAGAGCCCGGTGTTTATACGCTTGGGGGCGAACTCTCCGCAGGACAGATTGCCGTTGACCTGGGTGAAGATGCCAAGAATAATCCGGAGGCGGTTGTAACATTGGTACTAAATGACGTTGATATCACATGTACGGTTGCACCGGCTGTTATCTTTTATAATGTATATGAATGTGGTGATGACGATGTAGATGCCGCTACAAAGGATGTGGACACAACGGTAGCAGGTGCCAATGTAGTAATTGCCGACGGTACACAAAACAATGTAAATGGCTCTTATGTGGCGCGCATTTATAAATCTTATGAATTGAATGATGAAGGTACAGAAGTTATTGATAGCAAGAAATTGCATAAATATGATGCGGCGTTTTATTCCTGTATGAGTATGAATGTAACCGATGGTTCCGAAGGAACGGGAGTATTAAACATTGTGGCAGAAAATGAGGGCTTGGATTCAGAACTTCATTTAACATTAAATGGCGGAACAATCAATATTACTTCCGGTAATGATGGTATCAATACCAATGAAGATGAAGTGTCAGTAACAACTGTCAACGGTGGTACGTTAAATATCCGAGTAACAGGCGAGACCGGTGAAGGTGATGGCATTGATTCCAACGGATGGCTGGTTATCAATGGGGGAACTGTCATAGCTCAGGCCTGTGGCTTTAGCATGGATTCTGGCATTGATTCGGATATGGGTATTCATATCAATGGTGGCGTGGTCATGGCTACCGGTAATATGCTGGATCGTATTTCTGAAAGTGAACAAAACTATGTAGTGTTTACATTTACTGATACTCAGAGTGGTGGAAATGAATACATTTTGAAAGATGAATCGGATAAAGAGATTTTGAAGTATGTTCCAGAAAATGATTTCAGTATTATGATGTTGGCTTCTGATGATTTAAAGGAAGGAACATACACCTTGTGGCAGAAAGATACAAAACTTGCCGTTACGCAAGGCAATATGCAGAGTGGTATGATGCCTGGTGGAGAGAAGCCGGAAGGAGTGGAACAACCGGAAATGCCGGATGGAGAAGCACCGACACAAATGCCGGGAGGCATGCCTCAAGGCGAACCACCGGATGATGAAATACCACAGAATAAAGAAGGTGGCAGAGGCGGTTTTGGAGGGATTCAACAGGGAGAGGCAACCGAAAACATTCAGATTGTGGACGGTGGAAACTATTTCAACGTATCAAATGTGGATAACTAACCAAATTTCCCCAAAAACTCGAAAAATTTAGTTGACACACTCGGATGCGTATAATATAATATTTCACGGTGGCGACATTTGATGAAGTCTGTCCAAAGCCCCGGAAAGACCAATCGAATTCGCAGTAGATTCCCGTATTCCGATTAGCCCCGGAGGGAATGAGAAGAACTATAATAATCCATTGTTAAACATTATTTTGGAGGTAACACGATGAAAACATTTATGGCTAGTCCGGCTACAATTGATAGAAAATGGTATGTAGTAGACGCTACAGATATGACATTAGGACGTTTAGCTTCTGAAGTAGCTAAAGTTTTAAGAGGAAAAAACAAACCGATCTTCACACCTCACATCGATACAGGTGACAACGTAATCGTTATCAATGCTGAGAAGATCAAAGTTACTGGTAAAAAAATGGACCAGAAAATTTATTATCACCACTCTGATTATGTAGGCGGTATGAAAGAGACTACATTAAAAGAGAAATTAGCTAAGAAACCTGAACAGGTTATCGAACTTGCTGTAAAAGGCATGCTTCCCAAAGGACCTTTAGGAAGACAGATGTTCAAGAAACTTCATGTATATGCAGGACCTGAGCACAAACATGAAGCTCAGAAACCTGAAGTATTAACATTTTAATTAAAGGAACTTGAAAGGAGAAAATTAAAATGGCTAAAGCAGCAGAAAGATATCATGGAACAGGTAGAAGAAAAAAATCTATCGCAAGAGTATATATGACACCCGGTAAAGGTAACATTGTTATTAATAAAAGAAGCATTGACGAATACTTCGGTCTTGAGACATTGAAAGTTATCGTTCGTCAGCCCTTAGTAGCAACTGAGACAACTGACAAATTCGACATCTTAGTAAATGTTAAAGGTGGCGGATACACAGGTCAGGCCGGTGCTATCAGACACGGTATTGCAAGAGCATTACTTACAGTAGATGCTGATTACAGACCTACATTAAAGAAAGCTGGTTACTTAACACGTGACCCTCGTATGAAAGAAAGAAAGAAATACGGTCTCAAAGCAGCTCGTCGTGCACCTCAGTTTTCAAAACGTTAATATTAAACGAATATCAGAAAAGAGCAACATACCCCGAAAACACTGTGTTTTTCGGGGTTTTTCTTATCTTTCGGAACTGCATGAAATAGAACAGAAGAGCTTCAAATATTGCTGGTGAGTAATGATGAAATGAATGAAATTCAAATTTTTCTAATGGAAAAACTACTATAAATATGATAAAATATTATGGGTTATTTTATTTTGACAAGGTGTAAAAAAGAAAAAATGGCTTGAAAAATAAGAACGTATGTTCTATAATGAGAAAAACTTAATTTACGATATTACAATGTTGTGAATGTAATCAATAAAGACTGAGGAGGATAAGTCTTATGGCAAAGAAGAAAATAGAAATTGTAAGAGAATATTTAGATGATATATTAAATTGCAAATTAGAGATTAATTATACTCCTGAAGAAATCAAAAGAAATCTGGAGGAAGATGTAGATGATGTAGTAAAAACTGCTTTGAAAAAATGTTGGAAGAATTATGTTGTTGGCAAAAAAACAGGAAACAAGAATATAGATGGGGAAATACCGGCATATCACGGTGATAAGGGACCTGGAAGACCAGATGTTATGTTGTATAATGTATTTGGTAAAAATGAGATTTCTGTAATAATTGAAAATAAGAATTTTACATCGTTAGAAGATCCTATGCCACAAGCAATTACTTATGCCGCGATAGGAAATAAAATTAATTTTCCATGTAGAATTGTAATAGGGAATAGTCCGTCAAAAAGATTAGATGTACGCGTATTGGTGGATGACAAATACGAAGAGTTAATTATCAATGGAAATAAGGTTGATTATTTTTTTGGTGAACCAATATACAAATTGATTTATGATAATCCTAATATTAATGAGTTTGTGTTAGAAGAATTAGTTGAAAAGCCTTTTACACAAAAAGATTTTCATAACATAATAAACAAATTAAAAACTGTATATAGACAAATTCCAGAAATACAAAATAATGATGATTTATCAATTAACTTTACGGTTAGTTTTGTTGCCTTAAAAATGATCATGGAAAAACAAAATATTGAATGGAATGCTATTAATGAACCTAAAGATATTTTGACGCAAGTTGACAATATTATTGGTCGACGAGCTGATGCAGATATAAAGAAAAAGTATGGAGATATTTTTGTCATCATAGATAAGGATGGAAATGAAACATTTAATTTTTATAAGCTTATAGACAATATTGATGTTAGAGAAAAATCCGAGAGAGTTTCAAATGATGATTCTATTTTAATGCAAATTTATAACGAATTTGCGATTATACCAGATAAAGATTTGTCAATAGATTTGTTTGGTGAAGTGTATGAATGCTTGGCTAGTAAAAAAACAAAGTCTTTATTGGGTGAGTATTTTACAAGACGACATATTATTCAAGCAATTGTAAGGATGTTTTTATCTGATGATGATATATATAACATCGTTGAATATAAAAAACTTGTAGGGGATCCTTGTTGTGGAACTGGTGGATTCCTTACGGAAAGTTTTAAATATATTAAGGACTATTGTGAAAAATATCATCCGGAATTGAATACTTCAGAATTGGCTCAACAGATTATTATTGGTTACGATATTAATAATAATAGTATTGGACGTACAAGAATTAATATGACATTAGCCGGGGATGGTTTTTCGGTTATTCAACGTCTTAATTCTTTATCATCTAATGAGATAGAAAAAGACTTGGATTATATATTGACAAACGTTCCATACGGAAAAGGTGATTTTGCCATAAATGATCCTAATTGTGATGATGAATTTCTTATGGCTAACAATAATAAAAGATTAGAATTAAACTTTGTAATTAAAGTTATAGAAATGCTAAAAAAGGGAGGAAGAGCATCGATTATCGTTCCAGAAGGATTGCTAGAAGCACCGACGCTAGCTCCGTTTAGAGAATATTTGCTTAAAAATGTAAGGGTCACAACTGTAATTTCTTTGCCTAAATTTGCATTTGCTCCATATACTAAATGGAAAACATATGTGATTTTTATAGAAAAGAGAATGAGTCCTTTAAATACCATAGAAGAAGTTATTGCTAAAAATGAAAAAATTTGGGCCTACATAGTAGATAATGACGGATACGCAAACTCGGATAAGCGATTTGTTACAGGATTAAAAGATGACAATGGAATGTGGCTGCATAATGAATTACAAGAATATATTGATCAAAATGGTGTTAAGCAGTCATCGTTGATTGAGCAAAAGTATCAGGCAAAGGCTGAAGATGAAACACAGATTTATTATAATGAGTGGAATGAAGCTATTGTAGGAAAAAAATATGGTTATATAGACATTAAAGATGTTGTAAAAAAGAAAACAGTAAAATACCCTACACTTAGTACAACTGCGGTTAATGCTATTTTAAAGAATGAAGCTAATGAACGAGCTATATTATCAGACGACGCATACGGAGCACTAATTGGGAATATTTCAAAGGGAAGAAATGGTTATAGTGTAAGGAAAGAACATTATATTGTTGATGAAACAATCAAAGATGAATTTGTAGATGTTTTTGAAGAACTTGGAATAAGTTATGACGGAGAAAACAACAAGTTTTTCGACTTAAATCGTGAAGAAGTTGTATATGCATTACCATTAATACCGGAAAAATATTTTAGAAAAAAGAAATGCAAGGAAATCACATTGGATGAATTAGTTACCTCAATAGATGAAATTGAGTTGGAATTAAAAAAACTATTGGAGGGGATTTGATGAAAATAAAAGATGTCTTTTGGGTTAAAACAGGGCAGAGAATAATTGAAGAAGATGTTTATAATCATAAAGGTGAATTTCCTTGCATTACATCACAAACAAGTAATAATGGTATAACTTGGCATGCGGATAAAGCGTGGTTAAAAGAAAAGCATGGTGATGCAATAATCAATGAAGAGAGCTGTATTACATGGACAAAAGATGGGGCAAAATGTGGAACAATGTTCTATCGTAATTATTCTTTTTATCCGAATGATCATTGTGGTGTTTTGATATTGAGGGAGCAATTTAAAGAAGAATTGAATCTTAAATGGTTTATATATGCGTATCAAGATGTGATAAAAAATTATGTGACACAGCAAGGCTCACAAGGTATGCTATATAATAGTGAAATGGCTGAAATAGAAATAGAGTATCCATTCCCAGATAGAGAGACTGTTCAAGATGAAATTGTGAAAAAGTGTGAAAAGGTAAAAAGTATCAAAGAATATCTAAATGGAAAGAAAGAACAGCTTAATGATTTATTAGAATATGAGTTAAAGATTGAGGATTTTGCAGAATATACAGTTGAACAGATTGCATTATTGAACAAAGGGTCTAATAAAATAAGTGAAGAAATGATATACAGAAACTATGACAAAGGAGGAGTGCCAGTATATTCATCGGCGACGGAAAATGCTGGATTAATGGGGACAGTAAGTAAAGAATGTTATTCTTCTTTTGACAAAAAGGGATTAGAGGACGAATTAACATGGACAACTAATGGATATGCGGGAAAAGTTTTTTTTAGGCAGGAAAACTATTTGTATTCTGAAAAATGTGGAAGAATAGTAATAAGAAGAGAATACAAAGATAAAATAAATCCTAAATATTTGATGTATATTTTGAATCAGATCACTTATAAATACAAAACATCGGAATCTAACAATGGGAAATTAGATATAATACATATGTCTAATATTAAAGTTCCAATACCCGTTGATGATACGGGTAATATTGATATTGATAGACAAAATCTTATTGTTGATAATTATCAAAAAATAGAACGTATAGTGAATAAGTTGGATTATATAATTAATTCGGTGTAATAGGGGAGCCGCTAATTAAACTCCCCCATAGCCTCAACATACCCTTGCAACCCGCCATCTCTGGAAGCCAATTTTGCATACAGTTCCGGTTCCTCTCTGGCAAGCCTTGTAAGATAAGCAATGTCAGAAGGCTCATTCAGACGAACGGAAGCATTGCATTTTTGACAGTTAAAAGAGACATGGATTTCATCGTTGAGACTAACCTCAACGCAGTCAGTTTCAGGGTTATACATTGCAAAAATTATTTTAGTCATAAGTAGCTCCTTTTAATTAACGCTATATGCGGATTGTAAGTACAGAGAAGTCGTGAGACGTCCTGAGCAGTCTACCGTGTGAAACACGTATGCAACATTTGATGTAAGGAATCCCTTGTTTTCGGGCTTTTCAAGCTATCCAAGCGTTAATATTTGCGAGCAATCGCATATGGAAAAGCTCTGGAGAATCTTCAGGAACTTTTTTTATGCAATTAGTTGCAAATTTAATAATGAAATTCCCGACTAAAGCAAGAAAAAAAGAAAATAGTTGGTGCGGAACAAACTTATTTGTATATCAAGCACAAAAATTAAGCGGCATAGGAATCTTCCTATGCCGCTGATTTATTTCACCAAATATTCAAATGATGATATTATTTTGCCTGCTCAAGTGCAAGAGTAACAGTTGTGATATCACAAACTTCTGTAGGTCCGTAGTACTGGATAGCACCGGGATATAAGAAGGATGTCTCAACTGCCCATGTATCACGGTTAGCTTCGAAGTATTTGAAGGGAGCACCATCAAGTTCAACGAGAGCTTTTTTGATAACGGGTTTATCTTCGCCATGTCTTCTTTCGATGTTCATCATCTTAGTGATAGGCATACCACCTGCAACCCATTCATTAGCGGGTTTGGACAAGTTGGAGATCTTGGATAAGTATCCGTTGTAACCGTACTGGATCAACATGAATGCGTTGTATCCTAAGGAGTAGCAGTAGTCAGAGTCAAAGTTGGAAGGGAATGCACATCTTCCTTCATAACCTAAGAAGTGATGAAGTGCATTGAACTTACCTGTATATGTACCTGCTGCTTTTCTCGCATCTAATTTGTCTTTTACTAAAGCAGAGAATAATTTCTCAGATTCAATTAAGGATACCTGTACGTTTCCGTGAGGATCTCTTTCTAAGAATAACTGCTGCTGGATTGCTTCGGGAAGGATAGCAAATACATCCATGGACTCTTTTGTAAGACCGTTTTCAATGAATGCATATTTGTCTTTCCATGTAGGAAGAGCGTTGAATGCATCAGCCTTGCTACCTGCAAGAAGCTCGTTGATCTCGTGGATCAATACGGAGAATTCGGGAACGAACTCAACAACACCTTCAGGGATAATAGCAACACCGAAGTTCATGCCTTTTGCAGCTCTCTTCTCTACGGAGTCAGCAATATAGTCTGCGATCTGGGAAAGAGACATTTTCTTAGCTGCAACTTCTTCAGAGATTAAGCAGATGTTGGGCTGAGTCTCAAGTGCACATTCCAATGCAACGTGAGAAGCACTACGTCCCATAACTTTAACAAAGTGCCAGTATTTTTTAGCGGAGTTAGCATCTCTTTCGATGTTACCGATGATCTCACTGTATGTTTTGGTAGCTGTATCGAAACCGAAGGAACATTCGATATCTTCGTTCTTTAAGTCACCGTCGATTGTCTTAGGACATCCGATTACCTGTACGCCTGTATTGTTAGCTGCGAAGTACTCAGCTAAAACAGCAGCGTTTGTATTGGAGTCGTCACCACCGATGATAACAACAGCTGTGATACCATGTTTTTTACATACGTCAGCTACGATAGCGAACTGCTCGTTTGTCTCAAGTTTGGTTCTACCGGAACCGATGATATCAAAACCACCTGTGTTTCTGAACTGATTGATATATTCATCATCAAAAACAATGTAATCGTCTTCGATAAGTCCGCTGGGACCGCCTTTAAAACCATAAAGTTCGTTTTCGGGATTGGTTGCTTTTAAAGCATCGTATAATCCGCAAACAACGTTGTGTCCACCGGGAGCCTGTCCACCGGAAAGGATAACACCTACAACCTGTTTTTTAGCTTCGGAAGTATTCTGTCCTTTCTGGAAAGTGATTTCCTTTTTACCATAAGTATTAGGGAAAAGTGCTTTGATTTTTTCCTGGTCAGCTACACTCTGAGTATCTGCGCCTTCTTTTACACAGATATCTGCAATACCATTCTGAAGCATTGCAGGAAGCTTGGGAGCATACTCATATCTAGCTGTCTGTAATGATGAGATTTTCATAGCTAATGTCTCCTTTATATAATTTTAATTTTCATACAGAATAATTCTAATATATTTTGGCACTAAAGTAAACCGCCTTGACGGGAAAAATCATACTTTTACTACCTATTTCTAAGAAAAATCCGCAAATAACTTTGGGGTATGGTATAATGTACAAGTGTGTAAGGCGATAGTGGTAAAAAGGGATGGAATTGAGGTGTAAGTATTATGCAATATACATATGAACAACGGATAGAAAAATTGATAGAGTTCTGTCTGGGTATGGAGCCCACGAGCAATCCAATTGCAATTTTTCGTCAGATTGCGAAGCAGGATTGGATAGGGATGCACGGACCCGAACATCATATGCTGGATGGAGCCTGTCTTTTAACCGCATTTTATCATGCGGGTGGAGATATTGAACTTTCCGAGGCTTTGCATAAATTAGCGACGGAAAGTAAAAAAATGCCGGGAGCCATATGTGGCCTTTGGGGTGTATGTGGTTCAGTGACTTCCATGGGTGCAGCATTGGCGATTATTGATGGGACAGGACCGTTGACAACGGATGACAGCTGGGGAAATCATATGCTTTTTTCATCTGAAGCACTTCAAAGTATGGCAAAGGTGGGCGGACCCAGATGTTGTAAAAGAAATGCCATGCTTAGCTTTTATGCGGCTATCAATTATATAAATAGTTATTATCCTGTGAAATTGGAGAAAGAAAAATTTGTATGTGATTTTTATAGAGAAAACGAACAATGTATAAAAGGCAGATGTCCGTTTTATGGAGGAGCAGATGAGTAAGAAGAAGGTAGCATTTGTATGCAATCACAATTCCTGCCGCAGTCAGATAGCGGAAGCTTTGGGAAAATATTTGGCAGGAGAAGTATTTGAAAGCTATTCGGCAGGTACAATCATTAAGGACCATATCAATCCCGATGCAGTACGACTTATGAAAGAAATCTATAGCATTGATATGGAAAGAGAACAGTATAATAAGACCTATGATAAAATTCCCACACCGGATATCGTGATTTCCATGGGATGTGATGTGGGGTGTCCCTATATTGGAAGGGAGTTTGATGATAACTGGAGTTTGCCGGATCCTAGCGGTTGTGAAGACGAAGTATTCTTGACCGTTATAAACGAGATTGAGCAAAAAGTTTTGGAACTAAAAAGAAAACTGCAACAAGAGCTGTTATAAACTCTGCAACGGCAAAGGCACACCATACGCCGTTCATACCAAAGAGGAAAGACAATAAGAATGCACATCCGATGATAGCAATAAAACCACGCAGGAGAGATGTAATGCCGGCTGCAAGGGCTTGTGCGGTAGCACTGAAATAACCGGTGCATACAATGTTGAAGCCGGCAAACAGAAAGCCGATAAAATACAGGCGGATGCCGGGTACGGCATAGAGCGCGAGCTGTGCATTTTGCTCACTGTTAAAAATATCTACAATTGCAGGTGCAAACAGACAAACAAAGATAATAATCAAAGAAGCTAAGACCAATGCGCTAACCGCAGAAAGAATAGATGTTTTGCGGATGGCGTGTTGGTCATTTTTACCGTAATAATCAGAAAACAGAGGCTGTGAACCTTGGGCAATGCCATTGAAGATAGCAGTGGCCACAATAGCTGTATTGGCTACGATACCATAAGCTGCCACACCATCATTTCCTGCCAGAGCTAATATGATAAAGTTGAATGCCACGGTAATCACACCGCCGGAAATTTCACCTACGAATGCGGCAATACCAAGCTGACAGGAGGAGATGAGCTTTTGTAGGGAAGGCTTTATAAGAATCAGACGGATGCTATTCTGCTTTGTAAAAAAGTGCAAACAACAGATAAGAATACCGACTATGGGAGAAAAAGCGGTAGCAAGGGCTGCGCCTGTCATACCAAGACCACAGGGAAACATCAGGACATAGTCCATGACAATATTAAACAGGCTGCTAAGTAAGGTGGCGGCCATGGAAATAGTGGGCGAACCGTCATTGCGGACAAATGTTGTGAAGACATAGTTCCACATAAAGAAGGGTGAGAAAATCATAAAAATCCGAGTATAAGGAGTACCTAATGCAGAAATGGTTGCATCACCACCAAGAATGGCAACAATTTTGTGCGGGATAGATATACCCAGAGAAACAAACAGTACGCCGAATAGCAAACAGAATAAGAGTGCATTGGTAAAATACATATCGGCAACCTTCTCGCCTCTTGCCCGATGTATTTTGAATTTGGTAGCAGATCCTACGCCAATCATGGAACCGATGGCAAAGATAATACTATAGATAGGTAATACCAGGTTCAGGGCAGTCAGACCATTGGCACCCTCTGCACGCGCGATAAAAAAGGTATCTGCCAAAATGTAGGCAGAGATACCAATCATGCCACAGATATTTTGAAATACATATTTAAAAAAGAGTTGTTCTGCGGATATGGAAAGCGTTTTGTTACTCATAATTACCTCAAAAATAGTGTTATATTTGTTAAAAATCACAATTAAAATCATAATTTTAAAAGCAAGGATTGTCAATGCGCATATTGCATTGAATCAGAAAAGACTTTATAATTAACTTCGTGGGTTTGTCCACAATAAAATAAACCAAATGATTTCAAGTGATAGAAAGCTGAGAGGATAAAGACATGGGCGGATTTTTTGGTGTTGCATCAAAACAGGATTGTGTATTTGATTTATTTTTCGGAATCGACTACCATTCCCACTTGGGTACAAGACGTGGCGGAATGGCAGTATACGGTGAGGATGGTTATAACAGAGCGATTCACAATATTGAGAATTCCCCTTTTAGAACCAAGTTTGATAAAGATTTCCATGATATGAAAGGATATTACGGTATTGGCTGTATATCAGATTATGATCCCCAGCCTTTGCTGATTCGTTCCCATCATGGCACATATGCATTGACCACTGTAGGTAGAGTGAACAATGCCAAGGAATTGATTGATGAGTTGGTGAAGACCGGACATGCACATTTTCAGGAGATGACCACGGGTGAGGTAAATGCAACCGAGTTGATTGCGGCATTGATTAACCAGAAGCCCAATCTCATTGAAGGTATCCAATATGTACAGGATGTGGTTGATGGGTCCATGTCCATTCTTTTGATGAATCATGCAGGCATTTATGCCGCAAGAGATAAAATGGGCAGAACCCCTGTTGTAGTAGGCAAAAAAGAAGATGGTTTTTGCGTATCTTTTGAGAATTTTGCATATCAGAATCTGGGTTATGTTGATTATAAAGAATTAGGACCGGGCGAAATTGTTGTTTTGACAGAAAAGAACTGTGTGACTTTGGTGAATCCCGGTGCGGATATGAAGATTTGTACCTTCCTTTGGATTTATTACGGATTTCCGGCAAGTAGCTATGAAGGTGTCAATGTAGAGCAGATGCGTTACAATTGTGGTGCCAAGATGGCAAAACGCGATCATGTAAAACCGGATGTGGTAGCCGGTGTACCGGATTCCGGTGTGGCACATGCCATTGGATATGCCAATGAGTCCGGGGTACCTTACTCCAGACCCTTTGTAAAATATACACCTACCTGGGCGCGTTCCTTTATGCCGACAATCCAAAGTAAGAGAAATATGATTGCAAAGATGAAAATGCTTTCCATCGAAGAATTAATCCGCGACAAAAAATTGTTGTTGATTGACGACTCCATTGTTAGAGGAACACAGCTTCGTGAGACAACTGAGTTTTTATATCAGAGTGGTGCGAAGGAAGTGCACATTCGTCCTGCATGTCCCCCTATTTTATTTGGATGTAAATATTTGAACTTCTCACGTTCTTCATCGGAGATGGATTTGATTACCAGACGTGTCATCGAGCGTTTGGAAAATGGAAATGTGACGGATGAGATTTTGAAAGAATATGCCAATCCGGAATCGGAAAAATATGAAAACATGTTAGAGGAGATTCGTAAAGAATTGAATTTCACATCCCTTCGTTATAACCGATTGGATGATATGTTGGAAGCAACCGGTTTGGATAAATGTAAACTTTGTACCTATTGTTGGAATGGAGAGGTATAAGTTATGACAACACAGCAGAAAGGTGTCTTGTATACCCTTTTGGGCGGTATCTTTTGGGGACTTTCCGGTGTGTGCGGACAATATTTGTTTGCAGTTAAAGGTTTAAATGCAAAATGGATGGTAACAATCCGGCTGGTAACAGCCGGATTTATCATGCTTATAATAGCCTATGCAAAGCCGCGCGCCAAGGAACGATACCGAACATTATGGACTGATTGGAAGACTTTTGGACAATTAATTTTATTTAGCATTTTTGGCATGGCAACCTGTCAGTTGACCTATTATATGGCAATTCAATATTCCAATGCGGGAACGGCTACCGTGTTGCAATATACATCACCGGTTTTGCTTGTCATATTGATGGCAGTCAAAAGACGAAAAACACCATCGGTAGCGGAACTCTTTGCCCTGGTGTTAGCTGTTGTGGGAACCTTTCTTTTGGCAACCCACGGGAATCCTGACACATTGGCATTATCCCAAGAGGCACTACTTTGGGGTATTGGAGCAGCAATCTCCATGGTACTTTACAATTTGTTGCCGGCAAAACTTATGGATGAATTTGGTGTTATACCAATCATGGGATGGGGCATGGTGATTGGGGGTATCTTTATGATTCCTTTTACCAAGCCGTGGCATGTTCCGGGTACATGGGATGTGGAGACTTTTATGGGATTGTCGGTGGTAATACTTGTTGGAACAATCCTATCATTCTTTTCATATTTTAAAGGAATGCAGATTGTTGGTCCGGCAAGAGCCAGTCTTTTTTCCTCTTCGGAGCCATTGACGGCAACAGTTGCTTCTGCTGTATTTATGCATATAGCATTTGTACCAGCGGATATTGTTGGACTTTTATGTATCCTGACAGCAGTATCGGTCTTAGCATTGCAAAAACTACATTCCTGACAAAATGGAAACAAAATAGAAACGGTACATAGATTAAAGAAAAAGGTTTTTTATGGAAATCTATGTAGTAAAACCCGGTGACAGTGTAGACAGCATTGCGGTAACATACGGAGTGCCTGTGGATACCATTCTTTATAACAATCAAATAGAATATCCTTATGAGCTTGCTGTAGGGCAAGCTCTTTTATTATCTACGGGGGCAACGCAAGGAGAGAAAAAGACAGTAGTCACCAATGGATATGCTTATCCGTTTATTCGAGAAGAAGTTTTGAACGAAACCTTGCCGTATTTAACGGAACTTTCAATTTTTTCATATGGGTTTACGGTGGCGGGGGATTTGCTTTTCCCACAGTTAGATGATACATTTATGATAAACGCTGCTTATGCCAATGGAGTGTCTCCGGTTTTAACCCTGACACCTTTTGGAGAGGATGGGAATTTCAGTAATTATCTCATTAACCGTATTGTAAACGATATGGAAGCACAGCAAAATCTGATCATGCAATTAGAGCAGACGGTGGTAGACAAAGGCTTTCAAGGCGTAGATATTGACTTTGAATATATTCTGGCAGAAGACAGGGACGCCTTTGCAAACTTTGTACGGAATGTACGCTCTGCCATGAATGCCATCGGCCGTTTTGTGGCTGTGGCATTGGCACCGAAGACATCTGACGACCAGCAGGGGAGTGTATATGAAGGAAAAGACTATGCCCAGTTGGGAGAGGCAGCAGATCAAGTGCTGCTGATGACTTATGAGTGGGGTTATACCTATGGACCGCCTATGGCAGTGGCACCACTTAATAAAGTAAGAGAAGTGGTGGAGTATGCTATCACCCGTATTCCGGTCTATAAGATCAGTCTTGGGATTCCCAATTATGGTTATGATTGGGCGCTTCCCTATGAGCGAGGCGTGACCAGGGCGGATACCATTACTCATAGAGAAGCAATACAGATTGCCATCGAAAATGGTGCAGAGATACAGTTTGATTCTATAGCCATGTCTCCTTATTTCAATTATACACAAGACGGTATCGAGCATGTGGTGTGGTTTGAAGATGTACGCAGCATGGAAGCGAAGTTTAATCTGGTACAGGAATTTGATTTGCGTGGTATGGGATATTGGCAAATCATGAATTTGTTTCGTGCCAATTGGTTACTATTAGCAGATCGGTTTGTGATACAAAAGAATTAGAAACATTATCATTTCAAAAAACAGATGGAGATATAGATGAAAAGTACTACAGATAAGAAGAAAAAGATCATAATAAGAATAGTCATCCATACACTATTTGCAATCTATATGATGATATTACTACGCATTACAGTCTTTCGATCGAGTCTCTCCCTTGATAATCTTTGGATAAGAGGGAATGTCAATCTGACACTTTTTGAATCCTATATTGCGCTGTTACAGGAAAGAGATTGGTGGAATCTGACCTATCTTTTTGTGGGCAATATCATTTGGTTTGTGCCATTGGGAATGTATCTTTCGTGGCAAGGAAAGATTAGGAAGGTGTGGCAGATTGTCTTGATTGGTCTGGTAGCATCTCTGGTAATCGAATCTTTGCAATTTGTTTTCGGTACAGGTGTTTCTGATGTGGACGACTTGATTCTGAATGCGTTCGGCACAGGGTGTGGTGTTGTGCTTTGGAAAGCGATCATATATTTTTATAAAAAAAGATATAATAAAAAAGACTGTTGACAGACGGTCTTTTTTAATGTACTATCTGTATTACATAGAGCAGTACAGATGGCACAGATATAAATAAGTAAATATCGGAAGAAAAGGATGTGATACCAATATGTTGATTCAGATTGATTATGGAAGTGACAAACCAATTTATGAGCAGATCATCGAACAGATTAAATATCAGGTTATGAAGAAAAATCTGCAGCCCGGTGATGCCATTCCCTCTGTACGTAAACTGGCACAGACCCTAGGCATTACCCCATCTACGGTGGCAAAGGCATATAAGGAATTGGAGCGTCAAAAGGTGATAGAGACTTTACAGGCGAAAGGAACTTTTATTGCGCGCATGCCTCAGATGAAAGCGGATGAAGAAAAGGTGGAACAGATACGCAAGCGCATTGCCAGTGAATTGCTGGAACTAAAGATGATGGGCTATACGGATGCGCAGATGATGAAATTGGTAGAAGAAGTGAGTCAATCCATGAAAGGGGGAGAAAGCAGATGTTAAAAGTCGAGAATTTAAATAAAAGCTATTATGAAAAGGCGGCAGTGGTTGGTGTAAATATGGAGCTTCACAAAGGGGAGATTTTTGGATTAATCGGACCTAACGGATGCGGAAAGACTACCTTGCTGAAATGTCTGGCAGGTATTTACAGGGCTGACAAAGGAGAAATTCTTTATGATGAGGAACCGATTTATGATAATCCGGTGGCAAAAATGAAGGTTGCCTATGTATCAGATAGTCAGGAGTTTATCGGAAGTTATTCGGTAAAAGGACTTTTAAAGGTCTATCGAAATTTTTTTCCGGATTTTTCAACAGAACGCTTTTATGCATTAAATACTTTGTTTGAAATCAATGTAAAGAAGCAAATCAGTAACCTATCGCGAGGTGAAAAAATGCGTCTCGGTTTTATGTTGGCACTTTCTCAAGGAGCAGAATATTTATTGCTTGATGAGCCTACCGGTGGTATGGATTTAAAAGCCAAAAAACAATTCCGTGACATTTTGATTAAGGAAATGGATGAACGGGAATTGGCGGTACTCATCGTGTCCCATGATTTGAGAGAGTTGGAGAGCCTGTGTGATAAAGCAATTTTGATGGAAGGCAACAGAATACAGATGCATAAGCCGTTGGATGAACTGATGGATGAAGTGCAAAAATGGCAGGCTACCGCAGAGACAGAATTGACCAAGGAGCAGAAGAAACAACTTGGTATTGTGGAAGAGAGCAGAGTCGGAAATTTAATCAACTTCTATACCATTGGTGATCGTGCAGAACATAAAAAAGCATTGGAAGAATCCGGACTTAAAGAACTGGAGAGTCAAAAGATTACACTTGAAGAAGTTGTTGGAACTTTACAGGAATATCAGTTATAGAAAGGGGCGTGAAGCATATGAAAGACATAAAGAAATTACTAAAGAGAGATAAGTTTATCTGGTTATTGTGGTCAATAGCAGTTGTCATATTTGTAGGGAATATGTTGTTTGCCTTTTATAAAAATACAGAAGAAAGTTTTATACAACTTTATAAATGGAAAGCGGAACGAACGGAAATATTTGAAATGTGTTCGTTTAGTGAAGAGTTTTTTTGGATAGATTCTGTAAAGTATGTTTGGCTTAATGTATTAGTCTGGGTTGTAACAATAGGAATCATCGTATTTCAAGATATTAAGTGGTTTGTCAGGGAAAAGCGAGGAGGCAGTGAATTTCAAAAACTATTGCCTGTAAAAGAGAAAAACGTATTTGTTTATGAGTTGGCAGTCGGTATTCTGGCGATTCTGATACCGGTCGTACTGTTTTGGTGTGGTTCTCAAATGTTACTGGCTATGTGGAATCAAAAATATATTGATATGTTGACATTTATTCAATGTGGGCCTTTGAGTCTACCTATGTCGACATGGGGGATTTGGGCACCGTCTTTGATTAACGGGATCCTTGTTTATGCGTTATATATCTTTACCAAATATGCGACCAATCATTTGGCCGGACATTCCTTTACCTTTGGCATGTTTATGCTTTCCGGATTTATGGTATATGCTACTGCGCCTTTAGATATAGGCAGAGTCAACTTAAGGCCTTGGATAGGTTTAGCCGGTATTGTGATTTTGGTAATATTGGCATATATATGTAGTCAAAAGAAAGATTTATCGGCTTCGGGATTTTTTGCATTCCGCTCCGTCCAATATGTGACCATGCTTTTAGTATTTGTCAATTTACTTCTTATCTTTTGGGAAAGCGGTTCGGGTTACCATATGGCAGTAAGGGTATTGTACACGGCTGTTTTGTCGGTTTTAATAACTGTTGGTGCCAATTATGTGATGAAGCCCAAATATTAAAATTTGTGAGAAAGAGACCTTTTTGATAAAGGTCTCTTTTATTTTTTGCTTTGATTTGATATGCTGATAAAAAATAGGTTATACAAGGAAGAGGAATGTCTGATGAAAAAAAGGATTATAAAAACTATCATAAAAACTATCAGCATCATGCTTTTGCTTACAGTATTTGCAGGAGTATTAGTAGCACCTAATGTATATGCAACCCCCAAAGTGACAGTTGAGGATGAACCGGAAATCGTCCGTGTGCGTCCGGTGTTGGAAGGCGAGGATTTAGAAAGCATTTCACAAAGTGTTTACAACACGGAAAAGTATGCAGACTATATTTATGCGTTAAATATGGATTTGATTGGGGACAATCGGGACAATTTGGAAGTGGGCATGATCTTGCAACTTCCAGAGCCTGCAGACGGTAGCGGATATCTGGATTGGGAATACTGTTATGAGATGGTGTCAGAAGGTGCGGAGGATATGGAGATTGCCGACTACATATCAAAAGATGCCGGTTGCACGGTGACCGATTATTTCTTCTATTATGATGGAGAAGGAAAGGGTGAAACATTCAAGGTGTGTTACCCACAGCTAACATTTGATGATGGAAGAGATGCAACAGATGTGAACAAGGCAATTGAAAAATTGGCTTTATACTCTACGGATCGGATGTTGATTCACATAGATCCCGATTTAAAAGAATGGTGTGAAACCGGAAAACATTATAGCAGTTATGAAGGAATCGAAGATCAGGTAAATTATGAGATTGCATATCTGGATGAAAATCTTATTAGTGTGGTTTTTAATGACTATTTCTTTTGGGGAAGTACCTTTGGGGAATATGTTGCTATGCGTCCCATCACCATTAATTTAAACACAGGACATGTTTACACAGATCAGGAATTGTGGACGGATTTTGACGGACTGGCTTCTGATTATCGTGATGCGATGATTGGATATTATAAAAGAGACGGTAGCGATATCGGTGTCAGAATGTGTGATGATATTTTCACGGCAGAATATTTATCACAGATTATGCAGACGGAAGGTGCTTGCGAGGGCAGATATGCAAGTGATACCTTTTTAACCCGATACGGAGTGGCAATCAGTCTAACATATCGTGTCAACAATGACTCTTATCTTACCCGCGGTTGGATAGAACTAGAGATGCCCCGTAAAGAAATCGAAGCATACCGTTCGGATTCTGAACTATGGGAACTTTGGAAATACAAAGCCCGCAAGGAAGACAAATTCTTTCACCCGGCAAAGAAATAAGTGAAAATAATAAGCTTTTTGCAGAATAAAAATAATCCCCTATAATTAGAATTTTTATTCAACCTTCACCTGTCTGAGCAAAGCGAGTTTGAAGGTTGAATAGAAAATTACTAAATTATGGGGGACTTTTAATGTTTAGAATAACTTATCCTTAATACCTATAAGGAAGATGATAAAGATAATTACCGGCAATATATATGCTACATAAATGCGCAGACCGTTTACCATTTTCAAGCCTTTACCGGTATTGGCTTCGGCCATAAAGTTTTTCCACCCCCATCCGTAGCGGGAGGTACAGAACAGTAAGTAAATCAAAGCACCAATAGGAAGTGCGATATTACTTACCAGGAAGTCTTCCAAATCCATAATGTTAGATCCTTCACCAAAAGGTTTGAATCCGGACCAGATATTATGACCAAGTACACAGGGGAGTGATAATGCAATCATCAAAAAGATGTTTACCACAACGGCTTTTTTACGACTCCAATTTGTCAAATCCATAAAGCAGGAAATGATATTTTCAAATACTGCAATAACAGTGGAGAATGCGGCAAAGGACAAAAAGATAAAGAATAAACTTCCCCAGATTTGTCCGCCTTTCATATTATTGAAAATATTGGGCAGTGTTACAAAGATTAAGTTGGGACCGCTATCTGCGTTGACACCATAAGCAAAACATGCAGGGAAAATAATCAGACCTGCAGTCAGGGCAACAAAAGTGTCCAGAACTGCTACACGTACGGATTCTCCCATCAATGCGTGCTCTTTACCAATATAACTACCAAAAATTGCCATAGAACCGATACCCAGACTTAAGGTAAAGAAGGATTGATTCATAGCACCCACGATGGTTTCACCAATGCCGATTTCTGCCATACGGTTAAAATCAGGTAACAGATAGAACTTCAAGCCTTCCGCACCACCGGGAAGTGTCATGCTGTGGATTGCCAAAATAACAATGAGACCAAGCAAAGCAAGCATCATAAACTTGGTAATGTTTTCTACACCTTTCTGCACACCCAAAGAGCATACAGCAAATCCGATGATAACAACCAATATCATCCAGAATGCCATAGTACCCGGCTTGGAAAGCATCTCGGGGAAGGCTGCTTTGACCTGCTCCACATCAGCATTTGCCAATTTGCCGGTCACGGTCATATAGAAATAATGAAGCATCCAACCGGTAACGGTGGTATAAAACATCATTAACAGATAGTTGCCGGCTAAAGCCATATGTCCGTGCCAATGCCATTTTTGTCCCTCTTTTTCCAATACTTTACAGGAAAGAATCGGGCTTTTTTGACTGGCGCGTCCGATGGCAAATTCCATGGTCATCAGGGGGACACCCATAATAATTAAAAAGAATAAATAAATTAATACAAAGGCACCGCCGCCGTATAGTCCTGTCATATAAGGAAACTTCCATACGTTTCCGATACCGATGGCACAACCTGCGGATAACAAAATAAATCCCAGGCGTGAACTTAATTTCTCGCGTTGTTCCATAATAAAACTCCTCATCTGCTTGTTTTTCCACATTGTACTATACCATATTTTCAATAACAAACATAGAGAAAAAATTTTCTATTTTTTTGCAACCAATTAAGAAATAAAAAAGTGTTAATATTAACAAATGAAATATTCCACATAACTTGACAAATGCTCTTTATCATACTAAAGTATAAATAGCGTGTGACTCTGGAGAAACCCGTGTGACGGGGGCCGAAGGTGTAAGGTGTGACATACACTGATCTCTCAGGCAAAAGGACAGAGAAAACCAAAAGGTTTTTATGTTTGATAGGGCAGGAGTCAAAAATCCTGTCTATTTTTATGCAAAAAAGCATAGTTTAGAGTTACAAATGAAAGATAAAGGAGAAAACTTATGTGGGCAACAATGAATGAGTGGCTGGTAAAAATCGATGACCTTGTGTGGGGTGTGCCGTTGATCGTGTTGATTATGGCAGGTGGTATCTTATTGACGATACGTACCAAGTGTTTGCAGGTGGTAAGACTTCCGCTTGCGTTAAAGTGGATGGCAAAAAATGAAGAAGGCGGAGAAGGAGAGGTGTCTTCCTTTGGTGCCCTTTGTACTGCATTATCAGCAACTATCGGAACAGGAAATATTGTCGGTGTGGCAACGGCTGTATGTGCCGGAGGTCCCGGTGCACTTTTCTGGATGATCTTGGCGGCGTTCTTTGGAATGGCAACCAAATATTCTGAAGGTTTGTTAGCGGTTAAATATCGTGTGATTGACAAGGATAACCATGCGCTTGGAGGACCTTTCTACTATATTGAACAAGGTATGGGTAAAGGCTTCAAATGGTTAGCAAAATTATTTGCGTTTTTTGGTGTAGCAGCAGGTTTGATGGGTATTGGTACTTTTACTCAGGTAAATGGTATTACTTCTGCAGCGCAGAACTTCTTTGATCCCAATCAGGCAAGTACTGTAACTATTCCCGGTATTGGTACATATTCTTGGGTTGTTGTTATTGCATCTGTTATTTTAACTGTATGCGTGGCCTTAGTAGTTATTGGCGGTATTAAGAGAATCTCTAATGTGGCGCAGGTTATTGTGCCTTTTATGGCAATTATTTATGTTGTGTTCGCTGTTATTTTGATTATCTGCAATATTACAGAAGTTCCCGCTGCCATTGTTACAATTGTAAAAGGAGCATTTAATCCTCAAGCAGTAACCGGTGGTGTCGTGGGAAGTATGATGGTAGCTATGCAGAAAGGTGTAGCGAGGGGTATTTTCTCCAATGAATCAGGTTTGGGTTCTGCACCCATTGCAGCGGCGGCTGCACAGACCAAGGAGCCTGTACGTCAGGGTCTGGTATCCATGACAGGTACTTTTATCGATACAATCATTATTTGTACTATGACAGGTATCTCTGTTGTACTTACCGGTGCATGGCAGGTAGAAGGTTTGGAAGGTGTGCAGGTAACTACTTATGCATTCCAGAAGGGTTTGCCTTTCCCTGAGCAGTTATCAGCATTTATTTTAATGCTTTGTTTGATTTTCTTTGCATTTACCACAATCCTTGGATGGGATTACTATTCGGAACGTTGTCTGGAATATTTGACCGGAAGAAATATGAAGGCAGTAAAAGTATACAGATGGCTTTATATTTTGGCTGTATTTATTGGACCATTCATGACTGTATCCGCAGTATGGACTATTGCAGATATCTTTAATGGTATGATGGCATTCCCTAATATGATTGCAATGTTTGCATTAAGTAGTGTGGTAGCAAAAGAGACCAAGGATTTCTTTGCAGCTAAAAAACATTTAGAGAAATAATTTTCTGCAACGAGAGAACGTAATATGACAGTAGAAGAAGTACTGGCAAAGTATTCGGACATGGTGTATCGCTTAGCATATGCGCGCACCATGAGCCAATACGATGCAGAAGATATAACACAGGATGTGTTCATCAAATATATGAAGCATCAGCATGAGTTTCAGGATGATGAGCACAGAAAGGCCTGGTTAATCCGTGTAACCGTCAATGCATCAAAGTCGCTGATGACTACGGCATGGAACCGCAAGAAGGTATCCATGGAAGATGTAGAAGGTGTATTGGAAGGGAAATCGGGCTTGGATGATCTGGATATGGATCAACTTCTGTTAAAAGAAGTTGCCAAATTGAAGGAAAAATACCGCGTTGTAGTGCATCTGTTTTATTTTGAAGAATTATCGGTAAAAGAGATTGCACAGATGACAGGGATGAAAGAATCTACGGTGAAGTCTCATTTGTTCAGAGCCAGAGAAATTTTGAAGCAAAATCTAAAGGAGGAGGATTTCGATGTTTAAAGAAGAATATCAAAAAGAAATGAATCAGATTAAACCGAATGAAGCCTTTTTAAATGATTTGGCGAAGAAAATGGAGGCGGAAACTGTGTATCCCATATCCCGCAAGAGAAATACAACTGCATGGGTTACCGTTGCTGCGGCAGCCGTTATCTGTATTGGCATTGGTTTTGCATGGCAGGGTAGGACAATAGACTCTGTGGATGAAAACTATATGACCCAAAATGCCGGTGCAGTAACAGAGCAGGATACAGCGGGACAGGAGGGTATATTTGCCGGCAGTTCCTGGTATGGCGAAGAAACGGATGCGGTAAAGATTTATGATATTCTATTAGATAAAATGCAAACATCGAAACGTCTGGTGATTATGGAATCGGATAGTCATACATTTACGACGGCACATGAGGTTTCCGGGCCCAAGGAAGATGAACTGGTACAAAAGTTGATGGGTGGTACGATCACAGATGCTGTGACATCGGATGATTTGACAGACAAAACAGCAATTTACTATTTGGCAGAGTTTGATGACGGAACAGTCGTAAAGTTTGCAATTTATGATGAAACCTATTTTTATTGTAATGAATTTGAAGGAATATTCACTTTATGATGAAACGGAATAAGGTTCTTGCGCTGGTCGCAGGATGTGTATTAATTGGCGGAATTTTATTCTGCCAATTTGCATGTAAACAGGAAGTAATCAGTGCGAAGGAGTTGAAGCAACAGTTCGCAGAAAAAAGAGATAGTTTGGCTCCTATATATAATCTGGGTCAGGATGACAAACTGTGCTTTCAGTTTGCGTTGGATTATACTTGTATAGAAGAATTACGTGTGGATGGATTAGAAATGATATCGGTACATACTGCACCTACGTGTCATGCGGACAGTCAAGTTGAGTGCTATGTGTGGGAAGAAGAAAATGAGGGGAAAACTACGATATATGCTTCTCCCGTTGTCCCTGCTTTTGCATCAGTGTCCTTGGAGGAGAAGGAAGATGTCTGGGGATGCGCGCCTATTTACTATGTATGTATCCGTTATGATATAGATAGCAGAGAACCGGAGAAATTGGATGCACCGGTTGTCATTCCTTTTACCGTGGAGTCTTCATGTGAAGTGCCAAATGTCATGGGAACAATAGATGAGTACGGACAGTTACTTTTGTCATGGGAGCCGGTTGCAGGTGCAGAATCTTATGCTGTGTATCAACATAGTAACGACGGTATATGGATTGAAAAGATAGGAGATACCACAGATACGTCTTTTATGCCGCAGACAGAAGATACCATCACAACGGATGGGTATCAAAATGATGGAGTCCGTGGCCGCTATTATGTGACAGCTTGCGTGAACGGAGAGGAAAGCAATCTGTCTGCTGCTGTACATACTGAGGAGTTACCATTGCCGCAGTGTTTTTTAGAGGAAGTGGCATATGGGCAAGTGTATGAATCGGTAGAAAAGCTACCTGATAAAATGCAAATTCTCAATACCGACGGAAGTGTTATGTGGCGTCCGGTGTACTACCGGCTTACTTCTGTAGATGAATATGCATGTTATGATTTTTCGGTAGCCGGAACAATGCTTGGGGGAATGGTTTGCGTTAAGGACCAAGAGGAAGAGTTTCCTACTGTCATTGAGAGCGAAAGTAATTTTGTATATTTAGATAAGAACACACATTTAAATAAAGTCCCTTCTATGGCGGTGAAGAGTGTGTTGGCACAGGCAGACACAGAAACAGTGGGTCACAATCAGGAGGGAAGTGTGGATTTTTATCAAGCGGCATTGGGGCAAACAGAGCAGTGGATACAAGAAGGGGATTCATTCACTGTATCAAAACCGGTTGAAGGGTGTAAGGTATTTGCTGACAGTGCAGGAGAAGCGTGGCTATGCTATCACCTTTTGGCAGCAGAAGAGGAGGTTCCTTTACAAGCATTTCCTGATTTGCTAGACCCTTATGTGCTGGAGGATACTTTTTTGAAGGTATGTCACCAGAATCCATATATTATGGGTGTGCAATCCTACTATTTTGATTATGAAAAATTGACATTGAACATAGAATATGTATATACCAAAAGTGAGATTCAGAAGAGACAGAAGCAACTACATAAGGAAGCAACTGAAATTGTTTCTTCTATTATAAATGATGGAATGTCCCAAGAAGAAAAGACAGAGGCTATCTATCTGTGGATGGAAGAGCATTGCACTTATGCATCCAAAGAATGGGAATATTTAAAAGAAGAGGGATTTCAAAAAGATAACAGATGGAAAGACTTTGAAGATGCCAATAATGCATATGGAGCCGTTGTAAAAGGTGAGGCATTATGTGGAGGCTATGCTTCTGCTTATCAATTACTTTGTTATATGGCTGACGTAAAAGTAATTACAGTCAATGGGTACCTAAACGGAAATATTCCTCATGCATGGAATATGGTTTATGTGGAAGGAAACTGGTACCAGTTGGATTGTAGCAGCAATAAAAATACCATGGGAATTCCATTCTATTTATATTTTGCTGATTTAAGATCGGCAGAGGCGCGAGGTTATGTGTTAGGTAGCGAATTTGCCATGGATCGGGAATGCAAATTATTGCGGCAGCAGAACAATGAAGGGAAAAAAGAGTATTATACAGCACATAATCTGGAAGTGGCGACTATGGCAGAGGTAGAATGGCTGTTGACAAAGTATCTGGATGAAGAAAGTGTTGCATTCCGTTGCACAGGTATGGATTTGGATGAAGCTGAATTGATAGAAATTGTACGTAAGGTGTATCTGAAGCATGGAAAAGAAGCGGAACTGGAGCAACTGAATTATCATCAACTGGGGCAATATATTTTAATTTATAAAAAAACTGCAACCTAAATATCCTTTCAATCGTATTATAGGAAAGGAGGTCGTGAACTTATGAAAAAAATGATATTAACTTTATTAACAGGTGCAATGATGATGAGTGTTGCTACAGGATGCGGTAGCAATGAAAGTGTAAAAACAGAGACCAATTTGATGCAGGTTAATGCTGATGTGGCACAGGCAGAAGAAATTGAGCATGTATTTGCCGATGTGGAAACCATGGATGAGCAGGCAGATGAAGAATATATCGGAAATCCGGTTCCCGTAGTAGAAAATGGCATTAAGATGTGGGTGCCCGGAAATTATTGGTGCTTTTATGAAGAGGGAAAAGGCATCATTGCATATCAGAATGACATTTTCACTTTGTTACTGGGTGTCAGAGATGGTTCCTTGGAAGATGTGATGGAAAATCCGGAGGATTTACAACAGGGTGCTATTGATTTTGGCGGAGAATTGCAGGGTGATGTAGAGCTTGTAGAATTGGATGGCAAAGAGTATGCATATTTTGCTTTTACAAAAGATGGTGACCGTTTTGTTGTGGCATATACCGATGCGGCAGACAGCGGAAAACGTATTGGTACCCAGATTCATGTAGTGGATGAGGATGCCACCGATCTGGAAATGGTAGAGTACTTTGCAAGAGTTGCAAAGACAACGGAAGAAACCGATGAAGAGGATACCACAGAGGAAAGTTTGGAAGATGCAAAACATATCTCTTATATCGGAGTAGAAAAAGAAGTAAGTACTTTGGAGTTTGATGGATCTGCAGTAACATTTCAAGTAGCAGACGGTTTTTATTCTTCTTTTGCAGAAAGTGACGATTATTGGGCAGTGGAATATTTTGCAGAAGATGGTTATGACAGAAGCATAGATTGTTATCTGATGCCCAATGAGGATTGGGGAAGTGCTGAGAACTACATTGCATATGAAGCGGACTATTCTGATGGTTTGACTGTACATGATTCTGTAGAGATTAACGGACATACATTCTACTATATTGAACGTGATTATACCGATGAAGGTGATAATATCCAGCGTGTTGAAGTGGCTACAGACATTGAAGGTGACATGATATACAGAATTTCGGTATGGGCAAACAATGTGGAGAAGGATGTGACCATTGAAGATGTCATGGCGTTTATGTCTATCGAAGAGTAATGAGAAAAGCATTGATTTTTTTGCCGCTTTTTTGCATAATAGAATTACTTAGGTAGGAGGGATTTTATTATGAGAAATGCAAAGAATGAATTATTACAATTTTTGGCCGGCGTGGTTATGCTGACGGTTGGATTGTTTATCTTTTCCCAAAAAGTAGTTGTATACTCATCTTTTATGAGTGGCTTTTCCATGGGAGGTATGAGAATCACTTCCGGATTGATTGTGATTCCGTTAATTGCAGGCATTGTCTGGATGTTTGTCAGTGGAGCATCGTTCCCGTCAAAGATTATGACTGCTCTGGGTGCACTGTTGATTATCGTAGGTGTCATAGTTTCTACCAATATTCATTTGACAGCCATGACATTATATGAATGGATTATTATCCTGGTGCTTATCTTCGGAGGTGCAGGTCTACTGGTTAAGGTGCTTGTGGTTGGTGATTATAATGATGACGACGAGGACCGGTTTGGATATCGGGAGAGAAAAACAGTGCGTAGACAGAATAAGAGAAGCTCTTATACAAGCAGCTCTGTCAGTACAGGTAGCATCGACGTAGAAGCAGAATTGGAAGCTATGAAAAAGGGTAAATAAAGAGATATAAAGAAGCCTTTGCAAAGCAGATGAGTGATAATCTGTAGAGCAAAGGCTTTTTTGTGCTATTCTTTTGCCAGACGGTTAATGGTTTTTAAGATTAAGTCGCAAATGTGGGTGTCGGCACTGCGTCCCAATTCTTTCACTGATTCTATGGGGATGAGTCCACCCGCCATGCAGGCATGTCCGCCACCATTACCGATTCCGAGTAATGCTTCATGGATGATTTCGCCGGCATCCATTTCATCGATTTCACTTCGAACGGAAAATTTCCAGCCGGTATCACGCTTGGCATAAACGACCGTAAAGTCAACCTCATTTAAGGAAAGAATAAAATCGGAGACCATGGCAATGACTGCATCGGGACAGGAAAAGGGAATATATGCAATTCCGATATTTTCAAATACACGGATGGTATTGAATACTGCGCCGAACGCAGACAAGTCGGAAAATTCCATGTTGTTTCCGGATACTCTTCGTAGTGACGCATCGTCGGCATAAGGATTCAGATATGCATACATCTCAATATCGGCTTCTGTAACCCCGCGTGTAAATTGATTGGTGTCCATCTTGATACCATAAAGTAAGGCGGTAGCAGTACGGCAGTCCGGTGTGATGTTCAATTGCTTAAAGTATTGTGCGATGATTGTAGAACATGCACCTACTATGCGGACATCTTTATATTGATATTCGATTTCTACGACGGTAGGATGGTGGTCGATGCATGCGATTTCCGTGCCGATTAAATCAGTGACATTTCCGGCGTTTTTCTGGCTGTCAACCAGAATGATTTGGCTTTGCTCAGTCATCTGACGTAAATGTTCTTTGGGTTGGATTGCAATCTCAAATTCTTCCAGAATTCGTTTTGTGCTTAATGCATCAATCTTTCCATCATAGCAGAGGGTGGAAGAAATGTGAAAGTGCTCAAGCAGTCGGGCGAGCCCGTATGCACTTCCCAAGGCATCGGCATCGGGAAAGTTGTGGGTCTGAATATATACATGTGAATGTTTTAATTGTTTAAGAAAATTTAATAATTCCATGACTACTCCCTATTAAAAATACATGATAAAATAAATCTGACTTATTTTACCATAGGATAGAAAGGGGAGGCAACTTTCTGTTTATATAATGGAAAAAAGTGCTATAATACCCATAAGATAAAGAAAAGGAAGAATGATTATGGAACAAGGGAAAATGGATAAGAAAATAATCAAATATTTTATTTTAATAGCTGTTTTAGTATTGGCGGTGACCAGATTTGATACATTGCTTGGTTTTATGGGTAAGCTGTGGAGCATTGCCACACCGTTGGTACTGGGTGCAGTCATGGCATACATTTTAAATATCATTATGAAGAAGTTAGAACAATTCTTCTTCCCTAAGAGCAAGAAAAAGTTTGTGGCAGTAATCAGACGTCCGGTATGTATTGTTTTGTCCATACTGTTGATTGTGCTGGTAGTATTCTTAATCATACGTCTGGTGGTTCCGGAGTTAATTGAGACCATTCGTTTAATTGGTCAATGGATTCCTATCGGATTACAAAAGGGACAGGAGTTTTTATTGGAGAATTCTGATCAGATTCCTGAATTGGAGAAATGGATTGCAAGCTTCAAGTTTGATTGGGAAAGCACTGCCCAAAAAGCAATTCAGTATTTGACTACCGGTGTAGGAGGTCTGTTGGGATCTACCATTACCTTGGTGGGTACGATCGGTGGTGGTGTGACCAACTTTGTTATTGGTTTAATTTTCGCCATTTACATTTTAGCAAGTAAAGAGAAATTGCAGAGTCAGATTGCCAGAACTGCAAAAGCATATGCAAAACCGGAGCTTCTTAAAAAAGCAGAAAAGGTCTTGGTGGTTGCAGATGAAACTTTTTCCAGTTTTATTATTGGCCAGTGTACTGAAGCGGTTATCCTTGGTGTTTTATGTATTATCGGTATGAAGATATTTGGTTTCGATTATGCGCCCATGGTTGGTACTTTTATTGGTGCAACTGCATTAATCCCGGTTGTAGGTGCATATATAGGTGGTGCGGTCGGATTTATTATGATTTTGACCGTCAGTCCTGTGAAAGCGGCTTTCTTCCTATTATTCCTTGTTGTTTTACAGCAGTTAGAGGGAAATATTATTTATCCCCGTGTGGTTGGTTCATCCATCGGTCTTCCGGGTATGTGGGTACTGGCATCTGTGACAATCGGTGCGGGACTTGGTGGTATTGTGGGGATGCTTCTGGGTGTGCCCATGGCAGCGACGGCTTATAAATTATTGAGAAGCGATGTAAACAAGAGAGTAGAAAAGCAGAAAAAATAAAAAGACGGTGGTTGGTTATTGCCAGCCACCGTCTAATGTTATAATCTGACCTGTTAAATAAGAAGGACTATTGATAATCTGAATCACAAGTTTGGCTACTTCATCTATGGTACCCATTCTGTCTGCAGGGATTTCTCCCTTCAAAATCTCGATATCCTCCATGGAAAAACATTTATTCATATCGGTATCAATGACACCGCATGCAATGGCGTTTACCTGAATATTGCTGGGCGCCAGTTCTTTGGCAAGAGCACGGGTAAAAGCATTCAGTCCACCTTTGGATGCGGAGTATGCTACTTCCATGGAAGCGCCCACATTTCCCCAAACAGAAGAAATGTTGATGATTTTACCTGATTTCTGATGTACCATCCCGGGAATAGCACATTTGGAACTGTAAAAAGCAGAAGATAAATTGGTCTTTATAATATAATCCCAGTCTTTATCTGACATATCGGAGGTTAAACCCACGTATGAAATGCCTGCATTATTTACTAAAACATCCAGATGGTCAATTTCTTCAAAGCACTTTTTTAAAAAATCATAGGATGATACATCTCCCACAAAGCAAGTTACATTTACCAGGTATTGGGATTCCAACTCGTTTTTTAAACGGTATAATTGCTCGCCGGAATTTTTACAAACAATGTATAAGTCATAATCATGAGCGGCGAGTTGTGTGGCGATGGCTTTACCGATTCCTCGGGATGCGCCGGTAACAAAAGCGGTACGTCTCATACACAGACCTCCTTCCTTATTGAATCATGTTTCTTCTATATATATTTTAACATAAATATTACATAAAAGGTGAAAATATATTTAATCCATGGAAAAATATTTCACTGCATAATTTACATAATGTGACGAAGTAAAAATGGAAAAAAGCGGAAAAAGCGCGAAATAGTTGACAAGAATGGTTTACAGTGATATATTATGTAACAGATGTAATAATTTTGTAACAAATATTTATAAACGAATAGCGAAAAATATGGAGGAATTATGTTTCGTAAATATACAAAAGTTGTAGCAGCGATATGTGCAGCGGCAGTTGTAATTTCAGCAACATCTACCATGGCATTAGCCGGTTCTTTCGGTTTACCCACTGTAGGTGCAGCGACAGTGATTGATTCAACACCTGCTGTTGACCATACAAGCGAGACAACGACAGCAACAACAGCAACAACCCTGATTAGTACAGAGCCTGTGCAGCAGGTTGCGGAGAGTCAGACACTTGAACTGGTTTCATTGGCAGTTGGCGAAGCTGCAAACGATCAGTTCACAATGGTACATACATCTACAGATGCTACACAGACAGTTGATACACCTGCGGTAGAGGAAACAGTGGAAGTTGTTCCTGAAGAAGTGACTGTATCTGAAAACAGCATGGAAGAAGATTTTTCTAATCTGGTAATTGCACAGGTAAATGATTACGTAAATGTAAGAAGCATGCCTAGTGAAGAAGGCGAGATTCTTGGTAAATTATATGATGATTCTGTTGGAGAGTTTATTTCCGAACAGGATGGCTGGTATGAGATCAAATCCGGCAGTGTACAGGGCTTTGTAAAAGCCGAGTATGTAGTGACCGGTGAAGATGCAATTGCACTTGCAAAAGAAGTTGGAAAGAGAATTGCAACAGTTAATACAACAACCTTATTTGTAAGAGAAGAAGCTACAACAGATTCTTCCGTTGTAGGTATGGTTCCTCTTGAGGATGAGTTGAGTGTTACTGAAGAAGGTGTAACAGAAGGCTGGGTTAAAGTATCCATCGAAGAAGGTGAAGGATATGTATCCACAGAATTTGTTACATTGACTACAGAATTTGTCAAAGCTGAATCAAAAGCTGAGGAAGAGGCAAGATTAGAGGCTGAAGCCGCAGCAAGAAGAAAAGCAAATGCAGCAGCAAGCAGCTCTGCAGCATCACAGTCCGGTGCAGTTGTAAGCGGCGGTTCCGGAACAGGTAATGCAGTTGCAAGTTATGCGTTACAGTTTGTTGGTAACCCTTATGTATATGGTGGTACAAGCTTAACAAACGGAGCAGACTGTTCAGGATTTGTAATGGCAGTATATTCACACTTTGGTGTTGGTTTACCTCACTCCTCCGGAGCACAGAGAGGATGCGGATATGATGTAGGTGGCTTAGGCAATGCACAGCCCGGTGATATCGTATGCTACTCCGGTCACGTAGGTATCTACATTGGTAACGGACAGATTGTACATGCATCTACAGCAGCAACAGGTATTAAAGTATCCAATGCGGGTTATAGACAGGTACTTTCCGTAAGACGTATTTTCTAAAAAAGATATTAAGCCCTCGGCCAAATGGCCGGGGGTTTTTTATATGGCTTACCTCATTGTAAGGTGATTGCCACATACCAAAAATAAGTTTTTGCTTAGTTTTGTGCCGCGGAAAAATATCGTTTTTGGACAATATGCACAAAAAAACAAAAAACCATTACAAAAAACACGTATTAACCAGTCTGGTCAAGAAAAAGTTATCCACAATAAAAAACCCCCATTTTAAAGCGAATTTGACTTATACACGAAGTTATACACATTATCCACAGGAAAAAAGGTGAAAAATAACATTGTTTTATGGAAACCTTGTCGAACGGGTGTTTTGTACACAAATTATGAAAATGGTTTTTTTGAACAAAAAATCATTTTTTGCCCTTGACTTTTTTATAGTGAAAAAACATGAAACAATTTCCAAAATTGTTGCAAAATTTACTGACAATATGGTATAATTACCATACAGTTTAACACAGAAAGGGATGGGCAGCATGAAATACATAATCTTAGGTAAAAACATTGAAGTAACAGATGGTTTAAGAGCAGCAGTGGAGGACAAGATCGGTAAACTCGAGAAATACTTCACACCGGAGACAGAAGTACATGTTACCTTAAGCGTTGAAAAAGACAGACAGAAAATTGAAGTTACAATTCCTGTAAAAGGAAGCATTATCCGTTCTGAGCAGGTAAGTAACGATATGTATGTATCCATTGATCTGGTAGAAGAGATCATTGAGAGACAGTTGAAAAAATACAAAAAGAAATTAACAGACCAGAAGCAGGCAGCAAGCTTCTTCAAACAGGACTATATTGACAAAGATTTCATGGATGATGAAGAGATTAAGATCATCCGTAGCAAGAAGTTTGATATCAAACCTATGTATCCCGAGGATGCATGTGTACAGATGGAGCTTTTGGGACACAACTTCTTTGTATTCTGCAATGCTGAGACAGATCAGGTAAATGTAGTTTACAAGAGAAAAGGTAATACTTACGGATTGATTGAGCCGGAAGTATAAATTGACAATTTTATATGGACAAGCAAAAGGAGATGCACAGATGCATCTCCTTTTTGGGTTATTTTTGATGGAATCATATCATAGGTTGATAGGAGAAGAACAATGCAAAGTGAGGGATTCTTATCAAAGGCAGGATAGAAAAAATAATCATTGCAATGGCAATTGGGCTGGCTGTTGTAGTGTGTGTGAATATTTGTGATATTGTAGCAGAAGTTTTGCAGTATGATGCTATTGGTGACGATGCGGATGAACCTCAAAAAGATTTTATCCGTTGGATGGAGTTTACACCTACCAAAGAAGCATTGCAGACAGCTTATGAATGGGATAAAGAGACCTGGTGTGAACAGACACATATTGATTGGATTGCCTTGCTTGCCTATGGAGCTGTCAAGGGAGGCGGTGAGTACAATAAAAAAGCGATTAAAGCCATGGATAATTATGCCAATGCAGTCCGCAGCGGCGAAAGAACCATGGAAGAGTTGGAAGAGCTGGAACATTATAATTATTATTATGAGATTCTTTCGGCGGTTTTGGGTGGTATGGTTGGTACTTATCGCATTGAAGTACCGAATGGTGACGGGAGTGTCACTTGGCAGGATTGTTATGGACTCAAGGCCTTTTCGCCCGTTGCTAAGGGATTTTATTATGAGCATTATGATGATTTCGGAGCGGGAAGAAGCTATGGATATGAACGCAAACATCTGGGGCATGACATGATGGGGCAGATTGGGACGCCCATTATTGCGGTGGAGTCCGGTTATGTGGAAGCGCTTGGCTGGAACCAGTATGGTGGTTGGCGTATAGGTATCCGTAGTATGGATAAAAAGCGATACTACTACTATGCTCATTTGCGTCAGGACTACCCTTATGCAGAAGGGCTTAAAGAAGGTGATTTAGTGACTGCCGGAGATGTGATTGGTTATATGGGACACACTGGCTACAGCGTGTCGGAAAATGTCAACAACATCGAAACGGTGCATTTGCATCTGGGTATGGAAATTATCTTTGATGAGAGCCAAAAAGACTCGGATAATGAAATTTGGATTGATTGTTATGAATTGACAAAATTCTTATACAGAAATCAGTCAGCAGTAGAGAAAACAGGGGAAGGAAGGGAATGGAAGCGCGTTTATGATATGGAAGATCCGTCATTAAATTCCAAGATTGTTTCCCCTTAAAAACATTGCAAAAAGAATACCTCTATGTTAAAATAAGAACAGCGGGCAATGATAAAAAAATAACAATCATTGCGAAGCGTGAAATTTACTGATATTTCAAGAGTTTGGAGGAAAGAAAAATGGCAAAGAAAGTCGTATTAGCAGGCGCATGCCGTACCGCTATCGGTACAATGGGTGGTACTTTAAGTGGAACACCCGCTGCTGAACTGGGTGCAATCGTTATCAAAGAAGCTTTAAACAGAGCCGGTGTTGCTCCCGAAGCTGTAGATCAGGTTTATATGGGTTGTGTTATTCAGGCCGGTTTAGGACAGAATGTAGCTCGTCAGGCAAGTATCAAAGCAGGTTTACCTGTAGAAGTTCCTGCAGTTACTGTTAACGTTGTATGTGGTTCCGGTTTGAACTGTGTAAACATGGCAGCTCAGATGATTCAGGCAGGCGATGCAGACATCGTTGTAGCAGGTGGTATGGAAAATATGTCCATGGCTCCTTACGCTATGATGCAGGGCCGTTATGGTTATAGAATGGGTAACAACAAATTGGTTGATACCATGGTAAACGATGCATTATGGGATGCATTCAATGACTATCACATGATTAAGACAGCAGACAACATCTGCGAAGAGTGGGGATTAACCCGTGAAGAGTTAGATGCATTTGCAGTAGCAAGTCAGCAGAAAGCTGTTGCAGCTCAGGAAGCAGGTGCATTTGATAAAGAAATCGTTCCCGTAGAGATTAAAAAGAAAAAAGAGACAATCGTATTCAACAAAGACGAAGGTCCCAGACCCGGTACATCCATGGAAGGTCTTGCAAAACTTCGCCCTATCAATCCCGATGGATTTGTTACAGCAGGTAATGCATCCGGTATCAATGACGGTGCTGCTGCAATCGTTGTTATGAGCGAAGAAAAAGCAAAAGAACTTGGCGTTAAACCTATGGCTACTTTCGTAGCAGGTGCATTGGCAGGTTGCAGACCCGAAGTTATGGGTATCGGTCCTGTTCCCGCTTCCAAGAAAGTATTGGATAAAGCAGGATTAAAGATTGAAGATATCGATATCATCGAAGCAAACGAAGCTTTCGCTGCTCAGTCTGTAGCAGTAGGAAAAGACCTCGGTATCGATGTAGAGAAACAGTTGAACCCCAATGGTGGTGCTATTGCTCTCGGACATCCCGTAGGTGCTTCCGGATGCCGTATCTTAGTTACATTGCTTCATGAGATGGAAGCAAAAGATGCTAAGAAAGGTCTTGCTACACTTTGTATCGGTGGCGGTATGGGTTGTGCAACCATCGTTGAAAGAGACTAATTGAAGCTAATTTGAAACATTACACCATGGCTTGTTTTCCCTAAAAATGGGGAAAACAGGTCAAGGTGTTTTTGCGCGTAAAGGCGACAATACCAAAAAATGGAAGGAGATACATATTATGGAATTCGTAGTATACGAAGCAAAAGGTGCTGTTGGTACTATCACCATCAGCAGAGAAAAAGCATTAAACGCATTAAATTCTCAAGTTTTAGAAGAACTTGATGCAACACTTGACGCAGTGGATTTATCTGAAATCAGATGCCTTATTTTAACAGGTGCAGGTCAGAAATCCTTCGTGGCAGGTGCAGACATCGGAGAGATGAGCACATTGACAAAAGCAGAAGGTGAAGCGTTCGGTAAAAAAGGAAATGATGTTTTCCGTAAATTGGAGACATTCCCCATCCCTGTTATCGCAGCTATCAACGGCTTTGCATTAGGCGGTGGCTGTGAGATCGCTATGAGCTGTGACATCCGCATCTGTTCTGATAACGCAGTATTCGGACAGCCTGAGGTTGGTCTTGGTATCACACCCGGTTTCGGTGGCACACAGAGACTTGCAAGATTGGTTGGCCCCGGTATGGCTAAACAGATGATCTATTCTGCACGCAACATCAAAGCTGATGAAGCATTCAGAATCGGTCTTGTAAATGCAATCTATACACAGGAAGAATTAATGGGAGCAGCTGAGAAGTTAGCGGCAACTATCGCTAAAAACGCTCCTATCGCAGTTCGCAACTGCAAGAAAGCAATTAATGACGGTCTTGAAGTAGATATGGATCAGGCAATTGTAATCGAAGAGAAATTATTCGGTGATTGCTTCGAAACAGAAGATCAGAGATACGGAATGGCTTTCTTCCTTGACAAAAACAAAGAGAAAGTGAAAGAGCCTTTCAAAAACTGCTAATTGATGGACAAGTAATAAATCGGAAATTGCCATCTGTTAGCAGATGGTAACTTTCCGAAAACAATAAAAAGATTATTTTAAGGAGGATCTACAATGAAAGTAGGTATTATTGGTGCCGGAACAATGGGCCAGGGTATTGCAAAAGCATTTGCTCAGGTTGAAGGCTATGAAGTTGCACTTTGCGACATCAAACAGGAATGGGCTGACGGCGGAAAAGACAAAATCGCTAAAGGCTATGCAAGACTTGTTGAAAAAGGAAAAATGACACAGGAAGCAGTTGATGCAATCCTTAACAGCATCACAGCAGGTCTCAAAGAAGATCTTTGTGCAGATTGCGATTTAATCGTAGAAGCTGCATTTGAAGATATGAATGTAAAGAAAACTACATTCGCTGAGTTAGACAAAATTGCAAAACCCGAATGTATCTTTGCATCCAACACATCCAGTCTTTCTATTACAGAAATCGGTAACGGACTTACTCGTCCTATGGTAGGTATGCACTTCTTCAATCCTGCTGACCGTATGAAACTGGTTGAAGTTATTGCAGGTGTAAACACACCCGAAGAAACAGTAGCAGTTATCAAGAAAATTTCCGAAGAAATCGGAAAAACACCTGTACAGGTTAACGAAGCTGCAGGTTTCGTAGTAAACCGTATCTTAATCCCTATGATTAACGAAGCTGCTTTCATCAAAATGGAAGGCGTTTCCGATATCGCAGGTATCGATGCAGCTATGAAACTTGGTGCAAATCATCCTATGGGACCCTTGGAGCTTGGTGATTTCGTAGGTCTTGACATCTGCCTTGCTATCATGGATGTACTTTACAATGAGACCGGCGACAGCAAATATCGTGCATGTCCTTTGATCCGCAAGATGGTACGTGGCGGTAACCTTGGCTGCAAGAGCGGAAAAGGTTTCTACGTATACAATGCAGATCGTACAAAAACCCCGGTTGATGCTCAGTAATTTGTAGCAAAAAATATTAGGAGGAAATAAAAGAAATGGATTTTACTTTAAAAAAAGAACATGAAATGGCGAGACAGTTATTCAAAGATTTCGCTGAAAATGAAGTAAAGCCTCTCGCTCAGGAAATCGATGAAGAACACAGATTCCCCAGAGAGACAGTTGAAAAAATGGCTAAATACGGCCTTTTAGGCATTCCTGTACCCAAGGAATACGGCGGACAGGGTTGTGATATCTTAACATACGCTATGTGTGTTGAAGAGTTATCGAAAGTTTGCGGTACTACAGGTGTTATTGTTTCCGCTCATACTTCCCTTTGTGTAGATCCTATCATGACATATGGTACAGAAGAACAGAAACAGAAATACGTTCCCGATTTAGCATCCGGTAAAAAACTTGGTGCTTTCGGTTTGACAGAGCCCGGTGCAGGTACAGACGCTCAGGGTCAGCAGACAAAAGCTGTTTTAGATGGTGACGAATGGGTATTAAACGGAACAAAATGCTTTATCACAAACGGTAAAGAAGCTGACGTTTATATTGTTATCGCTGTAACAGGTAAAGTTGAGAAACGCGGTCGTGTTTCCAAAGAGATTTCCGCTTTCATCGTAGAAAAAGGAACTCCCGGATTTACATTCGGTACAAAAGAAAATAAAATGGGTATCTGTGCATCCTCCACATATGAGTTGATCTTCACAGATTGCCGTATCCCCAAAGAAAACCTTTTAGGTGCAAAAGGAAAAGGTTTCGGTATCGCAATGCATACTCTTGACGGTGGTCGTATCGGTATCGCTGCTCAGGCTCTTGGTATTGCAGAAGGTGCTTTAGAGACAACTATCAACTATGTAAAAGAAAGAAAACAGTTTGGTAGATCTATCGCACAGTTCCAGAATACACAGTTCCAGTTAGCAGATATGGCTACAAAAGTAGAAGCTGCTAAATTATTGGTTTACAAAGCAGCAGTAGCAAAGAATACACAGAAAGTATATTCTGTAGAAGCTGCTATGGCTAAATTATATGCTGCAGAAGTAGCTATGGAAGTAACAACAAAATGCGTTCAGTTGCATGGTGGTTACGGTTACATCAAAGAGTACGATGTAGAGCGTATGATGCGTGACGCTAAGATTACAGAGATCTACGAAGGAACTTCCGAAGTTCAGCGTATGGTTATTTCTGGAAGTTTATTAAAATAGGAGGTACGTTATCGTGAAAATCATCGTTTGTATTAAACAGGTTCCGGATACAAAAGGCGGCGTTAAATTCAATCCGGATGGAACTCTGGACAGAGGTGCTATGCTCGCTATCATGAACCCGGACGACAAAGCCGGATTAGAGGCAGCTCTTAGATTAAAAGATCAGTATGGTGCAGAAGTTACTGTATTGACAATGGGTCTTCCCAAAGCAGCAGACGTTCTTCGTGAAGCTATCGCTATGGGCGCAGACAAAGGTGTACTTGTAACAGATAGAGTATTAGGTGGTGCTGATACTTGGGCTACATCCACAACTATCGCAGGTGCAATCAGAAACTTAGAATATGATTTAATCATCACAGGTCGTCAGGCTATCGATGGTGATACAGCTCAGGTTGGTCCTCAGATCGCTGAGCACTTAGACCTTCCTGTAATTTCTTATGCACAGGATATCAAAGTAGATGGTGACAAAGTTGTTGTAGAGCGTCTCTATGATGACAGATATCACGTAATCGAATGCCAGATGCCTTGTTTGGTAACAGCTCTTTCTGAGTTAAACGATCCTCGTTACATGACTCCCGGTGGAATCTTCGATGCTTGCAAAGCAGAGATTACTACATGGGGAAGAGCAGACCTTAAAGATGTTGAAGATTGCAATTTAGGTCTTGCAGGATCTCCTACAAAAATCGCAAAAGCATCTGACAAAGTACGTAAAGGTGCAGGCGAGAAAGTAACTCCTGATTCTCCTGAAGAAGCAGTAGATTACATCGTAGGTAAATTAAAAGAGAAACATGTTATCTAATATTAATAAGGAAAAGTGGTGAAAAAAATGAATTTAGCAGAATATAAAGGTGTATATGTCTTTGCACAGCAGGTAGATAATGAAATCAGCGGCATTGCTTTTGAATTACTTGGTAAAGCAAAAGAATTAGCTGCTCCTTTAAACACAGAAGTAGCTGCAGTATTAATCGGTTCTGATGTTAAGGGTCTTGCAGACCAGTTAGCAGAGTACGGCGCAGACAAGGTTATCGTTGTTGACGATCCTGAGTTGAAAGAGTACAGAACAGAGCCTTATGCACATGCACTTGCTTCCGTTATCAATGAGTACAAACCCGAAATCGTTTTAGTAGGTGCTACAGCAATCGGTCGTGACCTTGGTCCTACCGTTTCCGCTAGAGTAGCTACGGGTCTTACAGCTGACTGTACAGTACTTGAGATCGGTGATTTCCCGTTAGTAGCAATTCCCGGAAAAGAAGATGAGCAGAAACACAATCAGTTATTAATGACTCGTCCTGCTTTCGGTGGTAACACAATCGCTACCATCGCTTGCCCGAACACACGCCCTCAGATGGCAACTGTTCGTCCCGGTGTTATGCAGAAAATCGAGCCTATCAAAGGCGCTAAAGCAAACGTTATCGAGTACAATCCCGGATTTACTCCTAACAAAAAATATGTTACTATCAAAGAAGTAGTAAAAGCTGTTTCCGATACAGTAGATATCATGGAAGCTAAAATCTTAGTTTCCGGTGGTCGTGGTGTTGGAACTCCCGAAAACTTCAAAATTTTGGAAGATCTTGCAGAAGTACTTGGCGGTACAGTAAGCTGCTCCCGTGCAGTTGTAGATGCTGGTTGGAAACCCAGAGATCTTCAGGTTGGACAGACTGGTAAAACAGTACGTCCTAACGTATACTTCGCTATCGGTATTTCCGGTGCTATCCAGCACGTTGCCGGTATGGAAGAGGCAGACATCATCATCGCTATCAACAAAGATGAAGATGCTCCTATCTTCGATGTAGCTGACTACGGTATCGTAGGTGATTTGAACAAAATCGTGCCTCAGTTAACAGAGAGCATCAAAGCTGCAATCGCTAATAAATAAGAAGTGGTTTGTTTTACTTAATAAATGATGGTAGTTGCAAGCTGCCATCGGCTGATACATATTTATATCAGTAAGAAAGAAGCCTGGACGCTGGTTCTGGGCTTCTTTTGTTACACAAACAAACGATAAAGCGGCAGAAAGTTGTTGACAAATAAAATACTTGGAATTACTATATAAGTGTAATCAACGCATTACATCCGTGAAAATCGTTTCGTCGGTCTTTCTTGACAGGCAGTATTCTTTGGCATCTCGCCAACATTTTCACAAAGCAAAAATGAAAAGTTGGCGGAATTGAAAAGTGATGTATAACCATGGATTCCGCCGGAAAGGAGTTTTATGAGTTATACAAAAAAATCACTGGAGGAATTGAACATATTGGATGATTTCCTGATGAATGCCATTGTATCGGCGCCTGAAATCGGAGAGGTGTTTTGCAAAACAGTGTTATCAGTTCTTCTGCAAAGAAAAATAGGAAAGCTGAGAATAGTGTCTCAGAGGATGATTCCACCTTGTACACCTAAACATAGAGGGATTCGTATGGATGTGGAAGTTCAGGAATTTGAGACAGATGATCATGATATGTCACCGGTAAATATCTATGATTTGGAACCTAATTTGCAAAAAGGAGTGCATCTGCCGAGACACAATCGTTTTTATCAGGCAAAGATGGATGGGAGATATTTAAAGAGCGGCGATAGTAACTTTATTAACTTGCCGAATCTATATGTGATTACAATTACCAATTTTGATCCATTTGGATATGATTACATGATGTATCGTATTCACAATCGTTGCATGGAAGTAGATGAATTGAAATATGATGACGGTTTAGAATTTGTTTACTTTTATACCGGTGGACATAAGGGTGGAAATGAAAGTATTAAAGCTATGTTAAATTACTTTCAGCATAGTCAAAAAGAAAATGCTGTGGATACAGCAACAGAGGAAATTAGTAGGATTGTAGAACAGATTCGGATATTACCGGAAGTGAGGAATGAGTATATGACCTTGGGGGATATTATTGATCGTGAAAGAGAAGAGGAAGCGTCCATGCAATTGATAGCGTATGTTGATAATTTGATGAAAAATCTTGGGTTAGATTTACAGGCTGCGTGTACTGCTTTAGGCACCACAGAAGAAGCATATCGAAGAGCACTGGAATTGCAGGAAGAAGAGTAATTGATTATGAAACTCTCAATATTAGTCGCGGCTGATATTGGGAGTTTTTCCATTTGTTTTTTAGAAGATGCAACTATGATGCAATCGTGTGATAATATTAAGATGGACAATGGAAGAATAGGGAGAAAAAATGAATAAAGTCAAGAAAACTTGGTTCACAGTATGCTTGCTTATTTGTATGTGTGTATTTGTCGTGGGCGGATATCTTGTGACAAGAGGCGGTGCTATGAATGAGTGTAAAATAGGAAGCAATCAACATATTTTTGTAGAATTCAATAGAAATATACATAGCAAGATGGTGGCAACTCAAAAAAATCTGGAAAAGAGCATAACACCCTTGCAAAATAATCCGCAGATTATATTGGCTGATATGGAGTTGTGCAGACAATATCTGACACATGAACTGGATGCATGTATCTTTGCATATGCTGATTTTGATGATGACAATATGAATGAAGTGTGTGTTAAAAATGATTTTGATGCAGATTATGGGCTATTAATGGAGGAAACCGAAGAAGCTTTGTATATGTATTATACAGAAGATGTCGCACATGAAAATGCGGTTTGGTGGAAAGTTGCACAATTGGGTGAGGGTGAAAGCGAAGAACTTCAAGGCGTTGTATGGAAGAACGAAGAGGGAACAAGAGTATGGAATCCTAAGGAAGAAGACTTTGTACAAATGCAGGGGTTTGAGGGCGAAGAACCTTTCTATGAGTACTTTGATGAAGCGGGAGAAAAGATATTTACAATTTATTATGACCTCAATACCGGCAACGGCTGTGGAATATCCTATTATCTGGGACGTGGGTTTGTATTTTCGGAAACGGAAGAGGTACGCTGGGAAGATATAAGGAAAGATTATTTTGCCATAGAGACTATTCGGGGAGAAACATGTCCGGAAGAAGTGTCGGACTATGAAGAAAATGAGGAGTATGACAACGAAGGAAGAATGGTACATTATGAATCATTTGGAGTCTGGGAGAAAGGGAGTGGCGTAGAGAGAGATTTTATATTACGATTATCATATGAATATGATTCCAATGGCAATTTACTTAAACGAGAGTATAGTCACAATTCCTCATTATTCGGAACTTGGTGTGGCTATATATACAGCAGGTTTGATGAGGCTGGTAGAGTAGAATATGAATCGGCATATATTACGCATGGAAGTCTGGAATATTTATATATTTATCAGAATGATAGTGCCAAAGCGTCATATGCATTGGAAATAGATTGCAACATGGGAACGTTGATACCGCGTTTTGTAAAAGTACAATAAGGGGAGAAAGTATGAAGCGTATTATTTGTTTTTTAGAAATTATATTTTTGATGACATTATTACTGACCGGATGTCATACGGGAAATAAAGAAATAATAGAAACAGAACCTGCCAGTGAGACAGAAACAGAGACAAAAACAAAAGAAGAGACGGAACCAGAAGTTCAACAAGAAAGCAGTCAAAAGCCGAAAGAAAACAAACCGGTGACAGAAGTAATGGACGGTGTTCGGTTACAGGTGAAAGGTGGATATTTATTACACATTTCAGATGATGATAGTGCGTTGTTTGTTGACTGTATATCGGGAACATCGGAAACTTATGAATTCTCCGAAAGTGTATCTATGTTATGCACTGATCAGATGTATATTTATTATATTCATTGTGATGAGCAGGATAATTATGAGATATATTCCATGAACCGTACTACCGGGCAAAGTTTGCTACAAGAGGAAGTTAAAAAGGAACAAGGCTCTATTATTGATATGTTTCTGTATGAAGGACAATTACATGTCTTATGGGAAATTGATTCTGTCCATGTAACATATTGGCAATATGAAGAGTATGTTTACAATGTTTCCTATGGGAGCTTGCGAAGTGTAGGACAGGTGAATCAAGCGCTGTATCAAAATATGAAAAACAAAGGTTATACGCTGATTGATGCTGGGGGAAAAATATATACAGCGGGATATTGTCTGCAAGAATTTGGGCAAATTTATGCGGAGAACCGAGATGATGCACAAATTGGAATCTTTGATCAAGAGGGAAATTTCTGTGACATTGTAGAAGAAGTTAATGGTGTGGAATGGGTATATGAAATAAATGATTCTTATATTATATATGAAAGCGAAGAGTGGGATTTTACTATTTATGATCGTGTAACTCATACAAGTAAAGTGTTAGATGTCGGTTCTGCTTATTTGGGATATGAAGAAGGGTGTATCTTTTATGAAAAATGGGAGCTTGGTGCTGACTTTTTTTCGGGGATAGAAACCATTTGCCGATATGATATAACAACGGAACAACTCATAGAAGTGTACCAAAGAACAGGAAAAACGGGAACATTGGGAATGGAATACTTTTTGGGAAATAAAAATGATTTTTATATTTGGGATGGAAAAGCATATTTTATTTCTACCAATGGAAGAGATGTGAATTGGTATGTATATGACATAGAAAACGAAACTGTAGAACCGATAGAAAGTGCGGAGTCTCTCTGGCATTACACCTATACAGACTATGGCACTGTGGTTGCAGATAGTAGACAAGCGATTTGTCCGATTTGTAAGCAAGAGTGCTATGCTGTCTATAGCGAGAGATTTGTATTGGGGAAACGGTTCCCGAACGCAAAGAAAATAAACGATTATTTAAAGGAGTTACAACAGCAGGAGTTGGATTCCGCAACAGAAATAGAAGGAGAAATTGTTACACAAGAAGATTGTTGGCATTTTCCGGATTTAACTTTGCAAGATAAATTTTCTGTATATGTGGAAGGTGTAACAGAAGTAGGAGCACATTATCTACAGGTATACTATAGTGGAATGCATTATGGCGGTGGAGCGGCACACGGACATCCGTATAGGGACTATATTCTGTTTGATTTAAATACGGGAGAAATAGTGACATTTGCAGATTTATATAGAGGAAACGAAAAAGAATTTAAACAGATTGTATTGGAGTATACGGTAAAGGATTGGGAAAGAGGAGAACAGATCTATGCCGCACAGACAGAGGAACAGGTGCGCAAAGATGCACAAAAGTGGATATCATTAGATATGACAATTTCCTTTGAACAAGATGGGATTGTAGCTGTTTTGCCGGTATATAGCATGGGTTCCTTTGCAGATGGATTTTATGAAATTGAGATTCCCTATGAGGTTCTAGATATGAAAGAGCCTATGGAAAAATAACATAATCTCTGCTACTATAATAAATAGTAAAGCAGAGGAGGAATATCATGAAAAAAATTATGTTATATATATCATTGGCGATGTCTGTATTGTACATTATGGCAGTGGGCATAACTGTTGTGGCACAGGATAGTATAAAAGTGCAATATGGCATACAAATGGAGACGCCCTTTATTATACCTGCGGAAGATTTGATTACAAGTGGTGTGTTGACAGCTATTACCATAGTGTTTGCTGTACTTTTAATGAGAGTAGGAAATGCGCCAAGAGCAACTGTAGAAATTGTGACTTTGATTGTACTTGTGGTGGCTTTGGTAGGTACACCGTTTTTGGAGAACATTGCAGCTGTCATATGGAATGCGCATTATGCGGCGCAAGGAACTGCACAATTAGCGACTTATTCTGTGATTCGTTCGTCTATGGGATGGTGTAAACCTATATTAACTTTTGCACAACTATTGTTGATCATATTTGCAGCAATTTCATTGGGGAGGAAAGAAAGAGTATGAAAAACGCACTAAAGAAAATAGATTATAATTCACCGGTAGTATTAAGTTTTGCTTTTATTTCATTTATTGTATTGATTCTGGGATTTATCACAAATGATTGGACTACAAGAGCATTCTTCTCTGTGTATCGGTCATCGTTGACAGATTTGTTTGGCTATGTACGCTTATTTGGTCATGTATTGGGCCATGCCAATTTATCCCATTACGTGAACAATATGATGATGCTTTTGTTGATTGGTCCCATGCTGGAAGAAAAATACGGCAGCAAGTTGTTATTGGAGATGATTTTAATCACAGCTTTTGTGACCGGCGTATTAAATAATCTGTTGTTCCCCACCGGCTTGTTGGGAGCCAGTGGTATTGTGTTTATGATGATTATTTTATCATCCGTTACCAGTGTAAAAGAAGGTAAGATTCCCCTTACTTTAATTGTGGTAGTGATTCTTTATCTTGGTGATCAGATTATGGCAGGTGTATTATCAAGAGATAACATTTCCCAGTTGACTCATATTATTGGCGGTGTATGTGGCGGCATCTTTGGTATGTGGATTGGCAGAGATCCTTCGTTGAAAGATTGATCGCCATAAGCTATGAAGTATCAGACAACAAGGAAGTGGACAACAATGGCAAAACAAAAAGAAGTTAAGACCAATGCCATGCGCATATTGGAACGGATGAAAATTGCATATAACCATCAAGCTTATGAATGTGATGAATTTATTGATGGGATTCAGACGGCAGACCATTTGGGTCTGCCTCATGAGAAGGTTTATAAGACGTTGGTGACTTTGGGCAGTAGCAAGCAGTACTTTGTATTTGTGATTCCCATTGAGGCGGAATTGGATATGAAAAAAGCAGCCAAAGCTGTTTCAGAAAAATCGGTTGCTATGATTCCTGTAAAGGATATTACGGCTGTAACCGGGTATGTGAGAGGCGGCTGTACTGCTATCGGGATGAAAAAGCAGTACAAGACCGTTATTAGCGAGACAGCCAAGGAATTGGAGCATATGTATGTCAGTGGTGGCAAGATTGGTTGTCAGATTGAGCTTGCGCCTGAGGATTTGCGCAAGGCAAGCAATGCAGTGTATGGGGATATTATTGACATAAGATGATTTTGACAGAAGATGAGAGTGATAAAAAGTGGTTTTTTCCAGTATTGAATTTTTATTGGGATTTCTTCCCATATTTTTAGTACTATATTATGTGACTCCTGCAAATTTCAAAAACTTTGTTTTATTTGCAGGGAGTTTATTTTTTTACGCCTATGGAGAGCCAAAGTATGTGTTATTACTTTGTGTGTCTATGATTATGAACTATTTTTGCGGCCGGATGCTGGAGTCTCGCATTAAAGTCAGCAAAAAACGCAAACAAAAGCAAAAAGAGATTATTAAGCGGAAAAAAGCGGAGTTATCCCGTAAGCTGATGTTTATTGGGACAGTAGCACTGAATGTTGCGGTGCTGGCGGTGTTTAAATGGGCACCGGATGGAATGGGCTTGCCCTTAGGTGTCAGCTTTTATACTTTTCAGGTGATTTCCTATTTGGCAGATGTGTACCGCGGTGAAATCCGCGCAGAACGTTCTTTCTTAAAGTTGGGAACTTATATTTGCATGTTTCCACAGTTGGTGGCAGGACCTATTGTACATTATGAAGAGGTATCAAAGGTGTTGGAGCGGCCGAGAGTCACAGCTAAGCAGTTTGACAGTGGGTTAAAGACCTTTGTATGGGGCCTGGTGATGAAGGTGCTCCTTGCAGACCGCTTATCGATTTTATGGCATGAGCTTGCGACTACCGGTTATATCAGTATTTCCACATCTTTGGCATGGATGGGTGCAATCTCTTATTCTATGCAGATTTATTTTGATTTTTATGGTTATTCCCTAATGGCAATTGGTCTGGGGAGAATGTTGGGTTATGAGCTTCCTATAAACTTCCGGACGCCTTATATGGCAACGAGTATCCGTGATTTTTATCGCAGATGGCATATGACCTTGGGACGCTGGTTTACCAAGTATGTATATATCCCCTTGGGAGGAAGCAAAAAGGGAATGCTTCGTACACTTGCGAATCTGTTGTTTGTCTGGGTGTTGACTTCCTTATGGCACGGAATGAATATGAATTTTTTGCTTTGGGGCATGGTGTTGTGTGCATTGATTATGCTTGAGAAGTTGATTACCAAGGTAACTATGGGGCAGGAAGAGATAAGTACATCCAACGGTTCCATATTTTTTGTGACTTGTAAAAAAATTGTGGGTCATGTTTATGTCTTATTGGTGATTCCGGTGACATGGATGTGTTTTGCTATCAGTAAAACGGATGAGCTTTTTGTTTATCTTGGCAGAATGTTTGGTTTGGTAGAAGGAACCAATGTGAATTCTTTGATATTGGATGAAAAATGGGAAAAATACGGAGTGCTGATGCTTGTTGCGGCATTTATGTGCACACCCGTTGCGGATAAAGTGTTTGCAAAATGGAAAGACCGCATACCGGGAATGCTTGTATTGGTTGTCCTATTTTGGATGTGCGTCTGGTATTTGATTACTATGGGAAATAATCCCTTCATGTATTTTAGATTTTAGAGAGGCAATGATGCTTTGTGAATAGATATAAAAATTATATATTTGTCTGTCTGTTACTTCTTGGCGGTCTGGTCTTTTTTGCATATGAAGATGCATGGAAGCGCTATCAGGATCGTATGCAGGAAGCGTGGGAAGAAAATGTGGAGATTTGGGCTGAATCCGTCTCGGATAACCACATGACAAATGTGTCAGAAAATGATTTAACAATTGATGATACCTTGAGCGGCAATGAAATAAAGTTGGATGAGAAAGAAGTTGTTTATACAACGGTAGATGAAAGCTATTTTGATGATGCGGTATTTATCGGCGATTCCCGCACTGTAGGCTTATATGATTATGCCGGTCTTGAGAATACAGATTTTTTTGCATCTTCAGGATTGACAATTTACAAATTGTTTGAGGAACCGGATGGTAAATTTAAAGACGGAAATTGGACAGAAAATATTGAAACTTCCTTACAGAAAAAACAGTACAAAAAGATATATTTGATGATTGGTATCAATGAGATGGGTACCGGTGATGTAGATTATTTTATTGAACATTATAAAGCTGCGGTGGCACGAATCCATGAACTGCAACCGGATGCCATAATCTATCTCCAGGGAATTATGCATGTGACAACAGAGCGTTCTGAGGAAGGCGATTATATCAACAACGAGGGTATTCGGGCGCGAAATGAATGCATTGCAGAATTGGCAGATAATGAGAAGATTTTTTATTTGGATGTCAATAGTGTAGTCTGTGATGAGAGCGGTGGATTAAATCCGGAATATACCTTTGATGGCGTTCACTTATATGCACAGCATATCCATCTTTGGACGGAGTATCTGATGGAGCATGCCATAAAGGTTGAATAATGCAATGGTATAAGAATAATTTGTAAAGGTCTGTTTATACTAATCTCCAAAATGGAGGTGGTAAGATGGATATCAATGTAAATCAAAATACAAGTCTGCGTACTGTCAATGAAGGAATCGGAGCCAGCATTCGCGACCAGTTTGAGTCAGATGCAGAGCAGGAAAAGATGATGCAGAGCTTGTCGGATAAACTGATGGAAATGGGCAGACAAGAGGATGCACAAAGAGCCATCTGCGATGAAGATTACAGAATGGCCCTTTTAGATGAATTTCATATTTCAAGTAAAGCAGATTAAAAGTCTTTTTGTTTTAACTCTGCAACAATATCATAGAACACGTGAAGCACGTCGAATCCCTTGATGTCTTCGCGCTTTAAATCAATCATGTCACCGTGGGAAATACCGCGGTGATATTTGTTTGAAAGAATACCATTAAATTCGCCCCATTCCATACTGGACACATCTACCAGGCCGTCGTTGAGTTTGCCCTTGCAGGTGCACATGAGTAAATAAGGGATTGCCAATAAGGAATCACTAAAACAGGATTTCATATAGGAACCAAAACTCTGGTAATATACCCCGGGAACATTGGGATTATCAATGTTAAACTGCTTGCAAAATTCCGGGTCAAGTTCCTGACTGGAAGTATAGCTGTCAGGTGCATCATCACCGGCTACGGCGAAGCATGCGTTAATGCATTTGGTGATAAAACGGAATATACTATCAGGTAACTTTTTAAGTAAGGTAATCAACTCCGAACCATGATGAGGGGTATTGATGGTAGTAAGTGAAGCCACCTTGTCTCCATAGCCCATGGTGGAAATCAGATAACGGCAATCCAGACCTCCTTTGGAGTGGGCAATCAGGTTGACCTTATCGCAGTCATTTTCTTCCAGTACTTTATCAATGGTCTCGGCAATAATGGCAGCGTTGCTTTTTAAATCACTCCATGCTTTTTGATGACCATAATATACCTTTGCCCCATGCATCTTTAAGATTAAGGGGATGCGTCCCCAATAGTTAAAGTATCGTAAATCCCTAAAACCAATGCCATGAACCATGACCAAAGGATATCGGGTTGCGCAACTGTCATTCTTACCGGTAAATATTTCCAAATCCCTGCGGCTGACGGCAACTAAGTATTCATCCTTGGCGTCCTTACACAAAATGTGTGCCAGATAAAGCTGGACAAAGGGAACCCACATAAAGAGCAGAATGATAATTCTCTTAAAAATCCCCAGATTGCGGGAAGCAAAGAAGATACGAAGGCATCCATTGATTAAAAATAACCATACAAAGATAACGGAATAGAGGACTTCTAAAGTAAGCAATAAATAGTTTGGCTTTCCATCGAAAAAGATGTGATAAAGGTGTTTGGGAAAACCAAGAGAAATAATATAACAAATCAAATACCAAAGTGGAAGTAAATAGAGGCCGATGAGACCGGTATGTATCAGGTTTCTTCCACCATATAGAATACCAATGCGTATGCTGCCGCTTTCCTTTTTGCCACGCACGTGAAGGTGTAGTCTAAGTGTTGTGTATAGCTGAAAAAATATAACGGCAAGTGCATAAAAAAGAACAAAGAAGTTATCGGCGGTATATTCCCATGTGGTTGGAGAAGCTAATACAAATAGAGGCAGATGTGGTGCCAAAAATAAATAGGGAATCAACCATTTTTTATGTGAGAGATTAATGATTTTTGTAAGGTCCAAAATAACTATGGACAATAATATTATGGTCAAAATGTTTTCGTACCACATAATAAATCCTCCTAAGTAATAGCTGCAGACATCTAGATGAGCTACTACATACAAAATACCGACCGGCTTGCTTAAAGGTTGCATCCGGTCGGAAATGGTTTTGCATTATAAATTTAATACATTTTGAGCAATCTCAACTGCATCCATAATGCAATCGGGACAGGAACGAAGGACTTTACCGGTTTCTACGCCTTTCAAGTCTTTGCAGATAGTAGAGCCGTTCTTTTCCTGAAATTGCTTCACAATCTCTTTGGATAACTGATAGGTAGAAGCCTTGGTCTTGGGATCGTCCAAATCGCCATCACTGTTTTTTAGTCCTGCCAGAACAACAGCACCGGTCACAGCACCACAGGTTCCTTCCATACCACCCATACCCAGACCACAGCCTTCACATACTTTAAAAAGCATTTCTTTGTCTGCGCCTACTTCATCAGCAAACGCCATGGCAACAGCCTGTGCACAATTGTATTTTTTGTCATGGTAAGCAATTGCTAATTCTTTTTTTGTCATAATCTTTTCCTTTCGTAAGTCAGTAGAGGAAAATTTTAGTATTTCATTGCTTCTTCTTCGCCGTTCATCACGCGGAGTGCACCCTGAGCTAATGCTAAGAGTTCATCCTCACCGGGATATACAGTGAAAGGAGCCATCCATTCGCATTTTTCTTTCAGTCCTGCTACAACACCTTTGTCGTATGCAATACCACCGGTAACGATGATCTGGTCTACTTTGCCGTTTAATACACAAGCCATAGCACCCATATCTTTTGCTACCTGCTGAACAAATGCGGCGCGAAGAAGGATTGCTTTTTCATCACCTTCGTTGGCCATTTTCTCTACATCACGCATATCGTTGGTGCCAAGGTATGCATTGAAACCACCGTTACCAACCAATTTTTTATAAACTTCTTTTTCGGTATATTCACCTGAGAAGCACATTTTTACCAAAGCACCTACGGGTACTGCGCCGGCTCTCTCGGGAGAGAATGCACCGTCACCGTCTAATGCATTAAATACATCTACGATTTTCCCCTGTTTGTGAGCGCCTACGGATACGCCACCGCCCATGTGTACAACAACTAAGTTTAAGGAATCGTATGCTTTTCCTGTTTCTTTTGCGTAGCGTTTTGCAACAGCTTTCTGGTTTAATGCATGGAAAACGCTGGTACGGGGCAATTCCGGTACACCGGAGAATCTTGCTACATCTTCCAACTCGTCAACAACAACGGGGTCAACAATGTAAGAAGGAACACCGATGGAATCGCCGATTTCTCTTGCAAGGATACCACCAAGGTTGGAAGCGTGCTGTCCTTGTTTGCCGATTTTTAAATCTTCCAATAAATCGTCTGTAACTGCATAGGTACCGCCGGGGATGGGTTTTAACATACCACCACGTCCTACGATAACATCCAAGGACTTGATATCGAAGTTTTTGGAATCTAATAAGTTTACAATGATATCTTTACGGAAATCCTTCTGGTCTACGATGGAAGCGTAGCTTGCGATTTCCTCTGTAGAGTGTCTTAAGGTTTCTTCAAATAATAAGGTTTCGTCTTCAAACACACCGATCTTGGTGGAAGTGGAGCCGGGATTGATAATTAAACTTTTAATAGACATTTGTATTACCTATCCTTTCTGGTTTTATAATTAGTTGTTTTTCATGAATTCGGATACTACAGCACCCAAAGCTAAGGAGTTTACTTTTACATCTACATCATCGGAACGGCTGGTTAAGATAACCGGAGCTTTTGTACCGGTTAACATGTTGCCATTTACCATATCAGCAGTATGAACCATTGCTTTGTATACTAAGTTACCTGCGTGGATATCGGGGAAGAGAAGTACATCTGCATCACCAACGATTTTACGGTCAGATGCGCCTGCTTTATGCTGTGCAGCTTCGGGGCAGATAGCCAAGTCCATGGATAAAGGACCGTCTACGATACAACCGGTGATCTTGCCTTCTTCGTTCATCTTGGTAAGCTCTGCAGCTTCTACAGTACAAGGCATTTTGGGATTTACAACCTCAACAGCTGCTAAAGGAGCAACCTTGGGATTGGGAACGCCACAGGCATGGCAGATTTCTACAGTATTGTTGATAATAGATACTTTATCCTCAAGAGTGGGATAAGGCATAAATGCAACGTCTGTTAAGAACAATAAGTGGTCGATGCCTTTTACGTCAAATACACATACATGGGATAAAGGGCTTCCGGTACGAAGACCTACTTCTTTATCTAAAACGCTCTTTAAGAAGCCTTTCGTATCAATCATACCTTTCATGTACATGTCAGCTTTACCGTCATGTACCAAAGATACAGCGATTCTTGCAGCTTCTGTGATGTCTTTCTCATCAATGATTTCATAATCTGTCAGATCCATATTAATTTCTGCAGCGATTTCTCTGATTTTGTCTTCATCACCTACTAAGATTGCATCAGCGATGTTGCGCTCTTTTGCAACTTTAACAGCTTCCAATACGGGACCGTCCTGAGCAACAGCGACGGATACTTTTTTCAGCGGGCAACCGTCTAATTTGGCGATTAACTCATCAAAACTCTTTGTCATTTGATCCTACCTCTTTCTTCTCATAAATTGGCGGTGTAAAAGTACACCGCAGATATTAAAATCATAGCACTAATCAGCTTAAAAAGCAACGTTTGGAGACAGGGCTTTTACACTTTGTTCATAAAAAGTTTATGGAATCGTCACAGGGCTTTTAGTTGAATCCCATGCGTAAATCTGTTACAATACTCTTTAGGTTTTTAAAAGGGGAATATTTATTCCTTGCTACAAGGAGCGACAAGATGGCTATTTTAGAAAAAGTATTCGGTACACATAGTGAAAGAGAGTTAAAGCGTATTTATCCTATAGCGGATAAGATTGAAGCGCTGAGAGACACTATGGTGGCTTTATCCGATGAAGAATTGAGAGCAAAGACAAAAGAGTTTAAAAAGCGTTTGGAGGACGGAGCGACACTGGATGATTTACTTCCTGAGGCATATGCTGTTGTGCGTGAAGCCGGCAGACGTGTATTAAATATGGAGCATTATCGTGTACAGTTAATCGGTGGTATTATTCTCCATCAGGGACGTATTGCAGAGATGCGTACCGGTGAAGGAAAGACTTTGGTATCCACACTTCCTGCATATTTGAATGCATTAGAGGGTAAAGGCGTATGCGTTGTTACCGTTAATGACTATTTGGCAAAGCGTGACGCAGAGTGGATGGGTCAGGTACACGAATTCCTTGGTTTAAAGGTTGGTGTTGTATTAAACGGCATGAAAGCTGAGGAGCGTAGGGAAGCCTATAAGTGTGATATTACCTATGTTACCAACAACGAGCTTGGTTTTGATTATCTGCGTGATAACATGGTTATTTATAAAGAGCAGTTGGTGCTTCGTGATTTGCATTATGCCATCATCGACGAGGTTGACTCGGTGTTGATTGATGAGGCGCGTACACCGCTGATTATTTCCGGTCAAAGTGGCAAATCTACCCGTATTTATGAGGCTTGTGATGTATTGGCAAGACAGTTAAAACGTGGTAAGGACTTGGAGTTCCAGTCCAAGATGGATATCATTATGGGTATCGAGCAGGAAGAGACCGGAGACTTTATTGTTAATGAGAAAGATAAAAACGTAACTTTAACAGCTGAAGGTGTTATTAAGGTTGAGCGTTTCTTCCATATTACCAACTTGGCTGATCCGGAGAATTTGGAGATTCAGCACAATATTATCCTGGCACTCCGTGCACATCATTTGATGGCAAGAGATCAGGATTATGTAGTAAAAGATAATCAGGTATTAATTGTTGATGAGTTTACGGGACGTATTATGCCCGGCCGCCGTTATTCTGACGGTTTACATCAGGCAATTGAGGCAAAAGAGCATGTAAAGGTAAAACGCGAAAGTAAGACTTTGGCCAATATTACCTTCCAGAATTTCTTTAATAAGTTTGAGAAAAAGGCCGGTATGACCGGTACTGCTTTGACAGAAGAAAAAGAGTTCCGTGATATTTACGGTATGGACGTTATTGAGATTCCTACCAACAGACCGGTAGCTCGTATTGACTGGCAGGATAGTGTGTATAAGACACGTAGAGAAAAACTTAATGCTGTGGTACAGGATGTTATGGAGTCCTACAAAAAAGGACAGCCGGTTTTGGTTGGTACTATCAATATTGATGCATCCGAAGAGTTGAGCAAGATGTTAAATAAAGTGGGAGTGCCCCACAAGGTATTGAATGCTAAGTTCCATGAGATGGAGGCTGAGATTGTTGCAGATGCCGGTATTCATGGTCATGTAACCATTGCAACCAACATGGCAGGCCGTGGTACGGATATTAAGTTGGATGATGAGGCAAAGGCAGCAGGAGGACTTAAGATTATCGGTACAGAGCGTCATGAATCCCGTCGTATCGACAACCAGCTTCGTGGTCGTTCCGGTCGTCAGGGTGATCCGGGTGAATCCAGATTTTATATTTCGTTGGAAGATGATCTGATGCGTTTGTTCGGTTCCGATACCATGATCAGCATGTTCAATGCCCTTGGTATTCCCGAAGGCCAGGAAATCGAGCACAAGATGCTTAGTAAGGCTATTGAAAATGCGCAAAAGAAGATTGAAAGTAATAACTATGGTGTGCGTAAGACCTTGCTTGACTATGACCAGGTTATGAACGAACAGCGTGAAATTATTTATGCAGAGCGTCGTCGCGTATTGGACGGCGAGAGCATGCGTGATGTCATTTATAAGATGATTACTGATATCGTAGAAAATTCTGTAAATATGTGTATCGGTGATGATGAAAGCAGTGAAAGCTGGGATGTGGCAGAGCTTACCAGAGTATTGTGCAGCGTTGTACCGGTCAGACCGATTATGCCACAGATGGTTCAGGGTATGAAGAAGAATGAACTTCTCCATCAGTTAAAAGAAGAAGCTGTCAGATTATACGAGAGCAAAGAAGCGGAATTCCCCAATTCCGAAGCAATCCGTGAGGTTGAGCGTGTTATCTTATTAAAGGTAATTGACCGTAAGTGGATGACACATATCGATGATATGGATCAGCTTCGTCAGGGTATTGGTCTGGCTGTTTACGGTGGTCGCGATCCAATCGTAGAGTACAAGATGAATGCCTATGACATGTTTGATGCCATGACAGAAAATATCAAAGAGGATACAGTCAGATTGTTATTGACTGTCCGCGTAGAGCAGAAGATGGAAAGAGAGCAGGTAGCGGAAGTGACCAGTACGAACAAAGATCAGAGTGTACAGGGCCCTACAAAGCGTGAAAGTGAAAAAGTTTATCCCAATGCTCCTTGCCCCTGCGGTAGTGGTAAAAAATACAAAAACTGCTGCGGAAGAGCGTAGAGGCTTAGAATCGGGCAGACGATGAAGAAAATTTTGTAATTTTCTATATTATTTGATGAAGAATAAGGTGGTGACGCAACGTGGTCGAATTAGATCAGATGAAGCAGGAGCTTCAGACATATGAGACACCATTGGCGGAAGTAAGGGATTCACTTTGACTTAGCCAATAAGTCAAAACGGATCGAAGAACTGGAACGCTTGATGGAAATGCCGGATTTCTGGAATGATGCAGAAAGGGCGCAAAAGCAGACGAAAGAATGTAAAGGGTTAAAGGATGATGTAGAAACCTACGAGACCTTAAAGACCCAATATGAAGATATTGAAGTCCTGATTGAAATGGGTTATGAGGAAAATGATCCCGATATGGTTGTAGAGATACGACAGGAGTTGGATAGTTTTATTTCCGGTCTGGAAACCATTCGTATTAAGACCTTGTTGTCCGATGAATATGACGGATATAACGCTATTTTAAAACTCAATGCGGGAGCCGGTGGTACGGAAAGTTGCGACTGGGCATCTATGCTTTATCGTATGTATACCCGATGGGCAGAAAAGAAGGGCTTCCAACTGGAAGTGTTGGATTATCTGGACGGTGATGAAGCCGGTATTAAGTCTGTGACCTTCCAGGTGAATGGTCCCAATGCTTATGGTTATTTGAAGTCAGAGAAGGGTGTGCACCGTTTGGTGCGTATTTCTCCCTTTAATGCACAGGGAAAGAGACAGACCTCCTTCGTATCCTTGGATGTTATGCCGGATATTGAAGATGATATTGATATCGAGATTAATGATGATGATTTGCGTATTGATACCTATCGAAGCTCCGGTGCGGGCGGACAGCATATCAATAAGACATCTTCAGCAATCCGTATTACACACTTGCCTACAGGTATTGTAGTACAATGCCAGAATGAGCGTAGCCAATTCCAAAACAAGGATAAGGCGATGCAAATGTTGAAAGCTAAGTTGTATATGCTTCAGAAAGAAGCCAATGCAGAAAAGCTTTCCGATATTCGTGGTGAAGTGACAGCTATTGGTTGGGGCAATCAGATCCGTTCCTATGTTATGCAGCCGTATACTATGGTAAAAGACTTGCGTACCAACGCAGAGACAGGCAATGTAGATGCGGTAATGGACGGAGCCATTGATTTGTTTATCAATGAATATTTAAAGTGGAATGCCACAAAAGATAATGAATAAATACAAGAGCCATCTGTTTGTGTAGCGGATGTGCTCTTTTTATTTTGAGAAAAACTTAATGTGTCTGAATTTCACATCTATAAAACGATGTAAACATTCTCTTTTCTGCTCGGACAATCCTTTTTGTGTTTTTCTAAGAGCGTTATCGACTTCTCTTTAATACCGCCCCTATTTTTGCTAACCTCACATTCGTTCGGACAAAAGCAAAAATAACGGGGCTGTACAGAATAACGCTCTAAGAAAAACATCAAAAAAGCTAGAAATCGCAGAAAAGAGAATTTTCATCGTTTTAAGATTGTGAAATAAGTTTTAAGTTTGGAAAAATAAAAAAGAGCACATCCGCAGTATAAACAGATGGCTCTTGTATTTAGTTTATGATGTTTTCTGTGAATTCCACATTTTCTTCTGGTGTTACCGGCTCAGTGGTAAGCGCAATATAAAACTCTGTCAAAGTCATGCGCATGTAAGGTGCAACCCAAAAGATTGCAAATCCGAAGGTTAAAAGGACCAAGATGCCCATACCAATGAAACTCATATAGAGAAATAATAGATTTTTGCGTTTGCCTTGTATCAAATCCTTACTTTTAGCAAGTAGTTCTTTGGAAGTTAATTCCGGATGGTCAATGATTAGGAAAAAGACCATTCCATAATCCAGTTCTACTTTGGCACACATAACGGCAGAAAAGATACCACAAATAACCAGAAAAATCATAGAAGCTGTTTCGGGTTGGATGGAATACAATACTGCGGCAAATCCAAAGGGAATGGCGTATGCAAATTCCTGAATAAAAATCCGGAAGTATGTGACGATAATGTTGTCGGCATGTCCTCTGAATCCGTACCAGATATCGGAGATAGCAGGATATTGTTCGTTTCTTGCCATGTGCAAGCTGAGCTTATTTTGACCGACTACAAAAATAGCCATGATGGCTGACAATATAATGGAAATGCCCATGTTGATAAGTTGTCCGGTATCGGATTGTGTGTCACCCATAAGAGATGCAATCATGGTGATGGTACTGATGACCATATCCGCAATCATATAAGCAATCATGGGAAAAGCATATTTACCGGTCAGATGGCCACGGGCATTTGCTTTTAACTGTGATGATTTAAGTTCCATATAAACCTTTCTGACTAACAAGCGGCGTCTACATTCATGCCTTTATATTTGGAGCCGTCTTGTGTTTTGAGATCCTTTTGATAAGGATTTTCTTCGTTATAATATTTAATCTGTGTATGTGTAGTTCCGCCGGATACATAGGAACGACCGCATTCGGGGCATACCGATGTGTGGATGGATACACTTGCCTGTAATACTTTGCCATTGTTTTGTGCAGCCTTGCTGTAAGCATTGGTCACATGCTCCTGCTCATGACTGCGGACAGCAGCAGGGGCACTTTCCGGCGATATATGGGCAGGTGACTTAAAGGATACCATCTCATCAGACCCATCCTGATATTTACGATTTTTACAAGTCTCGCATTCTTCCGGAGAGGAAGGCATGCCGGGCTTCTTCTCTTCGGAATCTCCGGGATACAACATCATGCTTCGGTCATATGGATTAAAACCTTGAATGGATAAATTCATGAGAACACCTCCTATTGGAAAAGTTCATTAATCTTGGCTACATCTTCTTCAAGTGAATTGCCTGTGATTGCTTCATATTCTTCCTCGAAAGAATGTCCTGTCATAGCTTCGTATTCATCATAAGTTTCCTGTCGCATCTGAGGATCGCTGACAAATGTATAGACAGAGAATCCGGTGATAAATGTGGAAAATACCAGTGAACAAACGGAAATCACAATGGCAATAATGCCGATGATATGCATTTTTAATGATTTACCCTTGGATAATACGGCAAACAAAATTGACATTCCGCCAAAAAACATGCTGCCAAAAATAATGCATGAGCCGCAAGTACAGGCAAACAATGCACAGAGCATGGATGCGGATAGAAAAGCGGATTGGCTCATTTTTGCCGGATCGTAAGGCAAGGGTTGGTTTGGATTGTAGTCCATAACATAGCCTCCATAGTTAATTATATTTTAGCACGAATTCTACATTGAATAAACCCTTATTTTCTAATATAATGGTAAAATAGATAAACAATTTATGAAATTTTATCGAGGAGGAAGAAAGGGCATATGACAAAGAAAATTTTATCCTTACTGTTGTGTGTTTCCATGTGTGCAAGCTTAATTGCATGCGGCGCAAAGGAAGAAGAGACAGTAACAGAACCTCAGGAAGAGGTAGTAGAAGAGGCACCGGAAGAGGAACCGGTGGAAGAAGTAGTGGAAGAACCGGCGGAGGAAGAGCCTGCGGAGCAGGAATCCCTCATGGGCTTTAACATGATTGACAATGGTGACTTTGCAGAAGGCGTTGGCGCATGGACCATTTATTTTGAAGGTGGTAGTGGTGCTTTGGATGTTAATGCAGACGGACAGCTTGAAATGAAAGTGACCAAGCTTGGCACCAAAGAGCATAGTGTACAGATTTATTATGACGGATTCGGTTTGGAGCAGGGTTGTGTATACGAGATGTCTTTTGACGCAGCAGCAACCATTGAACGTGAAGTACAGTACCGTATCCAGATTAATGGTGGTGACTATCACCCTTATTCCAGTGAGACCTTGGTTTTGACACCTGAGATGCAGCACTTTACTATCCAGTTTACCATGGAAGAAGCCAGCGACCCTGCACCCAGATTGTGCTTTAATATGGGCTTATACGGAAATACAGCAGCAGATATTGCAGAGCATAGCTTCTTAGTGGACAATTTAGAGTTGTACTGTATTGATGAGAGCAATCGTGCAGGTGGAGCTGCAGGTGCAGATCTTCCCAACGTCCAGATTAATCAGATCGGATATCAGACTGATGACAACAAAGTAGCAGTATTCCGTGGAGATGCTATCGGTAGCGACTTTACTGTTGTTGATGCAGCAAGCGGTGATGTGGTATATGAAGGCAAGATGGACGCTGCAAAGGACAACAGCTATACCGGAGAGAAAGAGGCAACCGGTGATTTCAGTGCATGTAAAGATGCAGGTACATACAAAGTGATTGGTGCCAATGATGAAGAATCCTATGAATTTACCATTGGAGAAGATGTGTACGCAGATGCATTTAATGATACAGTTAAGATGCTCTATATGCAGCGTTGTGGTGTGGAGCTGACCAAGGATTATGCAGGTGATTTTGCACATCCTGTTTGTCATGATACAGATGCAACTGTATACGGCACAAGCACCAAGATGGATGTGTCCGGTGGTTGGCATGATGCAGGTGACTATGGCAGATACGTGGTTTCCGGAGCAAAAGCAGTGGCTGATATTATGTTGGCATATGAGGCAAATCCCGATGCTTTCAGTGATGAAGTGGGTATTCCCGAAAGCGGAAACGGTACACCTGACATTTTGGATGAAGCTAAGTTTGAATTGGAGTGGATGATGAAGATGCAGGATCCTGCAACCGGTGGTGTATATCACAAGGTGACTTGTACCAACTTCCCCGGCGTTGTGATGCCTGAGGGTGAAACAGAGGAATTATTTATTTCTCCGATTTCTAATACTGCAACCGGTGACTTTGCGGCAGTTATGGCAATGGCAGCAAGAGTATATGCAGATGTAGACAGTGCTTATGCAGATCAATGTCTGGCAGTAGCAGAAAAAGCAGTTGCATATTTAGAAAGCAATACAAACAATAACGGTGGTTTCAAGAACCCTACAGAGATCGTAACCGGTGAATATCCGGATGCAGATGATACCGATGAGAGATTCTGGGCATATGCAGAATTGTTTAAGACAACCGGTGACAAAGCATATGAAAAGAAAGTGACTGCATTCGCTACCATTCCTGAAGGACTTGGCTGGGAAAAAGTGGGTTATTATGGAACTTATGCATATTTGACAGCAGATTATACAGATAAGAACTTTGCAAAGAAAGTAACAGAGGCAATGGAAAATGGTTGCAAGACCATAGTTGCAAATGCCGAAGCTGATGCATATCAGTGTTCCATGACAGAGTTCCCTTGGGGAAGTAATATGAGTGTGGCAAACAATGGTATGTTGCTTTTGATGATGGACGAAATTAACGGAAACAATACCTATAGTGATATTGCAAAAGGACAGATGCACTATTTGTTTGGTAACAATACCAACTCTTATTGCTTCCTGACAGGCTATGGTACTTTATCACCTCAGGGAACACATCATAGACCTTCCCAGTTCTTGAAACAGACCATGCCCGGTATGTTAATCGGTGGTCCCAACAGCAATCTGGAAGATCCTTATGCACAGGCAGTATTGAAAGGTGTGGCACCGGCAAAATGTTATGTGGATAATGAGCAGAGCTATTCCTGTAATGAGATTACGGTTTACTGGAACTCTCCGTTGATTTATCTGATGTCTGAATATGAATAGAAGATGTCACAACAAAAAATTAGGCAGGTAAGAAATGGACATAATTAAAGTTTTAAGTGAAGAACTGAAAGTACAAAAATGGCAGGTGGAAGCCGCCGTTAAATTAATTGACGAAGGAAATACGATTCCTTTTATTTCCCGTTATCGTAAGGAAGCAACCGGAGCCCTCAATGATGAGGTGCTCCGTAACCTCCATGAAAGACTGGTATACTTAAGAGGACTGGAAGAGCGAAAAGCAACGGTTCTTGCCAGCATCGAGGAGCAGGGTAAACTGACAGATGAGCTGAAGGCTAAGATTGAAGCTGCACAGACTATGGTAGCGGTAGAGGATTTATACCGTCCCTATAAGCCAAAAAGAAAAACAAGAGCATCTGTAGCGAAGGAAAAAGGTCTGGAGCCTCTTGCTAATATTATTTATCTCCAGATGATAAAGAAATCTTTAGAGGAAGAGGCTACAGCTTATATCGATGAAGAAAAAGGTGTTGCAACAGCAGAAGAAGCTATTGCCGGAGCTAAGGATATTTTGGCGGAAAGTATTTCTGATGAGGCAGATTACCGTACCAAGATCCGTAAATTGACGGAAAACGACGGAACTGTAGTCAGTGAGGCAAAGGATGAGGAAGCGCAAAGTGTATATGAGATGTATTATCATTTTGCAGAATCTGTAAAGAAAATTGCAGGACACCGTATTCTGGCTTTGAACCGCGGTGAAGCGGAAAAAGTACTCAGTGTTAAGGTGGAAGCACCGGTAGACAAGATTATTGCTTACTTGGAGCAGGAAGTGATTAAACAGAACAATCCGATTACCACACCTGTATTAAAAGAAGTGGTGGCAGACAGTTATGAACGTTTGATTGCTCCTTCTATTGAAAGAGAAATCCGTAGCGCTTTGACTGAAAAAGCAGAAGAAGGCGCTATCAGCGTATTTGGAAAGAATTTAAAACAGCTCTTAATGCAACCACCTATTGCAGGAAAAGTAGTGCTTGGTTGGGACCCTGCGTTCCGTACCGGTTGCAAGCTGGCGGTTGTTGACCCAACGGGTAAGGTACTTGACACCAAAGTCATTTTCCCTACCGCACCTCAAAATAAGGTGACAGAGGCCAAAGCAGAGCTTAAGAAATTGATTGAAAAGTACCATGTTTCCTTGATTTCTGTAGGAAACGGAACAGCATCCAGAGAGTCAGAACAGGTCATTGTGTCATTTATTAAAGAGACAGGACTGTCAGTATCTTATGTGATTGTAAACGAAGCAGGCGCTTCTGTTTATTCTGCATCAAAACTTGCAACAGAGGAGTTCCCCAACTTCGATGTAGGCCAGAGAAGTGCGGCTTCTATAGCAAGACGTTTGCAAGATCCACTTGCAGAATTGGTAAAAATCGATCCCAAGTCCATTGGTGTTGGTCAATATCAGCATGATATGAACCAAAAGAAGTTGGATGAAGCTTTAACCGGTGTTGTAGAGGATTGTGTAAACAGTGTAGGTGTAGATTTGAATACGGCATCTGCCCCTTTACTTTCCTATATTTCCGGTATCAGCAAGGTGATTGCCAAAAACATTGTGGATTACAGAGAAGAAAACGGAGCTTTTACAGAGAGAAAGCAATTGTTAAAAGTAGCAAAGCTTGGACCCAAAGCCTATGAGCAATGTGCCGGCTTCCTTCGTATCCGTGACGGAAAGAATCCTTTGGATGCTACCAGTGTCCATCCGGAGTCTTATGATGCGGCAGAAAAACTTTTGGCAAAAACCGGCTTGACTTTAAAAGATATCGGTCATGCCAGTTTGAATCTTCCCAAAGCGGGAAGCAAGGAACTGAAAACATTGGCAGCAGAGCTTGGTATCGGCGAATTAACATTGACAGATATTGCAAAAGAATTGGAGAAACCTTCCAGAGATCCTCGTGAAGATATGCCTGCTCCTATTCTCAGAAGCGATGTTATGGAAATGGAAGACTTAAAGCCGGGTATGCGCTTGAAAGGAACCGTCCGCAACGTTATCGATTTTGGTATCTTTGTAGATATCGGTGTACATCAGGATGGTTTGGTGCACATTTCCAAGATTACCGACCGCTATATCAAACATCCGCTAGAAGTTGTCAGTGTGGGCGACATTGTGGAAGTAGAGGTCATGAGCGTAGACCTTACCAAGAAACGCATCCAATTAACCATGAGGTTTTAAACTGCGAATGCTTCTGGCTAAGAAATAGTAATTGAAAAATGAAGAGTAAGAACTTTTCGTAGAATAAAAAATCCCGATACGTCGGAATGCCATACGATTATGATTGGTTGTTTTGAGGTATCGGGAATTTTTTATTGCATCTTACGGCTGATTTTCGCTCCCCAATATGCCCACAATTGGCTTGCGCCCGACTGGAAGCCTGATAAAGCTGAAATAGTGGGGTGAAAATGAGACAATATGCCCGACTGGAAGTCTGATAAAACTGAAATAGTCGGGTGAAAATGAACCATTATGCCCGACTAAAATTGAAAATAGTGCATATAGTCGGGCGCAATCCAAAATAATACCCCGACTAATCCGGCATTAAGCAAGAACAGTCGGGGCGATTTAGAAAACTACTTTAAAAATCAATTAAAAACTACTTTAAAACTAATTCGTTCCTTTTAGTATGGGTGAAATACGTTTATAAATCAAAAATGTAATTAACACGCTCAACAGTCCCTTTAGGAAAGTGAAAGGTGCGTTAAATACAATCAGACATTCCAAAATATTATTTACACCTGAGAAAATTACTTGATATGCAGCTAAGATGGTATCTTGTGGCATAAACTTGTAATAAATAGGATAGGTCAGGAAGTAGTTTGAGAAAATGCTGAATACTCCCATAACGAAAGCTCCCAAAATAGAACCGATCAAAGCACTGGTGCGGTTCTTTTTGTATTTGTAGATTAATCCTGCTACCAGTACAAAGGAAGCACCCAGTAAGAAGTTGCTCAGTTCGCCTACGCCGCCGGTACTGGACATTGCCAGATGAATTACGTTTTTAATCAGACAGATTAATACGCCGGATACGGGACCGTAAGCAAATGCACCAATCAATGCGGGGAGTTCGGATAAATCCATTTTGATAAAGCTTGGCATGAAGGGTACGGAAAAGTCCAGATACATCAGTACAAAGGCAATGGCGGAAAGCATTCCGGTTCCGGTGATTTTACGGATGTCGACTTTTTTTGTTTTGGGTTTTGCAACGTTGTTTGTTGCGGTTACTGTTTCACTCATGTTGTGATCTCCTTTCCAAATGGCGCGTGTGCGCAAGTGTTGAGGACGATTCTTCGCATACGGGATATATGTCCCGTCCAGTCTTTGCATTTGTAGGCGTAAAAGCGCATAAAAAAACCGATGAGCACAGCTTCATCGGGGATATATGCATAAGCGCATCATGCAAACAACAAATCTGTCAAATAGCAGAATCTATCACATGACAGATACTAACAGATTTGCCTGACTTTCTTCTCTCATCCAGACTTTACTGTCGGTTTTGGAATCTCACCAAATCAGCCATTTTCATGGGTCGCGGACTAACTTTCGTATCACCGCCGGTAGGGAATTGCACCCAACCCCGAAGAATTGTCTTATTCGGATACAGTATAGTAGTTTGCATCATATTCGTCAAGTACAAAATGACTATGGACTTTATCGAGGTAGAGAGATAAAATGTAAAAGTGTGAAAATGGGATTGACAAAATGTACCACATGCATTATTGTCTTAAGTGAGTAATACAACAATACAATCATACAAAGGGGATTGTGTAAAAGGAAAAGGAGGAACATTGTGAGTGTACTGATACAAGTGGAGGATATGTGCAAGATTTACAATCCGGGTGTCAATGAAGTGCGGGCCCTTGACCATGTAAGCCTGACTGTGGACACCGGTGAGTATCTGGCAATTATTGGACAATCCGGTTCCGGTAAATCCACATTAATGAATATGTTGGGTTGTCTGGATGTACCCACGAGCGGTAAATACATATTGGATGGGAAAGATGTTTCCCATTTAACGGATGATGAACTTTCTGATATCCGCAATCAGGAGATTGGATTTATCTTTCAGGGATTTAATCTGATTCCCAGTTTTACGGCATTGGAAAATGTAGAGTTGCCGCTTTTGTACCGTGGCGTAGCAAAAAAGGAAAGACATGATTTGGCGGTGGCAGCATTAGCAAAAGTAGGACTTGCAGACCGCATGCAGCATAAGCCGTCCGAGATGTCCGGCGGACAACAACAGCGTGTAGCTATTGCAAGAGCCATTGCACAGGCGCCGCCTGTTATTTTGGCCGACGAGCCTACCGGTAATCTGGATTCTGCATCCAGTCAGGAGATTATCCGTATATTAAAGGAGTTACATAAAGAGGGGAGAACGGTCATTCTGATTACCCATGACAATGAAATTGCAGCACAGGCAAGAAGAGTGATTCGTATAAAAGACGGAAGGATTGAAAAAGATTATGAAAACGAAGTGGAGTAAAAAGAAAACCATTATTTTAATTATAGCCATTGTGGTGATTGTGGCAGCGTTATTTATTGGTGTGGCAGTAATGGCAATTTCTGCACTCAGTAAAGGCATGCCCGTAGAGGTAACAACGGTTTCTCAAGGAAGTATTGCACAGGAATTGGATTATTCCGGTACGGTTATGACAGAAGAAACAAAAGTTTACTTTGCGCCGGTTAGTGGCAAGGTAGAAACTGTGGATGTTACAATCGGTGATGCAGTAAAAGCCGGTGACAGTTTGTTGTCATATGATGTAGAAGAATTGGAAGAAATGGATGAACTTGCAGCATTGCAAGCCCAGGCAGATAATTATGGCATCAATGCCACTATGACATCAATTACTGACGCACAGAACAAACAAGCGGAAGCGGTTAAAAATTATGATGAAGCTATGCAGTATGTATATCACTATTCCGGATGTTTAGAAAAAGCCAATGCCCAGTATGCGGAAGCAATGGCGGTAAAAACAGAATATGATACACTGAAAGCAACAATCGATCAATATAAAATTAAGCAGGGAGAGTATGACACTCCTAATGCTGAATTGGCAGCATTAATTAGCGAAGGCGAAGCAGAGTTGGCGGTATTACAACAAAAGTTATCCCAATATGATTTTGCGGGTATGGAAAATGCGATTTCCATCTGTAGTGCCAATATGAATGAATATAAAGCGTTGGCACAGCAATATGAAGCACAAAAAGACAATAATGATCCGGCACTTGCCAGCCAGAAGGCCCAGCAGTCCACACTTCGGGAAATCAATGCTTTAAACCGTGAGCAGGCTGCAGAGGATTTGGCAATAGCAAGAGCAGGTGTGAAAGCAGATTTTAACGGTGTCATTACAACCGTTGAAACGGTAGAAGGTCAGACTGTAAGTGAAGGCATGCAGTTGTTTACTCTGGAAAGTACAGAAAATTTAAAGGTTAACATTACCTTGACAAAATATGATTTGGATAAATTGAGAGTTGGACAGGTGGCAACCATTACCATTAATGGTGTGGAATATACAGGTACAGTTACCAAAATTAATGGTATGGCACAAACCAATGCCAACGGTGCATCTACCTTTAGTGCGGATGTACACATTGATAATCCGGGAGAGGGCATTTTCTTGGGTACGGAAGCAAAGGTAAATATTACCAGTGATACCAGAGAGAATGTGTTGATGGTGCCCGTTGCTTGTGTGAATTATGACACACAGGGAACTTTCTGCTATGTGATTGACGATGGAGTTTTGACACGCAGAACTGTAGAGGTGGGCATCACATCAGATGAATACATTGAGATTGTAAATGGACTTCATACAGAGGATCAGATTATTACAAAAGTAACAACTGGAATGACCGAGGGTATGAAAGTGACCCCGATGGAAGCGGTAGAGTAGGAGTGCTTATGGGACAGATTTTAGAATATGTCAAAATGGCATTGAAAAATATCCGCGACAATAAGGGACGGTCTTTTTTAACCATGCTGGGTATTATTATCGGTATCTCCTCAGTTATTATGGTTATCTCTATTGGTGATGGTGTAGCAGCTACAATCAGCGATGGATTAAACAGTATTGCCGGCGGACAGTTGTATATATATTCTTCGGAAAATGAAGATTATCCGGCTGTGGAGTTTACAGATGAGGACTTGGAGGCTATTTCACAACTGCCCCATGTCAAAGGTGCTACCAATATGATTGGTATGTATTCCACAGTTGTGGGGCCGAAAGGAACCTTTGATGCTTATTATAGTGCGGGAAATGAAGCGTTGCGCTATACGGCGACCGAGCCGATTATTAAGGGGGGCTATTTTACGGAAGCGGATGTGGAAAGCGCTGCCAAGGTGTGCGTACTCCGTGAAAGTGGAGCTATGTACCTATATGGTACAACAGATGTCATCGGTAAGACCTTTGAGGTAACTCAGGCAAACCGTACCTTGGAATTGCGGATTGTGGGTATTCGCGAGGATAATGCCTCGGCGATGCTCAATGCCATGAATTATTATGAACAGGTAGAATTTGAGATGCCCATTACTACCTTTTATAATTCCTATGGTATAGGAATGGAAATATTTAGTGATTTTTATATTTTGGGTGAAGCACCGGAATATTCCAAAGAAATTGCGGAGGCAGCAGTGGAATTGCTGGAAACAAGACATAAAGTCAGAGGACAGGGCGTTATCCTGTTGCAAAGCTTTAGTGATTCCATGGAGCAGATTACCACGATTATTGATGCCATTACTGTTTTTATTGTGTTTGTAGCAGCGATTTCCTTATTGGTTGGTGGTATCGGTGTTATGAATATTATGTTGGTGTCGGTAACAGAGCGTACCAGGGAAATTGGTATACGGAAGGCCCTTGGTGCCAGAACCAAATCTATTTTGCTACAGTTTTTGTTTGAATCGGCAATCATTACCTTAATGGGTGGTATTATCGGTATTATCTTTGGTTACTTGGGAGCCTGTGGTGTATGTGCACTGATGGGAGTGGTAGCCAAGGTAACATTGGGTACTGTTTTGGTGGCAAGTGTGTTCTCGTCGGCAGTTGGGATTTTCTTCGGAATCTATCCTGCAAGACGTGCGGCAAAACTCAGTCCGATTGAAGCATTGCGACACGAATAAAAGAAGAATGAAAGAAACAATATAGACAAAGAAAGAACGGATGGAGGTATCTGTTCTTTTTTTGCATTTTCATCCCCTATATCTATGGTTTCTCTTGCGATTTTTCCTAAATGAAGTATAATAATTGTGTATGACTATGTCTTATGAGGAGAAAATGTGAAAGGACGATACACCTATGAGTGAAGAGACCGGTCAGATGACAGACGAAACAATAGAAACAGAAGCGGTAGAAACCGAAGTGATTGAAACAGAAGCAATTGATACGGAAGATAGCAAGAATGCAATGACTCCCGAAGGAGAAGCGTTGTATGAAGTGGATGTGCAGATAGATGCTTCTGCATTGTATGATTACTTTTTGAGACATATTTACAATTCCTTTTCTGGAATGCTTGGTACCTTTGTGGGTATTGTGATGGTAATGCTGTATATTATGAAGGATGCCAATGTGCTTTATTTGATATTTGGCATTGTGGTGATTTTATATCTACCCGTCAGTCTGTATCTCACAGCTAGGACGCAGGCAATGCAAGCAAGCTTTCAGACGCCCCTTCACTATGCTTTTTATGAAAATGGGGTAGAGGTTTCCCAGGGGGAGACCAAACAGATGCAGGCATGGGAAAATATGTTTAAGGCAGTATCTACTTCCAAGAGTATTATTTTATATACAGGCAAAAATGCTGCATCTATTTTTCCAAGAAGAGATTTGGGTGAAGATGCTTATGCGTTGATTCAAGTGATTAGTACTCACATGGACCCTAAGAAAGTAAAGATAAAAGAGTGATATGACTATGGATACCAAGGTATTTGAAACATATAGCGAAGAAGAAACCTTTGCACTTGGTAAGCGCATCGGTGAGGAGGCAAAGCCCGGTGGGATTTATGCTCTGTTAGGTGATTTGGGCGTAGGGAAAACTGTTTTCACCAAAGGTGTAGCAGCGGGCCTTGCAGTCAGTGAACAAGTAAACAGTCCCACATTTACCATTGTACAGGTATATGAAAGCGGACGGATGCCTTTTTATCATTTTGATGTATACCGCATTGGAGATCCGGAAGAAATGGATGAAATCGGTTATGAAGATTATTTCTTCGGTGATGGACTTTGTCTGGTAGAATGGGCGAATCTGATTGATGAGCTTATGCCGGAAGAAACCGGATGGATTACCATAGAAAAGGATTTACAAAAAGGCTTTGATTATCGGAAGATTACCATAGAAAGAAAGTAACAGATATGAAAATATTGGCAATAGACAGTTCGGGCTTGGTGGCAAGTGTAGCCGTGACAGAGGATGGGCACTTGATTGCGGAATATACCATAGACTATAAGAAGACACATTCCCAGACCTTGTTACCGATGCTGGATGAAATTAAGCATATGATAGAATTGGATTTGTCTACCATAGACGCTGTGGCAGTAGCGGCAGGACCGGGATCCTTTACGGGACTTCGTATCGGCGCAGCAACAGCAAAAGGAATGGCGGGAGCGTTGGATAAACCGATTATTGAGATTCCCACAATGGATGGGATGGCATACAACCTGGTGGGTTATGAAGGTGTCATTTGTCCTATTATGGATGCCAGAAGAAATCAGGTATATACCGGTTTTTATCGTTTTCAAAAGGACGCTTCGGCTAGGAGTGGATTTAGTTTTCAAGTGATTAAGACACAGTTTGCCGCAGATATGGCAGATGTGATTAAAGAGTTAAATACATTGGGACAACAGGTGATGTTTCTGGGTGATGGTGTTCCGGTGTTTGAAACATTGATTACTGAGCAGATGCAGGTACCATATGGATTTGCGCCGGCTAACTGCAACAGGCAACATGCGTCTGCACTTGCAGCGCTGGCAGAAGAGTATTACAGACAGGGTAAGATGGTGGCAGCAGGAGAGCACAAACCGGATTACTTACGACTGTCACAGGCTGAAAGAGAACGGTTGGAGAAAGAAAATGCTTCAAATTCGTAATATGAAGACAGAAGACCTTGAGCAGGTGTGTCAAATTGAAAACAGTAGTTTTAGCGTACCTTGGTCTTATAAGTCTTTTGAAGAATCCTTGGCAAATCCCAATGTATGCTATGTAGTGGCATGTCCGGAGGATAACCCGCAACAGATTGTGGGCTATTGTGGCGCATATCTGATTGGGGATGAAGCAGACATCAATCAAGTTGCAGTTGTAGAATCCCACAGAGGACATGGTATAGGGAAGCAGATGCTTGGTGAATTGTTGCATATATTACAAGAAAAAAATATATTTGCAATCACACTGGAAGTCAGAAAGAGCAATGCGGCAGCCATTTCACTTTATGAAAGATTGGGATTTATCACAGAGGGTGTCCGTAAAAATTTTTACGAGAAACCTACGGAAGATGCCTTGATTATGTGGAAAAGATAGGCAGTAAGTACAATAATTACCGCTAGGAATATCTTTACATGTTCCGATATAATGATAATGATTAGCGTTGGCTAACGAAAACGCAAAATAAAGGAAAGGGACGTGAGGATATGCGAGTATACAAGGAAAGTCAATTAGTACAGGTTTTTTGCAATAAATGCGGTAAAGAGATGACGGTAGAAAACGGTATTTTAAAAGAAGGCTGTTTTCGTGGAAAACAGCGGTTTGATTATTTTTCTGAAAAAGATGGGGTGGTTCATGAATTTGAACTATGTGAATCGTGTTATGACAAGATGATTGATGCATTTAGGCTTCCTGTCAGTCAGAAAGAGGAAACGGAGTTTTTATAAGTTATGTTGGATATATGTCTGTTGGGAACTGGCGGGATGATGCCTCTTCCATATCGCTGGCTGACTTCTATGATGGCCAGATACAACGGAAAAAGCATATTGATTGATTGTGGGGAAGGTACGCAGATAGCCATGAAAGAAAAGGGCTGGAGTCCCAAACCCATTGATATTATTTGCTTTACCCATTATCATGCAGATCATATCAGCGGTCTGCCGGGGATGCTTTTAACTATGGGTAATGCAGAACGGAAGGAGCCGCTACTGCTCATCGGTCCCAAGGGATTGAATCGTGTGGTTTCCGCGTTGCGTGTGATTGCACCGGAGCTTCCTTTTGAGATTCAGTGCAGAGAATTGACGGAGACGGAAGAAAGCATTCAGTTTGACGGATTTCATATTGATGCGTTCCGGGTGAACCACAATGTAGTTTGTTATGGATACAGCCTGGTGGTAGAACGTAAAGGTAAGTTTCAGGTAGAGAAAGCAAAAGAATTGGGGATTCCTGTGAATTGCTGGAATCGTTTGCAGCATGGACAGACAGTGGAGACACCGGAAGGCGTTTATACACCCGATATGGTGATGGGCGGCGCCAGAAAAGGAATTAAGGTCACATATTGTACAGATACGAGACCGGTTCCTGCTATTACACAGTATGCAACAGATGCAGATCTGTTGATTATAGAAGGAATGTACGGAGAGCCGGAAAAGAAGGCAAAGGCAAAGGAATATAAGCACATGACTTTTTACGAGGCGGCGGATATTGCGGCAAAAGCAAATCCTAAGGAAATGTGGTTGACACATTACAGTCCGTCTTTAACCAGACCGGAAGAGTACATGAAAGAAGTTCGTCGGATTTTTGACAGAGCAGTGGCAGCAAAAGACGGACAGACAGTGGAACTGGATTTTGAGGACGAATAATCCTATTTTAGAGAGCAAGGAAGCATGATCCATGAAACGATTTAAAGGAATGAAAGGCACGATCATACTTATAGTCTTGGCTTGTTTGATTATTGGATATTACTTTTATCTATCCAACGGATCAGATTCGCCGGCAGCAAAGGTGACGAATGAAGAAGATATCGTCGCTACTATGACTATGAGCCAAAAAGCGTTGAGCCGAAATTTAGAATCCAATTATCCCCCTTCTCCCAGAGAGGTTGTAAAATATTTTAGTGAAATTACCCAGTGCTACTATAATGAAGAGCATGATGAAGAAGAAATCAAAGCGCTTGGATTAAAGATGCGTGAGATTTATGATGCTGAATTGGTGGCAAATCAGACAGAAGAAGAGTATTTGGATTTATTACAACGGGATATCGAAGAGTATAAGGCAAACGGCCGTACCATTAACAATTATTCACCGTCTGCCAGTGTGGATGTAGAGACTTTTACACAGGATGGTTACGAATGGGCAAGGTTGTATTGTTTATATGATATCAAACAGGATTCAATTATCTATCAGACCAACTTGTGTTTTATCCTACGTAAAGATGAAAACGGACATTACAAGATTTATGGTTGGAAAAAGATAGATATGGAACAGTAGAACGGAAGTGTAATTGTGACAGAAGATGTTTTAATATTGGGAATTGAAAGCTCCTGTGATGAGACTGCGGCATCTGTGGTTAAAAACGGCAGAGAGGTTTTGAGTAATGTAATATCCTCACAAATCGACCTGCATACTTTATATGGTGGAGTTGTGCCGGAGATTGCATCCCGTAAGCATATTGAAAAAATTAATCAGGTAGTGGATCAGGCGCTGAAAGAAGCCGGAGTGACATTAGATGATATTACTGCAGTAGCGGTAACTTATGGTCCCGGTCTTGTGGGGGCGCTTTTGGTCGGTGTATCCTTTGCCAAGGCGTTAGCCTTTTCGTTGGATAAACCTTTGGTTGGCGTGCATCATATTGAAGGACATATCAGTGCAAACTATATTGAACATAAAGAGCTGGAACCGCCCTTTTCATGCTTGGTAGTATCCGGGGGACATACGCATTTGGTGGTAGTCAAAGATTACGGCGAGTATGAGATTCTTGGTTGCACCAGGGATGATGCTGCGGGAGAAGCCTTTGATAAAGTGGCAAGGGCTATTGGTCTTGGTTATCCGGGTGGGCCAAAGATTGATAAGATATCGAAGGAAGGAAATTCGGAGGCAATTCATTTTCCCAGGGCAAAAGTAGGAGACAGTGTTTACGATTTTAGTTTCAGTGGTTTGAAATCGGCAGTGCTTAACTATATCAATTCCTGTGAAATGAAAGGTGAAGAAGTCAATGTGGCAGATGTGGCAGCTTCTTTCCAAAAAGCGGTAGTAGATGTATTGGTAGAGCATGGGGTAAATGGTGTGAAGGAATATGGCTTTGACAAATTAGCCATTGCCGGTGGTGTAGCATCCAACTCCACATTGCGCAAGGCTTTTGAAGAAGAATGCAAAAAACAAGGGATTGCATTCTATTGTCCGTCCCCTGTGTATTGTACAGACAATGCTGCCATGATAGCGGTAGCAGGATATTATGAATATATAAAAGGAACCAGAAGCGGATGGGACTTAAATGCAGTGCCCAATCTGAGACTGGGGGAGCGATAAGGGGTTACGATTAGAGAATATAAGTAGGAGATTAAGATATGAAGACAACTGCCATTGTACTGGCAGCCGGACAGGGAAAAAGAATGGGTTCTGACGTGGCAAAACAATATTTATTGCTTTGCGGCAAGCCCGTTCTTTATTATACTCTTAAAAACTTCGAGGATAGTCAGGTTGATGAAGTGATTTTGGTGACGGCTGCGGACCAAATAGAATATTGTCAAAAAGAAATTGTGGATGCTTTTGACTTCAAGAAGGTAAAGCAGATTGTGACAGGTGGTAAGGAACGTTACCATTCGGTGGCATACGGACTTCGCGCTATAGCTGGGCAGGAGAATTGTGTAAGAACAGGCGGTGTATTTCCTGAAATCCATGCGAAACCGGATTATGTCCTGATTCATGATGGCGCCAGACCTTTTGCGACTCCGGAAATTATTGCACGTGGGATTGAAGCTGTACAGATTCATAAGGCGTGTGTTGTCGGCATGCCGGTGAAAGATACTATTAAGATTAGTGATGTGGATGGTTTTGCAGAGCAGACTCCCAATCGTAATCTGGTATGGCAGATTCAGACTCCTCAGATTTTTGCCTTTGATTTAATCCATAGTGCCTATGAAGAACTTCTATTAAAAGAGGAAGAATTAAAGAAGCAAGGTGTTGCCGTGACGGATGATGCCATGGTGGCAGAATTATTTTCCGATAAAAAAGTAAAATTGGTAGAAGGCAGTTATGAAAATATGAAACTGACCACGCCGGAAGATTTAAAGATAGCAGAGTGTTTTTTGTGATAAGATGCAAGGCGAAACAGAAAACGGAATTTGAAGTTGATGTTATGTTACATTTATAGATGACTTTGGGAAATACAAGCTAATTTGTTAGTATATTGCTCAACGACAGAATGCTTATCTTCTAAAAATTCGCCAAATGCCTCTTTATGTAGAAAAAAGTCGGCTGTTCTAGCTGTAATTCTACATTATTACATGTTTAGGTATAATTTAGCAGAAAAATGCACACGTTATGTCGAACAATCAAGCATTTAATGATATAAATATAAACATTTCTTCTACACAGGAGAAAAATGATAAATGTTTAGAAGAAAAAGACAAATAAAAGATGCTGTTTTTCTACATATATAGCAAGATAAGAAGGTTTAGAAGAATTCAAGACTCTCCGAATCAGAAAGATGATCATAGATATAACTTTCAGTTTTTGCAAAGATTAATCATCTCTAAAAAGTGCATTTTCAAGGTGGTGAAGATGCCCTTTTTTTTTCGCAAAATGAAAAAAGAAAAAAATCTTAAAAAATTAGCGGAAATTTTGAAAAAAGTTGTTGACACTAAAAAGTAACTCTGTTAGAATAACACTTGCGTCGGCTGAGAGACACAGCCAAGATACGACATGGAGAGGTATCGAAGTGGTCATAACGAGGCGGTCTTGAAAACCGTTTGTCCGAGAGGGCGCATGGGTTCGAATCCCATCCTCTCCGTTGAGCTTTTAAAGCTTAGACAATGGTAATTGAATAAAATAATTATTCAGCTATGTTTGGAGAAGTACCCAAGAGGCTGAAGGGGCTCCCCTGGAAAGGGAGTAGGTCGTTAATAGCGGCGCGAGGGTTCAAATCCCTCCTTCTCCGTTGGTGATTTTTCAAAGATTACCATTACAAAGAACCTTGACAAATAAACAGCAATGCAACCCTGAAAAATTCCAAGAGAAAATTTCAGAGAGTGTTTTTAGAACACGAACCAAACAAAACAGTAAAACGGTTAAAATTAGCCAAAGTTGATTTTGACTGGGAAAAAC
>JAZQLQ010000013.1:0-110003 GCA_045542735.1 Lachnospiraceae bacterium
TGTTTTGACTATTCTTTCTGTCAAATTTACAGTGCCTGAAGAATTGAAGGAAGAGATTATGTCCCAGACTGATTTGAAAGTCCTTGACCGTTGGGTTGTGCTTGCGGCGCAAGCTGATTCTCTGGAAGCATTTCAACAAGCCAAATGATAAGTCTGCACATCTGTGCGTACATATCTATGACAGATTTAATCAAATCTAATTATTCAAAATAAAACCATTAACAAAAACAGTATATAGATATGGGAAGAGTCTATCTTATTTTCACACAAAAAAATAAGCACATCCGGCGAAAGTCCGCCAAATATGCCCATGAAAAAATCGCGGTGACAGGATTTGAACCTGCGACCTCTTCGTCCCTAACGAAGCGCTCTACCAAGCTGAGCCACACCACGACAACAATCGAAGTATAGCACAAACTTTTCGACTTGAAAACCCCTAAAATGAATTTTTTTAAAAAAATTTTAAAAACACAACTTTTTATAAAAATGTATTGACATATAATATTATACGTCGTATATTATATCCAGCAACAATATTATACGAGATATAATATTATATTTTTAAACAGCATATTTTTAAATAATTAAAAAAGATGCATCGCGACAGGAAGGAGAGCTTATGGTATTTAATACTGGAGCAGCTTTACTGGATGCAATTGTGTTGGCAGTCGTATCCCATGAAGAAATTGGGACCTATGGCTACAAGATTACACAGGAGGTAAGACAAGTCATCGATTTATCAGAATCTACCTTGTATCCGGTTTTGCGAAGATTACAAAAATATGGCTTTTTGGATGTGTATGACAGGGAGTGCGGCGGAAGAAACAGGAGATATTACCGGATCACTTCGGAAGGCACAGTTCAATTAAATACATACCAAAGAGAATGGAACGAATATGCCGGAAAGATATCAGGCATTTTTGAGGGAGGAGTTGTTTATGAGTAAGATTGAGTTTTTGGAACGCTTGGAAAAATTATTGGCTGACGTTCCTTATACAGAAAGAAGAGAAGCGTTAAACTATTATACGGAATACTTTGAAGATGCAGAGAAGGATGAAGAAGAGGTGATTAAAACTCTTGGTTCACCGGAAGAAGTGGCGCACAATATCAGAGAAGAATTGGCAGGAAAAGAATTGGCGACTACTGAGGATATTTATGCAAATACCAATGGTGATACACAGGCGGCAGATGACAGGGTTATTGATGTGGAACCGCAAGAGAAAAAGTCCAAATTGGAAGGCTGGCAGGTGGCGCTGATTGTGATTGCCATTGTTGTGACAATTCCTATTTGGGGTAGTTTGGCAACAGCAATCTTAGGTGCAATTCTCAGTGTTGTTGCAGCATGTATAGGCGTTATTTTAGGCCTTGCACTGGTAGGAGTTGCATTTTTTGTGGTAGCCATGGTTTTACTTGGTGTAGGTTTTGCCAATGTGGTCACATCCCCGGCAGCCTCTTTCTTTGCCATGGGATTAGCTATCTTTTTAGTTGGAATTTCCATGCTTTGTCTCATTGCAAGCTGGAAGGTGTTAACGGTGTTAATTCCTGCTATTTGGAAAGGCCTTGTGTACATTTTCCAATCTATCTTTGGTAGAAAGGAGCGTGCAACAGCATGAAAAAATCAACCAAAATTTTTGTGTTCGGCGGTTTAATCTGTATGGCAGTGGGCATGGTTATCATGCTGATTACCGGCGGCATCGGAGGAGTGCAAGTTGTAAAACAAGTGTATAAAGGATTAAGAGATGCAAGCATTACTTCCGAAAATATGGGCATAGATGTGATTTTACCCGAAGAGTTTGAAGACTTGGAGTTTTTTACGGTTTCCGGTAATAAGGAAGTGGGTATTTCCGAAAACAATATCCATTCCATTCATGTTACAGTAGACGGCGGAGCGGTAAATATCGAAAAGGGTGCAGAAGATGTGATTGTTTTGGCTACAGAAGGTGGTTTTAATACCATGTACACTGTAGAAGATGGTGTGCTCGTTGTGAAAGAACAGATTGAGTCTTTTTCCAACGTGGGAGAAATCACCATTTACCTGCCGGCTCAAATGACTTTTGAAGAAATATGTGTCAATGTCGGTGGTGGTGAATTAGATGCAGAAGAGTTAAGAGCTAAAGCGGTTATAGTTAATGTTGGAGCCGGTGAAGCCAATATAGAGGAAATAGTTGCTGAGCAGTTGGATGCCAATGTAGGTGCCGGTGAAATTACGGTGGAAGGCAGCGAAGTTGCACAGGATGTCAATGCGAATGTTGGCATGGGCGAGATGACTTTTGTCGGAACAATTAACGGAAATGCAGACCTCCGTTGCGGTATGGGTGAGTTGGAAGTGCAAATTAACGGACAGATTTTTGAAGATTATAACTACCAATTGAGTTGCGCAGCCGGCAACATTGATTTGGGTGAAAGTAGTTATTCCGGTGCAGGTATCAACAAGCATATTGATAATGGCAGTGATAAAACACTGGACATTGATTGTGGCATGGGTAATGTCTGCATAGAATTTTAAGTAAATAAGCAAAAAATATGGTATCCGCAGGCAGTTTGTGATATACTGTTTGCGGATATTTTATGCTTTTAGAAGGAGTGTTACATTAGACATGAGCAAAGAATTGGCAAAAACCTATGATCCCCATGGTCTTGAGGATCGTATTTATGAAAAATGGTTGGAGAAAAAATACTTCCACGCAGAAGTAGATCACGATAAGAAACCTTTTACCATTGTGATCCCTCCGCCGAATATTACAGGACAGCTTCATATGGGACATGCGTTGGATAATACCATGCAGGATATTCTTATCCGTTTCAAGAGAATGCAGGGTTACAATGCATTGTGGCAGCCCGGTACTGATCATGCTTCCATCGCCACAGAGGTTAAGATTATCGAAAAGATGAAAGAAGAAGGCATCGATAAACATGATCTTGGCAGAGAAGGATTTTTGGAGAGAGCTTGGGACTGGAAGAGAGAATACGGCGGACGTATTATCGAGCAGTTAAAGAAGCTTGGTTCTTCCTGTGACTGGGACAGAGAGCGTTTTACTATGGATGAAGGCTGTAATAAGGCTGTTACCGAAGTATTCTGCAAGATGCATGAAAAAGGATGGATTTACAAGGGTGCACGTATTATTAACTGGTGTCCTGTATGTAATACTTCCATTTCCGATGCAGAGGTTGAGTATGAAGATCAGGCCGGACATTTTTGGCATATCAAGTATCCCTTGGTAGATGAAAATGGTCAGCCCAGTACCACAGAGTTTTTAACTTTTGCAACTACCAGACCGGAGACTATGCTGGGTGATACTGCAGTTGCCATTCATCCTGATGATGAGAGATATACTTATCTTCACGGACGTCAGGTATGGCTTCCTATCGTAAATAAAGCCATTCCGGTTGTAGAAGATACATATGTAGATATGGAATTTGGTACCGGTGTTGTTAAAATCACACCCGGTCATGATCCTAACGACTTTGAGGTTGGTAAACGTCACGACCTTCCCATTGTCAATATCATGAATGATGATGCTACCATCAACAAAAATGGCGGTGTATACGAAGGCATGGATCGCTATGATGCGAGAAAAGCTATCGTAGAAGAATTAGATAAACAGGGACTTTTGGTTAAAATCGAGGATTATAGTCACAACGTAGGTACTCACGACAGATGTAAGACCACTGTTGAGCCTTTGGTAAAGGAGCAGTGGTTTGTAAAGATGGACGAGCTCATTAAGCCTGCGGCTGATGCAGTTAAAAATGGTGATATCAAGCTGGTTCCTGACCGTATGCAGAAGACATACTTTAACTGGACAGACAATATCCGTGACTGGTGTATTTCCAGACAGTTATGGTGGGGACATCGTATTCCGGCATATTACTGTGATGAGTGTGGTGAAGTGGTAGTTGCCAAAGAAGCACCTTGTGTGTGTCCCAAATGTGGATGTGCTCATCTGACACAAGATCCTGATACTTTGGATACATGGTACTCTACTGCATTATGGCCCTTCTCTACATTGGGTTGGCCTGAGATGACAGAAGATCTTAAGTATTTCTATCCTACTGACGTATTGGTAACAGGATATGACATCATTTTCTTCTGGGTTATCCGTATGATTTTCTCAGGTTTCGAGCAGATGGGAGAAAGACCATTCAAGACTGTATTATTCCACGGTCTGGTAAGAGATTCCCAGGGACGCAAGATGAGTAAATCCTTAGGAAACGGTATTGATCCCTTGGAAATCATCGAGCAGTACGGTGCAGATGCATTGAGATTGACATTGATTACCGGTAATGCACCGGGTAATGATATGCGTTTCTACTATGAGCGTATCGAAAATGCCCGTAACTTTGCCAATAAAGTATGGAATGCTTCCCGTTTCATTATGATGAATATGGAAGGCAAAGAGATTCCGGCGGATGCAGCAGACCACTTAGAGCCGGTTGATAAATGGATTATCAGCAAGTTAAATAATCTGGTAAAAGAAGCAACCGACAATATGGAAAAATACGAGCTTGGTATTGCGGTTCAGAAGGTTTATGACTTTATCTGGGATGAATTCTGTGACTGGTATATTGAGATGGTAAAACCCAGACTGTATAATAGTGATAATGCAGCAAGCCAGAATGCGGCCCTTTATACATTAAAGACAGTATTGATTGATGCATTAAAATTGTTACATCCTTATATGCCTTTCATTACAGAGGAAATCTTCTGTACTTTACAGAATGAAGAAGAGTCTATCATGATTTCTTCCTGGCCGGTAGCAGATGCATCCAGAGCTTTTGATAAAGAAGAAAAGGAAATCGAGGTATTAAAAGAGGCAATTCGCGGTATCCGTAATGTCCGCACCGGTATGAATGTACCGCCCAGCAGAAAAGCGCAGGTATATGTGGTGACTGACAAAGCGGAAGTGGCATCTATCTTTGAGGAAGGTAAATTGTTCTTTGCTCCTTTGGCTTATGCTTCGGAAGTGTTGGTACAGAACGATAAAGACGGCATTGCAGATGATGCAGTCAGTGTAGTAATTGAAAATGCTACCGTTTATATGCCTTTTGCAGAGCTTGTGGATATCAAACAGGAGATTGAGCGTCTGGAGAAAGAAGAAAAACGTTTGCAGGGAGAGATTGCACGTAGTAACGGTATGCTCAACAATGAACGTTTTATGAGCAAAGCACCTGCGGCCAAGGTAGAAGAAGAAAAAGCTAAACTTGCAAAATATACACAGATGTTAGAGCAGGTACAGACAAGACTTGCCACATTAAGATAGTAGAAACAATTCGAATAGTTGCGGCATAAACATGCCAGAGAAAAATGGGAGGGTGTCCTATGACAGATGATAAGAACATGAAAAATGGTTTTGATATCGGTGTCGAGGGCGCCCTTTTTGACATTGATATCTATGATAAAAGCAATACCTATGTGAGAGTCACAGAGGATGACCGTCAGGCATGGTTGTATCTGATGCCCAAAGCAGACGGAAGCGGTTATACCAAAGATGAGTTGCTTGGGTTACTGCATGAGCATGATGTGGTAGCCGGAATCAATGAAGATAACCTGATTGCTATGTCCAAAAAGAAGGTTTATGAAAGAGAGATTAAGGTTGCGGAGTATATTGCTCCCAAACCGGGTAAAGATGGATACTACGAGTACTTTTTTGATATAAACAGCAGTACGAAGAGACCGACCATCCGAGAAGATGGCTCTGTAGATTACCAGAGTATGAATATGGTCAATAACGTAAAGGAAGGTGCACTTTTAGCGCAGTATCATCCTGCTGTTGATGGGATTCCCGGTAAAGATGTCAGAGGTTTTGAGATTTCTGTGGAGCAGGTAAAAAATCTCCCGCCGGTTCAAGGAAAAGGACTTGTACGTGACGAAGCAGATGAAAATCTGTATCGGGCTGCTTTTGAAGGAAAAGTCGAGTATCAGGATGGAAAGATTAATTTAAATAAAATTCACCAGATTAGTGGTGATGTGGATCAGATTATCGGCAAGGTTGAGTTCTTCGGTGATGTGTTGATATCCGGTAATGTGGAAGCGGGTACCGTAATCCGGGCGGGAAAGAGCCTGACCATTGAAGGTACGGTGGAAGCGGCTCATTTGGTTGCCGGTGGCGATATTATCTTAAAAAGAGGTATTCAGGGGAATCAAAAAGCTCAAATTGTCTGCAAAGGTACTTTGTTTGCTGATTTTATTGAGCATACACAAGTTAAAGCAGGAGGCAATGTTGAGGCAAATATTATTCTCAATTCCAATATTGAAGCAGAGGGTAAGGTGGTTCTGACCGGCAAAAAAGGAACCTTAATCGGTGGCAACGTACATGGAACCAAGGGCATCGATTGCAAAGAGTTGGGAAATGATGTTGAGGTGAAAACCATTGTTCATGCCGGATGTTTGCCGGAGGTTTTGACCAACCAGCGTAAACTCATGAAAGAGGAAGAGGATATTAAAGAGGCAATTGAAGCACTGGTACATGAAGTAAGAGACATAGAGGCAAAGGTAAAAGCAACGGGCAGTATGTCTCCGATTTTGGAAAAACGCCTGAAGGCATTAATAGAGGAAAAGAAAAAACTGGATGAAAAAATAGCAAACTGTCGTGAAAAACTGGCTTTGGGGATGCAATACATCGATAAGGCCAAGGGTGCAACAGTCCGTATTGATGGAAATTTGTATAAGGGCAGTGTGATTTGTATCGACCAGGGACGTTTACCTATAGAAAACAATACCATGTATATGGAATACCGCAATATTTCCGGCATGATTGCAGGAACGGTTATTGTAAAAAACTGACAAGGACAAGGGACATGATTAATAGAGTCATCACGGATTATAAAGAAGCTGAGGATTTTCTTTATGGATTGCCTAAATTTACAACCAAAAATGATTTGGGCCATACCACAGAGCTTCTTAAGAGGTTGGGAAATCCATCGATAGAGATCCCCAAAGTGCATGTGGCAGGTACCAACGGTAAAGGTAGTGTATGTGCCTATTTGCAGAGTTTATTTCAAAAGAGTGGTAAAAAAACGGGGGGATTTGTATCCCCCCATTTGGTGACTATGCATGAACGTTTTTTGATTAACGGTAAGCCGGTCCCGGATATGCTTTTTATGGAAGGCGTGAGATACGTCAAATCTGTGGCTGATGATGCATATGGGGAAGGAATGGCATATCCCACGTTTTTTGAGTTTTTGTTCCTGGTGGGCATGTATATATTTCAAAAAGAGGATGTGGAAATCCTGGTTTTGGAAACGGGCCTTGGAGGACGTCTGGATGCCACTAATGTGTTTTCGCAGGTGGAGGCCTGTGTGATTACTGCCATTGGTTTGGATCACTGTCAATATCTGGGGGATACCAGAGAGGCCATTGCCGCTGAAAAGGCAGGTATTATTAAAAAGAATGCAAATGTCATCTTTCTCGATAGAGGAGACGGTGTCACAGAGATAATTCGAAAAAAATGTATACAAATGGGTGGCATTGACGCAAGGATAGGACAAAAGGAGTATTCTGTAGAAAAAATAAAACATAAAAGCATTGATTTTTCGTATAAATCTGGCTATTATAATTATATTAGTCTTTTTGTGTCCACAAATGCGTTGTATCAAGTGGAGAATGCGGTTTTGGCACTGCGTACGTTTGAGAAATGTGCAGAAAGGATGGAGATTCCCATGCTTTCGGTAGTGTCATTGCAAGAAGCCGTTGCAGATACTTTTTGGGAAGGACGCATGGAGGAAGTACTGCCGGATGTTTATTTTGACGGTGCACACAATGAAAATGGAATGCAGGCTTTTTTGGAGTCTGTAAAGGCTATGGAGATAGGTGGCAGGAGACATTTATGTTTTTCTGCTGTAGATGATAAAGATTATGGGCGTATGATAGCTATGCTTGGTGAAAGCGGGCTCTTTTCCACGGTTACAGCTATTGAGATGGAAGAAGAGCGAGGAGTATGCCTGGAGGAGTTACAGAGACATTTTTTCCGATATGACCACTGGGCAGTGAATACTGTCAAAGGTGCAAAAGAAGGGTTGCAGCAATGTTTGTTGCAAAAGCAGGAAGAGGATGTGGTTTTTATCGTGGGTTCTTTATATTTGGTCGGCCTGATTAAGGCTGTGTTAAGGAGGAATTAACATGATTAACTTTGAGGAAGAATTGAAGAAATTTCATCCCAGTCTGGAGATTGAAGAGGTTTCGGATGCGATTTATAACCAGGATTTGACAGATATGGCAGATTTGCTGGTAAATATGGTAAAAGAATCAAAAGAAGCGGAAGAATAGTACAGAACGGATAGGAGTATTGTCATGAGATGTTATCAATGTGGCTGCGAACTGTCGGATAAAGATTTCTGTACAAGTTGCGGCGCAGATGTTGTTTTATATAAAAAGATTATGGGCGTTTCCAATCTGTTTTACAATGAAGGATTGGCAAAGGCAGAAGTAAGAGACTTGTCGGGAGCGGTTAACAGCTTACGTCAGGCATTAAAGTTTAACAAAAACCATGTAGAAGCCAGAAACCTTTTAGGCTTGGTTTACTTTGAGATGGGTGAGACGGTTGCTGCTTTAAGTGAATGGATTATCAGTATCAACATCCGTCCTCAAAAGAATGTGGCGGATGACTACATCAACGATATGCAGTCCAACCCGGCACAGAAAGAGACTTTGAATCAGACAATTAAAAAATACAATCAGGCATTGGCATATTGCTATGCAGATAGTAGTGATTTGGCGATTATTCAGTTAAAGAAGGTTGTTTCCTTAAATCCCAGATTTGTCAAAGCCCATCAGCTTTTGGCACTTCTGTATATTCAGGCAGAGGAATGGGAAAAGGCACAGCGTGTGTTAAAGAGATGTCTGAAGGTAGATATTAACAACACAACCACACTTCGCTATTTGAAAGAAGTTACATTTATGCTGGAAGGTGACGAAACCGCATCGGCAAAGAAAAAACGTAGTGGCGTAGCAGATGATTCTATTATGTATCAAAGTGGTAATGAGACCATCATCCAGCCTATGAGCGGAAGAGATTCCTTATTTGGTTCCAATACCATTTTGAATGTGATTATCGGTATTGTTATTGGTTTGGCGGTTTGCTATTTCCTGGTTGTTCCGGCAAGTGTACAGTCTGCCAAAGCCGATATGAGTGAAGAATTAAAGCAGATTAGCGAAAATTCAGATAAGAAGACAGCGACCATTACCGATTTGGAACAGAGAGTGGAAGCACTTACCAACGAGAATACCGAGTATCAGGAGATGGTTGATTCCTATACCGGTGAGGGTGGAGCTTTACAGAAAGTGGATAGTCTTCTTGCAACGGCTGCCAATTATATTTCCAATCCGGATGATTTGGATACGGTTTCGGATATCTTATATCAGATTGATAAGACCTATGTTGATACAGAAGCATCCGAAGCTTACAGAAGTCTTTATAACGGCTTGATGGCACAAGTTGGTGATGATATTGCGGATGAGTGTTTTGCAGATGGTGAGACTTCCAAAAATCAAGGTGATTATTCTGCGGCCATTGAGCATTTGGAGAAGGCGTGGTATTTTGATAATGCCAATCCGGAGATTCTTTACACGTTAGCCGATGCTTACCAAGATTCCGGTAACATGGATAAGGCAAATGAGCTATATAATCAGTTGGTAATGACCTTCCCTGATTCTGAGTATGCGGATATGGCACAACAAAATATTGCAGATGCCAATACCGTAGACAACAATGACGGTAGTACAGAGGAAGATACCACAGAGTAAATTTGATAAAAAATGAATAATTTTTACAAAAGAGGACATACTAAATGTGTCCTCTTTTATTTTTGCCTAAAGGAGGAATGGATATGAAACATGTATTTGTACTAAAAGAGGATTGTCTGTATATCTATATGCCCAAGGAATTGGATCATCACAATGCGGAAGGAATCAGGGAAGGCGCTGATGCATACCTTTTGTCGGGACAGGCAAAGCATGTGATTTTTGATTTTGCGGATACGGGATTTATGGATAGCTCAGGAATCGGTGTGATAGCGGGACGCTATAAAAAGGTGAGGTGCTTCGGTGGGAAGGTTATGGCGGTTCATGCCAATGCACGCATTCGCAAGATTCTCTTGCTTTCCGGTTTGAAGGATATGATTGAGATTGTTGATTAGGAGGATGAATATGGTAAAGCAAAATGAAAATTGGAATAATAGCCGGCAAAGTGAGTGGCAGAAGGGATGGATAGCTGCGGCTAACCGTATAAAACTGATATTTGCTGCACTGCCGGAAAATGAAGGGTTTGCCCGGGTGGCAGTGGCAGCATTTATGACACAGCTAAATCCGGTGCTTGAGGAAGTGGATGATGTAAAGACGGCGGTATCAGAAGCTGTGACCAACAGTATCATTCATGGGTATGAAAATAGAAACGACGGTAGCCGGGAGATTGAGGTGGCAGTCTTTTTGACAGAGCAGTGCTTACATATCAGAGTGGAGGATAAGGGTGTGGGAATCGATAATATTGATAAGGCCATGGAGCCCTTATTTACAACAAAACCCGAATTGGAAAGATCCGGTATGGGGTTTGCGTTTATGGAAGCCTTTATGGATGAGCTGTATGTGGAATCTGTACCGGGCGAGGGATGCATCGTTTACATGAGTAAACAGATAGGTGGGCAGTAATCTATGGACCCTACGACGCAAATGTTAATACAGGCGAAGAAGGGCGATAAGAAAGTCAGAGATACCTTGATAGAAGAAAATATGGGCTTGGTTCACTTTATTGTGAAGCGTTTTTTGAATCGCGGTTATGATGCGGAGGATTTATTTCAAATCGGGTGTATAGGCCTGATGAAAGCGGTGGATCAGTTTGATACGGAATATGATGTGAAGTTTTCTACCTATGCAGTGCCTTTAATTACCGGTGAAATAAAGCGTTTTCTAAGAGATGATGGGATGATTAAGGTTTCCCGGAGTTTAAAGGAAAACGGCTATCGTATCCGCCGGGCGGCAGATGCTTTTGTGGATGAATATGGTAGAGAACCCAATATGGAGGAGTTAGAGAAGGCTACCGGATTGAAAAAAGAGGAAATTGCACAGGCAATGGAGGCTAATGTGGAAGTTTCTTCTATTTATCAGCCGATTTACCAATCGGACGGGAATGAAATCTATCTGATGGATCGGGTTGTGAAGGATGGCCATACCGGTGTGGTGTCTGATTGTGCGGAAGATGTGGAAAAGGACAAGCTGGTGGACCATATGTTGTTACAGCAGTTAATGAACTTTTTGGATAAGAAAGAAAAGGAATTGATTTATTTACGTTTCTTTGAGGATAAAACCCAGACAGAGACGGCGAAGCTTTTGCAGATGAATCAGGTGCAGGTATGCAGACAGGAAAAAAAGATTTTGATTAAATTGCGAAATTGTGCACTGAATAAGGGCTTGCAGATACATTAGAAAACTTGACAAAAAGTATATTTATGGGTAATGTTTAAAAGGACTGAGAGGAGTTATGAAGATGATGCATTTGTTGATAGAAGGCATTGAACATGCGGTCCTTGACAGTGTGAAGATATTGCCTTTTTTATTTTTAACATATTTGATAATGGAATATGTGGAGCACAATATGGGCGAGCGTTCCAAGGATGTTATCCGCAAATCCGGTAAATTGGGTCCTTTATTGGGAGCAGTTTGCGGTGCCTTTCCGCAGTGTGGGTTTTCGGCGGCAGCTTCAAACCTATATGCGGGAAGAATTATTACCATGGGTACTTTGATAGCAATTTTTCTATCTACATCTGATGAGATGCTTCCGATTTTGATATCAGAACAGGCGCCGGTTGCGGCTATGATTCAGATTGTAGGCCTGAAGGTTGCAATTGGTCTGGTGGCAGGTTTTGTCATTGATTTTTTCTTTGGAAGAAATATCAAAATGCGTGCATTTCCCGAAAAGCCATTGGCAGAGGAAAAGTTTCAGATTGTAGAGCTGTGCGAGACAGAAAAGTGTAAGTGCAGTGATGGGATTTTAAAATCTGCATTGAAGCATACGCTACATATTTTTGCATTCCTGTTTTTGATTACAGTGGCATTAAATATGGGAATCCATGTAATCGGAGAAGAGAATATTGCGGACTTCATTTTGAATAAACCTATTATCGGTGTATTTTTGTCCGGTCTTATTGGTCTGATACCCAACTGTGCAGCATCGGTGATTATCACTACCTTGTATCTGGAAGGTATGATGAGTTTTGGTGCTATGATGAGCGGTTTGCTGGTTGGTGCCGGCGTGGGTATACTGGTGCTCTGTAGGGTAAATAAAGATATACAAGATAATTTGAAGATTATCGGGTTGTTATACTTGTGTGGAGTTATGGCCGGCATTTTGTTGGACGGATTACAGATTGCTGTTGTGTGGTGATAAAAGGGGAAATGTACTATGAGAAAAAGAGATTTTATGAAACGATTGCTGAGTGTTATGCTGTGTGGTTTGCTATTGCTAACGGGATGTCAAAGCGAAAGCCAAGCGGGGGTGACAGAAGAAGAACGTTTTCAAGAATTTTCAGACGAGTTATTTAGAGAAGATATTGTAGAAAATACCATTAATCTTCATTACACTCTGGCATATCCGGAGGACTATGGGATTACGGATTATGAAGTGACCTTGGGTGATTTTTCTATAGAAGAATTGGAAGATAATGAAAAGGAATTAAAAGAGCTCAAAAAAGAATTGGAAGGTTTTGAACGGGATGAGTTGAACGAAGAACAGCAGATGGCATATGATCTGTTAATGGATTATGTAGAGATGGAGCTTGAAGTGGTTGACCTCACCTATTACTATGAGCCTTTGTCGCCCTTGGGTGGTTATCAGGCGCAATTGCCTATTTTACTTGCCGAGTATACTTTCCGCAATGAGCAGGATGTAAAAGATTATCTGGCATTATTATCTTGTATTGATGATGTTTTTTCGGATATTTTGGTATATGAAGAGGTGCGTGCGGAGGAAGGCTTGTTTATGGCTGATTTTGTGCTGGAAGCGGTTCTTGAGCAATGCGAGGAATTTATTGAGAATCCGGAAGACAATTATCTGATTGAAGTGTTTAATGATAAAATCGATGAGATGGATGAACTGTCCGAGGAAGAGAAGGAAGCTTACAAAGAACAACATAAAGAATTGGTGCTTACCGATGTCGTAGGTGGCTATGAATTGCTGATTGACGGCTTGGAGGAACTGGAAGGCAGCGGTGAGAATGAATTGGGTATGTGCTATTTTGAAGACGGTGAGAGATACTATGAGTATTTGGTTAAATGCGATACCGGTTCGGATTCTACTGTGGAAGAATTGGAAAAGCGCATTGAACGTTATCTGGAAAACTGCGAAGAGGAAATGTACAGTATCTTTGAAAAGGCTCCGGATGTGTATTATGAGTTGGATACTTATGAGTATTCCTATACCGATCCGGAAGATATTATGGAGGACTTGATTGTACAGTGTGAAAAGGACTTTCCGGCGCCACCGGAAGTAGACTATACCATCAAATATGTACATGAGTCCATGGAAGAGCATACAAGTCCCGCATTTTATCTGACACCGCCTATTGATGATACGGAAAATAATGTAATCTATGTGAATAATGAATATGTGGATGATGAAATCTATACCATGATTGCACATGAAGGTTATCCCGGACATTTGTATCAGACAGTCATGTGGGAAAACTCAGAGCACTCCCTGGTGCGGAATTTATTCTCTTATCCGGGCTATACAGAAGGTTGGGCAACCTATACAGAAATGTATGCCTATGACATCAGTGGTTTGAGCAAACCTATGGCAGCTTTGCTTTCCTGCGATAATGCGTATTCGTTGGCTATTTCAGCCTATATCGATATCGGTGTCAACTACGAGGGTTGGGATGTAGATGATGTAGAGGATTATCTGTCTGACCTGGGCATAGGAGATGCGGAAGTTGCACAGGAAATTTTTGAAGCAGTCGTGGAAGAGCCTGCAAACTATTTGAGATATTTTGTGGGATATATGGAAATTGTAAATTTACGCAATCATGCAAAAGAAGAGTTGGGCGAGGATTTTGATTTGAAAGAGTTTCATGGATTTATGATTGAAGTGGGTCCGGCACCGTTTTATCTGATTGAAGAGCGCATGTACGATTGGATTGAAGACCAGCAATAAAGCGCATGCTTTGTGGCATATAAAAGAGTATTATCGGTCATACTATCAAAAATGGAGTGATAGTATGGCCGATATTATTTATTTAAATCTGTCTCCCAAAATGCAGACAACCGATGCAAAGGTTACCGTGGGCGATGTGGCGGAAGTCACGGGTGTAAACGGCTTGTATGTAGAGAGAATTAAAAAATTGATAGTCTATGAATTTCAGGAAAATCATACAAGGCAAATTGTCAGTTGTTTAAAGATTGTCAATAACATTCAAAAGGATAATCCGGATGCAGTGGTGATTCCTATAGGAGCAAAAGAGGTTATCTTGGAGTATTCTTCTTCACCTAAGCACAATAAAGTCTGGGAAATTTTAAAGATTGGTTTTGTTGCCTTGATTAGTTTTTTTGGAACGGCATTTACCATTATGGCTTTTCATAATGACGTAGGTATAAATGAAGTTTTTTCACAGATTTCCTCTCTTGTAACCGGTGAGGTGGAGAAGGGAACCTGGGTGTTGGAACTTTCCTATGCTATTGGTCTTGCAGTGGGGATATTGGTCTTTTTTAATCATATTGGTAAACGGAGGCTTACCCATGATCCCACACCTTTAGAGGTGTCTATGCGTACCTATGAAGATGATGTAAATAACACCTTGACTGAAAGCTGGGACCGAAAAGGAGGAACCATAGATGCTCCTTAAATATTTGATGTTGGTTCTTGCGGGATTTTCCTTTGGTGCCTTGGCATCAGCGGGGGTGTTTACGGTATTGGTAGCAATCAGTCTGGTGCCGCGGTTTGCCGGGAGGACACATACGGCTTCCTATATTTTATTTTATGAGGATTGTGTAGTGTATGGCACAATCTTTGGCATGGTGTTCAGTGTGTTTGATGGGCTTGGACGGTATAGTGCTACGTTTTTATACTTATTAAGTCCGATGCCAGAAATCATTATGGGATTTTTTATCGGTTGTTTTGTGGGATGTCTGGCACTATCCATTGCGGAGATGCTGGATTCTATTCCCATATTTGCCAGACGTGTCCGCTTGCGCTATGGTCTGGGCGTTGTCATTTTATGTGTGGCCTTCGGCAAGATGATAGGAGCATTTTATTACTTTATGTATGGATTTTGATAATCGGCAAATTTGTATCAGAAAGGAAATATTTATGACAGAACTACAGCAGAAACAGCAACAACAGAAGGAACAACAGGAATATAATAAATTTGTCAAAAAGATTACGCCACAAAACAATCTGCCTTTGCAAATGGTAAAAGCCTTCGTAGTAGGCGGAACTATTTGCGTCATTGGTCAAGGTATTACGGAAGCGGCAAAGGCACTGGGGGCAGACAAAGAAATGGCAGGAACATGGTGCTCTGTATTGCTGGTATTACTCAGTGCGATTTTGACCGGATTAAGTCTTTACCAACCTTTGGCAAGCTTCGGCGGCGCCGGGGCGCTTGTACCTATTACCGGCTTTGCAAACTCGGTATGCGCCCCGGCAGTGGAGTTCCAAACAGAAGGACAGGTATTTGGTGTGGGTGTCAAGATTTTTACCATAGCCGGACCGGTGATATTGTATGGCATTTTCAGCAGTTGGGCACTGGGGTTAATCTATCTGCTTGGGAAGTTGTATGGAGTGGTGTAGGGATTAGCGCATGCTCCGGAGAGTGCAGATGATTGGGACTTTGTGACAAACCCTGTAAATGGAGATTGACGACGCAAGAAAAAAAGGTTAGCATAAAACTACAATTAAAAATATAGCCTTCTGTTACGAAGTTCTATAGATTATAAGGAGATGCGTTGTTATGAAGAAAACATTGATTGTAGTAGATATGCAAAAAGATTTTATTGATGGTGCCTTAGGTACAAAAGAAGCAGTAGCCATTGTAGAGAATGTAAAAAAGAAAATTGCAGAATATCAGGCAAATGGTGATGAGATTATTTTTACCAGGGACACACACCAGAGCAACTATCTGAGTACCAATGAAGGCAAATATCTACCGGTAGAACATTGTATCGAAGGTACAGAAGGCTGGCAGATTTGGGCAGGATTGGAAGTCCCGGGAGCAATCTATGTTGACAAGCCGACTTTCGGATATTTGAATTGGGTAGATTATAAGTTGGAATCCGTAGAGCTGGTTGGATTATGCACCGATATCTGCGTAGTATCCAATGCGCTGATTATTAAGGCACAGTATCCGGAAATCAAGGTAAGTGTAGATGCCTCCTGTTGTGCGGGCGTGACACCGGAAAGCCATGAAGCGGCACTTTTGACTATGAAGATGTGTCAGGTGGAAGTGAAATAAATATATATACTCAATGCCGGAATTTGTGATTTGTGATGTTTATACGGTATAGTAGATAAATGGGGCGTATACAGAAAAAAATTCTGTATACGCCCCATTTGTACTGATGAGCGAAGGAATTTGCCTTGTTTTTGGCAGTGTGAGGGCGTATGTGAAAAAATCTATTCTCTACGCCCCGCTAATCGCCGAAAGCGGGGCGTGAGAGATAAAAAAATGGATATACGCCCCAAATTCCAAGTAAAACGCTGATTTTTACTGTATAAATGCCCTAAAGGGGGCGTAGAGGACGAAAATAATCATATACGCCCCAGGGGGGATCTGGATAGAAAGTAAAACAAAAGTGTGAATCCAATACCCAGATAGAAAGTAAAAGCCAAGTACAGAGAATCGGGGGTTATAAAAAATGACAGGAAATTTCTTTTTCGATTATTTGTGCACATAATGGACACTGGGAGGTTTCAAAGGTGGTTATCAACTGTATGGAAGGAATGATGCCGGCAGAATGATATAGCTGTAATTTAGCAAAAGCATTCTTGGCGTAAGTGTCGTTGTCCATCATGCCAAAATGTTCCCAATAATAAAATTTGCCGTTTTGCGGATGCCGGATGGTAAAATCCGGGTAGAGGGTGATATCGCCTATTGGTAGAGGTGCTTCGTATCGGAAAGGGATTTTATTTGTATAAAGTAGTGTATCGATAAGTGCTTCAGATTTGGAACGTCGCCATAACAAAAAGGTCCGTCGCATTTCTATGCGGCGGACCTTTAAAAACTTCAATATCCAAAGCTTAGTCTGTTGTAAAGTTATCGAAATAACCCTGGATTAAGATGATGGGAGTTCCCTTATCACCGGAACCGGAGGTTAAGTCACATAAGGAACCGATTAAGTCAGTTAACTGTCTGGGAGTGGTTCCCTGGGATGCCATGTTACCAACTAAGTTTGCATCTTTTGTCTTGATACTGTTAGCGATAGCTTCTTTTAATTCTGCACCACTTAAGTTAGCAAAATCATTGTCGGCAAGATATTTTAATTTTAATTCGTTGGGAGTACCAACTAAGCCGTCTGTGAAAGCAGGGGATACAACCGGATCTGCCAACTCCCAGATTTTACCCTGAGGGTCTTTGAAGGCACCGTCGCCGTATACCATAACTTCTACATGTTTGCCTGTTTTTTCAAGGATAGAAGACTGGATATCCAGTACTAAATCTTTGCATTCCTGAGGGAAGAGTTTAATCTTGTCTTCTGTGGATTTGTTGGAACCAAGTAATCCGTATTTTGCATTAAAACCGCTTCCGTTGATAGGAGCTGTCATGATATCATCCAAACCACAAACAACTTTTGCACCGTTCTCTTTTAAGATACGTTTGGTACGTACTCTTGTGTGGATATCGCAGTTGATTACGCAATCTGTATAGTTCAAAATGGTTTTTGCCTGATTAGCAAATACGATTTCAACTTCTGCGCCTGCATCTTTGATAATCTGAGAGTAGTAATCTACATAATCAACACCGGTAAATTCGTGTTTGTTTTCACCGAACAATTCACGATATTTTTCCAAAGATAAAACATCGGAATAAGGATTGATACCGGCATCATCAAGCTGGTCGTAAGTAAGTAATGCGTTACCTACTTCATCGCTGGGATAACTTAACATTAATACTACTTTTTTGCATCCCATAGCAATACCTTTTAAGTTGATGGCAAAACGGTTACGGGATAAGATGGGGAAAATAACACCAACGGTTTCTCCGCCTAATTTTGCTTTTACGTCAGCAGCGATATCTTCAACCGATACGTAATTACCCTGTGCACGGGCTACGATGGACTCTGTCAATGCGATGACATCTCTATCTCTAAGTTCAAAACCTTCACTTGCAGCAGCTTCCAATACGCTGTCTACTGTGATATCTACCAGATTGTCGCCTTCACGGATGATGGGACAACGAATACCTCTGGATACTGTACCTACTCTTCTTTCCATTTTTATACCTCTTTTCAGTGGATGTTGTGATGCGTTTGCCGCATCCATTTAATATATTAACGGATGCTATTATGAAAGTAAAGAAACATGTAAAAGAAAACCGAAAAAAACCTGTCTCATGGCTTTCAGATATAATAAAGCATAATATTTGTTATAAAGATTACTTATATTATAAGAAGGTTGTGTCAATACTATTCATAATATCTGAGTCATAAAAAGAAAGGAATGGATAACATGAAGGAAAAACATATTAGCATTGGGTTTGGAATGTCGGTAACGGCAAATGACAGGGCGATGAATAACTTTGCAAGAATGAGTGAAGACGAACGGCAGGAAGTACTTGAAAAGGCCAGAAATGTGAAGTCTAAGGAAGAAATGGACCGATTAATACAAGGACTGAGTGAAAGGGAAAACTTTCATTAAAGTAGGTGGATACAAACTGACAAAAGAGACGGAATGTACTATAATAAAAATGCAGTTGGCAAACACATGTAAAAAGAGTGGAGTAAAACCATGCGTGAAAGTACAAGAGCGTTTTTGATTGGACATAGCGAGGAAACATACAAGGAGTTTTCGGGTAGCCTGATTCCGGGAGAAAAGACCATGCTTGGTGTAAGGCTACCGATTCTTCGGAAAAAAGCACAGAAAATTGCAAAGGGAGATTGGAAAGACGAACTAGAGACCGAGGATGTGTATTTTGAAGAGGTCATGCTGAGAGGTATGATTATCAGTTATGTGAAAGGAAGTATGGATGAGATACTTCCGTACATAGAAGCTTTTATTCCCTGTGTAAACAATTGGTCGGTATGTGACAGTGTGTTTATGAAAATGGATGTGTTGCGTACTGACAGGGAGCGGACATGGCAATTTATACAACCCTATTTGCAATCGGAAAAAGAGTTTGAAGTGCGTGTGGCAATTATTATTATGATGCAGCATTTGTTAAAATGTGATGAGAACGGTAAAACCATGAAACGGCTTCGTCACGTAAGCATGGCGCAATGCATCAGCAAAGACGGAGTGCACGGAGCACAACCGGAAGGAATGTATTTGCAACGGGTGTTACAGGCGTTGGACAAGTCTTATACGCAGTATTATGCATCCATGGCAGCGGCCTGGACCATTGCAGAGGCTTTTTGTTGTTTTCCTGCACAGGTTTTTGGATTTTTGCAAGATAACAAACTGGATAAGCACACTTATAACAGGGCGTTGCAAAAAATCGTAGAATCCCTGATCCCGGAGCCGGAAGTCAAGGGTTTGATAAAAACTATGAAACGTAGATAATGAAGATATCGATGGGACGACAAACCATCGGTACGGTGACAGAGATACGATGACAAAGGTACAAGGAAGGATACGGGTATGAAACAATACATATTGGCAATTGATCAGGGAACGACCAGTAGCCGTGCAATTTTATTTAATAAAAAAGGTGAGATTGTGGCCAGTGCGCAGAAGGAATTTCCCCAATATTTTCCCAAGCCCGGCTGGGTGGAACAGGACGCCAATGAGATCTGGCTCTCGGTTATGAGTGTCTACATGGAGGTATTGGTAAAAGGTAAGGTGGCAGCAGAGGAAGTTGCCGCAATGGGAATTACCAACCAAAGAGAAACGGCCATTGTCTGGGACAAGACTACGGGAGAGCCCATTTATCATGCTATTGTATGGCAATCCAGACAGACTGCAGATATTTGCAAGGAGTTGGCAGAGGCGGGAAAAGAAGAGATGATCCGGGAGAAAACCGGACTTTTGATTGATCCGTATTTTTCGGCAACTAAGGTAAAATGGATATTAGAACATGTGGAAGGTGCCAAGGAAAAGGCTGAACGTGGCGAATTGCTCTTTGGTACTGTAGACAGTTTTTTAGTATATAAATTGACCGGTGGCAAGGTTCATGCCACAGATTATAGCAATGCATCCCGTACCTTACTTTACAATATATTTGATCTGGATTGGGATGATGAATTGCTTGCATTATTTGATATTCCCAGGTCCATGATGCCTGAGGTACGTCCTTCCGGCGGTGATTTTGGTGTGACGGAAGGGAAGTTTTTTGAAACGGGTATCCCTATCCGGGGCATTGCGGGAGACCAGCAGGCAGCCTTGTTTGGACAGACCTGTTTTGAGCCGGGCATGGCAAAAAACACCTATGGAACCGGTTGTTTTATGTTGATGAATACAGGAGAAAAACCGGCCAAGTCAGAGCATGGACTGCTTACCACTATTGCATGGGGCTTAGACGGCAAAGTGGAATACGCACTGGAAGGCAGCGTGTTTGTGGCAGGCAGTGCAATCCAATGGTTACGTGATGGGCTGAAGATGATAGAAAGTGCACCGGAGAGTGAAATGGTCGCGGCAGCAGTTGAGGATAGTGACGGTGTCTATGTGGTACCGGCCTTTGTAGGATTGGGGGCACCCTATTGGAAACCGGATGCCAAGGGAGCTATCTTTGGATTGACCCGCGGAACCACCAAAGCACATTTTGTCAGAGCTACCTTGGATGCTTTAGCATATCAGTCGACAGATATTATTCAAGCAATGATGTTGGATAGTGGTATAGAGTTACAGAAGTTAAAAGTAGATGGCGGAGCTGTGAAAAATAATCTGTTGATGCAGTTTCAAAGCGATATCCTCAATGTACCGGTAGAGCGACCGATGATTAGTGAAACAACAGCATTGGGTGCGGCTTATCTGGCAGGTTTGTCTGTGGGATTCTGGCAGAGCAAAGAGGAATTGCGCTCCAATTATCTGGTGGATGAAACCTTTATGCCTGTTATTGATGAGGAAAAGAGGAAAGAACTGTTGAAGGGCTGGAAAAGGGCGGTTAAAGCTGCTTGCGAGTTTTAGAGTGGCTAATTTTGACATAAAACTGTCTGATTTTAACAGTAACCCCCTTTTTCTGTGTGAGAGACTATAATGAGTAATAGAAATATTATATTGCGAAAGGTAGGAATTCTCCATGGAACCCATATTGAAAAGTGATGTGTTAATTGCGAAAAAACATAGTGAAGATATAGAAACAGCCACTGTGCAACTGAAAAATTTTCATTCGGTAGGCGCAGGGCATACGAATCATGGCGTCAATGATAGTTGCTGTAATCATTACAGTGATATAAGTGCTATCATGGCGTCATATTGTTTTGCTGGGGAAAGAGATGCTGAAAGGATTCGAACCATTGCAATTCGCTTGGATGAATTTGACGAGGAAGCAGGAAATGCTATGTTGCGGGGGTAAAATATGTTTGAATATATGGAATTTGAAGACAAGAAATATGAGTCGGAAGAGGAATTGCGGATGACTTATCACCGAGTGCTTGGAGAAATCGAAGCGGAACAGGATAAATTGGAGGTTGCGTGCAGAAACTTTCGGAGAGATAGAGCTGATTATGACGAAATGTTTAGTAGGATGCACTATTTTTATAAAGAAATAGGAGAGTGTCTGGATGAAAGATGTTTTGCAGAAGCGATGGCTGTACAGGAAGAAGAGTTTTGGGGACAGCGTAGGAGAATGGAAGCGGAACTGGATGAACGAGAAGAAGAATTTGAAGAGAAAAGACGCAGCATCTATGCAAAGGAAGAGGAACTACAAGAAGCATATGATAGGAAATTACAAGCGTTTCGCTAGTTGAAATATTGATAGAATGGAGAAAACAAGATGGGATTAATCATGAGTCCGGGATCTGTGTCGGCACAGTTGGATGCTATGAATCAGAATTTAAACAGTTCGTTGGCATATGTACAAAATATACTCGCAAAAATCGGAGCATTTGAAGGAACCATAGATGTATTAAAAGGTGTATCTTATTCTGCGGTGAGGAATTATTACTCTAGGATTCACTTGCCACTGCTACGGGGTCTTGCAATGTATTTGGAAGATATGATACAAGAAAACTATCAATACAAAATGTATATTGGAGCCTATTTGAGTGGGATTGGATATGTGGATGAGGACGCTCTAAAGCATGAACTCACCAAACTGCGTGAACAGATAAATAGTGTGTATGGAATGATGTGTAAGGAAGGATATCCCACAAGCTTAAGCGGGATGCTTGATTGTATGGAACAAACCGAGAGACTGATTGTGGAAAAATTGGAACAGATATCTCAATTCCGTGCTGCCAGTGCAAGTCTATACGCTAATATGAGCATGTACAAAGACAATATTCTGGCAGGAATTCAATGCCTAAATGGTTCAACTTTGGAAGGAAAACGTATCTGTTATAAAGCGGATCCGGTAAATACAGAATGGGCATCAAACTTAAATTGGCAGTGGGTTCAAAACTTGGAGGAACAAAAAGTAAAGTTTGTTTCTGCTATGAGCGAGCATTTTGGCTTTGACCAGGAAGTGTCTAATCTCTTGTATGAATTGTATTTCCGGATGGATGAAGCAGGTGTGGAGAACGTGAATCAGAAGTACTTTGCCATATTGGCATCGTATGTGTATACAAATGAAGAAGGATTTGATGCAAAAAATGCGGTATGGCAAGAGATTGCAGGGACACATAAAAATGTGGAGGCAGTACTAGAAGAGTATGGGTTTGAAACAGATGAAATAGAAGATTTAAGTGCAGGTATTATCGGGAATTATAATCATTCTGGTAAAAAACAAGAGGAGGCAAAAGGTTATTATCAAAAAAGTGATCTAGCCCATATGTCAGTAATATTGGCTACAATGTTAAATGATTACGAAGCCGGATGGGAGTATGGCGGTTCGTTTGCGGGATGGTATTGTAACGGGATATTTGATTTAGAAGACAATGCAGGATATATAGGAGACTTATATGGGACAGCGGGAAATGGTGCAAAATTGACGCAAGACGACTATAAAGCAGATTTGGATGCAGTTAATCTGTGTAATCGTTTAAAGACCAATCAAAATGGAATTGGTGTAGTGGGAGATTATTATGCCGGGATTTCAGAAGGGGAAATCAATCGTGCAAATGAGTTTTTGGTTAATCTGGGAGATGGAGATTATAATCAGGGGTTGCAAAGATTGGAACAACAAATGGAAAGTAATAGAAATCATATAGTAGCTGCTCAAAATGGTTATTGGGCATATATAGGTAAGGAAGCATACAACAATATTGAAGGACAAAAGGATGTGACTTTAAATGATGTGCTGTTGGAAAGACACAAAATAGAAAGAAATTTTTACAGAAGTATTATAAGTGGGGCAAATGAGTATCAGGAAATTGAAGAAGTAAACGTGAATCTGGCAGAAAAGGGGCTTAGAGAGGAAAATGCAGAACAAAAATAGTGTTAAAATAATGGGCATGATTCTACTGGCATATTTTATTATCTTACTGTCGAATGTTGCAAAGCAGATTGAAGAAAAAGAAAATATTCCACATATGGAAACAACGATAGAATTGTTGGATGAATATACAGAGAACGAGTATGTATCAGATTGGGACATATTAGGACATAACTTAAATACATCAAGTACTACTATATGCGATTTGGAACTACAAATAAATGGTCAGGATGATTTGGGGGTATATGGAGGAGGAAATCACTTTTTCGTAGAAAGGGATTATAGAAAGGAAACGGAGAAAAAAAGTATTACCGTAGGTCTTGGAGAAGCACATTATTTGAAAATTGAGGGAGAATTTGAGGAGGAATACACTACCTTTTACATAGAAGACGAAAATGGTCGATATGTAACAAATTTGGAGATGGAGAAGGCTTTTGGAATGACTACAAAAGAAGTGATAAAGTTTGGAGCGGAGATGCGAAAAGTTGTTGAAGAGGAACTAGAAAACATGCACACCTATCAAATCAATAAAGCAAGAAAAATCCGTGGGATATTAGCCACCATAGGAGCAATAGGAGTTGCTTTATACGTATTGTTAAAAGGCTATGGTATACGAGATGGTGAAAGAAAAAAAGATGAGTATAAAAAGCATTTCTTTCTAATGGGATTTAGCGCCTGTTTTGGGACCTATATGCTCCGCCCGATTATTTCTCAATTTGTTCTGTTTTGGCTGCATGGAGAAACTAACCGATATATTGCTTATGCGATATCGGCGCTTGCTGTTGGAATAGTACTAGGTGTAGTAAGCCAAAAGGCAGTACCGGATTTGCATGAAGAAGCAGAAACAAAACGTCAGATATTTTCCCGGACTGTGTTAGAAATAATGATGTGTACTGTGCTAATTCGAATTGGTGTTGCCATTGCTTCCAATTTTTATTTTTATGAGTGGAAAACGTATTTGTTTAATTTTGTGGCAGCAGGATGTGCGATTATACTATGTGAATTTATAAAAGGCAAGTATAAAATGAGGAAAGAAAAGAATGAAGAATAAAAGTGTTTTAAAGGCCGTGTTGTGCATTGTGCTTGGCTATTGTTTGCTACAACTGTCAATAGAAGCGAAACAGATTGAAGAAAAAGAAAATATTCCTTATATGGATACAACAATAGAATTGCTGGACGAATATAGTGAGAATAAATATGGCTCGGATTGGAGTCTAATGGGGCATGATTTTCATCAAGATACACGTGCATTTGTAGGCACATTAGATTTAAAGACTAACAAAGATATAGTGATTGTGTGTGGAACAGATTCTTTGTATTCTGTACTGTATAGTTACGAAGTAAATGAAGTGTCATGGGGTGTCATGTTTAGCTATGGGATGGAAGATGATATTCGTGTTGGGAAAAATATAGATGGAGAATATATATCGTATATTATAGAGTATGAAGACAAATATATTCCCAATCCGGAAATGGAAAAAGCTTTCGGTATATCAACGAAAGAAGTTATGGAAAGCGTAGATGAAACCTGTGATATCATTGAAACAGAAGTACAAAACATGCACACTTACCAAATCGATAAGGCAAGAAAAATGCGTGGTATATTAGTCACTATAGGAGCAATAGGATTTGCGTTATATGCATGGTTAAAAGGCTTTGATATAGGGGAGAGTAGAGGGAACAGAGACTTGTATAAAAAGTATTTCTTCTTGAAAGGATTGATTGCCTGTTTTTGGACCTATATGCTCCGCCCGATTATTTCCCAATTTATCTTGTTTTGGCTAAATGGAGAAGCCAACAGATATGTTGCATATGTGATATCGGCGATTGCTGTTGGAATCATATTAGGTGTAATAAGCGTGAAAAAAGTGCCAGATTCATATGCAAAATTAGAAGCGAAACGTCAAATGATTTCCAGGACTGTGCTGGGAATCATGATATGTACCATAATGATTCGAATCGGTGTTGCCATTGCTTCCAATTTTTATTTTTATGAGTGGAAAACGTATTTGCTTAATTTTGTGGCAGCAGGATGTGCGATTTTGGTCTGTGCAATATTTCGCAATTTGAGAATGAAAAAGATTGACAATCAGATACTCTCATGATACGTTTAGTGCGAGTTACAGGAGAGGAGTTAAAGACTTGAAGAGAGCAGGAAGTTCTGCAATGGATTTAGCCTATATAGGAATGTTTATTGCTCTTATGGCAATTTGCTCATGGATTAGCGTTCCCATGGTTGTACCTTTTACCATGCAGACCTTTGCAGTATTTGCTATGGTACTGATGCTTGGGACCAAACGGGCATTTATAACAGTGCTCACATATATATTATTGGGATTATTGGGTGTGCCGGTGTATTCCAATTTTGGTGCAGGAGCCGGTGTGCTGTTTGGAAATACGGGTGGTTATATGATAGGCTTTCTGTTTTTGGTACCGGTGACAGGAATGTTAATTGATAAGTTTGGAAAAAAACTATGGATTAAGACAGTTGCCATGCTTCTTGGATTGCTTGTATGCTATGGATTTGGAACGGTATGGTTTATATACATATATGGTAGGGCAAATGGAGAAATCGGGTTTGTGGCAGCGCTTACCATGTGCGTGCTTCCATATGTCGTTCCGGACTTGGTAAAAATTGCCTTGGCCATTGTTTTAGAGCGAAGATTAGCGAGGTTTATACAATAAAAAAGCATGGATTTACGCGGAGTTTACGGACTCCGTGCTTTTTTGCACATTTTTTCTTTTTTATGATGGAAAAAGTACCAACCTATGGTATAATGGTATCAGAATTTTGTTCAAGGAGACTTATCATGGACATAAGCAAGATTTGTTTTAACTGCATGAAAGGCGAAGTGGACGAAGTCGGTGTTTGTGGTTATTGCGGCAAGCAGTTCTCGGATATCAAGTTGAGCGAGAACTATTTACCGGTCGGAAGCTTTTTGAGAGAAAAATACTTAATGGGCAAAGTGCTCGGTGAGGGCGGCTTTGGCATTACATATATTGGCTATGATATCAATCTTGATGCGCAGGTTGCCATCAAGGAGTTTTTTCCGCGCAATCATGCCAGCAGGGCACGAGGGGCGGAGACACAGGTAATCCCCAACGAGGGAGATGCGGAGACGTTCTTTAGTAAGCAAAGAGATCGTTTCCTGGATGAGGCAAAGAGACTTGCCAAGTTCCGCAATACACCTGCCATTGTATCTGTATTGGATTTCTTTAAAGATAATGGAACCGCCTATCTGGTTATGAACTATCTGGAAGGCGATACCTTGCGTAAACTTTTGGATTATTCGGGCGGACGTATCACTGTAGAAGAGACTTTGAAGATTATTGAGCCGATTATGTTGGCGCTGAAGGAGATTCATGACAGTGGTTTTATCCATCGTGATATCAGTCCTGACAATATCATGATTGCCAATGCGAATAACAGAGTGTATTTGATTGACTTTGGTACAGCGAGAGCCAATTCCGGTGATGAAGATAAGACTATTTCCGTATTTAAGAAATCCGGTTATACACCTCCCGAACAGCTCCGTACAAAGGGTAAACAGGGACCGTGGACAGATATTTATGCATTATGTGGTACTATTTACCGTTGTATTACAGGTGTGAAGCCTATTGATGTGACGGACCGTTTATTTGGTGAAGAGTTGATTCGTCCCAGTGCATACGGATTCAAGATTGCACCGGAGATCGAAGATGCGATTATGAAAGGTCTGGAGATTCATAATGAAGACCGATTCCAATCCATGGATGAGCTTTATGATGCAATCTATAAAAGTGATGCATGGCTCAATTCCAATCATGAGGAATATACCAAGGTTATTGAAGCGGTACGTAATTATAAGTTACATGGAAGCCCCATTCCCAAGATTGAGGAGGCATATCGCAAACGTGCCGAGAATAAAGAGAATGGAGTGACTGTGGATAAGCCGGTTCGTGTATACGAGGATGAGCACGAAGAAGTGGTGCGCATTGTAGAGGAATATAAGCAAAGTCCGGAGTACTTGGCTGCATATGACCGTTTTATCAAAGAAGATCCGGTATACCTACGTCAGATTGAGCTTGAAAAGATTACAGAGATTGTAAAGGAATACAAAGCGCGCATGCACTTGGATGTATCAGATGAAGAGTTTACAAATGTAATCATTAATGAAATGACCAGAGGATTATAAAACGAGTGATATTAAAAAAAGAGAAGTGACAAATGCCGCTTCTCTTTTTTTGCTATTTGAAGAAGAAAAATGACTAAAAACAAGTAAAAATGCAAGTAAGTATGCAAAAAATGACAAAAAATAGAATTAAAACAATAAAAAATAAAGGTTAAATACACAAAAACTGCTAAAGACTAAAAATGATGCAAGAAAAATGTCGTGGTGAAACGATGAATAACAAATGTTTTTTGAGGGGATAATGACTAATATGAGATAAAAAGAAAGGTGAAAAGCATGAAGGATGGAATAGAAGCAATATTTGCGGTTGGAAAGCAAAGCGTTAAGCTTCCAATGCCCATATATATCCGTGAATCGGCAGCGATTGTTGGTCAAAAAGAAGGCGAAGGTCCTTTAGGAACACTTTTTGATATGGTTGGGGATGATGAATTGTTTGGATGCAATACTTGGGAAGAGGCGGAAAGTACCTTGCAGAAGGAAGCAGTCGCATTGACACTTGGGAAGTCTGGGATAGAGAAAGAAAACGTGCGATATTTATTGGCCGGTGATTTGTTGGGGCAGACCATTGCGACCACTTTTGGCTTGGGTGAATTTCAGATTCCGTTGTTTGGGGTTTTTGGTGCCTGCTCTACCTGTGGAGAGACTTTAAGTCTTGGAGCTATGCTACTTGGGGGAGGTTTTGCGAAAAACGTCATGTGTGTCACATCCAGTCATTTCGCCAGTGCAGAAAAAGAATTCCGATTTCCTATGGAGTATGGGGGACAGCGTCCTCCCTGTGCTACCAGGACGGTAACCGGCAGTGGTGCATTTTTGTTATCAACAGAACAAAATCCAAAATCAAAAGCGCTAATAACGGGTGTTACTACTGGGAAAATTGTAGATATGGGAGTGAAGGATAGCTTTAATATGGGGTGCAGTATGGCTCCCGCGGCAGCTGATGTGATTGCAACCAATCTAAGAGATTTTCAAAGAAAACCTTCCGACTACGATAAAATCATTACCGGAGACTTGGGGAGAGTAGGACAACGAGCGTTATTTGAATTGATGGATCAAAAAGGATATGATATTTCTGCTAATCATATGGATTGTGGCATTGAGATTTTTCGCGAAGATCAGAAAGGAACCATGTCCGGAGGTAGCGGTTGTGGATGTGCAGCCACAGTCTTATCGGCTTACATTTTAAAGATGTTGAAAGAAAAGGTATGGAAAAGAGTTCTTTTTGTCCCTACAGGAGCTTTGTTAAACAAAACCAGTTTTAATGAGGGACAGACCGTTCCCGGAATTGCCCATGGCGTTGTGCTGGAAGCTTGCTAAATACGGACTGTAGATAGAGGTGTGACTTCCAACGGTAGATTCTACCATTTTTCGTGACATTGCTACTTGTATATGGTATAATTTTATCCAAATGAGGACATACCGTCGAGGAGGCAGTCGGCAATGCAGGGGATTGTAGTTTTGTACTATTTGGTCGCATTGGTAGCGGCTTTGATTTTATTAAATGCTTATAAGAGGAAGACAACAATCGGTGATAAGATTGGCAAGGTTATGCTTGCTACTTTTTTGCTGATTGTTTTTTATTCCTTTAATATTGCAGGGACATCCATTTTGATCAAGATGGTGGGCTTGAGTCTTTCCTTTATTACCTTGGATGTTATGATGATTTTCTTCTATGAATACATAGTAGAGTTTATCGGATGGAGAAATAAGGTTCCACGTTTCTTAAGTTATTGTCTTTATGCATATGCGGTTGTTGATGCGGTATTCATGCTGTTGAATCCATATAACAACATTGCCTATGATACCTATCGCATTGCATTGGGTGATGATTATGTGCTGGGATATACAGTTAAGTTGCCTATGATTATTCATAATTCGTATGTACTGGCAATCGTATTTTTTGTAGTAATTTTATTAATGCTAAAATGCCACCAGACTCCTAAGGTATATTGGAAAAGATACTATATGCTCATTGTAGGTATTGCTATATCGGCAGCGGTCAGCATCGTAAATATGCATGTGACAGATTTGATTCCTGTTGATATCTCATCGGCACTGTTTTGTGTCATGGGTATGTTGATGTATTACAATACTTTCCATTATTTGCCTACCGTTACCTTAAATATTACCCGTAAAATGATTTTAAGTTATTTAAGTGAACCGGTTGTACTCTTCGACTATGAAGGACATTTGGCGGATTACAGTATTGATATTTTGAAGGTTATGCCCCACGTACGTTTTGCGGTTGGCATGACGGTAGAAGATTTTGTGCGGGAAGGTGAATTTGGTGGCTTCCGTAATGCTGATAGAGATCAAGAGTTTGAGTGGAGTACCAAGATTGCCGGAGAAAGTCGGATTTTCCAGTGTAAATTCCGTTGCATGAAGGATGATAAAGGTCGCGGAATGGGCAAAATTTTCGTATTCAATGATATCACCGATATGAGAAAAACCTATTTCGAGTTGGAGCAGTCTACCTTATATGATGGATTGACAGGACTTTATAATAAAGAAAGCTACTTAAATCAGGTTCCTCAGTGGAATGACAGCCGATATTGGCCGGTGGCTATGGGTGTCTGCAATGTAAACGGTATGCGTAATATTAACGAGCGGTACGGCACACCCTATGGAGACTTTGTTATGCGCCAACTTGCCAATAGTTTGCGTCTTCATGTGGGAGAAGAGACTTTTGCAGCCAAGATGGATAACGGAGACCTTGTAGCCGTGCTGGAAGGTAAGACCCATGAGGATGTGGCGGCTATTTTTGAAGAAATCAAAAAAGATGTGGAAGCTTTTTTTGATAGGGTAAATCCTGTCCAGATTGAGTATGGTATTGCTATCAAGGAACGTGCGGATGTCACCATGGAGCGTGTGCTCTCGGATGCACGTACCAGTATGCAAAATAAAAAGATGTTGCGGGACAATTCTGCCAGCAGTTCCTTGGTGGATTCCTTGCGACAGACCTTGAGTGAAAGTGATTATGAGACGGAAGAACACGTGGAAAGAACCCGTGAAATGGCTGCTCGCTTGGGTCACGCCATGAATCTTTCCGATTCGGATATCGGTAAATTGGAGCTCCTTGCTGTATTGCATGATATCGGTAAGGTGGCGATTCCTCATCATGTACTTGTGAAAAAAGGCAAACTCAATGATGAAGAGTTTAAGATTATGCAGCAGCATACCGTAAAAGGTTATCGTATAGCCAAATCATCACCGGAGCTTGGAGATATCGCCGATTGTATTTTGTCCCATCATGAAAAATGGGATGGTACCGGTTATCCCAACCGCTTGAAGGGAGAGGAGATTCCATTGCTTGCCCGTATTATTTCGGCAGTGGATTCCCATGACGTTATGGTACATAACCGTCCTTATCATCAGGCGATGCCGGAAGAGGATGCCATCGCAGAGCTTCGCAGATGTGCAGGAACCCAGTTCGATCCCAATATTGTAGAGATATTTACCAATCTGTTGGAAAAGGAAGAATTGCCCCGCATCATTGAAGAACGTGAAAGAAAAGCACAGGAAGAAGCCAAGGCAGCCAAAGATGTAGCAACAAAAGCAATTGAGAAAGAAGTGACAGAATATGCGGGAAATGGAGTTTAAGATGGAACGGGAAGGCCTGCTTCAAGTGGGTGACAAAGTGACCGTAACAGAAGGTATATTACCCAGTAGCTATTATTACACCATTGATCCGTCCTTAGCCATGTCAGGGAATATTCCGTTCCGAGAACGATTAATGGCCAAGGAAGGAACCGTGGTTGATATACAGGAAAATGACAGAGGTTATTATGTGACTGTCAATTTCTTGGAAGATTAATACAAATATATGGAGGAATTTATTATGTTAAAAAAGATTAGTACAGACAAAGCACCTGCGGCAATCGGACCGTATTCCCAGGGAATCATCGCAGGAGATTTCTTATTTGCATCGGGACAGATCCCTATTATTCCCGAGACCGGAGAATTGACAGGTGGCGATATTGCAGTTCAGGCTGAACAGGTAATGAAAAATATCGGCGAATTATTAAAAGAAGCCGGAGTTTCTTATGAAAATGTGGTGAAGACCGGTTGTTTCTTAGCAGATATGAACGACTTTGCCGCTTTTAATGAAGTATATGCAAAATATTTCACCGATACACCGCCTGCAAGAAGCTGTGTAGCTGTGAAAACACTTCCTAAGAATGTACTTTGCGAGGTAGAAGTGATTGCTTATTTGAAATAGCGTGTAAAAATGCCAAATACCGGATATACTAAGAAAACAATCATAGTATGAAAGGTGTTTGGCATGATTTATTTAAAGGCATTTTTAATTGGCGGATTGATTTGCGCTGTTGTGCAGATTTTAATGGAAAAAACAAAGCTTCTTCCTGGCAGAATTATGGTTTTACTTGTCTGTCTGGGCGTTATCTTAAGCTTTTTTGGAATATTTGAACCCTTTGCGGACGTTGCAGGAGCCGGAGCTACCGTGCCGCTTCTTGGCTTTGGACATGTCTTGATGAAGGGAGTCAAAGAAGCTATCGATAAGCAAGGGATTATCGGACTGTTTACCGGCGGTTTCAAAGCCGGAGCCGCAGGCTGCAGTGCAGCCCTCATCTTTGCATATTTGGTATCTTTGGTAGCAAAACCTAAGATACGTAAGTGATGAATATAAAAACTCTACGAGAAATAGGATAAATAAGAATATCGAAGGGTGCCTTTGTGAGACGTCGGTACTTAGATTGCGTGTTTTGCAATCTTATGTACCGTTACGTCGCGCATGAGCGAGAGCGGCGGCTCCCGAGATATCTATATTTATCCTATTTTTCGTAGAGTTTTCATTTTACAGTAATTCAAATTTAATTCCCATAGCAGTTAATGACGATACAAAATCTCCATCCCAGATATTATCAATGGTTTTATCCATGATAAAGGTATCATAAGAAGTGCCGGTAATGCATTTTAAGGTATTTCCTTCAAAGCGGATATTTACGGCTAATGCTTTGATATGAGAGGCATTAACTATAGCATCGGGATTGCTTTTTAAACGTTCCAGATAGCGTTCACCTGCATGTAAGATGAATTTAAAAGCCACAGGTGAGCGGTTTCCTTTGATCAAAGAAAAGCAGATGGGGCGCATTTGTTTCCAAGAGGAAAACGGTGCCGGTTTTTCCATGGTGTTGCCGGAAGCATCGGTGCCTTCGTAGAAGGCATCAACCGTGTGACCATCGATGATAAAAGTATTGTAGGTGGTGATGGATGCTTCTTCCAGATAAAAACTGTCAAAAGCCTCACTGCCCAACAAATGATTCATAAATTCTTTTATATTCTTAATTTCCAGTGCAATCATAAAATTTCCTTATAAACGATCTTTGGGTTGCATAAAATCTTTGCCGGATGGCGGATCTATTACAAGTCTAGCACATTTCCTGTTTTGTTGCTACATAATCATGGGATGAAAATAAAAATAGAATAAAGGTGTTTTCAAACACAATTTTGTGTGCTATTATAAGTAGTAATTAAAACTACATCGTAAAATATTGGAGACGAGATTATGTATAAGATTTTAATTGATAGTTGCGGTGAATTTACTGAAGAGATGAAAAATAATCCGGTTTTTGACCATGTGGCATTGCAGCTCCAAGTGGGAGAATGGATGCAGATGGATGATGACACCTTTGATCAGAAGGCGTTTTTAAAGCGGATTGCGGAGTATGATGGTTGTGCAAAGTCGGCATGTCCCGCACCACATCAATATATTAAGATGTTTGAAGGGTGTGATGAGGTTTATATCGTGACTTTATCAGGCAACTTGAGCGGTAGTTATAATAGTGCTAAGACAGCGGTAGACATGTATATGGAAGATCATCCGGATGCCAAAATCCATATCTTCGATTCATGTTCTGCATCCATCGGTGAGACCTTAATCGGATTAAAAATTCATGAGATGGCTGAAGCCGGTATGAGTTTTGAAGAAATTGTTGAAAAGGGTGAGGAGTACAAGCTTTCTGTCCATACGTATTTTGTGTTGGATAATTTGGAGACCTTGCGTAAAAACGGCAGATTATCTGCTGTAAAAGCTTTTGTGGCATCTACCTTAAATATTAAACCGATTATGGGAGCAACTGACGAGGGTGTCATTATTCAACTTAGTCAGACCATTGGCATCAGAAAGGCTTTAAATAAATTGGCGCAGACTGTGATTAAGGAAAAGGCAACTACACCGGGAAAACCTTTGATGATTTCTCATTGCAATGCCTTGGAAAGGGCCGAGTATGTCAGAGAAATCTTGGAGAAATCAGGATTGTTCTCATCTATCGGCATTTTAGATACGGCAGGAATCAGTAGCTTATACGCAAATGACGGCGGTGTCATAATTGCAGTATAGTAAGCAAAATACAGATGTGCTGAATATGTAGATTATTTAGTGAGTAAATCTAAGAGTGAAAGTGAGATCATCTCTCCGTTTGATAATTTATATTCGCGCTTGGTAGAAGAAAGGACGTGGTTTTTGTTTAAAATCGTGTCCTTTTTTGCATGGAAAAACTCGGAATAATTGCTGACCCAACGGTAAAAATCCTCAATATCACCCAAAAGAGAGATGGTATTTCCATCCGTAGTATAGACGGTAATCACATGGTTTTTACATTGGGCATAAATGATGTTATCTGTGGGAATATAATAAGTCTCGGTATCGCTACGGAGCTCCACGGTAGGAATGGTAGCCTGTAAATGAGCTTTATGCACATCGCGAATCATCTGATGAAGTGGTGCCACCAGAATTGGTTTGCGTATGGAAAGCAGGCCGTCAATGATGTTTTGATAGGAAAAGGGAGTCTCTTCCGGCTGGCATATGGTAATCTGACCGGGTGCGCCCACGGAACGGAGCTGTTCTACTACGTTTTTTCCATGATCTTCGGTCAGAGTGATGTCCACAAAAAATAATTCATACTTCATGGGAGTACGCATCAGGCTTTCGGCATCGCCATAAGCATCAATATAAAGTGTGCCTGTCTCAGCACACAGGGCATCGTTGGCGCGCCCCAGTAATCGTTCCAATTGTTTGCGATCTGCAATATTATCTGCAATAACAGCGATGTACATATTGATTTCCCCCAATATCGCGTTTTATAAAAACAAGAATTCAATGGATGACTGTGACAGAAGGACAATGATTGCCACCTGAATAAGTAAAATCACGGGCATTCCATACAGAAAGTACCAATGTCTGGTCTTGTGACGGAACAGAAACATAGCAAGGGTTGTGCCCAGACTTCCACCAAACAGGGCAAAAGTAAATAAAGTCGCTTCCGGTATACGATAGGCTTTTTTCTTTGCCAGAAACTTATCAATACCCATAATAGCAAATCCCACCAGATTAATGGCAGATATATAAATAATCAGTGTAAGCATTACGTCCATATAGAAATCCTCTTTGATAAAAAATGTAAACAGCCGGTACAATTCCGACTAAAATAAAGATAACACAAAAATAAAAAGACCGCCATAGTCATATGACGGTCTTTCATAATTTTATGAATACATTTTATGGATTATTTACCTTCAATTTCCTGCTGTTTCATAGCACGAACCTTGCTTGCAAGACCAAACAGGTTGATGAAACCTTCTGCATCATGGTGATCATATAAGTCACCGGTTGTAAAGGAAGCGATGCTTTCGTTGTACAAGGAGTAAGGACTTGTTGTACCGGCTTTGATGATGTTGCCTTTGTACAATTTGAACTTAACTTCGCCTGTTACATTTTCCTGTGTGGACTCGATGAAAGCCTGAACTGCTTCACGAAGGGGTGTAAACCATTTTCCTTCATATACGATTTGAGCGAATTTATTGCCCATATCCATTTTTACAGTTGTTGTTTCGCGGTCTAAGATTAACTCTTCTAACTGCTGATGAGCTTCATAAAGGATAGTTCCGCCGGGAGTCTCGTATACACCACGGGATTTCATACCAACTACACGGTTTTCTACGATATCTACAATACCGATACCATGTTTTCCGCCAAGACGGTTTAATTCTCTGATGATATCAGAAACTTTCATTTCTTTACCATTTACAGATGTGGGAACACCTTTTTTGAATGTCATAGTAACATATTCACCTTCATCAGGTGCTTTTTCAGGTGTAGTACCGAGTACTAATAAATGATCAAAGTTGGGCTCGTTGCCGGGCTCTTCCAATTCGAGACCTTCGTGGCTGATGTGCCATAAGTTACGGTCACGGCTGTAGGAGTTGTCAGCGGAGAAGGGAAGGTCGATGCCGTGTGCGCGGCAGTATTCGATCTCTTCTTCACGGGAGTTCATAGTCCATTTGGGATCTCTCCATGCAGCGATGATTTTCAGATCGGGAGCCAGTGCTTTGATACCAAGCTCGAAACGGATCTGGTCATTACCTTTTCCGGTAGCACCGTGGCAGATAGCAGTAGCGCCTTCTTTACGTGCGATTTCAACCAATCTCTTAGCGATTGCGGGACGGGCCATGGATGTACCCAGTAAGTATTTGTTTTCGTATACAGCGTGTGCCTGTACGCAGGGAACAATATATTCGTCGCAGAAGATATCTGTGATATCTTCGATGTACAATTTTTCAGCACCGGATGCTTTGGCTCTTTCGTCAAGACCATCCAATTCGCTTTCCTGACCACAGTCTACGCATACGCAGATAACGTCATAATCATAGTTTTCTTTTAACCAGGGAATGATAGCAGTTGTATCCAATCCGCCGGAGTAAGCTAAAATAACTTTTTCTTTCATTGTAAATGCCTCCATAAAATAAAATGTATAAATTTGGTTTTTTTGCGCTCTGCAACTAATATACATCATTATTTTAAATAATGCAATACCAAAATAGTGCATAAAAATATGAATATTCAAGAAAAATATGCATAAAATAAAAAATACTTGCATAATATGCATAACAAACGTATAATTATGCAAAACACATGCAGAAAATGCGAAAAACTTGAATTTATGGCGTATTTCAAGTATGATATAGAGTGTATGTCATTTAGACAGATGAAAGGACGAAACAGTATGATTAAAGTAGGAATTATTGGAGCAACAGGCTATGCAGGCGGTGAATTGGTGAGACTTTTAACTCAGCATAAAGAAGCGCAGATTGTTTGGTACGGTTCCAGAAGTTATATAGATCAGAAATATTCTTCCGTATATGGCAATATGTTTCAGATTGTAGATGACAAATGTATGGATGATAACATGGAGGAACTGGCAAAGCAGGTGGATGTGATTTTTACCGCAACACCTCAGGGGCTGTGTGCTTCCTTGGTGAATGATGATATCTTAAGCAAAGTCAAAATCGTGGATTTAAGTGCAGACTTCCGTATCAAAGATGTATCGGTTTATGAAAAGTGGTACGGCATTGAGCATAAGTCTCCTCAGTACATAGAGGAAGCTGTTTACGGTCTATGTGAAATCAACCGCGAGGATGTAAAAAAAGCACGTCTGGTTGCTAATCCCGGCTGTTATACCACATGTTCTATTTTAACAGCATATCCATTGGTAAAAGAAGGTCTCATTGATCTTTCTACCTTGATCGTAGATGCCAAATCCGGTACTTCCGGAGCAGGAAGAGGTGCCAAAGTCAATAACCTTTATTGCGAAGTAAATGAAAATATCAAAGCATATGGTGTGGCATCCCATCGTCATACCCCCGAGATTGAGGAGCAACTGGGCTATGCGGCAGGAGAGGAAATTACAATCAATTTTACCCCTCACCTGGTGCCCATGAACCGTGGTATCCTTGCTACCGAGTATGCAAAGCTTAAGAGAAAAGCTGACGGCAGTCTTCCTACATATGAAGAAATCAAAGCTGTGTATGATAAATATTATGCGGATGAGAAATTTGTACGTGTCTTGGATAAAGGCGTACTTCCTGAGACTAAATGGGTGGAAGGCAGCAATTATGTAGACATCAACTTTGTGATTGATGAACGTACAGACCGCATCATTATGATGGGTGCCATCGATAACCTGGTAAAAGGTGCAGCAGGACAGGCAGTACAAAATATGAACCTGTTGTTTGGACTGGCAGAGGATGAAGGATTGGATTTAGTGCCGATGTTTCCTTAAAAATAAAGTATATGGTCGGGATGGAAGTTAGTTATGGCTGATATGTGTGACACATGTGTTAATTATGTATATGATGAAGATTACGAGTGCTACTGTTGCGATTGCAACTTAGACGAAGATGAAATGAGCCGTTTTTTAAGTGGCAATTATAATGAATGTCCTTATTATCAGTTGGACAACGAATATCTGATTGTCAGACATCAGATGTAGGAGAGAAAACGATGACAATTCGTGCAATGACATTGGAAGATTATGAAAACGTCCATGACTTATGGATGAAAATAAAAGGCTTTTCCATTCGAAGCATTGATGATTCCAAAGAGGGTGTGGAACGTTTTTTACAGAGAAATCCCGGAATCAGTGTAGTTGCGGAGGCAGATGGCAGGATTGTAGGTGCCATTCTATGCGGACATGACGGCCGCAGAGGTTGTATGTATCACGTATGCGTAGATCCCGACTATCGGCTAAAAGGCATTGGCAAGAGTATGGTAGTGTTTGCCATGGAAGCCTTGCGCAAAGAGAAAATCAATAAAGTGTCATTAATTGCATTTACCCAAAATGATGTCGGCAATGCTTTCTGGAAGGAAATCGGTTGGACCAAAAGAGAAGACTTAAATTATTATGATTTCACTTTAAACAATGAAAATATTGAGGCATTTAACAGATAAAAGGAAAAGAGGATAATAATCATGGAAAAAAGAGAAATGGATGAGATTTTAAAGAAAGCAGAGGTCTTAATTGAAGCCCTTCCTTACATACAGCGATTCAATCGTAAGATTATTGTAGTGAAATATGGTGGAAGTGCCATGAGCAATGAAGAGTTGCAGAGAAATGTGATTAAGGACGTTACCTTATTAAAGCTGGTTGGCTTTAAGCCTATTATTGTACATGGTGGCGGAAAAGCTATCAGTACATGGGTTGGAAAGGTTGGCAAAGAAGCAGAGTTTATTAATGGTCTGCGTGTGACTGATGCAGAGACTATGGAAATTGCGGAAATGGTTCTTGGCAGAGTCAATAAGCAACTTGTGACTATGGTAGAGGAATTGGGTGTAAAAGCCATTGGTATCAGCGGTAAAGACGGTGGCTTATTAAAAGTAGATAAAAAATATTCTGCCGGACAGGATATCGGATATGTAGGAGATGTCAAAGAAGTAGATGCCAAGATTCTCTACGATATGTTGGAGAATGATTTCCTCCCTATCGTGGCACCTATTGGTTTGGATGATAACTTTGAGACTTACAATATCAACGCGGATGATGCGGCTTGTGCCATTGCCAAAGCCGTAGGTGCGGATAAATTGGTGTTCCTGACCGACGTGGAAGGCTTGTACCGTGACTTTAATGATAAGAGCAGTTTCATTTCCAGAATGACCGCATCCGATGCAGATGCATTGATTAACAGCGGTATGATTGGCGGTGGTATGCTTCCTAAGTTAAATAACTGTACCGATGCTATTAAGAGTGGCGTTGGTCGTGTCCATATTTTGGATGGCCGTGTACCCCATTGCCTATTATTGGAGATCTTTACCAAACATGGTATTGGTACTGCGATTATTTCCGATGATGATAATTGGGCAAAAGGTATCCGAAGAGATAAATTCTGTCCGGAGCATGAAGATTAATCGGTTTATGCCATAGGCATGAGCCGGGAATAGAGGAAAAGATTATGAGTGAACAGATGCAAGCATATATTGATGAGGCTGAGAAAGCCCTTTTACATACCTACAATCGTTATCAGGTGGTACTTGATAAAGGGCAGGGTGTCCATTTATATGATATTGACGGAAAAGAGTATTTAGATTTCTGTGCCGGTATCGCGGTATTTGCTTTGGGCTACGGCAACAAAGAATACAATGATGCATTGAAGAATCAGGTAGATAAGCTGATTCATACATCCAACTATTATTACAATATGCCGGCTATCGAAGCAGCAAAGAAATTAACTAAGGCATCCGGTATGGATCGTGTGTTTTTCACCAATTCCGGTGCAGAGGCAATTGAAGGTGCCATCAAAGCGGCAAGAAAATATGCTTTCAATAAAGATGGAAAAACAGATCATGAAATTATTGCCATGAATCATTCTTTCCACGGACGTACCATGGGAGCTCTTTCGGTAACAGGAAATCCTCATTACAGAGAGGCTTTTGAACCTATGATTGGGCATATCAAATGGGCACAACTCAATGATTTGGAAAGCGTAAAAGCCCAGATTACGGATAAAACCTGTGCCATTTTATTTGAAACCGTACAGGGTGAAGGTGGTATTTATCCGGCAACCAAAGAGTTTATGGAAGGGGTAAGAGCCCTTTGCGATGAAAATGATATTTTGTTAATCTTGGATGAAATCCAGTGTGGTATGGGTAGAACCGGTTATATGTATGCTTGGCAAAAGTATGGGGTGAAGCCTGATATCATGACCACAGCCAAGGCACTTGGTTGCGGTGTTCCGGTAGGTGCATTTTTAATGACTGAGAAAGTGGGAAGTGCATCCCTGGTACCGGGAGATCATGGCACGACTTATGGTGGTAATCCGTTAGCTTGTGCAGCTATTGATAAAGTGCTGGATATTTTTGAGAAAGAACATATTTTGGAGCATGTAAATAAGGTATCTGCTTATTTGGAAGCAAAACTGGATGAACTGGCAGCAGAGTATGACTGTATTGACACGCGCCGCGGTGTAGGTCTGATGCAGGGACTGGTATTTAACACTCCGGTTGGCGACATCATCAAAAAAGCATTGGAAGAAGGCTTGATCTTAATCAATGCAGGCACCAATATTATCCGTTTTGTGCCACCGCTTATTATTACGGAAAAAGATGTGGATGATATGTTGGTGATTTTAAAGAAATGTCTGTAAGAACCAAAGCGGTTTTGTAAAGGAAAACAACGATGACAAAAAAGATTTATTCCATTCTTTTAATAATCATAATGACGGTAACCACAGCATTAGTTGGATATCTGCGTAGTGATGAGACAGTAGATACCGGCTTGTTTGGTGAAGATGAGTCGGTCATATTGTGGTATACGGATGAAGCAATCGGTGATTATATGGCGAGAGCGGCACTTCAGTATTATGAAGAAACCGGCGTGCGTGTGACACCGGTCCTGGTGTCCGGCCTTCAGTATCTGGAACAGATTAATGAAGCCCAGATTACGGGAGAGGGTGCACCGGATTTGTATGTCATTTCCAATGATGCTTTGGAAAAGGCTTATTTATCCGGTCTGGCGGCTGAGATATCCGATCCCGAGGGCATTGTGAATAATGCCATGTATTCGGATGCGGCACTTCATGCAGTGACATATCAGGATAAAGTACTTGGCTATCCATTGTATTTTGAGACTTCTGTCTTTTTGTATAATGATACTTATTTAAGGGATATGGCGGTTAAAACCATAGAAGCCGAGCTGAATGCAGCCGAGGGTGAAGCGGCCATGGCAGCAGTGGAAGGTGCAGAGAGCAGTGAAGAACTGGATGCTATTGCATCGGCTGATGCAGCGGAAAATACAGATGTTGCAAGTTCTATTACCGAAGAGCAGATTTTGGCAAAGAAGGCACAACTCGTGCCGACGACTATGCCCGGTATTTTGACTTTTGCGGAAAGCTACGAGGCGCCTGAAACGGTAGAGGCCGTATTTAAATGGGATGTATCGGATATTTTTTATAATTACTTTATTGTAGGGGATAGTATTACCGTTGGTGGTGAAGACGGAGACGACATGGCACAGATTGATATTTATAATCAGAAATCTGTGGAATGCATGACCTTGTATCAGCAGTTAAACCAGTTCTTCTCTATCGATACTAAGGCGGTGACCTATGATTCGGTTTTACAGGAATTTATTGATGGTAAAATTGTGTTCACAGTAGCAACAACGGATGCCATTGCAAAGTTGGAATCGGCGAAACAGACCGGTGCTTTCCAATACGAATATGCTATGGCGCCAATTCCTCAGGTAAGTGATGTTTTAACATCCAGAAGTCTTTCTGTGACTAACGCAGTAGTGATTAACGGTTTTAGTGAAAAAGGGGAAGAGGCAAACGACTTTGCAAACTATCTGATTACCAATCAGGAAACAGATTTCTATACATTGACGGATAAGATTCCGGCAAAGACAACATTGACCTATAACAATCCGGCTGTTTATGCGGCATTGGAAGAGTATGCTACATCCATTCCCATGCCCAAGATGATGATGACATCCAACTTCTGGGTGCAGCTGGAAGTGGCATTTTCCAAGATATGGACCGGTGCAGATGTCAATACGATTTTATCGGAATTGGATACCAAAATCCGCGGACAAGTGTCCGGAAATGGCATTTATTAGAATAAAGGAAACCGAGTATGGTTAAAATAATTCCAAGTAAAATTTGGAGGGATTGCCATGCTTGGTTTTTTTATTGCGATATTATCCGGTGCGTTGATGAGTATACAGGGAGTCTTTAATACCGGTGTAACAAAAAGTTCTTCGGTGTGGAGCGCCAATGCATTTGTCCAGTTGACTGCATTTTTGGTTTGCATTGCTGCATGGCTGTTTACGGATCGCAGCAGTTTCGCCAATGTTTTTAAGGTAGAACCCAAGTATATGTTGTTGGGTGGCGTTATAGGTGCTTTTATTACCCTTACGGTGATCAAGAGCATAGAGATCTTGGGACCTGCAAAATCAGCCATGTTTATTGTTATTGCCCAGTTGATTGTGTCCTATGTCATAGAATTGATGGGAATATGGGGTGTTCAAAAGGCGGATTTTTCGTGGCGGAAGGCCGTGGGAATGCTTGTAGCTATTGCGGGAATTGTAGTTTTTAAATGGAAGTAAAAAATCACTTGTAAACTGGTTTTTTTTGGCATAGAATAGGAAGTACATCAGCATAGAAGGACCTTCTGTTTATAGGAGGTTGTATGATGAAAAATAAGTTTCAATATCAAACCAAATTTGGTCGGAAAGCATATATAATCTGTTTTTTATGGGTTATGATAGGGTTGTCCGGCTTGTTTGGGTGTAGTAAAACGGAAGAGTATGTAGTGGCAGTGGATACAGCCGACGTGGCAGATGTGACCCACGATGAGGAAGGTACAGACATTACATATGACACAGACAGCGGCGCATCCCAATCTACACTCATTTATGTAGATGTATGCGGAGCGGTAAGATATCCCGGTGTATATCGGCTAAATGATGGTGCCCGCGTATTTGAAGCCTTAGAGCTTGCAGGAGGGACGACAGAGGAAGCCTGTATCAAAGCTGTAAATCAGGCGGAGTTTTTGACCGATGGACAGAAACTGTATATCCCCATAGAGGCAGAGTGGGAATATGAATTTGCAGACAGTGCGTCAGAAACGGAAAATGACGGACGAATTAATATTAATACGGCAAGCCAGGCAGAACTGTGCACCCTTCCCGGTATTGGACTAACCAGAGCGCAGGCTATCATAGCCTATCGGGAAGCCAATGGAGCCTTTGAAAGCGTGGAAGCGGTTCAAAACGTATCCGGTATCAAAAGCGCAACATATGAAAAAATCAAAGCATTGATTAAGATACGATAGATGTAAAGTAAAAGAAATGTGAATGGAGAGAAACATGGGTAAGAGAGTTTTAGTCGTTGATGATGAAAAATTGATTGTGAAAGGAATCCGTTTCAGTTTGGAGCAGGACGGTATGGAAGTGACTTGTGCATATGACGGCGAGGAGGCATTAGAAATTGCTAAGAATGAAACTTTTGATATCATCCTTTTAGATGTCATGCTTCCCGGATTGACAGGTTTTGAAGTATGCCAGCAGATTCGTGAATTTTCGGATGTACCGATTGTCATGTTAACGGCTAAAGGCGACGATATGGATAAAATTTTGGGTCTGGAATATGGTGCAGATGATTATATCACTAAGCCCTTTAATATTTTAGAGGTTAAAGCGCGTATTAAAGCAATTATGCGTAGAACCACTGCCAAAGAGGCGGCAAAACCTGCCAATGATGCGGTCATTAAAAGCGGTGATATGAGCATTGACCGTGATGGAAGAAGAGTTTTTATTGAGGATAAAGAAATTAATTTGACGGCAAAAGAGTTTGATGTCTTGGAGCTATTGGTTTTGAATCCCAATAAAGTGTACAGCAGGGAAAAATTGTTAACTCTTGTGTGGGGGGCGGATTATCCCGGTGACGTACGTACTGTAGATGTGCACATTCGTCGTCTGCGTGAAAAAATTGAAAAGAATCCCAGTGAACCCAGATATGTGCATACCAAATGGGGTGTGGGATATTATTTTAAATAGATAAAGGTGTTTTTGTGAGAGCAGATATTCTTTCTTTTGTAAAAAAAATATGGTCCCGTCTGCGTTTTGTAAAGAGTTTACGTTTTCGTATTTTTATTGTAGTGGTTATTGTCAGCTATATACCCATGGTGTTGATGCGTTACGGTGTTTTGAATAATTATGAGGACCGTGCAGTTTCCTTGCGTATTCAGGAACTGGAGAATCAGACGATGATTTTGGCCAATCATTTGGCCACTAATAATTATCTTCAGGATACATCCTCCGAGACCATCAATGCTGAGTTGTTACAGCTATCCAACCTATATGACGGTAGGGTGTTGGTTATTGACCAAAACTTTACGGTTGTAAAAGATACATATGGTATCAGTGAAGGGAAAACCATTATTTCTGAAGAAGTTATCCGGTGTTTTAAAGGCGAGAGCACCAGTAATTACGACTCGGAAAATCAATTTATTGAGATGACAACGCCCATTACCATTTCGGTTGAGAGTGCGGAAGGAGCAGGACCGGAGGAAGCCATCGAGGTGATAGCAGGTACCGGGCAGGATGAGCCAAAGACCCAGATTGTTGGTGTTTTATTAAACAGTGCATCTACAGACAGTATCACTACCAATATCGAGATTTTGGATGGTAAAGCTTACATTCTTCAGATATTACTAATGATTTTCGTGGTCGTGCTTTCATGGTTGGCAGCCATGGTATTGGTAAAGCCATTTGAGAAGGTTACATCCTCTATCCGTGCGGTACGCGACGGCTTGGAGACGGAAGCGTTGGAAGTGTCCGATTATGATGAGACCGAGCATATTATCTCGGCTTTTAATGAGATTTTGAAGCGTATGCGCACCTTGGATAAGTCCAGACAGGAATTTGTATCCAATGTGTCACATGAGTTGAAGACACCCATTACATCTATGAAGGTGTTGGCGGATTCGTTGATTGCTCAAGAGGATGTGCCGGTGGAATTGTACAAAGAGTTCATGACGGATATTGCGGATGAGATCGAGCGTGAAAATAAGATTATCAACGATTTGTTATCCTTGGTAAAGATGGATAAGACAGCGGCGGATATGAATATAGAGTCAGTCAACATTAATGAGTTGATTGAGTTGATTTTGAAAAGGTTGCGTCCCATTGCTGAACAAAAAGATATTGACGTTATTTATGAAAGTGTGCGTGAAGTCGTTGCAGAAGTGGATGAGGTGAAATTGACATTGTCCATCTCCAATCTGGTCGAAAATGCCATTAAATATAACGAAGAGCATGGATATGTAAAGGTGACTTTGGATGCAGATCACCAGTTTTTCACCATTGTGGTGGAAGACAACGGTATCGGTATCCCGGAAGAGTCCAAAGAGCATATATTTGAGCGTTTCTACCGTGTAGATAAATCCCATTCACGCAAAATCGGAGGAACCGGTCTGGGGCTTTCCATTGCAAGGAATGCTATCCTGATGCACAGGGGTGCCGTTGGCGTGGAGAGTGAAGAAGGAAAAGGAACTGCGTTTTTTATTAAGATTCCGTTGACGTATGTGTCCAAATAGAAGTGAAGGATTTGTATGAATAAAATAAAGTGTTTTATGATTTGCCTTTGTGTTGTTTTTCTGGTAGGTTGCAGTAGCAGTGAAGAAAAAACGCCGGGTGAATATCATGTATATTATGTAGATAAAAATGAAAATAGAGTTATGTATGAAGAGTTGTCTATCGAGAGTGCGGATACTAAGGTGATTTTGCAAAATCTATTTCAGGCTTTGCAGTCTCCGCCTGAAGATGCGGCTTACCGCAGCGCCATTCCCGAGGGGGTGGAGTTGGAGGCATACTCTTATGGAGATGGTCAGCTGGTTTTAAATTTCGGAGCATCTTATAGTGGTATGACACCTACAGGAGAGGTGCTTTCCCGTGCAGCCATTGTCAGGACCTTGTGTCAGGTGGACGGAGTTGATTATGTGGCATTTAACGTGGCCGGACAACCTCTGGTAAACAGTAGCGGTGTGTTGGTCGGATATATGACTGCGGAACAGTTTGTAGACAATGCAGGCAATGAGATTAATGCCTATGAAAAAGCAAGTCTGATTTTGTATTATGCGGATGAAAGCGGAACAAAGCTGCAAGCCCATACGGTGGAGCAGGTTTATAACAGTAATATTTCCATCGATAAACTGGTGGTAGAAGCGTTGATCGCCGGACCGGAAGGTGGCGATAGTGCCGAAGGGGGATATGGCACGATTTCTTCTTCCACACAAATTGTCAGTGTAACAACCCGTGACGGAGTTTGCTATGTGAATTTGAGTAAAGGATTTTTGGAGAAAAAAGAGAATGTTTCTCCGGAAGTGACGGTTTATTCCATTGTCAATTCATTAGTTGAGCTTCCGACGGTAAATAAAGTACAAATATCCGTGGATGGTAATTCGAATATTATGTACATGGAAAAGGTGTCTTTATCACAGACACTGGAGCGAAATCTGGAGATTATGGAAAATGCACAGTAAGGAGTTTTATGCGTAGACCACTGTGTGTAATATGTATGTGTTATGTGGTGGCGGTAATGGCTCTATCCTGGCTGTTTCCGCCTTCTTTTTCAAGTGATGCGATTGTTCCTGACGATGGAAGTCGGCTTACAGTCTGCGGAACGGTATTACAAATTCAAATCAAACAGGATAGATCTGTTGTTTACATCAGTTCGGATATGGGAAATATTATCTGCTATTTCCCGGAAAATTCGTTTGCTTCCACTTTAAAAATCGGTAATGTGATAAGAGCAGAAGGGACGGTGCGTCTCTTTGAGAACGCCACCAATTCGGGGCAATTTGATGCAAAAGAATACTATGGTATCATGGGCTATGATTTTGCTATGAGTGGTTGTAGTGGCACTGTGTCGGAGCAAACAGTTTCTCCGTACAGACAGGGCTTATATGCCATCAAGAGGAAGGTGGAAGCAGTCTATGATGTGGGTTTGCCGGAAACCTATGCCGGGATTATGAAAGCCATGGTGTTGGGTGAAAAGACGGATATGGACCCGGATATCAAAAGCCTGTATCAGCAAAACGGCATTAGTCATATTCTTGCAATTTCTGCGTTGCACATTACCTTTCTTGGCAAGAGTTTTTTTGCATTGTTAAAGCGATTGCGGTTGCCGGGATGGCTGTGTTCTGTATTAGCTATGCTACTGGTTATCAGTTTTGGTGTGATGACGGGTTCAAGTGCGTCGACCATCCGCAGTGTCATTATGTTTTCCTTGTTTCTAATCGCAGGAGTCATTGGCAGGACCTACGATATGATAACTGCCATGGCAGTGTCGGCGGTTGTACTTCTGGTGATAAATCCCCGTTATATTTATCATAGCGGCTTTCTGCTATCCTTTGGAGCAGTGATGGGGATTGCTCTGGTACCGCCTTTTTGTGATAAGCGTGATAAAAGTCTCCACATGATTATTGCCAAGTCTATTAAGGAAAAACTGTACCAAAGATTTCAGAAATACTTACATAAGATGGTTGTATCTCTATACACCAATCGAAATGTTATCTTATTTACACTTCCGATTCAATTGTATTTTTTCTTTACATTTTCACCTTATTCCATTTTGTTAAACTTGATTGTGGTGCCGCTTATGGGTGTAGTCATGGCAGCAGGTGTCGTGGGCGGAATTGTGGGTTGCGTGTTTCCTTTTTTAGCAAGAATTTTATTGTTGCCTTGTTATCTGATTTTGTGGCTATATGAACAACTGTGCCTTGTTGTGAGAAGTTTGCCGGGGAGCCGGTTGACTTTGGGACAACCGGCCATATGGCAGATTATATGCTATTATATCCTGTTATTTGGGTGGCTTTTTTTAAAAAACTATGAAGAAAAGATACGAAGGTGGTATCAAAAGCAGAAGAGCACATATTTGAGCACCTTATTTACATTTCGTGGAAGCATGCTTATTATGCCGCTTTTAGCCATTGTACTCCTATGTTTGCGTTTTCGGACTTGTACCACCTGCACCATGTTGGATATTGGCCAGGGTGATTGTTTTATTATTCAGGAAGCATCCGGTTGTAACATCATGGTAGATGGCGGTAGTAGTGATGTGGTATCCGTTGGCAAATATCGGATTATTCCTTATATGCAAAGCCAAGGTATCAGTCACTTGGATTATCTCTTTGTGTCCCACGCGGATACAGATCATATATCAGGGGTTTTGGAAATGTTGAAGGATGAAAGTCGATCTGTGGATGTGAGTTGTCTTGTGCTAACTAAATTCGCATGCGTGGATGAGGAATATGCTGAGTTGGTCGCGGCGGCTGAAGCTGCCGGTATACGGATATTATATGTGGCAGCAGGCGATGTCATCAGAGCCGGTCAAACAACCTGGACTTGCCTTTATCCTCGTATGTCCCATGAGGCAGAAGGGAATGACCAGTCTATGGTGTTGTTGATGGAATGTGGATTGAGAGAAAGTGAACTGTCGGAGTATGGTTATGCGGCATCTAATATAAGCATTTTGTTTATGGGCGATTTGACAGAGGCAAAGGAGGCTTGTTTTTCTGTGCCTGATGTGAACATCTTGAAAGTGGGACATCATGGCTCGCGCTATTCCACTACAGAGAAATTTTTGTCGCAGTGTAAACCGGAGGTGGCACTCATTTCAGCCGGAAGGGATAGCATATACGGGCATCCCCATGATGAAGTATTGAAACGGCTGAAAAAAACCGGTAGTCATGTGGCTGTAACGGCTGAAAGCGGAGCGGTCTGCGTGAGATTGGAGGAGGGGATGGTCGTGAGCACAGTTCATTGAGGAATAAATGAAAGGACTATACCAAATCCTAAAATTTGGCATAGTCCTTGGTGTCGTATTTCATATATGCTAACTGAAATGGTTTCCAACGTCTTCTTGATACGGGGATTTTTTCACCATTGTCAAGGATTAATATTTGCTTGTCAAAGGTGGTTACATGACTTAAATTCACAAGGTATTTGCTATGGCATCTGAAAAATAAGGTTGTAGGCATACGCTTTTCCCATTGAAGTAAACTTTCTTCGCAGCAGTAAACATCTGTCTTGGTCCAGAGTTCACTTCCTCCCGACTGTGCTGAAAAGTAGCAAATATCCCGAAGTAAAATATTGTGGGGAATTCCTCTTCGCACTAGGGAGATAGAGTCGATTAGTTGCAGTTCCTCCATGCTGACAGATAAATAATCAAATAATTCTTTTTTATCGATAGGCTTTGTCATAAAGCGAAATACTCTTGCCTCAAAACCTTCCTTATAACGATTTTCATAGGCTGTCAGTATGATAATGATGGTAGTGGGAAATTGTTTTTTGATTTTTTTTGCCCACAGAATTCCATCCTCTGATTCATCACAAAAATCCAAGTCCATAAAAATAATATCTACAGTCGTTTGTTGCATGAATTGATATAATTTGGATGGTTTGTCAAAATATATAAGCTCATTTTGAATATGGTTTTCAGTATCAAAAATTTGGATTAATTCATGTAGTTGTTCGAACATATTTTTTTGATCGTCGCATAAAGCAATTTTCATAGAAATCTCCTTTGTATCAGCAATATTAAAGAGGTAAGTAGACCGTTATTGTTACCATTTCTTTTTCTATGATGCTCTCAATTTTTCCATCATATTTTTCCAAAACTTCTTTTATTTTGTTTATACCAAAGCCATGATTTTTATCTTTTTTCTGCCTGATGCTCAAGCCGTCTGCCGGCAAAGTATTTGCTATCTCTATGGCAAAATATTTTTCTCCTGATGAAAAACGGATCAGGAGTTCTGACTTTGTTTCTTTACTGCATTGATTGGCAGACTTAATCGCATTAGAAAGAAGGTTGGAAAATATGGTACACAGATCCATGGAAGATACGGTTTTTATCTCGGACAGATTTCCGTATATTCTGACATCTACATTTTCATTGCAACGGTGTGGTACATCATAATGCAATATGGCATCTATGATTTCGTTCCCGGAAAAATATATGCTTTGCCGGGGAGAACTTGTTTTTTGTAAATCTTCAAAATAGTCACGAAGTTCATCTGTTTTTCCGCTGGAAAATAAGTGTTCCATACAGAGAAAATGATTATTAATATCATGCCTGAATTTGCGAATCTCAGTATCCAGTAGTTCCATATCTTTATAGTAATCCAGTTGTTTTGCCAGTAATTGCAGATTCTCTTCGTCCGTTTCTTTTGCTTGCATCAGAAAATGCTCGGCGAAATAAACGATTACAATAATACAAATGGTGGTTAAGGTCAGAATGGTAATCCGAAAAGCTATAATCTCTATGGAATTACTTGTTCCGGTTGGCAGAAATGCTTCGGGGTTTCGAAGATGCGCTGCCAACAAAGAAAGATAATAGGAGAGCAGATTGATAATGGTAAATTTTGTGTCGAAGAAAAAAACGATTCCTGCAAAGAATAAAAAGGTACATTCCCATACATGTTCGGAAGCAAACAAGTGCAATATGAAATTGTATTGTATAAACAATACAATAGTCATAAAGAATTTTACATACTTTAAATTTTTATATATGTAATCAGAATTTTTCTTAGTTTTGTATATAAAATACAATGAAATAAAAAGATATATAATCTGACTACAGTCGAATATAATGACAGGCAACCATTTTAAGTGCGGATAATGTCCCATGAATTTAAACACGGTCCAAAACGTTCCGGCGCAGATACAAAAAATAGGAATCAGCAACAATATGTATATATATACTGAATCCCAATATTTTTTTACAACATTCATTTCTCTTTACCATTCCAAAAAATACATCATTTTTATTCTACCTTCTTCTAAAAAAAAATCAATTACCAAATAAAGGTTGGCTTTGACCAATTAATACTTTTCTGCGTTTATCCATTTCTTTTCATTGTATAATATCCACAAATTACTAAAGGAAGGTATGTTATATGAAAGATACTGAAAATACAAAAAATTTATCCGCATTAGATGAATATATCAACAAGGTTTATGTACTTGTCTTATTGTTGGTTCCGGGCGCATGTCAATGTGCGGGATTGCTATATACCTTTGAAAAAATAATGGGCTGGCTACCATCGGTAAGTTGGAGCGCTTTGATTATATTTGACATTACCTGTCTTATATATTTGGCAATAGGTTATTATTTTGTAAAAACAGGATTTAAAGACGGACTGGTACTAAAATCGAAGTTAAAAGCGAGCAAAATCTATCTCATACTTTTAATGATCATTCAGTTTAATTTTATAGTATATATGATACCTGCTACAGACTTTTGGGGATTTGCCTTCTTTTTTGTGGTGTTCACAGTTTTTTTACTTGATTGGAAATTAGTTGCGATAGTATCTGTGGAAATTGGTGCATCGATTGTTACATCGTGGTTTGTCTGGGGTGATATACACTTGCCGCAGAAAAATGATTATTTTATTGTTAATCTTGTGGACCGCATTGTATGTGTTTTATTGTCTCTTGCTATCATTATACTAATGACATACTTAATGAGTCATTTCCTGATTAATGCGAAAAAAGATGAGATGGAGCGCAATAATGAACATGTCAGAAAAGTATTAAACTCTGTACAGGCACTTTCTGAAAATTTATCTTCCGCAGGAACTGCATTGTTACAAATTTCAGAAAATGAAAGTGCGTCGGCAGAGGAATTATCTGCTACAAGTGAATTGTTATTAGAGAGCAGTAATCTTCTGGAAGAAAAAACAGAGAAAAGTATGTCTAATCTTAATGAGCTGAGTCAATGGGAAGTGGTTGTAAATGACAATATTAAGAAAGTGGAAGCAGCATCCAACGACTTGTTGGATAAAGCAAATGATAATGAAAGTCTTTTAAATAGTTTACAAAATATGAATTCGGAAGTTTCAAATTCCATGAGTACAACTGTAAATGTAACACAAAATCTTTTGGAAGCAGTGCAGGAAATCGGGGTAACCTTAAGCTTAATCAATGATATATCCGCTTCGACAAACTTACTGGCATTAAATGCATCCATTGAAGCTGCTCGTGCCGGAGAAGCCGGAAGAGGTTTTGCAGTGGTTGCTCAAGAGGTGGGGAATTTGGCAAACAGCACAAAAGAGTCTCTAAATGAAGTAGAAGCCATTATTTCAAGGGTTAGCAATAATGTCAAAGAAATAGCCTTACACATAGAGGAAAATTCCAGGAAATTACATACACAAAATGAATATTTTAACCATGTTTTTGCGGGTATGCAGGATATGACAGGGCTACTTAATATTTCTGTGAATGCAATTAACACTATGAGCAATGCCCGTGATAGTCAGTCTCTGGTTATACAACATACGGTTGCTATTAATAAGGATATAGCTGACAGTATTAAAAACGAAAATCAGCAATTCCATGCAATCAACGGCATGGTGGAAAACAATGTAAACGACATGGCTGAGATGACCGAACAGGTTGCTGTCTTGAACAAAATGGTAGATGAAATGAACAATCTTTTGAGAATAGAATAAGGATGATATAGCAGAAGTAGTTGTCGATGTGGTATCATGAAAATCATAAGATATCTGACGATAAAGAAATGAAGAAAGGTCAACGATATACATGAAACCAATACCTACAACTAATGAAATTTCTCAAATCTATACATTTACACTTGGTGGTATGCGGCAAAAAGTGTTGATTGAAGGGAAAAACAAAGAACTTCCCATCGTCATTAATTTACATGGCGGTCCCGGAAATCCCATACCATTTTCCGTAGGATGCAGAGGATTATTCCCGGAGTTTACGGATGAGTTTATCATGGTTTATTGGGACCAATTGGGGAGCGGTATTAATGATTACAAATTAAAGGATGAGTTTATGGTAGATTCTTTTGTTGATATGACGGCAGATTTGATTTGTGAAGTGAAGAAACTATTTCCGGCTAATAAATTGATTTTATTCGGTATGTCTTGGGGAAGTGTACTGGCATTAAGGGTGCTAAAGAAGTTGGAAGACAGATCGGTGGACAAACAGATGACTGTTAGTGTCGATGCAGTTGTCGTTTGGGGACAAGTGTTGAGAAAACTGTTTCTGAATGAGGAGGTTTATGCAAGTCTGGAAAAGGCGGGATTATCAGAAAAGAAGATGCAGAGAATACGTGCGATTACCCCGGATAACTTTACGGACAAGGACATGCAGTTTTTATCCGGTGCAATTCGTAAGCACACAGACGGATATAACAATAAAAAGGGTGAGCAGGCTCCCTTGGGTCCGATTATCAAGGGATTACTTAAGAGCCCGGATTACAAGTTTAAGGATTTTAAAGCTATTATGATCAATGGGACTGCTACAAGCACAAAACTGTGGCCGGAACTGCTCAAAATAGATTTGACAGAGGAATTGAAGGCAGTCACAGTGCCGTATAACATTTTGCAGGGTGATACGGATATTGTCACATCCACAACGGACATTGTGAAGGTTGTAGATATGCTGGACAATCCCAATGTACGGTGCCGGGTAGTGCCAAACTCCGGTCATATGCCTGGAAAAGAAGGCATGGATGTGGTGTTTGAAGCGTTGAAAAATGCATAGAGTTAATGAAAGAAAAGGAGAACAAAAAATGGCAATACCGGAGTCTGAAATGATTGAACATTGGGAAAAACAGCTTGAAAAGCAGGAACTTCTGGAGGAAGGAGAACATGTAGAAACGCAGGTTGTCGGCAGTTATATGGATTTGTTTGGTACATATAGCGTGAATATCTATTTTACTAATAAGAAACTGGTGGCAATAAGTGGTCTTGGTGCAGTGTATGCAGTACTTCCATATACTTCGATAATGGAGATTGAGAAATTTAGGTATTTTCTGTGTCCAACCGGGGTGACAATTGTTGCACCGGATCAGAAGAAAGGGGAAGCAAGTAATTATAACTTTATCATATGGGGTAGACAGAAGTATTTGGATTTATTGGAACGAAAAACTGGGCTGTCTTGTAAATAGAGATTTTACAGCCACCTTGGAGAGGCTATTACATTTTATACTATAGGAAAGATAGAAAACAGGAGGAATAAAAATGTATATCGAAAAATATTGGGGAGATTATATTGGTGGTAGTGATGACAGTCTGACACTATTGGAGTATCTTGCGGGAAAAGAAAAAGAGGAGATTTCCTTGAAGGAGATTTTGGCAGATTCTGGATTGGATAAGGCGCAGGATGATTTGCAACATGTTGAAGGACTTTGCCTTTGTGTCGATGGCTTTGAGGCAGAGATTTGTTATGGGATTTCCCTGATTACCGATCTTGCGGCGTTATTGTTGGAGTGTAGAGTAAATGGAACTGTGAACATGGGCGAATTGTTGGAGAATGAATTTGATCCTGACAGTAATCTTTGTATTACAGCTACAGAAAAAGAACATGAGTTGATGAATCAGGCACTGACCGATTTTGCGGCAACACCGACTTCTTACAATTTGAGTGAAATGATGGATGAGGATGAACTGCAGGAGATGGCAGAGGTTTGTGAACAACTGAGAAGAGAATTGTACGAATAGAGAGAGAAGCGCTTATTAAAGAAACTCTATTGCCCAATCAAATGATAGTAATTGGGTAATGGAGTTTTTTTGATGAACATAGAAAGATGTTGACATGGTAAAGAGAAAATGGTATATAAATACATGAACAAATGCTCATATATAAAAAGAAAACAAACGCTTATAACAAACGACAAGGAGAAAAAACCATGACATTCCAATTAGCCGCAATGTTAATCTTAATTTGCTTTTATGCGTTTTATATTGGCAAAATCCTGATGCAAAAGAAACAATCCATTCAGACCAATCAAATGGGGAAGGGAAATAAACCAACTAAAGTATTGTTAATCGAGAGAATCATGAGAGTAGCAACAATACTGGCCATTGTGGTGGAAGTTATCAGTATTTTCCTGACAAAGATATATTTACCAGCAGGACTTCGCATTGTCGGTATCCTAATAGGAGCTTGCGCTGTTATCATTTTTGCGGCAGCGACCATTACCATGAAAACCAGTTGGAGAGTCGGCATCCCGGAGGAAAAGACAGAGCTTGTTACAAGCGGAATTTATAGCATCAGCCGCAATCCTGCCTTTGTGGCATTTGATTTGTTATATCTTTCCATATGTCTTTTATTTTTCAATATTCCGCTATTGATTATATCAATTTGGGCGGCAGTGATGTTGCATATTCAGATTTTACAGGAAGAAGCCCATATGCACAGCATGTTTGGTGAAGCCTATGATGAGTATAAGAAGCATACATGCAGATACCTTGGAAGAAAATAAGGGCATTGTAAAAAAGTAAATCGCTGTATTCCGTGGTTTAAGAAAGTGTGATATACTGATACAAATGGTGTAAGACCTGATAAAATACGCAATAAGTTGGCAGGAATATCAAGATGCAACGGATTAATGAAGATATCAAAACAGGCAATTTCAAACAGGTATATTTGTTATACGGCAATGAGGATTATCTGCGCAACCAGTATCGGGACCGATTAAAGGAAGCTTTGCTTGGTGGCGGAGATGCCATGAATCTTTCCTGTTTTGAAGGGAAGGACATTAACCAGCCCCAGATTGTGGATTTGGCGGAGACCATGCCTTTCCTTGCAGAAAGGAGAGTCATTGTCATTGAAAACAGCGGTCTTTTCAAAGGTGGCAGTGATGTGCTTGCGGATTATCTCAAAGAAATGTCTCCGACTGCACATTTTGTATTCAGTGAAAAGGAAGTTGACAAGAGAAATCGATTATTCAAAGCTGCAAAGGATCAAGGCTATATCAGCGAATTTGGTGAGCAGGATGAAAATACACTGACCCGTTGGATTGTAGGACTTGTCAAAAAGGAAGGAATGGAAATTGAAGGCGCGGCAGTTGCACTGTTGTTGTACAAGACCGGCACCGACATGGAGAATATCCGCAAAGAGTTGGAAAAGTGTATTTGCTATTGTTTGAAACGTGGTAAAATCACAAAAGAAGATGTGGAGACTATTTGTACAGAGCGTCTCTCCAACCGCATTTTTGACATGATTAATTATGTGGCGACAGGCAAGAAGGAGCAGGCATTCAAGCTTTATTACGATTTGCTGGCATTAAAAGAACCGCCCATGCGTATTTTATTTCTGATTGCCAGACAGTTTAATATGCTGTTGCAGACCAAGATGCTTCGGGAAAAAGGATATGATAAGCGTATTATCAGTGAGAAATTGGGCGTGGCTCCTTTTATTGCAGGAAAATATATGGATCAGGCGGCGCATTTTAAACGCTCTGTGTTAAGACGTGCGGTGGAGGATTGTGTAAAGGCGGAAGAGGATGTAAAAAACGGACGCATTTCAGATGTCATGAGCGTGGAACTGTTAATGATAAAGTATAGTAGTATATCGTAAGGGGAAAAGATATGGAAATTATTATCATAGCAATTATATTTTTTGCCATCAAAAATTCAGTTAAAAAAGGTGCTAGTCAAAACAAGAATAAACAACCTTATAATCAAAGGCCTCCGCAGCCATACCAGCAACCGGTACAGGCAAGACCGCAAAGGGTGGCACAGACAAGAATGCAACAGTCGGGAGCCGTTGCAAAACCTATGCCGGCAAAGCCTATACAGTCTGAGAAAGACAGTGTAGACCGTTCCACAATCGATTATCTTCATCAGAAGGCTATGGAGGATCAGCGTGAACATACAAAAGAAAAGATGGAAGAGAGAAAACGGCTTTCTGAAAAATATGGTGGCAGAGCCGTAGCTATGCGTTATCTTCCGGGAGACCGTATTCCGCATGGTATGCGTGTGGTAAATTGCAGTTATTGCAATGCGGAAAATCTGGTAGAGACAATCCGGACTGACAGGGCATGCTATTTCTGTCGGACCAAATTATAAAAGAAAGAGGGAATAAATATGAGTAAAATTGATGAAATCAGAGCACAAATGGTTGTAGCTATGAAGGAAAAAGATAAGGAGAAAAAGGATTCTTTATCTATGTTGGTCAGTGCATTAAAAAATAAAGAGATTGATAAGCGCGAGCCGTTGACAGAAGAGGAAGAAAACGAAGTTATCAAAAAAGAAATCAGACAGACCAAAGAGACTTTGGATTCTGCTCCTGCCGAAAGAACTGATATTAAAGAACAGTGTGAGAAACGTCTGGCGGTATATAAACAGTTTGTGCCAGAAGATTTGAGTGAGGATGCTATCCGCGAAATTATCAAAGGTGTATTGGCAGAGCTTTCCATTGAACAGGCAACACCCAAGGATAAGGGGCGCATTATGAAAGAGTTAATGCCCAAGGTAAAAGGCAAGGCGGAAGGTAGCGTTGTAAACAAAATTGTAGGTGAATTTATGGCATAGAGACCGTTTTATGGTACACACCTCCTGTTAGAATAAAGACAAATAAAAAGTCTTTATTTTGACAGGAGGTTTTTTTATGAAAAAAAGAATTGCATATGTATCCGTTACCGTTGTTTTGTCCATGATTATTTTCTTTTGTTTTTCAGCAACAGCATATAGCCAGTCTATAGAAAATGGTATGACAGCCGACAGAGAAGGGATTGAACTACAGGAAAAAGAAATTATGAATACTATCCGCGAAGTGATGGAAGAGTATGGATGTAAAAACAGTGGCATTACCATGACAAAAGTGTTCCGTGAGGATGGAGGAAGAGAATATGAAGTGCTTATTTATCATCGCAATATATCTTACATAAATGTAAGTGATATGGAGGCAATGGAAGCACAGCTTGCATCTATAGTGGGACAATGGGATGATGTGACATTTTGTTATAAATTTACAGACAGTTTATAAGGAAAATACATGACAGTACAGGGCTTTGGGATTATAATAAAGATAGTTTTTTAAAAGGAGTAAAAGCTATGAGAGAAAATCCCAGACCCTTTGAGATATACAAGCATTTCAAAGGCAATCAGTATCAGATATTAACACTTGCAAAGGACTCGGAGGATGGCCGGGCATTGGTAGTTTATCAGGCGTTATACGGAGATTATACCGTTTATGTACGCGACCTGACTCAGTTTATGAGCCCGGTGGATAAAGAAAAGTACCCGGAGGTAACACAGCCCTATCGCTTTGAGAAGGTTTTAGCGGAGGCAGAGCCGGCACCGGTGATTGAAAATACACAGGAAGTTGTATTGGTACCGGAAGTTGCACCGACGACGGAAACAGGTGAAGAGGAGTTTGTCTTGGATCCCATGGTTGAGGCATTCTTGGATACTGACGCCTTGGATGAGAAATTGAATATTTTGGCGGGACTTCATCATCGCATTACCAAAGAGATGCTTGCTACGATGGCAGTAGTGTCTGATATTGAGTTGAATGAAGGTAGTGTAGAAGACCAATATGTGGAGCTTAGGGATTATCTTTTGATGAAAGAAAAATTCGAGTGTAAGAGAACTTGGTAAACGAGTGCATATAATACCGCCAAAGCATGATAGGAGGCGGTTTATATGGCATTTAATTTGACGGATAAGCTGGTAGTGGGAGTCAGTACCAGGGCATTATTTGACCTGACAAAAGAAAGCGGTATATTTGAAAAAGAAGGTGTTGAAGCTTTTTGTGAATATCAAAGAGATCATGAGGATGAAGTCCTTGCACCCGGCCCGGGATTTATGCTGATTAAAGCATTGTTAAATCTAAACAATTTACCGGGACAGGAGAATCGGGTAGAGGTCATCATTATGTCCAAAAACAGTGCAGACACATCCCTTCGGATTTTTCACTCCATCGAGCATTATGGCTTGCAGATTACGAGAGCGGTATTGTCCAGTGGCGCATCCTTGACACCTTATCTCTCGGCATTTCATACCGATTTGTTTTTGTCCCATAATGAAGAGGATGTACGGGGAGCTTTGGCAGACGGGATTGCGGCAGGCATCATTATTGATGATGGTATGCAGACCTATGATAAGGATGGTGACATCAGCCAGATCCGTATAGCTTTTGATGGAGATGCTGTCTTGTTTGGTGCGGATTCCGAAAAGATTTTCAGGCAGCAGGGTCTTGAGGCCTTTACGGAGAATGAAAAGCGTAATGCTAAGAATCCTCTGGCGGCAGGCCCCTTTGCCCGCTTTTTGCAAATACTCTCCTCTATCCAACAGGAGTTTCCGGCAGAAAAGGCACCAATCCGTACGGCGCTTGTCACATCCAGATGTGCACCTGCTCATGAACGCGTGGTGCGTACGCTCAGAGCATGGAATGTGCGTATTGATGAAGCTTTTTTTCTTGGTGGTGTTCGCAAAAGCGAAGTGCTGAAATCTTTTGGGGCACATATTTTCTTTGATGACCAGGAGGTACATGCCCTTCCGGCCTCCGAAGTGGTTCCTTCGGCAAGAGTACCCTATGGGGATGATCCCTAGGAGGCTTGAATGACATACATTTTTTTGATATAACATTGGTATGGTAACGAATAGAATGAACATAGAGCATGATATTGTCACACCGCTTCTTTCGTGGTATGACCAGCATAAAAGAATATTGCCGTGGCGGGAGGATCAGAATCCCTATCGGATATGGGTATCGGAGATTATGTTACAACAGACCCGCGTGGAGGCAGTAAAACCCTATTTTGACCGTTTTATGAAAGAGTTACCCACAGTTGCAGATTTGGCAAAGGCAGAGGAAGAACGGCTGCTGAAGTTGTGGGAAGGGCTCGGCTATTATAACCGCGTCCGTAATATGCAAAAGGCTGCAACTGTGATTATGAATGAATATGAAGGAAGGTTTCCGGAGGAGTATGACTTACTCTTGGCTCTTCCGGGGATTGGTAGTTATACGGCAGGGGCCATAGCATCTATTTCTTTTGGAAAAGCTGTGCCGGCGGTAGATGGCAATGTGTTGCGGATTCTTTCCAGGCTGATGCTTTATGATAGGGATATCTTGAGCCAGAGAGCTAAGACAGAGGCGAGGGATGCGTTGCTTGCGTTGATGCCGGAGAAACGAAGTGGAGACTTCAATCAGGCGTTGATGGAACTGGGAGCCACAGTTTGTGTGCCAAACGGGGCACCCCATTGTGAAGTCTGTCCTTGGAGGGATATGTGTCTGGCAAAGCAACAGAAATGTTGGCAGGAGTATCCCAAAAAGGCAGCCAAGAAACCCAGGAAGATCGAGAAGCGTACGGTCTTTATCATGGGCGACGGTGAAAAGATACTGCTTCACAAAAGACCGGATAGGGGATTGCTGGCAGGTTTGTATGAGCTTCCTTCTGTAGAAGGATATATTGCCGAAAAGGACTTGATTGCATATGTGCGCGCTTTGGGATTTTCTCCATTGCGGATTCAGAAGTTGGCAGATGCCAAGCACATATTCAGTCATATTGAGTGGCACATGAAAGGATACCGCATCTTGACGGAACCCCTTGACTATGTAGGAAAGGTTGATTCCAAAGGGGGGACAACTATGGCGGGGGTAGATAGAAGCTATATCCTGGTGACAAAGGAAGAAACAGAGGCAACCTACCCAATACCTTCAGCATTCGCCGCATATACAGAGTATCTGGATATTCATCAGGGAATGGGTAGAAAGATTCAGAAGAATAAGTAGAAATATAGCAAACTATATATAGGGGAAATCTAAGAAAAAAGGAATGAAAACATGAAATTATTAACTGTTACAATACCTTGTTATAATTCGGAACAGTACATGGAGAAGTGTATTGAATCACTGCTTCCGGGTGGGGAGGATGTAGAGATTATTATTGTGAACGATGGTTCCACGGATAAGACGGCGGAGATTGCGGACCGTTATGTGACGCAATACCCTTCTATTGTAAAAGCCATTCACAAGGAAAACGGCGGCCATGGATCGGCGCTCAATACCGGTATTGAGAATGCCACAGGTATTTATTTTAAAGTGGTGGATAGCGATGATTGGGTCAGACTGGAGTCTTATATGAAGATTCTGGATTCTTTGCGTAAGCTGGTGGGCGGACATCAGGTTATTGATATGGTCATCAGCAACTTTGTATATGAAAAAGAGGGTAAGAAACGCAAGAAAGTCATTGGTTTTAAGCATGCATTGCCCCATGAAGAGGTTTTTTCCTGGGATGAAGTGGGTCATATGAATATTGCTCAGTATTTTTTGATGCATTCGGTTATTTATCGTACCAAGTTGTTGCATGAGTGCGGACTGAAGTTGCCGGAGCACACCTTTTATGTGGACAATATCTTTGTGTTTAATCCTCTTCCTTATGTACGAAACATGTACTATATTGATACCAATTTTTACCGTTATTACATTGGAAGAGAAGACCAGTCGGTACATGAAAGTATCATGATCAAGAGAGTGGACCAGCAGATTCAAGTAAATAAGTTGATGATTGATTATCTGACAACTACCAAAGTGACCAATAAAAAGACTTATAAGTATATGGTTAAATACTTGGATATCATTACTACGGTATCTTCTATTATGCTGATTCGGGCAAAAACTGATGAGGCCCTTGCAAAGAAAAAAGATCTTTGGGCATACTTAAAGAAAGCTGACAGAAAATTGTACTACCGTTTACGTCATGGATTTATGGGTAGTACCATGAATCTGCCGGGCAAAGGTGGCAGAAAGGTTTCTACCGGACTTTACAAAATTGCGCAAAAGTTTGTGCAGTTCAACTAATTTAACGATAGAAAAGGGCATCAGTGAATGATGCCCTTTAATAATTTCGCTTCTTTTGTGTTAACGGCTTCCGTGCGTGCTTCAGGCTGGTAGTAAATAAGCCAATACAGTGCGGTTGCCATGGCAATTCCTGTCAATACATCATAGACAGAATGTTGTTTTAAAAACATGGTAGACAGTACAATCAAAACGCATAAGATATTGGAGCCGATCCGCAGTCCACGAAATCTCTCAAGCTGTTTTGCTTTGCAGATGGCGGTTGCCGCCACGATGGAGTTGTATACGTGGATGCTTGGCAACACATTGGTGTTGGTATCGGTAGCATAAAGTGTCTTTACCATATCTGTAAATATGTTATCCCGTGGAAATACATGGGGCCTGAGTGGCTGCATGTTGGGGATAAAATAGGATACTGTCAAAAATACAGTCATACCAATGCCCAGCATCAGACAAAGACGGATGAAGTCTTTGCGGTCCAAAAAGGCAAAGATGGTAATTGTCACTGCTATGTATGCAAACCACAATAAATAGGGAATAATGAAATATTCACAAAACGGAATCAGGTGGTCTGCTTTCATTTCTATAATATGATATTCGGCTACTTTCCGCTGCTCCAACCATGTAAAAGCACGGATGTAAAAGACGGAGTATGCCCAAATGACCAATGCGCGAATCAGTATTTCCCCAAAAGGAGGAAATTGAAAACTACGCTTTCTAACTTTCTTAGTGTTCAAATGAAAAACCCCTTTTTAAAAACATCTATGAAAAAAAGTATGCTACAAAAAACAGGCTTTGTCTAGAGATATTTTAAATTATTTTGCTGACAGGTCAGGGTGATTTCCTGACGGGTTCCGGCATATTCTCCGTCGGTGTGTACCACCAGTGGTGTACTTGTGCGGAAGGTTACAGAACTGCTTTTAAACATATACACACTTTTTTTGCCCACATGTTTACCAAAGAAGGCAAGGGGGAGTAAGTAAAGCGCCCGCCATTTACAGAGACCTGCTACAATGCAGATATCAAATTTGCCGTCTGTGCAGTCGGCTTTTGGTGCAAATTTGATACCACCGCCTTCAAAGGGATGTACCATGGCAACACCAAATAGGAATTTTTCCAGATGGTGGACAGTACCGTCTGCCAAAATGACATCACAATCCGTTACCGGTGCAGAAACCAATTGTTTTACAGCAATGCCGGCATAGGTCAGTTTGCCCAAACCGATACGATTTAAAGTGTCTTTTAATTTGGAACTGAGTGCTTCCTTACAGGTGGCAGCATCCAGACCAATACCACAGCTGACACAAAATCTACGTTGTTTTCCGGATGGGGTGGTCATAAGTCCGGCATCTATACTTTGCACATCACCTTTTTTAACACGGGATATAAAATCCTCGTAGGAGGGTGTGATATGTAAGGCTCTTGCTAAATCATTGCTGGAACCGGTTGGGAGGTAAGCCAATGCAAACTCTTTGCCGGCATCCGGCTTTGCCAGATATAATGCATTTGTTACTTCATTCATGGTGCCGTCACCACCCAATACACAGATAATGTTTTGTGCGGCTCTTTTGGGATGAGTATCGGCATCTGTATTGGAGAGATTCTCCAAGATGGTGTTTACACAACCTGTTGCACCGGTTTTCTTTTGGGTAAAGTAAACCTGATATACGATGGAATTTTTATTCAGTTCTTGTTTTAACAATTCCCATTTTTCTTTTCCCAGTCCTGATTTGGAAGCCGGATTTACGATGATATGCAGCATGGCATTTTATCCTTTCGGTAAAAAAATTACAAATCTGTATACAGTTTATCACATTTCTCGTTTGCATGGTAAAAAAAGTGTGATATACTAAACGGGATATTATCAAAATTGAGGAGGATAAGAGATGTATTCTTTAGACGAAGTAAGGAATGTGGATCCCGAAGTTGCACAGGCAATCGTGGACGAGCAGGAAAGACAGAATAGCCATATTGAGTTGATTGCTTCCGAAAACTGGGTAAGCAAAGCGGTTATGGCTGCAATGGGTAGCCCTTTAACCAATAAATATGCAGAAGGCTATCCCGGAAAGAGATATTATGGCGGATGCCAGTGTGTAGACGTAGTAGAAGAGTTGGCAAGAGAGAGAGCAAAAGAGTTGTTCGGATGTGAATATGCAAACGTACAGCCTCACTCCGGTGCGCAGGCAAACTTGGCAGTTCAGTTTGCAATTTGCCAGCCCGGCGATACCATTATGGGTATGAACTTAGACCACGGCGGACACTTAACACACGGAAGCCCGGCTAATATTTCCGGTACATATTTCAACATCGTACCTTACGGCGTTAATGATGATGGATTCATCGATTATGATAAATTAAGAGAAATTGCATTAGAGAGCAAACCCAAAATGATTATTGCAGGTGCTTCCGCATATGCAAGAACTATCGACTTCAAGAAATTCCGTGAAGTGGCTGATGAAGTAGGCGCAGTATTGATGGTAGATATGGCTCACATCGCAGGTTTGGTTGCTGCAGGTGTACACCCCAGTCCCATCCCTTATGCAGATGTTGTCACTACAACCACACATAAGACATTACGCGGTCCCCGTGGTGGCTTGATCTTAAGCAGCCAAGAGATGGCAGATAAATACAACTTCAACAAAGCAGTATTCCCCGGTATTCAGGGTGGTCCCTTGATGCATGTCATTGCAGCAAAAGCAGTTTGCTTCAAAGAAGCATTAAGCGATGAGTTTAAGACATATCAGAAAAACATTGTTGATAATGCACAGGCTCTTTGCAAGGGCTTAATGGACAGAGGTATCAAGATCGTTTCAGGTGGTACAGACAACCACTTAATGTTAATGGATCTGACTCCTTTTGATTTAACAGGAAAAGCTGTTGAGAAGCTTTTGGATGAAGCTCACATCACAGCGAATAAAAATACTATTCCCAATGATCCTAAGTCTCCGTTTGTAACAAGTGGTATCCGTCTTGGTACACCTGCTGTTACATCCCGTGGCTTAAATACAGAGGATATGGACAGAATTGCAGAAGCAATCGCGTTGGTTGTAAAAGGCGGCGAAGAGAAAGTTGCTGATGCAAGAGCGATTGTTCAGGAATTAACAGAGAAATATCCTTTAATCTAATCGGATATTAAGACAGAGTTTATGGAGCTTTTACTTCTGCCGGTATGGAAGTGCCGGTAGAGTAAGAGCTCTATTTATGTTATAATGAAAATGTCGGTACAGATGTAGTATGTGATTTGACAGAAGTATTACGAAGGATGAAGATGCAAATGAGTAAAATAAAAAAAGCTATTTTCATTACATTGGGCAGTCTATTGGGAATCTCGCTGATTAGTGCGGCAGTGTGGTATTTTGTGATATGGCCGGTAACACCTATTAAAACAGAACGTTATCTGGAGCTTGGAGATTCGTTATCTGCCCGGACTGAAGATTATCTGGAAGGTTATGCACCTTCGCTTTATTTTGCCAGTGTAGATATATCTGAGGTTGACCAGGATGAATTGGGAGAGTATGAAGCCTATGTGACCCATGGCTCGGATGTATATGAATATACGATTATCGTTAGGGATACAACAGCGCCGGAGATTGTAGAAAAAGAAGGGCGTATTTATATTGCTACCGATGATTTTGTCAAGCCGGAGATGTTGATTGGAGATGTGACAGATGTGTCAGGTGAAGTTGCACTGGAACTGGAAAAGGACGGGAAAATTAAGAAACATATTTCCTATTATGAGATTGGCGCCTACGAGTTGACGGTGATTGCTACAGATTCCTCCGGCAATGTCAGCGAGCAGGAAGTTTCTTTTACAGTTGATACAGCGCCGGTCTTTTCGGGGATGCAAGATATTTATGTGACGGTAGGGTGTGGATCGGATGAGATGTTTGCGTGTATTCAGGCTTATGATGATGTGGACGGTGATTTGACGGCAGATATTCAAATGGAAGAAGCTCCCGATTGGGAAGAAGAGGGCATCTATGATGTTGTGTTATATGCTGTGGATAAATTTGGTTTGAGAGGTGAAACGGAAGTGACGGTCAGTGTGCTGTCACAGGATGAATTGGATAGTTTACTGGCACATAGGGAAATCAACCGCAAGACGGATATTATTGAAGGAGCATCTAATCTTTATACCGCAGGCGTGAGTGAACTTCAATTGGAGAGCCAGAAAGAATATATGCTCCCGGTGGTTGTCCATATATCCGATTTAAATGCGACGCGGACAAGCGGCTGGTATGGTAGCGGCTTTATTATAGATATTGATGAAGAGTATGTGTATATCGCAAGTAATGAACATGTATTGGACGCTGTTAAAGATACCACGGATGTATTTTTCTTTGATGGGACCATGGCAGGTCTTGAAGTAGTAGGACTTCATGAGGATAAGGATATCGGGATTGCCAGAGTGGCCGTGGAAAATATTGAACCGGATACACTGGAACAGCTCATGTGTGTACATATCAGCAAGGAACGGAATGAAGAGATTGAAGCCGGTGAGGAAGCATTTTTATTTATGGAAGTAATTGGTGAAAATGGATTAAAATACACCAGGGACGGGGAAAGTACCGGTATCGTCCCGACGCCTCATTATGTGGATTATCCCACTTTGCGATATACCGTCAAAAGTGTTCATGGCAACTCCGGTTCAGCGGTATTTGATGAAGAAGGCTATCTGGTTGCCATGGCTTCGGCCATCGGCAGAGATATCGGAGATACGAGAACGTATACTTATGGTATGTTGGCATCGGATATACTGGAATATTATGAAGAAGTGACAGGTAATTATTTATATTCAGAGTAAATATTTAAAATCGGGCTTTGTGCACCAAAGCCCGATTCCTGTTATAAACCAAAGGATATAAAAGATATTCATGGATGGATTGTGCGGATACAGATAAGCAAAGAAATTCATAATCTGCATAACCAATTGATACCAGACATCCGGCAGTAGATGAGTGATTTGTTCCATGGAGTATTCCGTTCCATAGAGTAGCCATTGTTGGTGCAGTATATATTGCTCTCTTGCATAGATAAAATTGTCAATGCAGAAGGGAAGTACTATCACACCATAGATGATTATAATTGTCAGGAGTGTGTAATGAATATACTTTTTCCATTGTACCTTCAGTGACTTGGCTCCGAAAAAGACGGTGGTTGCCTGAAAAAGAACAAAGCCGGAAAGTAGCATAAGTGCCGGGACAAAGAAAAATACATTGTTTAGTTGGAGGGAAGTGTCGAAGGTATCCTGCAACCATTTCCGGGCAAACGGTCCATACCAACAGTAAAACAGGCATAGAAGAAGTAGTGGGAGTGCAGAAATAATCAATAGTCTGCGTTCCTTTTTGGTGTCCGGGGAAAGTGGGACACCATAGAGTAATACATTTACATCTGTCTCTAAAACTTCAGCTAGTTTCATTAACATATCAAGATCAGGATTGGATTTTCCGTTTTCATAATTGGACACAGTCTGTCGGCTGACAAAAAGTTTGTCGGCAAGTTCATCCTGTGTCATATTTTTTTGCATACGCAACTGCCGGAGCTGTTTTCCTATTTTGGCCATAGACTGTTCTCCCTTCTGTTTTTCTTATGCTTATTGTAAATGTTAACATCCAAAATGTCACGCAAAGTATCTTTGCATGTAGGATTCTTCGGTTGTCATGCATTTGTGGGCACTGGGGCGTATGCGGGATATTTTTCCGCATACGCCCCGCAGAACATCAAATCGAGAGAAAAATGTGTATTTTGTACTTGCTAAAGGGCGTATAGAAAAAAATATGTTGCATACGCCCCGCAAAATGAAAAAAGCGGGGCGTAGCATCGTGATTTTTTTCTATACGCCCTTATCTAGCGTTTCAGTCACTCAAAAAGAGCGAAAAAATAAGAAAATGGGGCGTACCGCGCATATTTTTCTCTATACGCCCCACGATGGGGGTGCTGGCTTCGCATATGAGTTTGTGCATGACCATATACATGATTTTACATACATATCTGCAAGCATATCTTTGTACATAAATTAGAACACAGTTTTGACATAATATTCCACAAAAAGCCTTGCTTCTATTTGTGGAATGTGCTAGAATATCCTTCGGTGACACACAAATGTCCGCGACAGAAAAACAAAAACACAAATGTGCGCCTATGGCAGACATTTATATATGCAGATGCACATGATTGACAAGCGTGCATAGCAAAAATACAAGCAGTCTGTCCCGGACCGGTGAATTGACAGGAGGAGTTATTCATGTCAGAAACACCCAAATATTATGTGGTAAAAACAAAGGCTTTGCCGGAAGTGCTTTTGAAAGTGGCACAGGCAAAGAGAATCATCGAATCGGAGCGGGTGACATCCGTACAGGAGGCAACCGAGCGGGTGGGGATCAGTCGCAGTTCCTTCTATAAATATAAGGATGATATTTTTCCTTTCCATGATAATACGGAAGGGACCACCATTACGATGACCTTTCAAATGGATGATGAGCCGGGGCTTTTATCGGATATGCTCAAGATTGTGGCAGAATATGGTGCCAATATCCTGACCATCCACCAGAGTATCCCTATCAACGGCATTGCATCATTATCCATCAGTATTCAGATTCTGGCCGATACAGGAGATTTATCGGGAATGATAGAACGCATGGAGGCACAAAAAGGTGTCCACTATGTAAAAATAATAGCTAAGGAGTAAAGACATGGCAAAAGTAGCAGTATTAGGATATGGTACCGTAGGAAGTGGTATTGTAGAGGTAATCAAGACAAATCAGGAATTGATCAATAAAAGAGCAGGCGTAGAAATTGACGTAAAATATATTTTGGACTTAAGAGATTTCCCCGGAGATCCTTATGAAGATATGATTGTCCATGATGTGGATATAATCATGAATGATCCCGAAGTGGACATTGTCTGTGAAGCAATGGGCGGTATCGGTGCAGCTTATGCATTTACTAAGACTGCTTTATCCAAAGGTAAAAGTGTCTGCACATCCAACAAAGCATTGGTAGCAGAATATGGTACAGAGTTACTTGAATTAGCGAAGGCTAACAAATGCAACTATCTCTTTGAGGCGAGTTGTGGTGGCGGTATCCCGATTATCAGACCTCTTCGCACATCTCTTTCTCCGGAAAAGATTGTGGCAATCAAAGGTATCTTAAACGGAACTACCAATTATATCCTGACCAAGATGGAGCAGGAAGGTGCAGACTTTGATGCAGTATTAAAGGATGCCCAGGCGTTGGGTTATGCAGAAGCAAATCCGGAGGCAGACGTGGAAGGACACGATGCATGCCGCAAGATTTCCATTCTTTCTTCTTTGGGATTTGGAAAGACTGTAGATTATAAAGAAGTATATACCGAAGGTATCACCAAGATTACCATTGATGACTTTGCATATATGAAACAGCTCAAAGCAACTATCAAGCTTCTTGGTATGAGCAAAGAAGTCGACGGAAACTACTTTGCTATGGTAGCTCCTTTTGTATTGACAAGAGAGAATCCCCTGTTCAACGTAGAAGATGTTATGAATGCGATTTTAGTAACAGGAAATACTTTAGGCGATACCATGTATTATGGAGCAGGAGCAGGTAAGTTGCCTACAGCCAGTGCGGTTGTATCTGATGTCATTGATTGTGCAATGCATGCGGGCATCACCTTAAACTGCAACTGGGAAGCAGAGAAACTTGAGTTATCCAGTTTGGAAGATGCAACACGCAAATTCTTTGTACGTGTAGCAGGTGAAGATACAGAGAAAGTAAAAGCTGCATTTGGTGATGTACAGATGTTAGAAGCAATCAAAGCAGGTGAAACAGCATTTGTGACTCCTGTTATGACAGAAAAAGCATATAAAGAAAAAGCAGCAGACTTTGATGTGATTAGCATGATTCGTGTGGAAGGTTAATTATTGCGGGATTTGCATCAAACGTTAGGAGATAGATTATGAAGTATGTAATCGTGTTAGGCGATGGCATGGCAGATGAGCCTATTGAGAGTCTTGGTGGAAAAACCCCCATGGCTTATGCCAAAACCGAAGCAATGGATAAATTAAGTAAAAAAGGTGAAATCGGATTGGTGCATACCATTCCCGATGGCATGAAACCAGGTTCCGATACAGCAAATCTTTCGGTATTGGGTTATGATCCAAAGATTTATTATTCGGGACGTTCACCCTTGGAGGCACTCAGTATCGGTGTGCCTATGAAGGATACAGATATTGCACTTCGTTGCAACATTGTGACTATATCTGATGACGATGTACCATTTGAAGAAAAGATTATTATAGACCACAGCTCCAGTGAGATTGAGACAGAGGATTGCGCAGTACTTTTAAATGAAGTACGCAAAGCCGTGGAAACTGAAACCTACAAATTTTATGTGGGAACCAGTTATCGTCATTGTCTCATCTGGGATAAAGGAGAAGTGGTAGATTTGGTTCAGCCCCATGATGTGCTGGAGCAGAAAATTGGGCCTAATCTTCCTGAAGATCCGGTGCTTCGCTCTATGATGGAAAAGAGTTATGAGATTTTAAAGAATCATCCTTTAAATATAGAAAGAAAGAAACAGGGATTGAATCCTGCCAACTGTTGTTGGTTTTGGGGAGCAGGAACCAAGCCTATGGTTTCCAATTTTGAAGAAAAGACCGGCAAAAAAGGCGTGATGATTTCCGCTGTAGACCTGTTAAAAGGTATTGCGGTAGGTGCAGGCATGAAAGTGGTGGAAGTGCCCGGTGCCAACGGTGGTCTTCATACCAATTATACCGGTAAAAAAGATGCGGCAGTAAAAGCGTTGACCGAGGATGGTTATGACTTTGCATATATTCACGTGGAGGCTCCCGATGAAATGGGTCATCAGGGAAGTGTGGAGCGTAAAGTAAAAGCCATTGAAAATCTGGATGAATTTATCATTGGACCTTTGGTGGAAGAGTTGAAGGCAAAAGGCGAAGATATACGCGTGTTGATTTTGCCCGATCATCCCACACCAATCCGTGTGAGAACCCATACGGCGGATGATGTACCGTATTTGTTATACGATTCCACAGCGGAAGCAGAACATACATGGGATTACAATGAGGCAGATGCAACCGCAAGCGGTAACCGTGTGGAAAAAGGTCATGAGATCATTGATATGTTGTTTTCCAAATAGCAGGAGAACAAACAAGATGCAATATAGTTTGAGGAGATTTTAGATATGAAAAAAGTAGTAAAATTCGGTGGAAGTTCTTTAGCAAGTGCCGAGCAGTTTAAAAAAGTAGGAGAAATCATTCATGCGGATGCTGACCGTAAATATGTAGTTCCTTCTGCACCGGGTAAACGCAATTCCAAGGATACCAAAGTGACAGATATGCTTTACGCAACTTATGCATATGCAGAAGCCGGAAATGATTTTACAAAGGCTATGGCGCAGATTAAAATGCGTTACCAGGAAATTATTGATGGATTAGGATTAGATCTTTCTTTGGAAAAAGAATTTGAAGTCATTACAGAAAACTTCAAGAAAAAAGCCGGTAGTGATTATGCTGCAAGCCGTGGTGAATACTTAAACGGTATTATTATGGCAAACTACTTGGGGTATGAATTTATCGATCCTGCCGAAGTGATTTTCTTTGATGAAAACGGTGACTTTATGGCGGATAAGACAGATGCTGTATTATCTGCAAGATTGGCAGAGGTTGATAGAGCTGTTATTCCCGGTTTCTTTGGAGCAAAAGAGGATGGTAGTGTAAAGACCTTCTCCAGAGGCGGTTCTGATATCACAGGTTCTATCGTAGCAAGAGCGGTAAAAGCGGATATTTATGAGAACTGGACAGATGTATCCGGATGTCTCATTGCAGACCCCCGTATTGTAAAGAATCCCAAACCTATCCATACCGTTACTTACAGAGAGTTAAGAGAGTTATCCTATATGGGTGCCAGTGTACTTCACGAAGATGCCATTTTCCCTGTAAGAAAAGCAGGTATTCCCATTAATATTAAAAATACCAATGCGCCCAAAGATCCCGGTACATGGATTGTGGAAAGTACATGTCAGAAACCTGCTTATACCATTACCGGTATCGCAGGTAAAAAAGATTTCTGCGCTATCAATATTGAAAAAGATATGATGAACTCTGAGATTGGTTTTGGCAGAAAAGTCCTTCAGGTATTCGAAGAGAATGGCATTTCTTTTGAACATATGCCTTCCGGTATCGATACCATGACTGTGATTGTACATCAGTCCGAGTTTATGGAAAAAGAGCAGAGAGTACTTGCAGGTATTCACAAATTGGCTGAGCCTGACTGCATTGAGATGGAATCTGACCTGGCGTTGATTGCTGTTGTAGGTAGAGGTATGAAGGCTGCCAAAGGTACAGCCGGCAGAATCTTTGCTGCATTGGCACATTCTGATATCAACGTTAAGATGATTGATCAGGGATCTTCTGAGCTTAACATCATCATCGGTGTGAGAGAAGAAGACTTTGAGACAGCTATCCGTGAAATCTATGCAATGTTTGTAGATACAATTGCATAGAGTACCAAGATGGCTGTAAAATAAAATTGAGAACACAAATAAAAAGCCGGAATAGCGAAAATGCTTTCCGGCTTTAACTATGCGCGAATTAAAATCCCAATTCTTCTCCAATTAAAAAGACTTTAATACGTCCTGTGTGTCCACTGCGGCGTGTTACAACAATCTGGTTGCAGAAGCAATCAGGCGCCAAGCAATCAGCACATTTGCCGGCCAGTCCACAGGGTGTCTGTCTGCCGAGACGTACGGCATTGGGAGGACAGGCTGCTACACGGGTGCGTCGTACGCCATCTTCCACATCTTTTACTACTTTATTCATGCCTGCCACCACGAATACGTGTTGAGGACCATGAATCAAAGCAGCAACACGATTGCCGTTTCCGTCGATGTTAATCATCTCACCGTCCAAGGTAATAGCGTTAGTACTCATAAAGAAATAGTCGCTCATGGCAGTTTTTCCAAATACTTCGCGACGTTCTTCGGGAGTCTGTGCCTTCATACGGTCAATCATCTCAAAAGAACCGTCTTGTTCTAACATGTTTAAAATGCCGATCTCATTGACGCTGGCAGAACCGCCCCAGGCAACGGAAGCACCCTTTTCCATCATGTCAAAAATAGTTTTGGCAGCTTCTTCTTTGGTTTCAAAGTAAAAGCCTTCCATGTTGCGTTTCTGTAAACCGTCGATAATGTTTTTGGCTGTTAATGCATATGCTTGTTTTTTGGGTGTCATAGAAATACCTCCTAATCTGATATAGAAATGTCATGTAATAAATTATGTCAGTAAATAAAATGAATGACTAACATCAGTATAGCATACAAGTAGTTCTTTATTTGACGAAAAATACAAAGAACAAACTGGTAAAAATTAGAAAAAAATAAAAAAGAAAAAATATTGAAAGAAATTTAGGAAAAAGTGTTGACAAATGTCAGACTATTCAATATAATGAACCTATACTTAAGATAGACTTTCAGATAGATATCCTAATGAAAGAGAGGTACGGACCACCTAAAACATGAGTTTAACTACAAAAGAACAAAAAACCAGATCTGAATCGAGTACATAAAGAGAAAAGAGCAAGATACAAAAGATAAAAGATACTTGCTACCGTACTAAGAGTACAAAGGGAAGAATGGAAAGAGAAGAAGATCAGAAGGAGGAAGGCAAATTGGAGCCTAAGCATTAGCAGTGGGTATTAATCAAAAGTGATTGATACCCGCTGCTTCTTTGTGTTAATATAGGGGAGGAGGTAAGAAACGTGAAAAAAGATAGTTATGATATGTCCAAAGAGGAATTGAGAAGACAGAGAAGAAAGAAAGAACAGATGCGTGCCTATGGCATTTTGGCGGTACTTATGGTAGTTGTCGTTGCTGTTTTGGGTGGCGTTGGTTTTGGTATTTATTCTTTTATAAATAGACAACCGGCAGAGGAACCACAGGAGGTGGTTGTGGAAGAAGAGCCGATTATTGTGGAAGAGCCTGAGCCTGTAGTATCTGAAAATGAAATAGCAGAAACAGAAGAGCCGGAAGAGGAGACCGCGATTCCTACAGAAGTTACGGATGAGATGAAGGCAGAGATTTTGGATGAATACATAGCAGGATATATTGAGGATATGACCTTGGAACAGAAGGTTGCAGGCATGTTTTTTATCACACCGGAAGAATTGACGGGGGTAAACGATGTAACGATCGGCGGCAGTACCCTGAATGGAGCTTTAAATGAATATCCGGTGGGTGGCTTGTATCTGACAGAAACTAATATGGAAAGCCCTGAGCAGCTTAAGGAAATGATTTTTAATATCAAATCCTTTACACATAATGAGATTTTTATTGGTATTTCTGAGATTGGTGGCGAAGGAAGTCCTTTGGTAACATCCGGTTTGACAGAGGCGGTTATCAGTAGCCAGCCCACTCTGGGTGAATCTGAAGATAATTCCGGTGCTTATATGGCAGGTATTGCCATTGGTAATCAGATGAATGAATACGGTATTAATACGGTTATTGGTCCTTTGGCAGATATAGCAATCGAGGAAGATGGCTATACATCCGCAGATTCTTTTAACAGTGATCCCACAAGAGTAAAGGATTTGGTGAGAAATACTGTTCATGGCATTGAGGATCAGAATGTCAACTGTTGTGTGAAGTTTTTCCCGGGTTATGGAGATGTGGCTAAGAGCCCCGAGAACTCCAGACCCACATCTGACCGTACCAAGGAAGATATTGTAGAAAAAGATTATCCTATTTATGATGATGCCATCGATGGTGGGGCTGATTTTATCATGGTTTCCCAGATTGCCTATGATTCCATTACCGGTGATGTACCAGCCTGTTTAGCTCCGGAGGTTGTGACAGAGATGCTTCGTGGTGAATTGGAGTACGACGGCATTATCATAACAGACAATCTGGATACTCGTTCCATCGTGATGCACTATAAGCATGCAGATATGGCAGTTATGGCAATCCAAGCGGGTGCAGATATGCTGTTCTGCTCCGGTGATTTCAAAAAAGCATATAACGGTATCCTGGATGCAGTGGCTGATGGAGATATCACAGAGGAACGTATCAATGAGTCCATCTATCGCATCTATCGTGTAAAGTATAGAAATCTGGTAGATTATGATACTATCGCCAGAGAAAAAGGCTGGATTCAGTAGTTATTCAAGTTGTTAAATTGTTTGTGAAAAAAATACAATTTAGTAGTTGACAAAAGCAAAATGCTTTGTTATATTAGTACTTGTCCGTGAGAACTACGGACAAGAAATGCACGAGTGGCTCAGTGGTGGAGCATCGCCTTGCCAAGGCGAGGGCCGCGGGTTCGAATCCCGTCTCGTGCTTTTTTTGTACCCATTTTTAGAGGGTTAGCGGGAAATTAAACAGGTTACATTAGGTTACATGTATAGGACTTTGAATTTACATTATGTGGATTCAGAGTCTTTTCTTTTATCTTTGCAAATATATGAAATCTCTATATAATAAAAACAGATGGGTATCTGACAGATGCCATATAACAAACCAGAGGATAAACATATGTCAAATATAATAGAAATCACTGATTTTCATGCACCGGAATTGGATGTATATGCACGTTTAAGTGAAGGACAATTGTTAAACCGTCATGAACCGGAAAAGGGTATTTTTATTGCAGAAAGTCCCAAGGTCATTGAACGGGCGTTGGATGCAGGTTGTGAGCCTCTTTCTTTGTTGCTGGAAAAGAAACATGTGGAAGGGGAAGCTAAGGATATTGTGGCGCGCTTACAAGATGCACCGATTTATACGGCGGAGTTTGAGGTGCTGACACAATTGACAGGTTTTAAACTGACCCGTGGAGCACTTTGTGCCATGCGTCGTCCGAAGTTGCCAAGCTTGGAAGAGGTGTGTAAAGATGCCAAGCGGATTGTGATATTGGAGGATGTTGTTAATCCTACCAATGTAGGGGCAATCTTTCGTTCGGCTGCGGCGTTGCATATGGATGCGGTGTTGTTGACACCTGCTTGTAGCAATCCTTTGTACCGGAGGGCAATCCGTGTCAGCATGGGGACGGTTTTCCAGATTCCATGGACCTATCTGGCAAAGGAAGAGGAAGAAAAGAAAGCGGGAATACAATATCTAAAAGAACAGGGATTTAAAACTGTTGCCATGGCCTTAAGTGATGAGGCAATCGGTATTGATGATCCACGCCTTATGGCAGAAGATAAATTGGCAATTATTATGGGAACAGAAGGAGACGGGCTTGCAAAATCGACCATTGAAGCTTGTGACTATACGGTTTGCATCCCCATGTCCCATGGAGTGGATTCGTTAAATGTGGCGGCTGCCAGTGCAGTAGCCTTTTGGCAGTTGGGGAGAAAAGATAATTAAAAAAGTGGAATGAGGGAGTACGGATGAAAGAGAAAAAGCATATTATTCTACCACTGGTTTTGGTGGGAATGCTGGTATTCATGGGAATTGTATTTATTGGCATGATGTTTCTTATGGGAAGTAGGGAAAGTGAAGATGATGGATATGGCTTTGGGGTGTATGACGGAAATCAGGAGATAGAAGCAGATATTGCCTGGTATCAGGATGGACAAGACTCTTACTACATATCCACTATGGAGGAATTGGCGGGACTTAGCCAGTTGGTGAATGAGGGCAATACATTTGCGGGGAAAACGGTTTATCTTACCAACGATTTAATTGATGCAGAATGCATTGAACCCATTGGGACGAAAGGGCATCCGTTTTCGGGCAGATTTGACGGTATGGGCTACAAAGTCATGTATACCTATGATATACCGGAATGGGATAATGCTTATAACGGAATGTTTGGCTATACCGAAGGTGCTGAAATCGATAATGTAGGTGTGTTGGCGGCCTCAGCCCTTGGAACAGAGGCAAATGGCGGTTTGATTGGTTGTGCAGTGGATACCGATATAAAACAGTGTTTTTTTGACGGTGATATTTTGGCTTCCGGCGCCAATACAGGTGGTCTGGTTGGTTATGCAGTTGACTGCCGGTTTGAGAGTTGCTATACAACAGGATACGGAAATACAACGGGCAGTGTAAATTACGAGGATGATACTTTTTGGGGTGGCTTTGTAGGTTACGCCGAGAATTGTGAATTCAACTGTTGTTTTTCTGATGTGGATGCCGGTTATATGGGTGAGAATGTGGAATATTCACCTTTTGGTGTGGCAGTAGGAAAAGCGGTTGATTGTAAAGCATCACACTTTTATTTTGCCACGGAAAACGGCTATATGAAGGGGGGTGGGACAGGAGAGGACTTACCGGAGGGATTTATAGAAATTACCGGTTATGAAATGTCTGTCCTGAAAGCATTGCAGGAAATGAATGCAAACGGAGAAGCACAGTGGCAATATGAAGTCAGTTCCGGTGGAAGCTATATGCATGTCATAGAGCCCAGATTGCAGAGTTCACATCATAGTAAAGGTGAAGTGTATTCCTTGGATAACAGCGTGCTTGGTATAGCCGGTGAGTATGCGGTGCGTCCGGCTACGGAAGAAGAACTGCAACGGTATGAAACGGATACCATCATTGAGATAGAGACGGCGCAAGAACTGGCAGCAGTTGTGGTGGATTGCATGGAGGGCAATACTTTTGCAGGAACTACTATTCTATTGATGTGTGATCTGGATTTGGAAGGATATCAGTGGTTACCCTTGGGTAACTATTATGCGGCGGACAACGGTATTATTGGTCAGAGTTGGGACTTTTGCGGCAATATCGATGGTCGGGGACATAAAATTAAAAATCTTTATATTCATACGGCAAACGGCACCTGTGGCTTTGTTGGACAGACTGGTTTCGGCAAGGTGTTGATTCAAAATCTGACCATAGAAAACTGTTACATCCGTGGAGCAATGTATGTATCCGGTATGGTAGGCAGTGATCATTCTACTGATTTGATTCTTTGCAATAACCGTGTCAGTGGCCGTATTGAAGGAAATTTTTCATCCGCATTTGCGACCATGTGCGGAAATGTATACTTGGAGGATTGCGAGGCCAAAGTAACACTGAAGGACGGTGGAGAATCAGAGGGGCTGACTGTGCGCTCCGGTGTAATTAACACTAAAAACTGCACATACATGGAAATACAGTAACAGAAAAAAATCTGTTCTATTCAAGCCACTAGTGGTATAATTAAAGACAGAAGGTATCAACAACGGGGTGGGACCCGGGATTGGAGTGAAGACTATGAAATTGACATTTATAGGTGCGGCTCATGAGGTTACGGGAAGTTGTCATTGCTTACAGGTGTGTGGCAAGACAATTTTGGTTGATTATGGTATGGAACAGGGCATCAATGTATTTGAAAATGCAGAGTTGCCGGTAGATCCTGCTTTTGTGGATTATGTGCTTTTGACACATGCCCACGTGGATCATTCAGGTATGCTTCCCCTTCTTTATGCCAGAGGGTTCCGCGGACAGATTTTTATGACAGATGCAACGGCTGATTTGTGTAGTATTATGCTTCGTGACTGTGCACACATCCAGATGCAGGAAGCTGAATGGAAAAACCGTAAAGCAAAGAGAAGAGCCGGTGCTGAGTTGATAGAGCCTCTCTATACCATGGAGGATGCTGACGGTACCATCAAGCTGATTGTGCCATGTCACTATGATAAGATTATTGAGGTGTGCGAAGGAATCAAGATCCGTTTTACAGATATCGGTCATCTCCTTGGTTCATCCAGTATTGAAGTGTGGATGAATGAGCATGGACTGGAGAAAAAAATCGTGTTCTCCGGTGATATCGGTAATATTGAGCAACCTTTGATTAAAGACCCGCAAAAGACCAAAGAAGCAGATTATGTAGTGGTTGAGTCTACATATGGTGACCGTTTACATGTGACGGAACGTCCGGACTATGTGACAGAGCTGACACAGATTTTGCAGGAGACCTTTGACAAAGGTGGTAATGTGGTTATTCCTTCTTTCGCAGTAGGAAGAACACAGGAGATGCTGTATTTCCTGCGCCAGATTAAAAATGATAAATTGGTAAAGGGACATGAAAATTTCCCTGTTTATGTAGATAGTCCGTTGGCAGTAGAAGCTACCGGTATTTTCCATAAAAATGTATATAGTTGCTTTGATGAGGAAGCAATGGCTTTGGTGAAACAAGGTATTAATGCGCTGAGTTTCCCGGGATTACATCTTTCTATTACCAGTGATGAATCCAAGGCGATTAACTTTGATGAGGAGCCGAAGGTTATTATTTCGGCATCCGGTATGTGTGAAGCAGGTCGTATCAGACATCATTTAAAACACAACTTGTGGAGACCGGAATCTACCATTTTGTTTGTGGGTTATCAGGCAGTAGGTACTTTGGGCAGAGCCATTGTGGATGGCGCAAAAGAAGTAAAATTGTTTGGTGAGCCTATTGAGATCCGGGCTTCTATAGCAAAATTAGCGGGATTATCAGGACACGCAGATAAAAACGGATTATTGGATTGGCTTTCCGGCTTTGAAAATAAACCTGACCGCGTATTTGTGGTTCATGGTGAAGATATGGTATGTGAATCATTTAAAGAATGCTTGATTCACGAGCATGGTCTTAATGCTTATGCACCTTATAGTGGTACCCGTTTTAATTTGGCTAATAATGAGCTTGAATATATTGCGGCACCAATCCGTATCGAGAAGAAAAAACAAAGAACCGGTTCCGATGTCTTCCAGCGTTTGGTGGCAGCAGGACAGAGATTGCTTGCGGTTATCCAGCATAACGAAGGCGGTACCAATAAGGATCTGGCGAAGTTTGCAGATCAGATTAATTCCCTTTGCGACAAGTGGGATAGATAATTGCGTGATATATTTATTGATGTGAAAGGATTTACAAAAAGACATGAGTTATGCAGATACAGTATTTATTAATATGTGCAAGGATATTTTGGAGAATGGCACAAGTACCGAAGGTGAGAAAGTCAGACCCAAATGGGAGGACGGTTCTTTTGCATATACCATCAAGAGGTTTGGCGTGGTAAACCGTTATGACTTATCAAAAGAGTTTCCGCTTTTGACTTTACGCCGTACAGCGTTAAAAAGTGCGACTGATGAGATGCTTTGGATATGGCAGCAGAAGTCCAACAATATCAATGATTTGCATAGCCATATCTGGGATGAATGGGCAGATGAAAACGGTTCTATCGGTAAAGCTTATGGCTATCAGATGGGTGTGAAGCATCAATACAAAGAAGGTATGATGGATCAGGTAGACCGTGTGATTTATGATTTAAAAAATAATCCGTTCAGCCGTCGTATTATGACCAATATTTATGTGCACCAGGATTTACATGAGATGAATTTGTATCCGTGTGCCTATAGTATGACTTTTAATGTAACCCAGAAGCCCGGGGCTGATAAATTGACCTTAAACGGTATTTTAAATCAGCGTTCTCAGGATGTGTTGGCGGCAAACAATTGGAATGTGGTGCAATACTCTGTGCTCCTCCATATGCTGGCACAGGTGTGTGACATGAAGGTGGGCGAACTGGTGCATGTGATTGCGGATGCGCACATTTATGATAAGCATGTACCGATTATTAAAGAGTTGATTACAAGAGAGCCCCAACCGGCACCGAAGTTTTGGTTAAATCCGGATATCCATGATTTCTATGAGTTCACCAGAAATGATGTAAAGGTTGAGGACTACGTGACCGGACCTCAGATTGAGAATATTCCCATTGCGATTTAATTATATGAGACAATATAGGAATATAAAATATAAGAGGAGAAAACATTATGAACCTGATTGTAGCAGTAGATAAAAATTGGGCGATTGGCAATAAAAACAAGTTGCTTGTCAGTATCCCCAACGACATGAAAAATTTTCGCAAGACCACAACCGGAAATGTGATTATCATGGGCAGAAAGACATTGGAGAGTTTTCCCCAGAGCCAGCCTCTTGCCAATAGGGTTAATATTGTGTTGACAGCAAACCCCAATTATAAGGTAAACGGTGCAACCATTGTACATTCTTTGGATGAGTTGATGGAGGAATTAAAGCAGTACACCGAGCAGGAAATTTATGTCATTGGCGGAGAAAGTATTTACCGTCAGCTGTTGCCCTATTGCAAGAAAGCAATTGTTACCAAGATTGATGAAGCATATGAAGCGGATACTTATTTTCCCAATCTGGATGATATGGAGGAATGGCAGATTGTAGAGGAATCGGAAGAGCAGACTTACTTTGATATTTGCTATACGTTTGTAACCTATGAGAAGAAATAAGTATAACCAAAAGTAATGCTTGTTATGTCTGATATGTCAAAATCTTGACAAGTGGACCTAAAAGCATGATAATAAGTGAGATAAAACCATTGAAAGGAAGATACTAACATGGAAAAGAAAGACATTGACTGGTCTAACCTGGGATTCGGATACATCCAGACTGACAAAAGATTTGTATCCAATTATAAAGATGGAGCATGGGATGAAGGTACATTAACTTCTGATGCAAATGTGGTGATCAGTGAATGTGCCGGCGTATTACAGTATGCGCAGACATGTTTTGAAGGATTAAAGGCATATACCACAGAGGATGGCAAAATCGTTTGCTTCCGTCCTGATTTAAATGCAGCACGTATGAAAGACTCCTGTGAGAGATTGGAGATGCCTGTATTCCCCGAAGATAGATTTGTTAAAGCAGTAGAGGATGTTGTAAGAGCTAATGCAGCATATGTACCTCCGTACGGATCCGGTGCAACCTTATATCTGCGTCCTTATATGTTTGGTAGCAACCCGGTTATCGGTGTAAAACCTGCGGATGAATATCAGTTCCGTATTTTTGCAACACCTGTTGGTCCTTATTTCAAAGGTGGTGCAAAACCCATTACAATCCGTGTGTGTGATTTTGACCGTGCGGCACCGCATGGTACCGGTCATATTAAAGCCGGCTTAAACTATGCAATGAGTTTGTATGCTATCATGGATGCTCACAGACAGGGCTTTGATGAGAATATGTATTTAGATGCGGCTACCCGTACAAAAGTAGAAGAGACAGGTGGAGCAAACTTCCTCTTTGTTACCAAAGATGGTACAGTTGTTACTCCCAAGTCTGACAGCATCTTACCTTCCATTACACGTCGTTCCTTGATGTATGTAGCTGAGCATATCCTTGGTATGAAGGTAGAGCACAGAGAAGTATTGTTTGATGAAGTAAAAGATATGGCAGAATGTGGTCTTTGTGGTACAGCAGCAGTTATCTCTCCTGTTGGTAAGATTGTTGACCATGGCAAAGAAATCTGCTTACCCAGCGGTATGGATGAAATGGGACCTGTGACAAAGAAATTGTACGATGCCTTAACCGGTATCCAGATGGGTCGTATGGAAGCTCCTGAGGGCTGGATTAAAGTTATCGAGTAATATAGTATACCGCGATTAGAATATGATGAAATGACGGGAAATGAGGAAACTTGTTTCTCGTCTTTTTTATGTGTGCAAAATAGAACTGGTGTTGCACGTTATAATAATAAAAAATATTTGGTAAAATGTAACAAAATTTCAAAAACCTATTGAAAAACAAAAACATTTTCTTTATACTAAGCTTACGTAGATTCTTCCTGTATCGGATAGGAGGAATATGAAACAGTTTAAAGACTTAGATTTAAGTGATGCCTTTTTATTTGCGGCAACAGCACAGGACCCGGAAGCTTGCCGGATGGTTTTACAGTTTGTCTTAGAGCAGGAGATACCAAAGGTAAGAGTCCATACAGAGCATACGGTTCTTATCAACAGTGACTATCGTATGGTGCGTTTGGATGTATACGGTGAAGACGAGATGGATGTGCAGTACAATGTGGAAGCACAAAATCAGAATCCCGGCAATCTGGCGAAGCGTAGCCGTTTCCATCAGGCAGAAATGGATGTGTCATCCTTGAAGCCGGGAGATGATTTTAGTGCCCTAAAGCCATCTTATGTGATATTTATCTGTACCTTTGATCCCTTTGGACAAGGATTGTACCGATATACCTTTGAGCCTAGGTGTTTGGAAGCGGATTTGCCACTTGGGGATGAGACACATCGGATTTTCTTCAATACCAGAGGCAAGATAGAGACAGGAGTGTCAAGGGAATTAATCCAGTTTTTACATTATATGGAGAATTCCACGGATCAATTTGTTGCTCAGAGTACATCGGCAGATATTGCTGCTTTGCATGAAAAGGTAAAACAGGTCAAGAGGAATCCGGATTTGGAGGGCAAGTATATGACAGGAGCAGATTGGATGGAGATGTGTAAAGCTGAAGGTCTTGCGGAAGGAAGAGCGGAAGGAAGAGCGGAAGGAAGAGCGGAAGGAAGAATAGAGAGTATTTTAGCTATTTTGTCTGTAAAATTTGCAGTACCTGAAGAATTGAAGACAGAGATTATGTCTCAGACGGATTTGGAAATCCTGGACCGTTGGGTTGTGCTTGCAGCGCAAGCCACTTCTCTGGAAGCATTTCAAAATGAGAAATGATAAGTCTGCACATCTGTGCGTACATATCTATGACAGATTTAATCAAATCTAATTATTCAAAATAAAACCATTAACAAAAACAGTACATAGATATGGGAAGAGTCTGCCTATTTATAATAATCCTATTTTTGTCTGGCAAGAACTTTTTTTATTTGGCAGGTTTTGTCTTTGCAATTCATACATTGCAAGCGTTTATTTGAACCGCTCCAAAATCGCTCCGGATGTTTTGCATAAATGATTTCCCAATGAATGAGCACTATGCAGGATATAAAGAATAAACTCCAACTAAAAAAATTGCGGATAAAAAGCATGGGGGTAAACATCATGAAATGTCCCCAGTCATAAATGCGGCAATTGACGCAACATTTGTTTTTCATAATAAAGGATTGAAAAGGGCAATAGAACAAAATACAAATGTAATCGCACAAAAAATAAAATACGGTTAGCATCAGTAAATCGGCATTATTCATAATGTTCATGAGATATAAGATGCCAAAAATACTGTTGAAGGCAAGCCAGATCAGCATAACCCGCCATGCTTTTACATTTTGGTCGCCAATAAATTGAAATAACTCTGTTTCAGAATAATTCTCAACTGCTTCATAAGTTGATTTTTCACTTTTGCGAAGAGCCATGGTTTTGAGTTTGTCGGGAAAGAGATGTGTAATCATCATTATCATAAAGACAAGCCACAATAAGTGCATGGGTGATATGCCATACCATATGGGCTGTAACATCAATTCATACATCAACTCCTTATTAAACAGATATAAAAACAAAACTGCCAAAAAGATTGCTACGCGGATTGCCAGTTTTATAAGGTATTGAGTCATCATAGGTGTTTTTTGAAATTTATCAAATGTTTTTTTCATAATTAGTAAAGTCCCAACGTGTTTAAGTTCTAAAAATGGTCAATATTTATCATATGGGATTTATCGGGGATTTTCAAGAAATTTTACAAGAAAATTCTAAAAACAAATAGGATGGAAACAGTCTGTAATGTTGTAAAAAGAGTAGCAAAGTTGTAAAATGGGAAAGGAAAATAATTTGTGGGATTGAGACATAAATCGGAGTTTTTATGGAAAAAGTGATTTTGGTCGGTTTGGATTTGGATACAGGTATTGATTTCATCCATTCCATGGACGAGTTGGAAGAATTGGCAACTGCAGCAGATATGGAAGTGGTGGGTATTACCACACAAAAAATGCCGCAGGTTAATAAGGCATATTATATTGGCACCGGCAAGGTGAAACAGGTAAGGGAGCTGGCAGAGGAAGCGGGTGCAGAACTTGTAGTCTTTGACAACGCTTTGTCGCCCATGCAGCTTCGCAATCTGCAGACAGAGATTGGTATGCCGGTTATGGATAGGACTACTTTAATTTTAGAAATTTTTTCAAAACGAGCCAGAACCCGGGAAGCAAAATTACAGGTAGAAGTAGCTTCTTTGCAATATATGCTTCCGCGATTGGTGGGCTTGCATGATGCTTTGAGCCGACAAGGCGGCGGTAGTGGATCTATGAGTAATAAAGGTGCAGGAGAGAAAAAACTTGAGTTGGATCGCAGACATATTGAGGCAAGGTTGGCTACGCTAAGACGGGAACTTGCACAGGTAGAAAAGGACCGTGAAACACAACGAAAGCAGCGTCTGCGCAGTGCCACTCCTTTGGTTAGTTTGGTTGGTTATACCAATGCGGGAAAATCATCGGTGATGAATGCGCTGGTAGACTATTTTGCCGGGGAAAAAGAAGATATGGAAGATAAAAAAGTTTTGGAGAAAGATATGCTATTTGCCACTCTGGAGACCACTGTACGAAAAATGGAATCCAAAGGCGGAAAAAGTTTTCTGCTATCGGACACCGTAGGTTTTATCAATGAGCTTCCCCACAATCTGGTAAAAGCCTTCCGTTCTACCTTGGAAGAAGTGCAGAATGCGGATTTGTTGATTCAAGTGGTTGATTATGCCGATCCCTATTATCGTGAACATATGAAGGTGACCGGAGAGACATTGAATGATCTGGGTGCCGGTAAGATTCCTATGATTTGTGTGTATAACAAGATGGACTTGAAAGAGTTTGATGATAGTTATCCTAGGGTAACCGGGAATGATGTTTATATGGCTGCCGGCAAAGCGGTGGGAATTACGGAATTGGTTGCTTTGATTGAGAAAAATTTGTTTGGACATCGTAAAGAGTTTGAAATGTTGATACCTTATAATGCGGGAAATGTTTTTTCTCGTATGCAGGGTGAGACGGAGATTCTGGAGTATGAATACCGCGAAGATGGTATTTATGTCAGAGCCGCGTTGGATCAGACAGCAGAGGGTAGATATGGAAAATATCTGCGATAATATGAGTAGCTTAGAAAAAAAGAGGATGGAAGGGATAAGCAGATGAAGTTAATTTCATGGAATGTAAATGGACTCCGCGCTTGTGTGGAAAAAGGCTTTGTTGATATCTTCAAGGAATTGGATGCTGATATCTTTTGCGTTCAGGAGACGAAGATGCAGGCAGGTCAATTAGAACTTGATTTGCCTGGATATGAGCAGTATTATAATTATGCTGAGAAAAAGGGCTATTCCGGAACAGCAGTTTTCACAAAGAAGACACCACTTAGTGTGGCATATGGTATCGGTGTGGAGGAACACGATAAAGAAGGGCGTGTGATTACGCTGGAGTTTGAAAACTTTTATTTTGTGACAGTGTATACACCTAATGCACAAAATGAATTGAAACGACTGGATTACCGTATGGAATGGGAAAAAGCGTTTTTGGCATATTTAAAAGGCCTAGAGAAAAATAAACCAATTGTGTTCGCAGGAGATCTTAATGTTGCGCATAAGGAAATCGACCTTAAGAATCCCAAGACCAACCGTCATAATGCGGGCTTTACCGATGAAGAAAGAGGTGCTTTTAGCTATTTGCTGGAATGCGGATTTGTGGATACATTCCGCCATTTTTATCCGGAACGTACAGATATTTATTCCTGGTGGTCCTACCGTTTTAAAGCAAGGGAAAAGAATGCAGGGTGGCGCATTGACTACTTCGTAGTCTCTGATTGCCTGAAAGATAAGCTGGTAAGTGCAGATATTCATACACAGGTTATGGGCTCGGATCATTGTCCGGTAGAACTTGTGCTGGAAGATATATAAAAGAAAGGTGATAGACATGACAAAAATTGATATTGTATCCGGTTTCCTTGGAGCCGGTAAAACGACTTTGATTAAAAAAATATTGAAAGAGGCGCTTGTAGGCGAGCAGGTTGTGCTTATTGAAAATGAATTTGGTGAAATCGGTATCGATGGTGGATTTTTAAAAGATGCGGGTATTGAGATTACGGAGATGAATTCCGGTTGTATTTGTTGCTCTTTAGTTGGGGATTTTGGAACAGCATTAAAAGAAGTATTGGACCAATATCATCCGGACCGTGTTTTAATCGAGCCCTCGGGCGTAGGTAAATTATCCGATGTTATGAAAGCGGTAGAAGGTGCTACAGAGTCTTCGGATGTACAGTTAAACAGTGCTGTGGCAGTGGTAGATGCCAAGAAATGTAAGACATATCTCAAAAACTTTGGTGAATTTTTTGCAAATCAGATTGAGCATGCAGGAACTATTATCTTGAGCCGAACCGGTGAAATGAGCGATGAAAAAATCAATGCAACTGTTGCATTAGTACGCGAGCATAATGAAAAAGCTGCTATTATTACGACTCCTTGGGATAAATTAGAGGGTGCCAAGATTTTAGAGGCAATCGAAGATGCTAAGGATTTAGAAGCAGAATTGATGAAGGAAGTGATGGAGGCACATCATCATGACCATGATGAACACTGCACCTGCGGTTGCCATGACCACGAGCACCATCACGAACATGACCATGATCACAATCATGAACATCATCACCATGAGCATGATGAACACTGCACCTGCGGTTGCCATGACCACGAGCACCATCACGAACATGACCATGATCACAATCATGAACATCATCACCATGAGCATGATGAACACTGCACTTGCGGTTGCCACGATCATGAGCATCATCATGACCATGAGCATCATCACCATCATGGACATCATCATGCAGATGAAGTGTTTGTAAGTGTAGGAATGGAAACATCTTCCAAGTTTACGAAGGAAAAGATTCAGGCATGTTTAGATGCTTTGGAAGACGAAGAAAAATATGGTATGGTATTGCGTGCCAAGGGTATGCTGCCTACGGAAGGAGATACCTTTATTCATTTTGATCATGTGCCCGGTGAGAGTGAAATACGTGACGGTAGTGCTGAGTACATTGGAAAGATTTGCGTAATCGGTTCCAAATTGAATGAAGAAAATATCAAAGCCTTATTTGAGGCATAGGAGGAGAAAACATGATTCCTGTATATATTATCAATGGTTTTTTGGACAGTGGAAAAACTGAGTTTATCACATATACCATTAGTCAGCCCTACTTTCAGGCGAGGAATAATACACTGATTGTTGTCTGTGAGGAAGGTGAAAACGAATATGCCCCGGCGTTGTTAAAGCAGAGCCGTTCGGTTGTGGAGTATATTGAAGATGAAGAAGATTTTACTTCCCAAAATCTTATTGCTTTGGAGAAAAAGCATAAACCGGGTAGAATTATTATTGAGTACAATGGCATGTGGAATGTGAAAAGCATGAAGTTCCCATGGCATTGGAAGGTAGAGCAGCAACTTACCATGATTAACGGGAAAACATTTGCCAACTATTTTGCTAACATGAAGTCTTTGGTGGCTGACCATATCCGTAAGTCCGAACTGATCATCATGAATCGTTGTGACGGCATGGAAGACAAGATTGCCGGATACAAGAGGAATATTAAAGCATTAAATCAAAATGCCGAGATTATTTTTGAAGATTCCAAAGGAGAAATGAATGTGACTCTGGAGGAGGATTTGCCCTATGATGTAAATGCAAATCCCATTGTGCTGAACGACATGGGCTATGGTTTTTGGTATCTGGATGCTTTGGATAACATGGCAAGATATGATGGCAAGACAGTGGAATTTGTGGCAATGGTATTGCATCCACCTAAGTTCCCCAAAGGATTCTTTGTGCCCGGTCGTATGGCTATGACCTGCTGTGCCGATGATATGGCATTCCTTGGTTATGCTTGCCGGTATGATAAGGCGACAGAGCTTGAAGAGCAGTCGTGGATTAAAATAACTGCAAAAGTGCAGATGGAATATTTTGAAGAATATGGCAAAGAAGGACCGGTTCTGCATGCTATTCACATTGAGCCTACAGCGAAACCAAAAGATGAAATTATATCCTTTGTATAAAAGAAAAATCCTTAGCCGATCAATCTGTTGGTTAAGGATTTCTTTGCTTTAAGTATGCAAGATAAGCTAATAATTCGCTTCTTTGTGAGGGAGTCAGAAAAGTCAAATCATAGATGAGACGTTTCATAGTCACACCGTCGGCAAATTCTTCAGAAGCATTTGCCTGATTGGAATGAATGTTTAACTCAAATAATTCATCCAGACTAATGTTGTAGAATTCTGCAAGTGGGATCATGTGATGCAATGGCAGTTCGCGCTTGCCCAATTCATAATTGGAATAAGTCTGTTGGGAAATGCCAAGAATATTTGCAACATCTTTTTGTTTTAAATTGTGGTTTTCACGCAGATTTAATAATATCCGGCTAATCGGTTGTGGACTCAATGTACTACCTCCGTTTGTTGTAACTCAGAATAGCACACAACAATATTATTGTTCCAAAAATCAACAAAATGATGTAAAATATAAACACGACAACAAACGAATGTAAACGAAAGGGAATGGACATGAAGAAAAAATGGTTATTGTTGGAAAGTAACAAAAAACAAATGGAAAATCTCCGAGAGTTTATTGAAACACGTATTCCGCAGGCAGAATTGACCTGTGCAGATAATTTAAAGGATGCTTATACATTGATTTTTGAGCAAACCTTTGATTTGCTGATTGTGAATCCGATTTTAGATGAAAAAGATTCGGCGGATATCGCAGGTATTTATTTTGTGCGGAATGTGCGTGATATTATCCGGTATATTTTTACCCCTGTCATTTATATTACACCATTGACTGATCACGACTTTTCTGTATATAAAGACCCAAACTGTATGGGATATTTCCGTCTGCCGTATAAGGATGCAGATTTGCAACAGGTTTTTGAAGATGCGCTGGAGTTTACAACACCCAAGAAAAACCGTGAAGTATTGTATGTGAGAGGTAAAGAAAGACTCTATTCCATTCTTGTTGAAGATATCTTGTATGTAGAGTATGTTGATGGTGTGGCGGAGATTCATACGGTGAACCGTGCTGTTGAAAGAGTAGAAGGCGCGCTGTGTAAGCAGTCTGTTGCTGAAATGGAGAGCATGAATTTGATTCAGTGCGGAAAGAATTTGTTTGTAAATAGCTTTTTTGTCAATGAAATCGATAAAAAGAGGAAGGTGTTGATCATCAGGGGAGATGGTCTGGAACTTCCTATTGGATCATCTTTCATGAAGGATGTCAGTGACTATATGAAGAATCGTTAGAAACTCTTGTATTTTAGTTTTATTTTCTCCGGAACTTGTGTATAATAAGAGGTGGTCCGTAAATGGACAAGTCAGATTATACGGAGGAAAGCAGATGCTTCAGTTAGAAAATATTTCGTATCTGGTTGAAGATGGAAATAAAGAGATTATCAAAAATATCAGTTTAACCATAGATGAACGCTTTGTAGCCTTGACGGGTCCCAATGGTGGCGGAAAGTCCACACTGGCAAAGATTATTGCCGGTATTATTACACCTACCTCGGGCAAGATTTATCTGGATGGACAGGATATTACCGATTTAAGTATTACCGAAAGGGCCAATGCAGGAATCAGCTTTGCGTTTCAACAACCGGTGAGGTTTAAGGGCATTACGGTTAAAGATTTGATTATGCTGGCATCCGGAAAGACCATTTCTATGACGGAGGCTTGTAGCATTTTATCGGAAGTCGGTTTATGTGCCAGAGATTACATTAATCGTGAAGTTAACGATTCTTTATCCGGTGGAGAGTTAAAACGTATTGAAATTGCCATGATTCTTGCCAGAGGCACGAAATTGTCGATTTTTGATGAACCGGAAGCAGGTATTGATTTGTGGAGTTTTAACAGCCTGATTAAAGTCTTTGAAAAGATGCATGAAAAGATTAATGGTTCCATTATGATTATATCCCACCAGGAACGCATTTTGGATATTGCAGACCGTATTTTGTTGATTGCAGACGGACAGGTCAAAGCCCAGGGAAGCAAAGATGAAATTATGCCGATGATTTTGGGTAGTGGACCTTGTACGGTATTAAAAGATAAAATGTAGGACGGAGGATGAGGAGATGGATCAGATTCAGCAGACTTTGTTAGAAGAAATTGCCGGCCTACATGAGGTGCCGCAGGGGGCCTACAATATCCGTGCAAACGGAGCCATGGCAGGGCGTAATACAACAGAGAATATTGATATTGTTACAAAAGAAGATGTACAGGGCATTGATATCATCATTAAGCCGGGCACAAAAAAAGAAAGTGTACACATCCCGGTGGTGCTTAGTCAGTCCGGATTAAAAGAAAGTGTATATAATGATTTCCATATCGGAGAGGATTGTGATGTGACCATTGTTGCCGGTTGTGGTATTCATAATGGCGGCGACGCAGCCAGTGAGCACAGTGGTATTCATCGATTTTTTCTTGGTAAAAATGCCAAGGTGCGTTATGTAGAAAAGCATTATGGACAAGGTGACGGCAGAGGTGAACGCATTATGAACCCTACCACAGAGATGACTCTGGGTGAGGGAGCATATCTGGAGATGGAAACGGTTCAGATTCGTGGTATTGACTCAACCAAGCGCGTGACCAATGCGGTGCTTGCAGATAAGGCTACATTGATTATCAAAGAAAAATTGATGACACACGGTACTCAATATGCAGAAACAGACTTTACCGTAGATATGAATGGTGAAGATTGTAGTGCCAACGTGGTTTCCCGTTCGGTGGCAAAGGAAGAATCCTATCAGATATTCCGTAGTCGGATTAATGGAAACAACCGTTGTAACGGACATACGGAGTGTGACGCCATTATCATGGACAAGGCAAGTGTCAGTGCCATTCCGGAGCTTACGGCCAATCACATTGATGCAGCGTTGATTCACGAGGCTGCCATTGGTAAGATTGCAGGAGAGCAATTGATTAAGCTGATGACATTAGGACTTACCGAAGCAGAAGCCGAAGAACAAATCATCAACGGATTCTTAAAATAAAACAAATATAGGGAGCCATTCTTTGCTATATCCCGGCATTGGATGTGCTCCTTTTTGATTGCAAATATAAAAATCTTGTTTTTCTAACAGCAACAAGTTACTTTCTTTTATTGTTTTTGAAACTTAAAACTCGTCCCGATACCGAGAAGTTGACAAAATATTCTTTTAAGGCGATTTCTAGCTTTTTTGATGTTTTTCTTAGAGTGTTAGGCGCTCTTAGAAAAACACAAAAAGGATTGTCGAGCCTTTAAAAGAATATTTTTGTCACTTCTATGGTTCGGGACTCAGACACGTTAAGTTTCAAAAATTAACAAGTAACTTGTTGCTGTCGAAAAAACTACGATTTTCATATAGTCCAATCAAAAAGGAGCACATCCGATGCCGGGATACGACAAGGATGGCTCCCTATATTTGTTTTATTTTCAGTTATCTTCGTATTTTTCTTCGCAGTATTTGCAACGGTAAACTTCTTTCTTTTCATCTGCAAGTACAAAGATGTGAGGAAGTTCCTGTTCGATAGAGGTAATACAACGGGGGTTTTTACATTTGATAATATTTTTAATCTCTTTAGGAAGAGTCAGATCCCGTTTATCTACGATCTTTCCGTCTTTGATGACGTTGACTGTGATGTTGTGATCAATAAATGCCAATACGTCTAAGTCCAACATGTTGATATCACATTCTACTTTTAAGATGTCCTTTTTGCCCATCTTATTACTCTTTGCATTTTTGATAATGGCAACCGTGCAGTCCTGTTTATCCAATTTCAGATGATGGTAAATGGATAAGCTTTTGCCGGCCTCTATATGGTCCAGTACAAAGCCTTCTTCAATTTGTCCGATATTTAACATGGTTCGTTCCTCCTTGTTACCCTAAGCTAATTCTAACAGTGTCAAGATTAATGCCATTCTGACATAAACACCGTATTGTACCTGCTGGAAGTATACGGCTCTGGGGTCATCGTCCACTTCAACGGAAATCTCGTTAACACGGGGAAGGGGATGGAGCACCAGCATATCTTCTTTGGCAAGTGCCATTTTTTTCTTGTCTAAAATGTAGAAGTCTTTTAATCTGACATAGTCCTCTTCGTTGAAGAAACGCTCACGCTGTACACGTGTCATGTAAAGCAAATCCAATTTGGCAATGCTGTCTTCCAGTTTAATAACTTCTTCATAGGTGATGCCTTTTTCATTCAACATCTCAATGATGTAGTCAGGAATGCGTAATTCCTCCGGTGAGATAAAGATGAAATGGATGTTTGAATATCTGGATAATGCATTAATCAGTGAATGAACTGTACGACCAAACTTTAAATCACCGCAAAGACCAACGGTGAAATTGTCCAGACGTCCTTTTAGAGAACGGATGGTCAGAAGGTCAGTCAAGGTCTGTGTGGGATGCTGGTGTCCGCCGTCACCGGCATTGATTACGGGAATGGTTGCTTTGGAAGCTGCTACCATGGCAGCACCTTCTTTGGGATGACGGATGGCACAGATATCTGCAAAACAGGATACGGTGCGTACTGTATCGGATACGCTCTCGCCTTTTGCTGCAGAAGAGGAGTTGGCACTGCTAAAGCCCAACACACCGCCGCCGAGTCCCAGCATGGCTGATTCAAAGCTGAGTCTGGTACGGGTACTTGCTTCGTAGAAACAGGTGGCGAGTTTTTTGCCTTTACAACTTTCTGCATATTTGTCGGGATTTTTCTCAATATCGTTTGCCAGATCAAACAGTTTATCCAGTTCTTCAACGGAAAAATCCAAGGGATTCATCAAATGTCTCATGAATGTAGACCTCACTTTCTGAAAATGTATATTGTCATAAGAAAAGGGCTGTTACACCGATATAAAAATATCCGTGTAACAAGCCCTATATATTAACTTTTGAAAACAACTAATTCATCCACCGGTTTTCTGCGGGGAGCAACCGGTTCTTCGTCGGGATATCCGATGGGAATCAAAGCAACAAGCTCTCTGTCCTCAGAAATTTCCAATAAAGAGGTAATAAGCTCTCTATCAAAAATACCCATGATAACAGTACCAAGTCCTGCTTCGTGTGCTGCCAGACAGAAGGTCTGGGATGCAACACCGGCATCGTACATCTGCCAACCGTCTCCGCGATCGGTAGTAAAAGAACCGTCTCTTTCATAACCGGATCTGCCTTTGATAACGGTAACGGCAATGAGCATCGGTGCATTTTTGATAATGGTACCGTTGCCGGGGAACATGGGAGTACCTTCTTCACCGATTTTATCTTTTAAGGCACCTTCCACAGCGATATATCTTGTAATCTGTGTATGCTTCCAGCTGGGTGCATAAGAAGCGGTTTCAATCACCTGTTTTAATACTTCGTGGTCAACGGCGTCAGCTTTGTATTTACGAATACTGCGACGTCCAAGGATACATTCTTTTGCTGTCATGAAAATACCTCCCTTTGTATACGCATTTTTACTATCATACCATATGCAGTGTTTCCTTTCAATGAGAAAAAAGTGTTAAGAGATGGATTTTATTTTTGTTTGTAGGTGGTTTTTTTTATAAAAATGTAGTATAATTATTAAAATTTTTAGAACGTGGCAAAAATCTGGGGGATTTTTACCAAATTTGTATGTTAAGAAGGGAAGGGATAAGATGTCACTTGTTTATACAAATGACAATTGCATTGGATGTAATAAATGCATCAGTGCATGTAGTTGTATGGGGGCCAATTATCAGGTAGAAAAGGACGGAAAGAACCGCATTGAGGTTGATGATGAACGTTGTATCGCCTGTGGCGCATGCTTTGATGTGTGTAAGCACAATGCCAGAGAGTTTACGGATGATACGGAGAGATTTTTTGCAGATCTTGCCAGAGGAGAGAAGATTACCATTCTCCTGGCTCCGGCATTTTTGGCAAACTATCCAAATGAATATGAAAGTGTACTGGGTGGTTTAAAGGCTGCCGGTGTGAATCGGATTATTAGTGTATCCTTCGGTGCGGATATCACCACATGGGCTTACATTAACTACATTCAGAAGTATCAGTTTTTGGGTGGTATTTCCCAGCCTTGTCCGGCAGTTGTAGGTTACATAGAGCGTTATATTCCGGAGTTGATTCCGAAGTTGTTTCCGGTACAAAGCCCTATGATGTGTAGTGCCATTTATGCAAAGAAGCATATGGGTATCACAGATAAAATGGCATTTATCAGTCCTTGTATTGCAAAGAAAAATGAGATTGAACATTTTGAAAATAAGAATTTCATTCAGTACAATGTGACTTTTGACCATTTGATGAAGTATGTGAGAGAGCATGGTATTACCGGCGCTCCCGTGAAGGATGAGATTGAATACGGCTTGGGTTCTGTATATCCTATGCCCGGTGGATTGAAAGAGAACGTTTATTGGTTCCTTGGTGATAGTGTGTTGATGCGCCAGATGGAAGGCGAGAAGCATATGTATCATTATCTGGAGCAGAATAAAGAACGCATCGCAAAAGATAAGACACCTTACTTATTTGTGGATGCATTAAACTGCGGTTCCGGATGCCTCTATGGTACAGCTACCGAAGAGTCCAAGAACCATGACGAAGATGTATTATATGAAATGCTTCGTATCCGTGAAGCCAGCAAGCAGGATAATGCACAGACGGCATGGGCTAAAAATCTTACACCCGAGCAGAGATTGGAGCAGTTAAATAAACAGTTTGAAAATCTGGATTTGAATGATTATCTTCGCACTTATGTGGATCGTTCTGCACAGTGCAAGCATCAGCTTCCAAGTGAAATGCAGTTAGAGCGCATTTACCTCGAGATGAATAAGGTGACAGAAGCACAGCGTCATATCGATTGCTCCTGCTGTGGATATGAAAGCTGTAGAGAAATGGCAGTTGCTATTTTCAACGGTTATAATAAAAAGACCAACTGTATCCATTACATCAAGGATCTGGCTGAGATAGAAAAAGAAGAAATTGCAGAGTTGATGAAGACCCTGGGTAAACAGAAGGATGAGTTGGTTGCAACCGTAGAGCAGATTCATGAAGAGTTTGGTCAGTTGAATATGGCTGTGGATGAGATGGAAGCCGGCAATACAGTGAATGCACAGGAAAGTACCGGTATTTCTACCGATGTACAGGAAGTTACCGATTTCTGTACCGTATTGGAAGATTCCTTAAATGAGATTAACAGCCTCCTTCGTGAATTGGAGAAAAACAACAATGCGGTTGTATCTATTGCTAATAAAACCAATCTCTTAGCGTTAAATGCTTCCATTGAGGCAGCAAGAGCTGGAGAGGCAGGACGAGGTTTTGCGGTAGTAGCCAAAGAGATTAATACTTTGGCAGGCAATTCCAAGAAGACAGCCGGAAGCTCCAATGAGAGTAAGTTGAAAATTGAAGCGGCAATTGCTGAGATTATGAAAAATGCAGAGAAATTGTTACATGTAGTTGAGCAGGTAAGCGAGCGCACACAAAATCTGGCAGCTTCCACCGAAGAGATGGCAGCTTCCTCAACATCCGTATCCAATTCTGCAGACAAGATTCAGGAAATGCTGGATGCTTTGGTAAAACAAGCGAAATAATCTGTGTGAGCGGAGGAACATAACATGGAATTTGTTGAAAGAAAAAGACTTCTGTTTTTTGGTTTACCTTGGACGTTTACCAAGTATACTGTGACAGAAGAGGTGGTTAATATCAAAGCTGGTTTGTTAAAGACCATTGAGGATGATTGTTATCTGTATAAGGTGACAGACGTAAAGTTAGAGACTTCCCTCATTGAGAGAATGTTCAAGCTTGGTACGGTTGTATGCTTTACCGGTGATACCACACATCAGACTTTAAGATTGGTTCACATCAAAAATGCCCGTGCAATCAAAGATTTTATCTTGGAGCAGTCTGAGGCACAGCGTTTAAAACGCAGAACCTTAAATACACAGAGTCTAAATGCTGTAATGGTTGATGATATTGATGAAGTCAATGACTAATATGTAATGCAAACTACCTGCCGGTGTCGGCAGGTAGTTTTTTTAGGGGAGGATATATAATACATCATCGCGGGGGATGCGACGAGGTATTGCGATGAGTGAGGATATATTCAAACAGGAGTCCCGTGCTAAACCAAAGCGGTGCATAGTCAATACGTATCACACCGTCTATATTAAAAGGGGAGTCACGGTAATCCCAAGGACATAACTTGCGTTTTTTTAAGAAATTTCCGGTAATAAATTCGGTGGTAAAGATACACACCGTATAAATCAGTCCACGGATCATGAGTGGCAAGTTACGGATAATTCGGTAAATGGGTTTTAGGAAAGCTGCCAGACCATATATGGGAAACATCCAAAGAGAGGTGGTTCCTTTTAATTTATAATCTTTGTTTTTCAGGCTTTCACAGGAGGTAAAGAGGATTTCTAAACACCAGCCTATGAGCCCGCAGGTAAAGAAATTTTTTATCATAGTCAAAGTATGTCCAAGTGCCAATGAAATATACGTTTTTTTCGGAAAATTATTTTAAAAATCAGTGGAAAGCTTTATACTGTTTATGAAGGAGATAAACCATTATGACAGAAAGAGAAACCTATGAATATATAGAGAGTTTGCAGACTCTGGGCAGTCATTTGGGACTGCAAAGCATCAAAGAACTTTGCCGCCGTCTTGGTAATCCGCAGGACCAATTAAAATTTATACATATAGCAGGAACCAACGGAAAAGGCAGTATTCTTGCCTTGGTTTCGGAGACTTTGTCAGTATGCGGTTATAAGACGGGACGTTATATTTCTCCTACCATTTCGGATTATCGGGAGCGGTTTCAGATAAACGGCCGTATGATTACAAAAAAAGCGCTTTGTGAATATGTAGAACAGTTAAAATGCGTGTGTGATGAAATGGTAGCCGATGGTTTGGATCATCCTACGCCCTTTGAATTTGAAACAGCACTGGCATTTTTGTATTTCAAAGAAAAGGCCTGTGATGTGGTGGTGCTTGAGACCGGTATGGGAGGCGAAACCGACGCAACGAATCTGATTACCACAACCATGATTGCTGTTTTTGCATCCATTAGTATGGACCACATGCAGTTTTTGGGTAATAATTTATCAGAAATAGCGCGGGTAAAGGCCGGTATTGTCAAAGACGGTATCAGAGTAGTATCTGCTTGGCAGGATGAAGCGGTAGAGCAGGTGCTTAGACAGGTGTGTGAAGAGAAACAGGCAAAGCTTTGTATGACAGATGAAGCACAGGCAAAGTTTATTGGTAAAACAAAACACGGTATTAAATTTACATATAAAAACCACAAACAGATGAAGCTTTCCTTAAGGGGACTTTATCAGATGGGGAATGCAGCAGTGGCATTGGAGGTGCTTGACTGCCTGAAAAAGGATTTTGGATATGTGATTTCCGAAGAAAAAATCAAGCAGACATTTGCCACTGTGAGTTGGCAGGGGCGCTTCGAACAGATAGCAAATAAACCGGATTTTTATATCGACGGAGCCCATAACGAAGCGGCGGCAAAATCCCTGGCACAGACCCTTGAGTTTTATTTTACAAATAGGAAAATAATCTATATAATGGGAGTATTAAAGGATAAGGAATATGACAAGATTATTGAGGCTACTTATCCTTATGCGGACAGCATTGTTGCTGTAAAGACACCGAATAATCCCCGGGCCAGGGATGCTTATGAACTGGCAAAGGAAATTGCCGGATATCATAATCGCGTCACGGCAGCCGATTCTCTGGAGGAGGCGGTAGAAATGGCATATTTAATGGCAGGGAATGAAGGTGTCATTGTAGCATTCGGTTCATTATCCTATTTGGGAGAACTGAAGGCAATTATCAAAAACGGAAGATGGACGAGGAGAGACTCCCATGGTAAATAAAGAAAAAATAAAAGAAGCGGTAACACTGTTATTGGAGGGAATTGGTGAAGATGTCAATCGGGAAGGCTTAAAAGATACGCCGGACCGTATCGCCCGTATGTATGAAGAGATTATGGCGGGTATGGACCAAAAGAGCAGTGAGCATCTGGCAAAGACCTTTACGGCTGAAAATAATGAAATTGTATTGGAAAAGGACATTGTCTTTTATTCTATGTGTGAACATCATTTGATGCCCTTTTATGGCAAGGCACATGTGGCATATATTCCTGATGGCAAGGTTGTGGGTCTTAGTAAAATCGCGCGGACAGTGGAAGTATATGCCCGCAGACTCCAGATTCAGGAGCAGATGGGTGCACAGATTGCAGATGCCTTGATGAATGAGTTGGGAGCCAAAGGTGCTATGGTCATGCTGGAAGCAGAGCATATGTGTATGACCATGCGTGGTGTCAAAAAGCCGGGCAGTAAGACGGTGACCATTGTTACACGAGGTGCATTTGCAGAGGATGAAAAACTGCAAAATAGTTTTTATCAGATGCTTCGATAAAAAGAGGAGACAGCATGGGCAAGAGCAGCATGGAGAGAATACAACAGATTTTGGCACATCCTTTTTATAAGGAATGTTTGTCAGCTATAGCAGAATATGAAAAGGACCGTCAGTTTTGCGGACATGATATGGTCCATTTTCTAAACGTGGCACGTATTGCCATGATTTTGAACCTAAAGGAAAATAAGAAACCTATTCCAAAAGATGTGGTATATGCGGCGGCGTTACTACACGATATGGGACGGCATATACAGTATGAAAGCGGACGGGATCACGCGGAAGCATCGGCTGAGCTGGCACCCCGGGTGCTGAAGGAGTGCGGCTACTCTGATAAAGAAACAGCGAGAATTGTAGAAGCCATTGCCAATCACCGCAATAAGAGCATCAAAAAGGGCTCGGATTTAAATGGGATTTTATATCGGGCAGATAAAGCCAGCAGAGCCTGCTACAGTTGCCCTGTGGAAGCAGAGTGCAGTTGGAAAAAAAGTAAAAAGAATATGACATTGGAGATTTGAGCATGAAGATCGGAAATCGGGATTTTGACACAACCAATCATACATATATTATGGGGATTTTAAATGTGACTCCCGATTCTTTTTCGGATGGAGGCAAGTGGACAATGCCGGATGCGGCCTTGTACCGGGTTGAAGAGATGATACAGGAAGGCGCTGCCATCATTGATGTAGGCGGAGAGTCTACCAGACCGGGGCATTCTCAGATTTCCGATGAGGAAGAGATGGAAAGAGTGCTTCCGGTTATTGAGACAGTGAAGGCTCGTTTTGATGTGCCGGTTTCCCTGGATACATATAAAAGTGGCGTGGCATCAGCCGGTATCAAAGCCGGTGCGGATATGATCAATGACATTTGGGGCCTGAAATACGACACTGCCATGGCAAAGGTGATTGCCGATGCAGGGGTAGCCTGTTGTCTCATGCACAACCGAAACGAAGCTGTGTATAAGGATGTTATGTCGGAGGTTTTGGAAGATTTGGAAGCTTCCCTAGAGGTGGCACAGCAGGCAGGTATCGCTTATGACAGGATATGTTTGGACCCGGGGATTGGCTTCGGTAAGAGTTATGAACAAAATCTGTTGATTATGCAAAGGCTGGATGCGTTACACGCTTTGGGAATGCCGGTGTTGCTTGGAGCATCCCGCAAATCTGTGATTGGACTAACGTTGGATCTTCCGGCAGAGGAGCGGTTGGAAGGTACCTTGGCAACCAGTGTGATGGCTGTGATGAAAGGTGCTACTTTTGTCAGGGTACATGATATCAAGGAAAACCTACGGGCAATCCGGATGGCGGAAGCAATTAAGTATGCAGGATAAATATATATAGGATGATGAAGGGAGTGGGCGATATGGACAAAATTCAGGTAAAAGGCTTAAAGGTATTTGCACATCACGGGGTATATCCCGAGGAATCGGCACAGGGACAGAATTTTTATGTCAGTGCAACGCTGGATGTAGACACCAGACCGGCGGGGTTGACCGATGATTTGGATGCTTCTGTAGACTATGGCGATTTATGCTTGTTTATGGATCGTTACATGAAGAAGAATACCTTCAAGTTGTTGGAAACTGTCACTGAAAACCTGGCGCGTGAGATTTTGCACCGTTATCCCCTTGTAAAGAGCGTGGAAGTTAGCGTAAGCAAACCACAGGCTCCTATTCCCTTGCCATTTGAAGATGTGTCTGTGACTATCCGGAGACAATGGCATGAAGCTTATATTGCTTTTGGATCCAATATGGGAGATAGGGAAGAATATATTGAAAAAGGCTTATCTGCTTTGAAGCATGAGCGGGATGTGGAAGTGCTACAGACTTCAACGGTGATAGAGACAGAGCCCTACGGTGGCGTGGATATGGACCCGGTATTAAATGGTGTGGTAAAAGTGAAAACGCTGTTGACGCCCTATGAGCTTTTGAAGCTTTGCAACAAGATTGAAGCGGCAGCAGGCAGGGAACGTAGCGTTCATTGGGGACCTCGTACCTTAGATTTGGATATTCTGTTTTATGATAAACTCATTTTGGAAGAGCCTGCATTGACCATTCCCCACATCGATATGAAGCGTCGGGATTTTGTTTTAAAGCCTATGGCTGAGATTGCCCCCGGATTGGTACATCCGGTTTATCACAAGACCATAGTAGATATGTTAGATGAATTAGAAGGAAGAAAATAAGATGTCTGATAAAGCAAAAGTGATTTTGATTTTAGCTGTATTGATAGTCGTTTTGGGTGGATTTACGACTTATGATTCCTTGAAGGATTATTTACACAACAATCCCGAAGGAATGGAAGGAAATACAGCAGGTAATCTGTATAATGGCGGATATGTATGCCAATTTGAAGAACAGGTGTTTTTTGCAAACGCCTTTGACGGAAATAAGTTGTATGTCATGAATGTAGATGAGACAGAGATAAAAAAGATTGGGAATGTGGCAGTGTCCAATATCAATGCGGATGATAAGTATGTATATTACTATGTAGATGATGTTGCCACGCCCTCCGGTATGGGTGGATTTACCACACAGATGGTGGGTATTTTCCATGCCAATCACAAGGGCAATCATGCAAAGACCTTGGACCGGACTCCTTGTGGTGTGGTAAAGCTCATTGGGAATACCTTATTTTATGAGCGAAAGGTTCAGGATGGCGAAACCACTTTGTATGCATATGATATCCGTTCCAAAGAGATAGAGCAGACGGCGGATATGGATATTAATCCTGCATCCAGTTATGGCAATGCCATTTATTATCAGGGTACAGAAGATAACCATTATTTATTCCGATATGATTTGGTGACCGGAAGCTCCAATCTGGTCTATGAAGGAAATGTATGGAGACCGGATATGCAGGGTGAGTATGTTTACTTCGTTAGTCTGGATGCAGAGTATCATTTATGCCGGTATGATACAGTTACAAAAGAAGTGCAGACCTTGACCACAGACCGTGTGGACCAATATCTGGTATGTGGCAATTACATTTTTTATCAGACTGTGGATGAGACTGCTCCCGCATTAAAGGTGATGAATGCAGATGGCTCTAATCCGCAGGTGCTGGCGGAGGGGACATATACCGGTATTTGTGCCACATCTGCCAATGTGTATTTTACGGAATACGGTTCCAATATCATGTATAAGGTACCTTTGACAGGAGGCGGCATGCAGCCTGTGGTATTTGAAGGAGCAAGGACTGCAGCGTTGGAAGAGATGGACTAAAAATGCCTTGTGGCATAAATATAAACAGAAAAGAGCGAGAAGAATGGATTTACTGGAATTAAGAGACAAAATTGATGTCATCGACAAACAGATGGTAGAACTTTATGAGCAACGCATGGATATTTGCAAGCAGGTTGCGGAATATAAGATTGAAACCGGCAAAAAGGTATTTGACCGTATACGCGAAGAGGAGAAAATCCGTAAAGTAAAATCTTATACCACAGATGAATTTTACAGCCGCGCGGTGGAGGAATTATTTGAGCAGATTATGTCTGTCAGCCGCAAGTTGCAATATCAGCTGTTGGCTGAGCATGGCAGTATCGGCAGATTGCCTTTTATGGGTGTGGAAAGCTTACAGGAGGATAAGGTCCGAGTGGTTTTTCAGGGAGCGGAAGGAGCTTATTCCCAGGCAGCCATGATGCAGTATTTTGGCAATGAAATTGACAGCTTCCATGTAGATACATTCCGTGACGCCATGTCGGCAATCGAGGAAGGTAGTGCGGATTTTGCAGTGCTTCCCATTGAAAATTCCACGGCGGGAATTGTCAGTGATATTTATGATTTGCTGGTAGAGTTTGAAAATTATATTGTGGGTGAACAGATTATTAAGATTGAGCATTGTCTCTTGGGCTTGCCGGGAACGGATATCGAAGAGATCAAGACTGTGTATTCCCATCCCCAGTCTCTGATGCAGAGTGCCCGTTTCTTAAATGAATATAACTGGAAGCAGATCAGTATGCAAAACAATGCTTTTGCAGCAAAGAAGGTCGTAGAGGATGGAGACAAGACACAGGCAGCGGTAGCAAGTGCTTACGCAGGAGAAATCTATGGCTTGGAAGTCTTAAAGCAGGGTGTGAACCAGTCAGAGACCAATGCAACCCGTTTTATTATTGTGACCAATCAAAAGGTATTTTTAAAGGATGCCAAAAAGATCAGTATCTGTTTTGAAATACCTCATGAAAGTGGTTCCTTGTACCGTTTGCTTTCACATTTTATTTACAACAATTTGAACCTCTGTAAGATTGAAAGCCGTCCCATTGAAGGCAGAAACTGGGAGTACCGTTTCTTTGTGGATATCGAAGGCAATCTGGCAGACAGCGCGGTGAAGAATGCTTTGCGTGGCTTGCGTGATGAAGCAAGAAATATGAAGATACTTGGAAATTATTAAATAGGATTAAGTGATCTTAAAAAATAAATGTAATGGCTGCTGTCAATGGCAGAAAGGGTGGCAATGATGAAAACATTTGCGGCAATAGATGTGGGCTCCTATGAGCTTTCTATGAAAATATTTGAAATTTCACAAAAGGCGGGGATCCGTGAAATCGATTGCATCAGACATCGGATTGCCCTTGGCTTTGATACCTATACCAATGGTAAAATTTCCGTGGAAAAAATGGATGAGCTTTGTGAAATCCTGCGTGAATTTGACGGTATTATGAAGTCCTACAAGGTAGATGCTTATAAGGCTTACGGCACCAGTGCCATCCGTGAGACAGCCAATACCATGATTTTGCTGGATCAGATTAAGAACCGAACAGGGCTTGTGATTGAAGTGATCAGTAACTCCGAGCAACGGTTCTTGGATTATAAAGCGGTGGCAACCAAGGGAAAAGCCTTTGAAAATTATATTGAAGGAGATACCGCCATTTTGGATATTGGCGGTGGCAGTATCCAGATATCTTTGTTCGAGAAGGATACACTGGTGGCGACACAAAACATGCGCCTGGGTGTCATGAGACTGCGTGAGCGTCTGGAGGCATTGTCTCCCAAGAGCAATCAGTATGAAAAATTGATTGATGAGATGGTGAATGACCAATTCTCATTATTTAAAAAATTTTATTTAAAAGACCGCGAAATAACCAATCTATTGGTAATTGATGATTATTTATCCCCTATTTTACAAAAGAAAGAAATTACTAAGACACCGGGCAAGATAGAGCGCAAACGATTTATGGAGTTTATGGATTCCGTGAACGGAAAGAGCCGTGGAGACATCAGCCGGAAGTTGGAGGTATCAGAAGAGCATGCATCTTTGTTGTTCCACAGTGGTGTGCTAACCAAACGTATTATGGAGGTGCTTGGTGCACAGCATATTTGGGCACCGGAGGTATGCTTGTGTGATGGTATTGCATATGAATACGCACAGCAAAACAAGCTATTAAAAAATGTACATGATTTCGAGAAAGATATCATTGCATCCACTGCCAATATCAGTAAACGTTATATGTGCAGCCGTAAGAGAAATGAGATTATGGAGTCCTTGGCACTTTCCATTTTTGATACTATGAAAAAATTGCATGGCCTCGGGAAAAGAGAACGGTTGCTTTTGCAGATTGTAGCGCAGTTGAATGACTGCGGTAAATACATTTCCCAGACAGATGTGGGCGAGTGTAGTTTCCGCATTATTATGGCAACAGAGATCATCGGTTTGTCTCATGCGGAGCGTGAGATTATTGCATATGTGGCAAAGTATAATCGAGATGAATTTGAGTATTATGAAGTCCTTAGTGAGCATACCACTTTAAGTCGGGAAGCGTATCTGGTGATTGCCAAGTTGACGGCTATATTGCGAGTGGCAAATGGTTTGGATCGCAGCCACAAGCAGAAATTTAGGGAATTTAAAACAACACTTAGAGATAATGAATTGACAATAACGGTGGACACCGATGAGGACATTACTTTGGAGAAAGGCTTGCTGACTGCGAGAACCAGATTCTTTGAAGAGGTATACAGTGTTCGGACTGTCATTAGACAAAAGCGTCGCATCTAGGAGGATAACACATGAGTGTTCAAGATTATTTAAATCCGGAATATTATTACAATCGGGAACTAAGCTGGCTCAAATTTGATTACCGTATTTTGAGTGAAGCAAGAGATAAAAGCAATCCTTTGTTTGAACGTCTGAAGTTTTTGAGTATCAGTGCGTCCAATCTGGATGAGTTTTTTATGGTACGTGTGGCTTCCTTAAAGGATATGGTTCATGCGGGCTATGAAAAAGCGGATATTGCAGGGATGACGCCCAAGAAACAGCTTGCGGCAATCAATGAAGAGACCCACAATCTGGTGAATCTTCAGTATTCTACCTACAACCGCAGTTTGCTTCCTCTGTTAAAGCAAAACGGTGTGGTTGTCATCAGTCATCATGAGGAACTGAATAAAAAACAGGCAGCTTTTGTTGACCGCTATTTTGAAGAAAATGTCTATCCGGTGTTGACTCCCATGGCGGTGGATTCATCCAGACCGTTTCCTTTGATTCGCAACAAATCCCTCAATCTGGGTGCCTTAGTGCGCAAAAAAGGTGAGACGGAAGGCGAAGTAGAATTTGCTACGGTGCAGGTGCCCAGTGTATTGGCGCGTATAGTAGAAATTCCGGATGATGAGGATCGGGTTTTCATTTTCTTAGAGGAAATCATTGAAAGAAATATTGAAAAATTATTTTTAAACTATGATGTGCTTTGCATCCATCCATTCCGTATTATGCGTAATGCGGATTTGTCCATCGGAGAAGATGAGGCAGAGGATCTGTTAAAAGAGATTGAGAAACAGTTAAAGAAGAGACAATGGGGCGAGGCCATCCGTCTGGAAGTAGAAGAAGGTGTGGACAAACAGCTTTTGAAGATTGTCCGTAAGGAATTAAATATTGCAGAAGATGATATTTACTATATCAATGGTCCGTTAGATTTGACGGTGTTGATGAAGCTCTATGGTGTGGATGGATTTGACAGTTACAAGGAAGAAAAGTATGAACCTCAACCGGTACCGGAATTGCCGGCGGATTGCGATATCTTTGAGGAAATTCGCAAGAGAGACATTTTGTTACACCACCCTTATCAGACCTTTACTCCCGTGGTGGAGTTTATCAAACGTGCGGCAAGAGATCCCCAGGTACTTGCTATCAAACAAACCTTGTACCGTGTCAGTGGTAACTCGCCTATTATTGCAGCTCTTGCCCAGGCAGCAGAGAATGGCAAACAGGTCTCTGTACTGGTAGAGTTGAAGGCTCGTTTTGACGAAGAAAATAACATTGGTTGGGCGAAGATGTTGGAGAAAGCCGGTTGCCATGTTATCTATGGTTTGGTAGGTTTAAAGACCCATAGTAAAATTACACTGGTAGTCCGTAAGGAAGAGGACGGCATCCGCCGTTATGTCCATCTGGGCACCGGTAACTATAATGATGCCACAGCTAAGCTCTATACCGATACCGGTCTATTGACCTGTAAAGAAGCAATCGGTGAAGATGCCACTGCCGTATTTAATATGCTTTCAGGTTATTCGGAGCCACGAAGCTGGAATAAACTTTCCGTTGCGCCCCTCTGGTTAAAGGATCGTTTCCTCTATTTGATTCAGAGAGAAATGAATCATGCAAAGGAAGGGAAGGAAGCCAAGATTATTGCAAAGATGAACTCCCTGTGTGATCAGGAAGTTATCAGTGCCTTGTATGAAGCAAGCGCAGCAGGCGTTAAAATTGAATTAATTGTCCGTGGTATTTGTAGTCTAAAGACCGGTATTCCCGGTGTGTCCGACAATATCACTGTGCGTTCCATTGTAGGTACATTTTTGGAGCACAGCCGTATTTTCTGTTTTGAAAATGATGGAAATGTGGAATACTATATGGCAAGTGCGGATTGGATGCCACGTAACCTAAACCGTCGTGTGGAGATTATGTTCCCTATCGAGCAACCTGATTTGAAAGAAAAGACAGCATATATTTTACAGTGTTTATTGAAGGATACCTTAAAGGCTCAAATTTTGCAGCCGGACGGTTCCTACGAAAAGGTAGACCGCAGAGGCAAAGAGCCCTTCGGTGCACAGAAGAACTTCTGCAAAGAAGCAATTGCCGCAACCAAGGCAATGGAAGAAGACATCTTGGAGGAACGGGTATTTATCCCTGAGAAACATCATGACTAAAAAAGCAGTAATCTTTGATTTAGATGGTACCTTGACCAATACCTTACAATCTATTTGGAAGTCCGCAAATTTGGCGCTTGCCGACGTCGGGCTTCCGACTTTTGAAGTGGACCGTTATCGCTATTTCGTGGGTGATGGTGTGGATGAACTGGTACGCCGTGCCCTTGTGGCAAATGGTGATAAGGGACTTTCTCATTTTGAGAAAGTACGGGAACGGTATCTGTATCATTTTGAAAAGTATGTCAATTATGAAGTAAAGCCCTATGATGGGATTCGTGAGTTGTTGGCCGCATTAAAAGAGCGTGGTATCCTGATGGCAGTCAATTCTAATAAACCCCATGAACGGACTGTGGAAGTGGTAGAGGAAATCTTTGGAAAAGGTACCTTTGATATGTTGGTAGGACAGTGCGATGAGCGTGCCCGAAAGCCCGCACCGGACGGTGTGCTTTATATCATGGATAAGCTTCAGTTGACTTCTGATGAAGTGATTTACCTTGGTGACACCTGTGTGGATATGCAGACCGGAAAGAGTGCCGGTGTATTTACTATAGGAGCCCTGTGGGGCTTCCGCGACAGACAGGAGCTTGAGGAAAATCATGCGGATGCCATCATTGAGCATCCCATGGAAGTGCTTGATTATATTTAGCAGAAAGAGTAAAACAATGAGTGCAAAGATTAAGTTGATTGCATCTGACGTGGATGGAACCTTAGTAAAGGATTCTTCCCGTGAGGTATGTGATGAAATGATAGAAGTAGTGCGCGACTTGGTGGACGCAGGCTACCAGTTTGTAGTGGCAAGCGGCCGACAATATGGCAGCACCAGAAAGATGTTTGAGCGTACAGGTAGAAAACTGCATTATATTGCAGAAAACGGTGCGCATATCATTATCAATGGTGAAAACTATGCCGTGACCAAAATGGACCGCAAATATGTAGAAGAAATTATGGCAGACTTGCGGGCGCTGTATCCACAGAATTGTCATGTGGTGGCATCCACTGCAAAGGGATGCTTTTTGGAAAGTAAGGATCAAAAGTTTATTGATCTCATTACCAATGAGTATCGGAATGATGTGACCTTAACCGATGACATTTTGGCAGAAGATGTTGACATTATCAAACTGGCGATTTACAAAAAAGGCAATATCCGCCCCATTGGTGAGTCACTATTGATTCCTAAGTGGAAGGATAAGGTAAAGACCACCATGGCAGGTGAAGAGTGGGTGGACTTTATGGATAAAAGTGTTGATAAAGGAAATGCACTTTGGACTATCCAAGAGGCTCTCGGCATTAGCAAAGAAGAAACTATGTCCTTTGGTGATAACAACAATGACTTGGGATTGATGCTTGCGGCAGAAGAAAGCTATGCAGTGGAAAACGCAGTGGAAGCAGTGAAAAATGCAGCAAAGCACACATGCAAAAGCTATACGGAAAAAGGTGTTTACCATGTTTTACGTCAATTACTGGAAGAGAATAAATCAAGAAATAGTGAAATATAAACCATGAGTGAAAAGGAGAAAACAATATGCCTGAATTTGACAAAGCAGTAATTAAATGTTTTTTGGAGAAGCAGTTACAACTTTTCCCTGAACCGGTAGCAGAAAATGAAGAGGAAGCTAAGGAGTTTTTGGAGGAATGCATGGCAGTTGTCTTAAAGTCCAAAAAGGAAGTTTGGGAGTACTTCGATGAAGAAGGTGTGGACATGGAAGATATGAATGAAGACGATATCTTAAGTGCCGATGAAGTGTTTGCGGTTGGAGATGGCAGATATTTGGTGGTAGAGGGATAAGATTACTGTCGGAGGTAATAGTATGCATTACGTGATTGGCGACGTTCATGGATGTTTTGATGAAATGCTCGCTTTGATTCATAAAATTGAAGAACAGGATGCCGATGCAAAATTTATCTTTGTAGGTGATATGATTGACCGCGGACCGAAAGTGTGGGATATGCTTAATTGGGCAATGAATAATATCACCAAGGATGGCAAATATCAATGTGTCATGGGCAATCATGAGTATATGATTTTGATGTGGTATGAGGCGTTTTTGGATTGGTATCGGGATGATAGTGACGAGGGTGAAATCTTGGGAATGCCGGCTACTTTCTATGACTTTGCGGAGCGTCTCATTGAGAATGAGTGCACCACACCGGAGAAGATATGGCCCATTATCACCTTTTTCCAAGGCTTGCCTTATTCCAAATGTCTTGATATTGAGACGGTTTGGGGCAAGAAGGTGAAATATCGTATTGTACATGCCTGCTATGACTATCAAGAGCCTGAGAACAGCATGAAGCAGCGAGATTGTAATATCACAAAGAGAAACTATCTTGGTTGTCCCACAGCAGATGAAATTGTAGTGCATGGACATACACCTACCATTGTCCATGAGTTTATTTTAAAGGGGTTCCGTAGCGACAGGCCGGGATTGATTTGTTACCGTCCCAATGCCATAAACATTGATGGTGGTTGTTGCTTTTTGAATAAGCAGACAGAGTATCCGTGCATGCTGTGTGCTATTTGTCTGGAAAACCTGGAGGAAATTTATCATTGTGATTTGGAAGAGCGGTTTGAGCAGTTTGAAGGCACTTCCTATAAAGCATATAAAAAGAACTATATGAAGCGTAAATCTGTACCACAAAAGCAGATATTACGCCGTATGGGTAAATTTGATGAAACGAAAAAACGTTCATAAAAATACATTGACACATCCTTCGGGATGTGTTATTTTTTTGTAAAAGCATATGTTTCTGATTTTCTTTAGCACGCTGTGCTTCTGTTTTCTTCGCCTGCAAAGGGCATCTTTGGACTCATGCTTTTAGATTCAACCAATACAATTTAAGAGCAGGAGGGATGCGTATTGCAAGGAGATGAGTAGATAAATCCGGGGAAAGTCTATGGAGAGATTTGACACGGCAAGAGCTGTGGATGCACGGAAAGAGGAAATTGTGCAAAAAGACAAAAGTGAAAAAATACTGGAAGATTACAACGATGTGTTTGCGGATATCTATAATGTTTTGG
>JAZQLQ010000014.1:0-3759 GCA_045542735.1 Lachnospiraceae bacterium
ATATCCAGAGGTTTACAATCAAAGGTATCCTCGTACATATTCATAGAGTCTGTACGGGTTTTCATAATATAGGGCATGATTTTCTGCATGGGGTCCAAGTCTCGAATGAGACGTCCATCCGGGCGTTTTCCAAACATAAAGCTCCTAACTGATGAAGTGAAAGTGGATACTTCATCTCAAAGTTTATAGATTTTTTATAATTATACCCAATTCTACAAAAAACTACAAGTTTTTCATAAAAAATAAGCGAAAAAGTAAAAAGGGGCTGTAAAAAAACTCCCCTAAAGAAATCAAATCCGGACATCATCACTTGATGGTGTTCGGATTCTTTTGGTTTTTATGACATTTGTACTGATTTTACCTGTTTTGTGGGAACATTAATAGACCACAAGGATTTTTGTGGATAAATCACTTTCTTTTTTTGTGTTTTTTATGCACAATGTTCCAGTCTGTGTGATTTCTTGTGGTACTTATAAAGATTAAAACCGCATGAAATCAGGTAAAACTCTAAAATTACACTTTCCAGGCCTCTCCTAAATACCCTTTTATAGCTACGGTCCCATTTCATTACGCCGAATGTTCCCTCTGACTGGATACTTCTGTTCATGCATAAAAGAGCACCATGTATTGAATGGAGATTCTTGATAACTTCTTCATGTATTGCGGTTAATTCCCGGTTTAGCTGAATCTTCCGGTTTCCTTTTGCACGCGGACAGCACTTCTCTTTATGGGAGCATCCTTCACAATTCTCACATTCATAGATTTCTTCCCGCCTGCCATATTTGTTCCCACGAACAGCCTGTGTATATTTGAAATAAAATTTCTGTTGGTTTGGGCAAACCAGATTTCCATCTTCGTCTTGAGTAAAATTTACAGAACGATAAGGATTCTCTTTATATTTCATGTCTTTGGTTTCCTTCTCAAACATAGTAAATTTCATGAACTTTTCCATACCCTTTTCCTGGCAGAAGAGGTAATTATTAAAGGAACCATATCCGGCATCTGCTATAGGATATTTCGGATAATGACCATACAGCTGGTTGAATTTTTCCATTAGTGGAACAAAGCAGTCCATATCTGATGCGTATTGTTTTACATCAATGGCAGCTATATACTCATCGCAGACCGCTGCCTGCAGGTTGTATGCAGGCAGAAGCTGGTCATTTCCCATGTAGTCCGTTTTGATACGCATAAAGGTTGCTCCATGGTCTGTTTTGGAATAACTGTTTCTGTTTTCACCGCAGACTTCTATGTGATGTGCATAGTTTGCAAGTCTGTTTCGGTATTCTTCAAGTTTCTGATAGTTTCTCTGTTGAATACTTTTTCGGTGTCCTTTTCCGGAGACAAAGGTCTGCGGATTCAGGCTGTATATTTCGGCATATCTTCTAAGAATGTCATCCAGATATTCAATAGCGTACTCTTTACGGGTTTCAAACCTGACCTTTAGAAAAGATAATTCTTCTGCATTGATTCGGTCCAGCAGTTCCGTTACCGCCATAAACACCTTATCTCGATTTACAGTACAGGATTTTTTCCATACCCAGGTGTATTTGTTGGCATTGGCTTCAATTTTGGTTCCATCGATATAGACATGTTCAAGGTCTACTTTATCCTTTTCGAAAATAACCTGGTTGATTGCCCGAAAAATATCTTCAATGGAATACGTAAGTTCATCCCGGATAAAGTTTCCGAAGGTAGCAAAAGATGGTGCAGCCATACCATCCAGAAGCCACATATAGCGTATGTCGGTTTTGCAGGATTTTTCGATGCCCCTCAGTGACAGGTAGCCATTCTCCATAAAAGAGAAGAGAATGATTTTCAGCATAACCACAGGATTGTATCTGGGGCGACCTGTTTTGCTCTCCTTGGCAGCAAAGTGTGATGTAAGGTCAATACCATCCATGATTTCGCTGAAACTGTAAACCGGATCAGAAATATCAATTATTTTTTCGATTTCCAATGGTAATTTCAGCTGTCTTGGTGTACAATTACCATTGGTAGGATTGGTTAGTCGCATAATTAATTATACCAAAAAATCGCTTAAACCTCACGGTCTAAGCGATTTTTTCTTTAGGGGAGTTTTTTTACAGCCCCTTTTAATCTTCTTTATGCTAAGCACTTACTTTCGCCGGACTTTAATTCGCAAAGCTGTCCCTCATTATCAAGGAACCAAACACTCATTGCCGTAGGATTCTTCATAATCTTGCCATCTGCAGACCATTCCAGACTACGTGTTGCAGTCAGGTAATCACAGATTTCCAGGTTGGTAGCATACCAGATATCCTCTTTGCCCTGCATCATCTCACAGAACTCCTCGATTACGCTATAATCATTGGCATAGCCAAACTCAAAGCTGTGTCCCCATACATACATCAAAGGCAATTCAACATAATCGGGTACATTTAAGAAACCATTGCCCAAATCCTTCAAACCAGCAGAATGGTGGCAGGTAGGATGCCATGTCATGAAATCTCCGGGAGGATAGAATTCGCCCGTACTGTTTACGGTTCTGGCATATTTCAGACCCACACTCTTAGCCGCCTCAATTACATCTCCTGAATAAGCACCAAATGCATAGGATAATCCCTGCACCATATAGCCGGTGAGTTTTTCCAGCTCTTTACGGTCTTCGCCAAATTCTAATATCAACTGATGCTTGTTTAAAGATGTAGGACGCTTATGGTCCACACCATGAGTAGCCACTTCGTGACCCTTGTAAAGCTCCAGCACTTCACTCTTCTGAATAAAAATACCGCCATCCAAGGTACCGGAATTCAGGTGGAAGGTAGCCTTCATACCATACTTGTTAAAGATTGCTACCAATTCACGGTCAAAATGCTGTGCGTCATCGTAACTGAATGTTAAGGCCTTTGCCTTTCCCTGTGGATATACAAATCTCATACTCTTTTCCTCCTGTTTAGTTATCTTCTTTTGTGCAAATGCTGATAATCAGCTTATCGCCTTCAAATATCAAATGTCCCACCAAATCGGCATCCTCCAGCCACCTTAAAGCTTCACTGTCCGTGTAAACCTTGGGTGTGGTGGGCAAAAATCCATTATCATGCTCCCCATCATTCTGGATAAAAATCTTGCAGGCCTTTCCTTCCTTATCCACGCCTTCCAGCATATAGCGTGCGGAAATCCTACCTTTACCCTCTGCATAATAATGCTGGGTGTCCACTCCACCAGGCATCACCTTACCCTTAAAGTTCTCACAATCACACTCTCCCTCAAAGAGCACCATATTGAAGAAGCCCTTTCCAGAGCTTACCTGATTGGAGCCGGTAGGTTTGATTAAAATCCGTAATACCTCCATAAGCTATACCTCCATTTTATATATTAGCAACAAGATCGCCAGAAATACCACATTGGCTACAGTAAAGAAGCCAAAATAAGCACCCTTGCTGCATTTATTTTCTTTCACCACATATTTATAGGAAATCAGACTGGCCATAGAGGCAATCAGTGTACCCAATCCCCCCAGATTGGTTCCTACAATCAATGCTTCATAATTGTCCGTAAAGCCTGATAAAAGCAGTGCCGCCGGTACATTACTGATGACCTGACTGGAAACAACCGCTGTCATCACCTCGTTGCCTTCCATCATTCCCTGCAGAAAGTCACGGAACGCTGCCACTCTGCCCATATTGCCGATAAACACAAAGAATCCCACAAAAGTAATCAGCAATGCATAGTCAATCTTGGCAAAAAGCTTTCTATCAAACAACACCAGTACTATCAATACAATCCCTAAAGTAA
>JAZQLQ010000015.1:0-223793 GCA_045542735.1 Lachnospiraceae bacterium
GAAAGTCTATGGAGAGATTTGACACGGCAAGAGCTGTGGATGCACGGAAAGAGGAAATTGTGCAAAAAGACAAAAGTGAAAAAATACTGGAAGATTACAACGATGTGTTTGCGGATATCTATAATGTTTTGGTGTTTGACAGGAAATATCTGGATGAAGATGGGCTGGAAGCAGGACCTACAGAATCCATATATAAAGCCGAAGAAGGTGATTTGAAGGAACAACGACGGGACGTTTTAAAGACATACCGTAAGCAAAATTTTGTGATCTGCTCTCTGGGTATAGAAAATCAGTCAACCATTGATAAATATATGCCACTTAGAGTTATGGGATATGACTATGCAACTTATCGTAGTCAGCTCAGCAATAAGAAAGAGTTGATACCGACAATTACCATTGTGCTGAATTTTTCGGACGAGGAATGGAATGAAGCAACCAATTTAAGAGCATTGTTTGATGTGCAGGATGAACTGAAAGAGCTTGTGGCAGATTATTGTATTAAAGTATATGACGTTGCATTTCTGGAGGATGATGTGATTGAGAAGTTTACCAGTGATTTTAGGTTAGTGGCAAAATTTTTTAAGAAACGTCGATTGGGTGAACTTGATGTCATGTCAGATAATCAACAGGAAATAAAGCATATTGAAGCGGTACTGGAGATGTTCAGGGTGTTTACACAGGATGAACGATATGAAGCGGACCTGATAGAAAAAATGATACATGTAAAAAAGAGAGGAGATGAAGTGCATATGTGTATTATAGCAGAAACTTTGGAACAGAGAGGGATTAAAAAGGGAATATCTCAAGGTAGATTTGAGCAATTAATTGAATGTGTCGAGCATCTTATGGAAAGTCAAAAATGTAGTTTGGAAAAGGCCTGTGAGATGTTAGGGATAACGATTCAAACATATCAGGCTGCAAAAAATGCATAGAACGCAAAACCAAAGCGGGAGATTATTCTCCCGCTATTATTTTTGGTATTTGATGCATATCTGCGGCGATGTCGGTAAAGGATGAAAAGAAACTGCCGATGATTTTTTTTGTTGCTGCCAAGCAGTAGAGGTCCAGCATGGCATCTTGGATGCCGGCAATGCTGTCACGTGATAAATCACGGTCTTCATTGGATATGATCTTATCGGGGAAAACCTCGCGCAAGCGTTTTTCTTCAGACATATCATCGGTTGCCAGATAAAACATGGTATCCGGCTTGGCATTTACTTCCTTTTGCATGGATTCAATGAAGCAATCGGTGGAACTCTTGCCAATGGCAGGTTTATTATCGGTCCGGCGGATGTGTACACCTACTGCATGATTTCCCAGTTCTTGTTTTTTGGCATCAATTCGCTCCATTACCTCCTTTGCCGGTACAAAGGCAGAGTAATCATGGCAGGGATAAAAATGCTCTTCGGTAGCGATGTAGGTACGTCTTTTTAAGGAATTGGCATAGTCTTCATCCAAAGTACCGTCCTCTCGGTTGCCACGGATTTCGTCATTGCCGATAAAGCTTCCGAATGTCATAGAATTCAGCTGATACCATATTTTGCGGATGTCCCATTTAGACCGGATATTGATAACACGAAACTGATCCGTAGGCTCAAATATTTTTTCAAAGGGACAGCCCAATTCCGGATTGACAAACCAGATAACAGTCAGCTTTTCCTTACGTTTGTCAGCCAACATGCGGGCGGAATTAATAGCCCTCATTCTATTGCACAAACCCCCGATAGGTTGTATTATTAACATAGTTATGTCCTTCTTTCTTTTTAGATGGAATAGCATGGGCAAAAGCCCGATACACGTTTACAGTATATCAAAAAAAAGAGTGTGCGTATATGAAAATTTTGCAGGTTAATACTGTGATTCGCAGTGGAAGCGTAGGGCGGATTACGGCAGATTTATATGAGACAATTAAAGCATCCGGTAATGAAGCGAGGGTAGCTGTGGGTAGAGAGCCTTTTCCCGAGGATATGAATGGTATTCTCATAGGAAATAAAGGTGATTTTTATCAACATGTAGCCAAAAACTTTTTCCAAGGAGAAGCAGGTTTTGGATCAGCAGATGTGACCAAGAGATTTCTTGCATGGATGGAAAAAGAAAAGCCGGATCTCATTCATTTACACAATATTCACGGCTTTTATCTTCAAGTAGAATTGTTGTTTGACTATATCAAAAAGAGAAATATCCCGGTTGTTTGGACCTTGCATGATTGCTGGAGTTTTACCGGACATTGTGCATACTATGATTATGCGGCTTGTGATAAGTGGAAGGAAGGATGCTGTGATTGCATTCATCATGCGAAAGTGTATCCTTATGCATTATTTAAAGATAATAGTATAGAAGCATATAAGAGAAAGAGAGTTGCTTTTTGCGGTGTAAAAAATTTGACCATTGTCACACCCAGCCGATGGCTGAAGGGACAGGTGGAGCAGTCCTTTTTAAAGGAATATCCCGTGAAAGTGATACCCAACGGAATTGATTTGGATGTATTTTGCCCGGCGAAGGAAGCTGCGCAGGGAGATAGTGCATTTGATGAGCCCATAGCAAAGGATAAAAAAATAGTCTTAGGTGTTGCCAATATCTGGGAGCATCGCAAAGGGTTATCTTATTTTGAAAAACTGGCAAATGATTTGTCTGATGAGTATCAGATTCAGTTAATCGGTGTCAGTAAAAAACAGAAAAAAGAGTTGGACAAGAAGTATAAAGGTAAGATAAAAGCCATAATGCGCACTTCCAGTGTGGAAGAACTGGCAGATGCGTATAGAAATGCGGATGTCTTTGTCAATGCAACTTTAGAGGATAATTTTCCTACCACCAACTTGGAGGCACTTGCTTGTGGCACACCGGTTGTGACTTATGCAACCGGCGGTAGTGGAGAGTCTGTGACCGAAAAGACCGGTATTGTGGTGCAAAGAGCCAATTATCAAGCGCTGCTTTTAGCAGTGGTAAAGGCTTGTGTGGACGGTGCTTTTGACAGTGCAGAGTGTCGTAAACGGGCAGAAGAATATGATAAACACAAACGATATGAGGAGTATTTGAAGCTGTATCGTGAGATTTTAGATAATTAGCTTCAGAATAGAATCATGGAAAAGATATGGGGATTTGGAAAACATACAGTAAATTTGGTGGCCACAGTGTCTATGGACCTTCTTTTTGCTGTACTTTTTTTGCTGTTTTTAGGCGGATTTGATTTTTATCAGGATGCAGGATTTATTTATTCCTATGCGGGAAAGCCGGAGCGGATTATGCTTTGTCTTCTGGCAGTTATTGTGGCATTTTTGATATATGCTTCCATTGGTAAACTTATGCGGATATGCAATACTAAAGTTTGTAAAGTGATTGTCGTTGTGGCATCCCTATGTGCCGCGGCTTTACAGATGTATTTTCTGTTTTATGTGAGAAGTTATTATAAATGGGACAGCGGCTTTGTCATTGGTGGGGCATCTTCCTTGGCGGAAACCGGAAAGGTGGCAGAGCAGGCGCATTATTATTTGTCGGTGTATCCAAACCAAAACACCTTTGTTTGTATTACGGCAGCCCTGGTTAAACTCAGTGATTTACTGGGTATTTCCGTTGTAAACAGACCCTTGGTTTTTAACATATTTAACACGTTGTGCATGGATGCTGCAGTGGTATTATCCGTACTTTTGTTAAAGCAATGCAAGCCGGAGAAAAGTAAAGAAATATGGATGCGTGATTATTTATTTATATTATGCAATCCTTTTCTCTACTTAGGTGTGTCTTATTACTATACCATTACCCTATCTCTTCCTTTGACCATGGGCTTTTTGTTGCTAATCATGAATGGAAAAGAAAAAGAACAGACCTTTCAAAAGTCAGTTGTAAGATGGGTATTGGCAGGAGTTTTGCTGGGCATCGGCTATGAATTGCGAGCAACTGCTGTGATTCTTGGTATTGCAGCTATGATTGCGGGCTTAAAACAAGTGCTTCGCACCAAAGAAATAAAGAAAAGCCTGATAAAATTTGCCGTGATTGCAGGAACAACGGTATTGGTCGCAACAGGACTTGATGCAGCCCAGAGCCGCTATGTAGGATTGGATACTCATGATACAGCATTTCCCACTACCCATTGGCTGATGATGTCCCTGACACCGCCCGGCAGTCACAACGCAGAGGATGAAGCATATACAGCTTCCTTTGCTACAAAAGAAGAAAAAGAGGCGGCGGTAAAAGAAAGATTAGCAGAAAAATTGGATGCTATGAGTGCGTCTGACTATATAGCCCTTATAAAAACCAAGGTACAAAATACCTTCGGTAACGGAACCAATGGATATGGAGTCTTTTTGGCAGATGCATTGCGTACCGACGGTATTTATGAATCGGTATTTGGCGGTCACAAGGATATAGTTGTACTGTGGCATCAGGGTTATTATCTGTTTTTGATGCTTGGGATTTTGCTGTATACCGGAACATGGATGGTTCATGCAATACGCAAAGAAGAAACTGTCGGATGGGAGCAGGGCTTCTTTTTACTTTTGGTTTTATTGGGTGCCATTTTGTTTTATGTATTATGGGAGGCATCGGAGCAGTATAGTGTACCCTTTATGATGATCATGACTGTCCTGGGACTGTTGGGATTATCTGTCATACCTAAAGAGCAGGAGCAAAAGACTGCCGTAGGATTGGGACTTTTGGCAGCAGCCTGTATGCTTATCTGGGGAATAGTCAGAGTGCCACAGTTTACAAAGGAAGTACAACTCTATTCCCACAAGGCAGCAGTACAGATATTGGCAAATACATCCTTAACCGTGGATGATGATGAAATATTGTGTCAGACACTGGAACTGAAGCGACCGTTTAACCGCTTGATTATCCAGTGGAGAAATCCGGATATGGAAGAAAGCACGGCGCAGTATCGTGTGGAATTGCGGGAGTGTGAAAATGTGGTGTATGTCACAGATATTAATGCCGCGGGAACAGGATATAACGGCGCCGGTATTTATGATTTTCCCACCATAGTACCACAAGATACATCCTATGAAATTGTGATGTACAAGACAGGCGGCGAACCGGAGCATGACTTAGAGTTTGTGGTATATGATATGCCCGGATATATACCTTATGCATTGGGAGAACTTACCATAAGAGAAGGACAGCAGACAGAGCAATTGGATGCATCCCTTTTGTTCTCGGTTTCTGAAGAAAAAACGGAAGCATATACCGGTACAAAAAAATATATATTTTTTGTCTCCGTTTTATTCATTCTCTTCCTATTTATGGGATTTTGGTGTAAACTAAGAGTAGTGTCTTTTACCAAGGAGGAACAGTAAATGGGTAAGAAACGTGTACTGACTTTGATATTAATGCTGATGATTGTGGTGTGTTGTGTGACGGAAGCTGTTGTAATCGGACAGCTGAAGGCGGAAAATGCCGCAATAAAAGCAGATATACAGGCATTGGTTGAGACCGATGAGGTACAGGGAACATCCATTGATGCGATTAACAGTGAACTTACAATCATGGAAGAGGAAGCGGTTCCTGATTTATATTTACCACGAGATATCTATGTGTGTTCCGGTCTTACCATGGAGCTTTATAATGATTGTGTGACAGTAGGTATTGACCCGGATGAATATGATTTTTATTGGGAATGTGAGATTGGCGATTGCATGAATGAAAAATGGCGTGTAAGAGCCGATGACAGTGAAGTGGGAGATTATATGCTCACTCTTCACGTGTACAATATGCAGATGGAGGAGGTTGCATCCGCTACTGCTACTGTCCATGTGATTCCCAATGCCTTTGCCAGAGAAGATATTGGCACCTTAAAAGTTGTTACCATTGGCGATAGTTTGAGCGCAGGTACGGATTGGTATGCATATACCAGATATTTATCCCAGGATAAGATTTCCTATCAGGGTACTTTAGGCGCAGATGAGCATCTCAAGCATGAAGGCAGAGGCGGCATTACGGCAGGAGATTATCTGGCTGGTACACATTATGGACAACCGGCAGAGAGTCCTTTCATCAATCCTGCGACAGGAGAGTTCGATTGGGCATACTATACAGAGACGACGGGCATTGAACCGGATGTAGTACAGGTATTCCTTGGTACCAATGGTTTAGAGATGGACCCTACAGCCAATGCTGATAGTATTTTTGGTGTTGTAGACAAGATCCGTGAAGCCGATGCCACGATTCCTATTGTATTGATTGAGCCTATTTATCCCGCAGATCAAAACGGTATGGCAAGACAACAAAACATCAACGGCTATGAAGGACTTCACGGTATGTGGGCCTTTTCCAGAGAGCGCATGGTATTTAATTTATTAAAAGAGATGGATGCACGTGCGGCTTCCTATGAGAATCTGACACTGGTTCCTGCAGGTGTGATGTTTGATAGGGACTACGGATTTGATCAGGAACTACTTCAGGAAAATCCTCATTCTGAGGTTATGGAGGCTATGCCTGCAGAGGGGGTACACCCTTCCGACGGAGGTTATGATGAGATTGGAGATTCCATTTATAGTGCACTGTGCTACTTAGTTGGTATGGAATTAGTACAAACCACTCACGAGGAGGAAACCGGTGAGTAAAAAAATATCGGTAATTACCACGACTTATCAGGATTTGAGTCATTTAAAAGAGGTTGTGGAAGGAATAAAAAAACAGGATTATGACCATATTGAGTATATCATTGTGGACGGCGGTTCCAAGGATGGTACGGTAGAGTTTTTAAAAGCTCAGGAAGAAGAGTTTGCCAAGCTTTCCGGATGGGAGTACAAATGGATGTCAGAGCCGGATAAGGGAATCTATGATGCCATCAATAAAGGTATCCGCATGGCAACCGGTGACATTGTCGGTACAGCCTTTGATAAATTTGCAACAGAGGATGTGTTGTCCCGTATGGTATCAGCCATTGAGGATGATGGCACCGATGGTGTCCATGGTGATCTATTGTATGTAGATGAAGAGGACAAGCCTGTACGGACATGGGTCATGGGCAACAAGCAGACCATTAAGGACGGTTGGATGCCGGCGCATCCTACCCTTTATCTTAAAAAAGAGATTTATGATAAATACGGTGTATACAAAACCGATTATAAAATAGCGGCAGATTATGAGTATATGGTACGGATTTTATGGGATGGCAGTGTAAAGTTATCCTATATCCCTGAAGTGCTGATCCATATGTTTTATGGCGGCACCAGCTCAGGCGGTTTTAGCAACTATGTGCATTCCTTTATGGAGAGCCATAGGGCCTTAAAAGAAAACCATGTTCCATTTGCATTTATGATTTGCACAAAAAGAACAATTAAGGTGCTTTTGCAGTTTGTAAAAGCAGCTTGTCAGAAAAAGGAAACAAGATGAAAAGTATCGTAATTATTCCGGCTTATAATGAAGAAAAAAGTATAGAGAAAACGGTGGAAGATATTATCCAAAATGCACCGGAATTTGACTATGTGATAGTCAATGACTGCTCCAAGGATGATACCCTTCGCATTTGTATGGAAAAGGGCTTGCATGTGCTCAATTTACCCATCAATCTGGGGATTGGCGGAGCAGTGCAGACCGGTTACCGTTATGCCCTCAAAAACGGATATGATTTTGCCGTGCAGTTTGACGGAGACGGCCAGCATGATGCCAAGTATTTACAGCAAATGCGTGACCATATGATAGAGCATAAACAAAATATGATTATCGGTTCCCGTTATATTGAAAAAGAAGGCTTCCAATCTTCCGGGCTCCGCCGTTTCGGTATCCGTTATTTTTCCGTGCTGATTAAGATTTTGACAGGAACCAAAATTACCGATCCCACATCCGGCATGCGTATGGTGGACAGGGAAGTGATTGAGATTTATGCAGAAAGTTATCCCAAGGATTATCCGGAGCCGGAGAGTGTGGTTGCCATCTTAAATCAAAAGAAAAAAGTAGGCGAGTATCCGGTTATCATGCGTGAGAGAATGGAAGGAGTATCTTCTATTTCCCCTATGCGAAGTGTGTATTATATGATTAAAGTGACCTTGGCAATCCTGGTAGAAATGTTGAGAAAGTGAGAATTTAGTTGTTATGATGACAGTTAAACTACAATTGATTATCGGATTCTTTTTGGTGGTTGCATTAATTGCCATTACCAATATGATCAGACAGCGTAAGCTGGAGTTAAAATATGCATTATCCTGGCTCATAGCCATTGTATTTGTATTGGTGTTGGACTGCTTTCCGATTTTGCTGACGAAGTTATCAGCCTTTTTGGGAATCTGGGCACCGGTTAATATGATTTTCTTCTTGGGATTTTGTTTCTCATTGATGATTATTTTTATCCTGACCGTAACCTTATCCCGTATGTCGGAGCGTGTCCGCAAGTTGGCACAGGCTGTGGCATTGAATGAAGAAAAAATCGAAATGCTTTTAGCAGAAAAAGAAGAAAAGAACGCAGACGGAGAAGACGCAAAATGAAAATATTGATGATTGGTCTGGGAAGTATCGGACAAAGACATTTAAGAAATATCAAACGGGTATTGGGAGATGAAGCAGAGATTTTAGCATACCGTGTTAGAGGTTTGCAGCGTACCTTTTCCGATACCATGCAGATACGGGAGAATGTCAGCCTGGAGGAAGAGTTTGGCATTACATCCTATGGGGATTTAGATGAAGCCTTACAGCAAAAACCGGATTTGGCATTTATTACCAATCCTACCAATATGCATATTCCCTGTGCAATTAAATGTGCTAAGGCAGGATGTCATCTGTTTTTGGAAAAACCCATTTCTGATGATATGACAGGTATGGACGAATTAAAACAGGTGATAAAGGAACAGGGGATTAAAGTATTTGTCGGTTATCAGAACCGTTTCCATCCCGGTATTCAGGCAGTCAAAGAAGTAGTGGAATCCGGTGAACTTGGCAGGATTCTTTCGGTACGTGCAGTAGTAGGTGAACGCTTGACTACCATGCATACCTATGAAGATTATAAAGAGACCTATATGGCAAGAAAAGATATGGGTGGTGGTGTTGTTACCAACCAGCTGGTTCATGAGATGGATTACCTTTATTATCTCTTTGGAAAACCTGTCAGTGTCTATGCCATCGGCGGCACACAAGGCAATCTGGGTATTGATGTAGAGGATAACTGTGACGGTATTTTTGTCATGGAAAGTGAAAAGACAGGGAAAGTCAGTGTCAGTGTCCATGCAGACTTTTATCAGAGCCCTCCCAGCCGCTTTGTGAAAGTGGTAGGTGAAAAGGGACAGATTGAAGCGGATTTAATTCATGCTGTTGTTACCAAGACCGTGTGCGATGTCACAGAGCAAATGGCATTTCCCCAGTTTGCACGTAACGATATGTTCATTCAGGAATTGCAGATGTTTTTGGATGCGGTAAATAAAGATGAAAAAGAAGCCATTACCTTAGAGGACGGTATTGTTAGCCTCAAGATGGCTATGGCTATCAAAGAATCCATGAAGACGGGAGGAGTAGTCAATGTCCTTGTTTGATCAATTTAAAATCACAGGAAAAGTCGTTATCATTACCGGTGGAGCAGGTCTAATCGGCAGACGCCATGCAGAGGCGGTGTTAGAGGGAGAAGGAATTCCGGTATTGCTGGATATTTTTGAAGAACCTTTAGCAAAAGTAAAAGCAGAGTTTGAAGAAAAATATGCAGGCGCAAAAGTAGAAACTTATGTGGCTGATATTACAGACCGCGCATGCTTAGAAGGTATCAGAGACGAGTTGCTTAAAAAATATGGTCATATTGACGGTTTGATTAACAATGCGGCAAACAATCCCAAAGTAGAAGGTGGTTCCAAAAACTTGGGAGCTATGCGTTTTCACAATCTTCCTTTAAACATTTGGGAGGATGACATGCGTGTGGGACTGACCGGAGCATTTTTATGCTGCCAGGTATTTGGCTACGAAATGGAAAAGCAGAAACAGGGTGTGATTATCAATATTTCATCCGATTATGGTGTGATTTCACCCAATCAGAATATTTACAAAAAAGAAGGACTTCCTGAGGAAGAGCAGACGGTTAAACCGGTTTCCTACTCCGTAGTAAAGCACGGTATCATGGGTCTGACCAAGTATTTGGCTACTTATTGGGCAAAAAGCGGTGTACGCGTCAATACCCTCTGTCCTGCCAGTCTTTCCAACGGACAGAATGAGGAATTTGTACAAAAAATCAGCGAACTGATTCCAATGGGACGTATGTCCAGACCGGATGAATATCCGGCAACCGTGTTGTATATGCTTTCCGAAGCCAGCTCTTACATGACGGGAGCAACGGTTATTCTGGACGGTGGAAGAACAATCTGGTAAAATGTGACGGTAAATGATAAAGGAGAGAAAGCATGAAGAAGTTAATTATTACAGGATGTAACGGACAGCTCGGTAGAGCTATTAATGAATTATATGCAAACAGCAGTGAGTATGAATTGATCAACACAGATGTGGCTGAATTGGATATCACCGATATCAACGCAGTTATGAATTTGGCAAGAGAGGTAAAACCCTATGCTATTGTAAACTGTGCAGCCCATACCGGTGTGGATGCTTGTGAGACACAGGCAGATGCAGCATATCGTATCAATGCTATCGGACCGAGAAACTTGAGTATTGCGGCTACTGAGACCGGTGCTAAGATGATTCAGATTTCCACTGATTACGTATTGGACGGAAAGGGCACAAGACCCTATATTGAGTTTGATCCCGTAGGACCTGCAGGTATGTATGGCAAGACCAAATTGGCGGGTGAAAACTTTGTTAAAGAGTTTGCTAAAGATTATTTTATTCTTCGTACCGCATGGTTATATGGTGACGGTAAAAACTTTGTAAAGACAATGCTCCGTCTTTCTGAGACCAATGATGAAGTCAGAGTTGTAGGTGATCAGGTTGGTACACCTACCAGCACCAAAGAGTTAGCAAAGGCTATCGACGTGCTTTTGCCTACAGAAAACTATGGTCTATTCCATGCGACATGTGAAGGAAGCTGTAGCTGGGCGCAGTTTACCGAAGAGATTTTCCGTCAGACCGGTAAAACTACAAAAGTTACACCTATTACAACAGCAGAGTACAATGCCCCTGCACCCAGACCGGCATATTCTATCTTGGAAAACTACATGTTCAAGCTGACAACTGACTTCATGTTTGCAGATTGGCATGATGCTTTGAGTGAATACCTCAAAAATTTGAAATAAGCTAGGAGTTTTTTATGAAGGAAGTAAGAAAACTGGATTTTCTGGATGGACTGAAGGTACTATCCTGCCTGATGATATTCAATTTTCACTTTTTGAATTTCTTTTATCCCGGTTCATACAGTTTATTGCCCGAGCAATATCATGTGCCGGATATAGAGTACTTATTTGGCTCTACCCCCTTGAATTTGTTGATGGGGGGAAAATACGGTGTCCGTATTTTTATGACCTTGAGTGGATTTTTTGTAGGCTACCGTTTCTTTATTACCGGGGATAAACATTCCTTGAAATCCGGTGCCATTAAAAAGTATTTCCGTTTAGTTTTACCGATTATTGCGGCAAATATTTTGATTTTTGTCCTGATGAGCCTTGGGTTATACAAAAATGACGAGGCAGCAGTATTTGCACATTCTGAGGTATTTGTGGCAAACTACAATACCTTTGTACCCAATTTCCTTGCAGCTATGAAAGAAGCTGTTTGGGGCTGCTTTGTGACAGGAGAAAATCAGTATAACGGACCACTGTGGTTTATTTATTATGAGTTTTTCGGAACCTTGCTGATTGCGGCAATTCTTTCTCTTATGGGAGAGAGCAAAGCCAGATATATCGTATATGGTGTGGCAGCTTTGATTTTTATCCGTTCAGACTTTTTACCTTTTATTTTGGGTACTGTAGTTTGTGATTTGACCTATCAGACTCCGGCTTGGCTTGAGAAATTAAACAAGCAAAAATGGCTGATGGGGTTATTGCTGTTAGGCGCGTTATTCTTGGGTTCTTTCCCGCCAATCGGAGAAAGAATGGAAGGAACGATTTATCAGTTCTTCCCCTTGAAGATTATTTTATATTACAATGTTGCAGCGTCTATGATTGTATATGCGGTGTTGCATTTGAAGGCACCGGCGAAGTTGCTTGGCAACAAGCTGTTTACTTGGTTTAACCAGTACACCTACGGATTTTACCTGACACATTTTACTGTGTTGTGCACCTTCTCCTGTAGCCTGTTTTTGGCATTGAAGGACAGGATGAATTATCATTTGTTGGCGCTGGTGAATTATGTGTTAAGCTTTGTGCTTTCTACCGTGATATCCATTGCCTTCAATAAATGGATTGAGAAGCCCGGCATGAAATTATCGGCTAAGATAGGTGCTTATTTTGATAAACATTAACATATGTATGTGACATATGGAGGAATACAATGGAACAGAAAGAAATCCGAAGAGAAAATTGGATTGATGCGGCAAAGGTAATCGCAATCAGTATTGTGATTTTAAATCACAACGGTATTGTGATTCCGGGCGTGAATTTCTGGGGCGGCATGTTTTTCGTGCCGGCCTTTTTCCTATTGGCAGGATATACATATTCTCCCAAGGAGGAAACCTATGGAAGCTTTGTCAAGAGAAAAGCCAAGAGATTGTTGGTACCTTATTTTGTGGCGAATTTCTTTATGTTTGGATTTTCCGTAGTAAAGGATTTGCTGTTGGGAAATTATGCTATAGAAAAGTCATTGTTGTCGTTACTTGGAGTCTTCTATGCCAGAAACCAACTGTTTGTAAATGGATATTTTATGACACTTGATTTCGATGCTTCTTTACTGGAGATGCTTGCAAGTATGGAGCGAAATGTTTATCTTATGACCAATTTGAATGCACCTACCTGGTTTTTACCTGCGCTGTTTCTGACGTTGATATGTGGGGAAGCAATCTATCGTAAGACCAAAGGAAAACGGAATACATTGATTGTGATTATGCTTGTTTTATTTGCACTCATGCCCATATTCAACATTATGCTCCCTGTGTTGTTGCCGTGGAGTTTGGATACTCTGCCTTGCTTTTTAATTTTCTTTTTGATGGGCTGTATCTTAAAGGATGCGTCATGGTTTGAAAAACAATGGGAACAACCCATTATAAAACGTTTGGGAACGGTTTTGTGGCTTCTTGCCATGCTGATTGCGGCAGGATTATTAAACGGTAGCTCGAATCTCTCTATTAGAGACTATGGTAAAAACTGTCTTTTGAGTGTGGTTGCAGCAACGACGTCCAGTATATTGCTTATGTACGCCTTGTATTTCATAGAAAGAAAGTGGGCAAAAGTGATACAGGTAATCAGCAGACCGGCGAAATATACCCTATCTATTTTGTGTTATCATTATTTCATTGGCCAAACGTTTATCACAGTAATGATGCTGGTATTTTGGGGAAAGTGGGGGAATAATCCTTTGTGGTGGACCGTTAGCCTGGTAGCTATCATATTATCTGTTGTGGGACCGATTGTGTTGGAATGCCTGTATCAGATGATGAAAACCAAATTTGGAAAAACGAAAAGTTGAGGATAAAATAAAAAGTGGAAGCGTTCAAAAAACGCGATGATTCATTGGATGCAGTAAAGGGTTTTGCAATCCTGATTGTGATGTTGGGGCACTGCATTGTGCTAAACGGACTGGCAGACCCCTACTTTTATGACATGATAGTGGCGGTGCAGATGCCACTGTTTATGGTCGTCAGTGGATTTATCGTAGGCAGAAAACCTTTACAACTAAATATGAGACCGGATGGAAAATCTGTTCTTTTACAGCTTGGGAGAAGAAGTGTGGCTTATCTGGTGCCATTTTTTGTATGGCTTTGGTTGACGCATTTGACCAATCCCTTGGCAGAATTAAAGTTACAATTGTTTGCACTGGACCGTGGACTTTGGTTTTTGATGATTCTTTGGATTGTAACGGTTGTGACAATGTTTGCATCCTATGTGGCAGATTGGGTAGCATGGAAATGCAAGGGAAATGCGATTATCCGCTTTCTGTTTTTGGGATTGATGGTAGGAGGCTGTTATCTGGTATTTGTCCTTCAGGCCAGAAGTGGCAATACCTTTTTAAGTCCCAGTCTGACGGTCAAATACCTTCCCTTTTATATGGTTGGATATTTATGGGCGCTATATGTGATGCCTTATCTGGCAAAGGGCCAAAAGAAATACATCACAATCAAGCATGTGGTGTGGATTTTGGCCGCAGTGGCCTTTGTAGGGCTGGTTGTAGGCTTTGACATGATTGTAGCAAAGGACAGTCTAACGCTTCTTGTACAGATGCTTGCATCGTTGCTTGGCAGTTATGTATGTTTCTATGGTGTTTATTGTTTTACGAAAGGGAAACTAAAAGCCGGTTTGGCATTCCTCGGACAGTTTACACTGGAGATTTATGTATTGCATTTCCGGTTTGCCAGATTGCTGGGAATCGGACAAAAAGAGCTGGCAGTCGGAAGTCTGGAAGCGGTTCTTTGGATTGTGGCAGCTTTTCTGGTTATGAGTGTGCTGACGGCATTGTGCATTTTTATTATTAAAAAAATTTGGATATTAGATTTCTTGCTGTTTGGCAAGAAGCCTACAAAAACAAAGAATGCGAAATAGAAAAATGCAGAGTTGAAAGAGATTTCAATTCTGCATTTTTATGTGTCTATTTTATTTCTTTTTTTACTTCTAAATGTTCAACGATTAATATCATTGCCAGAAATACGGTAACAAACATCACCGGATAACTGTATTGGATGAAAGAGGCAGGCGCCGTCAGGAAAATCACGGCCTCTCTTGCCAGCAGGGAAACCAGAGTCCAGAAGGCAAAGCCTTTTTTCTTTATGGCAGAATAAATCAAAGTTACAAAGAGTAAACACAAAACGGGAAGATAGGCTTCGCCGCCTATATCAAACAGTGTCAAAGCTAGCTTGTTATCGCTGTTGAGTGGCAGGCGCTTGTTTCCTTCCACCAATTCGTATCCATAGGCTTTATCGCTTTGATATAAATGGAAGTCCATGGTAGTGACCGGCTCCATATCCATGACCAAATCCTTGTCGTAGTCGTAGATGCGGTTGGTTACAAGAAAGAGCTGAAGCCGTTCTGCAAAGTACAAATCCATATTGTTTGCAATCAAGCGGAGTGCACTCTTTAAGTAATCCTGCTGGGTTTCTTTATCAGCACCGGTTTCGGAAAAACGTCCGGCATTAAAATCGGAGTTGTAACGGTTGTAGGAACTGCAGGATAAGGTCTCGTAGCTCATATAATCCAAATCGATAATCTTATCAATGTTGGCAAGATCCTCTTTGGCGCCGTCATAGGTTTGCTCTCTGTGAATGATGAGGGAGAGTGGTCTGACAGTAGAGATAATCAGATAGTCGCTACCATAATATTTCTTTTCCCCTGCGCTTTGCGGTAATTTGACAGAAACAAAGAAAATCGCAAAAGCAAGAAAGAAAAGCCCTATCTTTTTATAATTGAGTCCATAGCAAATGGGAATCAGTAACAGGCAAAAAACAATCAATACAATGCCTTCGCTTCTCCAGAAGCACAGAATAGCAACAAGTAGTGCCAGTCCCCAAAGCTTGCCTATCGTCAACTCTTTCTGTCCTTTCTTCTCGAAATAGAGATAAGCAAAAAAGAATAAGAACAAGGGTGCGTACAAGGCGGGGCGGAAGGACATCAGTGCCGATAACAGTACGAAGGGCAACAGTCCGCAAATGGCCAATATATATTTTCCCTTAGTAACAAAAAGGGCATCTGCCTTATAAAAGATGTAGGAAAATACCAGTGCCAGACTGAGGTCGTTCAAAATAATAGGTCCTGTGGACGCCGGAAACAGTGTCATTCCGGTCATATAGTAAAGTGAGGTCAGATAATTGTGCCAATAAACCGGATAATATCTGGTGGCGTAACCAAAGATAATGGTGTCATCGCTCATATAATAGCCCGGATAATTGCACAATAACAGTATGATATACAAGGCAAAAAAGCACAGGAAAGAAATCAGCAGTTTCTTATGCTTCCAACCGTATGCCAAAAATTCTAACATGCCAAAGATGATGAGAAAAGCCAGTAGCTTGCTTGTGATATGCATAAAAGTAACCGCATCTGAGTTGATGGGAAAGCACATCATATTCAAGGTGTCTGAAGTAAACATTTTGGAATCGGTAATAAAAGTGCATGCCCAAATGAAAGCGGAAACAAACAACAATCCTATATGAAGTTTCTTGTTTTCTACGAAGTTTGATAAGGTTTTCATACAGAATATTATACCCCACGCGGCTTGCTAAATCCACTGATATTTGTTATATTTTATGCAATGTGGCGATGTATGGAGGAATCCCAATGCTTTTGATTTTACCCGCAGCCTTTGCTGCTTTATTAATCTATATCAAACAGAAAATAAAAGAAGGACCCAAGGCACTTGCAACGGCAATTCTTGTGTTTGAATTGCTCCTGCTTGCTATTACCAATCTTTTGAGCGTGGTACAGTTATTGGTACCTGCGGCAGTGTTTATTGCATGGCTTGTGGTCTTTTTTGTTTGTACACTATTATATGTAAAAAATGGCGGGGAACCCCTGTTGTGGGTAAAAGGGAAAAAGGCGAAGAAGACAAGGACCTTTGACGAAACTTTTTCTAATCCTTCCGATGCAGGTTTGTTATATAAAATCATGTTTGGCATTTTGGTTGTACTCTCAGTTATCTTATTTGTGGGAGCTGTTTTTACAGTGCCTTACAATTATGATTCTATGTCTTATCATCTGGCAAGAATCGGTTATTGGATTGATCATCAGAGTGTAGAGCATTATATTTGTAACATTGACAGACAAGTTTATTCGCCGGTGTTTGCAGAGTATAACCTGCTTCATATGATGCTGCTTGGCGGAAATGATACCTTTGTGAATTTCTTACAATATGTTTCCATGTTTGGTGCGGCATATTTTATTTATCACAGTGCCCGTGCATTGAGGACAAATCGTACCTTTTCCATGTTTGGTGCGTTTGTTTTTATGACCATGCCACTTACCATATCCCAAAGTATCACTACCCAGAATGATTTGTTTGTAACCGTATTTTTTGCGATTTTCGCATATTTGCTCATTGATGTTGTTCGTTGGGAAAAGATTGTTTTTGACAAGGGGCAGGCATGGATTATTTTCCTTTTGTCTTTGACGGTAGGCTTTTCTTATCTTGCCAAAACCAGCGTCTGTGCATCTATGATATTTTTTATGCCATGGCTGTTGATTGTCCGTCTTGCCAAGAAGGATAAATTGGTGAACCTGGTGAAAAGTGTAGGTGTTGCTATTGGCGGCATTTTGTTGACCGTGTCTGAGACTTGGATTCGTACTTATATATCCGGCGGTAGTATTATGATGGATACAGCCAGCGGAGACATTATGGTTGCGACCAAAAATATATCCTATATTATTGTTAATATTTTAAAGAATTTTTCGATGCTGATTACCCAGCATATTTTCCGTCCGTTAAACGGATTTGTTTATCGTATTGCTATCCATACGGGACAGGCATTGGGCGTTGAGGTCAATAATGAAGCTATTGCGTTCCATGGATTTGATTTCTTACACCATATGAATATGGGAGATGATATGTATTCCCATGATAAGACTCCCAGTGCCTTTGCGGCATATTTGGCATTGGCAGCAGGTGTGCTGTTGGTTATATTGTGTATCAAACTGGTGGTTGGAAGAAAGAAAGCGGATGAAGCGGTTAAAAGTCAGTGGAAACTCTCTTTGGGATTTGCTGTTTCTGCGTGGCTTTCCCTTGGCTTTATCATGGCCCTTTTGCGTTGGCAACCATGGGGAACCAGACTGATGTATCCTGCTTTGGCAATGACCGTGATAGCCAGTGCGAACTTGCTGTGGTTGTTTATCCAAGGAGTACAGTCTGTAGAAGTTCCTGCAAATACTTCTACAAAGTCTTCTGTTAAAAGAAATGTGGCTTCCAATATTGTATTAGGCGCTTTGATTATACTCAGCACAGTTCTTGCTATTCCTTCTGTGACCTACAATATGAGTCGGGCAACGGATTTTATGAAAAACGGATGTGAAGACAGAAGAACTTACTATTTCCTTTACAATCAAAGAAGGGTGTCCTATGAACAATTGGCTTGTCTTGCTATGGCAGAAGAAGTAGAAGACATTGGTCTAATCATCTCCGGTGACGGCTACGACTATCCGTTGTGGCTGGTATTCCATGAGGATTATCCGGAAGGAAAACTTCGCCATATATTGGTAGAGCACGCGGACAATGCAGATACTGTAGCACCGGATGCTATCCTAATGGTAGAACGCGATGTACTATCTGTAGGCGACACCTATGAATATGGCGGCGCAACGTACATCTGTACCTATGTTAACGAAGTCAATCATGATGCATATTTAAGTAAGTGCCGGTAGGTAATTGGTATTTGCGTCCATAGTGTAAAAAAGATTTTCTTTCAAAATCGGTATTGCCTTTTGGATTTTTCTAAGAAGCGGCGCTTCAAATACTGATTAGCTGTCCTAAGCGATAAACTCAAAGTTCGAAATAATCTTTTGAGAAAACATTTTAATAACTTTTGTTAAAAAATCAATCGACACATAGAGGAAAACGGACACCCCATTTCAACATGTCTGAGCAAAGCGAGTTTTGAAATGGGGTGTTAATAACGTCTCCGATATGTGTCGATTAGATTTTTCCAAAAGTTATTATCGTTTTTGAAAAAGATTATTTCAAACTTTTCAGACAAATCGCACGGACAGCAGTTTATTGAATCGCCTGCTTCTTGAAAAATCTGCAAAAGCCCATAAATAATTTTGAAAGAAAACTTTTTACATTACGAACGCAAATATCAAGCAACTATTTGCACTTACTTAAATATGCATCATTGCTTCCACTTCGTTCCAGCTACGTGCAATGTGTACGTTGTCGCATAATTCAGAGAATGTGCTAAAATAGTCCTCATAGTCGCATTTTTCGTTAAAGGAATCCTCAGCCAACGGATATAAGAAGATAATGCGGCATTTGCTTTGGAACAACAGTTTTCCTGCCACGCAGGCAGTTGAATAGAAGGAAACCAGAGTTTTATCTTCGAAAGCGCCGGAAGCAATGGCAAGCTCGAAGGGACAGGAATCCTGATATACCGATAATTCGCCATGGAAATTGTCGTGGGCTCCTCTTGGATGAGGCTTAATTGTAAAGTTTTCGTTACCTACAATATCCCGCAATTTTAAAATCAAACGCTGATAGGTTTCGGGATTTTCAGAACCGTTTTCGGTACCCTGACCCAAGAAGATAACCTTTTCCTTCGGAGGGTTTGCCTCAAACTGAAAAATATCCTTGGCAATTTTGGTAATGCGCTCAATTCGCTCAGGGGTCTGAGGAATCAACTGCTTTTCGAAGCAAACATTCTTTTCTGCCATTTCCGGTCGGAACATCAAAATGTCTTGCTCCATTTTCTGAATGTCATAACCAAACAGCATCCGGTACATTTTTTCTCCCGAAGGGGTATTTATGATGTGAATCGGGGTCTTGGTATAGCTGGCAAATCCATCTTCAAAGCGATGGAAGGTAATTTTCTTATTTCTCTTAATCAATGTCTTTGCAATTTCCTTTACAATCTCGTCGGGTGCGGCAGGCGCAGAAAAATAAACCTTATCATAAGTAGGCAAGGGAGCATCGAGGATGACATCGGTTGTCTTGTTATGGATAAAGCTTTCCCAGAAAGTAATGGGAGCAGATTTATAAGGATTTTTGATTAATTTGGCATCAGCAAAAGAAACCTTATGAAAATAAGGAGCCAAGCGACCGCTTTTATATAATTCCACCATGGACGGAGTTTTGTCTGTAACAATCAGATCTACTTCGTCTTCTGATAAAAAAGCATCTTTTACAAATAAAAAAACCAATAGGTGATAAGGGGTGCTTACCACGCCGAGTACTTTAGACATATCTGCCTCCTAAATGCGAAAATTTGATTCTAATCAATTAACAGTGCTAATTTCGCTTTAAAAATTTCTGTACAATATCCCATAACATGGCGCGTTCTTTTTTACCGAATAAAAACAGCATATTGATAACGGCACCTGTGATACCGCAGATGAGGACATCAACAAAAATCCAAAGCCAGTTATGAGCGGGCAGGATCAGATAGAAACCAAAGAAGACTGCGCTCATGGCAATGCTGACTAAAATATAGCGGAAAATCGTAGGATAAAAGGATTTCTTAGGGATTTCCAGACAATGCGCCGCGTACATGGGAGTAAAGGTCATATTTTTAATAATACCGAGGACTGTAGAAGTACCTGCAACACAAAAGACACCTAGGGAAGTGGTCTCAAGCAATACAAATACCAGACAAGTATTTACCACGCCCATCACAAGGGTCACAATAGAATTCCATTTTAGTTTATTGACTACGGTGTAGACGTTAAACAAGGGACTGATGACACCGCCGACAATGGTACCAAACATGGTCAGCAACGTCAGAATATATATGGTAAAAATAACCGAATGATCGTTGATGGATTGGGAATTGGGTAACCACAGGGTATAAAAGGGGATACCAAAAGCCAGCACAAAACATAGAGGAATATTGGCAAAGAAACCGGTCATTTTCATGGCGCTGGTCAAATCTTCAATCAGTTCTTTTTTGTTTTCTTTAGCATAGCTGATGGTAAGCGAGGGCGTGAACACGGCAGAGATGGTCTCGTACAACGTATTGATGGCCACTACAATGGTTTTGGAAGTACTGATATAGCCCATTTCTGTCCCACCGATAAATAGGTTGGTAATTAAGACATCCAGACCGTTCGTCAAGGTCTGGCCTGCGCGCATTACTGTATTCCAAACACCTGCCGACAGAATTTCCAGTATCTTTTTTATGGAAAAATGCTTGCGGCTGATTTCAATCTGAGGCATCAGTTTCTTGGTATAGTGAATATAGGTAAACAACAAATAAACCGTTGCGGCTAAGGATGCCACACCGATAAAGGATACATGAATAGGTAAAAAGAAAAAGGTCACAACTAAAATAACAGAGCGCAACACTTGGGATTCAATGGAACGGAAGGCCTGTAAATCCAAACGGTTGGCTGCGAAAGTAGCGGTGGAAAAGGTGGTGCTGACAATGGTCACCATGAAGTTTATAAAAGTCAGCGCAAATAACAATTTAACATCCGGAACGAGAGCGGGCGAAATGTTGACCAGCTTGTCCAGGAATGAAACCACCAAAATGCAGGGAATAAACAGGATGCCCACAATCGTCAGATTGGCATACATGGTGGAGTTGAAGTATTTGTTGGCGCTGTCATAATCACCTTTGGTCAGACTGACGGTAATGAAGCGTCCGGCCATGGAGTTTAAAGCCATAGCTGCAATATTGGCATAACTGACAAAGTCATTTGCCAGATTCATAAAACCATAAGCTTCATAATTTAATTTATCAATAATGATTGGTGATAAAACAAAACTGATGGCAAGACTGACCAAGGTAGAAATCATGCTTGCAGCCATGTTTATCATAATCTGTTTACTTTTGCTGATTGTTTTCATAAAAAATCCTTTTATAGATCCTTAGGGATGTAAAATTATCATGTGACATAAACAAAAAAATAATCACACAGAAGATTATAGCATGTTAGGAAGTATTTGACTAGCAAAGTGCGCAATGGTACAATAAAAAGAGTTTTATTTGATAGAATCGGAGAAGTCTGTATGAAGATTATGCCAAACCGGATGGACCGGGGATTTTACCAATATCAGGAAGAGTTTGAGCAAAAAGCATTGGAAGTACTTCGTTCCGGCTGGTATGTGCTGGGTAAGGAAGTAAGTTCCTTCGAAGAAGAGTTTGCTGCCTATACCGGTGCGAAATACTGTGTTGGTTTGGCAAGTGGTCTGGATGCTTTATGGATGGCTTTCCGCATCCTTGGTATCGGTACAGGAGATGAAGTAATCGTACAGGGCAATACCTATATCGCCAGCGTTATGGGTATCACCATGAATGGTGCGACACCGATTTTTGTAGAGCCGGATGATTATTATCAGATTGATACGGCAAAAATAGAAGAAAAGATTACAGATAAAACCAAAGCGATTCTGGTGGTTCATTTATATGGACAAGCTACAGATATGAAGCCTATTGTAGAGCTTTGTCAAAAATATGATTTGCGTTTGGTGGAGGACTGTGCACAAAGTCACGGTGCTTGTTTTGAGGGACAAATGACAGGTACCTTTGGCGATATCGGATGCTTTTCCTTTTATCCATCCAAAAACTTAGGTGCTTTTGGTGATGGCGGTGCCATTGTCACAAACGATGAGCAGATTGCAAAGGATATGAAGGTTTATCGCAATTATGGCAGTGAAAAGCGTTATTACAATAAGGTAGTGGGCACCAACTCCAGATTGGATGAGATCCAGGCAGGGCTTTTGCGTGTCAGACTTTCCCATATGGCAGAGATGACCGAAGAAAAGCAACGGATTGCAGAGCGTTATCGTAAGGAGTTAAACAATCCCAAGTTTACATTACCGCCTCTTATGGAAGGTGCTACCCATGTATACCATCAATTTGTCATCCGTACCAAAGAGCGGGACGCTTTGATTGATTATTTAAATGAGAAAGAGATTGGGACGATTATTCATTATCCTATTCCGCCACATTTGGCAGAAGCCTATGCTTATTTAGGATTTAAAGAAGGTGATTTCCCCATGACGGAAACCTTGGCAAAAGAAGTACTGTCTATTCCGATGTACAACGGTATGACTGAAGAAGAGCAAAGCTATGTCATAGAAGCGCTCAATGCATTTTAGAGGAAAAAGTATGAAACCATTAAAAGAACTGTATGAAGTGATTGATTTTAATGAATATGGTGACGAAAGAGGAAATCTGGTTGTTGTAGAGGGTAGTGGCCGTGATGTTCCGTTTGATATTAAACGAGTGTTTTACATGTATGGCTCTGATCCGGATATTATCCGTGGGCAACATGCAAACCGCAAAACCAAATTTGTACTGATTAATGTCAGCGGAACCAGTAAAGTAAAAGTAGATAACGGTGAAGAAACAGAGATTATCGAACTAAACAAACCACGTATGGGACTCTTTATCGATACCATGGTGTGGAAGGATATGTATGATTTTTCTGAAGATTCCGTATTGTTGGTTTTGGCGAGTGAACATTATGACGGTGAAGAATATATCAGAGATTATGATACATTTATAAACGAAGTCAGAGGAAAATAAGAGATGAGTAAAATTTCAATCGTTGTGCCGGTGTATTACAATTCCGACACGTTGATGATGCTTTATGAAGATATGAAAGAAAAAATCCTGGGCAAACTGGGAGATTACGAACTGGTATTTGTTGATGATGGATCAGGAGATAACTCTTGGGAGATCATGAACCAAATCAAGGAAATGGATGGCAATACCAAGTGTGTGAAGTTATCACGTAATTTTGGTGAGCACGCAGCACTGTTAGCTGGCTTATCGGTTTGTACCGGTGATTGTGCCGTTACCAAGCAGGCGGATCTTCAGGAAGACAGTGAGATTATCCTGGATATGTATGAGAGTTGGAAAAAAGGCAATAAAGTTGTCTTGGCAGTACGTTCTGAACGGGATGAAAATCCTATCAAAAAGTTTTTTGCACATATGTACTATGTGATTATCCATAAACTGGTTAATGACCGTATGCCGGTAGGTGGTTGTGATTGCTACCTCCTTGACAGACAGGTCATCAAGGTCCTTGAGATGTTGGATGAGAAGAATTCCTCTCTGACTTTACAGGTGCTTTGGGCAGGATTTAAAACCGATCATGTGTATTTCCACAGAAAAGACCGTGAGGTTGGTAAATCCCGTTGGACTTTGGCAAAGAAAGTGAAACTTGCCATGGACTCTATGTTGAGTTTTTCTTACTTCCCTGTACGCTTCATGTCTACGGTGGGTGTTATCTTTTTTATTGTTTCTGTTATTATGGCGATAGAAGTTATTGTAGAGAAGATTGTAGTTGGTACACCAATCATGGGATGGGCATCCCTGATGTGTGTGGTCCTCTTTTCCTTCGGAAGTATGATGTTGATGATGGGTATCTTAGGTGAATATGTGTGGAGAGCCTTGGATGCTTCCCGCAACAGACCTCCTTACCTCATTGATGAGATTAAAGAATCTGAAAAATAATAAAAATAAACCCGGCAGATAACTGCTGGGTTTTTATTATCTATTTATAGATGTGTGATTTTAATGCATCAGATTGTAATATCCCAGTGAAATACAAATGCCGATAATGGCACCAATCAAAACCTGTAAAGGTGTGTGTCCTACGAACTCTTTAAATTGTTCAATGGGCTGTTTGCCATTCCAACGGCCCATCTCTTTAAAAAGCTCCATCATGTCATTTAAAACAACAGCTTGCTTTCCTGTTTCGAGTCGTACACCCATGGCATCGTTCATGACAATGATACCGAAGAAAGTAGCCATAGCGAACTCGAATCCGCCAAAACCGTAATGAAGTCCGGTGGCTGTTGCCAATGCGCAAACTGTAGCAGAGTGGGAACTGGGCATACCGCCGTTTCCGACCAAGCGCTCCAGTACAAACTCTTTGGTTACAATTAAATGAATGATCGTTTTTAAAACTTGTGCCACAAACCAACCGAGTGTCGCACAGACAAAAACCGGATTATTCACAATCTGGGTAATTATATTCATGTTTGAAAATCCTCTTGAATTCAAAATTGGGATAAGCCCTAATAAGTATTATAGCCTAAATTCGTCATATTATCAAGGAATTAGAATGCCCCGGTCATCTTCGGGGCATTCTACCACTTCTTGCGATAGGCACTGGGTGTCATGGACTCATATTTTGTAAAGACCTTGGTAAAATAATTTACATCCGGGATGCCGCAGGAGACAGCAATGCTGCCGATGGGTTCGTTGGTGAAACGTAAAAGCTGCTTGGCCTCGTTGATACGGCGGCTGTTTAAATAGTTTCCAACGGTTAATCCCGTTGCTTTTTTAAATTCTCTGGATAAATGGAATTTGCTGATAAAAAACTGAGAAGATAAAAAATCTAAATCAATATCTTCTGCAAAATGTTCATCCAGATATGTGCGGATGGCAAGAAGCTTTTCCAGAGTACTATCAGCCTTTCCTTCCTGGATGGAAGCGGATTCCATGTAGCAGGCAGTCACGATATCGGTCAGATATTTGTGACACTTTTGTTCAAAAAAAGTTTGCTTTTCTGATTGCTCCAGAAAGAGACTTTTTAAAGCTGACAAAAAGGCAGAAATATCAGTGGGATGAAATAAAAATTGACCGTTTTGCTCCTCGTAGTGTTGGTAAATGGCAGAGGCCTCTTTTCCGTAAAAATGTACCCAGGACAGTTCCCAAGGGTCATCTTTGCTGCTTTCGTGTGCATACTCTTCCAGACAATTTATAAAAATACAATCTCCCATGTGGATGGGAAAGCGTTTGCCGCGATAAGTCAGGGTGCCGCTACCTTGCATGACGGTGAAGAAAAGCAGAGATGATAAGTTGTCACGGCGGCTGACATGGGGTTCAATACTTTGTAACGAACCGGTTTCCTGTACATAAAGGTAGTGCTCTTTAGCATACGTGGAAGGAGTTGTAATAATACGATTTGAATGTATAGTTTTCATTAAAATCACCTAAAATCAAAGTTTTTTAACACAAAAATGTGATAGCAATATTTTACTATTTTGAGGCAACATTGTCCATTGTTTTTAGGGAATAATAGGAGTAAATTAGTAAAAGCGATATTAGAATAAGCAATCGACTTAGATATTATGATAATAAAGGAGAATTAAAAATGAAAAATGTAGCATTAATTACCGGTATCACAGGACAGGACGGTTCTTATCTGGCAGAGTTTTTGTTGGAGAAGGGATATGAAGTACATGGTTTGATCCGCAGACACAGCATCAGCAATACGGAGCGTATTGATCACTTGATTGCATCCCCTTACCATAAAGTTAAATTTTTCCTTCATTTTGCTGACACAACCGATTCCAGTAACTTGATGCGTTTGATTGCAGAGATTAAGCCTACGGAGGTTTATAACCTGGCAGCACAGTCTCATGTAGGAATTTCTTTTGATGTACCTGAGTACACAGCAGAGGCAACCGGTGTCAGTACATTAAAATTATTGGAAGCAATCCGTGTAAACGGTGGTAACTGCAGATATTATCAGGCGTCCACCTCCGAGCTTTTCGGTGGCATTCCTGAGACAGCACCTCAGAGTGAAACAACACCTTTTTATCCCAAGAGTCCTTATGGTGTTGCAAAATTATATTCCTATTGGATTACCGTAAACTATAGAGAATCTTACAACATGTTTGCATGTAACGGTATCTTATTTAACCATGAATCTCCCAGAAGAGGTGAGAATTTCGTGACACGTAAGATTACCCTGGCAATTGCCAATATGATGGCGGGCAAACAGGAGAAACTGACCCTTGGAAATATGGATGCTAAGCGTGACTGGGGCTTTGCCGGCGACTATGTAGAAGGTATGTGGATGATTCTTCAGAATGACAAGCCCTGCGATTATGTATTGGCTACTAATGAGACTCATACCGTTCGTCAGTTTGTGGAAGCTGCTTTTGAAGAACTTGGTATTTCCATTCGCTGGGAAGGCAAAGGTGTGGATGAAAAAGGTTATGATGTAGAGACAGGAAAACTGTTGGTAGATATCAATCCGGAGTTTTATCGTCCCGCAGAAGTAGAATTCCTTTGGGGTGATCCTACAAAGGCAGAAACAGAACTTGGCTGGAAGAGAAAAGTAGATTTCAGAGGTTTGGTTTCTATGATGATGGATGCAGACATGAAAGCCATTACAGGCAAAACATGTGCAGAGTTTAAAGCAGAGAAATAAAACGATAGATGCAGAGATGGATTAGAAGGGAAGGAATACAGATGAATAAAACAGATAAAATCTATGTGGCAGGCCACAGAGGTTTGGTTGGAAGTGCTATTGTACGGAATCTGGAGTCAAAAGGCTATACCAATATCATCGGACGTACACACAAAGAGTTGGATTTGACCAATCAGGCAGCAGTACAAGCTTTCTTTGAAGAAGAAAAACCGGATGTGGTAGTACTTGCAGCGGCAAAGGTTGGCGGTATTAATGCCAATAATACGGCTCCTGCAGAGTTTGCCTATGAAAACATGCAGATTCAATGTAATGTGATTAAATGTTGCCATGATTATAAAGTGAAGAAATTGTTATTCCTTGGAAGTACTTGTATTTATCCCAAGATGGCACCTCAGCCCATTCCGGAGGATGCGCTTTTGACAGGTCCTTTGGAAGTAACAAACGAGGCATATGCCATTGCCAAGATTGCAGGACTTGAGATGTGCAAGTTTTTCAAAAAACAGTATGGGGATGATTTTATCAGTTGTATGCCTACCAACCTTTACGGTCCTCGTGATAACTATGATTTGAACGGCTCTCATGTAATGCCGGCAATGATCCGTAAGTTCCACGAGGCAAAGGTTAACAATGTGCCTTTTGTAGAGTTGTGGGGTACAGGAACTCCTCTTCGTGAGTTTTTGTATGTGGATGATATGGCAGATGCCTGTGTATTCTTATTGGAGAATTACAGCGGTGAACAGCATGTCAACATTGGAACAGGTAAAGAAGTGACCATTAAGGAGCTGGCGGAAACCGTACAAAGATGTGTGGGATACGAAGGTGAGATTCGTTGGAATACCGATATGCCGGACGGAACACCCAGAAAACTGACAGACGTAACCAAGCTTCACAGCTTGGGTTGGCAGCACAAGGTGGATTTAGAAGAAGGTGTGCAGCTTGCCTATGACTGGTTTAAAGAAAATGTAGATACAGCCAGAATGTAAGACAAAAAGAAATGCAAGCTGAAAGACAACAAGAAAGAGGAACGTACATGGAACGTTATGGCGTGATTATGGCAGGAGGCGGGGGAACCCGCTTTTGGCCTTTAAGTAGAAAAGAAAGACCGAAGCAACTTTTGAATTTAAGCGGAAATGATTTGATGGTTAATGAAACCTTGGACCGTTTGACGGGTTGTGTCAAAAGAGAAAACATGTTTATTGTGACCAATGTGACGCAAGCGGCGTTAATGGAAACAGAGACTGCAGGCAGAATGCAAAAGGACCATATTCTGGCCGAGCCGGCTGCAAGAAATACAGCGGCATGCATTGGCTATGCAGCTATGGAAATCCTGCGTAAATATGGTGATGGTATCATGTGTATCCTGCCTTCAGATCACTTTATCAAGGATGGCGAAGAGTTTACCCGGGTATTGGAGGCGGCCTCCATGGCGGCAGAGCAGACGGATGCTTTGGTGACTGTGGGAATACAGCCTACCTATGCGGCAACGGGTTATGGCTACATCCGTAGCAAGCAAGATAGTCGGACTGAAATTGCAGGAGCGGACAACAAAAACTATTACATTGCGGAAGAGTTTGTGGAGAAACCGGACGAGGAAACAGCAAAAGGATACTTGGCACAGGGCAACTATCTTTGGAACAGTGGCATGTTTATCTGGAAAGCATCCACCATTCTTGCCTATATGGAGCGATTGCTGCCGGATGTATACAGTTGCATTTTGGAGATTGGAAATGCTATGGGAACGGAAAAAGAAGCGGAAGTGATACAGAAAGTTTATCCCACCATTCCCAAGATTTCCATTGACTACGGTATTATGGAGCGCGCTGACCATGTGCTGGTACTTCCCGGTGATTTTGGTTGGAATGATATCGGTAGTCTGGACATGCTTTCTTTGATGAAGGAAGCAGACGACAGAGGAAATACAACCTACGGGGAAACCTTATGCGAAGACAGTGACGGATGTATCATTTACGGAACTGACAAGCTGGTAGCTACCGTCGGTTTAAAAGATATGATCGTAGTACAAACAAAAGATGCAGTGCTGATCTGTCCCAAGGATCGTGCACAGGATGTCAAAAAGGTGGTAGACCGTTTGGCAGAAGAGGGAAGGGAACGGTATCTCTAAATGAAATGTTTTGTATTGGCGGGCGGAAGCGGCGACGCACTGTGGCCCTTGTCCCGTAAAAATTACCCCAAACAATTTATTTATATCAGGGAAGGCAGATCGTTGTTTCAGGAGGCAATTGCCCGCAATCTGCCTTTTTGTGATGAGTTTTTCATTATTACCAACAGCAAATACCGCTATATTGTGGAAGGACAACTTCAGGCTTTTCAGGGTTTGACTTATCGCTTGTTTTTGGAAGAATTGGGTAGACAGACAGCTCCGGCTGTGGCAATTGCAGCCATGTGCACCAATAAGGAAGAGGAGATTTTGGTTGTATCTACGGACCATCTCATTGGGGAAGGAGATTACAATCAAACCATAGTCCGTGCTAAGGAATTGCTTCTGGACCATAATATTGTGACCATTGGATGTCGGGCAGATCAAAGTGTGTGCAAGGATCATAGTGCATTTGTATACGAAGGAAACAAAGCCACAGCCTTTATCACGGATTGCAGCAAAGCAGATACAGAGGGATATTTGTTGGATAGCGGTATTTTCCTGATGAAAGCCAAGACTTATCTGCGGGCTATTGAGGAAAATGCACCACAGCTGTATGAAATGTGCATGAAGGGAAATGAACGTATCCGCCTGGAGGGAGAAGCTTTTGTGATTACCGAACAATGGTTGTCAAAGATCCCTTCCTTAAGTGTGGGTGAGTGTGTATTCCGTAAATGGGCGGGCAAACATGTCAATATTGTAGAAGCTGATTTTGCATGGTCCCGTTTGTTGAATCTGGAAGTGTTAAGTGAATTGCAGGCGCCGTCCCTGCAAGGACCGGGGATACAAAATGCTTGTGAAAATGTAGCAGTGTTAAATGAAGATAAACATAAACTGGTAGTAGCCAATAATTGCGAAGATTTACTCATTGTGAACACCAAGGATGCGGTATATGTATCCAAAAAGGATGATAGTGGTGCCATCAAACAAATTATGGGCGAACACTATGAAGAACAACAGGATATATTTGATGAGGGGGATGTTTACTATACACCCTGGGGTATTAAAGAGACATTAAATCGTGCTGAAGGCTATATGGTAAAGAAATTGACCATTTTCCCGGGCAAAGCATTAACTATGCACAAACATGAAATGCGCAGTGAGCACTGGTCTATTGTCAGTGGTACTGCTACCATTACCATGGATGGAGAAACCGAGGAATATGGCAGAAATAATAGTGTATACGTGCCGGTGGGCAGTTTTCACCGGATTGAAAACCGTGGAGCAACAGATCTGGTTGTCATAGAAGTTAGTGTAGGAAACAGTGCCGGTGAAAAAAGCGCAGATATTTTACAGGCGGAGGAAGAATTTGTAAAATTGTCTCCGGTTTATAAGGATTATATCTGGGGCGGGCTGAGATTACAGCAGCTCTATGGAAAAGGCAATCCCATGAATGAAGAAGCAAAGATTGCCGAAAGCTGGGAAGTGTCTGCCCATAAAGCAGGTATCTGTACCATCGCAGAAGGTAATATGAAGGATATGCCCTTTTCGAAGTATTTGGAACGGATTGGCAAAGCGGCATGGGGATGGAAGTGCCAGCCTTTTGATAACTTCCCGTTAATGATTAAGTTTATTGATGCCACCAATGCCCTTTCTGTGCAGGTACATCCGGACGATGCTTATGCTATGAGTGTAGAAGGTGACTACGGTAAAAATGAGATGTGGTATGTCTTGGATGCCAAGCCGGATGCAGGCTTATATCTGGGATTTCATCAGGATATCAGTAAAGAAGAGTGCGAAAAGCGCATTGCAGAAGGAACTTTAACGGAAGTGTTAAATAAGGTTCCGGTTAAAAAGGGCGATGTGATTTTTGTAAAAGCCGGTACGGTCCATGCTATCTTGGATGGATTGTTGATATTGGAAATCCAGCAAAGTTCCAATGCCACATATCGGTTGTATGATTATGACCGTACGGATGATGATGGAAACAAACGTCCCCTTCATCTGAACAAGGCTTTTGACAATATGGATTGCAGTGCCTACCAATATGAGCCTATTCCAGCCGGAGAAAAAGAGACCGGAAAGGGTTATATCAAACAATTATTGGGCGAATGTAAGTATTTTTCCGCGACCTTATACGAAGTGGAGCAGGAAGCGGAGTTATCCTTGGATGATGCTTCTTTTAGCACCATCGTATTTGTGGAAGGTCATGGAGAAATGTCGGCAGGAGAGAAAACCTGCGAATTTTCTCCGGGAGACAGTTTTTTTGTCCCGGCAGGTAAAAAAGTCTTGAAGATTCATGGCAAAAGTAGATTTGTGTTAAGCAGAATCTAGAAACCAATTTGGAAAAGTGGCGTAAAATGGCGATTTTTGGCTAAAAAGCGCTATGCTTATTCTTAGACAACTTCATACAAAAATGGTATTCTTATTTCATAACCGCGCAGATTATTACAGTTATCGTGAAAATTTGTGAAAAGGGGAAAAAATAAAATATGATGAGCGAAGAAACAAGACGCGTGGAGATGGAGCGGTATGTCACAAAGATTATGTTGGATTTGGGTGTACCGGCACATTTAAAAGGATACCACTTCGTCAGACAAGCAATTTTACTTTCCGAGGAAGACATGGAGGTTGTTAGTAGCGTTACCAAGTTGCTTTATCCGGAGATAGCAAGAGTGTACAAGACAACGGCACAGAAAGTAGAACGCGCGATTCGCAATGCTATCGAAGTATCGTGGACACGTGGAAACACAGAGACAATGGAAGAATTGTTTGGATATTCGGCAGCATCCGGCAAGGGCAGACCGACCAACAGTGAGTACATTGCCAGAATTGCAGATAAAATCAGACTGGACTACCGTTCCAGTGAAATAGCATCATAAAAACATATGGGCGTGAAAGAAAAATCCGAAGTTTTGCGTGGTTAGCTTCGGATTTTTTTTATATCTGCGGTTTTATCTTGAATAATCAAGACAGATTAATTATAATAAAGATTGTTGGAGACACTATTTATAAAATCCAATAAATCAAGTAATGGAGATACAAATAAAATGGCAAATAAAGAAATCAAAATTGGTGATTATGTCATTAATGAGACAAGCCGTCCGTACATGATCGCAGAGATCGGTATCAACCACAATGGTGATATGGACATTGCAAAAAAATTAATTGATGCAGCCAATGCTACCGGCTGGCACAATGTAAAGTTCCAGAAGAGAAATCCTGAGTTAGCAGTTCCTGAAGCACAGAAAAGTGTTATGAGGGAAACTCCTTGGGGTACCATGACATATCTGGAGTATAAATATCGTGTAGAGTTTGAAAAAGAGCAGTACGATATCATTGATGCATATTGCAAAGAAAAAGGAATCACATGGAGTGCATCTCCTTGGGATATGCCCAGTTTGGAGTTTTTGTTAAACTATGATATTCCTTATATCAAAGTAGCAAGTGCTTCTAACGGAAGAGATGAAATGATTGCGGAAGCGGCAAAAAGCGGCAAACCGGTTATTCTTTCTACCGGTATGACCACGATGGAAGAAGTGGATCATGCAGTTGAAGTTCTTGAGAAATACGGCAAAGGTGATTATATCTTGCTTCATACCAACAGTGCTTATCCTGCACCGGTTAAGGATTTAAACCTCCGTATGATTGAGACTTTGCGTAAACGCTTTGACTGTCTGGTTGGTTACAGCGGACATGAGGCAAATATGGAGCCTACTATTGCGGCAGCAGTTTTGGGAGCATGTGTGATCGAGAGACATGTGACCTTGTCCCATGAGATGTGGGGTAGTGACCAAAAAGCCAGCTTAGAGGTTCATGCCATGGATATGCTCAACAAACGTATCCAGAGTGTATTTGAAGCCTTAGGAACAGGCGAGAAGTATATGTCTGAAAGTGAAGCAGCACAGAGAAAGAAATTAAGAACAGTATAAATTTAAAAGGAGCTAAGTTATTTAGCTCCTTTTTGATTGAATAAAACAATAATTGTCTGTAATAAGATTTTGATATCCTGTCCCAGTGACCAATGGTCGATATAGTGAAGATCCAGGCGTACCACTTCTTCGAAGTCTGTGATATTGCTACGGCCGCTTACCTGCCACAAGCCGGTAAGACCGGGCTTAATACTCAGACGTCTGCGATACTGCAGGTTGTACTGTGCATATTCATCCGGTGTGGGTGGTCTGGTACCGACCAGGCTCATATTTCCGAGCAAGATGTTGAAAAACTGTGGGAATTCATCAATGCTGGTTCTTCGTAAGAAACGTCCCACTTTGGTGATACGGGGATCATCCGTCAGCTTAAACATAGGACCATCTATTTCGTTTTGATTTTTTAAATCTTCTTTTAAGGCATCGGCATTGACATACATAGAACGGAATTTATATAAATAAAATTCACGTCCGTTTAAGCCGATGCGTTTTTGCTTATAAAAGACAGGGCCTTTTGAATCCACTTTAATGGCAATAGCCACAAAAGGAAACAGAATCAGGGTTATCACAATACCAATCAGAGAGCCCAAGATGTCCATAAGCCGTTTGACCATCAAACGGTGAAAATCATAATTGGAGATACTATAGGTCAGTACTGTCAATCCGGCAAAGCTTTCAGTAGTTTTGTGTGCCATGACATGGTCAAAGGGATCAATATTTAAATGAACGGTAATCCCTGCAAGCTCAAATTTCTCAATAATTTTACCCAGTGCTTTGCTATGATACTCGGGGAGATAAATAAACACCTCATCCACCACCAATTCGTTGATATGGGTAAATAGAGTGCCTTTGTCTGCAACAACAGGAATGTGAAGAAGCGTTTCACCAATCATGGAAGTATCCATTAATGCCAACGCTGTAATCTCGTGAGACCATTCAGTGGATGTCTTTAAGCGGGATAGTAGTTTCTCGGCATGTTGTCTTTCCGTAATAACCAACATTTTATTGCTGTTTTTACTGCGCATATAAACTTTGGATAATAAATATTTGGCTATCAGATGAAAGATATAAGTTAATATAAAATTGTAAATTAGAAAATAAGCAAAAGCCAGACGGGAGAAGTCCTGCGCCTTTTGTGTCAAGAAGAGGAAAAGACCCATACCACAGCCTAAGGTAGCATCATATTTTAAGACGAAAAAGAATTCTGCCAGATAACCGCGGGTCAGGAACTGTACATTCCAATTCAACAATACATAGGATAACAGGCATAAAATCACCGCAAAAAAGAAAATCAGCACATAATATTGTGATTTGGCAACGGCATCTGCCCAAATGCCACGGGTCAGAAGCGCCAGACAATAGGATAGTGCAATGCTGAGCAGGTCAATAAAAAACAATATGTAGTTTTGCATAATGGTCTGCTTTTGGTTTGTGGGTGACATGATCAATCCTCATATTTCTAAAAGTGCGGCACATGAATATAACCGCTCTAATTATACCACAAAAGAAAAGAATGTGATATACTATAATAGGTTAAGAGTGCAATGAGGGAACGAGATGGAAAAGACTAGAAATTATGGGATAGATTTGTTAAGAATAGTATCCATGTATATGGTTGTTATCCTGCACATTTTGAAACAGGGTGGCATTTTGGAGAACTTACCCATGCTAAGTGCGCGATATGAAATAGCGTGGTTTTTGGAAATTGCATGTTATGGTGCTGTCAATTGTTATGCTTTGATATCCGGATATGTAGGACTTGATGCACAGCATAAGTATTCGTCGATTATTAAATTATGGTTGCAGGTGTTTTTCTACACGGCCTTATTAACCCTGGGGATTGGTGTTCTCAGGCCGGAGTTGGTGGGAAAAGAACAGATCATAAAAGCATTATTTCCTGTTATGGGAAATAATTATTGGTATTTTACTGCATATGTTCCCTTGTTTTTTGTCATGCCGGCACTCAATCATATGGTTCATACAATGTCACAAAAACAAATGCAGACAATATTAATACAGATGTTTATCTTATTATCGGTGGCACAGACTGTATTTGTGAAAGACATATTTGGAACAGGCAGTGGCTATAGTTTTGTGTGGCTTGCCTACCTGTATGTTCTTGGCGCATACATTAAGCAACATGGTTTATTTACGAATTTGTCCAAAGGACAATTGGCGAGTTGTTATTTGGGGATGATAGTATTTACATGGGGGATTAAATACCTTTTGGAATATTTTTTAGTCCCTGTATCGAATGAAGTGAATCATGGAAATTGGCTTGTCAAATATACATCACCCACGATTGTAGTTGGTGCAGTAGCGTTGTTATTATTGTTTTCGCGTTTGGAGATAAACAGAGGCGTTGGACTTATCCGTTTCTTAAGCCCGCTGTCTTTTGGAGTTTATTTAATACATGCACAACCATTGGTATGGAGACATGTGATGAAGATGCGTTTTGTATCCTTCACAGAGTTTGGAACTGTTAAAATGCTGTTACTGATCCTTGTCACAGCATTAGGAATTTACATAGTATGTTCGTTGTTGGATGCGATACGATACTATCTTTTTAAATTGGGAGGAAAACAGTGAAACGATTTATTACCGATATCAAAAAATATTGGGGATATAGTGTGTATGAAGCAAAATCCAAGTTAAAAAGTGAAGTGGCAAATTCTTATCTGAATTGGATTTGGTGGATTTTGGAGCCTCTTTGCCTGATGCTTATTTATGCATTTGTCTTTGGATTTTTATTTAAACATAAACAGGAATATTATAATGTGTATATATTTTTGGCGCTTGCGATTTGGGATTTTTTCAATCGGTGCGTGAAAGCGTCGGTAAAAATTGTGAGAAACAATAAAGCCATTGTGACCAAAGTGTATTTGCCAAAGTATGCATTGGTGCTTTCTAATATGATGGTAAATGCATTTAAAATGGCAGTATGTCTGGGGATTGTTTTTGTCATGTTTGCTATATATCGCATTCCCATCAGTTGGCATTTGCTTGAAATGATTCCCATATTAGCGATTACCATGCTTTTTACCTTTGGTTGCTGTTGTATCCTGCTTCATTTGGGCGTATTTATTGAAGATATGATTAATATTGTTAACATTGTTTTGCGTTTTGTATTTTATCTGACGGGTATTTTTTATAACATCAAAGTCAGTATTCCGAAACCATATGCGGATATTTTGCTTTCCTGCAATCCGTTGGCGTTGTTTATAGACTCAATCCGGGATTGCAGCATGTATGCCACAGCACCCAATTGGTTCTTGTTGTTCATATGGTTTGTTATTTCAGTAGTTTTAGCTGTGTTTGGTGTATGGAATATCTACCGGCATGAAAACACTTATGTAAAAGTAATATAAAGGAAAATCCTATGGAAACTGCAATTACAGTAAAAGAACTGAAAATTAGATATAAGAGCATTCAAAACTATTCTGTAAAGAGGAATCTGCTACGCTTGAAACCGGTAGAAAGCAAGGCCTTTGAGGCGGTGAGAGGTGTCAGTTTCGATGTGCAGATGGGTGAAATCCTTGGTGTGGTCGGTAAAAACGGAAGCGGGAAATCGACCTTGCTTCGTTCCCTGGCAAATATTTTTTCTGCAGATGAAGGAAGCATCGATTTACACGGTCACTCAGTTTCATTATTGGCCATTGGTGTGGGATTCAAGCCGGAACTGACAGGACGTGAGAATATCATGTTATCGGGAATGCTGCTAGGGTTTGAAGAAAAAGAAATTTTGGCGCGTATGGATGAGATTATCGAGTTTGCAGAGTTGGGTGAATTTATCGATATGCCGGTTCGCACTTACTCCAGTGGTATGCATTCTAAGTTGGCATTTTCGGTTACGGCTATTCTGGAGACCGATATCATGTTGATAGATGAAGTGCTCAGCGTGGGAGATGAGCGTTTTAAGAAGAAAAGCTATAATAAGATGAAAGCGTTAATCTCAGAAAAGAACCGGACTGTTGTGATTGTTTCCCACAACTTAAATGCGTTGGAAGAATTGTGTGACCGGGTGATGTGGTTACATGAAGGTAAGATACAGCAAATTGGTGAGCCGAAAGAAGTGCTCGCAGCATATAAGGAATTTATGAAATGAGTAAACAGGAAGTAAATGTAACGCCCATCGACTTTGTCGTGATTTGGGTGGATGGTGCAGATCCGCAATGGCGCGAACAGAAAAAACAATATTTGCCGAAATCTTCATTTGAAGATGATAAAGAGGTGCGCTATCGTGACTGGGACAATCTGCAATATTGGTTTCGTGCGGTGGAAGCCTACACACCGTGGGTAAGAACGATTCACTTTGTTACATGGGGGCATCTGCCCCAGTGGCTCAAGACGGATCATCCCAAGCTTCATATTGTAAATCACAAGGATTTTATACCGGAAGAGTATTTACCCACCTTTAATTCCCATACCATTGAATTGAATCTTCATCGGATTGAAGGCTTGGCTGAGCAATTTGTGTATTTCAATGATGACATGTTTATTAATAAGCCAATGAAACCGGAGGATTTTTTCAGACAGGGCTTACCCTGTGATGTATTTGCCATGGACTGTATTTATTTTGGTAAAGACAGTGCAGGACCCTACAACGGAAACAACATGACAGTGATTAACAAAAATGTGAAAAAAAAGCAAATGCTCAAAAAGCATTGGAAAAAATGGTTCCGTTTACGTTATAGTCTGAAGTTTATATATCGTACCGTAGTATTGATGCCATGGCCGTGGTTTCCGGGATTTTTGTATCAGCATTTACCCAATTCCTTTTTGAAAACTACGTTTGAAGCGGTATGGGAAAAGGAGCCTGAAATACTTCATGAGACCTGCATGTGTAAATTACGTAGTACCACTAACGTGAATCAGTGGGTGATGAAATACTGGCAATTGGCAACGGGTAACTTTTATCCGAGGAAAAAGAAGATAGGGAAATGTTATCATATCCGGACTGGGATTGATGACTTACTGGACTCTATCCGGACAGGCGAGGATGCCATGATCTGTATTAATGACACCATGGATACAACGGATTTTGAGGATAAGAAAAAAGCAGTGATTGATGCTTTCCAAATAAGGTTAAAGGAAAAATCTACATTTGAAATATAGTGTAAGATGGATAATGTATGAAAAAGTATATTTGGTTGTTTGGTGAAAATGTAGGACAGACAGCTGACAATAACAGCTTTTATTTGTGGAAACATTTAGTAAACAAACAAGATGATATCGAAAAATATTTTATAATGGAGAAAAATCCGGCAACATTGGCGGTTTATCGCACGATGGATGCAAAGAGCAAACAATACGTTGTCTGGAGAAATTCCGGAAAGCACTTTGAGTTGTATTTTAAGGCGGATATGTTTTTTGTATCCTTGAGCTATCGTGATGTACGTCCGGAAAAATACCTGTTCCGTGAGTTTAATTTCCTCACAGAGACTCCTATTGTATATTTACAACATGGAACGCTCGGTATGAAGAAAATCGGTTATAAAGGTGACAGTTACAATAATAACCTGTTCCGTTTTCTCTATTACAATCCGCTGATTAAAGACCAATTGATAGAAGAGCACGATTTCAAAGATTATCAGCTTTGTTATGGCGAATATCATCCCCGCTATCAGGAATTGTTGAAACGAAGCGAGGCGAACAAAGGGCAAGAGAAAGACATTCTGTGGTTTTTGACATGGCGTGAGTACAGAAAAGAGGAATACGGCAATCAAAAACTGTATTTGACAGTCAAATATATTTTGTCTCATCCGAAGTTGCACAAATATCTGGAAGAACATAATTGTAATTTCAAGTTGTGTCTACATCGTGGATTTCAGGCATCGGAGTTAGATAATCTGCAGCAGGAATCTATCCATCCCAATATCAAGATACTGTATGCAAATCAGATCAACGTGATGGATGAGCTTGCCCAAAGTAAATTGTTGATTACAGACTATTCTTCTGTGGGATTTGATTTTAGCTTCCTAGGTAAACCTGTTTTATTATACATGCCTGATTTGGCGGAATATGAGAAGCATAGGGAGTTTTATTGTGATACAGAGGAACTGAAAAATCATAGCATTCAAAATGCGTCCAAGTTAATTCAGTCGATTATCACAGAAGATTATGATAAAAATGATTTCTTCTGTAAGAGACTGCCGCAGGATATAGACTATGAGTATGTGAGAAACGGTAAACATATGGACCGTTTATATGAAGAGTTTGCAGATATGCAACATCATAAGATTACATTCTTGGGTTATAATTTTTACGGAATTGGCGGAACGGTCATCGCTACACGGGCATTGGCGGAAGCGTTGTTGGAAAAAGGCTATTTGGTGCAGTTGCAGTCCCTTGTGCAGCGGACAAAAGCCCAATATGTGCCATATGGATTGAACATGAAGGCGTTTTATTCATCCAATCGTAACAATCTCCGCAATCGTTTGAAAAGATGCCTGTTTCGTGGACAGAAACATCTCTATGGGCATCTGAAATATGATAAAGACCGGGAGGTGCTCAGTCCTTATGCCGGATATGGTTTAAAAAAATGGCTACAGAGCACAAACAGTGAGACAGTTATTTCTACAAGAGAATCTTTACACCTGTTTTTGGCGGATGCAACATCAGAGATGATTAAAAATAAAATTTATTTTTATCATTGCCAGGCAGCAGTGTTGGAGCAAATTTTCCCCGGCTGTATGGAGCGATTAAAAGAAAAAGATATTGAAAAAGCTGTGTTTGTCAGTGAAACGAACAAGCAGGACTTGGAAACTATCCATGGATACCATCATTACAATCAAAGTCTTGTACTGGGTAATGCATTGGATTCGTCCCGTATGATTAAGCGTGACGAAATCTGTGGTGTGGAAGAAAAAGACGTCTATCGTGGCATATATCTGATACGCCTTGGCAAAGAGCGAAAAGCGGATATTGATAATCTGCTGGATTATGGACGCTATTTAAAGGAAAAACAATGCCGGTCTATAGTCATTGACGTATATGGAAAAGGGGATTTACAGGAAGAGTTTTACACAACTATTTTGGAAGAAGAACTGGAGTTATATATTAATTATTGCGGATTTATAGAAAATCCCAAGGAAGTCTTTGCAGAGCATGATGCTGTGGTGGATTTCTCCAAAGCACATTCCTTTGGTATGCCCTATATTGAAGGTGTATTGAACGGTAAACCGGTGTTTTGTATGGAGAATACAGGTTCCTTGGAGGTTATGGCACAGATTCCCGATGCCTATATCCGTTCCTTTGATGATTTGACAGAAAAAATGCTAAACCTTCCCAAATGGACAAAGGAAGAACTGGAGAGAAACTATGATTTAATTACTGCGCAATATTCCAGAGATGTTGTGGGTGATAAGTTGTTGCAATATATCAATGGGGAGAAGTAGTATGCGAACAGGTCGTGTGTTAGGAATGGAAATCCAAGCGGCTACGCTCGGTCAGGCGGTAAAATCTTTGTGTGAATATTTACCCAAGTTGCAGGGAAAGTACATAACCTTTGTCAATGTACATACACTTGTGACGGCGAAGGAAGATGCGCGGTATGAGCAAGTGCAAAAGGAAGCGGCAATGAGTTTTGCGGATGGTTATCCGATAGCGCGCTATCAGCGGCAGCATGGATATCCCAAGGCAGAGCGGGTAGCCGGACCTGATGTTATGGCGGGGATTTTTGCCGAATCTGCAGTCAAAGGTTATAGACATTACTTTTATGGAAGTAATCCGGAAACCCTCCAAAAACTGCAAAAGAGACTTTGCAAAAAATATCCCGGTATTCAAATTGTGGGAGCCTATGCACCGGATAAAAATCTGAATGTAGAGACAACGGATTTTACCTATGATTATGCTTGTATTAATCGGAAAAATCCTGATTTTATATGGATTGGACTTGGAGCTCCCAAGCAAGAGTATTGGATGCAAAAGGCAGCAGGGCAAGTCAACGGTGTGATGCTTGGTGTGGGCGCCGGGTTTGATTTTATTGCCGGTGTCAGAAAAAGAGCACCACGTATGATGCAAAAGCTGGGCTTAGAGTGGTTATATCGTCTTCTGCAAGAGCCACGGCGACTTGGAGGAAGATATATAAAAACAAATATAAAGTTTATAGGAATGTGTATAAAGGAAAAACTATGCAAGTAAATGGAATTGATTTTGTCATCACCTGGGTAGATGGTGGCGATGACAAATGGCGGCAGAAAAAAAGTGCATATGTGACGAATAAGGAAGAAGATAGGGAGTCCTATTATCGTGATTGGGGGTTACTTCCGTATTTGTTCCGTAGTATTGAAACATATGTTCCATGGGTGAGAAAAGTCTATCTGGTTACAGATGGACAGATTCCCAAGTGGATTAATATGGGCCATCCCAAACTGGTGATTGTCGATCACAAGGATTTTATTCCCGAGGAATATCTGCCTACGTTTAACTCGCATACCATTGAACTCAATCTGCATAGAATAGAAGGATTGAGCGAACAGTTTGTTTATTTTAATGATGATTTCTTTTTAATGGCGCCTGTTGAGCAGAGTGATTTTTTTCAAGACGGTAAGCCGGTAGATGAAGGCACGTTAAATGGAATCAATGGCACGGATGAGGTATTTGCGTCTATCCAATTTCAAAATATGTTGCTGATGAATCGTCACTATGATATCAAAGCTTGTCGCAAACAACTGTGGAAGTGGTTACATCCGGGTTATGGATTGAATTTGGTTAGGACATTATTGTTGTTGCCTTTTCAGAGGCTACAGGGAATCTACAATCCCCATGGGCCTATGGCGCTTTGTAAAGAGACTTGTAAGCGGTTGTGGGAGCGGGATTTTGAGGTGCTGGACCGGACTTGTAGATGTAAGATGAGAAGTGGCGAAAATGTGTCCTGCTATGTTTATCGATACGAACAACTGCTGAGTGGGGAGTTTGTACCACATAAGGCAATGAACCGATATCATTGTGTGACAGAGCCCATCCGTAAGATTCGGAAGGATATGGAGCAGGCAAAGTCCATATGCCTAAATGATGCATATATGGATGAAAAAGAATTTGCGAAAAGACGGACTGAACTTCAAAATCTGATGAAGCGCAAATTCACACAAAAATCGCAGTATGAAAAGTAATATTCGGAGGAATCCCTTATGTCCAATAAGTTGACATCAAAAGCAAAAAGTCAGAAGAAAAAACAAGATGATAACGGCGCAGAAATAGCAAAGAGCGTCATCGAATATATCTTAGCGGTAGTAGGTATTGCCCTTTGTGTGCTGGTTCCCCTTTACTTAAAAAACGGATATTATGGCGTAGGTAATGCAAAATATGAATTGTATAAGAGTATTATGCTGGTGGCAACAGTTGCACTTGTCTTTATGAGTCTGGTGTATTGGATGATGCAAAGCGGATTTGGCAAAGGAAAAGTGCTGGACACCGATTGGTATGTGATTGCGTTTTTGTCGTTGAGTTTAATGTCGGCAGTGGTTGGCGGTAACTTTGCGGCCTGTGTCACCGGATATAATGGTTGGTATATGGGATTGTTGGCATTGGCTAGTTTTGGGTTGCTATATTACTATTTTTCCAGATTTGGAAAGTATTTTAAGATAGTGCTGCTTTGCCTTTGTGGTGTTTCTCTGATTACTTATGTCATCGGTATATTACATAGACTGCTGATTGATGTGATTGGCAGTTACGAAGGAATTGCAGATACATATAAAAACCAGTTTTTATCCACGTTGGGACAGGCGACCTGGTATAGTAGCTTTTTATGTACTGTGTTGCCACTGGGGATTGCCCTGTTTTGGTGTGCGCGTAAAAGAAACCAGCGGATTGTGGGCGGCGTTTTTTCCTTTCTTGGATTTGCTACTTTAGTGACTCAGGGAAGTGATAGTGCCTATGTGGCATTAGCCGGATTTATGTTGGTGTTTTTCTGGTTCTCGATTACCTCTGTAGAGAGAATGGAACGGTTTATGGAAATCCTTCTCTTGTTTGTAGGGGCAACCAGATTTATGAATCTTGCGTTTTTGATTCATCCCAATCCGATTTTGGACTTAGACACATTAAGTAGTTTTCTGGTATTCAATCCTTTGATGTGGGGCGTGCTGTTGATAGTCGCGTTACTATGGGCTCTCAGTTTCATTGGATGCAAAAAACAGATTTATTCCGTAAAGATAGGAAAAATATGTCGGAGCATCGTATTTGCGATGGTAGGATTGGGTATTGTGGCAGCAGTCCTGATCTTATATCTGGGTGCGCATGGAAACCTGCCCGGTGCATTAGAAGCAGTTGCTTCCAAGGTTCCCTATCTGAAATGGTCGGATAATTGGGGAAACGGACGTGGAAGGACATGGGCGTTTAGCTGGCAGATGTTTATGGATATGAATTTTGGTCATAAGTTGTTAGGCGTGGGTCCGGATGGCTATGCACCATATGCATACTCCTTTTACCAAGAACGGTTAGCGGAACTGTGGGGAGAGCGTACACTGACAAATGCCCACAATGAATGGATGAATGCACTGATTTGCTACGGATTGTTTGGCGCAACTGTTTATATCGGTATCTTCATTACAGCCATCAGGCAATTTGTGAAAGACTGGATGAATAACCCCATGATGATTGGTTTTGTTGCCTGTATTGTTTCATACATGTGCCACAATTTCTTCTGTTATCAGCAGGTGTGCTGTACACCGTTTATTTTTATCATTATAGGATGTGGAATTTATATCATGAGAGAAAAGGGAACTAACGAAAGTTAGTTCCCTTTGTAGATTCTGTATTAGTATAAAATTAATGAGGTAAAACACAGTCTAAAAATATAATGTTTCCATCTTCCATACTGACATTGCAACTTGCTGAATATGGAAATTGATTGTCTTCTGATAATATCCATACATCTTTATTGAGGCTATAATCCGGTGCAGGAGAATCATCTACACCAACGTAACAAAATACATAACTATCTTCTTTTCCATATGCAGTTACAGAATTGTCAGCATGTTTTTTGCAGAATTCATATCCGAGTTTTTCGATGCAGGCTTTCATACCTTTCTTTTTGGCTTCATCCATCGTTAGCATATCTTTTTCTCCTTCCTTAAGAAAATAAATCATCAAACATATTTGCGGTAAAAGTTCGTTCTTTGCCTGTCACAGAAGAAACGATACAACTATTTTTTTGCCCTATTTGTTTCAAAAAATTCCTGTCATCTTTTGATGGGATTATTTTTTCGGCATCGGGATGAGTGTGGGCAATTAACTTTAACTTTCCACTTTTCAGTAACTCTACCATATTATTATCAAAAATACAATGTCTTTCTGTACCGTGGAACAAAATATCGTTAGATTTTCCTCTCAAAATAGCGAATTCGTGATTGGTATATGCAGATAAAAATGCAATATCTTTAGTGGTTAAATAATTTTTCTTAAATATACACCAATTGCCTGGATTAGGCACTTTTTCCAACATTTTTGTCCGACGTACATTTAGACCGGCTTCGCCGTTTTTTATACTTTTTAAGGATGTCATATATGATTTGTCTGAAGAAAGCAAGAATTGATTATAGATATTGAACATTTGAGATTCCTTTACTGGGATGCTAAAAAGAATAGTGACAGATATGTAATAGATGTGTATTGCGTAAAATAATTGAAAATAACTACAAAAATTCTAGTTTAAAATTGTGATATTGTCAATTTGGCATATTTCACAAAAAATCGGTCGCCTGCTATTTGGCAACCGATTCTTTTCTGACTTCGATAATCATATCTGCTCTTTGTCTTAAGAAATCTATTTCCTCTTTCGGACGGGAAGTGTTTAATATGTATTTTCTACGTTTATCAAAGACAATAGTGATTCGTTTGGTATAAGGTCCGGTGGGTGTGCTATATTCATCAATAATATAGGTCGCGCGGTATTTACGGACCAACTCAAAGATTGTCATCAATCCAATACCACTACCACCATCTGCTTCATGGGTAGTGTGTTTCTGAATACCTAAATCCAACAATACTTCTTTGGTAAACGGAATACCACTGTCATACACATAAATTGCCAGGTGTTTTCCGAAATAGCCAATGACAAAATATACGTTGCTGCCGTGATTGTAGGTATTGGCAATGATAGCATTTTCCAACATATCAGCAGCAAGAGTCTTTAAATCTTCTTCCTCAATAGTGCGTTCCACCAAATCAGCAATACCGGGATCACCCGAAGCCGATAATACAATGTCTTTGGACATTGCCTTTTCTTGCATATATGTCAATACATTATCTAAATAGGGAATACCTGTACTGATAAGTTTGGCAGTACATTTCTGGTCTTGTTGCTTCAAAATACCCTTACGGCTCGCGGCTTCTTTGTTAAGCTCAGCCATGAGCTCTTGTCCACGCGCTTTCATTTCAGGTGATGCATCCGAAAACTCTGTCAAGAATGATTCCACAGATAGCAACATGGCAGGAACGAGTTTGTTATCTCTATGTACAATCTTGGCAAGTTCGTCTTTATCTTCAGCTAGTTTCTTATATTCTTCTTCGAGTTCCTCAACATGTTCAGTGAGAATATCGATATCGCGGTCACGGAGCTTGTCGCGATAGGTGCGGGTGAGGCTATTTTGCCAATAAGAGAAAAAGAAAATCGCAAATAGGAAAGCGATGAAATATAACAAAATGAATAAATTGGTTTTTACTGGTTCGCTTAGTGTCATGTATATAAATAGTATTAAAAAGCATAAAATTAATAAAGGGATATTGTTTGTACTGTTTTTTACAAAGGGCATACCTTTGCGTAAACGTTTATGCTTGAAAAGTAAAAAAGATAATATTAAGTGCATGATACATGTCGATATGTGTATAAACACACGGAATGATGTATATGTGGAAAAGTTAAAACATATCATAGTTAATAAACCTATAAATAATGCGCAAAAATAAAACATTGCATAACTTAAAGTGTATGAAATGATGACTGTGATAATCGAAAACTCTATAGAAGTTTTAAAATATATAACACAGAACGCAAGTGATACAGCAATAAAAATGAGAGGAATGGCAGTAGAGGAGTGAGGAATTAATGTGCAAAGTGATGTTGATATAGTCAATGAATATAGTATTCCCCAAAATAATTTAGGAAAAGTTATAGGAAGATTTAGAATTTTAGAAAAAATATATATTGAAGATAACGTTAAGGAAAAATAATTTATTATTAGCAACATAGATAATCTCCTAAAAATGGTCAAAAACCAACAACTCACAACAGAAAACCAACACATAATCATAATGTGTAAACTAGGGACTTTTTCTTATTATCGCCTTAAAGCGAGGTGAGAAAAATGTCAACATGGTGGAATCAATTATGGACTATTGTACAAGGGATTGTTACAGGGCAGTAATCGAACTATGTATAAAACGGGTCGGACATTGTTCGGCCCGTTTACCTTTACAGAATCTGTCCACATCTAGATACAATATACCACACATTTCCAACACAATCAAAGGAAAAACAAGAAATCCTTGTTTTTTTGTCAATTATCAAATTATCTTGACATAGTAGAGAATAAATAGTACGATACATACACAACATTTGCTTATGCAAATTCTAAAAAGTCGATCGACAAAAATTCATGGCGTTTCGCCAAAGTATTCAAACAATAAAAATTAGTTGCATCTAAATAAGCCTCTGTGTATAATGACACTAAAGACGAGTAATCGTTAGGTGAGTCCTACCGTTAAGTGGAACCGATAAGAGAGTTTTCCGTTGCGACGGATACTACCAAGAGGCTATGCGTTTTGCATGGCCTCTTGTGTTTTGGAGGAATAATGAGCAGAAGATTTAAATTGTATAGCGTAAATATAAAATATATGCGAAATTTGCATAATATTGACGATAATGTACCATCTGTATCACCACAAATAGGAAAACAGAAACGTCCATTTTTAGGAATTGTTGTTCTTGTAAATGGTTCTAAATTTTGTATTCCTTTAACATCAAATTCGGCAAACAAAAATAAGAATTTTGAATGTATGAGAGAAAATATAACATTACGAAAAATACGTGATAAAGAAGGTAAGGTAATAGCTGCATTAAATCTTAATAATATGATTCCTGTGTGTGAAGATTATCTTACGGAAATTGACTTGAAAATCTATTGTACAGACACAAAGGAATTAAGACGGTGGAAAAAATTATGCATTAAAGAACTTAATTGGTGTCGGAAGCATCAAGATGAAATTGTACGACTTGCAAATGAATTGTATAGGATATACATATCGGATGAAACGTTTAACAAAAGGAGAATATGTCTTAATTTTCCGGCACTAGAAAAAGAGTGCCAGAAAGGTCAAAAATTCTCGGCATTTCGCCAAAACATTCAAACAACACAACAAAATTAGAAAAATATGCAGGAAATGTCAAATTGATATTGAATAAACGATAAAACATGTTACAATGTGTTTAATAACATCTTCCTGCAGGAGTAAGGAGGAGGTTAATGAGAGAAAAATCAGTTATGTCAAGACGCTTCATTGCGCAAAAGAAAGTGTTTGCAGATATCTTTAATTTTCATCTGTATCAGGGAAGACGCGTGATAAAGGAAGAGGATTTACAGATGCGAGATATGTGTTGGAATTTATTAGTGCATCCAAGGACAAGGCACGATTACAGGAAATTATGCGTAATCCGGCATATGAGCAATTGGATAATGAGACAACCAAGATGATTAATTGTTTTACAGGAGCAAATATTAAGATAAACAAAGGGAAGGGTGTGAGTAATGTGTGCTTAGCAATACAGCAGATGTTGGAAGAAGAGAAGCAGAAAGGTAAGCAGGAAGGCAAGCGGGAAGCCCTGGCAATCTTAATCCGCAGGTTAAAGAAGTTTTGTCCGGATTTTGAAACGTTATATCAAGAAATTATACAAGAAAAACAATATTGTCATATGACCAGAGAACAGATTAAACAATTTTATTAAATACAACAACCATCCACAATAAACAGAGCCTTGCAAAGTAGTGATATGTACCCTGCAAGGCTTTTGATATTTTACAGATGACCTTTTACGGTTTTTGCATAGTAGTGAATGAACTCTGTCAAAGTGGGAACGCCCTTATCGGAACGGATTCTTGCTTTGTAATGTGTTAACAGTTCATCAATATCTGTGTTGCGCCAAGCGCGGTTAATGGCATTCTGCATCGCACGTTCTACACTGGAATCGGTTTTGCCATACTTCTTACCTAAAGTTGTACAGATATTGGAGGGTCTGTCCTTGATTACAAGGAAAATAGCATCTGCCAAATATTTGTACCCTACAGCTTTAGGGCTGATGCCTACGAAATCCAACTCGGTAGCAATCATGCGTTCAATACGTTTGTCGGATTCCTCTACAGACATTTTAACATCCGCAGAAGGCTGTGTATTTGCGTAACGGCTTTGAATGATATCCTTCATCATGCGGAGGAAATCAACAGCATATGCAGCAGAATAATCAGTCTGATGCTTTGACATAATGAAGTCAGCACCCAACTGGCGTGCGGCTTCGTACGTCGTGTTGCTGGAGTTATTGGTTGTGATTAGTACATAAGGAGTACGCATCAGAGACAACTTTTTCAGCTCTTTTAAGAATAATAATCCGTTACCTTGTCCTTCATTTAATTCTAAATCTAAGATAATAACATCTGGAAGGCAATCTCTTACCAGTTCGATTGCACGGTAGGAGTTGTTGGTGATTTCAGTCAACACAACATCCGGAACGGTATCGATATATTCCTTAAAATCTTTGCATGCTACAGGATCGTCTTCAATTAAAACAACATGTAATTCTCTTTCCATTTTTTTTCCTCTCTACATAAAATGTTGTATTTTGATATATTATAATACAAAATGTAACGAGAACCAACAATTTTATTTAAAAACTTTCGAAAATTTCGAAAAACTACATATTCCTGATTTTGTAAACGCAGTAACGGATGAATTCGCTGACCGTAGGGATACCTCGTTCTGATTGTGTATCGATTGCATGAATCAAGGTGAGGTCGGGATCTTCGGTTTGGAACCGAGAGTTATCGTGGGTGTTTTTCCATGCGTAGTCGATGGCGTTTTGCATAGCGCGTGTAACACTAAGGGCGCTCTTTTTGTGACGGGCTCCCAAGGTGGAGCATAGATGTAAATGTTTACCCTCTAAAAATAACAAAATGGATTCTGCTAAATATTGATACCCCACATGACAGTGATTGATGCCGGCCGCATCCAATTCCTCACAAATGATTTGTAACATACGGGGGTAATAATCATGATGAGAACGGCAGGGAGTCTTTGGTCTTTCGTGAACTAAACGTAAAAAATTAAAAACCAGTTGCACGGAATAGTCGGGCTTGTTCTTTGAGATGATAAAATCGGCACCTGCATCATGGATGTGATCAAGGATATCGTTGTTCTCAATGCCTGTAATTACTAGTATGTATGGTTTGCAAGATTGCAGATATGTATAAAATGCATCTATTAATTTGATCACATCATTGCTTTGATCTTCGTCCTCCAAATCCAGAATCAGGATATCCACATCTTGTGAGAGACTGATATCTTTTACAAAGTCAGTGTTGTCTGTCACACTAATCAGGTGAAAATCCTCTTGTTGTTTAGTATAACGCATAAAACTTTGGCAGGTTAGTGAGTTGTGAGTGAATAAAAGTACATTTAAAGCTTGTTCCATAAGTTTTTCTCCTTTGATAAATTTGTTATTATTATACAATGAAATGCAATGCAATACAACGAAAGGCAACACGCGAAGTGTGGAGTATAAAGAAAAGTCACCTATGTTTATTGCTTGGATTTGTGGAATGTACTATAATAGAACATAGAAAAAAAGATACGTCTTCTGATATCTTAGGGGGGTAAACTATGAAAAGAAAGACCTATAAGCGTATTTACAATTTAGTTACTACATCTGTAATCGCTGCCATGCTGGCCAGTAGTATATCTGTGGCAACACCTGCCACAACCTATGCTACCGTGGTACAACCGGAAGATGCTGTGTCTGCCAATACCGTTGAGGTAACAGATGAACCGGCTACGGATGCAGTAAATGTAGATACAGAGACTGAATTGCAACAGACAGAGTCTGTGCAGGAGGAGATTCCTCGTGCACTCACCTACCACGACGGGGATGATCCGGTTCCGGTTATGAGTGCTGCGGATAGCACAGTTTATGCAAATCGTGGAACAATTCCGTCGGCATATAATTCAGTTACTGAAGGGAAAGTTCCTTCGTTAAAGAATCAGGGAAGCTATGGTACCTGTTGGGCATTTGCGGCAGTGGGTGCCAGCGAGGCCAGTCTGATTGCCCGGGGAAAAGCTACAACTGATATTGATTTGTCTGAGAGACATCTTGCTTATTTTTTCTATAACAAAGGAGAGACCGGTGATGCCCTTGGCGGCACTATCGGGGACTATAATACGGGTTTAACTGACAACTATATGGACCAAGGAGGCAACTCCTTGTTTACCATGTGGCATCTGGCGAGCTGGGCCGGTTTGGTAAATGAAAGTGTGGCACCTTACGAGGACATTGAAACAGCGTTGACTAACAATACAACCAATGTCTACGGTTCTTCTGCTTATCATCTGCAGAATGCTTATATTATCAATAAGGCCAATACAGATATTGTCAAACAAACTATCATGGATTATGGTGCTGTAGCGGTAGCATATCATGCAGTGCAGGGGGCATCGAATTATGATGCGCCTATTGCCGGTGATTATGGAGCATACTATTACAATGTGGCAAATGCCGCAACCAATCATGCCGTTCAGATTGTGGGATGGGATGATAATTACTCTGCAAGCAATTTTGCACTCACCCCTGCAGGTAATGGAGCCTGGTTGGTGAAAAACAGTTGGGGCGATGAGTTAGAAAATGAAACTTGTGCCCAAAATGGATATTTCTGGATTTCCTATTATGATACCGGTTTGTCTGCAAACTTCTATGCTTTTGTGTGTGAACCGGCAGATAACTATGATAACATCTATCAGTATGATGGTGCGGCAGGAAATTATTATTATGCAGCGTATGGCGCAGCAAATGTATTTGAAGTACAGGCAAATAACGGCAGACCGGAAATTCTTCAAGCGGTTGGTATCGGTAACTATTCCAATGGTGTGGACTATACCTTGACTATTTATAAAGGATTATCCGATGGAAATGACCCGACAAGTGGTACAAAGATGCTGGAGCAGACCGGTACTTTAACCTATACCGGTTATAACACTGTTAAGTTGAATAGTCCGATTGCTGTTTCTCCGGGTGAGAAATTCTCTGTAGTTTGGACCTTTGACAGTAGTACCGCTCTATATGTGGACTATGAGTATATAAATGGAAACTGGTTGCAGATGACAACCGAAGAAAAGTCGCAGACCAGCTTTAGAATGACTTCCTCGTATACGACGTATTGGTCTGATATGGATACGACAAGTAATCCCATGACTTTCCGTATCAAAGCGTATACTGACAATGTGGCGGCTGATGCAGAGTTTCCTTTGGAAAGTATTTCTTTAAGTAAAACATCAGCAACCATAGAGCCCAATGGATTGGTTAATCTGACGGTTACATACAATCCGCTCTATACAACGGACGACACGACTGTTACATGGAGCAGTAGCGATGAAACAGTGGCTACGGTTACCAACGGTGTTGTCAGGGCACAGAGTCCCGGAACGGCTATTATTACTGCAACTTGTGGCGATAAGACCGCGACATGTACTGTGACGGTAAAAGAACAGAAATTCTCCATTCAAAATAAAAACAATACAGCAGGAACCTTTACCATACGTGTGGCGAGAGTTAATGAACTTAGTAATGTGTCCGGTGTGAAAGTAGCGGTATGGAGTAATACCGGCGGACAGGATGATCTAAAGTGGTATACGGCGACAAATCGCGGAAATGGTGTATATACAGTTAATGTGAATATTGCGAATCACAAGTCGTCCGTGGGTGCTTATTCTTGTCACGCATATGTGAATTATAAAAATGGAACATCGAAGTTTTATAGCAGCGGTAGTACCACATTTACGAGAGAATATGCGTCCTCGACAGGAATTGCTGCGACGGTTGCATCCAATGAAAACACAGCAACATTGGATTTGAACGGCGTGGTTGGTGCAAGTAATGTGAAGTTTGCGGTATGGAGCACCAATAACGGACAGGATGATTTGAAGTGGTATACAGCCAAAGACCAAGGTAATGGCACATGGAGTGTGACAATACCACTCTCTAATCATAAATACATGGCCGGTACTTACCAGGTGCATGCCTATGCCGGAAATGCATATACGGCAAGCAAGGTTATGAGGACAACTACATTTAAAGTGAGTAGTCCTAAGATTGGAAGTGTAACAACTTCAAATGTAAACAATGGAGCAGGTACTTTCCGTGTGGCGGTTGGCGGAATTACAGCCAAAGCCGGTGTAAAACAAGTGCAAGTGGCGGTGTGGGGCACTTCCGGTGGGCAGAATGATTTGAAGTGGTATACCGCAACAAAGCAGAGCAATGGTACATATGTGGTTAATGTAAATATAGCAAACCATGGATATGAATATGGAACGTATCAATGTCATGCGTATTTATATGATAATAATGGAATTCAAGCATTAAAAACCACAAGTGTACAACTGGTTCAACCAAAGGCTGTATTGACAGCAACAGGAAACGGAACAGGAACGCAATACACATTAAAAGCGTCTAATGTGGCGTATCCCGGAGGAGTAAAGGCGGTTCAGGTGGCAGTTTGGAGTAATACCGGTGGGCAGAATGATTTGGTTTGGTATCAATTAAAGAATGCCGGCGGTAATACATGGACGGGAAATGTACCTATCGCCACGCATAAAACAGCGGGTACATATCAGGCACATTTATATATTATAGACAAAAATGGAAAGAGTCATTTTGGTGGCAATACCACCTTTGCAGTAGCGGCACCCAGCATAGGCAGTATGACGACATCCGGTATAAATCATGGAGCAGGTACATTTAGAGTAAATGTTGGTGGAATCACGGCCAAAGCCGGTGTGAAACAAGTGCAAGTAGCAGTATGGAGTAAAAGTGATCAGAGCAATCTGAGATGGTATACCGCAACAAGACAGAGTAATGGAACATATACTGTAGATGTAAATGTGGCAAATCATGGTTATGAATATGGGATATATCAATGCCATGCGTATTTGTATGACAACAACGGTATTACAGTTGTAAAAGCGACAAAAACCCAATTGGTGCAACCCAAAGCGGTTGTTACAAGTTCTGGCAATGCAAATGGTACCCAATATGCGGTTAGGGCATCGGGGGTGGCATATTCCGGTGGAGTAAAAGGTGTGCAAGTAGCCGTTTGGAGCAATGTTGGTGGTCAGGATGATTTGATTTGGTATCCAATGACTGTTAGCAATGGGGCTTGGGTTACGAATGTATTAAAGTCCAAGCATAAAGGCACGGGTGTTTACCAAGCGCATGTGTATCTGATTGATAAAACAGGAAAAAGCCGTTTTGCAGGAAGTACAACCTTTACAGTACAGTAATAAAATAAGATGGATATATTGAAAAGTCTGCATTTGTATGAAAACAAATGCAGACTTTTTGGTTGACGATAATAAAAGCAAAAAATACAAAATATACTAGAAAATATTGGAAAATCATACAATATGATGTAAAAAACGTTGCAATTGTTTACATAATTATGTATACTGTAAATGATTATGGGTTAAATTCGGGAAAAATGTCCCCAAACATAGAGAAGATATGAGGAAGGTGCTTTATGAAAAAAAGATTATTCAGATTTTTGGCAACAACACTTGCAGCGGTTGTTACATTTACATCAATTATGCCTACAAGTGTATATGCATCACAAACTGAATCGCAGATGGTTGAAGAAGATGAGCAAGAAGTCTTGGAAGAAACGGTATCTGAGAATGGAGCTGTATCAGATAATTCCATTGAGGCATTCGGTGAAGAAGGAAAACTGAATTATTTGTATTTGGAGAAACCATATGTTGAGACACCCTCCGAACAAAATATTATCATTAGCTTTGGTGATGAAAATACAATAATCACTAAGGCTACTTTGGTTGTACAAAATTATGAGACAAAAGAGAAGAAATATTATTCAAGCGAAGATTGCATGAGTAATTTAGTTCTGTTTAATATGGGTATGACAGCAGAAGATACCGGTGTATATGAAGCGGTAGCAGTCAGTGTGACTACAGAGGATGGCAAAACCAAATATGTACCGTTTGCAAAGACCGGTATGGAAGCAGTTTACTATGGTGTAAATCAAGAAGTAGTATTAGCAGAAGAGGAGCCTGTACCGGAGGAAGAAGTTGCGGTTGTAGAGACACAGATCGTTACCTTTGAAGAAGGTGAAGTGGCAGATACCAATGAGAGTGATATTGTGACTGCTGTGGAAGAGGCTTTGGATGAAGCTGAGACCAATGTAGAGGAAGGAAATCTGGATGTAGAGGTTCCTTTGTCTGCAATCAGCACAATGAACATGGGTACGATTACAGCTGATGATGTGGCAGCAAATAAGGCATCCGGCAACTTGGTAGTTGTGATTGATCCCGGCCATGACGATAGTCATGCGGGTGCGCGCGCCAATGGCTTGGAAGAAGAGGATCTTACTCTTAAGATTGCAAAGTATTGTAAGGCAGAGCTGGAGAACTATAATGATGTCACTGTATACATGACGAGAAATAGTGGCACATGTCCTTATCCGGGTACAACGTCTACAGTGTGTAATAAAAATCGTGTTAACTATGCACAAAGTGTTGGAGCAGATGTATATGTAAGTATTCATTTAAATTCTGCTTCTAGTGCTTCTGCAAAGGGGGCAGAAGTGTTTTATCCTAATTCTAGTTATAATGCCAGCATTGGCCAAGAAGGCGCAAATCTGGCTAACAAAATTCAGCGTCAATTAGTTGCACTGGGACTTTCCAATAGAGGAATTGCTATTCGTAGTTCGGAGGACAATACACTCTATCCCGATGGTTCTCTGGCAGATTATTATGGAGTGATTAAAAACTCTAAGTTAGCAGGATTTCCGGCTGTTATTGTAGAGCATGCATTTTTAACAAATGCCAGCGATGCGGCATTTTTGTCCAGTGAAGAAAACTTGAAAAAGCTGGGTATTGCGGATGCTACAGGTGTTGCGGAGTACTATGGATTGAGTGCGTATACCGTTGTGGCAAAATCTATAACAGCCAGTACAGAAAATGCATCGACAGGTGCATTTACTGTTAGTGCTACAGGTGTGACTCCTGCATCCGTTATATCTAAAGTAAAGGTAGCAGTGTGGACTACCGCAAACGGTCAGGATGATTTGAAATGGTATACTTTGAGTGGCAAAAATGGAAGTTACAGCACAACAATTAATGTGTCTGCACATAATGGGGAAAGTGGCACATATAATGTTCACTTTTATGCATACGACATAAAAGGCGGATCTCATATATTGGGTGGTAAAACGGTATCGATAACTTCTGCTATGCCAAGTATGGATAATGTCAAGGCAACAGTGGCAAATAACGGTAAGAGCATAACAGTAGAGGCAGAAGGTGTTGCAGATACCACTACTTTACAAGTGGCTGTGTGGAGCACTTCCGGTGGTCAAAATGACCTGAAGTGGTACACTATGACCAATAATGGAAACGGTAAATGGAGTACTACAGTTCCGATGTCAAACCATGACAAGGCAAAAGGTATGTATAATGTCCACGCATATGCACAAAATCCATTTGCATCCAATAAATTTGTGGGAAGCACTACGTTTAATATTGAAGGACCGATTATTGGAGCGGTGTCGGCAGAAAATATAGATAATGGAGCAGGCACCTTTAGTGTACGCTTGCAAGGAGTTAGTGCGAAAGCCGGAATATCGAAGATAGAAGTTGCGGTGTGGAGTGATAAGGCTCAGAAAAACTTAAGATGGTATGTGGCAGAGAAGCAAAGTGACGGAAGCTATGCTGTTAATGTTAATATAGCAAATCATGGATATGAGTATGGCACCTATCAGATACATGCTTATGCATATGACACCAATGGTATTAGTGGCATGAAGTCAACAACAACGACCTTGAAGGTACCAACTCCGGTACTGACAGTGACAGGAAACGGTAACCAGACCCAATATACTGTTAAGGCAAGTAATGTGGGCTATGCCGGTGGTGTCAAAGGTGTAAGAGCAGCAGTCTGGAGCAATGCAGGCGGACAGGATGATTTAAGATGGTATCCCATGACCAATAATGGAAATGGCACATGGACCATTAACGTGCCGATAAGTAACCATAAAACGGCAGGGACCTATCAGGTACATCTGTATGTTGATGATAAAAATGGGGCATCCCATTTTGCCCGAAACACTACTTTTAGTGTGAAAGCGCCGACAATCGGGGCATTGAGTGTGAGCAATGTGGATGATGCTACAGGCACGTTTAAAGTGAACATAGGTGATATTACATCCGTATCAGGCATATCCAAAGTGGAAGTAGCGGTATGGAGTGATAAGACTCAGAAAAACTTAAGATGGTATGTGGCAGAGAAGCAAAGTGACGGAAGCTATGCCATCAATGTCAATATAGCAAACCATGGATATGAATATGGAACCTATCAGATTCATACCTATGCGTATGCGGCCAACGGAGTAAGTGCTTTTAAGTCAACGACAGCAACACTAAAAGTGCCAACCCCTGTGCTGGCAGTTACAGGAAACGGAGCCCAGACCCAATATACTGTTAAGGCAAGTAATGTAGGCTATGCCGGTGGCGTCAAGGGTGTAAGAGTAGCAGTCTGGAGTAATGCAGGCGGACAGGATGATTTAAGATGGTATCCTATGACCAATACCGGAAATGGGACATGGACCATTAACGTGCCGATAAGCAACCATAAAACAGCAGGAACCTATCAGGTACATTTATATATTGATGATAAAAATGGGGCATCCCATTTTGCAAAAAATACTACTTTTAGTGTAGCGGCACCTACTGTTGGTACTTTAAATGTAAGTGATGTGAATCATGCAACCGGTACATTTAAGGTGACCATGGATAGCTTTACATCTTTATCAGGCATATCCAAAGTGGAAGTAGCAGTATGGAGTGATAAGGCTCAGAAAAACTTAAGATGGTATGTGGCAGAGAAGCAAAGTGACGGAAGCTATGCCATCAATGTCAATATAGCAAACCATGGATATGAATATGGAACCTATCAGATTCATACCTATGCGTATGCGGCCAATGGAGTAAGTGCTTTTAAGTCAACGACAGCAACACTAAAAGTACCAACCCCTGTACTGACAGCAACAGGAAACGGGGCGCAGACCCAATATGCCATCAAGGCAAGTAATGTGGGCTATGCCGGTGGTGTGAAAGCGGTTGAGGCGGCGGTATGGAGCAATACCGGCGGACAGGATGATTTGAAATGGTATCCCATGACTAACAGTGGAAACGGCACATGGACCATAAACGTACCTATCAGCAACCACAAAACAGCGGGAACATATCAAGTGCACCTCTATATCGTAGATAAAAACGGAGCGTCGCATGTTGCCAAAAGCACTACCTTTAGTGTGGCAGCACCGAGCTCAACTGGTGTGACTGTTGTAAATAAAAAGGAGCATGACGGTACTTTTGATGTGCAAGTGACAGGTGTGTCTTCTGTATCGGGAGTAAAGAATGTACAGGTGGCAGTATGGTGTGCGGCAAACCAGAGTGATTTGGTTTGGTATACAGCAACCAATACGGGAAATGGAACATATCGTATCGGTGTAGATGTGAGAAATCACAAAAATAATCTTGGTACCTATAATGCGCATGTATATGTGACAGGAAATAATGGTATTAAAGGTGTAGTAGGCGGTACTACTTGCAGTATTTTAGAGGTTGATAATTTACTTTACCCTATTATGGGATCGACTTCTGTAACCGTAGAACAAATGATGGCGTATTATAACTCGGTAACAAGTTATCCATCTTATTATGCAAATACAGATGCGCCTACACTTCGTCAATTTTGCCAGATGTACATTGAAGAATGTGCGGCAGAAGGAGTAAAAGCAGAAGTGGCGTTTACACAAGCTATGAAAGAAACCAATTTCCTGCGTTATGGTGGGGATGTTAATATCAGCCAGTTTAACTTTGCCGGAATTGGTGCTACCGGAGGCGTACCGGGCAATTCCTTTGCCAGTGTAAGAATCGGTATCAGAGCGCATGTACAGCATTTGAAGGCCTACGCGAGTACAGAAGCGTTGAATCAAGCGTGTGTTGATCCCAGATTTAAATATGTGACCAGAAATACAGCGCCGTATTGTGAATGGCTTGGTATTAAAGAAAATCCTTACGGAAAAGGATGGGCAACAGCTGTCAATTATGGTTATAATGTGGTAGAACGTATTAAGAATTTAAAGAAATATTAGAAAATGTAAAGGCATTGTGGTCGTTTGATATCACAATGCCTTTTTGGGTCGTAGGTTGAAAAGAATAACTAACAGTGATATAATAAACTGATTATTTATGCAAAAAATGGTGTATTATACGCAGATGTAAAATATGTGCACGGTGCACAAAAATAATAAGGAGAGTAACAAATGGGAAAAATAACAGTTGAAACATGTGAAATAGAAGGGTTAAAAGTGATTACCCCTACCGTATTCGGTGATGAGCGCGGTTACTTCATGGAGACATACAACTACAATGATTTTAAGGAAGCCGGTATCGATGTACAGTTTGTGCAGGACAACCAGTCTGCATCCAAGAAAGGTGTATTAAGAGGGCTTCATTTCCAGATCAATTATCCCCAGGATAAATTGGTGCGCGTAGTTGTAGGCGAGGTTTTTGATGTAGCAGTTGATTTAAGACCCGGTTCCAAGACTTTTGGAAAGTGGTATGGTGTGAGATTATCAGCAGAGAACAAAAAACAGTTCTTTATCCCCAAAAACTTTGCACACGGTTTCATTGTATTGTCTGACTACGCAGAGTTTGCATACAAATGCACGGATTTCTATCATGCCAATGATGAAGGAGGACTTCTTTGGTCTGATCCTGAGATTGGTGTAGAGTGGCCTATGCCTGAAGGAATGACAGAAGCTGATTTGACCATATCTGACAAGGATCAGAAATGGGGAGGCATCAGCAGTTACAATAAATAATTGGAGAAATATTCATGGGAAAATTAAGAGCAGCTTTGGAATTGCCGGTGGAGTTATTCCGCAATAGGCAGTTGATTATGAAGCTATCAAAAAATGATTTTAAGACCAGATATGCAGGATCTTATCTGGGTATTATATGGGCATTTATTCAACCTATCGTGACCATAGTTATGTACTGGTTTGTATTTGAAAAAGGATTAAAGGCCGGTAATATATTGGACAAAGAAGGCATTGAAGTGACCTTTGTACTTTGGCTTTCAGCAGGCTTGATTCCGTGGTTTTTCTTTTCAGAAGCGTTGAATAATGCTACCAATGCCATGTTGGAATATAGTTATTTGGTTAAAAAAGTAGTATTCAAAATCAGTATTTTACCGATTATCAAGATTATTTCAGCACTATTTGTACATGTGTTTTTTGTAGTGTTTCTATTAATTTTGTGTGCATGTTATGGGTACTATCCTGATTGGTATACCTTGCAGGTAATATATTATTCGTTCTGCATGTTTGTCTTTGTATTAGCGCTAAGTTATGCCACCAGTGCTGTTGTAATCTTTTTCAGGGACTTATCACAGATTATCAATATTCTTTTGCAGATCGGCATGTGGGCCACTCCGATTATGTGGCAGATTAGTATTATTGATTCGCCGGTTTTGGTACAAATATTTAAGTTGAATCCTATGTACTATGTTATAGATGGATATAGACAAGCCTTGTTTTATAAAGAGTGTTTCTGGCAAGATCCCGGTATGACCTTATATTTTTGGGGATTAACAGCAGTTGTTTTCTTGTTTGGAACCGTTGTATTTAAACGTTTGAAGCCTCATTTTGCAGACGTATTGTAGAAAGGAAAGCATGATGGGAGAAATAGCCATTAATGTGGACCATGTGTCCAAGATTTATAAATTATATGATAATCCGACAGACCGGGTGAAAGAGTCTCTGGGATTGACAAGAAAAAAATTGTCCAAAGATCACTATGCGCTGAATGACATGAATTTTCAGGTGCAAAAGGGTGAGACTGTGGGTATTATCGGTACAAACGGAGCCGGTAAATCTACCATTTTAAAGATTATTACCGGTGTATTGAATCCTACAGAGGGAAATGTGGAGATTAACGGACGTATATCCGCTCTTTTGGAGCTTGGTGCCGGATTTAATATGGAGTATACCGGTATTGAAAATGTATACCTGAACGGCACGATGACGGGATTTTCCAAAGAAGAAATTGATGCAAGATTGGATGATATTCTCAAATTTGCCGATATCGGCGATTTTGTGTATCAACCCTGCAAGACCTATTCCAGTGGTATGTTTGTACGACTGGCTTTTGCAGTGGCAATCAATATTGAGCCTGAGATTTTGATTGTAGACGAAGCGTTATCGGTTGGAGACGTATTCTTTCAGTCCAAGTGTTATAAGAAGTTTGAAGAGTTCAAAAAAATGGGTAAGACCATCTTATTTGTATCCCATGATTTGAGCAGTATCAGCAAATATTGTGACAGGGTTATTTTGCTGGATAAAGGTACCAAGTTGGCAGAAGGTGCACCAAAAGAGATGGTGGATTTATACAAAAAGGTCCTGGTTAATCAATTAGATGTGGATGAAATAGAGGTTGTGACAGACACACAGGAAGTTGAGCAACCGGAAAAAGATCGTGTTGCTGTAGATGGTAAGACAAGTGTCAACGATACGGAGGATGGTTTGTGGAAAAGTAATCTGACATTAAATCCGGACATACAGGAGTATGGAGAAAAACAAGCTGAGATCGTAGATGTGGCAGTGTTGGATGAAACGGGAAATATTACCAATGTGCTTGAAAAGGGAAGCGTATTTACGGTTAAGATGAAGGTAAATGTGCATAAAGAATTAAATGACCCTATCTTTGCCATGACAATAAAAAATCTGCAAGGTACGGATGTGACCGGCACAAACACTTTTTATGAAGGTGTTGATACGGGGACTATCCAAGCAGGTGAAAGTAGGATTATTACATTCAAACAGACTTTGGACTTACAGGGTGGAGATTATCTGCTTTCATTTGGTTGTACCGGTTATATAGCGGGTGAGTTTCATGTATATCATCGTTTATATGATTTATGCAATATTACGGTGGTGTCCAATAAAAATACCGTTGGTTTTTACGATATGAATTCAGAAGTAGAAGTGATTAAGGCTTAAGGAGAATGGTAATGAAGGAACAAATCGGACAAGTTACCTTAAATTATGAAAAATATTCCGGAAGAGATTTATATTGCGATGGACCGATTGAGGATACATTGTTGAAAATCGCAGAGAAATATGATGAGCATGAATTAAATCAGGTGATTGCACAGAGCAATTCGTGGGAGATTTTATATCATTTTTCTCATATTCGTCAGAATATTGTTTCCTGGTTGCCCATCACAAAAGAAGATACTGTATTGGAGATTGGCTCCGGTTGTGGTGCCATTACAGGTGCATTGGCAAATTTGGCAGATAAAGTTACCTGTATTGAATTGTCCAAAAAGCGTAGCTTAATCAATGCCAACCGCAACAGTGATAAAGCTAATGTAGAGATATTGGTAGGTAATTTTACCGATATAGAGGCGGATTTAAAAGAACAATACGATTATATTACTTTGATTGGTGTCTTTGAATATGCAGCCAGCTATATTGGGGGAAATAAGCCCTATGAGAGCTTCTTGCAGATTATAAAAAAGCATTTGAAGCCCGGCGGTAAAATCATTATGGCCATTGAGAATCAAATGGGACTCAAATATTTTGCGGGATGCAAAGAGGACCATGTAGGAAAATATTTTGAAGGCATCGAAGGCTATCGGAATACAGAAGGAGTACGGACTTTTACAAAAGCCGGTTTGGAAGAAATTTTTGCAAAGACAGGATTTGAACAATACAAATTCTACTATCCTTATCCGGATTATAAACTTCCCATGAGTATATATTCGGATGAGCATTTACCCAAGGTGGGTGAGCTTACCAATAACATGAATAACTTTGATAGGGAACGAATGGTTTTATTTGATGAGGGACAGGTCTTTGATAACATAATCCGAAACAGAATGTTTCCTGAATTTTCCAATTCATATTTAGTGATACTTGAGCAGGGAGAGGCTTAATGGAACAGATTTTATATTCTAAATTTTCAAATGAAAGAAATAGAGAACTGGCTATCCGAACAGATATCTTGCAGGACGAAGCGGGTAAACGTGTGGTAAGAAAAATGCCTTTATTTGATGAGGGCAAAGTGCACGTATTAAAATCCTTGGAATGGGAGAAAAGACTGTCAGAAAAGTATCAGGATACTTGTATTCGTTTGAATCATGGAGAGCAGGATGGAGACGGCATCCGTTTTGAATATCTTGAAGGAAAAACATTGGAGACCATATTAGATGATCTGTATATGGATGGAAACTATGAAAAACTCCTGGAAGTTTTTGGCCAATATGTTGAATGGATCAAAAAAGCCAATGGCACAAAACAGTTCCGTATTACAGATGAATTTGAAAAAGTATTTGGAAGTGTATGGTTAAATAAAGAATTGATAGCCGCAGATGTCAATAACATTGATATGGTTGTGGGAAATATCATTGTTCAGAACGATACTTGGAATGTGATTGATTACGAATGGACCTTTGATTTCCCTATACCGGTAAATTTTGTTATTTTCAGAATGATCTTTTATTATGTATATGCAACTGCTAAAAGAGAAGAGTTAAAGGATATTGGATTTTACCGGATTTTTGGGATTTCTGATAGAGAGCAGGAAATATATCTACAGATGGAACAGACGTTCCAGAGATATATTATCAGTGATATTACGCCTATTCGCGAGATGTACAGTGGGATCTCAGTGGGAAGTATCGGCATAGAAGAACTACTGCAAATGTCCAATCAAACATTTGAAAGCAGGAAAATGCAGGTGTATTTTGACTGTGGAGAAGGATTTTCGGAGCAAAACTCCATTTGGATATATCCGCAGACTGAATCGGATGGTTTATTAAAATATAACATTGCACTTAAGGAAGATGTAAGAGCTGTACGTATTGATCCTTCCAATGAACCATGTCTGCTTTCTGTCAAAAAAATGTTGGGAAAGTCGCGGTATGAATATGAATTAGACTATAACACAAACGCAGTGGAACTTCGTAATAATATGTACTTATTTGCGTGCGAAGATCCTCAGGTTTGTATTGCAGATGTTATGCCCGGCACTTATTGCATTCAACTGGATGCAGTAAAAGAAGCAATCACAGAAGAATTTGCGAAAGGAATCCGCCTAGGCTTTGATAAAACATCTATCGAGTACGAAAAGTATTTGAATGAACGGGAATTGTTGGTTCATCAGGCAATGGTTGAGTTGCCCATGAGAATTCAGCAAGTGGCAGATTTGGATCACAGACTTTACATGGCAGAAAAATCCTTTCATGAGATACAGGGTAGTTTTTGTTGGAAGATAACTAAGCCTATCCGTGTGATAATGAGCATTATAAAACCGTTTTTCAATGCCAGACCCGGATTTAAGAAATGGCTTAAAAATATAAAACGTTTATTAACCATGGGTCCAAAAAGAATGAAAGAATTTAATGCCAACGAGCGTATTGCGAAGAGAAGTTTTCATATACAAGTTGAATTGGATTTTCTTAGTAAAGACGGACTGATTACAGAAGCAGAAAAACAAGTTGATCATACAACTATGTTTAGCGTTGTCATGTGTGTAAAAAATACGCCTGAAATCACACTTCGCAAGGCAATTGAGTCGGTTCTTTCGCAGACGTATGAAGGATTGGAGCTGTGTATTCTTGATCATAGCGATAAGAAACACCGATATGTGAGAAATATTGTGAAAGATTATGCGTGTTATGATGGCCGTATTCGCTACAACAAAGGTATTGCAGATGCCAAGGGGCAATATTTGGTAATGTATGCTGAAGATGCGTTTATGCATCCATCCTTGTTGTACAAGACGTTGCAAATGATAAAAACGCGCAATGCGGATTTTGTGTATACAGATGAAGCTAAGATGGGTAAGATTTTTCCTGAATTAGTTGACGAGCATCATAAGCCGGAATATTCGCCGGATTATTTAAGAGCGATGAATTATATAGGAAACTTCTTTGTTGTGAGCAAAGAGTTATACCGGTCGGTTGGCGGATTTGATTATACACTTGCTGATGAAGCGAGAGTGTATGATTTGGTACTGAGACTTTCTGAGCAGGCCAAAGGAATTGTTAGGATTCCGGAGATACTTTTTTATTGTCAGCAGACAACGAATGATGGGGGAAGAGAGTATCCCGTGAAAGAAGTTGAAGCAGTCGTTACAAGACATTTGCAACGCATTGGGCTTGCGGGAACGGTGCATACAGAGAATACCGGTGTTAGCCGTATTCAATATGACATTGTCGGAGAACCCTTGATTTCAATTATTATTCCGAACAAAGACCACTTGCAGGACTTAAAGAGATGTATTGAATCTGTCATTGACAAGAGCACATATTGCAATTATGAGATTATCATTGTTGAAAACAATAGTGTGCTGAAAGAGACTTTTGAATATTATCAATCCCTTGATCATGAAGCAAAAGTCAAAGTAGTGAATTGGGAGAAGGGATTTAATTTTTCTGCAATTACAAATTATGGTGCAGAATGTGCCCGGGGCGATTATTATATCTTATTAAATAATGATATTGAGGTGATTGAACCGGATTGGATACAGGAAATGCTTATGTACGCCCAAAGAAAAGATGTTGGAGCAGTTGGTGCTAAATTGTATTATCCCAATGATCAGATTCAACATGCGGGAGTTATTATTGGATTGGGTGGAGTAGCAGGACACTCCCACAAGATGTATACGAGAGAAGATAAGGGATATTTCAACAGATTGATTGCTGTTCAGAATCTCTCGGCCGTTACGGCAGCTTGCTTAATGGTAAGAAAAGATGTATTTTGGGAAGTTCATGGCTTAAATGAGAAATATCAAGTGGCATATAACGATGTGGATTTTTGCTTAAAGATTAGGAAGGCAGGCTATCTGATTGTATATTCGCCTTATGTGGAAATGTATCATTGCGAGTCGATTAGCAGAGGCATTGAGGACACTCCTGAGAAAATGGAACGGTTTATGGGAGAAATGAACCGATTAACAAGCACTTGGCAAAAGGAAATTGCAGAAGGAGATCCCTATTATAATCCGAATTTAACACACAATTATGAAGATTTTCGATTAAAAAAGGATGATATACTGGGCTGATATTCACAAAGGCTAAAAGGAGATTAGTAAAAATGAAATTGATTATCCAAATCCCTTGCTATAATGAGGCAGAAACTTTGGAAATTGCATTAAATGATTTGCCGAAGAAGATAGATGGAATTGATCAAATTGAATACTTAATTATTAATGATGGAAGTAAGGATGCTACGGTTGAAGTGGCAAAGAAGTGGGGCGTGAATTATATCGTTAACTTCCGTAGAAACAAAGGTCTTGCCCATGGATTTATGGCTGGTATTGATGCTTGTCTTAGAAATGGTGCAGATATCATTGTTAACACAGATGCGGATAATCAATATTGTGGCGAGGACATTGAGAAATTAGTCAAACTGATTTTGGAAGGAAAGACGGACATTGTGATCGGAGAGAGACCAATTGATCAGACAGAGCATTTTTCGCCGCTGAAAAAGAAGTTGCAACATTTAGGCAGTTGGGTGGTAAGAAAGGCGTCTCACTCGGATATTCCGGATGCACCAAGTGGTTTTCGTGCATACAGCAGAGATGCCGCTATGAGACTTAATGTAACAAATGAATATACATACACGCTTGAAACCATTGTACAAGCGGGTAGAAACAAAATTGCGCAGACTTCGGTTCCCATTCGGACCAATGGTGAATTGAGACCTTCAAGACTTTTTAATAGTATGATGGGATACGTTAAAAAATCCATGGTAACAATCTTAAGAGCACAGTTGATGTACGATCCCCTCAAGACATTTACGGTTATATCTCTAATTCCTTTTTTGATAGGGGTTGGCATTGATATCAGATATTTGGTATTTGTAATTATGGGTCAGGGAGGAGGACATGTTCAGTCGTTAATCCTCGGCAGTACATTGATTATGGTAGGTGTATTGATATTTGTTATTGGACTCCAAGCTGATTTGATTGCAAAGAATAGAAAGATTTTGGAAGATATTCAATATCACGTGAGAAAAATGGATTATGACGGAGTGCATGTGAATGAAGAAGATTAATTCAGATAAATTGTGTAATAGTATTGTCATCATCATGGCTGTTATAAGAACTGTCTTGCAGACATATTTGCCAACTGTAGCATGCGGGTTGGCAAGTGTGGATGACATGATGATGGTTGAATATGCAGATGAATTAGCGCAATTCCATTGGCTGGGAGAGTATGATGGTTTTGCATTAAATAAGGTGCCGGGATTTTCAGTGTTTTTGGCAATCAGTGACTTGATGGGTGTGCCATATGCGTTAACTATAGGCGCCTTTTTTTCGTTAAGCGCTATATGCCTTTACTGTGTTTTGAACAAGTATATAAAAAATCGTTGGATTTCCATGTTGGCATATTTATATGTGTTGTTTTGCCCCATTATGTTTGCAACGCCTGTTGGTCAAAGAGTTTATAGACAATCCATTATACCGCCTCTTGTTTTGTTGGTTGTTGTATCCTATTTGGCAATTTATCAAGAAAGAAATAATGGGACAAAAAAAATCTTGCCATGGAGTATTGTTGCTGCGGTTTCTTACACGTGGTTTTATCTGACAAGAGAAGATTCGATTTGGTTCTTTTTCTTTGTGTTTGGAGCAACTGTATTGCTGGTAGCAATTTATCTCATTGAAAATAAGAAAAAAGTATTATCTAAAAAGTTTGCTGTTTATGTATTGTGTCTGGTTATGCCCTTAATTGTTAATTGGATAGGTACAAATGTATTGTGTGCCATAAATTATCACCAATATGGTGTATATGTGACTAATGATTTGACAGATACCAATTATGCACGAATGTGCAAACTGCTGATGAAAATCAAACCAACAGAGGAATATGAAAAAATCTACGTTTCAAGAGATACGATTAACCGCGTGTATGATGCCAGTCCGACTTTTGCGATGCTCAAGGGACCGTTGGAGATTCGTCTAAATGATCCTACATCCATAGGATATTGTGATGGTGAGATTGAGCGCGGATATTTTGCATGGCTCATAAGATGGACAGCTGATGATATGGGCGCATATTCGGATGCTGTGTTCGCGGATGAGTTTTATGGTCAAATATGTGTCGAGTTGGAGGAAGCCTTTGAACAAGGGATTTTTGAAGCAAGGGATGCACTTATCTTATCCGGAAAGGCGCGGCCTATTAAAGGGGAGGATGTTCCTAATATATTAGAGTATTCATTTTATTGCTATGAACATATTATTGGATTTAAGGGAATAGCAGTTTCCGGATATTCGGCAAGTGGACCGGATGAAAATTTGGATATGATTGAAGATGTGACCAATCAAGTTTTGATACGTGAAGATCTTAAATTTGAACTTGGCGGATGGATTTTTCCGGCTAATGAAGAAGATGAATTGATACTTTGTGTTCGAGATGCGGAAGGTGGGACATATGTGCCTTCTTTTGAGCCATCCCATGATGTTTATTTGCGTTGTTACAAAAATGGAATAGATAATGCAAGGGCAAACCAAAGTAGATTTAATTTTGGGTTGATGGATGATGCACTTAATTTAGAAGAGGCATATCTGGATGTTATCATTAACGGAGAAGTGGTTTCCAGTCAAAAAATATCGGAAATTACATTGGATGATAGCGAATATTACCATGGGTATATAGATCAATACTATTTTGGAATCGCAGACCAGGAAAGAATTGATCGTATAAATAGATATCAATCATGGTTTGTCAAAATTGTGACTGCATATAGTTGGTCGGCGATTCCGATTGCGATATTGGCATTTGGAATTTACATTGCGGAATGCATCATTGAGTTGACTAAAAAAATTCGTAAACAACGCTACGACTTCGCCCTATGGTTTATAAAGACAGGCATCTTGCTTACTATATGGGCAGATTTATTATTGGTTTCTGTCAATTACTATGTGACGGAACGTTTCCATGCAATATATGTAGCAGGAACATATGTATTATGGCAAATCTTTGTTGTGCTAGCCCTAGTCAGTGTTGTTGAATGGATGAAAAAGGCAAAAAACAAAAAGCCTGAAAAGTGTGTGGAGGAACTATGCGAGATATAAATATAGCTATAACAGCAGCCAGCTATAGTGGTAATAAAGGTGCGGCGGCTATGCTCCAAAGTTCGATTAAGCAGTTATATAATAAATACGGACATCGTTTGAATATTAATCTGATGTCTGTATATCCAACAGAAGATCGAAAACAATTACCGTACGATTTTATTAAGGTGATTCCGTGCAAGCCGGAGCAATTGCTTTTTGTAGCGTTTCCGTTGGCAATATTATACAAGATTTTTGCATGGTGCGGACCGGTTAGAAAATTAATCGAAAAGAATAAGATAATCAGAGCATATCGGGAAACTGATCTGGTAGTGGATGAGGCAGGAATTTCTTTTGTAGATAGTCGCGGGTTTGTTATGAATACTTATGCATTTGCCTGCGCAGCAGTTCCTATGTTGGTGGGGACACCGGTTGTCAAATATTCTCAGGCACTGGGTACTTTTAAGAATCCGTGGAATAGGTTTTTGGCAAAATGGATTCTACCGAAAATGAAATTAATATGTGCGAGAGGTCAGGGAACAAAAGATAATTTACAATCCATAGGTATTGTTGATAATGTGCGTTTGTGTGCAGATGGTGCATTTACCATGAGTGATACTGAGGAAAGCAAAGAACTGGTTCGGGCGATTTGTGAGAAGGATCCTTTTTATCAACAAGATATTGTTGGGCTTTCCATTAGTTCGGTAGTGCAAAAAAAGTGTAACAAGATAGGTATCAATTATGAAAAGGCTATGGTTGATTTTATTGATGCACTCAATCAAAAAGGCTATCATGTACTGATTATTGCGAATGCAGCCCGTATCAATAGTGTAAAGCCCAGAAATAATGACCTGATGATTTGTGATGCTGTGTATGAAAAAGTATCCGACAAGGATATGGTTCGTTGGTATCACAAAGAAATGGATGCGGAAGAAATCAGATATTATATTGCAAGATGCCGTTTTTTAGTAGCATCCAGATTTCATGCCATGATTGGCGCTTTACAGAAAAAAGTGCCGGTATTGCTGGTGGGATGGAGTCACAAGTATCAGGAAGTATTGGACATGTTTGGTCTGGGGCAATATGCTATTGACTTTTCGAAATTGGATGTAGAATCACTTTTGTCAGAATTTGACCGTTTCGTAGAGAACGAATCAAATATTCGGGAGAAATTAGACGAAAATTATGATGCAGTGATGAAGAGTTCTGCTGATAATATTCTTTTGATATCTGAGGTGATTGATGAAATTGTAGGGAAACCACGGAAAAAAGGAAAATTATTTGATTATGATAATCCGGACAAATATATAGGCGCGCATATCGCTTGTAGAAAGGGATATGCAGCGGATGAAGAAATACGTCAGAATGCGGCATCCGGCGGCATGGTTACAGCCTTACTGTTGCATCTGCTGGAAACAAAACAGATTGATGGAGCATGGGTTACGAGGACTAAAATTGAAAACGGTGAGTTAGGATATGATACATTTATTGCAACAACACCGGAACAGATTAAGTCCTGTTCCTCCAGTATATACATGGATATGCCATTGCTTAAGCATATTGACATGGTTAAGTCCTTTGATGGGAAAGTTGCAGTGGTGTTGACTCCTTGTTTAACAAGAGCATTGTCGGCAATGATGGAAAAAGATGAGGAACTAAAGGAAAAGATTGTATTAAAACTGGCCTTATACTGTAGTGGAAATCATTCGATGATGCCGACGCTGTTGTCCCTAAAGAAAAGTGGGCTATCGTTAGATGGTGCAAAGCGTTTATATTATAGAAGAGGACACTGGCGTGGGCAGTCTGCTGTTGTGTATGAGGATGGAACGGAAAAGACTTTTTCTTATACAAAAACCATATGTGCCTACAAAAATGCTTACTATTTCGAGAAGAATAGTTGTATGTATTGCCAGGATCATTTTGCCAAAGCATCAGACATCAGTTTTGGAGATGTTTGGCTGAAGGAAATGAAAGGAAATCCGATCAAGCATACTTCTTGCGTAATCCGTAGTGATAAGGCATATGAGATGTATCAATCGGCAGTGAAAGCCGGAAAGATTAGGGATAGCCATATTTCTGATGCGAATATGTTAAAAAGCCAAAAGAGAGCGCTGGTGTTTAAATACCATTGCGCTAAGGCTAAGAAGGCAGAGTTGGACACATCCGATAAATGTAGATGGAATCATAGATTGGCTTATTATTTGGCAAAGAAGAACCATCAATTGTCTATGGAAAAACCTGAAAAAGTAGAAAAATTTCCTATGTGTTTTGTTTATTATTACATGTGCTTTATTCGGGTGTTATTAAGTTTTTAGATGACAAAGAAGGAATGTTATGCTAAAAGATAAAAAGAAAATCATGAAGGTTATCAAAACCCTCTTTTTGATAGCTGTAGCATATTTTTTGATTCGTTATTTTGTGCGCAACACGGAAGATATCAAGGAGCTGGATATTCGGCTGGATTGGGGCGTTTTTTTGGTTTCCATGTTGTTCTATTTCTTGTATAAGATTACATTGGCGACCTTGTGGCATTATATTACCGTGTTAAATCAATGTAATATTAAATTGAAAGATGCCGTAAGGGTATATCTATATTCCATTTTGGGCAAATATATACCCGGAAAAGTCTTTATGTTGGCTGCCAGACTGCCTGCATATTCGGATGCGGGGATTCCTGTCAGGAAGCCGACAATATGCTTTTTTATTGAAAACGTATGCACGCTTCTGGGAGCGGCCTTTTTGTTTTTGATATCGCTATTTTTCTTTCCAAATGACTTGTTGCAGGAATATATGTGGTTTGTGGTGGCATTTATTGTTTTGTTTTTTATTATGATTAATCCGCAAATCATAAATTTCTTGTTACGCAGATTTGGTAAGTTTATAAAGAAAGATGACTTGGAGATTCCGATGACATATGGGCAAATGTTTCAGGTGGTTGCTCTCTTTATCGCCAATTGGTTTATTGTAGGTATCGGGTTCTATATGCTGGCGCGCTCTATATATCCTGTACCGGCATCACAACTGTTGTATGCCGGTGGGATTTTTGGGTTAGCTGCCATTATCGGCATTATCAGTATCTTTGCGCCTTCCGGCATAGGTGTCAGAGAAAGCGTGATTATAGCAGGACTGTTGCTGATTGTGCCAGAGCAGTATGCTGTTATTATATCGGTAGTATCCAGATTGTGGGGGACTATTGCAGAATTAATCTTAATACTCATAGCTTTTATTATTGAAAAGACACATGCCTTACTTGGGAGGAAGAAAACAAATGAATCGTAAATTGAAAATCGCAGTGGCAGGAACCGGATATGTAGGACTTTCCATGAGTGTGCTTTTGTCTCAGCACCATGAGGTATGGGCGGTAGATGTACTGGAAGAGAAAGTGAATATGATTAATGCACACAAATCCCCTATTGCAGATAAAGAATTAGAGGAATACATTGCCACTAAAGATTTGGATTTGCGGGCAACCTTGGATGCCAAGGCGGCATATACCGATGCGGATTTTGTCATTATAGCTACCCCGACCAATTATGATCCGCAGAAAAACTTCTTTGATACATCATTGGTAGAGTCCGTCATCAAATTGGTAATGGAGTATAATCCTGATGCGATTATGGTTGTTAAATCCACAATCCCTGTTGGATATACCAAATCCGTGAGAGAAAAAATGGGTACAAACAATGTGATTTTCAGTCCTGAGTTTTTGCGGGAAAGCAGAGCGCTGTATGACAATCTATACCCCAGCCGTATTATCGTTGGAACGGATATGGAGGATGAAAGGTTGGTAAAGGCAGCGCATACATTTGCGGAGCTTTTGCAGGAGGGCGCATTAAAAAAAGATGTTGATACACTCTTTATGGGATTGACAGAAGCGGAAGCAGTAAAACTTTTTGCCAATACATATCTGGCATTGCGCGTATGCTTCTTTAATGAGTTGGATACTTATGCGGAGATGAAGGGATTAAATACACAGCAAATCATTGAAGGTGTAAGCTTGGATCCGCGAATAGGCGGTCATTACAACAATCCGTCTTTTGGCTATGGCGGATATTGTCTGCCCAAGGATACCAAACAACTATTGGCTAACTACCATGATGTTCCCGAAAACTTAATTGAAGCAATTGTGGAATCCAATCGCACCAGAAAAGACTTTATCGCAAATCAAGTATTAAAGATGGCAGATTATTATGATTATTTTGATGCCGGGCAATATGATGTTAATCATGAAAAGGAATGTATCGTAGGTGTGTATCGTCTGACCATGAAAAGTAATAGTGATAATTTCCGTCAAAGCTCTATCCAAGGTGTTATGAAGAGAATTAAGGCAAAGGGAGCTAAGGTCATTGTATATGAACCTGCATTAGAAAACGGCACTACCTTTTTTGGGAGTGAAGTGGTCAATGATTTGACCCAATTTAAGGAAATGAGCCAGGCAATCATTGCAAATCGTTATGATGAAAGTCTGGATGATGTGAAAGATAAAGTATATACGAGAGATATCTTTCAGAGAGATTAGAAAATAAAGCGAAACTATGGATAAAAAAGTTCCAAAGTGTTATAATAAAATGATTTATTGCGTTTAAAACAATAGATTAATATATAAATGATTGGGATGAATCAAAATGGAACGTTTTTTTGAAAAAGCTGCACCAAAGAATAGAGTTGCACTGCTAATTATCATGGATATATTTGCGGTACAACTGGCTTCTTTTGTGGGGCTTTTTCTGCGTTTTGATTTTAGTATCAGTGGGATTCCGAAACACTATATTGAATGGGTATCGTATTATACAGCGTTTAATACGATTATTACTGTTCTTGTATTTGTATTTTGCAAACTATATCGTAGTGTATGGCATTTTGCCAGTACCACAGAGTTAATGAATATCATAGTGGCATGTACCATTTCATCTGCTATTATGCTAGGCGGTACTTTAGCTATGGGATATCGGATGCCGCGGAGCTATTATGTAATTTATTATGCAGCGTTGGTGTTTATGATTACCTGTATCCGTTTCTTTTATCGTATTTTGCGTGCGGTACAAAACCAACGCCGACATGGAAATGCGAAGGATATGAAAAATGTCATGATAGTGGGTGCTGGCGAAGCGGCATCTATAATTGTAAAGGAATTGCAGTCCAGTGCCTATCTGACACATCAGCATGTATGTTGTTTTGTGGATGATAATACAAATATCCGTGGTAAGTACATGCGCGGTGTAAAAGTAGAAGGTGGTAGAGAGGATATTCCGTACCTGGCGGCAAAATATGATGTAGATGAGATTGTTATTGCCATCCCCTCCGCAGATCAAAAGACTATCAAAGAAATCCTGGAAATTTGTAATGAGACAGGATGTAAGATGCGTATACTGCCGGGGATTTATCAGCTCATTAATGGAGAAGTCAGTGCATCCAAACTTCGTGAAGTAGAGATTGAGGATTTGCTTGGGCGTGAACCGGTGAAGTTTGATTTGGATACTGTTGCTTCCTATGTGACGGATAAAGTGGTAATGGTAACCGGTGGTGGTGGCTCTATTGGTAGTGAACTTTGCAGACAGTTGGCTGCATATAAAGTAAAGCAGTTGATTATCTTTGATATTTATGAAAACAATGCCTATGAGATACAGCAGGAGTTGAAACGGAATTATCCGGAGTTGGATTTGGTAGTACTCATTGGCTCTGTACGCAATACCCATCGTATGCAGTCTGTATTTGAAAAATATAAGCCGCAGATTGTCTATCATGCGGCAGCCCACAAGCACGTGCCGCTGATGGAGGATAGTCCCAATGAAGCGATTAAAAACAATGTGTTTGGCACGTTGAAGACAGCAAAAGCTGCGGCAAAATATGGTACAGAGATGTTTGTACTGATATCTACGGACAAAGCAGTGAATCCTACTAATATCATGGGTGCCAGCAAGCGTATGTGCGAGATGGTTATTCAAGCGATGGCAAAAGAAGCAGCTACCGGTAAATATAAGACAGAGTTTGTAGCAGTCCGCTTTGGAAATGTATTGGGAAGTAACGGAAGTGTGATTCCTCTCTTTAAAAAGCAGATTGCAGAAGGTGGTCCTGTGACAGTGACACATCCGGATATTATCCGCTACTTTATGACCATACCGGAAGCGGTATCCTTGGTACTACAAGCAGGTGGTTTGGCAACCGGTGGGGAAATCTTTGTCTTGGATATGGGTGAACCGGTGAAGATAGTAGATCTTGCCAAGAACCTAATTAAGTTATCGGGATATAAACCGGGAGAAGATATCAAGATAGAGTATACAGGTCTTAGACCCGGAGAAAAACTTTATGAAGAATTATTGATGGCAGAGGAAGGTCTGCAGGATACAGCCAATGCATTGATTCATATTGGCAAGCCCATTGAATTTGACGAAGATAAATTTATGGAACAGTTGGAAGAATTGAAAAAACTGGCAGATAATGATACGGATGAAATAAAGCAGATGGTTCAAAGAATTGTATCGACATATCATCCGGAGGAGAAAAGATAAGCATGGCCTTTGAATTAATGTATATAACAAATCAGATAAATGTAGGTCTAGCGGCCGAAGCTGCAGGAGTTGACAGGGTTTGGGTGGATTTGGAGACATTGGGGAAAGCAGAGAGGCAAAGAAATTATGATTCTGTGAAATCACAGCACTCTCTTGAAGATGTTAAGCAAATGAAGAATGCATTGGAAAGAGCGAAGTTGCAAGTGAGGGTTAATCCCATAAATGAAAATTCTGAAAATGAGATTAATCAAGTGATTGAAAACGGCGCTGATATTGTGATGTTACCCATGTTTAAGACTCCGGAGGAAGTGGAACATTTCGTGGCTTTAGTTGCCGGACGAGCGACTACTTTACTTTTAGTAGAAACTAAAGAAGCGGAAGAAAACATAGATGATATTTTGGGAGTTGATGGAATTGATGAGATTCATATTGGCCTCAACGATTTGCATATCTCACATCAGTTGGATTTTATGTTTGAGTTGATGGTAAATGGAACTGTAGACAAATTATGTGACAAGATAAGAGCAAAGGGAATTCCTTTTGGAATTGGTGGTATAGCGGCATTAGGACAGGGTACATTACCGGCAGATATGATTTTTGCAGAAGATTGGAAACAAGGATGTAGTAGAGTAATCTTGTCAAGAGGATTCATTCAGCAGGGAGATAATTTTGAGGAGTTTAAAGAACTTTTCAAAGTACGTGTAAAACAATTACGAGATTATGAAGCGCAATTAGAAACCAAGGAAGAGGATTTTTTTAGAAATAACAAATTACAGATGAGACAGATTGTGGAAGAAATAGTCGGAAAGATGAGGAATGCATAGATTATGGGATATTTATATGTGAAGCGCTTTTTTGATATTGTAATATCTGCTATTATGCTTGTGATTTTGGCTCCTGTCATGTTAGTTGTCGCAATTGCTATAAAATTGGATTCTAAGGGTGAAGTCATTTTTAAGCAGAATCGATTGACAAAAGATGGAAAAGTATTTCAAATGTATAAATTCCGCTCTATGTGTCAAAATGCACAAAATATGGGGACGGGTATAAAGAACTATGCCAATGACTTTAGGGTTACCAAAGTTGGGAAATTTATAAGAAAGACCAGTTTGGACGAGCTACCTCAATTGTTAAATGTATTAAAGGGAGATATGTCATTAATTGGACCACGTCCCCCGGTAGAAAAATTAAGTTTGGGAGAATATGAAGATTTACCACCTAAATATAAAAAGAGATTTCAAGTAAAAGGCGGTATTACAGGTCTTGCACAAGTAAGTGGTAGAAATTCATTGTCATGGGAAAATAAAGTAATTTATGATAATGAATATGTTGACAGGCTTGCCAAAGAGGGGCTGAAGCTTGATTTGGAGATATTGATTAAAACCATTGGCGTTGTATATGGACAAAAAGGAATCTTACAGGATAAAGAACGTGAGATGGCAGACAGAAGCAAGGAAGAAATCAAAAAGGTGGCAGAGGAAAAGAAGGGATAATTTTTGATGCCGGAGAGAGGAATAATGTGAAGAGATATTCGGTTGATTATGTATATGAGTGTGTGAATGAATTACTTGTACATTATGGTCTAGATCCAATGCAGGCACGTGAAGTGGCGGATTGTTTCATTGTGGCTGATAGTTGTGGTGTTCATACCCATGGTCTGTCTGTATTGACATCTCATTTGGACCGTATTGAAAGAGGTGGATATAATTTAGTAGACAGATCGGAATTGATTAAATCCACGGCGGCATTTGCAGTTGTAGATGCAAAAAATACAATTGGAATGTTATCAGCAAAATATTGTATGGAATTAGCAATTGAAAAATGTAAAGAAGTTGGGATGTATGCAGTGTTTTCAAGAAACTGCAATACGTATGGTCCGGCTTTCTATTATACTAAAATGGCCACAGATCACAAAGTGATTGGAATGACTGCTTGCAATACTCCGGCTGCAATGCCGCCAACAGGCAGTAAAGAAAAATTATTGGGGACTAACCCTTTTGCGTTGGGAGTTCCGGGATTACATGAAGGGCCGATTTTGTTTGATATGGCAACCAGTGTAGTGGCAAAATCCAAAATCAATGAAGCAAGAAAAAATAATGAAAGCATTCCAGAAGGCTGGGCATTAGATTCTGAGGGAAACAGTACTACAGATCCGATAGAAGCTATTAAAGGTGCAGTATTGCCCATGGCAGGCGCCAAAGGTTATGGTTTGGCACTTAGTATTGATATATTAGCAGGAGTTCTTTCGGGGGCTGCCTATTTAGATGGTGTGGGACGTTTCTATTCTCAAGATAATAAAGGAATGAATGTTGGACAGGTTTTTATCGCCATAGACCCAACGATTGTACTGTCAGAAGATTTTTATCAGAGGATAGATGAGTATATCGCTCGGATACATTCATCGGTTGTACACGATGAAAAAAATGTGAGATTTCCGGGAGAAAAGAAACTTATGTCATGGGAAGAAACCGAGTTGCAAGGACTTGAACTTAGTGAACATACTGTTGATTCGCTAAATTGCTACTTAAAGAAATGTAATATTAATAAAGGATTATAAATACGATGAGTGAAACTTATAGGATAAAACATATTAGTTTTTTGCAGTTTTTAGGCCCTATTTTTGTTGTTTTGGGACATTCTTTAAATGGAATCGAATCTGATGGGATATGGTGGTTATTTACAAAACAATGGATTTATATTTTCCATATGCCACTTTTCTTTTTGGTGAGCGGTTATCTGCTTTCCTATAAAGGTTGGCTTGGAAAGAGAAGTTATGCTGACTTTATCAAGAATAAATTTGTAAGACTACTAATTCCGTATTTGTTTTGGAATATAATTTTTGTTATACCAAAATATTTATTACAAGGATTTCTTGCGGATGACTTAGTATTTGAATTATCTGAGTTTGTTAATATACTTATATGTCCCAGAGATAGCATATGGGGACACACTTGGTTTTTGGTAGCTTTGTTTTGGGTATATCTATGTACACCATTATGGAAAAGAATCGTAGAGGCAAGAAACAAATGGGTATTTCCATTGGTAATGCTTGTTGGAGTAGGCATGTATATTTTACCGATAGATACAAAGGTGTTTTGTCTTAATGACTTACATAAAGATTGGTTGTTCTTTATAATGGGATGTTACTTGGGCAAAATGAAAGTTGAAGATTTTGAAATAAAGATGCAGAAAAATGCTTCTTTTATTGGAGTTTTAGCTGTGGTTACGTCTATTATAAGTTTAACTTTTTATGATTTAGAGTGGTTTAAATTTATCCCCTGTACATTTATATTACTAGCATTTATTTGGATATCCTTTTTGTTTGATTCAAAAAGAACTATCAATACCTTAGCAAAAAAGTCTTTTGGAATTTATATTATGCATTGGCCAATTATGATAGTATGCAGAATTGTTTTATTGCAGATTATGGAATTGCCTATAGCGATTGTAGTTATAAGTGTAGTTTTGGCAGGATATTTGATTCCTAATTTAATTATTAGTATCTTACAGAGGATTAATTGGGGTAGATTGGAATTGCCCATGAAGGTTTTGTTGGGAATATAAGTATGAAATCGCGAAATAAAAGGAGACATTTATATGAAAATTTGGATATTGAGTCATTATGGTCTTTCGCCTAAATACCATTCCACTGCAAGAACATATAATTTTGGAAAATGTTTAAAAGAAAAAGGACATGATGTAACTATATTTACTGCGAGTACTATACATCATACGGATCGGAATTTGGTTGAAAAAGGAAAGCGGTTTGAGGTTGAAGATATAGATGGTGTAAAGTATGTGTATATAAGAACTCCGAATTATTCCGGAAATGGAATAAAAAGAATATTAAACATGTGTATGTTTTATGTAGGAGTTAAGAAAAACTGGAAAAAATTTGGTAAGCCAGATGTAATATTAGCTATGTCTGTTCATCTGCTAACATGTGTGGCTGGAATTCAAATTGCTAAAAAAGTAAACTGTAAATGTGCGGTCCAAATTGCGGATCCATGGCCACAGACATTAATTGAGTTTGGAAAAATCAAAGAAAAAAGTATTTTGGCCAGAGTGTTGTACCGATTGGAATATTGGGTTTATAAAAATGCAGATGATGTTATTTTCACTATGGAAGGTGGAAAGGATTATATTAAAGATAGAAAATGGGATAGGGGTATTGCAATAGATAAAATTCATTATATTAACAATGGTATATTGTTAAAGGATTATGAAGAGCAAAAAGAACGGTACCATTTAGACGATGAACATCTGGATAATGATAGTTTATTTAAAATAGTATATACGGGATCAATAGGTAATGCAAATGCCTTAGAGTACTTAATACAAACAGCTGAGACAGCTAAAACAAAAGGTATTACAGATATGATTTTTTTGATATGGGGTGATGGACCTAAGCGTTTAGAGTTTGAAACATATTGTAAGGATCATAAGATCAGTAATGTTATCTTTAAGGGCAAGGTGAAAAAGGAAATGATTCCCGGGATATTAGCGAGAAGCAATGTGAACATTTTGTTGGGGCATTCTTTTGCTATGTATAAATATGGGATTAGTGCAAATAAATTGTTTGATTATTTAGCGGCAGGCAAACCGATAGTATCTAATTTGAAATGTGGATATGATATATTGGAAAGGTATGATTGTGGTATAACAGTCAAAAGCAGAGAAGATACAGCGATATTAGAAGAACTAATTAGAATAAAAAATGCGGATGAAATGCTGTATCTAAAATGGTGTAATAATGCTAAATCTGTGGCAAAAGAATACGATTTCGAATTACTAACAAAGAAATTATATAGTATATTAAAGAATGAGGTTATATAAAGGAGCAAAGAATAGTTGTGAGAGATGAGTTATTAAAAAAGATTAACAGGAAAGAAATTATTGTAGGTGTCGTGGGACTTGGTTACGTAGGGTTACCATTAGCAGTTGAAAAAGCAAAAGCTGGATTCAAGACAGTTGGATTTGATGTACAGAGCCAAAAAGTTGATATGGTTAATGCAGGACATAACTATATTGGTGACGTGGTAGATAGTGACTTGCAAGAATTGGTTAAAAATGGAATGCTAAGTGCAACCACGGATTTTGCATTTATTAAAGATGTTGATTTTATTGCTATCTGTGTACCTACACCTTTGGACAAGCATCAGCAACCTGATATCAGTTATGTAAAATCTTCTGTGGAAGAAATTTCCAAATATTTAAAGAAAAATACTATGGTAGTATTGGAGTCGACCACATATCCAGGTACTACGGAGGAACTGGTAAAACCTCTTTTGGAGCAGGGATCTGGATTAAAATGTGGTATAGATTTTTATTTGGGATTTTCTCCTGAACGTGTTGATCCGGGAAATTTGATTTATAAAACTAAGAATACTCCCAAAGTAGTGGGTGGTGTCGGTAAAGATGCAACAGAGGTCATTGCAGCTATGTATCGCGCTGTATTGGAGGGTGATGTACATGAAGTATCATCACCTGCTGTTGCAGAAATGGAAAAGATACTTGAAAACACCTATAGAAACATCAATATTGGTCTTGTTAATGAACTGGCTATTCTCTGTCATGAAATGGGAATTAGTTTATGGGAAGTTGTGGATGCTGCAAAAACAAAACCGTATGGATTTCAAGCGTTTTATCCGGGACCAGGACTTGGTGGACATTGTATTCCGTTGGATCCATATTATTTATCATGGAAAGCTCGTGAATATGGCTTTCACACATCTATGATTGAAAGTTCTATGATGATTAATGATAAGATGCCAGAATATACTGTGGAGAGGGCAGGAGCAATTCTTAATCGGCACAAAAAGCCACTAAATGGATCTAAAGTGTTAGTATTAGGGGTTGCATATAAGCAGGATATTGATGACTATAGAGAAAGTCCGGCACTTAAAGTTATCGATGTGTTTAAGAAAAAAGGTTCTTTAGTTGATTTTTATGATCCCTATATTGCAGAATACAAATATCTGGGAGAGAAATTTAAAGGAATCGATAGGATTAATGCAGAAATTATTGCATCTTATGATTTGATTTGCGTGACTGCGGCGCATACTAATGTGGACTACAATATGGTACAGAAAAATGCATTAGCAATATTTGATACTAAAAATGTTATGAAAGATATTACAAGCAGAGATAATATTGAGGTTTTATAGAATGAACTTTACTTATGATGCATATAGGAATTTGTTAAATCTATTGAAAGAGAAAAATTATTCTTTTGGAAATTATTTTAATTATACAGCGAACAAAAAAGTGGTAATATTGCGACATGATATTGATACTTCAATTGAGGCTGCTGTTCGTATGGCACAAATAGAAGCTGATGCTGGAGTTAAAGCCACTTATTTTGTGTTGCTAAGTACTAATTTTTATAATGTAGCATCTTCTGAGTCGCTAATAGGTATGAAAGAGATTGTGAATCTGGGAGGAGAGATAGGTTTACATTTTGATGAAACAAAGTATGCCATTCAATCAGATGACGATATTGTTGAAAGAATACAATATGAATCTCATATTCTAAGTCAAATATTGGAAATGCCGATTAGATCGGTTTCCATGCATAGACCATCTAAAGGTATACTAGAGAAAAACATAGAAATACCGGGTGTGATTAATTCTTATGGAAAAGTTTTTTTTGACGAGTTTAAGTATGTTTCAGATTCAAGACGTTTTTGGAGAGAAGACGTGTGTCAATTGATTAAACAAGATGTGTGTGATAGGATGCATATTTTAACACATCCATTTTGGTATCATGATATAGAAATTGATTTTAAAAATAGTATTATTGATTTTTGCCGACAGAAAACATATGAGACCTATGATAATCTTTGTAAGAATATGAGAGATTTACAAAGTGAAGTACAAAGAACTGATTTAAATATAGATGATTGAGATGGAGAGTATAAATGAGAATAGGAGATAAAGCATTTCTTGAAAAAGTAATTACAGAAAAAGAAGTGTGTCAATTTGCAGAAATAACCGGTGACTTGAATCCAATCCATTTAGATGATGAGGTTGCGCGGGATTCTATTTTTGGAGAGAGAATAGCACATGGTATGTTGGTTGCTAGTTTGCTATCGGCTGTTATAGGGATGCAAATGCCGGGAAAAGGTACAATTTATTTAGAGCAGGATTGTAAATTTTTGCGTCCTATTAAATTGAATGACACAGTGAAAGTGGTAGTTGAATTTGAGGAAATAATTAACAGAGATAAAGGTATTATCAAATTAAATAATATGATTACAAATCAGCGGGGAGAAATGGTGATTAGTGGTTATTCTATAGTGAAGGTATCGAAAAGCATGCTGGATTAGTAAGTGCTACGAGGAAGGATTGTTGGTGATATGAAGCCTGTTAAACTAGATGAAATATTAGATTTTTTGTATGAGCAAAATATCGCGTTTTCTTATAAAGGAAAAAAAGAGATTACGGTGGATGGATTTTCGTCGCTGAAAAACTATAAAGACAAAACTATAACTTGGATAAAGAATGGTCAATTGGCGTTGCCTGACAATATTGAATTAGCTATTGTGCAAGAAGAGGTTGAAACATCGGTAAAAAACCAAATAATATGCCAATACTCCAAAGCGGCTTTTTTCTCGCTTGTAGAGCATTTTTTTGCAGATAATGCGTGCAAGAGAAATATAGGTGACAACACGTTTGTTTCAGAGAATGTGATTATTGGAAAGAATGTAATTATTGGTAATAATTGTTCTATTGATGGCAATATCACAATTGGAGAGGGAACAATAATTGGTGATAATGTGGTTATAAGAAACAAAGTGTCAATAGGAAAAAGATGCTGTATACAATCGCTGAGTGTTATAGGTGAAGATGGTTTTGGATATTATGAAGATGATAATCATAAGAAGAGAATGGTGAAACATTATGGCGGAGTAATCATAGGAAATGATGTATTTATAGGAAGTCATGTGAATATTGCGCGAGGAACAATTGATGATACTCAAATTGCAGATGGTGTAAAAATCGCTCCGTCTACACATATTGGCCACAACAACTTAATTGGACAAGATGCCACGATAATATGTTCCCAATTGTATGGAAGCGTCACTTTGGGAGATAATTCATACGTGGTAGGAAGTATTGTGAGAAATCAATGTAATATTGGAAATAATACCATGGTTGGAATGGGATCTATAGTTACGAAAAACATTGAAGATGGAAAAGTAGCAATTGGGATGCCCGCAAAGGTAATTAGAGATAATATTTAGAGGTGATTAGGATGAAATATGCATTAATTGGATGTGGAAGAATTGCTACAAATCATATCAAGGCGGTTTTAAATAACAAATTAGAATTAGTTGCAGTTTGTGACATTGTACCGGAACATATGGAAACATTATTGGCGAAGCATGAGTTGGTGAACGATGAGACTATAAAAAGATACACTGACTACATGCAAATGATTACTGAAAATAAATTAGATTTGGTCAGTATCGCTACCGAAAGTGGTTTACATGCGCAGATTGCTCTAGATTGTATTGATAACGGAATTAATATTATCATTGAAAAGCCTATGGCAATGAATATCAAAGATGCAAATGAAATTATTGCAAAATCTGATGCAAAAGGTGTCAAAGTGGCGGCATGTCACCAGAATCGTTTTAATATAGCGGTTCAAAAGATGCGTAGAGCATTGGAGGATGGGCGATTTGGAAGGTTGTCTCACGGCTCAATACATGTAAGATGGAATCGGAATGAAGGCTATTATACACAGGCTCCTTGGCGTGGTACTTGGGCGCAAGATGGAGGATGTCTTATGAATCAGTGTATCCACGGGATTGATTTGCTTCGTTGGACATTTGGAGATGAAGTGGATGAAGTGTATGGACAAACCAGGCAACAATTTCATGATTATTTGGAAGCAGAAGATGTAGGAATGGCAATCGTTAAATTTAAAAATGGAGCCATTGCTACAATTGAAGGAACAACCAACGTATATCCTCAAAATCTGGAAGAAACATTGTATATCTTTGGTGAAAATGGAACTGTAAAAATTGGTGGCAAGTCTACAAATAATATTGATGTATGGGATTTTAAAGATGAAACGGAAGCTGATCAGGCTAACAAAGGTTTAGAAGAAGTCACCAGTAATGTATATGGAAATGGTCATACCAGCTTGTTTGCTGACATGATTGAAGCCGTTGAGCAAGACAGAAAACCATATATAGATGCTGTTGCAGGCAAAAATGCTTTGGAGATGATTTTAGCTATCTACAAGAGCCAGAAAACAGGTATGCCGGTAAAGTTACCATTAGATGATTTTTCCAGTATTGACATGATGGATGAGTTTTAAAAGTAATATTGACTACTGGGGAAAGAATGTTCATTGTAGGAGATAGGCTGACTCAAAAAAATGTATTGATGAAAGCGGTAGTATTATGAAAACAGTTAACTATAAAAAAGGATATTTATGTATAATTAGTGCTCTAATATATTATTTAATTTTAAGAATTATATATAGCCAATTTATTACTAAGTATTGGGCATATGCAGGATTATATAAGGATGGAACTCATATAAATATCGTTTGGGTAATTCTATTATTGCTTCCGTCGTTGCTATTTTTGGGATACGCGTCTTCTAAAAATGATTTGTCTTATCAAATAATAAGTATTTTAATTTTGATAAGTTTTTTTCCGGCTATTATCATGGCAGAGTTTAGAAAAACAGATTTTTTAATATTACTAATAGTGTACTACTATTGGTTAATGATACTAACTTGTTTAATTAAACCAATTAAATTGAAGCGACCACCCATTCCGCAACAATTTTTTGAAAATCTAATAATCATTATTTTTGCTGTAGTCATAGTGTATATTTGGATCAAATATGCAGATATGCATATTCAAAAAAGTTTATTTAATGTTTTTGAACAAAGAGAGATTGCATCCGGATATAGTTATCCAAGACCAATTGCGTATGTTTTTTCAATATCAAAAGCACTACTGCCATTCTTTTTGGTGTATGAGCTCGATAAAAAAAGATATTTTATGTCCGTTTTCATTTTTGGTGTCGGACTACTTTCTTTTTGTATTGATGCTTCAAAAAGTAGTTTGTTTATGTTGGTCGTTGCAGTCGTTGGGTATTATTTGATTAAAGTTTTTAAGAGTAGCATGCTTATGTTATCTGGCGGGATGATTATCGGTGGAATAATCGCGATGTTGGAAAACAAAATATTGTCCACATATTATATTTTGGCATATTTATTCCGTAGAACTTGTTTTGTGCCAACAAAATTGAATTATGATTATTATAATTTGTTTTGTGATAGGGAAAAGATTTATTTTAAAGATAGTATAGAGATATTTGGTGAGTTGCCCTATAGTAGTGTTGCAAATTTAGTAGGTATATATAATGGGACAGGGGCACATAGCAATAATGGATTGTTTTCAGATGCTTATTACAATTTAGGTATATTGGGAATGATTATTATGCCACTGGCAGTTGTATTATTGTTAAAATTATTGGATGAGTGTGCAGTTGGATTAAAAGATGAAGTTACATTTGTCGTTGTGTTACAATTTGTGCTCCATCTTGTCAGTTCGCCATTATTAAGAAATTTATTATCACATGGATTTGTTGCAATTATAATTGTTTTGTTTTTCATAAATAGGAAACAAACTAGTCAGAATGAAGAAAGTTTTTCGTAATGAGGCTGTATAAATAAAGTGTTGCAAAGGAGACAGGAATGAAAGTATGTCATTTATCAAGTGCTCATGGTCAAGAAGATATCAGAATTTTTTATAAGGAGTGTGTTTCTCTAGCAAAAGCGGGATATGATGTGTATGAGATAACTAAGGGAAAAACCTATGAAAAACAGGGGATTCATATTTGTGGAGTAGAAAGTGCGGGGGAACACCGATTTAAGCGTATGTTTGGAACCACACAAAATGTATACAAAAAAGCGCTTGAAATAGATGCAGATGTATACCATGCACATGATCCTGAGTTAATTCCGGTTTTGTTGAAGTTAAAAAGAAAAAGAAAAAAAGTAATTTTTGATAGTCATGAACATACAGTTGGAACAATCGAAGAAAAAACATACATTCCGAAATGGTTTAGAAAAATTGTCCAGTGTGTATATGAAATCTATCAAACCCATGCGTGTAGAAAACTGGACGCAGTAGTTACAGCAACCCCCAATATTACTGATTATTTCAGGAGTGTTGGATGTAAAAGAGTTGTAGATTTGTGTAATTTCCCAATTTTAGAAGGGGCGTTTTGCAAGCCGGAATATACGTCGAAAAAAATTTCCTTTGCAGGTGGAATTAGTAAGCAATGGAATCATGAATATATTATTAAAGCGTTATCCGAAATTCCAGATGTGAAATATGTATTATGTGGTACTGCAAAAAACAATTATTTAGAAAAATTAAAAATGACGGAAGGCTGGGATAAAGTAGATTTCAGAGGTCGCCTTTCGTTCGAAGAAATTCCTCAAGTGTTGCGTTCGACAGCTGTTGGATTGTCATTATTGACACCGGGTGCTAATACTGATTGGTATAATGGAAACATGGCAAATACAAAAATTTTTGAAGAGATGATGGCGGGATTGCCGGTTATTTGTACCAACTTTGAACGATGGAAAGAGTTTGTTGAAAAATATGATTGTGGCATATGCATAAATCCTCAAGACGAAAAAGAGATTGCAACTGCAATTATATATTTGATCAATAATCCGGATATAGCTCAAACAAAAGGATTAAATGGTAGAAAAGCAATAGAAGAAAAATATAATTGGGCAATAGAAGAAAAAAAATTGCTTGCGCTTTATAAAGAACTGGAAGGAGAATAAAGAGATGATTAATGTAATTGGACTTGGCTACATAGGGCTTCCTACTGCACTGATGATGGCAGCACATGGAGTTGAAGTGGTTGGAACAGATTATAATAAAGAAATTGTCGATACACTAAATGCAGGTAAAACCACATTTAAAGAGGATGGTATTGAGGAACTGTTTCAAAATGCTCGTAAAGCAGGTATTAAATTTACCACTGAGTATCAGATAACTGATACATATATTATTTCAGTTCCAACACCATATGACAAATTTAGTAAAAAGGTGGATCCATGTTATGTTGTGAGTGCCATTAAAGATGTTATGAAAGTGGCGCTCAAAGGAGCAATTGTTATCATTGAATCTACAGTTTCACCGGGAACCATAGATAAGTTTATACGTCCGGCAATTGAAGAAAATGGTTTGGTTATTGGTGAAGATTTGCAACTAGTACATGCGCCGGAACGAATCATTCCTGGAAATATGGTTTATGAATTACTTCATAATAATCGTACCATTGGTGCAGATGATAAGCAGATTGGTGAAAAGGTAAAACATCTGTATGCGTCATTTTGCCAAGGAGATATTGTTATTACTGATGTCAAAACTGCTGAGATGAGTAAGGTTGTTGAAAATACGTTCCGTGCTGTAAATATCGCTTTTGCCAATGAATTGGCGAAGATTTGCCGCCATGATAATATGGATGTATATGAAATTATTAAGATTTGCAATATGCATCCCCGCGTGAATATTTTACAACCCGGACCGGGAGTTGGTGGTCACTGTATTTCTGTTGATCCCTGGTTTTTGGTAGGTGATTATCCGTCTCTTGCAAAGGTTATTGATGAGTCAATGAAAACCAATGATGGTATGCCGGACTTTGTACTTAATCGGATATATGAAATAATGAAAGAAAAAGGAATGACTGATATTACACGTGTAGGGCTCTATGGTCTTACTTATAAAGAGAATATAGATGATATGAGAGAATCACCGACATTGCAGTTGTTGGAGAGTCAAGAACGACACCTTGCAACAGGTCTAAAAGTCTATGACCCTTTTATTGATAGTCATGTTGTTAAAAATCAGTATTTCAATTTGGATGAATTTTTACAATCTATTGATTTTGTTGTTATCATGGTTAAACATAGCGAAATTATAGAAAATCTTGATAAATTAGAAGGAAAGATTGTTTTAGATTGTCATAATATTGCGAATCTTCCCAATGTTTATCATATATAAGGGAAAACAGGAGAACATATAGTATGAAAAAGATTATGACTGTGTTTGGAACTAGACCTGAAGCGATTAAGATGTGTCCACTTATTAATGAAATGAAAACTCGTAAAGGCTTGGAAGTTGTAGTCTGTGTAACAGCACAACATCGTCAGATGTTAGATCGGGTTTTGGATATATTTGGTGTAGTGCCGGATTATGATTTAAATATTATGAAAGATTGCCAGTCTTTATTTGATATTACTACTGCAGTTTTAAATGGAATTAAATCAGTGCTAGAGGAGGTAAATCCGGATATTGTATTGGTACATGGGGATACATCTACAACGTTTGTTACAGCGTTGGCATGTTTCTATTTAAAAATTCCAATTGGACATGTAGAGGCTGGACTTAGAACATATAATATATATTCGCCATATCCTGAAGAGTTTAATCGAGAAGCGGTTGGGATTATAAGCAAATATAATTTTGCGCCGACGCCGTTGGCAAAGACCAATTTGATTCAAGAAGGCAAGAATTCTGATACCATTTTTGTTACTGGAAATACAGTGATTGATGCTATGCAACATACGGTGAGAGAGGACTATTCGCATATTGAACTGGATTGGGTTGGTGAAAAAAAACTGATTTTTATTACAGCACATAGAAGAGAGAATTTGGGAGAACCAATGCGCCATATGTTTCGAGCTATCCGGAGAGTTCTCAGCGAACATCCGGAATGTAAAGCGGTATATCCGATTCATATGAATCCTTTGGTTCGTCAGGTAGCAGAAGAAGAGTTGGGGGATTGTGACCAAATCCATATTATTGAACCACTTGATGTGTTTGACTGTCATAATTTCGAGGCACGCTCATATTTGTGTCTTACAGATTCGGGTGGGATTCAGGAAGAGTGTCCATCTTATGGGGTGCCGGTTTTGGTTATGCGAGATACTACAGAGAGACCGGAAGGTGTAGAGGCAGGAACATTAAGACTTGTTGGTACCGATGAAGAGACAATATATAATAGTTTTAAAGAGCTTTTGGTAAATGCAGAGGTATATGAAGCGATGTCTTGTGCATGTAATCCATATGGAGATGGGAAAGCATGTCAAAGAATTGCAGATATATTAGAGAATGGTGTTTATGAACCATGGGAACCGCAATAAACAGAAAAATTAAAAAGAAAAGTGGTATGATATAGCATGAGAAAGGGAATAAACTACGATTATTCAATATCGCTTATAAGACTTGTAGCCATGTCTTTTATTATTATATGTCATATTATGCAGTTTTTCGAAAATGAACTTGCATTGTGGTTTAATGTAGGAGTTCAAATTTTTTTATGTATGTCAGGATTTTTGTATGGCAAACAAGGAGTAATCAATAACGTATGGGAGTTCTATAAGAAAAATGCTCTAAAAATTTTGATTGATTATTATGTTGTTATTATTCCAATAATTCTAATGTTTCTTCTTGTTTTTCCGGAGAAACTATCGATAGTGTTAATCGTTAAAGTCCTCTTAACATGTGGAAAACTTGAAGGTGGTGGACATCTTTGGTATATACCTTATTGTTTGTTGTGTTATTTGATGACACCATTACTTTTGAGGTACTTTGATAGTTGCAAAAATAGACAGATTATTAAATGTTTTCTATTTCTCTGTGTGCCAGTGATTGTTCTTGCAGAGGTGCTTCAATTGAATTCTGCTTGGTTTATTTGTTATATACTGGGTTTCTTATTGGGAAGTATATCGACATATGAAAACAGTAAGTTGTATAATCAATTTTCTTTTGTGATCGCGGGAGGATGTATTTTACTTAATTCCATTCAGATTATATTAGATTATGTTTTGAAATTGGAATTAAATGGAGTTCTTGCTCGATTGTACATAAGATATTGTCATTATGCACATGTTACCCTAGGTGTTGCACTGTTTATTGTGCTTAAATCTATTTTTTTTAGATTGTTCAAAAATGGATATTCTAGTTCAATCAAAAAACTTTGTTTATACTCGGATAAATACTCATACGACATATATTTGGTGCATCAATTTGTAATTTTAGGTCCGTTTTCGTTGATGCAGTTTACTGAAATAATTGGAATAAACTTGATGTTAATATTGGGAATAATTGTTGTAAGTGCTATTATCGTTAATTTTATTTCAGACTATATTAGAAGCAAATTGAAGATAGTAATGCATATATAGGATAAATATTCTCAATATTATTAAAAATTCATAGTTGCTAGAGGTATTAGTATGAAAATCAGTGATTTAATCGATGAGATTGATGGTCAATTAGTACAAGATGGAGAATTTGAAGTTTTAGAATATTGTACATCATCTTGTGAAAAAAAGTTTTTAAGTTTTTTAGAAAATGAAAAGTTTCTTGATAAAATAAATCCGAATGTATCGTGTATTATAACAACAGAAAAACTGCAGAATCAGATTCCTGCATTTATTGAAGGTGTTGTAATTGCACGAGAACCAAAGAAAGTCTTTGGTTTTTTGCATAATTTTATGTCCACAAAGGAGGAATATGCCGGAAAAAGGTTTAAAACTCAAATAGGACAAAACTGTAATATTAGTCCTCTGGCATATATTGCGTCAGAAAATGTGGTGATAGGCGATAACGTAATGATTGCGCCGTTTGTATCTGTTCGGGAAAATGTATATATCGGTGATGGATGTAAAATTTATGAAAACAGCGTTATTGGCGGAAAAGGTTTCAATTTTATAAAGACGCAAGAGGGACAAAGTATAGCAATGGCAGATTGTGGTAAAGTTGTTTTAGAAAAAAATGTTGAAATTTGTTCGAATTGTCATATCGCAAGTGGACCATTACCAACAGATGTGACGAAATTAGAAGAAGAGGTTAAATTGGATGCCATGGTCCATGTAGGTCATGGAACCAGAATTGGGAAAAGGACATTAGTTCCGGCAGGGGCACAAATTGCAGGTAATGTTGATATTGGAGAAGACGTTTGGATTGGGGTTAATGCTACGATCTCTAACAGAATTGTTATAGAGGATGGTGCTCGTGTCTCTTTAGGATCGGTTGTGACAAAGCATGTTAAGAAAAATGAAACAGTTACAGGAAATTTTGCGGTGCCACATGATTTGTTTATGGAGGAATTAAAAGCAAAAGTAAGAGGATAACAACATGGAATTTCGTGATTTGAAAAAACAGTATCAAATACTTAGTAAGGATATTGATGAAAAATTGAAGGAAGTTTGTACATCTGCTCATTACATTTCCGGACCGGAAGTAAAAGAATTGGAACAGCAATTGGCAGAGTATGTAGGAGTAAAACATTGTATTACATGTGCCAATGGTACAGATGCGATTACGCTTGCATTAAAGGTATGGGGAATTGGCGAAGGTGATGCGGTTTTTGTACCTGATTTCACTTTTTTTTCCAGTGGTGAGTGTCCGGCTGGTGAAGGTGCAACCTGTATCTTTGTAGATGTAGATGCAAAAACTTACAATATGGATCCGGTTAAATTGGAAGAATCAATTTGCAAGGTGATTCAAAAGGGGAAATATGCACCTAAGGCAGTTATAGCAGTAGATTTATTTGGACAACCTGCTGAGTATGATGTGATTCGTGCGATTTGCGACAAATACCACCTGTACTTATTAGAAGATGGAGCGCAGGGGTTTGGTGGTGCTATTGGCGAAAAGCGGGCATGTTCTTTTGGAGATATATCGACCACATCCTTTTTTCCAGCAAAACCCTTGGGGTGCTATGGTGATGGAGGAGCAATATTTACAGATAATGATGAGTGGGCAGATTTGATTCGAAGTTACGCGGTACATGGGAAAGCCGACGATGATAAATACAACAATATCCGTATTGGTTTAAATAGTCGCTTAGATACTATGCAAGCTGTGATATTGCAAGTGAAATTAAAAGCTTTTCGTGAATATGAAGTTGCTGATGTGAATCAAGTGGCGCAATGGTATAGTCAGGCATTGATTAAAAACGGTTTAGATAAAAAAATACTTTTACCCTATGTGAAAGAAGGGTATACCAGTAGCTGGGCACAATATACCATACAGTTACCTGAGTCAGTAGAGAGACAGGGTATTCAAGATAATCTAAAGAAACAGGGAATTCCGACCATGGTTTATTACATGAAACCCATGCATTTACAAGGGGCTTTTGAAGGAACTGACAGTGCTATGGTAAATTGTCCGGTTACTGAGAAATTGTGCACAAAGGTACTTAGTTTGCCTATGCATCCTTATATGACACAATCCGATGTTGATATAGTGGTAAGTGCATTATGTGACGAAATTAAATGATGGATAAAGGAAATATCCAAAATAGAGAGAGTTATAGTGGTGAGGTCATGAAGAGTAAAGTTGTTAAATCGGTTGGATTGGTATTTATTCTTTCTTTAGTGTCTAAAGGCATTGCATTTTTTAAAACAATTGTACAAGCTGCGTGTTTTGGAGCGACAGATTTTACAGATGCTTTCAATATTGCAAATGGAGTTGTATCTAATATTTTTTATATGTTAACAACGGCACTAGCAGTTGCGTTTGTTCCACTATATATACAAAAAAAGAATGCAGAGGATAGAGAAGAACTTAGCAAATTTAGTTCACGTATACTGACAATCTTACTATTTGTGTCCTTAGCTATTGTAATACTATTAGAATTAATTGCACCTGCTATAGTTAAAATGATTGCTCCGGGATATGTTGGAGAAATGTATTTTTTGACAATAAAGTATTTGAGAGTTTTATTGTTGGGATATATTTTTTCGTTGCTAGTATCGTTTTATCAGAATATGCTCAATGCGGAAGGAATATATGGGTATTCAAACCTTTCGTCTATTATCAACAGTATTGTATTAATAGTTATTACAATTCTTTTGGCCGATATTATAGGTGTGTGGGCTTTGGTTATATCAGTTCCACTTTCTTTTTTGGCGCAATTTGTGATTTTATATGTTCGAGGACATAAGTATGCATCAATAACTACGAAATATGGAATTAGAGATCAATCTGTAAAGATTTTGATGATACAAGCTCTTCCTATTTTATTAAGTCAAGCGACGGTTGAAGTAAATCAGGTTGTGGATAGGGCGTTACTGTCATCTGTGGCCGTTGGTGCAGTTACGGCAGTATCGTATTCAGCTATATTATATCAATTTGTATCAACGCTTATTAATGTACCTCTTTCGACAGTTATGTTTACGGAGTTGTCAAATGCAGTTTGCCAAAGAAATATAGAATACATCAAAAAAGTCTTACGAACTATTTATAAGTTGGTAGTAGTTGTTTGTATCCCAATTATATTGGTGACAATTTATGACTCTTATGATATTGTGTCGATTGTTTATGGCTATGGTGATTTTTCAGAAACAGCACTTATTCAAACGCAACAAGGTTTAGTTGCATATATTTTTTGTGTTGTTCCGGTAACAATAAAAAGTGTCCTGACCAGAGCATTTTACGCATATGGAGACACAAGAAAACCTATGATAAACAGTGTGGGAGAGGTTATATTGAATATCACATTATCTGTTTTGTTGGTTCAAAAATGGGGGATATACGGAGTTGTCGGAGCGACAACTATTTCGAGTTTTGTTTTTATGCTTTTATTGATTGTAGAGTTTAATCGAAGATATGTAGAAGTGACTGACATCAAGTTTTTGTTTAGCTATTACAAGGAAATGATAGCATTGTTTATTACATTAATAATAATGTATTTGTTTAAAGGGGCATATGTTAATAATATTGTCCTAGATTTAATTTTAAAAACTCTGTTAATATTTACAACATATTTTATTGTACTTTTATTGTGCAAAGAAGAATTATTAGTTGAAATGATAAATCGTATTAGAAATAAAAAATAAGAAAAGATTTATTGGTGGAGTGGCAATGATAGTATATGTGAAAGGTGAAGCAAGAGGGGGATTATGGGTCTAGTTGTATTTATATTGTTTATGTTGATTATACCGATGAGCATGGCTACTTCGATTCGAAGATTTGTTAAATTTGAAAATATAGGTATGTGCTATATAATGGCAATACTATTTATGTGGTCGTTGTGGCATCTATTATGCATTCCTTTTTGGATATATCAGTGGTCATTTACGGTTTTATGCCAAATATACAGTTGTTTGATAGTTGCAATAGCAATATTAAGCATAATTGGGGGTTATAAATTGGTATTAACTGATATTGATGTTTTTAAACGTGAGTTTAGAAAGAGTATGATCAGCAAATATGCAGTGATATATGTGATTATGGCAATTGGTCTTGTCTTTTATCAGGTGTATAAGACTGTTGTAAGTGATATGACATATAATGCTGCAGATGATTATATTTATATCAGTTTTTCGAATGCAGCTGTCTATAATGATAAGATTGGAATGACAAATGCATTAGGAAATTATGCTATACAAAATGGTCCTAAATATATGTTGCAAACAAATATTTGGTTTATTGCTTATTTGGCTAAAATATGCGGTCTACCCGTAACGCTTATAGCGCACACAGTGTATCCGGTATTTCTTTTACTATTATCTTATTTGGCGGTATATATGCTATCGACAAAAATATTTAGCAACATAGAAAATAGAATGATTTTTATGATATTAGTTTCCATCTTATATATATACGGTTTCTATTCTATGTATTCGGTGACCTTTAGATTATTAGGCCCCATATGGCAAGGTAAAGCAATTTTAGCAACCTTTTTTTTGCCGTTATTGTTGTATATGTGTATAGAAGCACTACAACAAAACTATCACTACACATACGGCATTAGTTTTTTGATATGTTCTGTCGCATCCGTTTCCATGTCTCTTGGAGGCATTATAACTATGATGGCGGTTATGGGAATAATAATTTTCCTTACATTGTTAAGTAAAGAACGATGCTGGAAACATATACTATACATGTTGTGGGGATGGAGTTATCCATTTGGTATAGGGGTTGTGTATTTAATTATGAGGTGACAATATATGAACAGCACATTGTTACAGATAAAAGATATTTGGTTGACATTTTGGGGACAGGATGTAATATACCAATTGTTTTTCTTAATAGCATTGCTTGTTATATTTCGATTGGAGAAGAATGTCTGGATAAAAAGAGTATTTTTCTGGTATCCACTGTTAGTGTATGTAGCATTAATGAATCCTGTGACAATTAAGTTGGGCAATTATGTGTGGGGATCTGTGGTGGCATATTATTGTAGACAGTTTTCGTTAATACCGATTTTTTTTGTGATTGCATATGCGCTGATTATAGGACTTTCCGGTATAAAAGATGAAATGCGTAAAATGGGAGTGGTTTTGTTAGGACTTGTTGTTATTATGAGTTCTGGGAAATTCATATATAATCAAGAATGGGTTGTAGAGGCAGAGAATTTATTGAAAGTCCCAAATGATGTAATCTATATTTGCGATACAATCAGTAAAGAGGAGACAGATGCAACTGTAGCAGTCCCGTGGTCATTGGTAAATTATATTAGGCAATATGATGCTTCGATGCATTTAGCGTATGGCAGAGACAGTGCGCACGAGTTAGCCATACAGATAAGTAGTTACTACCCGGATGTGGACTATATTATGCAAAGATGTTGTATGAAGGGTATTGGATATGTTGTAGTGCCGAAGATAGATAGTGTTTATGATGCATTTGCAATTAAAGGCTATATGCCATGGCTTGAAGCTCAAAATTATCTGGTATATGAATGTTACGGATATGATGGTATAGTAAATGAGTATAATGATTTAGAGCAAATTTGCAGTAGCTATTTATGTGATGAGAATGGCGATATAAGAACTGATAGTTTGGGATATAGCATTGAGCAATATACTTATAATGAAAGTGGACTAGTGCATACAGTATTTTATTATGATAAAAGTGACCAGATGGTATATTTGACTCCAGGATATGCTGGAATTAGTTATGAATATAATGAAAAAGGGGAAAAAATAAAAGAAACATACTTAGATATGGCGGGTAACCCCGTGAATACTAACTGGGGCTATGCAAGTATTGTATATAGACGTGATAAAAGTGGAACTGTTGTGGATAAGCAGTATTATGATGTCGATGGGGAATTATGTGAAGAAGGTAATAAGTCACTAAGCATAAGTCAGTACTAGTAATTCTTCAATTTATATTATTAGCGATTGAAAAGACTATAGGATTATTACTTATCCACGTACCAATTATAAAATTTTTAAATAGAAAGAGTATACTAATCTAATATCATGCAATAATTAGTTTAAGAAGTCTCTGGGCTATAACATATATCAAGCTTGAACATATCAAAATGCATATGTATATAAACAGTAAAGTGAGGAGTTCTGCCCTTAACGTATTCGGCGCTATTTGTGCAACACAAATATTGAGTATCATATGATGGCACAGATATATAGGATAAGAAATTTTACACACATATCTGATAAGACTAGTCATATACTTGGAGGGTTCGATCTTGTTTAAGGATAAATATAATACTGAAAAAATACTAATTCCCAGTACATTTTTCCAAGGTAACTGATAAAATGGTAATTTTACCATGGTAATCAGTGCAATAAGGGACAATGTGATGGGGATTATTATTTTTCTCCATTTTAAGAGTTGGGTTTGATATCTGTAAGTCAACATACCCAGCCAGAAAAGTAAAATGCCGGTACTAATACTTGCATCGGGGGATATTTTTGATAATGGGAATACAATATTAGCAAAATAAGTACCCATAATGATAATTGTAGACGGCAGACAATATTTTCTGAGTAAAAAGTTCAACAATGGATACACAAGATAGCACACAAGAATAACACCGGTAAACCATTCACCGATGATATAATAAGTCTGAATACCATACATAGAGGCATATCCGTCAATGCCAAGGAAACTGAATACGAATCGCCAAGGAGAGCCGCCATATAAAAAATTATTTTGTTTGATGGAGTTATACAGATATCCGCAAAGGAATGTTAAATGCAAAATCGGGAATATGGCAAGTGCCCGTTTTTTATAAAACTGTTTTAAATCGATATCTTGTGGATGACACAGCATCATGACATAGCCGGATATAAGGTAAAACATGGTCGTAGCCACGCTTCCCCAGCCGCCGTTGGCATAGCCGTAAAACACGGAATCTGTATTGCTAAGTGCGGTACAGAAATGAAAGTTAATGATAGTAATCACACAAAGACATCGTATGAGATCAAGAGAGAAGTTTCGTTTTTTATTCATTCTTTTATTTATTCCATTCATTTTGTTTAATTATAACATTAGGACATTAGTTGGGTAAAGGATTCGGGAAGAATTTGTTGTAAACATATTTAGTAGACTAGCACTTTTGGTGCCGGTCTTTTTTTGTGGAAAAAAGATACATTTTCCTTACCTCGTTGGCTGACTAATTGAATTCTAATATGGAGTGGAATATTTAAAAGTGGCAAATTTTGTCGAAAAAGTGTCATTTTTTGACAGGCTCAAGAATAGCAAAAGAGTTAATGATATAATTAAAAAAACTTTGAGGTAGAGACAAGAAGAGAGGAGAGTTACGCAATGATTGAATCGAACATGATATTAGAATTAATAAAATATTTATTAAATGGTTCAACAGATGAAGGTGGATGGGATTCAGAACCGGGGAAAAATAAGGAAACCAATCCGCTAAATACAGCAGAAGTTTTAGTTGCACTAATTTCTGTTAGACATCAACTATGTATAACTGGATTACCTGAGGATTATGATAAAATACTACATAAAGGGATTAAATATTTACAAAGAACACAGTTGGTTTCTGGTGGTTGGGCTACAGGTTCCGCTTATTGTGATAACACCACGATTAACAGTTCAAAAGGAAATACTGTGTCAACGTGTTTTTCAATATGGGCATTGATTTTAAATTACAAGTTGATTGATAAAAGTTCAGATATAGTTTGTCAAGTAAAAAAAGCTATAGTTTTTTTGGCTAAATGTAAAGACGCAGATTATTTATATTATTATAGCCCAGGATTAAAAGAATGGTCTCCTGTCGCCATGTCATATGCATTGTTGACTTATGTATTAATTCTTTCATTTGATACATCGTATCATTTATTAACTCAGGAGGAACACTTGGAGGTAAGTTTAAGTATAAATAATATATTAACGGCTATTACAGATAAACGTATTTGGGATAAAATTGAAACTCAGTATATATCGGCAATCTTAATGTATTATGCTATTCTTATTCTTCCGGTAAATAAAAATATTACTAGAGTTGTAAAAAAACAGGCACGTACCATACTTGAAGAAATTATGAGTAGATTCACGGAGGAACAATGTGGCAAGGGGTATACAGAAGAACAGGTTGTAAGAGAAGATGGAAAAACGCCGAGAGATTTTATACATTATGTTCCGGTTTGGATGCTTGTGATGAATAGTCATCTACCAGAGAATTCGAGATATCACCATGAATTAGTATTAAAAACTGTTTTACATAATATTTATCAAAGTTGTAAGGGCATTTATTTGTATGGAAAAAGGTGGAATTGGATAACTGCACTAACATTATTTGCGGTGACATATTATATTAACAATATGAGTATAGAGAAATTATTTCAAAGGGAGGAGTGTCAAATGTCGGATACTAGAAAAGTTTTTATTGTTCATGGTAGAGATTTAGAATTCAAGTTAAAAGTTGCTAATTTGTTAAGAGCACTATCTTTACAACCGTTGGAGTGGGAACAAGTGGTGACAAAAACAGGGAAGGCGACTCCAACAACATATGAAATAATTAGCAAAGGCTTTGAATTAGCACAAGCAGTAATCGTTTTAATGTCAGGTGATGATGAGGGGAAAGTTAAAGACATTTATTGTCAAAAAAATGACGACGAAAGCGATATAATACTTTGTTCACAACCACGCCTTAACGTTGTATTTGAGGCGGGGATAGCATTTGGCATCAATCCGAATCGAACACTTATTGTTAGGAAAGTAGAAAAACAGAGGAAAATAAGTGATATAGATGGTTTTAATTGTTTGGAATATGATGGGGATGTAATGCAACGCCATGCTATAGCAAGACGACTGCAAACTGCGGGATGTATGGTTGATACATCGGGAACTGATTGGTTAGAAATATAAGAGTGCTATAAGGAGGAAATAGAATGATCAATAAATCTGCAACAGAAAGACTAAGAAAACTCATTCGAGTACAGTCTGTAGAGGCTGGTCTAGCTCATAAAAAGGAGGTACTATTATTACCTTCAGACGTTGAGGTATTGATGTCTGATAACTATATGATAACTACAAAGGGACTGGGAGACAAATGTGATATAAAGAAAAAGGATTTACTTAGAATAATTGAAATTCAAGATGCAACAAATTTAAAGTTTGTTAAAACTAATATATTGTCGCCGCGCACATATGCAGAAAGTATATTTCCTATACCTCAACATATTAGTGTACAATGTGTGTTGCTATCAGAGGTGAAAAAGAAAAACATTGAAAATATTATCCAACTAGTAGAACAAACAAAATATGATAAAACAGAATACGATAAAATGTGGATATCAAATAAAAAAGATTATAAAGATATTGCGGAAGGGACTATTCTCTATATAATGAATCGGCGCGTTGGCGGTTGGGATGGTAGCATTGAGCATCCGGTAATAGAGCTGTTGGGAGCTGGAGGTCACGTAGGAGTAAATGATGAATTTGTTATGATTGACCCCATTGATACGGTTGTTAAGGAGCTTGAGGAAGAAATGGGCATTAAAGTTTCTTCAAAAGCAGTTAAAATATTTGGAGGATTTCACAATGAAATGTCCAATGAACTAGTTATATTATGTGGTGTATTCATTGCAAGTGAAAAAATATGTAGTATCCAAGAATTTTCACTGAAAAATTATGCTCAAGATGTTGATGGAATATATTTAGGGGTTTTTGAAGATGTTATGGAGTTATATGCTATGGATGCGTCTGCTTTTGCGGGAGGTGAAAGTGCCAAAGCAAGTAATTTTCCAGCACATAATGAGTTGATGACAAAAGTCTATCATTATATATCAAGAACTATTTAGATAATGGACGATATGTTGTAAAAAAGCAAATTAGATAAAAACATATTGTTTGTCATATATCAAAAAATGGAAAAGGGTAACATATGAAAAAATTAATTTTAAATATAAGATATATTAATCAATTAACATTTGTATATACTAGTGCGATTTTTTCAATAATTAGTTTAATTGGGGTATTTGTACCGCTAAATGAGATAATTAATAGTGGATTTAGCACAATTAAAAAAATTAGTATAAGTGTTAGTATTTTATTTGGTATATGGCTTATGACTTTCTTCATATGTGGGGCATATACTTGTAGTAGGAAATGTTATAAAGTCTTAAATCTAAATGGTGGCTATGGTGTATATGTAAAATATGGTGATTTATTTTCAACAGAGGGATTAGCTAAAAAAGAGAGGAAAAGAAATATCGTAATTCCAGTAAATAGATGTTTTGATACGCTAGTGGATGACGATCTGATTTCAAGTAGGACGTTACATGGACAGGCTGTACAAAAATTGAATTCTTCACATAGAGAAGGAGAATTAAATGAAAAAATTCAAAGAAAATTAGCAGATGGAAATTTTGTGTTTGAGAAACTCGATGAAGAACAAAAACGAAAGGGAAACTTAAAGAGATATAATGCGGGCACAATAGTTGAAATACCTGCCGAAAATGGAGTTACATTTTTTTTGTTGGCATTAACGAAATTTGATAAAGATTTACATGCACATGTAACAGATTTTGAATATGTGTCGGTATTAATGAAACTACTTATATATAATACTAAACGATCTCAAGGAAACCCTTTATTAATACCTTTAATAGGTGCAGGCGCAGCAGGAATTCAAAAAGATGAAAGAGATATATTAGAGTTTATTATAAAATTAATAAAATTAAACAAAAGAACTATTAATTCGGATATTTATATTATTATTAATGAAAATGCCAAAGATAGAGTGCCTATAATGGACTTGTGATACTGAGATTATAGAAAAAATATATATGGAGAAAAAGAGTTTAACTCTTATGCACATTGGTTTAAAGGCGGTTAAAGGTAGAAATAGAAGAATTAAAAACGTATGTTTGCTAGGTGTTAAAGTATTTCACTATGATGTTTAGTTAAGAGTAATGGATAATATAATAATCTTTTTAAATAAAAAAGTTAAAATTTCAATTTTATCTAAAGCATGATTTAATGAGGGGATAAAGTTATATTAAAAGAGGTGGCAGGGTATTAATATGAAATTAAGTAATGCAGTTAACGAGATGTACAAAGGAAGAGAAAAACTAATTATTTTAGGTTTAACTGGAAGAACGGGAGCAGGCTGTTCTAAGGTGGCTGAAATATTAAGCAAAGAAGATTTTACGGATTTGGATATTCGTGATCCTCTGCATTATAACTATAATAATGCAGAGGAACGAAAAGAAGGCGTTATATATAAATTTATGAGCCAACTGGAACGCTGGAAGGGATTTATCACAATTGAAGTAAGTAGCTTGATTTTGGCAGCAGCATTAGAACTTGGTAAAGAGGGATTTCAAAAATATATTGAAAAAATTACCGCCGAAAATAATGGGCAAACAATTAGTATTGGTGATAAAGATAGTAAGTTAAAACAAGTATTGGAAAATATTGACTATATGTTTAAAAAAGTTTCTGAATTAAAATTAGATTCAAAAACGAGCGATGATTATATTCAAAGCAATCTTGCTGAATATTATCACTTCTATACAAAAGAAATCAAAGAATATAAAAACAGATTAAAAGATGCATTGGAAGAGTTTACTTGTTTTGAAATTAAAAGTAATAAAATGCTCGGAAAGCATCAGGAACAATATCATTTATATACTTTCTTGATGCAACAAATGGGTAATAATATCAGGTGTTCTGGTAATCCCTTTGATGATGTATTTGTAGAGGACAAATATAGAAAATTTGTTACAAGGATTGATAGAGTGATTAAAATTGTATGTGACAGTAATAGAGAAAAAGAATCTGTCCGAATTTGCATTGATGCACTGAGAAATCCGTATGAAGCATTATTTTTTAGGGATAAATACAAGTCTTTTTATATGATGGCGATTAGCACAGATGATGAAGAACGTAGAAAACGACTGGCTGGTTTAAATAGTAAAGAATTAAATAACTTAGATGCGGTTGAATATCCACAGAAGATGAAAAAACCGGAGGAAGTTTTTTATCATCAAAATATACAAGGATGTTTGGAAATTGCAGATATTCATATCTACAATCCGGGGGCAACAGGAAATAAATATTATGAATTAACCAGTCAGCTTGTTAAATATGTGGCATTAATATTACATCCGGGATTAGTGACACCAACTCATTTGGAAAGATGTATGCAGTTGGCATATAATGCAAAATATAATTCGGGATGTTTATCAAGACAGGTTGGCGCAGTTGTGACACGTGAAGATTTTTCGATACAATCCGTAGGTTGGAATGATGTGCCAAAGGGGCAAGTTTCTTGTAATCTTAGAGATATATGTGGGTATTGTCAAAATAAGGATACAGAGAGTTTTAGTCAATTTGAAATAGAGGACAAACAGTTTAGTGAAACCATGAACCGCCTGAACACCAAGATGAAAGATAAAACTCAAGGGAGACCAATGGCGTTTTGTTTTAAAGATGTGTATAACGGAATGAAGGATGAAAAAAATCAAGTATACACACGTGCACTACATGCAGAAGAAAATGCTTTTTTACAGATATCAAAATATGGAGGTACAGAGGTAAGTGGAGGGTGTCTTTTTTCAACAGCAAGTCCTTGTGAATTGTGTGCAAAAAAGGCCTATCAACTGGGTATTAAGAAAATATATTATATTGACCCGTATCCTGGTATTTCCAAGTCGCACATTCTGACATTTGGTAAAGAGGGGAATCCGACGATGACGCTGTTTTATGGAGCTATTGGTGCTGCATATTTAGATTTTTATTCACCCAGAATACCGATAAAAGACGAATTGGAAATGGTAACAGAAGTAAATATTAAAAATGTTGTTAAGGGGGGAGATGAGTCCCGAGGACTGGAATATGGGGATATTGTATATGATAAGATGGAAGCCGAAATAAGGTTTATAGATGGCCGAAATAATATTGAGAGCATACGAACTGTCGAGGCGATTAGTCAAAAAGAAGAATTGGAGATTATACCCAAAAAGATTTTATGGACAGGAAGTACTTATATGGGTACAAAGCTTGTAATGGAAAATACAGATCCGGATATTAAGATATATGAAAAGAATATGGACGCAACCCCATATAAGTATGACATAGTACTTGGTAACAAGCGAAAAAAAGATGAAGTTTTTAAATATCAGACGACTACTGTTGTCAAAGATGAGAAGCAGGTAATGGAGCCGTATTTTGCACATATGGTAAAAAATAAAACAAATACTTTGAAATTACGTGTAATTGTTCCAAAAGATATCATTACGGAGGTTGTAAAGACTGTTTATGCAGATTTGGAAATGAAGACACAGGTGGAAAAAGAAATTTTACAAGGTCAATTATCCGAAGAAAATAAAATATGTTATGAATATTCACCTGATGTGGCCAATATGAATTATACATACGCTATAGAATGGAAATTTAAAAAATAACTTGTCATTCTTAGCAAGTCTTGTATAATATACCTAGGAGGGCTGATTGGATTATGGAGGCAGATTGAATATATGAGAAGGAAAAACAAGGCACTAATTGTTTGTCTAGTGTTATTTTGAAATTTTAATAGTTACTAAGAAAGGAGCAAATTTGCTCCTTTTTTAGTGTATATTTTTACCATAAATACAAATTCTGTCGAAAAAATGTCTTTTTTTGACAGAATGCGCAAAAAAAGATTGAAATACGTTAAGATGAACATAATGATATAAAATAATCGGAAAAGACAAAAAACATAAATGAAAATTATAGTTAGGAAAAGAGGGGGATAAATTTGTGCGAAAGCATTCAAGGTTGTAACAATACTACTCGTATTAGACAGTATACCATATCTCTAGTCGAAAGATTGGTTGTTGGTTCTGGAATATTATTATTTATAGGAATTATAGCATACATATTTCTGTTTGTGTTGATGTGTGTAATTTAAACGAAAATATAAAATTTCTATGAATGAAGACAACAATTTATATAAAAAATTGTATGTAATTTAAGGAATTAAGGAGAGACTTTTATGAAGAAGAAATTTGTTTATGTTGTAGGTGGCATTGTGCTTGCGGTGATGCTCTCGATATTAGTTTTATTCGCTTTTTCTGGGGATAATACAATTGCGAATCAAACTTTAGATGTGGAAGGTACATGGAAAGTAGTTACATATGTAAACAATGGCACTGCCACACTTGTTGAAAATGAGTTTATGATTTTTTCAAATGGTCAAGCAAATGCATATCGGGATGGAAATAAGGACCCTTATGCAAGTAGCAATTTCACAATTGATTCTTCTATGTTAATGCATTTGCCTGAAATTTCGAGAAAGTACACTGTTGATAGTAGATCACAAAATCATATACGCCTGTATGAAAGTGCTGATACTTATATGTGCTTAATACGTTATTTTAACGAAGATGTGAATAATGTAGAAGTTGATACATCCATTGTTGACGCAAGATGGGATGTTGTTTATCGTGATTCTGATGAAAATTATGCTAACGAATATCTCATTTTTGAGAACGGAATAATGTATGATTATGATGGAGAAGACGAATCCCCTGTGGCGACGCTGGATTATGTTTGGAACGAAAATCAGATTTTTATTTCTGCAATAAATAAAACTATGATATTACATATTATTTCTAATACAGAAATCGCTTTTATCGAAACAGATACAGGATATATCTGGGAACTTAAAAAAAATGATAATACTAATTAATTTTCTTATTATAATTTAAAATGTTTTATGGGGGTATAAAATGGATCTTGTTAATATCTTTGAAACGCTAATCGGAGCATTTTTCGGAGCATTCTTTGCATTTCTGTTTGGAATAGCTGCAAGCAATTTTAATGAAAAACGTAAACAGAAACAGGAACTAAAGAGATATTTTGGTTTATTGGAGGACAATCAAAATTCGATAGATGAAATAGGAAGGTTATTTGGTCAGGGAATGACACAAGGAACGCTTATGGATCAAATTATTACTGTAAGAGATTCCAATGATCCTAAACATAAATTACATAATGTTAAGGAAATGGGAATTAAATTAACTCTGGAAATATGTGAACAGTGTAAAGAACCTGTATTGCGAGAGAGCATTTTGCGACAAATTGACTTTCAAGATAAAGTATTCAAAATGCTTTGCGGACTATGTGATTTATCTAAAGATGAACTAGAACAAAAACTTAAATCAGCAGATGCAGTAATATATGAAACCATAAGAGAAATGAAACATAATCAAGAGAGTTGGATGCCTATTAAGACTAGTCTAATGAAGATGCAATTGTTAACTAAAAGTATATGAATAAAGAAAGAATTTAGGTGGGGTTAGTGCTTAAAAGACTTATAAAATATAAAGGGTATATCATAATTATTTTTTGTTTAATGGTTATTGAGCCTGTCTTAAATTCGATATTAAATTTTTTGCTTCAAAAAATCTTTAACTCGGCAGAACCGGGCATAGATAAATTTCTAGTTTTGCGCCTGCTTACAATTGGATTCTTGTTGTGGATGATAAAAAGAATTGTATTATTTGTAGCGGGTGTGTTAAAAGCAAGGTTCATATGTAATGCGAGGCAAGATATAAAACACGAAATATTCGTTTCCTTACTAAAGCTGAATACTGCAAACTTTTCTAGTAATTCAAGTGGGGAGTATATTTCTTTGTTTACAAATGATATTGCGATACTTGAAACCAGATTTTATAATCAAATAATCAGTTTAATTTCTGGGTTTCTTTCTATTGCAATAATGGGAACATCTTTTATAGTTATGAATGTAGAATTGGCATGTGCGATTTTGGCTTTCGGAGTAGTTTCAATGTTTGTTCCTATCTTTTTTTCAAAAAAATTAAATGAAAAAAATTTAATTTTTTCAAATAAAATATCATTATTTACACAAAAAATAAAAGAGTGTATTGTTGCATATCCAACAATTAAAAACTATTCTATTGAAGATAATATAGTTGATAGATTTGATACGATTAATAATGAAACTGAAAACTCAAAATTTGAAGCTGAGTATTCTTTGACGCTTGCTAATAATGTGGGACAACTTCTTGCTTGGTTTATGCAATTTATTGGTGTTGGATTTGGATTAATGTTAGTAATCAAAGGTGAAATTCTAATTGGTACAGTTTTTGCGGCACAAGCATTTGCCGCAGACTTGGCATTGCCTTTGCAAAATATAATAATTAATATTAATTCTGTTCGTTCTGTAAACGAAATTGTAAAAAAACTTGAAATGGCAACTAAACCAGATGAGATAGTTGAAGAAAAAAATATTCCAATAGGAATTTCAAATTTGGTTATAAATGAACAGAAATGGGATATAACCTTTGAAGACTTATTTCTAGAAATTGGAAATAAGATTATTATAAATCACTTTTCATTTACTTTTGAAACGGGTAAAAAATATTTAGTGGTAGGTATTAATGGATCTGGAAAAAGTTCTATTTTTAAAGCATTAAAAAGATGGTTTAAAGACTGTGATGGCAAAATAATGCTCAATGATAAAGATGTTTTGGAGTTGTCTAATAATGAATTGAGTAATATAGTATCTTATCTAAATGAAAGTGTATCTGTTTTTTCGGGTTCGGTAAAAGATAATATCCTTCTCTTCAGAGATATTGAGAATCAAAAGTTTGAAGAAGCTGTCTCAGCAGCGCATGTTGAACTTGAAATGAATAAGATTATTGACGATGAGGGTAGAAATATTTCCAGTGGGGAACAGCGTAGAATTGAAATTGCGCGGAGCCTTATAGAATCAGTTAAATTTCTTATTTTTGACGAAGTGGTGTCTACTCTTGATATAGAAACTGCGTATGAGATTGAAAAATTAGCGCTTGGATTCAGAGACAAAACTGTCGTATTCATTTCACATAATTTTTCGGGTAAATTAATTAGAGAATATGATGAAATACTTGTTATGAAGGATGGGAAACTGCTCGCACATGGAAAATATGATGTGTTAATTAAGGATTGCGATTATTTCAAAAAAATATGCAATATTAAGTTCGGAGACGTCTAATAAGAGCACATTTTAGTAGGTATTAGAGTGATTCTTGTTATTTTATAAGTTTTCACATTCATTGATATTCAGAGTGATCTGTTTATTATATTACCTATAAAAAAATATATGTGGAATTAAATGTAAGAAAGTTAAGTTTTAATTTTTAAAAGAACAGGAAAAAGCAACTGGAACAAAACGAAAAACCATTCATAAAAATACATTGACACATCCTTTGGGATGTGTTACTTTTTATAAAAGCATATGTTTCTGATTTTCTTTAGCGCAGTTGTGCTTCTGTCTTCTTGCCCAAGGGCATCTTTAGATTCGTGCTTTTAAATTCAAACAATACAATTTAAGAGCAGGAGGGATGCGTACTGCAAGGAGAACACTAAGACCAATCTGGGGATGTATAATGTGCTGGTGTTTGGTGAAAAGTATTTGGATGAAGATGGTTTGGAGGCAGGTCCCACTGGGTCTGTATACAAGGCTGAATGTGGCAAGTTGAAGGAGCAGAGACGGGATATTTTAGACTGGTGGCAAAATATCTGAAAATGTGCCGGTTGGGAAAAGTAGATGTCTTGGCTCATGAACAACAGGCAATCAAACATGTTGAGGAGGTTTTAGACCTTTTCAGGGTATTCACTAAAGATGAGAGATACGAAGAACTGTTAACAGAAGAAATAAAAGGTATGGTAGAGAAAGGAGAAAAGGTGAATATGTGTATTGTATTGGATACTATAGAACAGAGAGGAATTGAGCGTGGAATCCAGATGGGGATTACGCAGGGAATATCTCAAGGAATATCTCAAGGAATATCTCAAGGACGCCTTGGACTGCTGAAAAAGTGGGTAGAGAAGGGAAGAATGACTATCGAAGAAGCAGCAGAAGAGATGGAAGTGACTGTGGCTGAGATGAAGGAAATGTTTGCGTAATAAATTGTTTTGCAAAATAAAAGAAGTCTTTAGGAATGTAAAGGATCAAATGATAATTTGATCCTTTATTTATGCTGGTCTTGGATATTTATACCAATTTTGTCGAAAAACTGTCTTTTTTTGACAACTGTCGTCGGAACAATATGATATGTGTTAAAATTTTATATCATGCAATAACTATATAGGAGGCAAAACGGTCATAAATCTATTATAAATTTATGATACATTAGAGTATAGGAGGTGTTTTTTATAGATATATTAAACCTTATTTTATCATCAGCAGTTATTGTAGCAATTATCAACATGATAGTCCAAAACAAAAACAATAAATTACAGTACATAACTGCAGAAAGAAGTGAGTGGAGAAAAGAAATAAAGAAGTGTGCAATAGAATTAGAAAAGTGCTCTTCTTATGGAAAGAAATGCAAAAAAATATTTGCAAAATTAAAGGTTAATCTGAATAGTTATGGTTGTTGTGCTGATGGCGAATATCCGGAAGATGAGAAATTGGATATCTTGCAGGATCAACACATATGGAAAGAAATGCATAGTATAGAAACTGGTACAAAAGCATTTCAAACAGGAAAAAAACACATGCAGGAATACTTGTCACTACTTTTGAAATTTGACTGGGAACGTAGTAAAGAAGAGGTCAAGACGGATAATAATTTAATTGTATCAATTGTTTTATATTGGCTATCAATCGGTGTTGTATTACTCTTTCATAAAGACCTTTATGGAGAGGATAATACGTTAAATCTGGGATTGATATTAGCACATGTAATTATTTTTATGCCTTCATTTATGTTCTTGTGGGGGATACGATTTATTGATGCTGTTAAGAGCATAAGAAAGGCTAAATGGTACAAAATGACATCTGTATGGTTAATATTTTGGATGATAGGCATGCTTTCGTTTGTGTTGTTTTATATAGTGACAATTTTAGAAATCCAACATTGGATTGCATGGATTGGCGGTGCAATAGGCTTTTTGCTTTTCATAATGTCATTTTCTTTAATGGCAGATTCCACGGCGGAAAAAAAACGAAGATATATGAAATATGAAAATGCACTTATCAAAGCTATGTCCTCTGAGGAACAGTTTATGCTCTATCTGTATAAAGCAACCGTAAGAGAATTGATTATAGAAGACCGGTTTCAGAAATTCAATATTATGGTTGATTGGACATATTTACATAATGCTTCTAAACAGGTGGATAGATTGCTTAATGAAATTAGAAAGAAGGAAAAGGATAATGTTCCGTGGGAAGATTATATTCATTGGAGAAGTAAAGTGCGGTATCACATATGCCACGCATTAAAGAAAGCGGACTCCTTGGAAGAATTTGTGCTAAGACGTCCTCAAAGTCTCAAACCAATTTTAAAGTATAAGCAGGAATTTTATGTAGGATATTGGGCTATGTTGAGAATACAGATTGATTAAGTAAAGTGTATATTGAAAATAAATTTAAAGTGAATTCAGCGGGTGACAAAAATACACAGAAAATATTTTGCATATTTTGTCGAAAAAGTATAATGCAATTGCTACACTATAAATATGAAATTAAAGGTGGAACATACACATACTTTTTTATTATTTGGTCGGGAAGTGGCGGTCAAAATCTTTATTGTGCAGTTAAAGGATATGTTTTCTGCATTTATAAAGAAAAAGAACCGCATACCAAATTTGGTATGCAGCTCTTTTGGAGCACACTATATATACCCCTTTCACACAATTATAGTGTAATCCTTATAAGGGAATGATTCAACAGATATTGGTCGTGAAAAATCGACAAAATTTTTCTCGTGATATGAAAAGAAATGTGTTATAATACATATGGGCATTTGCAAATGCCTAGAAGAATAGAGAAGTCCCTAATCCGTGCACAGTAAAATGGGACTTTCTATTCTTCTTTTTTTGTATGTAACTATTTACAACATATACCAAAATAAAATAATATAATGTACATATATGTAACTTACATTTAGTTGTAAAATATGATATTTTTCTTAAGATAAAGGAGAGAGTACTATGATATCATTTGAACCGTTTTGGAGACAGATGAAAGAGAAAAACATCACAACCTATGATTTGGAAAATGAGTATAATCTAAATCCGGCAGAAATACACAGATTGAAAATGGGTCACAACTTTACGCTTAATAGTATTAATCGTTATTGTAAAATCTTTCAATGCAAGATTGAAGAGATTATCAGTTTTGTGCCGGATGAGGTGGGGGAACAAGCATAATTAATCTGTTGTATATATGCCGGAAATAATATGACAATGGAGAAAAGCAATGGATTACCAGGTACAGGTTAAGGGGATTCTGAAGGAACTGGGAATGTATAAGATGTACAAAGGATGTGCGTACATCGTTTCATGTATTGAATACATTAAGCAGAATGAAAAAGCTTTTTTACCAATGACAAAGATTTTGTATGTGGATGTAGCAAAAGAACATAATACATCCGGACGTTGTGTGGAAAGGGATATGAGAAATGTGATTACTGCCATTTGGCAGAAAGGAGCCAATGAAACTCTGATGCGGGAGATATTTGGTGAATGTAATCTTGCCAAGAGACCTACCAATATGGAGTTTTTAATGCTTTTATATAATCACATTAAGTATAACATGGACACAAGTGAAGAGATAGTGTGTCCGTTTTCCGGGATGAAGTGCAGACGCTGCAGTGAATTTGCAAAGCATATTGGATGAGAGAAGGGGATGTATATCAAATTGGGTATGCATCTCTTTTTCGATTGCTATTTTGAACTCTTGTGATTATAATAAAATGGAGTTTATAAAGAGGTGCAAGGGTATAGATATGTCCAATCCGTTGAAAAAAATAATCTTTGATTACCAATTAAATAAATGTCACAAAAACTATGCACAGACAACAAAGTATCTGAGCGATCCCTATGCCTTGTGGATAAAAGAAAATGAGGCAGGTAAAAAAAGGATGGTTCTTTCCGATGATTGGTTTGTGCTTTCTTTGTGTGATGGGGAAGTAGTCATGCCTACAACAGAGTACCGTGCATTATTTAAGCCGGACTCTGACGCCGGTCTGATTTATGCTGATGAAGATATTATGGATGTCAATACGCATGCCCGTTATGGTGCGTGGTTTAAGCCGGATTATAGTCCCAATACATTATTATCTTTTTTTTATATGGGAAGTGTAATCTTTATCAACCGTAAATTGGCAAAGGAAGCTTATGCAACTTTTGTTCCTGCGTTACCGGATGATGAAAGTAGTGATAGACAAAAGGCGTATGATTTCATTTTATATTACACAGAGTTTTTGCAAAAGAAAAGCAAAGCTATTGTCCATATTCCGGAAGTACTCTTTCATGGTGTGGGCGAGGACTATCAACCCGAAGACCCCAAGAAGCCGGAAGTAGTAAACAAAGCAGCATATTGGGGCTATGAGGCAGAATACGATGCGTGTAAGCAGGCGGCTTTTGAGCGTCGTGGTATACGGGCGGAAATGAAGGAAGTGATGCATGCAGATACCGTGTATCATATCCCGGAATATGTGCCCTATGTAGATGCGGCAAATGCACCGAAGGTGTCTGTTGTAATTCCCTCCAAAGATAATGTTGGGGTCTTGACAACTTGTATCAGTAGCCTGTGCCAAAAAACGGCATATCCCAATTATGAAATTATTTTGGTGGATAATGGCAGTAGTGAAGAGAATCGGGAAAAGATTGCCGGTTTGCAAAAACAGTATGACTTTGCATATATTTATGAACCTATGTCCTTTAACTTCTCTAAGATGTGCAATCTGGGTGTGGCAAAAGCTACGGGAGAGTATATTCTGTTATTAAATGATGATATGGAAATTCTTCATGCGGACTGGTTGGATATCTTGGTTGGACAGGCTTCTGTAGAAGGTGTGGGAGCAGTCGGTGCCAAGCTTTTATATCCAAATACGGATATTATCCAGCATGCAGGTATCACAAATTTATGGGTTGGTCCGGCTCATAAACTGTTGAAAGAACATGATGAACCGTACGATTATTATTATGGAAGAAATGTGCTTCCTTACGATATGATTGGTGTGACAGCTGCTTGTTTGTTAGTTTCCAAAGATAAATATCAGGAAGTTGGCAGTTTTTGTGAAGATATTGCTGTATCTTATAACGATGTGGATTTTTGCTTTGCTTTACATGATTGCGGCTATCACAATGTGATACGTAATGATGTCGTATTATACCATCATGAGTCTTTGAGTCGTGGTGATGATGCTATGTCAGAGGAAAAGTGGGATCGTTTGTTACATGAAAAAGATATTGTGTATGACAGACATCCACATTTGCAGGGGAAAGATCCCTACCATAATCCCAATCTGGCCGGATTTAAAAGTAAGAACTTCTGTAGTTATTTATATCCGTATGAGCAGAGGAATGCGTATAATGCCGTTGAGTCATTTGGCGGAGAGATCCGGCCGGAATGGCACAACAATTGCCTGACTGTGACGTTGGAGCACGTCCGGCTTGAGCGCAAACTGGATTTAAAAGATGAAAGGGATATCTATTGGCTGGAAGGCTGGGCATATGTATTAAATATGGACAGTAGCCGCTATCAAAGAAAGATCATACTGATTGATAGTAATGAACAGAAATATGAAGTAATGCCGCATGACCGATATAGGCAGGACGTGGTAGATATATTGCCTGAACAGGTTAATGTGGGGATTTCAGGCTTTAGTTGTCGCATTAAGCGAGAGGATCTGCATCCGGGAGAGTATCGTGTGGCATTGCTCTACAAAGACAGATGCTCCCGTCAACGTTTGTATAAAGAGTGTGAAAAGAAGTTAGTGGTGGAATGATTATGAGAAACGTATTCATGACAATTGTTCTCGGATTTATTTTGAATATGGCTGTGTTTGTAAGTATGGTGCATACCATGGCAGCACAGATGCAGGCTCCGGGGATGCTACCGGTAAAAGTAGTGTTGATATTGTGTGTGGTTGAAGTGATTGCCTTTCTTACAATATACATTGTTCGTTATATGAAGGCAGGAAAAGCCATAAAGCCGCTCGGGTGCTCTGTTGTGGCGAATATGAAAAAGGATTATAAGCAGATTTTGGTATTGGTGTGTGCAGGTGTGATTTTCTTATGTGCGGCTACCGCATATCTGCGATTTGTTCCGGTGGAGGCGGTCACTATGATGGCTGACATTAACCGCATCGATCTCTTTGGGGTGATGAATGATAATCCCATTACCATGATGGCATATTATATCAAGTCTTTGAGTGGTATTTCGCAGGCAAATGCTGTTTGTGTAGTGGTACCTTTAATTTGTTATCTGCCGGTGGTATGTGCACTGTGGGAAGTGGCAACTGCATTGTATGCAGAGGATGCCCAAAAGAGAAACTTGTGTTTCCTGGCGGAAGCCATCCTTGTATTGTTTGGCAATTGTATGTATTCCATGACCGGTATCATCGGAAGTGGTTTGCTTAGTATGACCAATATTCTTTTGGCCGTTTCCTTGCCGGTGGTGTTTGCATTATGCCTTCGGATATATCATGCAACGAAAAAGGATGTTATACATTTGTCAGCTGTAGGAGCAGCGATATTGGTATGCCTGTATATTCTTAATGTGACTGCATTTGTTTTAACGGCGATGACTGCATTTATATTTGCTTTACTTATGATTGGAAGGAGGTATCTGCCATGGCTGAAATCTTCCAATTAATCAAGAGTAGCTGGGAGTCTGTCAATGCATCGGGACAGTATATGGGACTGTTTTTGGTTGCGTTTATTTTCCTGTTTGTAGTGGATAATAAAAAGAACCGGATTTTGTTTGCTTATTGTCTGTTGGCGTTGATCCTGGTATTCAATCCTTTTACGGCAAATAATTTATTGACCTTCTATTTGCCGGAAAACTCTTATTGGTATGCGTTTTTATTGCTACCTGTGCTTCCGGTTTGTTCCTATACCTGTGTGGAAGCAGTTTCCTTACAGGAAAAGAAAAAGGATAAGTGGATTGTCTTTGTGGCATTGGCTCTCATTGCCGGTGTAGCAGGCAGTTTTATGAATGACAATGCCTCTGTAAGTCCGGTAGAAAACCGTGCATATATTTCGCAGGAATATCTGGATATGTTTTCGGAAATGAATATAGAAGGAGAACCGGTGGTGCTATTGGCAAACGATGATATCATGGAAAGTGCCAGAGCTTATAGTGCCAATATCGGCTTGCCATATGAAGTGACATTGATCAATCAGCCCAAGGCAGTTGTTGAGCAGTTTTATAGTGCTAATCTGGTGCTGGTACATGGACAAATGCAAAATCCCATGAACTGCTTGGGTAATGTTACGGCAACAGCCAGAGCATATCAGTGCAACTATCTGATTCTTCCCATAGAGGCAGATGACCGTGCTGCGATGGAACATGGTGGCTATGAAGTTTTGCTTGAAACAGAAAAATATGTGTTGTATCATGATGAAGAGATGTACTGACACAGGAGAAAAACATGAACAAAGAAAATGTGACGTTGACAATTGTCATTCCCTGTTTTAATGAGAGGGAAAACATTATTAAAATATTGGACAAGGTGGATCAGGCAGAGGTTGCCAATAAGGAGATCATCGTGGTAGATGATATGTCTACTGATGGTACCAGAGAGATTTTGGAAGAAAAAGTAAAACCCCGTGTATCCAAGATTGTATACCACGAAGTAAATGGTGGTAAAGGAGCTGCCTTAAAAACAGGATTTGCCCATGCTACCGGTGATATTGTGATTATTCAGGATGCGGATATGGAGTATGATCCTCTGGAGTATCCCCGTGTCATTGAGCCCATTATCAATGGAGAAGCAGATGTGGTCTATGGTTCCCGTTTCTTAAACAGCAAGGCAAAGGGATATCTGGCAAACCGCATGGCCAATAAGTTTTTGACATGGTTATCCAATATTTTTACAGGCTTGAAACTGACCGATATGGAGACCTGTTACAAGGCTTTTAAACGTGAGATTATCCAGTCTGTGGATATTCACGAAAAACGTTTTGGCTTTGAGCCTGAGATTACGGCCAAGATTGCAGATATGAAGGTGGATGGCAGCAAGCTTCGTATTAAAGAAGTGCCGATTTCCTATTATCCCCGTACCAATGAAGAGGGTAAGAAAATTGGATTTAAGGATGGCGTGAGAGCTATCATCTGTATTTTTAAATATCATTAATAAGCAATATAAAACCGGACAATCATGACTGAAATATGGATTCCTTCGTAGATGTCCGGTTATTTTTATGTTTTATTATAATCCAAAATTAGTTACGGTATGCCGATAGGCTTCTGCATTCCCCAAGTCAAAAGATTTGCCCTTTGGTACATAGGCCATCATACCTTTGGCCTTGCACACATAAGCCAATGCATCGGTAAGCTCTACTTCGCCTTTTTTACCTACAATATTGTTTTTAATTGCTTCATCCAGACGCTCAAACACATCGGAGGTCAGGATGTAAGAACCAAATGCTGCAAAGTAGTTTTCAGGGCTTTTGCGGGAAGCTACGCTAAGGAACTCTTTGGCATGAACCGGATCCGGTTTTTCTTCAATATCCGTTAAGCGCAATACGGTTTCTTCTTTATTTTCCCATGCACCGCTGAAGATGCCATAATGGATGACATCAGCCAAAGGTACGCTGTGGACAGCTATCATGGGTTGTCCGTATTTTTCGTATGCGTTAATCAACTGTTTGGTACAAGGCACGTTGGTATCGCTTTGATAAATGGTATCACCAAGTAAAAGCAGTACCGGTTCGTTTCCGGCAAAATCCATTGCCTGGTAGACAGCATGGCCAAAGCCTTTTTGCTCTTCCTGGTATACAAAGCGGAGTTTCTTGCCGATTTTCATGATTTTATCTTCATAGGCTTTCATCTGATTGGAAAGCTTGCTGTAATGCTCTTCGGATAATGGTTTGAAGAAAAAGTCTTCGTAATAGGATTTTTCTTCGGTATTTAAAATCAGACAGATTTCTTCGATTTCGATACGGTCCAATTCTTCCAGTAATACTAAGATGGCGGGTTTTACCAAGCCGTCTGCATCGATAACGGGACAGAACTCCTTTTTGACACCCCGTGTCTCGGGATAGAGTCTGGTGCCAAAGCCGGCGACGGGGATAATTGCCTTACGTACCGCATTGCTGGGCTTTAAGGTTAAGGAGTAAGCGGTCATGCTGCGTTCATTTTGCAGATAGTCTATAAGGGCGGCTTGTGTATCGGCATCCTTTGCAAGGAATTGTACCGTACCATCGCCCTGGGAGCCAACACCCTTTGCACCGTAAGTAAGTTCTTTGACTTTTGCATCATTCAAAACAGAATGAAGTACCGGTGCGGTCAGCTCTTCGGGACACATAGGAGCAATCTTTTGATCGAATAATTCTTGGGCCTCAATCATCAGAGCGCCAAGCTCCGGAGCGTCACCTTCTTCAATATATGCCATAGCTCTTTCTGTAATTTTCTGATTATCGCTACCGAGAGCCTCGTGGAGTGTTCTCTCTGCATCGCTATGCGGAAAGGGGTAAGCACGGTTTAAATCAGCCAGGATTTTGACGGTATCCTTACCAGCCATCAAATCAGCAAACACATAATGCAAAGGCTTACCGACCTTGATGCGGTCTACGTCCAACTCGTTGGCATCAAAAGTCATGGCAACGGGATTAACACCGAAGGCGCATGCTTGATCCAGTCTACCGCAACGGGACGGTGTACGCTGTTCACCCCAATATGCCATATTCATAATTCCCAATGTATTTAAATGGAGATTGTACAATTGATTAAAAGCTTTTGCCACCATGACACAAATGGCAGCAGAAGAAGATAATCCGCTTTTCATAGGAAGGGTCATGGCAGTAATCTCTAAGTGCATGCCGCCTACGTGATACCATTCACACATATAGGATGCTACACCTGCTACATAGGAAAAGAAACCGCCGTCTTTTGCGGTGTCACGGAGTTTGTTCATATCCATTTCACAGGAAAAAGAAGCTCCTTCGTATTCGGGAAGGGAACTGGTGATATAAAAACGATCAGCTTTTTTAGCAATACCGTAAATGCCCTGTTCTACACCGGTGACAATGGCGCGGCCGGGTACGATATCAGCGTTCATATTTTTATTCAGTCCTGCCCAGTCGCTGTGTTCGCCAAAGAGGCATAAACGACCGGGGACAAAAAGTTCAATAGTTTCATTTTCTGTCTGACGCATAAGAATCTCCTTTTGCCAAAATATGTATTTATTTTAACAGTTTCCGCGCCCCTTGACAATCCTGCGTCGTTCCTCCGGTGATATTTCCGTATATTGTAAAAAAGAAATGGGAAGTTCGGTTAAGTGGCTGTTGCATTTGGGACAAGCTTTCTTGTGACCGTTTAAGATATGTGTCTTGTCGCAAAAGGCACAATAATGTATATATAGCATGGTTTTACCTTCCTGTGTTTGTGGTGTGTTGGTACAAAGCACTGCAAGGAAAATTCTCACATATTTGTAAAAAAAGGTCAATAAATCTACGGTTGGAACAGAACCAAAAATGTCGACAAAAATTTTGCGTGCAATTTTGCCATAAATAGGGTAAAATAAAAAGAGCGTCTTAAAATATTAATGATATTCAGGAGGATATGAGAATATGAGAACTTATTTAGTGACGGGAGGAGCCGGCTTTATCGGATCCAATTATATTCACTATATGTTTAAAAAGTATGATAATGAGATTCGCATCATTAATGTGGATGCATTGACATATGCCGGCAACCTTGAGAACTTAAAAGGTGTGGAAGATAGAGAAAATTATACCTTTGTAAAGGCAGATATCTGTGACAAAGATGCCATTGCAAAGATTTTTGCAGAAAATGATATTGACCGTGTGGTTCATTTTGCGGCAGAGAGTCATGTAGACCGTAGTATCCGCAATCCCGAGGTGTTTGTACAGACCAACGTACTGGGTACTGCAGTGATGTTAAACTGTGCCAAAGCGGCTTGGGAGCTTCCGGATGGTACATTTAAAGAAGGCAAGAAATTCCTTCATGTATCTACCGATGAAGTATACGGCTCCTTGGATGAAGAGGGTGGTTACTTCTATGAGACAACCCCTTACGATCCTCACAGCCCTTACTCCGCATCCAAAGCAAGTTCGGACATGCTGGTAAAAGCGTACATGGATACTTATAAGTTCCCTGCTAATATTACCAACTGTTCCAACAACTACGGACCTTACCAGTTCCCGGAGAAGTTGATTCCTCTTATTATCAACAATGCATTGCAGGGCAAGAAACTTCCCGTATACGGCGATGGCAAAAATGTCCGTGACTGGTTGTTTGTAGAGGATCATGCCAAAGCCATTGATATGGTACAGGAACAGGGCAAGTTGTTTGAGACCTACAACGTAGGCGGACATAATGAAAAACAGAATATCGAGATTATCAACATCATCATTGAGACATTACAAGAGATGCTTCCCGATGGTGATCCGAGAAAAGCACTTGTCAGCAAGGACTTAATCACATATGTGGAGGACCGCAAAGGCCACGACCGCAGATATGCCATTGCACCTGACAAGATCAAGGCTGAGATTGGTTGGGAGCCCGAGACTATGTTTAAAGAAGGTATCAGAAAGACCATCCAGTGGTTCTTTGAGAACGAAGAATGGATGAAAAATGTCACCAGTGGCGATTATCAGAAATACTACGATGACATGTACAACAAATAAATAAAAAAGTATAAGAAAGAAGGGTTTCGCGCGTATTGCTTAAGCCTTCTTTCTGTGCGAATAGAGATTTGATAAAAATGGAGGAAAAACACGATGAAAGGTATTATTTTAGCCGGTGGAAGCGGTACAAGACTCTATCCTCTCACCAAGGCAATTTCCAAACAGATTATGCCGGTTTATGATAAACCGATGATTTATTATCCTTTATCCACATTGATGCTTGCAGGTATCCGTGAGGTGTTAATTATTTCTACACCCAGGGATTTGCCGGTGTTTGAAGAGTTACTGGGCACAGGTGAACAGCTTGGCATGAAGTTTTCTTATGCCATCCAGGAAGAGCCCAGAGGGTTGGCGGATGCTTTCATTATCGGTGCGGATTTTATTGGTGATGACAGTGTGGCGTTGGTGCTGGGTGACAATATTTTCTACGGTCAGAGCTTTTCCAAGGTGCTCCGTCAGACAGCAGAGCGCATTGAAAATGAAAAGGGTGCAACCATCTTTGGATACTATGTGCGTGATCCAAGAGAATATGGCGTAGTAGAGTTTGACGAAAACGGTAAAGCCCTTTCTATCGAGGAAAAACCGGAGAATCCCAAGAGCAATTATGCGGTGCCGGGCTTATATTTCTATGACAATGATGTGGTGGAAATCGCAGCCAATGTCAAACCTTCTGCGAGAGGTGAGATTGAGATTACCAGCATCAACAATGAGTATTTAAGTAGAGGAACCTTGCAGGTTGAGACCTTGGGTCGTGGCTTTGCTTGGTTAGACACAGGTAACCATGATTCTCTGTTGGATGCAGCAGATTTCGTAGCTGCATTCCAGAAGCGCCAGGGATTGTACATTTCCTGTATTGAAGAGATTGCATACAAGAGAGGCTTCATCAATAAGGAACAGTTGTTAAAATTGGCTGAGCCTTTGATGAAGACAGATTACGGCAAATACATGGTAGAGGTAGCAAATGGACTCTAGGCTGAAAAAGCAGGTGATTGCAGCTGCAGTAACTATGGTTGCGGCAGTGGTGGTCATGGTGTTGGTTGCCAATTATATAAAGAATGGTAAAAGATTGACTGCAGATTCGCCGGGACAAACAGAGCAATCTGCGGATAATCTCGGACAAGCGGAACCGAATGGTGAAGAAGCACCCTATGGGTTGGATCCCGGCAAGGATCCTTATGCCTATTTGGGGGATGATGATTTCTTTGATCCGATTGTGGAGCAGGCTGATCCTGATAAGACCTTATCTTTGCTTGTCAGTTCGGTAGAAAAGGATATGCGTGTCAATGTAGTGAATGGCTATGATGAGCTTGTAACAGATCAGGCCTTTGCCGTCCAGGTGGCTCAGATTAACGGAAAGACAGCTACTTATAAAGATGCAGATAAAGACGGTAGCATTTATATTGCACCGGCAACACCCGGTGACTATGAGATATCCTTAAAGCCGGTGGATGGCTATGTGTTGGCCGAAGAGGCTGTACCCATCACCGTAAAAGAACAGATTGAGTACACGGTGATTGATGATATATCTTTTATGATCAAAACCGAGGATGAGATTGATGCCAAGGTAGAGGATACGGCCATTAACGATGCAGAGCTCAATGCAGACGGTACCGAGAGCAATAAGAGATTGGATGATGAAGATGCTCTCTTTGGCATTGATGTATCCAAGTGGAATAAAGATATTGACTGGGAGGCTGTGGCAGCATCCGGTGTGGATTTTGCCATTATCCGATGCGGCTATCGCGGCTCCAAGACAGGTGCTTTGGTAGAGGACCCCTACTTTAGAAAAAACATTGAAGAGGCACAGGAAGCAGGAGTAAAAGTGGGTGTTTATTTCTTTACCCAGGCCACAACGGAAGTAGAAGCAGTTGAAGAAGCCAGTATGGTACTGGCACTTTGCAAAGGTCAGAAAATGGCACTACCCATCTTTATCGATACAGAAGGTGCAGGCGGAACGGGACGGGCCGATGGCTTGGATGTGGAGACGCGAACAGTAGTCTGTGAAGCATTTTGCCGCACCATAGAGAATTCCGGCTTTAATGCCGGTGTATACGCCAGCAAAAACTGGTATGAAAACAATCTTGAAACAGAACGACTTGAGGATTATACTATCTGGCTTGCACAATACTCCAGAGAGGCAACCTACGAAGGTGAATACGATCTTTGGCAGTATACATCAGCAGGTACGGTTGACGGTATTAATACAAGAGTGGATCTGAATATGTGTTATCAGGATTTTTAAAGGATGTCAGATATGGAAAACAATGAAAATCTTTTGGAATATTATAAAGAAGCATATGAGAGGGAAAAAAGACGCAATGCGGAGTTGACCAATGAGTTAGCTGATGCTATCGCGAAGTATACAGAGGTTTCCGATAACTTAAAGAGGATTAAAGGCAATCCTCTCTGGAAATTGTCTACACCACTTCGCAAAGTGATGCATTTCTTTATCCGTAATTATCAGCGCTTGATGGCTCACGGCAATCCCAGAGGCATTGCCCAGAAACTCAAATCCAAATGGATTGAAAAGCGTGCCATGAAGCAGCATGGAAAGCAGAGTTTTCCGGATGCCAAGAGACGTAGGGAAGAGGAAACTACTAAGTTTGATAAAGATATTACCATCAGTATCTTGGTGCCTTTATACAATACCCCCAAAAAGTTTTTGACGGAGATGATAGATTCTGTTTTGGCACAAACCTATCACAAATGGGAGTTGTGTTTGGCAGATGGGTCCGACGATGCCCATGCTTATGTAGGTAAGATGTGTGAGGAATATGCCGCTATGGACAGCCGTGTGCGCTATCAGAAATTAGCGTCCAACGAAGGTATTTCCGGCAATACCAACGAATGCTACAAGATGGCAACGGGACAGTACATCGGTTTGTTTGATCACGATGATATTTTACATCCCAGTGTATTGTTTGAGTATATGAAGGTGATTTGCGAGCAGGATGCAGATTATATTTACTGCGATGAGGCTACCTTCAAAAACGGCAATATTGAAAATATGATTACTTTGCATTTTAAGCCGGATTTTGCCATTGATAACTTAAGAGCAAACAATTATATTTGTCACTTTAGTGTATTCTCCAGAGAATTGTTGGAGGGTACTGAGTTGTTCCGTACCAAGTTTGACGGTAGTCAGGATCACGACATGATTTTGCGTCTGACTTCGGCAGCAAAGAAGGTAGTGCATGTACCCAAACTCCTATATTATTGGCGTTCCCATAAGGGAAGTGTGGCTTCCGACATCAGTGCTAAGACTTATGCCATTGAAGCGGCAAGAGGAGCGGTTGCAGATCATTTGCGTACATGTGGATATGAGAATTTCAAGATTGAAAGTACGAGAGCCTTTGAGACTATTTTCCGCATCCGCTATGAAGTAAAGGAACAGCCTTTGGTCAGCATTTTGATTCCAAACAAGGATCATTTGCATGATTTGAAGCGTTGTATCGATTCTATTATTGATAAGACCACTTATGAAAACTATGAAATCATAGTCATTGAAAATAATTCTGTGACGGATGAGATATTTGCTTATTACGAAGAAATTGAGAAGCATCCCCGCATTCGCGTGGTGAAATATGAAGAGGGAGAATTTAATTATTCCCGTATCAACAACTTTGGAGCACGGTTCGCAAATGGTGAATATTTACTCTTGTTAAATAACGATACACAGGTTATCACTGTGAACTGGATGGAAGAAATGATGATGTACGGCCTCCGTGAGGATGTAGGTGTTGTTGGTGCAAAATTGTACTATGAGAATAAGACCATCCAGCATGCGGGTATTGCTCTTGGATTGGGCATGCATCGCACAGCAGGACATACCCACCACAAAGTGGCATGGGAAAATGTGGGATATATGGGCAAGTTGTGTTATGCGCAGGATGTGTCTGCGGTTACCGGAGCTTGTATGTTGGTAAAAAAAGCCCTCTATGATGAACTGGAAGGCTTAAGCGAAGAGTTTGCGGTTGCTTTAAATGATGTGGATTTCTGCTTGCGCGTCAGGGAAAAAGGTTTGCTTGTGGTATTTACTCCTTTTGCAGAGCTTTTCCATTTTGAGTCCATATCCAGAGGATCTGATTTGAAATTGTCCAAACGTGAAAAAGCAAAATTGGCAAAAGCAGGCGTGGCAAATAACGACGACAATAGCAACCGCTATAACAGAGAGTCTGCATTATTCCGCAACAAATGGAAACAGATATTGGAAGAGGGAGATCCTTACTATAATGTGAACTTCTCTCTTGACCGGAGTGATTATTCCCTGAAGTTGCACAAGAAACATGCGGCAGAATAAATCGGGGTATGAAATGAGGTTAGATGACATGGATTACAAAGAAACCTTTCAGTTTTGGTTGGAAGATGCTTATTTTGATGATGAGACCAAGCAGGAATTGTTAGCGATACGTAACGACGAAGCGGAAGTGGAAGACCGTTTTTATAGAGATTTGGAGTTTGGTACCGGTGGTTTACGTGGTGTCATCGGTGCAGGAACCAACCGCATGAATTTCTATACGGTCCGTAAAGCTACCCAGGGGCTTGCCAATTATATTTTAAAAGAGAATGGTGCGGATAAGGGATGTGCTATTGCTTATGATTCCAGACGTTTTTCGCCGGAGTTTGCCTTAGAAGCGGCTTTGTGTCTGGCGGCAAATGGTATCCATGCTTATTTATTCGATGCCCTAAGACCCACACCGGAGTTATCCTTTGCGGTTCGCAAACTGGGATGTATCGCAGGTATTGTTATTACAGCCAGTCACAATCCGCCGGAATATAACGGTTATAAAGTATATTGGGAAGACGGTGCACAGATTACTGCCCCCAAAGACAAAGAGATTATTGCAGAAGTCAGAAATGTCACTGATTTTCACAGTGTAAAGACCATGGATGAAAAAGATGCTTTGAATCAAGGGCTTTTGACCATGATTGGCAAAGAAATCGATGATGCCTATATGGTTGAATTGAAAAAGCAGATTATTCATCCGGATTTGATTACCAAGATGGCTGAGGAAATCACCATTGTATATACACCTCTTCACGGAACCGGACTGGTACCTGTGACCAGAGTGTTGGATGAGTTGGGATTCAAGAAAGTATATGTAGTAAAAGAACAGGCGGATCCTGATCCGGAGTTTACGACCTTGGAGTATCCCAATCCCGAAGATCCTAAGGCATTTACCTTGGCACTTCAATTGGCAAAAGAGGTACAAGCAGACATTATTTTGGCCACAGATCCCGATGCTGACAGACTGGGTGTCTATGCTTTAGACAAAGAGAGTGGGGAGTATGTATCCTTTACCGGCAATATGTCCGGCATGCTCATTGCCTGGTACTTGATGTCGGAAAAGATGGCAGAAAACAAGATGCCTACCAATCCTGCATTGGTTAAAACAATTGTCACAACCAATATGGCAGATGCTTTAGCCAAAGAATTTGGTGTGACCTTGATTGAAGTACTGACCGGATTTAAGTACATTGGTGAGCAGATTAAATTTTTTGAGCAAAACAATTCCTACAATTATGTATTTGGTTTGGAAGAAAGCTATGGCTGTCTGGCAGGAACACACGCAAGGGATAAAGATGCTGTCGTAGCGGTTATGTGTCTTTGTGAAGTGGCAGCTTTTTGCAAAAACCAGAGTATGACTCTATGGGATTTGATGCTAAAGCTTTATGAAGAATTTGGTTATTACAAAGAAGGACTCCATACCGTGACTTTAAAAGGTGTGGCAGGACAGGCTAAGATTGCAGAGATTATGGAAGGTTTCCGTAAAGAGCCGCCCAAGGCTTTTGGAGATTATAAAGTAGTGGCATTCCGTGATTATGATGCAGATCGAGTTATCTGTGCAGATGGTACAATCGGCACGACCGGGTTGCCAAAGTCCAATGTGCTCTATTTTGAATTGGAAAATGACTGTTGGTGCTGTATGCGTCCTTCGGGTACAGAGCCCAAGATTAAGTTTTATATGGGTGTAAAGGGAACTGGGCTGCAGGATGCAGAGAATCAGTTAGAGGCATTGACGGCAGCGGTGCTTAAAATGGTAGAAGCCTGATATAAGACGGAGAGAGACGAGAAAAACAAATATGAAAAAATTATTGGATCAGATATTAAAATTCGGCGCAGTTGGATTCTTTTGTTTCTTTATCGATTTTGCAATTTATACGATTTTATTGGCAGTGCTTGATTGGCATTATGATTATGTGATTGCCACCTTCTGGGGCTTCACAATATCTGTTATTATCAATTATCTGCTGAGTATGAAGTATGTATTTGTCCGCAAGGACGATATGGACCGCAGAAAAGAGTTTGTGGTATTTGTCGTACTAAGCATCTTCGGTTGCATTTTAAATGAGATTCTGATTGTACTTTGCATGAATGGCATTTATGATAACTGGCCATGGTTACAGTCTATTGTCAGCCGGGAACTGGCAAAGATGGGTGGCAAGATTGTGGCAACCGGCGTGGTAATGGTCTATAACTTTATCACCCGAAAGATTTTTTTGGAGAAAAAACCGGAAGCATAACCGGCTGATATGAATAGGAGGGTTACTATGAGTGAAAGAATGTTGTTGTTTATCCCTGCTTACAATTGTGAGAAACAGATTGTAAGAGTATTAAACCAGTTGGATAAAAGAGTATTGGCATATTTTGAAGAGGTACTGGTGGTAAATAACCGCAGTACTGACGAAACAGAAAAAGTAGTTTTGGAGTTTTTGGCAGAGCATCCCGAAAAGCCCATTAAGCTCATGAGAAATGATGAAAACTATGGTTTGGGTGGTTCCCAGAAAATGGCATTTCATTATGCGTGTGACCATGGCTATGATTATGTATGTATGCTTCATGGCGACGATCAGGGAGACATTCATGATTTCCTGCCTATGCTTGCAAAAGGCATTTATGCTAAACATGATTGTGTCTTGGGTGCCAGATTTATGCGTGGTTCCCGTTTGGAGGGCTATTCCAAATTCCGTACTTTCGGAAATATTGTGTATGATTTCATTTTTGCATTTGTTACAAGACAGAGAATTTTTGACCTTGGTTCCGGCTTAAATATGTATAAGACATCCATGCTTCAGGATGAATTCTTTGAGAAATTCCCGGACAACCTGATGTTCAACTATATGATGATTTTGGCATCCCATTATTACAAACATGACATTATTTTCTATCCGGTTTCCTGGAGAGAGGATGATCAGGTTTCCAATGTAAAAATGGTAAATCAGGCGATTACCGTCCTGAAAATGGCATTTTCTTATTTCTTTGACAATGAATACATCCATACAGAGTTTCGTGAAAAAGTGCAGGAAGCTTATACCTGCAAACAGATTACATCATTGGAGGATTAAACCATGTGGTGGTTGATACCCCTTTTCCTAATCGGATTTATGGCGGTGCATATTTTTAAAATGATGCGTTTGTATCTGGTGTTGATGGAACACAAGATCGGTTTTGGTAAATTTGTGCTGCTATACCTGAAAACGACATTAGTTAATTTAATAATTCCTTTCAAACTGGGAGAGTTGTATCGTATCTTTTGTATCAGCAGAGCGACGAAGCATTGGCAGGTTGGTGTGCTCAGTATCTTGGTAGACAGGTTCTTTGATACCCTTGCCCTGTGCGTGATTTTACTTCCTCTGGATATTTATGTGTTTGGAGAGGTTTCTGTGATTACCTGGGTATTCCTGGTATTGATGGCTTTGGTAGTGGCTTGCTATGTATCGGTGTTGCCCACATACCGTTATCTGAACCGTTATATTATCAAGGAGAAATCCTCGCCGAGAGCCATGACGGCATTGAAAGCATTGGATGTGATGAAAATCTGGTATGATTTTACCCAGAATCTGATTAGCGGAAGATTTGCCCTGATTCTGCTGTTTTCCTTCGGCGGATGGTTTTGTGAGATCAGCGTATTGCAATTGCTGGGTGCGTGGTTGCTTAGCTATAACAATGGGCAGACACCGTTATTTGGAATCGGTGATTTTAACAGCTATATCCAAGCCATATTCGGCATGGGTGACAGTTTTATATTGAGACCGTATAGCATATGCAGTATTGCAGTATTGTTTATTTTTACATTGATAGCCTTTGTGGCAGTGCTTATCGAAAAAGGGAGTAAGAAAAAAACATGAAGCAGATTTATGTGATTTATGACGATAGTAGAAAACCGGATAAAGAGATTCGGACCATAACCGGTGATAAGACCTTCGGTGAAACCATTTTTAAGAGAGTTACTTTGCGTGATCGTATGGTAGCTGAGATTGAAAAGGAAAAACAGGTGGTATCCGTTTTATATTATGGAGGGAAAAGCGATGAAAGAGCGGTACTGGATACTCTTCCGTTGGGAGAAAATACTACCGTGATTCATCTGTATTCCAACTTTGGCTTGGCAGATACCAATGCCTTTGCAATTTTACTAAAAAAGGCAGAATATATGAATGAAGCGTATACCGCTTTTTGTGACGGAAAGCCTGCTATGAGCTTTTTACCTTCAGCAGAAAGCTATAAAAAAGCATTTCCGGCTTTGGTTTCCGGCGAGTTCGAAGGAGAGGCTATTGAAAATAATGCCTTTATGGACTTATCGGTGAGAGCCAATTTCCTGACCTTCATTACCGGTGGATTTGATGCCAGATTTTTCAATGCCTTGGCAGGAGATGAGTACACTGTGACCAAACGCTCCACCAAAAAGGAAAAGATCCGTGCGGAGTATGAATTTTATCATTTGCTGCCGGACACCATGAAGATGTGGTTTGTCATGCCTTATGATTTTAAAGAAGATGAAGAAGGCGCATCTTACACCATGGAGCGTTTCCATATGACGGATATTGCTATCCGCTTTGTGCATGGTGCGGTCAGTGTGGATGAACTGCGGGATATTTTGGATAAGTTGTTCTATTTCATCAAGCTTCGGACCACCAAGGCGGTAGATGGAGCTGAGGGTAAGAAAATTGCCGAAGAGCTTTATATCGGTAAGCTGTCAGCCCGCATGGAAGAGTTGAAGCAGTATAAAGAATATGAACAGTTTGACCGTATGATTGCTATGGGCACTGATTATGAGGGTATTGAAGCGGTGGTTGCCCGTTATGAATCCTTGTATCACAAACTGGTGGCTATGCGTGGCTATGAGACGTTGGCAATCGGACACGGTGACTTATGCTTTTCCAATATTCTCTACAGCAGAGAAGCGGAAATTCTTAAGTTAATTGATCCTAAGGGAGCCTTGAAAGAGGAAGAATTATATACAGACCCCTATTATGATTTGGCGAAGTTATCCCATTCCATTTGCGGATGTTATGATTTCTTCAATAGTGGTCTTTATCAGATATCTATTAAAAGGGATTTGAAGTTGGAGCTTTCCATTGATGTAGAGAAAAATGCATATGTGGAAGTATTTAAAGAATATTTAAAAGAAAACGGATTTGATTATGCTTTAGTGCGTCTCTATGAAGCCAGCCTGTTTTTATCCATGCTGCCCTATCATATGGACCAGCCGGGTAAGGTATTCGGTTTCTTATTGAATGCAATCAGGATTTTGGATGAGGTGGAAAGATGTACGAAGGATTAACATTTTGCTTTGATATTGACGGCACTTTGTGCCCGATTAAGAAAAAAGATGAGGAATACATTGACCTTGTACCCTTCAAGGAAATGATCGATAAATTGCGTGAGTATAAAGAGGGTGGCGCTAAAATCGTGCTCTTCACATCCCGCAATATGAATAGCTATGGCGGCAACATCGGTTTAATCAATGCCAACACAGCCAAAGTATTACTTCAGTGGTTGGATAAGTGGGATATCCCCTATGATGAAGTTATCTACGGTAAACCCTGGCCCGGCCACAAAGGCTTCTATGTAGACGACAGAACTGTCCGTCCGAATGAGTTTTTGAAATATTCAGTGGAAGAACTGGATGAGATTTGCAAGAACAGTCGGTGTAAATAGACTATGAAAAATAATTTCTTAAGTTTTGTTGCGCAGATGTAAGATATATTCTTTTTCTATGTGAGTGAAAGAAAGTTTGTTTTTCTAAGCAAATGATAAAGGTAAATGCTTGCTTTCGGGCCGGCTTCAAGCAACGTCCTGTTGCTGAAGCCTAAAATGGTCATCCGTGACAATTTTTCCCTAGTGCATGTATGCATTTGCTAAGAAAAACCAAAACTTTCCTTTCAAAATCATAGAAAAAGAATATATCTCACAAATGTAACGAAACATAAGAAATATAGCAACAAAATCTTAATACAACCTGCATGGTACATAAGTGAGTAATAGTATTATTAAAGGATTCAATTTTGTAATTTGATATGATTTATCTTTAAACTATTATTTGCTTAAAAAATCGTTTGGAAGAAATGTTATATTTTCTTATCAAATGATTTGGTTTACCTAGGGTAAAATGGTCATGGATGACCATTTTAGTTTTCTGCGACAGGACGTCGCTTGAAAACGGCCCGGTGTATTGTCGATTTATTGATTCATTTGAATAGAAAATGCAACATTTCTTACATGGATTTTTTAGGTAAATAATAGTTAAACAGGTATAATATAAACTATGAAAAAGAAACTTTTGATTGTAAGCATTCTCTTACTTATGATAGCGAGTGTTATTGTATTTACAAGAGAAGGTGGTTCCTCCGTTAAAGTGGCAGGTGAGGACAAGTACAATAGCATAAAAGCACAGACTGTTTCCATCGAGGATGAATTTGTACTTTCTTACAATGGCGAAGCACTTCCCTATGATGCGTCAAGTAAGACTTTCTATTTACCTGTGGATATGGATAATGCAGAGTGGGAAATTGGCAGTTTTAGCGGATTGTTTTGTGGTGAAGATGAGGCGGAACTGGTTTTCATGGAAAGCTATCGTGCTACGGACAAGCAGGATGCTATTGCTAAGGGAAGAGCCTTTTCCTTTTTAGCAATTACAGCCAAGGGATATGGAGAGTACAAGTTGGTATTTACCGGCTTGCCTATCATTACCTTTACAGGAACGGAGTATCTGGCAGAAGATGGTACACCCATGTTTCTTATGAAGGTTTATGACACTCATCATGGCAGTGAATGGGTGACAGAATCCTATACACAGTCCAGACTGAGGGGAAATACCAGTCTGAATTATGAAAAGAAGAGTTTGCGTTTGTACTTAAAGGAATTGCAAGATAACGGTGTTTTTGTAAAAAGCAATAAGAATTTACTGGGTATCCGTGATGATGACGATTGGATTTTAAATTCCCTGTATGCGGATAACACCAGGGTGAGGGATCAGCTTTGTATTGATCTGTGGAATGAAGTGGGTGCCCATAGTAATCCATACGGGCAAAACTTCGGGACACAGGCGACTTTTGTAGAAGTGTTGATTAATAATGGATATCAGGGACTGTATAGTCTAATGATACCGGTGGACTATAAGCAACTTGGTATGGATGCGGTATCAGAGCAGATGGCAGCAGAAAAGCCACTGGTTGAGCGTATTTATGAGAAAAAATATTCTGCAGCGTGGAATGCAAGTGATTTTGTGGGTGAATTAGTTGACCCGCAAATGCCGGACTATAGGGGAGGCTTCTATTTAAAAGGAGATACTGTTTTGCAGAATGAGGAAGAGTGGGATTCCTTACATCAGGTGGCAACCTTGATGGAAGCAGATGATGCTACTTTCCGGGAGGGTATCACGCAAGCTGTGGATCAGCAGAATGTGGTTGAAAATTGGTTGTTTTATCAGGCGATTGCCGGATTTGATAATGAAAATAAAAATGTATATTATGTAGCAAGAAATGATAACGGTAGTTATTATGGGTATTTTGTTCCCTGGGATATGAATTTATCTTTTGGTGCTGTTTATACAGAGAATGAATATTATTGCGAAGAGTCTGATGAGGTCATTGCCCAGATGGTACAGTGGCAACCCGGACAACGTATGATAGATTTGGATGCAAAAGGCTCTGCAGGTCTGGCAGTTTCCACTTGGGAGCGTTGGAGAACGGGTGTGTTTTCGGATGAGGCATTAGAGGAAAGAATCCGTAATTTGGAGCATCAGGTGAAAGATTCCGGTGCATTTTTAAGAGAGAGCGAGAGATGGCCCGGTGGCAATCAGGATGAGGATTTTTCTTTCCTATATGATTTTGCAGTAGAGAGAATGAAAGCAGTGGATGCTTATATCCGTGCACTGGAGCATTAGTTTTGGAAAATGCAGTAGTGAAAATACAGTAGTGAAAATGCATGCATAGATGAGGAAATAAGATGGATTTCAGACACGAGTACAAATTTATGATAACGGTTCCGCAGTCCATCATCTTACAGGAGCGGATTTCTACTTTGATGAAACGGGATTCCTACGGAGATGAAAGAGGAAGCTACGAAATCCGCAGTGTATATTTTGATGATAAACAAAACGGTTGTTATATTCAGAACGAGGCGGGAACGGACCCAAGGGCAAAGTACCGTATCCGTTGCTATAATGCTTCAGATCAGCGGATTGTGCTGGAAAAGAAAATAAAGCAAAATGGCATGAACAAAAAGTTACAACAAGATTTAACAAAAGAACAGTACCATATGTTGGTAACCGATTCTTTAGAAAATCATCAGGTTGGCTTGCCGGAGAGTTTCCATGAGGAACCGCCTTTGGTACAGGAGTTGTTGTTACGTAGGCAGACACAGTTGATGGTACCCAAGATCATTGTGGCATATGAGAGAATTCCTTTTGTGGAAAAGGCGGGGAATGTCAGGGTGACATTTGATAACGGCATCTCATCCTCCAAGGATTTTGAACATTTCTTTGCAGAGGATTTGCATAAAAGACCAATCATGCCGGTGGGAGAGACTTTGATGGAAATAAAGTTTGATGAGTTTATCCCCGGATATATTAAAGAAGCATTGGAAGTGGGAAGATTGTCCCAATCCACATTTTCAAAGTACTATTTATGTAGGAGACACGAACTATGAATACTTTTTCGGACATTTTCAAAAAATCATTTTTAGAGGGCTTTCACAGTGGTGATATCGGTATCAGCCGTATCCTTGTGACCTTGGCTGTAACGGCGGCCATTGCGGTTTATATTTTTATTGTATATTATGTGGCAACCAAAAAGACTTTTTATAACAGAAGTTTTAATGTATCGTTGGCATTGATTGCTATTATTACCGCATCCATTATCTTGGCAATGCAGTCCAATCTGGTTATTTCCTTGGGTATGGTTGGTGCACTTTCCATTGTACGTTTCCGAACGGCAATCAAGGATCCCATGGATTTGATTTTCTTATTCTGGTCTATCAGTATAGGTATTATCTGCGGTGCCAATATGTATACCATTGCAGTCATTGCCAGTCTGGTGATTACCATCGGTCTCTTTGCTCTGGAGCTGACACCTGTAGGTAAGGCAGCGTCTCTTTTGGTAGTGAGTGCCAAGGATGCCGGTGTGGAGCCGGAGGTTTTAGAGGCTGTTAAGGGCTTCAGTAAGGTTTGCAGGGTCAAATCCCGCAATTTATCTGACAAGGGCATGAATCTGATTGTAGAATGTAAGCCGGGTGATGGCGCCGGTTTGATTGTAAAAGTAAATGAAATTGAAAGTGTCACAGGCGTGACATTAATGGCACATGATGGGGAGGTAACGGTATGACAATCGTAATCACAATGGCAGGACTTGGTTCCCGTTTCCGTAAGGTGGGCTATACAGTGCCCAAATATATGATTGAAGCACATGGAAAGACACTGTTTGAGTGGTCGATGGAGAGTTTGGAAGGTTTTGATTGCAAAAATAACAGATGTATTTTTATAGTAAGAAAAGAGGATGATGCATCCGGCTTTATCACGGAAACCTGTGCAAAGTTGGGGATTCATGATGTGAAGGTAGTAGAGATTGATTATCTGACTGACGGACAGGCAACCACAGCTATGTTGGCAAGCAAGGAATGGGATAAAGAAGATTCCCTGATGATTTACAATATTGATACCTATGTAGAAGCAGGTGAAATGCATGCATCCCAGATTGCAGGAGATGGTTTTATTCCCTGTTTTCATGCAGATGGCGATCATTGGAGCTTTGCAAAGCTGGATGAAGCAGGCAAGGTAGTGGAAGTGCGTGAAAAGGTCCGCATCTCCGATAATTGTACCTTGGGTGCTTACTATTTCAAGACTTGCGGATTGTATGAGCAACTTTACAATGAATATTATACTTCTGATGAGAAGCTGGAGAAAGGTGAAAAATACGTAGCTCCCCTTTACAACTATCTGATCAGTAAAGGTGGGGATGTGCGCATTTCCATCGTAGATTATGACAAAGTGCATGTACTTGGTACACCGGAAGAATTGGATTATTTTAAGGAACATTATAAAGCATGAAAAATCAGATGATGCAGAGTTTTCAAAAACTGCATAAAGGATGTCTGATAGCTGCATGTATCCATTGGATTTTGACCTTTTTCACCGATCATTTGATATTTGATTATGTGATGTGGGATATGTCCAATATGACGCAGATTATTAAAACAGCAATGACCTATGGGGCCAAAGCTGTTTTTCTGCTTGTATTAATCGGCATTTATCAGGGCGGATATTACCTTTTTACCAAGGCGGATAAAAGGTTTGTTAAGTATACCTTGATTTATTTTGGTATCAATATGGCCCTGCTTCTTTTAATGTGGCCCGGCATTTGGCGTATGGATGAGTTTGGCATTTTAAATAGTGCAATTTTGCTTTTACCTGTCTTTTGGCAAAATTATCTGACCAGTTTGTTTTATGTATTTGCGCTGATGCTAATCCCTGTGCCCAGTGGTGTTATTATTGTCCAGTGCGCCATCAATTCCCTGGTTGTGGGATATTTGGTGAAATTTCTCGTGAATAAATGCGGGAAATGGGGACTTTTTGCCTTTGTTCCCTTTATATTTCTACCGGTGCTGGATTCCAATCTCTATCCCATGCGTATGTGTGTCTATGGGTTTTTAGAACTATTGCTGCTTGTGCTTCTATATCAGAAGTGGGAATGCAGACAGGCAGAGAAGACAGTATCAAATGGTGGGATGGCAGCGTGCAATGATAAGTGGTTTTATATTTGCATCTTGGCGGCAATTGTGACGGTATGGCGTACCGAAGCAATTTATTATATGGTACTGTTTCCAATCTTGTTAGTGATTCTATTTATCAAATCCTTGGATAAGAAGAAGTTAGTCCGGGTGATATGCGGTTACTTGATATGTGCAGTGTGTCTCTTTGTACCTCAGACGGTTGGAGATAAGTTGACCAGTGGAAATCAGTATGATTTGACCAGTGTGGTGCTTCCTCTTGTTCCCTTGGTGGAAGAGGCGTATGAAAGTGGTGAATGTAAAGAGCAATTGGCTGCCATTGACCGGGTTATCAACGTGGAAGTGGCTGTAGAAGGTGCCAAAGAAGGACGAAGCGGTATCAGCCTGTTTTGGGGTGAACCGGATTTTCAGCGCACCTATACGGATGAACAGTACAAAGCTTTTAAAGGTGCGTATTATGATTTGATTTTGCAGTTTCCCATGACTTTTTTGGAGGAACGGTGGAACTGCTTTACAGAGTCTACGGATTTGTTGGAGAATACAACGGAGCTTTTTACCAAAGAAGGTGTAGTAAATTATGATACCTTCCGTACCTATCCGCTTTCTGAGCCCATTCATGACGGAATGCGTAGTTCGGTTATTAAGTTTTTGGAGTGGCGCGAGGCTGATTATACGGTAGAGAAAGCGGGTTATGGTCTGATTTACAGTCCCTTGGTGCCTATTTGTATTTTGCTTGTGGCTTGGTTAGGGTGTCTGTTAAAGAAGAAGTGGCATTTGTTTTTCCTGATTTCATTGCCACTGGTAAAGGTGCCTTTGATTTTCCTGACCGCACCATCCAGATTGTTTATGTATTATTATTCACTGTACTTAATCGGTTATTTTGTACTGTTCTGCCTGATTGCCATGATATTTACAAAGGTTTGGAGCAAAGTCGGCGGACCGGTTCAAAAAACAGTAAACTATGCCAAAAGAAATGGTGTGAAGGCGGCTTTCCATGCAGCTATGGAGCGTGTGGATCATAAGCATACCGATGCCATGACCCGTAAGGCAGCTTCCTATGTAGGTTGTAAGGAATGGAGTAGTCCTTTAAGTAAGGAAGAACTAGAGAAAGAGATAAAGACACAGAGAAATCACAAATTTGCTTATGAACCGTTGATTAGTATTGTGGTGCCTGCTTATGAGACAGATGTTGCCTTTTTGACCGAACTTTTGGAAAGTGTTAAGGGACAGACTTACTCCAATTGGGAGTTGGTGCTTGCTGATGCAAGTAAGAGCGATAAGGTAAAAGAGGTGTTAGATCGGGATTGGCTTACAGATAGTTCTATAGGACAGCAAATCCGTTATCTTCGCTTGGAGGAAAACAAAGGAATTTCGGATAATACCAATGTAGCAATTGATGCAGCAAGTGGAGCTTACATCGCATTGTTGGATCATGACGACGTGCTGACGTTGGATGCGCTCTACTCTATGGTAGAAAAATTAAATGAGACAATTGACAAACCGATGCTTGCTATTTATTCAGATGAGGACAAATGCGACGGCGCCATGGAGCAATTTTATGAGCCTCATTTCAAACCGGACTTCAACTTAGATTTATTATTATCCAATAATTATATTTGTCATTTCCTGCTGGTAGAGGCATCTGCCATGAAGGAATTGAGACTTCGTAAGGAATTTGACGGGGCCCAGGATTATGATTTGATTCTTCGTCTTGCTTTGAAGGCTTCTAAGGAGCAAAAACAATTTTTACATGTGGATAAGATTCTCTATCATTGGCGTTGCCATCAGGGCTCCACGGCAGGAAATACAGAAAGTAAACGCTATGCTTATGATGCGGGGCGTATGGCACTGGAGGCTTATTTTGAAGCATGTTTTGGTGCCGGCACATGGAAAGAAAAAGTAAGTGTAACCGACAGTTTGCATTTGGGATTTTACAATGTAGAGTACAAGCCGGATATCTTCGCTGTCCGCGAGGATGTGGCAGCAGTTTGTGGCCGCGTCATCCACAAAGGCATTGTGGTGGGAGGTCCGTTCGTTGGCCTGCGAAAGGCAAGTAGCGGCTATATGCACCGTGCTTCCTTATATGTGGATTGCGGTATAGCTGATATGGATGAACGTGCATTGAAGCTTCGTCCGGACTTAGCATGTAGTTTGGAAAAAGCTCTGGAAAAAGGCATGAAGCTGGTGTATGATCCTGGTTTTGTAGTTGAAAGATAAGGAAATAACCTATGAAGACAACCGTAGTGATTCCCAATTATAACGGAATCAAGTATTTGGAAAACTGCATAGAGAGTTTGAAACTTGCTAAAGAACAGGGCGAATTTGCGATCCTCGTGGTAGACAATGGTTCTACGGATGGTAGTCTGGAACAGGCGAAAGAGTATGAGGCAAATGGAGTGCTCACATTAATTGCCTTGCCTCAAAATACGGGTTTTTGCGGTGCAGTAAATGAAGGAATCCGTCATACACAGACGGAATATGTACTTCTGCTGAATAATGATACCGAAGTCACAAAGCATTTTGTAAAGGAATTGGAAAACTTTATGGATAGGAATACGGATGCTTTTTCGGCATCATCCAAGATGCTTTCCTTACAGGAACCGGAAGTCATTGATGACTGTGGTGACTTGTATTGTGCTTTGGGATGGGCTTTTGGTCTGGGTAAGGGGAAGAATATCCAAACAAAAGCTGCAAAAAAATATGAAAAAGACGGGGAAATCTTTGCAGCCTGTGGCGGTGCATCCATCTATCGGAAAGAAGTTTTTGACAAGATTGGTATTTTTGATGAAAATCATTTTGCATATTTGGAAGACATAGACATCGGCTATCGGGCGTTAATTCACGGTTATCGCAATTATTATTGCCATAGTGCAGTAGTCTATCATGTGGGCAGTGGTTTTTCTGGTTCCAGATATAACAAGTTTAAAATTGATTTATCTGCAAAAAATAGTATATACCTGATTTACAAAAATATGCCTTTTTTGCAGGTGGTTTTAAATCTGCCGTTTTTGTTCATTGGTTTTTCTATCAAGACTTTGTTTTTTGTGATAAAAGGCTTTGGAGGAACTTATCTGAAAGGACTTATGAAGGGATTAAAACTGAGTTTTTCAAAAGAAGGAAAGGCTTGTAAAGTTCCGTTTAAAGGCAAAAACTTTGTGAATTATGTAGTGGTTCAAGGGCATTTGTGGTGGAATCTGCTACGCCGTTTCATTGGCTGAGATTGACATAATGTTACAAAAATGTTAAGTAAAAATTAAGAATATGAATTAAAAAGGTTGCCCTTTTTGGTGAAATAAGGTAAAATATCGAGTGTATATGAAATAAGGTGATTCTTTGATTAAAGATAATCAGAAATATTTCAACAGACTTCATATCGTAATGGATGCCATGGTAGTGGCGCTTGCTTATGCACTTGCATGGCTGATTCGTTTTAAAAGCGGATACTGGCCCAAGGAGCAGGGACTTGTCGGTACCCTTGGTCCGGATGTATATTTCAGTGCATTAATTTTTATCATTCCCTGTTATCTGATTCTCAATCAGATGTTCAATCTGTATACATCAAAGCGGTATTCCAGTGCGAAGAAGGATGTTGCAAATGTTATAAAAGCTAATGTTGTAGGACTGTTTTTGTTTATCAGTGTCCTCTATATTATAGATCAGAAGCATTTTTCCAGAGGTATGATCTTTGTGTTCTGTGCCTTGAATGTTTTGGGACAGAGCAGTACCAGATTATTAATCAGGAAGATTTTGCGCTCTTTTCGTAAAAAAGGTTATAATGTCAAATATGTTCTTCTGGTGGGTTATTCCAAGGCGGCAGAGCAATATATTGACCGGATTATGCAGAATCCCCAGTGGGGTTATGTAGTTCGGGGAGTTCTGGACGACCATATTCCGAGAGGGACTTTATACCGTGGTGTAAAGGTCCTTGGCAGTATTGGGAATCTGGAAATTATTTTGCCTGAAAATAAGTTGGATGAGATTGCCATTACCTTGTCCCTGAAGGACTACGACATGTTGGAGCGGATTGTAGGACTGTGTGAAAAATCCGGTGTGCACACCAAGTTTATTCCGGATTACAACAGTGTGATTCCCAGTAAGCCTTATACCGAGGATTTAAATGGCTTGCCGGTTGTAAATATCCGCCACGTTCCTTTAACCAATACCTTAAATAGCATGGCAAAGCGGATTGTGGATATTTGTGGATCTCTATTTGCATTAGTGCTGTTTTCACCGGTATTTTTAGTGGTTGCGATTTTGATAAAAAGTACCAGTCCCGGTCCCATTATTTTTAAGCAGGAGAGGGTTGGACTTCATAATAAGCCTTTCAATATGTACAAATTCCGTACGATGGAAGTGCAAAAACCGTCCAAAGAAAAGACAAAGTGGACCACAAAGGATGATCCGAGGGTTACAAAAGTGGGCAGAGTCTTGCGGCGGACAAGCATTGATGAGCTTCCGCAGTTTTTCAATGTATTAAAGGGTGATATGAGTATGGTTGGCCCCAGACCTGAGAGACCATTCTTTGTTGAAAAATTCAAGGAAGAGATTCCCAGATACATGATTAAACATCAGGTAAGACCGGGAATTACAGGTTGGGCACAGATTAACGGTTACAGAGGGGATACATCGATTCGAAGAAGAATCGACTGCGATTTATATTATATCGAGAACTGGACCATGGGTCTGGACTTTAAAATATTGTTTTTGACAATCTTTAAAGGGTTTATAAATAAAAATGCGTATTGATACGTATTGATTGCAGAAAGGATTAAAGAGTAAAAAACTATGGCAGCAAAAAAGGGCTCCGGCAAATCCACCGGTAAACGGATGACTAAAGCCGAGAGAAAGAGAAAAAAACAACAGAAAATGATAATCTTGGGAATTGAAGTAGTAGTTGTTGTTGTTTTGATTGTAGCGTTATATTTTGTTACGAAGCTTGATAAGATTCACAAAGATGAGATTCAGGAAGAAGAAGTTGTTACAAACGAGCAGGCTGTTGAAGAAGAACAATTTCTCGTAGATGCCAGCGATGTAACAATTAACGATGGAAGCATCGGTCACATGGATGGTTATCGCAACATTGCATTATTTGGTGTAGATGCCAGAAATAATAACTTGGGTAAAGGTGTACGTTCCGATACCATTATCATTGCATCCATCAATGAAACAACCAAAGAAATCAAGTTGGTTTCCGTATATCGTGATACTTACTTAAATCTTGGAAATGATTCCTATAATAAAGCAAATACAGCTTATTCCCAGGGTGGTCCCAAGCAGGCAATTAATATGCTCAATATGAACATGGACTTAAATATTACAGACTATGTTACAGTTGGATGGGCAGCAGTTGCTGATACGGTAGATGCTCTTGGAGGTATTCAGATTGAAGTGGATTCCGAAGAGTTGGAGCACTTAAATAACTATCAGGTAGAGACATCCCAGTCTTTGGGCAGAAGCTATACCAAGTTAACTCAGACAGGTTTGGTAACTTTGGATGGTGTACAGGCGGTTTCTTACTGTCGTATCCGTTATACAGCAGGTGATGACTTCAAGCGTGCAGAGAGACAGCGTGAAGTTATCCAGGCGTTGGCAGATAAAGCAAAAAAAGCATCTCCGGAAAAATTGGATCAGATCGCTAATGAGGTATTCCCTCAGACAGCAACCAGTTTGACCTTATCTGAGATTCTTGATTTGTTAAAAGATGTTGCATCTTATGAAATTGTCGAGACCAGTGGTTTCCCTGTTGGTGAATACCGTACTACCGGCGTATTCTCTGCAAGAATTGGTGATTGCGTTATCCCGGCTGATTTGGAGACGAACGTTGTGGTTCTTCATGAGTTCTTGTTTGGTGATGTAAGTGATTATGAACCTTCCGAAGCTGTACAGGAATATGGTGATAAGATCCGTTCCGATACAGGTACTGCAAGAGTATACGATGCATCGGACAGTGATTCTGAATAAGTAATAAAAGAGGACTTTAATCAGTCCTCTTTTTTTGTTATAATGAATTGATTATGAGCACACCCAAAAAGGCAGTAAAGGAAGCGGTAAGATGTATACAGTGGATGTCATCATCCCAACTTATAAACCGGATAAAAGTTTCTTTCATGTGTTAGACATGTTAAATAAACAAACCATAAAGCCGGAAACGATTATTATCATGAATACAGAAGAAAAGTACTTTCATCAGTTGACCTACGGAAGTGATTTTCTGAAACAATATAAAAACTGTAAAGTATATCATCATTCCAAGTTGGAGTTTGACCATGGAGCTACCAGAAACCGGGGCGCGGCAAAATCCAAGGCGGATTATTTTGTGATGATGACTCAGGATGCAGAGCCTGCGGATGAATATCTTTTGGAAAATCTGTTAAAACCTTTGATAGAAGGAAAAGCGGTGGTTTCTTATGCAAAGCAGCTGCCAAAGGCAGATTGCAATCCCATTGAATGCTATACCAGAGGCTTTAATTATCCCGATGAGTCTATAATTAAAGGGGAAGTGGATGTTAAGCGCCTGGGCATTAAGACGTATTTTTGCTCCGATGTATGTGCTGCCTACAACCGACAGGTTTTTATAGAGTTGGGTGGATTTGTCAAAAGAACTATTTTTAATGAAGATATGATTTATGCGGCGAAGGCTGCCAAAGCGGGGGAGAAAATTGCGTATTGTGCGGATGCCAAGGTGTATCATTCCCATAATTATTCGGCTAAGGAGCAGTTTCACCGGAATTTTGACTTGGGAGTATCCCAGGCTGATCATCCGGAGGTTTTTGAGGGACTACCCTCAGAGGGCGAAGGTGTGCGTATGGTGAAGCAGACAGCGGCATATCTTTGGAATAATGGCTATAAGAAGCTGGTGCCAAAACTTGTTTGGATTAGTGCTGCAAAGTGGTTTGGATTCCGCTTTGGAAAGGGTTATCACAAGTTGCCGCGAAAAATGGTGTTGAGGTTTACCGGCAGTCCCGCCTATTGGGCAAATAGATAGAAAGAAGGAAAAGGCATGTGTGGTATCGTAGGTTATATCGGAAAAAAACAGGCTGCACCCGTGATACTGGATGGGCTTGCAAGACTTGAATACAGAGGATACGATTCTGCAGGAATGGCGATTTTTGATGGAGAGAAGATCAATATCATGAAAGCTGCCGGCAGATTGAAGATACTGGAAGAAATGACCCATGGTGGAGAGACTATGCCGGGTGGTGTGGGCATTGGGCATACCAGATGGGCAACCCATGGTGCACCAAGTACCACCAATGCACATCCCCATTATAACCGTGCCAAGACTATTGCGGTTGTTCACAATGGGATTATTGAGAACTACATTGCTTTACGCAACAAATTACAGAAGAAAGGCTATGAGTTTGTATCAGAGACAGATACAGAAGTTGTGGCACATTTAGTAGATTATTATTATAAGGGCAATCCTTTGGAAGCGATTACCAAGGTTCTTCATAGGGTAGAAGGATCTTATGCTCTGGGTGTAATCTTTGCAGATCATCCGGATCAGCTCTTTGCCATGCGCAAGGATTCCCCGTTGATCGTGGGGCAGAATGAAGATGGTTGTTTTATTGCATCGGATGTTCCTGCGATTTTAAAATATACCCGTAAAGTGACTTATGTGGAAAATCAGGAGATTGTACGCTTGCGTGCGGACCACATGCACTTTTATACCGTAGATGAAGAAGAGATACAAAAAGAGTCTGTGACCATTGAATGGGATGCGGATGCAGCGGAAAAAGGCGGCTATGAGCATTTTATGTTAAAAGAAATGTATGAGCAGCCAAAGACAGTTGCAGATACGTTGATGCCCCGTATCAAAGATGGAGAAGTGGTTATTGAAGAACTGAATATGACCGATGAAGAATTGGCAGCCATCCGCAAGATTTATATTGTGGCCTGTGGTTCTGCTTATCATGCGGGCGTCACCGGAAAGTATGTATTGGAAGGTTTGTCCCGTATCTCGGTAGAAGTGGATCTGGCGTCAGAGTTCCGCTATCGCAATCCGGTTATGGAAGAAGATGCGATGGTGATTGTTATCAGCCAGTCCGGTGAGACGGCAGATACCTTGGCAGCCCTTCGAGAATCCAAGAAGAGAGGCTTTAAGGTCCTTGGTATTGTCAATGTGGTGGGTAGTTCCATTGCAAGGGAAGCAGATAGTGTGCTGTATACCTGGGCCGGTCCAGAGATTGCAGTTGCTACGACCAAAGCATACAGTGCACAGTTAATTGCGTTGTACCTCCTGGCAATGAAGTTTGCTAAGGTGAAAAAGACCGTGGGAGATGCTGAATTTGCCAAGATGATTGATAATCTGAAGATTTTACCCGATCAGATTCAGATGTTGTTATCCAATAAAAATAATATTCAAAGATTTGCTAACCGCTATGTGGGAGCAAAGGATATTTTCTTTATAGGAAGAGGGATTGATTATGCTATCTCTTTAGAGGGCTCGTTAAAGCTGAAAGAGATTTCTTATATCCATTCGGAAGCCTATGCGGCAGGAGAATTAAAGCATGGTACCATTTCACTGATTGAGGAAGGGACTTTGGTTGCGGCGGTTTCCACACAGCCGGAGCTCTTTGCAAAGACGATCAGTAATATTGTAGAAGTCAAAGCCAGAGGAGCCTTTGTGCTTGCGGTTACGGTAGAAGGAAACAGAGAAATGGAAAAGGTGGCAGATTACGTGATTTATATCCCTGAGACCAATCCTTTTTTGGCCAACTCTTTGGCAATTATTCCCTTGCAGCTCTTTGGTTATTATGTGGCGGTAGGAAAAGGTTGCGATGTGGATAAGCCCAGAAATTTGGCAAAATCTGTTACAGTAGAGTAAATAATTGATAAAAGTGGTGATGTACAATGGATAGCCGGAATGGTTTAAAGAAATTAGGCGGAAGCCTTTTAGGTGGTATGATTTTCGGACTTGTGGCCGGAATGATCATGGTAGTGATGGTGTCGGTATTTCTTCCGTCCCTGAGACAGAGCGGTGCGTCAGACGAAGTTGTAGCAGAGACTACTGCAGAGACTGATGTAGAGCCGGAGGATGAAGAGACGGATTCTGTAACGGATACGGAGAAAGAAGCAGAAATAGAAGAGGAACCGGTAGATTTTGCCGGAGCTGAGATACAGGTGGCAGAAAATACGGAGCAGGAGCAGACTGTTGTGACAGATGTAACTATGGTTGTAGAGCAGGTAATGCCTTGTGTTGTATCTATTTTTGGTACCTACGTGGTTGAGGACAGTTTTTTTGGATACTACGATTATGAAGCGGAAGGTGGCGGCTCCGGTATCATTATTGCAGAAAATGAATCAGAATTACTGATTGTGACCAATAACCATGTTGTTGAGGATACCACGGAGATGACGGTGCAGTTTATTGATGATTCTGTGGCTGAAGCAAGGGTTAAAGGAACGGATCCGGACATGGATTTGGCAGTTATAGCTGTTGATATGGATGATTTGGACCCGTCTACCAAAAAGCAGATTCGTGTTGCCATACTGGGTGATTCGGATGCATTAAAAGTGGGAGAACCTGCTATTGCCATTGGAAATGCATTGGGATATGGTCAGTCTGTGACAACCGGTGTCATCAGTGCTGTTAACCGGTCTTATACAGATGAAGACGGCCCTTTGTATGGGGGCAATATTGAGGATTATGATCCGGATGAAGTGAAGTATTTGATACAGACAGATGCAGCAATCAATCCCGGTAATTCCGGTGGAGCTTTGTTAAATGTAAAAGGTGAAGTGATTGGTATCAATTCCAGTAAGATTGCGGATTATACCATTGAGGGTATGGGATATGCCATACCGATTTCCACTGCGGCACCGATTATTGAAGACTTGATGACCCAGCGGACCAGACCGCAAAAGAAAGAGGACGGCGGAGCATATCTGGGCGTCAGTGGTATGGAAGCAACGGAAACTATGCTGGAGCGTTATGATTTGTCGGATGGTATCTATATCACACAGGTGTTTGATGATACACCGGCTGACAAAGCAGGTATCCGAAAGGGAGATATCCTGATTGCCATTGAAGGTGAGGAAGTATCGGATATGGACGAACTGGCGGAAGTATTGGCATCTTATGAAGAGGGTGACCGTGTAACCATACAGATGCTCAAGCGCAGTAACAAAGGATATCAGGAAGAAGAAATAGATGTAGTACTTGGAGGAAGAGAATGACGGATTTTTTTAGATTTGATGATGAAGAAAAAGAAACCATGGCAGACGAAGTGTTTTATGATGAAGAGAAGGATGGACTGGACGAAGTGTCAGAGGACGATTTCGACGAGGACTTCGATGCAGACGAAGAGGATTCGGATGTTGCCAAACATGGTGTGACCAAGGCAGAATATAGTGGCAATGATGAGGATGACGAGGCCTCTGAGGAGTTTTTGAAAAAGACAGAGACTTCTGAGGATGATTTTGATGACGAAGATGATGGCTTCGAAAATGTATGTTTTATCTGCCGCAGACCGGAAAGCAAGACCGGAAAGCAATTTAAAATGCCCAATAACATTTGTGTGTGCAACGATTGTATGCACAAAACCATGGATGCTGTCAGTCAATTTGATTATCAGGGGATGCTTAATGATCCCAATTTGATGAATGGCTTAAATAATATTGATTTTGGTGATATGGATATGAAGGGTGGATTCCCCAACATCCGTTTTGTCAATATCAATGATTTAAAGGGAGAGGGCGGCATTCCCAATAAACAAAAGTTAAAAAAGAGAAAAAAATCCGATAAACCACTGATTGATATTAAAGATATCCCGGCGCCGCACAAGATTAAGGCACAGCTGGATGAATATGTGGTGGGACAGGAGAAGGCCAAGAAGGTCATTTCCGTAGCGGTATACAACCACTATAAGCGTGTTGCAACCAATACCATGGATGATATCGAGATTGAGAAATCCAACATGCTGATGATTGGTCCTACCGGCTGTGGTAAGACTTATCTGGTGAAAACACTGGCAAGACTGTTGGATGTGCCTCTTGCTATTGCAGATGCCACCAGCCTGACAGAAGCCGGTTATATTGGCGACGATATTGAAAGTGTACTTTCCAAACTTTTGGCGGCAGCAGGTAATGATGTAGACAAGGCCCAGATGGGTATTGTATTTATTGATGAGATTGATAAGATTGCCAAAAAGCAAAATACCAACTCCCGTGATGTATCCGGTGAATCGGTACAGCAGGGTATGTTAAAGCTGTTGGAAGGTGCGGATATTGAAGTGCCTGTAGGTGCAAACAGCAAAAACGCCATGGTACCTTTGACAACTATTAACACCAGAAATATTTTGTTTATTTGTGGTGGTGCATTCCCGGATCTGGATGAGATTATTAAGCAGAGACTGACCAAACAGACATCTATTGGTTTTAATGCAACCTTAAAGGATGCGTTTGACAAGGAGAAAAATATTCACAGTAAGGTAGCCATTGAAGATTTGAAAAAATTCGGTATGATTCCCGAGTTTTTGGGGCGTTTGCCTGTTGTGTTTACGTTAGACGGTTTGACAGAGGATATGCTCGTATCTATTTTAAATGAGCCCAAGAATGCGATTTTAAAACAGTATCAGAAACTCTTAGCGTTAGACGAGGTAGATTTACAGTTTGATGAAAGCGCACTTCGTGCCATTGCCAAAAAGGCCATGGAAAAGGATACCGGAGCAAGGGCGCTCCGTGCCATTATTGAGGAATTTATGCTGGATATTATGTATGAGATTCCTAAGGATGAAAATATCGGCAGTGTAACAATTACCGGTGATTATATTGAAGGAACCGGCGGTCCTATCATACAAATCCGTGGCTAGGCATAAAAAGCATAACCGAACATATGATAGTAAAAAACGTGTGCGGTTTGTATGACGGAAATGGAACGAGAGGCTTGCAGGAACCGGGTGTTGTCCAATGATTATCTGGATGTATTGGTAGATTTTGATCTTCCGGCAGAGAATATTATTGAGATGGATACGGACAATCCTGATTATTGTGAGCATGTGGTAACAGAAGATTTGCGGATTATTTATGTGGCGGCATCTATGATGCCGCCTTCTGTATTGGGAGGTTACCGGTATCAGTATCTCCCTAAGTGCTATGGTCTGTTACAGGATGTCAGTGCCTTGACAGAAGCAGGCATTTTATCAGTAGCAGGTCCGCCCTTGGAATTGACCGGGAGAAATGTGCTGGTGGGAGTATTGGATACCGGTATCCGTTACCAATTGCCGGAGTTTCGGCGAAGTGACGGCTCTACAAGAATTTTATCCATCTGGGATCAGACCAATCAACAGGGTGAGCCACCGGATGGATTTGTATTTGGCACGGAGTACACGGAAGCGGAAATCAATGCCAACTTGGAAAGTGGTGAAGAATATCTGGTGACGGATGAAATTGGGCATGGAACCAAGGTGGCAGGTGTCATTGGTGGCTATGACAGGGAAAGCGGTTATTTGGGAGCAGCACCGCATGTTACTTTTGTCATTGTAAAATTGAAGCAGGCAAAGGCGTATTTACGCAATTTTTATCAAATTCCCTTTGATGTGCCCTGTTATCAGGAAACGGATATCATGATGGCATTGCAGTATCTGGAGCAGGTAGCAAAGAGAGAAAATAAGCCCTTGGTGACCTGCATGGCCCTGGGGACCAATTTGGGAGCTCATGATGGAACTTCACTATTAAACCGATATCTCAATGAACTGGGAAGCGGCAGAAGCCGTTGTATCGTCGTAGGAGGCGGCAATGAAGGGAATGCAGCAGGACATTATGAAGGAAATCTGACGGAAGAAGTGGAGCTTTTGGTGGGCCAGGGTGAAGAAGGCTTCTGGCTGGAACTGTGGGGGAAGACACCGGGGGTCTATACGGTGTCTATCGTTAGTCCAAGTGGGGAAACCATACCGGAGATCCCTTATCGCCTCGGACAAAATCAAGAGTATTCATTTATATACTCGGCTACCAGAATACAGGTGGCATATATTCCTGTAGAATTGGGAAGTGGGCAGCAGCTCATAGCTATGCGTTTTCGGGAACCTTTACCAGGTATATGGAAGATACGTGTATATCAGAGCGGCAATGGAGGTTTTCATATGTGGCTTCCTATGCGGCAGTTTCTAAAGGGGGATACGTATTTCCTGCGTCCCAATCCTTATAGTACTTTAACTGAGCCCGCATATAGCCGGGAAGTGTTGGCTGTCTCAACTTACAATAGTGCTGATGGCAGTTTTTATCTAAACAGTGGAAGAGGGTTTGCTACAGACGGATTTATCACGCCTGCATTAGCAGCGCCGGGAGTAGCCATTCCCACCCCTATCATTACAGATACGGGATCTTCCATGTCGGCAGCCTTAACGGCTGGTGCAGCAGCCTGTTTTATGCAATGGGCTGTCATTGAGGAGAATGATATTTTGGTCAATACAAGCAGTGTGAAAAATTATCTGATCAGAGGCGCCAACAGGCGAGCAGATATTATTTATCCGTCAAGAGAATGGGGATACGGTACTTTAAATTTGGAAGGAGTATTTGAGGTGTTAGCGGGATTGTGATACAATAGGGCAAATCGGAAACTGTTATATGATAACATATTGCAAGATACTATGAGGATATTTTTATGATATTTATATGCATCATTCTACTGATTGTAGCGGCAGAAAGTGTCATCAAATCAAATCGGGAAAAGAACGGCCGCATGGGCTTAAGAGAGCCGATTCTCGGAGGGAAACTCTACCTGACCAAATACCATAACTATGGTGCTTTTCTGAATATGGGAGATAAAAGTCCGTGGTTGGTGAAAGCCATATCCTTTGGCCTGTGCCTTGTATGTACTGCCATTTTCGTATTGACTCTTGGAGGAAAGGGTGGACTTTTGTTAAAGACAGCACTGGCTATCCTGCTTGGTGGTGCCTATTCCAATACCTATGACCGTATGGTACGGGGGTATGTGGTAGATTATTTTGGTTTTAATGTGAAGAACAAGAAGATTAGAAATGTGGTTTATAATATCTCAGACTTTTGTATTGTAATCGGAGCGATGCTTGCAGTGCTGGGAGAAAGTAAGTAAAAAGATAGTCGGTCATTCAAGGGAATGACCGACTGTTTATCTTTCTAAATCAATCTGCATCAACGCCATATCTTCGATAAAGCTTGCAGAAGAATCGCCTTCCAATAACTGCTGATAGGATGTCTCGGCATAAAGCGAAATCATACCCGAGCCGTCATAAACAGAGATAGTAAAATCGTTGATTTCAGACAGCAACCAACCGGCATTCATGCCCATGGGGATTAATAGTCTTACTTTTTCGTCATTGTCAAAGTTACAGGATACCATGTTGCACTCGTAGGCATTGCCCTCTGTATCTGTCCAAGTGATTGTGACAAAAGGAGCCATGGTCAGTTCATGGGTCAATTCTTCTGATAATTCCAAATAGAGGCAATCATATTCCGTGCCGCTAAATTGTGCAGGAAAGGCAGTGGAGCCTTGTTCTGTCAGGCAGATGGTCTTTTCTGCTACAAATATATCGTTTAAGGTGTCCATGGACGCGCCAAAGGAGGCGGCGTGGGTCTTAAAATCCGTGTAAGAAGCATATTGGCGATAATCATCACCTGCTAACATGTCGATATTGGAACTATTTGAATCTGTTTCGTTACCGTATATCTTTGCATACAATTCCGGCGGGTAAAAGGTTTGATCTTCTGCTTTATATACATATCCTGCATCCAGCATGAAGCGGAAGATATAATAATTGCTTTCCGGTTGGATATAAAAGATAACGGGTAGATTTTTGGAGGCAGTATCCCAAATGGCTTTTTGTGCCTCATAGCTACGTGCTGCAGGGATATAACCGGTAGCTGAGCAGGCAACGCCAAGATAATCATAAAAGCCTTGACCGTCAAATGCCATATAGGTAAGGGTCTCGCCTTCTGATACAGCCTCACACTTTTCAATCACTGCCGCATAACCGGTGATGTAATGAAGCTGATCGGCGACCATAAAACCATCACCAAGCAATTGCTGATATCGTTCGGAAAGTCCGGTGTCTTCGGATTTTAAGAAAGTATCCGGCACTTCGTAGTAGGAATAGAGCTTAGCGGCATCGTCCATGACAAGTTGGCTCTCTCCATCGGGATAAATCCACATATCAGGATTTTTGGTATGGGATATCTGCATAAATAGCATCATAGGAAAGGCACAACAAATGCCGATGACAGATGACAGAATGGCTCGTTTTTGTAAAGCTTTTCCGTAGTGTATTAATAAAATCGGCAAAAACATACCGGCTACCGATATCAATATCATAGCAGTACGGGAGAGGATTTTACCAACATCTGCACGTACCAGAGTATAGGTATAGGAAATCATCAGAGTCACCGCGCCGCTGATGAGCATTAAGGCCAGATTTCGTTCTTTGCGACGGATTGCAAAAATAATAAAGTATACAAACAACCACACGCCAATGATAGGTAGCATAAAACGCAGAGCAAAATAGAGTGCCTGACGTATTGACGGGAAAGCGATTAGATAGGGGAGAAAATGATCCGGTGCCTGTTGTCCTAACAGCAGAATACCGTCAGCCATAACTGTCTGGGATGAATATGTTAAAGTGTGATTTAACATATTTAATAACAATGGTATATTCGCAACTACCACAAGGATTAAAATAACCCATGATATGATAAAGGTGAGTTTTTTGCGGTGGCGTCTAAACATATCACTTTTTATATAAGTGATACCTTGATATATGCCTAAGGGTATGGTACCAATCAGTAATCCTGCACCGTATAGGGGATAGTAAAGTCCGCTCAAGAAGCAGGAGTATATCCAGACCTGTAGCCATAGATTTTTCTTTTTCATGAGGCCGGGTAGGGTCAACAACAATAAGACCGGTAATACCATATATTGTCTGTTGTAGCTGGGTAAAGTGAATAATACGGCAAAAGCAGTGGCATATGCACCGCCTACATGCTTGTAAATCAGATACATGGTCACAGCAGAAAAAATAACCATTGTTATAGAAATGGCCGGTGAATAATCGGTTACTGTGCCACCCAAAAGGATGTTTTGGATAGATCCGTTCACAAAAGGGAAAAGGCCGGAGACCGGTGTGTATTCTTTGTATAAGGATTGGCCGTGTACAAAAATCTGATCCCAGGGAATCATCTGCTCACCATGATGATGTTGATCGGGTTGTGCGTACATAGGCGCAGCGGAGAAAGAGTGGTAAGCAAAGAGAATGATGGGTGCGAATGCACCAATCACATATTTTTCATGTGTATTCCATGCTTTGATTGTCTGACGAATGGCGAGGATCAAGGCAATACCTATAAAGAAGGCAAAAAAGACCACATAGCCCGGTGCGTAGTGAATTTCTATTAACTGTCCCTGATAGAGATAATCATCCACAAGCCAGATGGACATAAGTCCGGGTAAAAAACATTGTAAAACCAGCAGTAAGCGCCTGCCAAAAGCAGCGTCGCCATCTTTTTTGTAACGGAGGATGGTGGTCGCCGAGAAAACCAAGGTAATAGTCGCGGTAAGGATATAGATGGTGCCGGACGAAAGTCTGGCACGGTCTGTAATCTGCACTGCCAATGTAAGCAGTGAAATCAGTGCATAGTAGCAAAAGGTATAGGTCAATAACAGGGTAGAAGTCAGTTCGCGGCAAAATAGCAAGGACAGGACGAAGATAACCAATGCCATAAATAGAGGGATGGAAAACTGACCAAATACAGTCAGGTATGCCAAAAAGGGAAACAGAAGCACTCCGCTGTATAGAGGAATTCTATGATCTTTTAAGGATATAATGTCAGTGCGTGTATCCTTTTGGGACATGATAAACAGACCGGCACCAAGAAGGATGGCACCAATAGCAAGAATCATCCAAAAGAGTTGCAATTCACCGGATTTATTGAGCCCGCTTAAGGATACATTTTCCAATATAATATCTGTAAAAGCCTGATGTCCGCCAGCAAATGTGGGAAGCAGCTTATAAGCGGCTATGGCAGCGATACAAATCAGTAAAAATAATAACAACATAATCTACTCCTGTTTGTCATAGGGTGTCCATATCAAATTGCAGATAAACATCTGCTATCTGATATTTTATTATAGATAAAGAAAAACTGCAATAAACGGTTCGTTTCATTGACAAAAACAGGATAAAAAGATAACATATTGAATAGGTATGACTTGCCGTTGGAAGGATAAAACAATGAAATTTTTAAAGGACAAAATATCCTTAATTAAATATGGTGCGATGGCATTGGCAGCACTGACTTTGCTGGCTTCAGTTTTGTTTTTTGTGATATGGCCGGACAATCTGATGCACTCCGATATGGCAGCAGAGGTTTTGCTCTCCAAACTGCTGGCAGAAGAAGGTGGTCTGATGAGTGCCAACTGGTTTTATTCCACAGAGCTTCGTGTGGTTTATACACAGCTCATTATGACACCGCTTTTTTGGCTGATTTCGGACTATGGGACAGTCAAGTTATTGTCTGTGATTATTTTAGATGTATTGTTGGCAGTGGTTTTCTATTTTACTGCAAAAGAGTTTGGATTAAAGGGAGCAAGCCTGTATCTTGTTATGGCACTTCTTTTAACTCCGCTTTCCAATGAATATTTTGATATGATGCTGATTGGCAATTTTTATACAGCTCAGGCAATCTGCACATTTTTGGTGTTAAAATTCTTTTTTAGACGTATGAGTGAAGAGCATGAAGAGAAAAAGAACACGAGGGTAAAAAGGTGGATTGGTTTGGGGGTGCTTGCTGTTGTAGCGCTCATTCTCGGACTTTCAGGCCTGCGTTATCTGGCAAGTCTCTACTTACCTTTGGTAGCGGCAATTTGCTTTTCTTATGGGTTTGATAAAAAAGAAGAGAGAGAGCCGAAGTTGTTTTCGGGACTAATGACATCAGTAGGACTTTTGGGCTTTGCCGGAATTGGCTTTTTGATAAATAAATTTTATCTGGCAAATATTTATACCTTTGACAGTCAGGCAGTAAAGTTTTTACCTTTATCGGAGGTGCCGGGGCGATTCCTGACATCGGTTAAGCTGATGTTGGAGTTTTGTGGCTATCGGGAAGTTGATGTAGTGACACCTCTGGGCATTGTCAATGCTGTAAAGTTTGCGTTCTTTGTATTTGTGGTTTGTGTAGTGATAGATTTGATGAAGCGCAGATATGAGATGTTGGATAATAAACAACGACTGTTTTTATATTATTTTCTGGCATTGTTCCTGATTAATTGGTACATGCTTGTGTTTACTGATGTATTACCACAGTACCGTTACTGGTTGCCTATTTACATCATTGCTGTGATTTTGATAGGTATCTGGTTCTGTCAGGCAAAGCCAAAGTCAGAGCTTTTAAAACCTGCGCTTGCCATGCTTGCAGTGGCAACGGTATTTGCCTCTTTGTATGGGGAGTTGTGGCAGGCTGCAAAGTATAATGATTGTGAGAAACGTTACGGTTATATGGAGTTTTTGGAAGAACATGATTATACCTTTGGTTATGCAACTTTTTGGAACTCCAGTGTGACAGAGTATTTATCTGATGGAGAAATTGAAGTAGGACATCTGGGTGGTAACGAAAATGGCTCAGCCCCTTATGAGTGGCTCAGTCCTAAGTATTACTATCAGGAGGGTTATCATGAAGGAAAAACCTTCTTGTTACTGGCGGTCACAGAAGAGCCGGCGCTGTCTCATGGCGATATTACCGTGATGCAGGATTTTGTAAAAGTATACGAAGATGAATTTTATGTAATATATGAAGGCGAGGGCATGCATTTGTTCTCGGAAGGAGACTAGATGAAAAAGGCAGTCATCATTGGTGCCGGTCCTGCGGGATTGACAGCAGCATATGAATTATTGAAGAAAACGGATATTAAACCGGTGATCCTGGAGGAATCGCCTTATTACGGCGGTATTTCCCGTACAGCGCAGTATAAAGGTAATCGTATGGATCTGGGCGGACACCGTTTCTTTACAAAAAATGAACAGGTACAGGCGATTTGGGAAGAGCTGATGCCCTTGCAGGGAAGCCCTTCCAAGGATGATTTGCTTCTTGACAGGGAAACACCCTTAAATGAAGGTGGACCGGACCCGGAGCAGACAGACCGTGTATTTTTGGTGCGTAACCGTGTAAGCCGTATCTTTTTCCTGCGCCGTTTTTTTGACTATCCCATTAGCATGAAGCCTCAGACATTTATCAATATGGGATTTATCCGTACCATGAAAGCGGGATTTGGTTATTTATACTCTTGTGTATTTAAGCGCAAAGAAAATTCTTTAGAAGATTTTTATATTAACCGCTTTGGTAAGCCCTTGTATGAAATGTTTTTTGAGGATTATACCACCAAGCTTTGGGGGATTCATCCTTCTAAAATTGCACCGGATTGGGGTGCACAGCGTGTTAAGGGATTATCCATCGGTAAAATTTTGTGGGAGATTATCAGCAAACCTTTCCGCAAAAATAAGCAGACTACAGAGACAAGTCTGATTGAACAATTTATGTATCCTAAGAAAGGCCCCGGACAGCTCTGGGAGATTATGGCTGAAGAAATCCGTAAAATGGGCGGGGAAATCCATATGGAAGTCTCCGTAGATGGTATCCGCACCGAAGGAGAAGGAGAGCACAAGAAAGTTACCGGTGTATATGCAGGAGAGCAACTGTTTGAAGGTGATTATTATTTCTCTTCCATGCCTATTAAAGATTTGATTGAAGCTATGGAGCGCAAGAATACAGAAGAAGGAAAGGGAATTCCGACAGAAGTAAAAGACACTGCGGTGAACCTGCCCTATCGTGATTATATTACTGTTGGTTTGTTGCTGAAAAAGATGGAAATCAACAATCAGACCAAGATGAAAACGGTCAATAATATCGTCCCGGATTGTTGGATTTACATTCAGGAACGGGATGTAAAGATTGGCAGATTGCAGATTTTTAACAACTGGTCTCCTTATATGGTTGAGGATTATAAAGATACGGTTTGGATTGGACTTGAGTACTTTTGCGACGAAGGCGATGATATGTGGAATATGAGTCCTGAGGATTTCATTGCAATGGCATCGGAGGAATTGGAAAAGATTGATATCATCAAGCGTGAAAATATCCTGGATTCCACACATATCCGTGTCAAAAAGGCTTATCCGGCGTACTTTGGTACTTACGCACAGTTTGATGTAGTAGAAGATTATCTCAAAGGATTTGAAAACCTTTATTGTATCGGACGAAACGGACAGCATCGTTATAATAACATGGATCACTCCATGTTGACAGCGATTGAAGCGGTAAATCTGATTGTGGAAGGCAATCCTGATCAGAGCATCCTGTGGAAGGTGAATACCGAGAAGGAATATCACGAAACAAAAGAAGACTAAGAGGAATAAAGCAATGAACGGCAAAGACATCAAGAGAATCGTTATGTTCAAGGGGGATATTGAGACGACGGCTTACTTCTCCATGGAGATGGAGAAGCTCTTTGTGCGGGAAGGCTATTTGACATTCTTTTATGATTATGAAAATGTAGGCAAAAGCTCGAGAGAGCTTTTGCTTTTTCTGCGTAAGGGAGAAACTGCGGTTGTGACCTTCAACTATCATGGGCTCTGTGGTGACAGTGAAGTGATTTATGATAGTGACGCAAAAGAATATATCTGGGATGCTTTCGATGTACCGTGTATCAACATCGCAGTAGATCATCCTTTTTATTATCACCGTTTTTTTGAAAAACTCCCCAAGCGATATATCCACATCAGTATTGACCGCAATCACGAGAAATATATGGAAGAGTATTTTCCTCATATTGAAAGAGGACCCTTTCTGCCATTGGCGGGCACTTCACTATATCCTGACGGGGATTATAAGCCTATCAAAGAACGTTCCATGGATTTTGTATTTACAGGCAATTATGTACCGGCTAAAAATTTCAATGTCTACATAGAGCGGGCAGGAGATGAATATACTGCCTTTTACATGGGGATATTGGATGAATTGAAGGCACACCCGGACAGTCTGCTTGAAGATGTGGCAAAGAGACATATTTTGGCAGAGATTCCGGAAGCAACTCATGAAGAAGTAAAAGAAACTTTGGGTAATATGATATTCCTGGATATGTATATCCGCTTTTGGTTTCGAGGTGAAGTGGTACGTATTTTAGCTGAAGCGGGCTATAAAATACATGTATTTGGACATGGATGGGAAGAGTTGGAATGCAATCGTAAGGAGAATCTTGTCATAGGAGGTAGTCTAAACTCCCACGGATGCTTGGAAAAGATTAGTGATGCCAAGATTTCTCTAAATGTGATGCCCTGGTTTAAAGAAGGAGCCCATGATCGTATATTTAATTCTATGCTCAATGGTGCGGTATGTTTGACGGATTCTTCCAACTATATGGATGATTATTTGGTGCAAAATGAGAACGCACTGGTGTATTCATTAAGTAGCTTGGAAAACTTGCCGGATATGGTGAAAAACCTTATAGAGAATGAAGAAATGATGCAAAGAATTGCGGATGCCGGATATGCGATGGCAAAAAAGGAACATATATGGGAAAAAAGGGCTATAAAAATTGTTGATTTTTTGCATACAATGAATTGAAAACGATATACCGAGTGTGATAAAATGTTTTTATATTGGACAACAGGAGGGGTGTCCTATGGGATTGCCTAAGAAGATTTTAGTAGTTGATGATGATCGAAATATGTTGCAGTTGTTGCAATCTTTTTTGCGAGAGACATATACCGTTACCATGGTGAGCAGCGGTCAGGCGGCTATTGATAGTGCGAAAGTAAATCGTCCGGATTTGATTTTATTGGATTATATGATGCCGGAGATGACAGGTAAAGAGACCTTGGAGATTATCCGTAAAGATGATGAGTTAAAGAATATACCGGTGTTCTTTTTGACCGGTGTATCCGACAGGACCAAGATTTCCGAGTGCTTAAAATTAAACCCCAGTGGTTATATTTTAAAACCTATCGGTAAATTTAGTTTACTTGCCAGAATCCGTGCGTTCTTTGAAGAGAATGAACTGGACAACCTGTAAAGGAAGGCTGTTATGTTACAAAAATTGATAAAAGTATGTAAAAGTGAGACCGTGCTGGTAATTGCATTTTTATTGGCAGTGGTCTCTTCTTTTGTGAATCCACCAAGTAAACAATATCTGGATTTTATTGATTTCCATGTGTTGGGGCTGTTGTTGAGCCTAATGTTGGTTATGGCGGGGTTACAAAAGAATAAGGTGTTTTTTAAACTGGGTGAAAAATTAATAACCAGGTGTAATAGTGTCCGTGCTTTGGCGGCGGTGTTGGTGTTTTTGTGCTTTTTTTCAAGTATGATATTAACCAATGATGTGGCGCTTATTACATTTGTTCCTTTTGCACTTTTAACCTTGCGTATGGTGGATATGGAGCAGTTTCTGATTCCGATTGTAACGGCTCAGACCATTGCGGCCAATCTGGGAAGTATGGTGACTCCTATGGGAAATCCGCAGAATCTATACCTCTATGGATTGAGCGGGCTGTCTATGGGGGGATTTATAGGGCTGATGTTACCCTATGCGCTGATTTCTGCGGTATTGTTGTTAGTTTGTGTGTTTTTGCTAAAGAATGACAAATTGGAATTGCCGGAATTTGAAGAGGAGACAAGGATAGAAAAGATACCGCAGGTCATGATGTATCTGTTGCTGTTTGTGGTATGTATTCTGTGTGTTTTACATGTATTTGAGTGGCAATTGGTGTTATTGACCGTGTTGCTGGCTGTATTCATCATGGATAAAAAAGTGCTTAGAATGGCTGATTACGGATTGCTTCTAACCTTTATTTGTTTCTTTGTGTTTATCGGTAATATGGGTGAAATACCGGCGGTGAAGGAGATGTTGGCTACGCTTATTAACGGACGTGAATGTGCAGTGGCAGTAGTATCCAGTCAGGTTATCAGTAATGTGCCGGCGGCAATTTTGTTATCCGGTTTTACTACAGATTATACAGCCTTAATTATCGGAAGCAATTTGGGAGGATTGGGTACCTTGATTGCATCCATGGCAAGCCTCATATCCTATAAGCAGTTGGCGAATGCGTATCCGGAACAAAAAAGCGGATACTTTAAGTATTTTACGCTTATGAATATATTGTTTTTGGCGATTTTGTGGGGAATGTATTTATTGATTGGTTAGATTTAGATAAAGATGGATATAAAAAGATATCATGGGGTGTCCCATGATATCTTTTTGTTTTGTATGTAAGTCTTATTCACCATCGGTATTTTCTGCATCTGCTTCAGCATTTTCAGCTTCTGTAGCAGCAACTTCTTTAGCAACTGCAGCTTCTGCAATCTCTGACGCATCAGCAACAACAACCTCTTCAACCTCTTCTTCTTCAGGTTTTACCTGTTCAAGATAATCCTTGATCTCTGCAATGGCAAGTTCAAATAATTCCATTGCTTCATCGTGACTGTCTTTGATGTAGTCGATATTACCTTCTTTTCCGGCCATTTCCAAAAGTCTGGCTTTTTCGGAAAGTGTTAATGCACCGACCATCTTGGAGGTACTCTTTAATGCATGTACGTAGATGGTGTAGTTGGTATAATCTTCAGCTTCGTAGGAAGTGATGATGTCAGTTTTTGTTTTTTCAGCATTGTCCACATAGGATTGCATTAAGAAACGGAAGGTTTCTTTATTTCCTTCGGCTGCTTCCACGGCAGAGGGAATATCCAACTGTTTAAACTTGTATTCAGCCTGAATCTCATTTGCAATGGCGTTCCAAAGCTTACTGAAAATATCCTGCTCAACTTTATCGTATTCAATCAATACATAGCGGTTTTCCGGTAAGTATTCCAGGATCTTTTCTTCCAGATGTTTACCCTGGATGGGCTTTGACATATAGTCGATAAAGCCTTCTTCTTGATACATCTCTTTGGCGCCGGATACAGCATTGGCGGTTAATACGATAACCGGAGTATCCTGATTGGGGCCTTCTGCCTCTTGGAGACGGTGTAAGGTCTCGATACCGTCGATGTTGGGCATCATGTGGTCCATTAAAATCAAATCGTAGAATGTCTCAGCACATTTATCCAGTGCTTCCAGACCGCCGGTTGCTTTGTCAACCTGGATCTGTGTGCTCTTTAACAAGCCTTCTACTACGGAGATGTTCATTGCGTTATCATCTACTACCAGAATACGGGCATTGGGTGCCACGAAGGTAGTACGGTATTTTTTGTGTTTCTCACGGCTGTAAGCATATTTCTCACGGAATTTACCGATGGGCTTACGGTCACGGATTCCCTGTTTTAAGGAGAAGGAGAATGTGGAGCCTACACCGTAGTCGCTTCGAACATTTAAGTCAGAGCCCATGAGGTCAAGCAATTCTCTTGTGATACTCAAGCCAAGGCCGGTACCTTCGATATTGCGGTTGCGTCTTTCCTCGATACGTTCAAAGGATACGAAGAGCTTATCCAAATCTTCTTCTTTGATACCGATACCGGTGTCTGTAACGGAAACAATCAGGTTGATGGAGGAGTCGCCGGCTTCTTTCCAGCCCACCTTCAACACTACGCTACCTTCTTTGGTGTATTTTACTGCATTTGTTAACAGGTTGATGATAATCTGACGAAGTCGTACATCATCACCGTAGAGCAGGTAGGGGATATCCTCTGCAATAACAGGAGTGAATTCCAAACCTTTGTTTGCTACTTTGATCTCGATCATGTTCATGACTTCGGTCAATACGTTTGCAATCTCATATTCTACAGGGAGAATCTCCATTTTGCCGCATTCAATCTTGGAGAAATCCAATAAGTCGTTTACCAGAGACAACAATGTGGTGCTGGCGTTACGGATGTTTTCGGCATAACCGATAATGGGTTTCTCTGTAGCCTCGCGGATGATGATCTCATCCATACCCAAAATGGTATTGATAGGAGTACGAATCTCGTGAGACATATTTGCAAGGAAGTTGGATTTTGCCTTGTTGGCTGCATCTGCCATATCCTTTAATTCCTGCAATTTTTTGTTGGTTTTATAATGTCCCGTGATATCGGTTAACCATACAAAGCGACCGCTGAAGTTCTCGGTGGAGAGCCATTCGGAACGGATCTCATAAATCTTGGATAACTCTTCGGAAACATATTCTTTGGCTGCAAACAGTTTTTTCATTGCAGGCTGTTCAGCAACAGAAGTCATGCTCCGGATTGCCGGGAATAATACCTCAAATTCATTGTTGTAGTAAAGAATCTGATCTGAATCAGACACGATTAAAACCGCACCTACGTCATGGTTCAGAATTTCTTTGGTGGCAATCTGCACGGAGTCAGCTGCCGGAGGCGCTTCCTTTTTGAGCTTCAGAATGTAATAAACTGCAGCTGCAAGAAGAAGAGCCAGAATAATTACCAATACGATCATAGCCTTACCTCTTCCCTTGAGAATTTTCTCTCTTTTTTGTTTTCGAGGGGATTTATAAACAAATTCCGACTCGCTTTCTATATTATAGCAAAAATAGAAATATGATGAAATACCCATACCCAAAAAATAATTTAAAAAATGCACAAAAAAATAAAAGGTTATTTGTCAAGAGTGATATATCTATGTTATACTGTTAAAAATACGTTAAAATGGTGTTAAATCCGTTGGGGGACGGAGGTAATGTCATGTGTTTGTAATGTTAAGGGTTATTTTTGGAAGGTATTTAGTAGTATATGAAATTTAGCGAATTGGAAATAGGCACAGAGATTGATATTGAAGTAAAAATCGGCAATAAAGAGTGGCTGTTTCACGATAAAATCGTGCAGTTTATTAAGGGCGTTGCACTGATGGAGCCGTTAAGTCATGAAGGCAAGATCATTAACATTGCCGGTGATGATGTGGGTGTCAGTGTATATGTCAACGATGATGAGGATATTCCTATGCAGTTTCGCGGCTGTGTGGTTAAGAATCTGCGTTTGAAAGACCAGACATATCTTGCTATTGCATGTAATCACGAGGGAAAACGTGTAAACAGACGCAATGCGTTCCGCATCTTCGTAGGTGAAGATGGTTATATTGAGCCTATCGGAAGTGAAATAAAGCGGCTTAATGTAGTTGTAAGGGATTTGAGTCTGACCGGTTTTTCTTTTGTGACTGATGTACATGACTGGGATGAAAATATCCGCATTCTGTGGTTGAATTTTAACGGAAGATATGGTGAAAAAATGCGGTTGCAAGGTTCTGTGGTCCGTACTGCAGAGGGAGAAAGAGACCGTCTGATTGTGGGATGCCAGATTGTAAAATGTGCAAATGATCTGGAGACCTATGTTTCCTTCAAGCAAAGAGAAAATCTAAAGAGATTTGCAGACAAAAGAGAGTGACAAGTTATATGAAAACGAATTGGAAAAACCCCATATTGCTGGTGATTGCAGCAGCTATATGGGGCTTTGCATTTGCCTTCCAAAGTGTAGGCATGGATTATTTGGAGCCATTTACCTTTAATTGTGTCCGAAATGTAATCGGTTCCTTGGTATTATTACCGGTCATCCTGATTATGGATAGACAAAAAAAGAAAGAAATACAAGGAGAACAGGATTCCAAACAACTCATCCTCGGAGGGCTTTGTTGTGGTGTGATTCTGTTTATATCATCCGGTTCACAACAAATTGGCATTCAATATACTACTGTGGGAAAAGCGGGATTTATCACAGCATTATATATTGTGATTGTACCCTTGCTTGGTATGTTGTTAGGAAAGAAAAGCCGTCTGTTACTTTGGATTAGTGTCTTAATATCGGTTGTTGGTTTCTATTTCCTGACCATGATTGGCGAATCTTCCTTTACCAAAGGCGATGCGTGGGTGCTTTTGTGTGCATTTGTATTTGCAGGACATATTCTTTGTGTGGATCATTTTGCGCCGAAAGTAGATGGTGTCAAAATGTCCTGCATACAGTTTGCTGTTTGTGGTTTACTATCCGGGATTGCCATGTTTTTGACGGAGTCGCCGGCTATGGAGAATATATTACGTGCAGCAGTACCGCTACTATATACCGGTGTGATGTCCAGCGGTGTGGCATATACTTTTCAGATTCTGGGACAAAAAAATTATAACCCCACCATTGCAGCATTGTTGATGAGTTTAGAATCGGTATTTGCTGTTTTAGGCGGATGGATAATTTTGAAACAGTCTTTATCTATTGCGGAGGCCTTTGGATGTTTGTTGATATTTGTCGGTATTATTCTGGCACAACTTCCTGAAAAGAAGGTTAATCCTTGATTTGACGGCCTTCGGTATTCAAATGGTAGCCTTCTTTATATATCAGTTCAGACAGCGGTACAAAAGTATATCCCATTTCCTTTAGTCTGGTGATTAGTGTGTCCAGTGCTTCGGCAGTATATTTTGCACCGTTATGACATAAAATAATGGAACCGTTTCCCAGGGCTTTATGATTGCATACACGCTCAACGATATCGTTGGCGCCGTAATCCTTCCAATCCAGACTATCCACATCCCATTGAATGGTATAATAGCCAAGAGCGGTGGCGTTGGTGATGACATGGTTATCGTAGTCGCCATAGGGCGGACGGAACAAAAACATATCATATCCGGTCAGGTTTTTGACTTTATCATGGACTTTTCGTAACTCGTCTTTACATTGTTCATCTGTTAATTGTGACATATTCTTATGGTTTTCACTGTGGTTTCCAAGATCGTGTCCTGCGACTAAGATGGCTTTGACATCTTCGGGATAGTTTTCTACCCAGTCACCCGTCATAAAAAAAGTAACCTGTATTCCGTGCTTTTTTAGTATTTCAAGGATCTGGGCGGTATCTTCATTTCCCCAGGCTGCATCGAAGGTTAATGAGATTTTTTTCTCTTCGGTATCAACACAATAAATAGGGAGTTCTCTGCCGTTTACGGTATTACTAACGGTGATTTCGTCTGTTAATTTTGCTCCGATGGCAAGTGCACAGATTAAAAAAGCTATGAAAAGACAGGATTTTTTCAAGATGAAAATCCTCACAATTATGTTCTTATCTAAAATATATGCATCCAAACAGTGTTCATGCGAAGAAAGTGTGAATTTTTGCGCTTCGGGTTTTCTTTTGGACGGGCTTGTGCTATAATCGGATAAGAGAAAAAGCAAAGGGGTAGTAGTACTATGGCAATGTTCGGAATGTTGGGTATTTTAGCATTAATCTTATTTGTAGTAATTGTTGTGGTGGTAATTGTGGCATCTGTATCTGCCAGCGCATCTGCAGCGATTGCTGATGATGATAATGAAGAATAAATGAGAGTAAGTAGAGGCTTTTGCAAAGAGAAATCCGTGTGATTGCACGGGTTTTATTGCGGAAGCCTTTTGTATGCAGAAAAGGAGAGAATTTGTAACATGCAATTTACATCTATGGCATTTGCCGTATTTGTGCTCATTGTATTCTTGGTATACTGGGCAGTTCCAAATAAATATCGAATGCCTTTGTTATTGCTGGTAAGCTATGGGTTTTACATGACTTTTTCTCCCGGGTATGTGTTGTTATTGCTGGCATCGTCTTTATTGACTTATGCAATGGGGGTGAGATGTAACAAAACAATAATAACAACGGGTGTTATCTTGCAGGTTGCCTTGTTAATGTTTTTTAAATATGCAGGGTTTATTCCCGGTATACAAGAAAATCTTGTGGTTCCTGTAGGAATTTCCTTTTATACATTTAAGGCCATTAGTTACATGGTAGATGTGTATCGGGGGAAGGTTGAGGCGGAAAAACAGGTTGTGCCGCTATTGTTGTATTTGGCGTTTTTTCCGGATATTGTATCCGGTCCCATCAATCGTGTACAGGTTCTGATGCCGCAATTAAAGGCAGAGAAGACGTTTGAGTATCAAAATGCAGTATACGGAATGCGTTTGATTTTACTGGGATTGTTCAAGAAGTTGTTGATTGCCAATACGTTGGCCCGTTATGTGGACCAAGTTTTTGCACTCCATGAAGCCTATATGGGCATTACGTATTTCTTTGTGATGATATTTTATACCATTCAGATATATTGTGATTTTTCCGGGTATTCGGATATGGCTATCGGTATTGCACGTTTGTTTGGTATTACCTCAATGGAGAACTTTAAGGCACCGTATTTGGCGGCCAATATCAAAGAGTTTTGGGATCGGTGGCATATTACATTATCTACATGGTTGAGAGATTATGTGTACTTTCCTTTGGGAGGTAGCAAAAAAGGAAAAGTTAAAACGTATATTAATTTAATGGCTACTTTTTTGGTCAGCGGAATATGGCATGGAGCGAATCTGACGTTCTTTGTATGGGGATTCTTGCATGGTGTATATCAGGTGATTTATCGTTTTTATAAACAGCATTGCAAATGGAAGATGCCAAGAATAGTGGGTGTTATTATAACCTTTGTGGCAGTTAGTTTTGCGTGGTTGTTTTTCCGTGCAGAAACTGTATATGATGCGGTATATATGATCCGTTACATGGCTTACAATATCGATCCCTTATTGGCATATCATAAAATGGGAATGGTACAAAGAGATTTTTGGATGTTGTTGCTGGCGATGGGAATGCTTTTTGCTTATGATGCAGCATCTTTAAAGAGAGATGTGATTGCTGAAATGGATCGTATAAAACCTGCATTGCGCTGGACGATTTATTTGGTATTGTCTGCGGTGATATTGGCATTTCATCTTCACAATGGAGTCAGTCAACAGTTTATCTATTTCCAGTTCTAAATCAAGGGTTTGGGTAAGGAGACGGAATGAAAAAGTTTATAACGAAGTTAGCGCTGTTTTTGGTGCTGTTGGCATTGTTGGTCATTCCGTTCAACATATGGGCGGATCCGTATAATGTTTTTCATGCCGCGAGTATCAGAGATAATGGCGTAGAACCTAACAAAAACTATATAAAAACAAAGTATGTGCTGGAACATAAGGATGCGTATGATTCCTATTTATTTGGTTCATCCAGAGCAGGATTTATAGATGTATCTAAGCTTCCGGATGGTAATTGGTACAATTTATCTTATTCAGAGGGGCTACCGAAGGAACAGTATGAGACTTTGAAGACTTTGATTGAACAGGGAGAAATACCGAAGCAGGTGTATTTGAGTGTGGATAATATTTCCTTTTTGGTAGATCCGGCCTGTCATGACGGAGAATTATATCGTCAGGCGTTTCCCTACAATGGAAGTGTAGCGGATAAAATTGGGTTTTACACATCCTATTTAGATACCATTACCACTATGGAAGCTCTTTCGGTGGTGGAAGGCTACGAAGGTGATACACAGGATTTACGAGAGCGGATGTATTCCACCGGATGCGAAAACTTAAATCTTGACATAACTTTTGACGCGAATCGTACAGAGGCATACTGGGCTGATTATTATAGCCCCCGTGTGGATGAGGCTATTGCGGATATTGCTTTGATTGTAGAATTGTGTCAAGCTTATGACATTGAATTAACGGTTTTTACCAATCCTTTATATATATCCACATATGAGCGTTCGGTTCGCAAAGGTTATTTGGAGTTTTTAGAAAAACTGGTACAAATTACACCCTATTATAATTTTAGCGGATACAATCGCATTACAATGAATAACGAATATTATTTTGAAACCAGTCATTTTACTCCGGAGGCCGGAGATATTATGATGGATATCATAGAGAATGGAAGTACCGAAGAAGAAATGCTGGGACAAGGATTTGGTTGGTATGTGACGAAAGAAAGTTTTGATGGTTTTCGGGAGATTATCTACCATCAGGTCTATGTAACCGGGGTTTTGGAATATACCGGAGACTAAGTAAGAAAAAGATTTTTTCGTCATATTTCACAAAAATATAAAAGTTATGGAGTGGCACTGGACAACTGTTCCGGTGCCATGTTATATTTTCTGCACGAGCAACGGAGTATCGTCAAGCCGTTTGCTTCTTTATCATTGACCGGAGATTCCGGATCTTGGGCAGTTCGCCCGTTTTTTCACATGTTATCAAAAAGAAAAGAGTTGATGCCTATGATTGCTTGCGCGTAGTCTGCGTGAATCAATTGTTTTATGTATAAAAAGGAGAAGGAAATCATGAAAAAAATATATATCCGTCGCTTATATAGGATGGCGTTTGGTGTATGTATCAGTATTGCTTTGATTGTAGCAACACTTTTTAGCCGAGCACTTAGTGTCCATGCATATATTTTTGCGACGACTTGTGCTACCCGTATGGGTACTGTTAGTATTGTGCCCGTCAAAGGAGCAAAAACAGCTAATGGATATTACAATTTGGGTGGATATCAGGTGACTTACACGATACAGAAGGATTCTTGGGTGGCTTATTATGAATTGCTTACAGGTGGCTTTTATATCGGAAATAATTTAAATACAACCGGCGGATGTCAGTTTGGATACCAAAATGGAAGCGGAGTAGTATATGAAGCCGGAGCGGTTCAACTGGGAAGCATCACGGATGGAAAACTGGTTGCAGAGGCTGATGTGATCAATAATCAGGTGACGTGTACCTTTACAGTGAGTAGTCTTTCGGAATTACCAACCTATATTGCATATGCCTATGAACCAGCACCGAGTGCTTATTTACATTTGACAAATGAATATGGTGACAAATATCATGTTTGGCATTATCAGTCTTTAGCAGGAGCTTCGGTATCCAATGTGTCTCAAATTGATGCGGATGCACCTACATTACAGCTAAGTACAGAGCCCGTTGGTGATGCAGTTATAACAAATGGTAAAACTTGGGCAAAGGAAATGAATGTAGTTGCCATAGCAAAGGATGTGAAGTCCGGTGCACAAGGAATTTATGTATATCAAAATGGAAAAAAAGTGGGACAATATCAAAATACAGTACAATCGGCAACGTATCAGACAACTCATACAGTCACAGAAAACGGGACATATGAGGTTATGGCCTATGACAGACTAAACAATCGAAGCGGAAAAATAGCGATTGCTATAGAGGGCATTGATACAACGGCACCAATCATTGAAAAAATGGAGAAGGATGAGGCGGAGTTTTGTTTGTTGAATAAAATAACAAGTGTATCAAATGATGGGCAATCGGGATTGGCAGAGTTGGCATATTCATGGAACGGTGGAGAATGGACAGATTCCGCGGAATATGATGCAACAGAAAACGGAGTCTATGAATTGCGGGTAAGAGATGCATTGGGAAACGAAGCTGCAAGTAGTATTGAGGTTACCAATATTGATAATATACCACCTGTTATCAGAAACATTAAAGAGAATAAGACTGCAGACGGAAAGGTAAAGGTGGAAGTCGATGCTGTTGATAATGCGGGCGGGTGCGGCTTACATGAAAGTGCGTATTCTTTTGACGGCGGAAAAACCTGGCAGACACAGTCTTACCGATATGTGGAGAAAAACGGAGTATACCGGATTTGTGTCCGGGATGTGCTGGAATCCAAGGCAGATACGGAGTTTGAGGTTAAGACAGTGACAAATACAGAAGAAACTGATGAACCAATAACACCTGATATTCCTCAAAAGCCTAAGGAACCGGAGTCTCCAGACACTCCAAACACACCCAATAATCCGTCTGTAGATGATATTACCGATGAACCGGAAGAGGTTGTTGTAAATGATGAACCGGTTGATGGAGATGCTGATACCTATAATGTATTACATCTTCCCAGATTGGAACGGAAAAGTACAACCGTTCAGGTAGAAGAAAAACTGACTGAGCCGGAGGCAAAGGCACCGGGGACGATTATCAATATGCAGCCAATCCGGCAAAATCCTGTGCAAAAAGTGGCATTAGCAGTTTTGATCAGTGCTTTTGTCATGGGCGTATTGGGGTTAGGATTATATTTATGGCTGTTTTATCTGCAGCGCAGTTGTGTGTTGTATGGCGTGGATGATAAACAGGACAAAATACGTATATGCAGATTGCCGGTGCGACGTTATGATACGGAGTGGCAGGTAAAAGTGCCGGATGACCGCTTGGGAGACCATGGCACCGGAAAATATGTGCTGGTATTTCATCCGTCCTTTGTAAAAGAAGAAATGCCTGCATCGGTGATTATCCTGATTGCAGAAAGAACTATACGTGAAATATTGGATCAAGAGGTTACATTTTGCATTTAATCATTGATTGAACATGTGAAAATCCCGTGGTATAATACACCCATGAAAAAATGGAAGGTAGCGTTGTGATGAAGGAGAAAAATCAAACAGTACAATATGTAACCAAAGCGGTTATTGCAGTGATGGTGATAGTATCTGTCTTTGCCGGCGTGACCAAGATTTTTACGGGATTTGATATTGATGAGGCCTATGCCCTTGCGATTCCATATAGAGTCTTGCAAGGGGATAGGCTTTTTGCAGATATGTGGGAAGTACATCAGACTTCTTTTTTATTACCCTATTTATTCTTCGAAATGTTTTATGCCATCGGTGGTTCAATGGATGGCGTGGTGTTATATACAAGAGTGGTAACCACAGTCTTACATCTGCTAGTTTCCTTTGTGGTATATGGGGAATTAAAGCGAAACTTTGGAGAAAAAGAACAGGCTTTAGCAATGATCTTAGCCTTGATTTATTTTAATTTCTTGCCTAAATGGATGATAAATCTGGATTTTTCCATGCAACAACTCTGGTTTTTCACCTTATTTCTTGTTTTCTTTTGGAAGAGTATCCGGAAAGGCAATGCCGCATGGCTTATGTTTATAGCAGGTGTACTATTGGCGCTTGATGTATTGGCGTATCCGGGGATGGTTTTTGTATATGTGGCAGTGGTTTTGTTGTTATTTATAAGGAAAGAAAAAAGATGGCAACAGATTGGTGGTTTGACAGCCGGTTGTGCGGTATCTGCTTTGGTTTTCTTTGTGTGGATTTTTACTTATATGACACCACAGGAGTTGATAGAAGCGGTACCCAAGGTATTTATGGACGGCTCCCATCAATATGATATGATGACAAAGTTGGGACTGTATGCGTCCCAATGGCTGGAAGTATTGGTGCAGGCCGCAATTTTACTGATTCCCACACTGATTGTTACGGTGGTAGTCATTTGGCTTTATAGCAGGTTAAAGTGGTCTGAGAAATTTGGGACGCTTTCCATAGGCTTACTATTCTGTATTGTATTTGAGGGTATGATTTCCCTTTTGATTACGTTGGCAGGATTGGTGACCACTTGGGGACCTTTCCGTTTGCAGGTACGCTATATTATTCAGTTTGTTATGGCATTTGTGCTGTATGGACAGATGAAAAAGGAAACAAAAGATAAAGGAAAACATTGGAGCGTGGAAATGCTTTTATGGCTTTCGCTGGCATCCTTTGTGGGAATTTTAATTGCTTCCAATGTAGGTCCGGTGACCAGTTCCTCTTATCTGGTAATTGGAAATATGGTTTTCTGTGGGCTTACCGTATATCTGGCAAAGAATCGGGGAAAAGCCATGCAGGTGCTCTCTTATGCCGGAGCCATAGTCTTTTTGTGCAGTTTATTGATGTGCAAAGGTTTTTATATGCGCAATACCGAATATGTGCCGGGAGATATCTCAGGACCACTGCAGAAAGTAGAAGAAGGTCCTTTGGCAGGAGTGTATGTGCCGGTGAAAGACCATGAGCGCTATACATCAGATTATGAAACCATACAGGCCAATACTACCGGGGAAGATTATGTGTTGTTTATGGGGACGGAAGGTTTGTCCAACCTATATGCCAACGGAAAAATCGTGATTCCTACAACGATTAGTACGCCGGCGTTTAATGAACAATGGGTGGATTATTTTGAAACTGCCGGACAAGAGCAACCGACGGTAATCTTCATTGCCAAAAACACCATAGATGACAGAGATAAATTTTTTGTTAAAAATGTATTTGGCATTTGGATTGCTGAGAGATATGATGTAGAATGTATGGAAGAGACAGACTCGCTGTGCATTTTGCGCTTAAAAGATGAGTAGTTAAAGATTATATGTTAAGGAGAAAATACATGAGCTGGGAAGAATATGTACGAAAAGTTGTTCCCTATACCCCTGGCGAACAACCCAATCGTCCCAATATGATTAAATTAAATACCAATGAATGTCCTTATCCGCCGGCGCCCGGAGTACGCAAGGTCTTGGATGAGTTTGACGTGGATAAGCTACGCTTGTATCCCGATCCGCAGGCAGCGGTTTTGGTAGATGCATTGGCAAAATATTATGGAGTAAACGATACGGAAGTGTTTGTGGGTGTCGGTTCTGATGATGTGCTGGCAATGATCTTTTTGACATTCTTTAATAGCAAAGCTCCTATTCTGTTTCCGGATATTACCTATTCGTTTTATGACGTATGGGCGGATTTGTATCGGATTCCTTATAAAAAGATGTTATTGGATGAGGAGTTCAATATCCGCAAAGAGGATTACATAGGTGGGGAGCCAAAAGGTGGCATTATTTTCCCCAATCCCAATGCGCCTACAGGTGTGTTAATGCCTTTATCTGAGATCGAAGAAATTGTGGCAGCCAATCCCGATGTCATTGTGGTTGTGGATGAAGCATATATTGATTTTGGTGGAGAAAGCGCTCTGCCGTTAATCCGCAAATATGACAATCTGTTGGTGGTACAGACTTTTTCCAAGTCCCGTGCCATGGCAGGTATGCGTATCGGCTATGCTTTTGGATGCGAAAAGTTAATCAAATATTTAAATGATGTGAAGTTTTCTTTTAATTCTTATACCATGGACCAGACAACGCTGGCGCTTGGTGTGGAAGCCATTGAGGATGATGCCTATTTTAAAGAAATCGTGGGTAAAATTATCAATACAAGAGAACGCGTAAAGAAAGAACTGAAAGAATTGGGCTTCTGCTTCCGGGATTCATCCAGCAATTTTATTTTTGCAACCCATCCCAAGTATGATGCAGTAGAGCTTTTTGAAGCCTTGCGCGCGGAAGATATCTATGTCCGTCATTTTGGTAGTGAAAGGATAAAAAATTATTTGCGTATTACCATCGGAACGGATGAAGAGATGGATACTTTATTGGCATTTTTGAAAGAATATATGAAATAAGGAAAAGGTGAAGATATGAAAGAAACGATCAAGAGTATTTTAAAGGGTATGGTCATTGGTGTGGCAAATATTATTCCCGGTGTCAGCGGTGGTACCATGGCAGTATCAATGGGTATTTATGATAAGTTGATTCACTGCGTAACCCATATTTTGAAAGAGTTTAAAAAGAGTATTAAGTTTTTGATTCCCATCGGTATCGGAATGGTCCTGGCTCTTGTAGGGCTTAGTTTTGTAATTGAAGCTGCGTTTGAGCATTTTCCGGCACAGACTAATTTGCTATTTATCGGTTTGATTGTGGGCGGACTTCCGGCTATTACCAAAAAGGTAAAGGGTAATACCATCCGTATCGGTTATATTATTGCGGCAGTTCTGTTTTTTGCAGTGGTTGTAGGTTTGGCAGCAGTTGGCGAAGGCAATGGTGCAGATGCGGATATGTCCTTCAATTTTATTAACGTATTGAAGTTTTTCGGTGTAGGTGTTGTTGCATCAGCAACCATGGTGATTCCCGGTGTCAGCGGCTCCATGATGTTAATGCTTATGGGATATTATCAGCCGATTATTGAGACAATCAGTACTTTTGTCAAAGCCTTGGTGGCGTTCGATGTGCCCGTATTATTACAGTGTTGTGGCATTTTGGTTCCTATGGGACTTGGTATTGTCATCGGTATTGTGGTTATTGCCAAAATCATTGAGGTTATTTTTGATAAGTTCCCCATGTATGCATATTGGGCGATTATTGGCTTGATTGTGGCATCACCTTTTGCCATTTTGTTGCTCAGTGAGTTTGGTAAGATTACCATTGTAACCATTATTACAAGTGTAGTGACCTTTGCCCTTGGTTTTGTGGCAGCAATGAAGCTGGGAGAAGAATAAAATGGAAAGTTACGGTGGATTTGCTTCCGTATATGATATATTTATGGATGAAACACCATATGAAGCATGGGAAGAGTTTCTTGTGAACAGTCTGAAAGCATATGGTGTTGATAGTGGTTTGGTGCTGGAACTTGGCTGTGGAACCGGGACTATGACAGAACGATTGGCAAATGCCGGCTATGATATGATTGGTGTGGATAATTCCTATGAAATGTTGGATGTTGCCATGCAGAAGAAAGCAGTTTCGGGCTTGGATATTTTGTATTTATGCCAGGATATGCGGGAGTTTGAATTGTACGGCACCGTGGCAGCAGTGGTCAGTGTATGTGACAGTGTCAATTATATGACGGAGCCGGAGGATTTGCGGACGGTTTTTCGATTGGTAAATAATTATCTGGACCCGGACGGATTGTTTGTGTTTGATTTTAATACTGACTACAAATATCGGGAAGTCATTGGCGATACGGTTATTGCGGAAAATCGTGAAGAGGGCAGTTTTATCTGGGAAAATACCTATGATGAAGAAACGCATATCAATGAATATGCCGTGACTTTTTATAAACCGGTATCAGAAAAAGAAGACACTTTGTATGAGCGGATTGAGGAGTTTCACTATCAGAGAGGGTATACTCTGGATGAAATGAAGCAGTTGATAGAGAGTGCCGGAATGTACTTTGATAAAGCAATCGATGCAGACACATTAGGAGAAGTAACTGATGAGAGTGAGCGGATTTATGTGTTTGCCAAAGAACAGGGAAAGAGTAAATAGTATGAAAGATTATATTGTAAGAGCAACAGCTGCAAATGCACAAATCCGTGCTTTTGCAGCAACAACAAAAAATATGGTGGAGTATGCAAGAGATGCCCATGGGACAAGTCCTGTTGCAACAGCGGCTTTGGGCAGATTGTTGACAGCCGGAGCCATGATGGGAACCATGTTAAAGAGTGAGAAGGATTTATTGACCTTGCAGATTAAAGGTAGCGGACCTATGCATGGTGTGACAGTTACTGCAGATTCCGCTGCCAGAGTCAAAGGTTATGTAGATGTACCGGATGTCATGTTGCCGCCCAATGCAGTTGGCAAATTGGATGTGGGTGGTGCCCTTGGACTGGGTGTGTTGACGGTAATCCGTGATTTGGGTTTAAAAGAGCCTTATGTGGGACAAACTGTGTTACAGACAGGTGAGATTGCTGAAGACTTAACCTACTATTTTGCCACATCGGAGCAGATTCCCTCTACCGTAGGCTTAGGTGTTTTAATGGAAAAAAATAATACAGTGAAGCAGGCCGGTGGATTTATTATTCAGTTGATGCCCTTTGCAGAAGATAGTGTGATTGAAAAATTGGAGGAAAATCTTGCAAAAATCAATTCGGTAACTTCTGTTTTGGATCAGGGTAAGACACCGGAAGAAATGCTGGAGCTTTTATTGGAAGGAATGGACGTGGAAATTATGGATACCATTCCTACCGAGTTCTATTGCAATTGTGATAAAAAGAGGATTGAGAAGGCGCTTATAAGCGTCGGTCAAAAGGACTTAAAAGAAATGATCGATGACGGAAAAGAAATTGAAGTGAAATGTCATTTCTGTAATAGTGCTTACAAATTTTCAGTGGATGAGCTGAAGGAATTGTTGAAGAAAGCAAAGAGGTAAACATGCAGAACGGATTTTTAAAAGTGGCGGCTATGACACCGCAAATCAGAGTAGCAGATCCAATGTATAATGCGGCACGTATTTGTGAGTGCATTGATGAGGGTGAAGAGAATAAGGCAAAGATTATGGTATTTCCTGAGCTTTGTATTACAGGATATACTTGCGGCGATTTATTTTTGCAGGAACGACTTTTGGAGCAGGCAAAGCAGGCGTTGATGGTGATTGCAGAGCATACAGACGGTGTGGATGCCTTGATTTTTGTGGGACTTCCATTGGAAAGAGACAACCGCTTATATAATGTGGCTGCTGTGATTAACTGCGGAGAAATCATGGGCTTTGTACCCAAGAGTGAAATTCCCTCCTATGGTGAGCATGCAGAGGGTAGATATTTTGTGTCAGGAAATGAAATCCCTGTGATGCTTGATTTTGACGGACAGGAGATTCCTTTTGGAACAAACCTCTTATTTACTTCGGATGCGATAGATGGCTTAAGTGTAGCATGTGAGATCTGTGAAGATGCTTTGGTGGCTAAGACACCTTCTACAGACCATATTGCGGCAGGAGCCAATGTGATTGTCAATTTATCTGCATCTGCAGAATATGTGGGAAAAGATGAATACAGACAGTTGATGGTACAGTCTCTCAGTGCAAGATTGATTTGCGGATATATCTATGCCAATGCGGGAGAAGGGGAGAGTACTACCGATTTGGTATATGGCGGACACAATATCATTGCAGAAAATGGCAAGATATTGGCACAGGCCAAGAACTTTACTTGTGAAAATCTGTACAGTGATTTGGATATTTACCGTTTGCGTGCAGAGCGCAGAAAAATCAGAAACTTTGCACCGGTTACGGACAAAGAATATATGTTGATTCCTTTTGCGTTAGTGCGTGAGGAAACACAGTTAACCCGTACCTTTGAAAAAATGCCCTTTGTGCCGCAGGATGAAGCGAAACGCTTGAAGCGGTGTGAGGAGATTTTGTCCATTCAGGCTTATGGATTAAAGAAACGCATGGCGCATACCCATTCCAAATGTGCGGTGATTGGTATTTCCGGCGGTCTGGATTCTACTTTGGCACTGTTAGTTACAGCAAAAGCATTTGATTTGTTGGGATTGGATCATAAAGGAATTAAGGCAGTGACCATGCCTTGCTTCGGAACGACCGACAGAACCTATGACAATGCCTGCCGCTTATCTCAAATGTTGGGTGCAGAGTTGATAGAAGTAGATATTAAGAAGTCAGTAACCTGTCATTTTGAAGATATTGGACAGGATATGGATAAGCATGATGTGACTTATGAAAATGCACAGGCGAGAGAACGTACCCAGGTGCTTATGGATATTGCAAACAAAGAGAACGGTATGGTAATCGGAACCGGAGATATGTCAGAGCTGGCATTAGGTTGGGCTACCTACAACGGAGATCATATGTCCATGTATGGTGTTAATGCAGGAGTGCCCAAGACATTAGTCCGTCATTTAGTTCGTTTCTATGCCGATACTTGCGGGGATGAAAAACTGGCAACTGTCCTTATAGATGTATTGGATACACCGGTAAGTCCGGAGCTTTTACCGCCTGAGGATGGAAAAATCTCCCAGAAGACAGAGGATTTGGTAGGACCTTATGAATTGCATGACTTTTTCTTATATTACATGCTACGTTTGGGTTTTTCACCGTCCAAGGTGTTCCGCTTAGCACTGGAAACTTTTGCAGATGATTATTCTGCAGAGACTATTTATCAGTGGATTAAGACATTTTATCGTAGATTTTTTATGCAACAGTTTAAGCGTTCTTGTTTGCCGGATGGGCCCAAGGTTGGTAGCGTGGGTGTATCTCCCAGAGGAGATCTGCGCATGCCCTCAGATGCCTGCGCAGATATATGGCTAGAAGAATTGGAAGAGTTACAGAGTGTTTTGTGATAGGTTTGATACGGAGGCTTTATTCAGTGCGGCCTCAATTGCCTGTATCAGAGCCTGGGAGGTATAACGGCTTTCCTCGTCATAGGTGATGTTGGCAAGGTCGACACCTTCATAAATCTGGCCCGCGATGGAATCAAAAGCAGGTTCCATTAAAGGGAACATGGTGGTAATAGTTTCGTTGATGTTTACCAGTCTTACGGCATTGATGTGGTTTTCATCTACAACGACTTCTACATTTACAACGCTGTTGTTTAGGGTAAGAGAGGTGGTATAGACACCGGGTACATAGGTTGCCTGTGCCATAGTTTCCATGGCTTCATCGGAATCCTTTTTGCCAAACATAAAGATGAGTAAAACAACAAATAAAATAGCCAATGCTGCGAAAATAGCAGTGTATATTAATTCTTTCATATGAAGGACAACGATTTTGGTTTTATTTTGCATGGAAATCTCCTTTGCAGATTACTTTATATAACTTATGAAACAGAACGGGAAATATGACAGGAACTTGGAGGATATTATGAAATTTACAAAGATGCAAGGCTGTGGAAACGATTATGTATATGTGAACGGTTTCACAGAGGAAATCAAAGATAAACCTGCGTTTGTGAGAGCAGTCAGCGACAGACATTTTGGTGTGGGTGGTGACGGTGCTATTTTTATCAACCCCTCGGATGTGGCAGATTTTGAAATGGAAATGTACAATGCAGACGGAAGCCGTTCTGAAATGTGCGGAAACGGTATCCGTTGTGTTGCCAAATTTGTATATGATAAAGGTATGACAGATCAACAACAAATCAGCATTGTCAGTGCAGGGCAGATAAAATATCTGGATTTGGATGTGAAAGAGGGCAAAGTTGCAAATGTAAAAGTAAATATGGGGGAACCGGTTTTGCGTGCCAAAGATGTTCCGGTCATCAGTACTATGGAAGAGTCTGTAGATGAGCCTATTATGGTACAGGGTACAGAATACCGTATGACCTGTGTTTCTATGGGTAATCCTCATGCCATTGTATTTATGGATGATGTTGCCAATCTGGAGATTGAAAAAATCGGACCTTATTTTGAAAATCATGAGGTATTTCCCAACCGTACCAATACAGAGTTTGTGGAAGTGGTAGACCGTAGTCATGTCAACATGCGTGTATGGGAGCGCGGAACGGGCGAGACATTAGCTTGCGGAACAGGTTGCTGTGCCACGGTAGTTGCCTGTGTATTAAACGGATTGACAGATAATCAGGTGACTGTTAAGGTTCTTGGTGGTGAAATCTTCATTGAATGGGATAGAGAGAACAATTTGGTTTATATGACAGGACCGGCAACTACAGTATTTGAAGGCGAGTTTCCGTGGGAAGAATAGAGATTGATAGAAAAAGGGAGATAGTCCGCATGTGATGCGGGATATCTCCCTTGTGTCATTCTCAAAAAACAAATAGGAAAGTCAATGAATTCAGTGTATAATAAAAAAATCCAATTTCACCATAAATAAAAGTAACTATAAACGTATCTACAATGAAGAGGAAAGGGGAGCACTATGGAGGATCGTGTGTTTGACCGGTGTATGGAACGCATCCGCCAAGGTGACAAAGATGCCCTCAAAGAGATTTACATTGCCTACGGAGGCTATGTATTCCATTTGATTTTGGGGATTCTTGGGAACCGTGAAAATGCGGAAGATGTGACCAGTGAGTTTTTTATTAAGCTCTGGGATATCGCGGATAAGTATGTACCGGGAACGGGGCACCGTGGATGGCTTAGCCGGATTGCAAGAAATATGGCAATCGATTTTCTGCGGGCACATAAGAGGGAACTTCCGTATGATATGGAAGAGCCGGAGTTTGAAACAGCTGCAGATGGCGGAGAAAATACGACGGAAGGTACGGTCATCGGCAATATGACTGTAGAAGAGGCGCTTTCGCAGCTAAAGCCTGCAGAGCGGGAAGTCGTACATCTAAAGGTGATAGGAGATTTTACCTTTGAAGAAATAGCCAAGATGCTGGGTTCACCCATGGGTACGGTGACCTGGCGGTATCGGGAAGCAATCAAAAAATTAAGGAGGTGTGGCTATGAAGCGTGATTTTCGTGAAGAATACAACAATTACATAGAGTCGGATATGCCGGATTTGTGGTCCCGTATTGAGCCAAACCTCAAGGAGAAAGTACCGGTATCGCAGGTGGATGAGATTGCGACAACTACAGATATAGTCATCCGACCTGAAAATGTTCAAAATATAGAAGAAGTAAAAAACAGAAGTAAAAAACAGAAGCAAAACAAAGCAAAAATCTATCGTTTTATTAAAGTAGCAACACCGGTTGCGGCAGGTATCTGCCTGTTGGTTATTGGTGTGGGAGTTATGAGCATTAGTCAGAAATCCATGGAAGCGGCACCGGAAGCAGATGCCTCAGCTTCTGAGTATGAATGTACAGAGGAATTTGCAGCAGAAGAAAGCTATGACTATATGGAGGAAAATGCGGAAGTAGAAGAAAGCTATGAATATGAGGAAGAAGCCGTAGCAGAAGCTCTTATGGAAGAAGAATTTGTAGAGGATTATGCTTCAGCAGAAGAGGATTCGATTGAATGGGCTGAGGATTCAGTAGTAAATAATAGTATCGTGTTAGAAGATTCACAGGCTACCACGCAGTCAGATAGTGTAGCTACTGAGAGCACAGGCGAAGAACATCTTCGTGAAGAAGAAAAAGAGATAGCCGGTGCAATATTACTTCGTATCGCCAAAGCATCCCAAAGCGAGAAAGAAGTTGGATTTGCTTACATTTATGTATTCCGATTGGAAGACGGAAGCAATCTGGAAGTTTATGTGACTGATGAACTATGCGGCGAATGGGAAGAAACAGACAGTAAGCTGCAACGGCAGAAAAATTATCTCTTGACGCTTGAAGTAGTCTCGGATAGTATGAAAAAAGAAGGTGATTTTTCGGCAGAATATGTATTACAAGAAGCAGTAGAATTACCTTAAAGAAAAAGGAGGACATCCAAATGGATATCAAAGAACAGATTGAGAAAATCGTAGACAAAGTAAAAAATGATGATTCTTTCCGTGAGGATTTTATGAAGAATCCTGAGAAAGCAATTGAAAAAGTGGCAGGAATTGATATTCCTGACGGTATGGTAGATAAAGTGGTTGATGGCGTAAAAGCAAAAGTAAAAATGGATTCCATCGGTGACATTGCAGGCTCCATCAAAAAATTATTTTAATTAATTTAAAAATTTTTTAAAAAATACCATAAATATCCAAAAGCTCCTCCGTATCTATGACATAAGAGGGAACACAAAACACATTTGTGCGTGACTTATGTATAGAAAGGGAGGAGCTTTTTTATGAGAAAGAACATGAAAGTAAAAGGATTAACATTGGTATTAACAGCATCGATTTTAGCAAGTTTACTAGCCGGATGCGGAATGAAGGAAGAGGCTGCTACACAAGCCCCGGTTGGTGAGGCAACTGCAGAAGAATACGCAGATGAGTATGAAGGTAATTATGAAGCTACGGAAGAATCGGCAGCTGATTACGAATACATAGAGGAGGAAAGTTATGCCGTAGCGGAGGATTACGCTATGGCAGAAGAATCCCTTATGCAGGACTCTGTGGCAACCAACGGAGCCATGGAGTACAGGGATGTGATGCCTGAATATTATGAAGAAGACTATAATAATGAGGAATATGAAAAGGCGGAGGAAAATGGCTTTTGCATGGTAGCAACACAACCCTTATCCACGTTTTCGGCAGATGTAGATACCGCATCCTATGCAAATATCCGCCGTATGATTGAAGATGGATATTCTTTGTATGATATTCATCCTGATGCTGTCCGTGCAGAAGAGTTTATCAACTATTTTTCCTATGACTTAAATTTGCCGAAAAGAAATGAAAAATTCGGAATTACTACAGAGGTGGCTCCCTGTCCTTGGAATGATGATCATTATTTGATGATGGTGGGTATGCGGACAGAGGCTATTGATTTAGATGAAGCACCGGACAACAATTTGGTATTTTTGTTGGATGTATCAGGCTCCATGTCAGATCCTGATAAGTTACCTTTATTACAGGATTCCTTTAAAGAATTGGTAGAGGAACTGGATGAGGATGATACGGTTTCCATCGTGACCTATGCTAATGGTGTGGACGTGGTGTTAAGAGGCGCAAGCGGAGATGAAAAAGAAGAAATCTGTGATGCCATAGACAGTTTATATGCAAGCGGTTCCACCAACGGAGAAGGCGGTATCCAAAAAGCATACAAATTGGCAGAAGCGAACTTTATCGAAGGAGGAAATAACCGCATTATCCTTGCTACCGATGGCGATTTAAATGTTGGTGTTTCTGAGCCTGATGAATTGGAACGTTTGATTGAAGATAAGAGAGACAGCGGTGTGTATTTATCTGTTCTTGGTTTTGGCACAGGTAATCTCAAAGATAATAACATGGAGCGTCTGGCTGATTGCGGTAACGGAAACTATGCTTATATTGACTCTTTATTTGAAGCAAAGAAGGTTATGGTAGAAGAGATGGGAGCAACCTTTGTAACGGTAGCCGAGGATGTGAAATTGCAGGTGGAGTTTAATCCGGCAACTGTCAATGCATATCGTTTGATTGGTTACGAAAACCGTATGCTGGAAGCAACCGATTTTAATGATGACACCAAGGATGCCGGTGAAATTGGAGCAGGTCATACCGTAGTGGCTTTATATGAGATTATTCCTGCAGGCAGTGAAGACGAAATTGTTTTAAAATATCAACAGCCCAAAGAAGATGCGGCTCATACTGATGTGAAGATTTCTGATGATTTTGCTACTGTAAGTGTACGTTACAAAGAGCCCGGAAAGAATCGTTCCCAGCTGGAATCCTATGTGGTAGGTGAAGAGGATTGGAGCAGAAATCCCAGTGATGATTTTATCTTTGCATCCTTAGCCGCTGAGTTTGCCATGATTTTATCTGACAGTCCCAATAAAGGTGATGCTACTTTAGAAGGAATCTTGGATGAATATGAGATGCTGGATATTGATGATGAGTACAAAGATGAATTTTATTATATGGTCAAGATGCTTGCAAAAAGACAGTAAAAGCTAGGGAATGTGTATTTTTTTGCCGATGGCTGATGCTTGCAGAAAATGGCGTAGTATGCTAAGATTTTTGAAGGTTGTATGCGCCGGCAAGAGAATAAAGATGGAGAATATATGCGGGGGCTATGACAGCCCCCGTTTATTTATGCAATCATAGAAAGGATATCTGAAAATGGCAAATGTAATTACAGATGAAACAATTGATTACGTTGGTATCTTAGCCAAGTTGGAATTATCCGACGAAGAGAAAGAGCAGGCAAAAAAGGATATGGCTTCCATGCTTGATTATATTGATAAGCTGGGTGAACTTGATACTACAGGTGTTGAGCCCATGAGCCACGTATTCCCTGTGAATAATGTATTCCGCGAGGACGTAGTGACAAACGGAGATGACAGAGATAATATTCTTAAGAATGCTCCCAAAGAAAAAGACGGCATGTTCTCGGTGCCCAGTACATTTTAAGGAGGCCTGCGCAGATGAATATGTTAGAATTGACAGCCGTAGAGCTTGCGGCAAAGATCAAAGCCGGTGAAGTGACCGCAGTGGAAGCTACCGAGGCGGTGCTTGCACAGATTGATGAAAAAGAAGCGGTATTAAACTGTTATGTGACAGTAGACAAAGAGGGCGCATTGAAGACAGCAACAGAAGTGCAGAAAAAAATTGAATTAGGAGAATTGACCGGACCTTTGGCAGGCGTTCCTGTTGCAATCAAAGATAATATGTGTACAGAAGGCATGCTTACCACATGTTCTTCCAAGATTTTGGGTAACTTCGTTCCCACATACAGCGCAGAAGCTGTTTTGAACTTACAAAAGGCGGGAGCAATTATTCTCGGAAAAACCAACATGGATGAATTTGCCATGGGTTCCACATCCGAGACATCAGCATTTGGTGCCACCAAAAACCCTTGGAATACGGAACATGTACCCGGTGGTTCTTCCGGCGGTTCTGCGGCAGCAGTTGCGGCAGATGAATGCTTTTATGCATTGGGTTCTGATACAGGCGGATCTATCCGACAGCCTGCTTCCTACTGTGGTGTGGTGGGCATGAAACCCACTTACGGAACCGTATCCCGTTATGGTTTGATTGCTTATGGTTCTTCGTTAGATCAGATTGGACCACTTTGCAAGGATGTGACAGATTGTGCCACTATCATGGAAGTACTTGCTACACATGATGCTAAAGATTCTACCAGTGTGGAAAGAAAAGATACTGACTTCACATCTGCTTTAGTCGATGATGTAAAAGGCATGAAGATTGGTATTCCCAGAGATTATTTTGGGGAAGGTCTCGATACCGAGGTTAAAGAAAAAGTTATGGCAGCAGCCAAAGTGTTGGAAGACAAAGGCGCTTTTATTGAGGAATTTGACTTACCCTTGGTAGAATATGCCATTCCCGCTTACTATACCATTGCTGCTGCCGAGGCAAGTTCCAACTTGGAGCGTTTTGACGGCGTAAAATACGGATTCCGTGCAGAGGATTGTAAGGAGCTGCACCAAATGTATAAACGTAGCCGTTCCCAAGGCTTTGGCCCTGAGGTAAAGAGACGTATTATGCTTGGTTCTTTTGTGCTGAGCTCCGGTTACTATGATGCTTATTATCTCAAAGCTTTAAAAGTAAAAGCGCTGATAAAAAAAGCATTTGATGATGCTTTTGCAAAATATGATGTGATTTTGGGACCTTGCGCACCTACCACGGCACCAAAGATTGGATCTTCTTTATCTGACCCGATCAGTATGTATTTAAGTGACATTTATACCATTTCCGCAAACTTGGCAGGACTTCCCGGTATCAGTGTACCCTGTGGTGTGGACAGCAATGGTCTGCCCGTAGGATTACAGTTAATCGGTGATTGTTTTAACGAGAAAAAACTCATCCAAGCTGCTTACTCTTATGAGAAAGCAAGAGGTGTATTTTTACTTGCAAAGGAGGGCAAATAAATGGCAAAACAGTATGAAACCGTTATTGGTTTGGAGGTTCACGTAGAGCTTGCTACCAAAACCAAAATTTTCTGTGGATGTACAACGGCCTTCGGTGGTAATCCCAATACTCATACTTGTCCGGTTTGTACCGGTATGCCCGGTTCCCTTCCGGTATTAAACAAGCAGGTACTTGAGTATGCTATTGCAGTGGGGCTTGCAACCAATTGCGATATTACAAGATATTGCAAATTTGACAGAAAGAATTATTTTTATCCCGATAATCCGCAAAACTATCAGATTTCCCAATTGTATCTGCCGATTTGCCGTAACGGTTACGTGGAGATTGAGACAGAAGAGGGTATAAAGAAAGTGGGTATCCATGAAATTCATATGGAAGAGGATGCCGGTAAATTAATTCACGACGAAGCAGGGAAATGTTCGCTCATAGACTATAACCGTTCCGGTGTACCGTTGATTGAGATTGTATCTGAACCGGATATGCGTAGTGCAGAGGAGGTAATTGCTTACCTTGAGAAATTGCGTTTGATTATCCAGTATCTGGGTGCCTCTGATTGTAAGTTGCAGGAAGGCTCCATGCGTGCGGATGTCAACTTATCCGTCCGTGAAGTTGGTGCGGCAGAGTTTGGTACCCGTACCGAGATGAAAAATCTAAATTCTTTTAAGGCTATTTCCCGTGCCATTGCAGGCGAAAGAGCAAGACAGATTGATTTGATTGAATCAGGTCATGCAGTTGTACAGGAGACAAGGCGCTGGGATGACACCAAAGAATGTTCCTATGCCATGAGAAGTAAAGAGGATGCACAGGATTACCGCTACTTCCCGGATCCTGATTTGACACCTATCGTTGTCAATGAAGAATTACTGGATAGTATCAAGGCTCGTCAGCCGGAATTCCGTACGGAAAAAATGGTCCGTTACAAAGAGGAGTATGACATTCCTGAATATGATATTGAGATTATCACAGGCTCCAAGAGAATGGCTGATTTATTTGAAGAGACGGTTGCCATTTGCAATCAACCTAAGAAAGTATCCAATTGGCTGATGGTTGAGACCATGCGTCTGTTAAAAGAGCAGAATATGGATGCTGAGGATATCCGTTATTCACCGGCCCATCTGGCGGCATTGATTGAAATGACAGAGAAAAAAGAAATCAACAGCTCTGTGGCAAAGGAAGTCTTTGAGGTAATGTTTAACGAGGATATTGATCCTGTGGCATATGTGGAAGAAAAAGGCTTGAAGACCGTAAACGATGAAGGTGCTCTTAGAAAGACCATTGAAGAAATCGTGGCAGCAAATCCCCAGTCCGTAGAGGATTACCACAACGGTAAAGAAAAAGCCATCGGCTTCCTGGTTGGACAGACCATGAAAGCCATGAAGGGTAAGGCAGACCCCGCTATGGTAAATCAAATATTAAAGGAGTTACTGTGAAAAGGCGAAATGGCGTTAAAAAGTGATTGAAATGCAGTTTGTGGAATAGTAAAATAAAAGCGTCTGATATAGACAAGAAGCACTGCATAGCGGCAGGCGGTTGGCTAATATCCCTCGAAAGGGGGTGAAGCATATGCGGATTACATTACATATCGGGAAATATACCGTTACGATAATTGTAAAAAACAACAACCGCCACTCGGCAAAGTGACGGTCGTTTGAATAAAAATTTAAACTACTAAACGAAAAGCCAACCGCTTGTCGCGGTGCTTCTTTATGATTATATTATATCAAGAGGTTATGGAAAGTCAATGATAAAAGCATACAACTCATTTCTAAGGTTTTATTCTTTTACAATTCCGCCTTTCCGGAAACAGAGGGTAAATTGTTCAAATTATTCCCTTCATTTCCGTCGGGGATAGTCTTTAAATATTCGCTATCTTTCCTATGGGCCACGCCGACGCCTTTAATGTCTCCGGCCTTGGCCATTGCTACACCGTCTTCCTTAGATACGGTACGTCCGTCGGAAAGCTGATAACCGGTGATGCGTCCGCGGCTCTTTACAAGTCCTACAATGTCCTTGGCATCAGATTTAGGTGTGGGAATATCGTCCAAAGTATTTTTAGCCAGTGCGGCTGTAAAATCCTGATCTTTCATGATGTGCTCCTTTCGCATTAACGGTTGTTTTCGAGTAATCAATCTGTCATAATATTTTAGATAGGAGAGATATTCTTAGTGTGTCAGCAGAAGAAATGATTATGCAGGAAAAAATTGCAAATTTTAATATATAAAGGGAATAAAGAAATGAATTGGTTGGAAAGTTTACAAGAATCCATTAACTATATAGAAAATCATTTATTGGATAAGAACATGACAAGTGCATCGGAAATTGCAAATGAAATATATTCGTCGGAATACAACTTTAGAAAAATTTTTAGTGTCATTACCGGATTTACTGTGGGTGAATATATCCGGAATCGTCGTTTGTCTTTGGCGGGAGAAGAACTGATTACGAATGATATCTCGGTATTGGATTTGGCGCTAAAATACGGATATGATACGCCGGAAAGTTTTACAAAAGCCTTTACCAGATTTCATGGCGTGACACCTTCCTATGTGCGGAAAAACAAATGTGGACTGAAGAATTTTACCCGTGTTGTTTTAAAGGTAGATGTGGGAGGCGGGAATATTCTGGATTACAGTGTTGTGGAATTGGATAATTTGCGGATTGTAGGGTATTCCAAAGTGTTTGGAAATCATGAATTTGAGGAAAATAATATACTGATTCCTGCGTTTGTTAAAGCCTGCTATGATGCAGACTTTGATGGCATGATGGCAATGGCAACAGATAGTATATTTGGGGAAAGTATCTTGGGGTACCGGAATGATGTTGAGGGAGAACTGTGTTATACCATAGGCGTATATAGCGAGCGGATGGATATTGATGGAAAATACAATGTCATGGAAGTGCCGGCAGGAAAGTGGTTGAGATTTCGGTGTGAGGCACCGACCAGTGAAGGTATGCAAAAATTGTGGTATCGGATATACACGGAGTTTATGCCTTTTTCGGCGTATCGGTTTGCGGACAGCGTCACTTTAGAAGCAAGTTGTGGTTTGGATGGTGCAAAAGAGACCTATTTATACATGCCTTTGATTGAGTCCAACTAGAGTTAAATGAAGTAGAGGACAAATGAGAACTAAAAATGACAGGATTTGTTTATGCAGACTTGATTATAATCCAATCAGAAAGTGATTTGGAAAGGAGCTGCTTGCATGAGCAAAAAAATTTGTGTATTGTTCTTGAATGTTTTGTGCGTTGCGCTTGTATTAGGCGGATGCAACAGTCAAAAAGTCGCAGAGCAAGTTGAGACAAATACGGAAACTTTATCCAATGTAGAAAATCAAGAAGAAGTGCCGGAGATTAAGTATGACACAGGGATAGAGAAAGTGGGAGTAGAAGACGTCGGGACGGGAATACAAGAGATGGTGATAGAATACGCAGATACACTGTTGCCGGAAGAAAGAGAAAGTATTGTGGTGGGAAAATTGTCACCGGAACACATCTACTATCAAGAGGTAACAACTTTTGATCCGGCATGTGCGGAGTACATTGAAGAAATATCCATTTTTGATCAAGAGATTGGAGATACCTTTGTTGTGCATGTATCGCTACCGCCGGAATACGATGGCACAAAAAAATATCCTATGGTAGTTATGACAGATGGTGTATGGCGCTTGAGCGATCACCCGGAGTTGCGTCCGCTTATGGTGTCCGGGGAGATTGACGATGTGATTTTGGTAAGTGTTGGTTATCCTAATGACTATGACTATCAAAAAATCAGGGAGAGAGATTTGGTAAAAGATCCGGAAAGTTATTTGCATTTTCTGGTGGATAATTTAGTTCCGTATCTTTCGGAGATATATTCTGTAGATCCGGAAAATATGACCTTAACAGGCCATTCCTATGGTGGATACTGGGGATTTTATGCACTGTTTCATAGTGATACTATCGGGAAAAATACATTTTGTAATTACTATATAGGAAGTCCTTCTTTTCAAGCGCGGACCGGAAGCGATGAGATTGAGGATTTTGAAGAAGCCTATTTTAGTAGGCAGCAATCATTGTCCTGTAATGTGTATGTGACGGTAGGAGATCAGGAGTCGGTTGGTTTTATTATGCAAATTGAAAATTTTATTAATCACTTGCAGGAACGAGGTTACGAAGGATTAAATTTGTCCTATGAAGTCATAGAAGGACATGGACATGATACGGTATTTAAACCGTCTATTAAAAATACAATGTATATGTTTTATGGAAATAATCAATAAGAAAGTGAGATAAAAGAACGAATTAATAGCGTGGGGTATATAATAAAACAAAAAAGGTTTTATATGAGACAAATAACTCCCCGTTTATCTTTTATACATTTATTGGAAAAGAAAAGACCGCAGGCAGTGGCATGGGTTCGTGGAAACGAAGCCAATCCGCAGCTTAGCGGTCTCATCAAATTTTATGCTACACCCCACGGAGGTGTATTGGTGGAAGCAGAGATTTTTGGATTGCCGAATGTAGAAGAACGATTTTCTCCTGAATTTTATGCTATGCACATACATGAAAAAGGTGATTGCTCGACGGATTTTACAAAAACAGGAAATCATTATAACCCGACGAATCAACCCCATCCTGATCATGTAGGCGATTTATTGCCATTGATGGGAAATCAAGGATATGCATGGTTGAGCTTTTATGACAAGCGTTTTACTATTCAGGAGATAATTGGCAGATCCGTTATCATTCATGGTGGAAGCGATGATTTTGCTTCACAACCTTCAGGAAATGCAGGAGAAAAGATAGCTTGTGGTATGATTGTTATGGAAAAATAGAAATAAAAATTAAAAATTTAATGTTTTTCATTAAAAAGTTGTTGACAAAGTTAAAAATAGGGTATATAGTGTGTTTAACGATAAACATTAAAAAGTTATTTTTTATCGTTCGCTTTCTTGCAAGAGTGTATGTTGTTATCAATTTTTTATGAGGAATAAAGGAGAATATGATTATGAAAGAACAAGCGATTCAAAAGATTAACAAGATTGGTAAGATTAGTAGTGTATTTGCATTGATTGGCAAAATTTTAGTAGGCATAGCAATTGTGTGTCTGTTGGTTTCTACCATTGCACTGTTGGTGATTCCGAAGGAATTGATTGCAGTGACCACCAGTGCAAATACCAGGGTAGAAGTGGATTTGGAAAGCATGGGTGCAAGTATTTCGGATGAAGAATTGCCGGAAGCACAGGAAACAATTGCTGAGGCAATTGCAAATGACATGAGTGAAGAAAACAACACAGATGAATATGTGACGGATATTACAATCACCAATGACAAGGTGGAAGTTGGTGCGGTTACCGGTGAATATACCATTACTTTGCATGATGTGGCTTGGATGTGTATGGCTGTACTGGTTTATGTGGTAATGACCATGGTTACTTTGTGCTTTATCTCTTCCTTGTGTAAAGCTTTCCGTGATTGCCAGACTCCTTTCGAAGAGAATGTCATCAAGAAAATGCAGAATTTTGCATTTTCTTTGATTCCCTGGGCAATTATTTCTTCAGTGGCAGATTCTGTTTCCAATAGCATTATGGGTCACAAAGTTGCGATTAATCTCTCCGTAGATCTTGGTGTAGTGCTTATTGTACTTGTAGTATTCCTGATTGTACACATCTTTAAATATGGTGCAGTATTGCAGCAGGAATCTGATGAGACATTATAAAGATGAGATATTATAAGTATCTTTCAGAAGACAGAGAGGTGTGCTATGGGTAAAATTATCTTGAGACTGGACCGCGTGATGGCGGACCGCAAAATGAGTTTAAATGAATTGTCGGAAAAGGTTGGTGTATCCAATGTCAACTTGTCCAAAATGAAAACCGGTAAAATTAGTGCTATCCGGTTCTCGACATTAGAAGCAATCTGTGATGTGCTGGATTGCCAGCCGGGAGACATATTGGAGTATGATCCGGATGCGGTAAGTGAATAGGTTTATGTGAAAGCAAATAGTGAAGAAATCTAAATTGATGGAACATCCGGATTTCATGGGTATTCATGTTGCTATGGGGCGTATGCGAAAAAAATAAGTGCGTACGCCCCATTTTCTCTTAAATAATGTAGTAATAGGCCTCAAGAAGAGGCTTGCGGGGTGTATGGGAGAAAATATCTGTGTCACGCCCCGCCATTCGACGGAAACGGGGCGTAGTAGGAGAAAAATCTGATATACGCCCTGAAACGAATGGAAAATGGCAGATTTTTATGCAAAAAATGAAAAAATGGGGCGTTGGGACAGAAAAATTTTTTATACGCCCCATACGAAAAGTGGCGAATAGTTGTTCAAAGAGAAAAACTCTTATAAAAGATTTGTCTTGAATTGTATGAATAATTTACCCAAATCCCCGCCCTAATCCGACCGCTCTGATTAGCAAAATGACAAAAAAATAAAATAAAATGTAAAATATAGTTGACATTATGAAAAATACATGTTACTATTGCCATTGTAAAGCGGATGGCGAAACCGAAATGTTGATAACACAGGGGACTGTAGATTATATGCAAGAGGGAACAACCGGAAACAAAAAGGGAATTTATTTCGGAGGAAAAGGAGTGAGTAAATGAAAAATTTGAAATTAAAGGCAGCAAGAGCTGCGTTAGACATTTCCCAACAGGAATTGGCGGATATGGTAAATGTATCCAGACAAACAATCGGAGCGATTGAAAAAGGGGATTACAATCCCACAATTAACTTATGCATTGCAATATGCAAAGCATTAAACAAAACATTGGATGAATTATTCTGGGAGGAGTAGAAAGATGAAAAAGAAAATGGTAGTAGATGAAAGAGAATTAATGGAAATGTACAAAGCAGAGCATTACGGATATTGGTTGATGTTCTGGGGCTTGTTGATCAGCATGGTTGTGCAGGTGTTTTTTATGAATGTGCCCTTTACATATGCAGTTGGTGAGTGGGTGGTGTTCATGATGAGCTGTGTGTTGCTTATTGTTATGAATGTACGTAAAGGCAATTGGGATTACTATAGCAAGCCCAATACGAAAACCTGTTTCTGGTATGCACTGGTAGCAGCTGTGGCATTTGCGGCAATTGTAGCTGCGGGTATGTGGTTCCGTTTTGATATCAAAGATGTTGCAGGCGTTTTGACTGTTTTTGGATTAGTTGCTATAGCGACATTTGCACTGGTTTTTATTTCTTTATTAATTGCAGGAAAGGCTACAACAAAGAAAAAAGAGCAGTTAGAAAGCCAGTATGATGAAGAAGATTAAGTAAAGAAGATTAAATGAAGAATCACTGTGAAAATACAGGTGATAATTAAACGGATGAGTTTGGATATACTGCCATAAAAATATAAATTATGGCAGTATATCTTTTTGCTTGAAAAATCCTACAGAATGTAATAAACTACTTCTATACCTTTAGATAATGGGAAGGGATTTTTATATTTTATGGATACGTGCGTAGAGTTGTTAGTCAGAAAGCCAAAATCAAAAAAGAAAGCAATGCTCTTAAGCCTCATGGGTGGAGTGGGTGTTGTTTTATTTTTACACGGACTTATGTTTTTTGTGGGCTTTACAATTTTGGGTGTGATAATGGCTTATGTAGCATATTATCTGCTGAAAATGGGACGTACCGAGTATGAATATCTCTGTTTGGGACAAGAGTTGACTGTGGACAGGATTAAAAACCAGTCCAGGAGAAAAACGGTCGCAACCTATCAACTCAGCCGTTTGGAAATTATGGCACCCAAGGGTTCTCATCGTCTGGATTCATATCAAAATCTGAAGGTTAGTGATTTCTCTTCGGAGAAAGAAGAGGGGAATCCTTATGAACTGGTAGTGGAAGGGGCAAACGGAAGGGAGCGTATTTTGCTTGATACCAATGAAGAGTTTTTGGAAGCAATCAAGATAGCAGCACCCCGAAAAGTTTTTGCAGATTAAATACACAACAAGCGGAGGAAAAGGAAATGGGTCAGATTATTGGCGAAGGAATTACATTTGATGACGTGCTTTTGGTGCCCGGTTATTCACAGGTGATTCCCAATCAGGTAGATTTATCTACGTACTTGACAAAGAAAATTAAATTGAACATTCCGATGATGAGTGCGGGTATGGATACTGTTACAGAGCATCGCATGGCGATTGCTATGGCAAGACAGGGTGGTATCGGTATCATTCACAAGAATATGACAATTGAGCAGCAGGCAGATGAAGTAGATAAGGTAAAACGTTCTGAAAACGGTGTTATTACAGATCCTTTTTCTTTATCACCTGAGCATACATTAAAAGATGCCGACGAGCTGATGGGCAAATTCCGCATTTCCGGTGTGCCGATTACAGAAGGCAAGAAATTGGTTGGTATCATTACAAACCGTGATCTGAAGTTTGAGACAGATTTTTCTAAAAAGATTAAAGAATGTATGACTTCTGAAAATCTGATTACCGCAAAAGAGGGTATTACATTGGAAGAAGCCAAAGCAGTTTTGGCAAAAGCAAGAAAAGAAAAATTGCCGATTGTTGATGATGACTTTAACTTAAAGGGACTTATCACAATCAAAGATATCGAGAAACAGATTAAATATCCTTTATCAGCAAAGGATTCCCAGGGCAGATTGCTCTGTGGTGCTGGTGTCGGTATTACAGCAAATTGCTTGGAGCGTGTAGACGCACTGGTAAAGGCTAAAGTAGACGTTATTGTATTGGATTCTGCACACGGACATTCCCAGAATGTATTAAATTGTGTGAAGATGATCAAAGAAGCATATCCTGATTTACAGGTTATCGCAGGTAACGTAGCAACCGGCGAAGGTACAAGAGCTTTAATCGAAGCAGGTGCTGATGCGGTTAAAGTTGGTATTGGCCCCGGTTCTATCTGTACAACCCGTGTTGTAGCAGGTATCGGTGTACCGCAGATTACCGCTATTATGGATTGTTATGAAGTGGCAAAAGAATATGGTGTGCCGATTATTGCAGACGGTGGTATTAAGTTCTCCGGCGATATGACCAAAGCTATTGCAGCCGGCGGTAATGTCTGCATGATGGGTTCCATGTTTGCAGGATGTGATGAATCTCCCGGAACATTTGAATTATTCCAGGGTAGAAAATATAAAGTATATCGCGGTATGGGTTCTATTGCAGCGATGGAAAATGGTTCCAAAGACCGTTACTTCCAGTCTGATGCAAAGAAACTGGTTCCCGAAGGTGTAGAGGGACGTGTTGCATACAAAGGAACTGTTGAAGATACTGTATTCCAGTTGATGGGTGGTCTTCGTTCCGGTATGGGATACTGCGGTACTCCTACGATTGAGGATTTAAAAGAAAAAGGCAGATTTGTTAAGATTTCCGCTGCTTCATTAAAGGAAAGTCATCCTCATGACATTCATATCACCAAAGAAGCGCCCAACTATAGTGTGGACGGAAACTAATAGCGTGCCGGACAATATCATGCATGGGGAAATAGATAAATGCAACGATTGTTTGACAAAGAAGAGTTACAAAAGGTGCAGGATCATTTCTGCACCTTAACCCATTTATTCGCATATTGTGTGGATCAAGATGGGCAAAAAATTACAGAAATGTCCGGAGATTCTCAGGGGATTGAGATTATCCGGGAGCATATTTCGGATGAGCGTTTGTATCGGATGTTTCAAAGGGTGTCTGAAAGTCCTTTAGAAGACATTATAGAAGAGTCAACGAAATATGATAATCTTAAGCTTGCAGCTGTTTCGGTTGAAGAAAAGGGATACCGCAATAATTGTTGGCTTATTTGTTGTGTTTTAAATGATGTGACCGAAGGAAATTTGTTGGAAGTTCCGGGAGAAGGAACTTCGTTAGAGGATTTTTACAGTGCATTGGACCTTGTAGCGGAGATAGAGCATAAGCTCTTAAAGGCAGAAGGTGAAATGATAACGGCGCAGGTAGAAAGTCAGCGGAGTAAAAGTTCTGAGTCAGAGCTAAGCAGTGGACTCAAACGTATGGAAGCAATAACGGCTATTGTACAATTTCTGGAAAGCGATGAGAGCTTCGAGGATGTGGGCAATGCTGTGATGAAAATTGTGGGAGAGTATCTGAAAGTAAGTGGCACAAAACTTTTTCAGGTAAAACGAGATACCGCCTACACAGATATTATCTGTAGTTGGACAAAGGAAGATATGGTATCCAGTGTGGATGTGACAAAAGATATTCCAAGGACCGAGCTTTTGATGGGGGAAAAGACGCTGGTTATTTCGGCAGATACCCTTACATCGGCAGGAGTTCGTGGCGAGATGCTCAAATACCGTATCAAAGCGATTATGACTATGCCGATTTTTGTAAACAATAAGCCTGCGATGTATCTTTGTGTCAGCGAGTCGGAAAAGAACCGTACATGGCAATTGCAGGAAATCAAGTTTGTAAATGATGCGGCAAAAATCCTCCAAAGTCTTTTGAATAAAAGGATTCAAAAAAATTCACTGGCAGGCTCATATGCTTCTTTACAGGAGATTTTGGATAATGTGGGTACTTACATTTATGTAAGAGATTCCGAGACCGGTAAGGGTCTGTTTGCCAATAAGTTATTAAAACGGACATTTGAATTGGAGCTTCGGAACGGAACTTTAGATATGCTTTTGGCAAATGCCAGACCTCTGGAACTCAGAGAAGGGTTTTATGAGGTTGAGCATAAAGACCGTGGCAGATGGTACGATTTGTGCCAGGTACAAATTGATTGGATTGATGGCAGAAAGGTCAATTTGTATGCATTGTATGATATTACAGATAAAAAAATATACCAAAATAAGATTGAACAGCAGGCATACACGGATTTCCTGACAGGACTTTACAATAGAATGTGCTGTGAAAGGGATTTGGCTGTTCAGATTGATAAAGCAAAACGTCAGAATAAAAAGGGCGGTCTGCTTTATATGGATTTGGACGATTTCAAGCATATCAATGATGGCTTGGGACATCAGTACGGCGATGTATTGCTACAGGCTATTTCTCATGCGTTTCAACGGATTGAAGGTATTACAGAGAGTTGCTACCGTATGGGTGGAGATGAGTTTGTCATCATCGTGCCACCGGAAAGTTTTTCGCGTATGGAGGGGATTATCCAAGATATCCAGGAGATTTTCAGTAAGCCCTGGTATCTGAAAGATGCAGATTATTACTGTACTATGAGTATGGGTATCTGTACTTATCCCGATGATGGCGATAATGTAGCTGACTTGATAAAAAAAGCAGATATCGCCATGTATGAAGCAAAACGCAAGGGTAAAAACCGGATGGCAGAGTATTCGGAAAACTTAAGTACATCCTCAAACCGCCGACTGGATATGGAAAAGAATATGCGTGATGCTACCAGTGATAATTGTAGTGAATTTAACGTGTATTTCCAGCCGATTATAGATTTTGGCAAGCCGGGCGCACCTTGTATGGGGGCGGAGGCGTTGGTTCGTTGGAATTCGGCAGCTTTGGGATTTATTCCGCCGGGAGATTTTATTCCGCTGGCAGAGTATCTGGGACTGATTACACCCATTGGCAATTATGTGTTGCGTGAAGCCTGTTATGCATGTAAAAAGTGGAATGAAAACGGTCATCCGGAGTATAAAGTTAATGTCAATCTCTCGGTTGTACAATTATTGCAGAGTGATATTACTGATGTGATTAAGCAAGCCTTGGATGATACCGGTATTAATCCGCAGAACCTGACTTTGGAAGTAACCGAAAGCCTTGCTATCAATGATATGAAGCGTATGAAGATTATTTTGAATGATATCCGCAAATTGGGTGTAAGGATTGCGCTTGATGATTTTGGTACCGGTTATTCTTCACTGAATCATATCCGTGAGATTCCCTTGGATGTCATCAAGGTGGATCAAAGCTTTATTAAAGATTTGACTAAGGATGAATATGCCCGTTCCTTTATTAAGATGGTGGTAGAGCTGGCGGCAGCCATAGATGTCAATATCTGTATTGAAGGAATTGAGACAAAAGAGCAGTTTGAGATATTGGAAGAAATGAAAATCAGTATGGGGCAGGGATATTATTTTGATAAGCCTTTACCCCGTAAGGAATTTGAAAGAAAATACGTGCAGTAAAGGGGAAACGCACTATGGAAGAAAAAGATCGTATTGTTGCTTTGCAACAACGGATTATTGAACTTAAGAAAGAGTGTAGGGATTTGCGTTTTGCAGAGTATTTGGACAAAACGTGGAACGACCTGCGCAATGTGGAAAATTCAGTACAGCAGCTGGAACGCTTATTGGAGCAGAATTACATCCTGTACCAAAGATCCCAGGCAGGACAGCAGGTGCAACAACCGGCACCGCAGCCTGTGCAACCAGTGATGCCACAGGTGCAACAGCCGATACCGCAGCCTGTGCAACCAGTGATGCCACAGATGCAACAGTCTGTGCCGCAGCCGTCATATGTAGCATATCAGCAACCGCAACAGCAGAGATTTGCTCCACCGCCGCCGCAGTACATGGCAAAGCCACAGCAATCGGTAGAATTTAAAATCGGTACAGTATTGTTGGGCGTAGTTGGTATTGCCTTCTTGTTGGTGGCGTTTGTGACCTTTGGTCTGAATTATATGAATGACATATTACAGGGGATTTTTCTGTATGCCATCGGTATTGTGATACTGTTATCTTCCGAATTGTTTTTCTCAAAACGAGTGGAGAAGTTTTCCTATTGTTTGACGGGTCTGGGTATCAGTAGTTTGTACATAACGACTTTGTTGAACTATATTTACTTAAAGGTATTCCCCGGTTGGGCAGCCCTTTTGGTTACAATCTTGGTAACAGCGTTCTTTTTCTGGTTGAGCCGGAAAAAGGATTCGGGCATGATCCGTATTATTTGTCTGATTGGTTGCTATATTTCTCTGGTACCAATCAATGAATTAAATGATCTGATAGAGTTTGTGATACCGGCATGTGTGATTTTTGGTGTAAATGTGGCAGGCGTGTTCTGTCCGCTGAAAAAGCGTCGTGCGGGAATTGATTATGTCCAGTATATTTGCAGTTTTTCGGTTGTGACATATTTGATTTATATTTTATGGGTGTCCGGATTGGAAGCGTGGCTTGCATATATTTTGGTTGCCAGTCTGATTGTGACCTTGCATTTACTGTATTTCAGGGCTGATCAGAGTGGGGCATACACCGGTTTATATATTGTGGGTAACATTATGGCAATTGCTTTCCTGCTCTTCGTAGGTGTGGGAGAATACTGGATTCATTATGGCGTATTGGCTGTTTCTTTACTTTTTGCCGGATTTGTGGCTTTGTTATGGAAAAAGCCTATGCGTTTTACACCGTACTTTTTGTGGGTGGGCTATATTTTTGCCACTTATACGTTGGAACAGGAAGAATTTTGGGTGGTATTGGCATGCCTGATTATCTTTGCCATCAATAAAGCCTGTGTACGTTTCTTTAAAGAATTTCCCATACCGGATGCGGTGTACACTATGTTGTCTGCTATTGGGGTGTGTTTCTTGACAAGAAGCGGAGATGCACAAATTTTGGGTTACATTTATGCGTTCTGCATCTTGCTTTCTTGTATTTTTGTGAAAAAGTACAAAACCTATCATATATATACCTGCTTAAGTTTTGGCTGGATTTTCCTATTGACGGAAGGGTTTAAACCTTTCTTGTGCAGTATTTTAATCTGCGCACTGGCAGCAACTGTTATTGGTACCGGTTTTTACATTAAGGATAAAGGTATCCGTATTTACGGATTGGTATTAATGATTTTTGTGGCATTGAAACTGGTTATTTATGATTTCCATGAATCACAGGCAGGATTGCGTATTCTGGTATTTTTTGTTGTGGGCCTGCTGATTTTGGCAATTTCATTCCTGTATATTTACCTGGAAAAGAAGTTGAATGAGGATGAGCAGAAGCGGTTGATGCAGTTGCAGATGCAGCAGCAACCACAACCACAGATGCAACAGATGCCACCAATGTAATTGAAATTGTGAATAAATTGTGATAAAATAGTGCAGAATTATGCGGAATTCAATTCCGTGGACCTTGGGAGCTGACAAAATGGAAAACGAAAAAGTGACGAAAAATTTTATTGAGCAAGAAATTGATAAGGATCTTGCAGAAGGTGTATATGATGCGGTATGTACCCGTTTCCCACCGGAACCAAACGGATATCTGCATATCGGACATGCCAAAAGCATTATCTTAAATTATGGACTTGCACAGAAATATAACGGTAAATTCAACATGCGTTTTGATGATACCAACCCTACAAAGGAAAAGACAGAGTTTGTGGAATCTATCCTTGCTGATATTAAATGGCTGGGAGCTGATTGGGAGGACAGACTGTTTTTTGCGTCCAATTATTTTGAACAGATGTATGAAGCTGCTGTAAAGTTGATTAAAAAAGGCAAAGCCTATGTATCCGATCTTTCAGCAGATGAGATTAGAGAATATCGTGGTACTTTAACTGAGCCCGGTAAGAAAGATCCTTATTCTGACCGTTCCATTGAAGAGAATCTGGAGCTTTTTGAAAATATGAAAAACGGAGTATATCCCGATGGAAGTAAAGTGCTCCGTGCCAAGATTGACATGACTGCGTCCAATATCAATATGCGTGATCCGATTTTATATCGTGTGGCACATATGACACATCACAATACTGGTGATAAATGGTGTATTTATCCCATGTATGACTTTGCACATCCTATTGAGGATGCTATCGAAGGTATCAGTCATTCCATCTGTACCTTGGAGTTTGAGGATCACAGACCTTTATATGATTGGGTTGTAAGAGAGTTGGAGTATCCCAGACCTCCCAGACAGATTGAATTTGCCAAAATGTATCTGACCAATGTGGTGACAGGTAAGAGATATATCAAAAAACTGGTAGAAGACGGTATTGTAGACGGTTGGGATGATCCCCGTCTCGTATCTATTGCAGCACTTCGCAGAAGAGGTTATACACCGGAGTCTATTCGTATGTTTGTAGAACTTTGTGGAGTATCCAAAGCAAATTCTTCCGCAGATTATGCAATGCTTGAGTATTGTCTGAGAGAAGATTTGAAATTAAAGAAAAGCCGTATGATGGCAGTTCTTGATCCTATTAAATTGGTGATTGATAACTATCCGGAAGGACAGACTGAGATGCTGACTGCGGCAAACAACATGGAAAATCCCGAGCTTGGTACACATGAGGTTCCCTTTGAAAGAGAGCTGTATATCGAGCGTGAGGACTTTATGGAAGAGCCACCCAAGAAATATTTCCGTTTGTTCCCCGGTAACGAGGTACGTCTGATGCATGCTTATTTTGTAAAATGTGTAAGCTATGAAAAGGATGAAAACGGTAAGGTGACGGTTGTTCATTGTACCTATGATCCTGCCACCAAAGCAGGAAGCGGATTTAGTGAGAGAAAGGTAAAAGGAACCATTCACTGGGTTCCTGCCAGTGCTGCAGTAAAGGTACAGGCACGCCTTTATGAAAATATTATTGATGAAGAGAAGGGTGTATACAACGAGGATGGAAGCTTGAATTTGAACCCCAATTCTTTAACTGTGCTGGATGAATGTTATATTGAGCCTGCAATCCGTGGTGCAAAAGCATATGACAGTTTCCAGTTTGTAAGAAACGGTTTCTTCTGTGTAGATTATAAAGACAGTACAGAAGATAAGCTGGTATTTAACCGAATTGTATCCTTAAAGAGTTCTTTTAAATTACCAAAATAAAAGAAGTGTATGAGGGTTTTGAGTTGTGATGGAAAGTAACAGGAGGGAAAACAGGTGCTGTCCGGATTAGATGGTTTAGGTTTGGGTAATTTAGGTGGCTTAGAAATCTTTGAAGAACATGAAAAAGAAATAAAGCCCCGCCATGAGAAAAAAGAAGCAACACCCGTTGAATATGCAGAAGAAGATTTGATTTTTGACAAACATTATACCTGTACGGTATGTGACAGGAATTTTGTTGCCAAAATGGTCCGTGCCGGAAGAGCACGATCCTTAGGATCTGATATGGATTTGCGTCCGCGTTATGAGGGAATTGATGCGTTAAAATATGATATTGTAGCATGTCCTTATTGTGGTTATGCTGCTATGATCAAAAATTTCCCTTATCTGACAAGTGGTCAGAAAAAAGCGGTGCGCGACAATATTTGTGCCAGCTACAAAGCAAAAAAACAAGATCTCAATCAAACGGTGTATTCCTATGAAGACGCCATTGAACGTCATAAGCTTGCATTGGTAAATGCCATTGTAAAATATGGAAAAGATAGTGAAAAAGCGTACATCTGTTTAAAGACAGGATGGCTGTTACGTGGTCAGACAGAGACCTTTGATAAGAGTGCCAATAATTATCTGTGGAAAAAGTATGAAAACGAAAAAGCTGAAAAGCAGTTTTTACAAAATGCCTATGATGGATTTCTCAAAGCCCGTGCAGCAGAGCCCTTCCCGATTTGCGGCATGGATATGTTGACGGTTGATTATCTGTTGGCGGCGCTTGCACTGGAGTTGGAAGAATATGAGACAGCAGGCCAGATGCTCAGTGGTATCATTACTTCCAGAGATGCCAATAACCGTATTAAGGAGAAGGCACGTGACCTTCGGGATGTTTTAAAAGAAAAATTGGGCGCTCAGCACACAGAAGCATAGAGTATAAAAAAGCATGACAGACTTTATCTGCCATGCTTTTATATTGCATCAAATATTTATTCTTCTTCGATGGGAGTATCGTCTGCAAGTTCTTCGTCTTCTTCGTCAAAGAACTCTTCTACGGATTCCATGTCATCCAAAGTAACATCCTTAGCAGGAGCTTCGTCAGCTTCGGGTGCGGTATCAAAGCTCAAGGGCACATAATTGCGCTCTGCACCTTTGCCTGTCACTGCATTGAGATCATCATCTTCTTCGAATGCATCGAAATCTTCTTCCTCTTCATCTTCATCATCATAAAAATCATTATCTTTTTTCTTAAGGTAATAATATGTTCCGGCTGCTGCAGCACCGATTGCTGCGCCGAGTAATAATAAATTTCTGACTTTTTTTGCCATACCTGGAAATCTCCTTTCACGTAACCATGCTATACAAGTACTATTTTAAATTAAAACGCGTAGGAAAACAAGTAGATATTGAAATGCTTTTTTTGCTATGGTAAGATTATTTTCGATTAGAAGCAAAGGATTTTACATATGAACGACAAATTTTTTGATTTAAAAAAGGAAAAACAAAACCGTATGATTAATGCTGCACTGAAGATTTTTGCCCAGAATGGCTATCAGAAGGCGAGTACGGACGATATTGTAAAGGAAGCCGGCATTTCCAAGGGTCTTTTATTCCATTATTTTGGCTCAAAGGCAGGACTTTATATATTTGCCTATGAATATAGTGCCAGATATATGGCTATGGAGATGCAACGTGCCGTTGCTTTGCGGGAAAAGGATTTGTTTTGTCTGCTGACACAGGTGGAGGATGCCAAAAATGTACTGCTTCGCAATTATCCCTATATGCAGAAATTTTTGCTGACCAATAAGGATATTCAGGATGAAGAAATTTTGGAGGCAATCAGTGAGTATACGGGGCTGATTCCCAAGGCGATGGAGGAGGTTTTGGACCGTGCTGATTACAGTCGTCTGGTAGATGGTGTGGATGCCAAGTTTTTGGTCCGTTCCATGAATTATATTACCAGAGGCTTGATGGAAACGGCATTAACGGAAGGAATGGATCCAGAGCTTGCCCATAAAGAAGCAAAAGAGTTTTATGCCATGATGCGTGAGAAATTTACTAAACCCGAATATTTACAGGAGATTTAGAGTATGAAAGTATTGTTGATAAACGGAAGTGCCAATCAGAAAGGTTGTACCTATACGGCTTTGATTGAGGCTGAAAAGATTTTAAAAGAAGAGGGAATCGAAACGGAGATTGTGCAGCTGGGCGGAGAACCTGTCAGAGATTGTGTCGGTTGCGGTGGTTGTGCAAGCGGAAACGGTTGCGTATTCAAGGACGATGGGGTCAATAATATTGTAGAAAAAGCAAAAGCATGTGACGGTTTTGTGTTTGGTACACCGGTATATTATGCACATCCTTCGGGAAGAGTTTTATCTTTCCTTGACCGTATGTTTTATTCGGGTAAAAAGGCATTTTTGCATAAACCTGGTTTTGCGGTAGCATCTGCCAGAAGAGCCGGTACAACAGCCAGCTTAGATGTATTGCAGAAATATTTTACCATTTCTGAGATGCCTGTGGCATCTTCCAGTTACTGGACTATGGTTCATGGTAGCAAGCCGGAAGATGTATTGCAGGATGCAGAGGGATTGCAGACTATGCGCAATGCAGCACGAAATCTTGCGTGGCTGATGAAATGTATTGAGCTGGGTAAGGAAAATGGTATCAATCCTCCCGTAAGTGAGAGTGGAGTAAGAACAAGTTTTATACGGTAAGAACATAGAAAAGCAACTTGCGCAAGTTGCTTTTCTTATGCTTATTTATTCTGCTGATACACCGGATCGGCAGGATAGCCGCCCCAGAGCTTTTGCATACCGCGTTGGATGGCATCCTTGGAGTTTTTCCAGTCAGCATCTTTGTTGCGATAGTCAAATTTCTCTACCAGCCATGCCACATCCTCGCCTACTCGCTTCATATTTTCCTGCATTAACTCAAAGAGCAGGGGGAAAAGTTCGTCCTTTTGCTTTTCGTTTAATTGCAGATCCGCAGCGGCACAGAGGTCTCCGAAATGGTGGAGACAGAGGCCTTTGCTTTTCTTTAGCATTTCTGTCATTTCTCCATCTTTTTTATACATAAAGAAAAAGGTGTCCAAATATCTTTGATAAGTAGTCTCAAAGCTCTTACAGATATAACAAGATTTTTCCTGTTCTTTTACCCAGGCTGCCATGGAGTTCATAGAGTCGGTACTTTTTTTCATTTTATCCATGAAAGAAGTTTTACTGCGGGAAAACATCTTTACCTGCTTATCCAACTCGTTATTCATATGCATATAGTGGGTTTTCAAGATCCAGCCGTTACCAAGAGTATTGCCGTAGTCAAACATTTTTTTGAAATGGGCACGGCAGAAGCCGGCTTTATCTGTCATATCACGCATATCGCTTTCCATGTAGGAAGCAGAGGAGCCAAGTACCAGGTCTAAAAGATCCTGCTCTACATTGCGCTCAATAAAGCAAAAGGGGCATTCGTCTGCAGCGTTAAATGCATCGGTTAACGGAATGGTATATAAAGTTTCTTTCATAAGGAATCTCCAATCTTTGGTTGATAGTTTTATTTTACGGGTTTGGGTGGAAAAGTACAATACATAAATTATGTTTGTTGTGAAAACGAAAAAGCGTTTACAAAAATACATTGACACATTGATGCGTGTGTGGTATTTTAATGAAAAGCATAAGTTTCTGATTTTCTACAGCACCATCGTGCGTCTGATTTCTTGCCATAAAGGCATCTTGAGATTCATGCTTTTGAATTCACACAGTACAATTTGAGAGCAGGGAGGGATGCGTACTGCAAGAAATAAATAATATAAGAGAAAAGTAAAAACGGAGAGAAAGTGCACTGAGCAGTGACTGCATATGCAGAGAAAGAGAGGAAGCAGTGCACAAAAAGGATAAAGTAGAAAAAATATTGGAGGATTACAATGATGTCTTTGCGGACATCTATAACGTATTGGTATTTGGTAAAACATATATCAAAGAAAATGGTTTAAAGCCTGGAGCAACAGAATCCATATATAAGGCAGAGAGCGGAGGATTAAATGAACAGAGGAGAGATATACTGAAAAACTATCAGAATCAAAATTTGGCAATTTGTTCATTAGGTATTGAAAACCAGTCTGATATTGATGATTATATGCCTTTACGGATTATGGGATATGATTTTGCAACATATCAAGGATATTTAAAAAATAAGAAGGAGCTTTTGCCTACTATTACCATTGTGTTAAATTTTTCGGATAAAAGATGGAATAAGCCTAAGACACTACATGGAATGTTAAAACTTCCTGATGAATTGAAACCTTATGTGGCGGATTATGCCATTTCAATTTATGATGTGGCATTTTTGGAAGACGATGTCATAGACCGATTTAGCAGTGACTTTAAATTAGTGGCAAAATACTTGAAAAAACGACGGTTGGGAAAGATAGAGGATTTGGCACAGGATAGGCAGGGGATAAAACATGTAGAAGCAGTAATGGATTTGTTTCGGGTTTTTACCAAAGACGAGAGATATGAAAATTTGTTAACAGGAAAAATAAAATATATGACAGAGAAGGGAGAAGATGTAAGTATGTGTATTGTATTGGATACTGTAGAGCAAAGAGGAATAGAAAAGGGAATTTCACAGGGACGTCTTGGTTTATTAAAGAAGTTGGTGATGAATGGAAAAATAACCTTGGAAGAAGCTGCAGAGGAAATGGAAGTGACGGCTTCGGAATTACAGGAAATGTTTACGAAATCCAATATTGAATTTGCATAAAGAATAAATATAGCAAACGAATAAACGATAACATATACTGCGATAAACGAATTATTGACAGGGGGGGGGTAAAGGGTATAATGAAATCGCCTATATAGATATGGGAGGAATTCATTATGAAGAAAAGAATCGTAGCAACATTACTTACAACTTTATTAACAGCAGCAACGACTACCGGTTGCGGCAACAATTACACCGTAGCATTAACTGATACCAACCCTGTGAAGGTAGAACTTGGTACAGAGCTTTCCACAGACGTAAGAGATTACATTACTGTGACAGACGGTGAGACAACCATTGATAACGGAGAAGTATTTGAGGATATCAACTTAGATATCAGCAATGTAGATGTAAATACCGTTGGTACTTACACCGTAGTTATCACATACGAAAAGAGCCAGTTGGTAATCCCGGTTATCGTGGAAGATACCACAGCTCCTACCATTGAAGCAGAGGATGTGGCATTAGCAGAAGGTACAGAAGTAACCGTAGCAGAATATGTCAAAGTTACCGATGCACAGGAAGTAGAAGTGATGTTCATTCTCGCTGATGGTACAAAGACTGATAAGTTCACTTACGATGGTACGGAAACGGAATTAACCGTAGTTGCAGAAGATGCGGAAGGTAACGTAGCAGAAAAGGCAATGAAGATTACCTTATTGGATACCACAGCTCCCGTAATCGTAGCAGAAGATGTTACTATCAAGGTAAATGACGATATCAACCTTATGGAAGGTATCAGCGCAACCGACGATGTGGATGGTGACTTAACAGATAAGGTAACCGTAACAGGAACCGTGGACACTACAAAGGAAGGTACTTACACCGTAACTTACAAAGTAGCAGATGCGGCTGGTAACGAAGCAGTAGCAGAAAGAGTAGTAACCGTAGAGAAGAAGGCAACCCCTAAGAAGGGTAAGACCACTACTACCACAAGCGGTACAAGCGACAAGGGTGATACCACAACAGGTACAACGGGTGGCACAACTACAGGTGGTAATAGCGGAACAGTGGCAACACCTACTCCCACCCCTACACCCACACCGACTACTCCCACTACACCCGCTCCGACACCAACTACTCCCACAACTCCGACACCGAGCGATCCGCCGATGGTTGATCCAAATCCACCGACAAGCGGAGATATACCTACTGATCCTGGAACATGGGATGATATCTTAATTACTGACTGGGACGATGTTATTATTAGATAATGACAATTTAAAGGACTTGCAAAACGCAAGTCCTTTTACTATGTCCGCTTGACAAGAATACTTGACTGTCTTTTTTTATACACAAAAAGTGCTCTATTTGATACAAAAACACTTGATTTTCCCATGTATTATGTGGAAAATGTTAGATAGGATATGAAAATAACATTGAAATTTGTAAGGTTAAATTAGTGAAGATTAAAAATTAAGAAGGGAGACAACAATGTCTCTGCAATTTTATATCGGCGCCTCCGGCGCCGGCAAGAGTACAACCGTATACAGTGATATCTTAAGGCGGGCAAAGGATGAACCGGATACCCGCTTTTTTATCGTGGTACCGGACCAGTTTACCATGCAGACCCAAAGGGTGCTTTGTGAGATGTCAGAGACGGGCGGCATTATGAATATCGAGGTACAGAGCTTTGGTAGGCTTGCACACCGTATTTTTGAGGAGCTTGGCTATGAAAGTCTGCCCAGACTGGATGACACCGGTAAAAACTTGATTTTGCGTAAGGTGGCAAAGGAACATGAAAAAGAATTGACGGTGATTGGAGCCAATCTGCGCCGTACCGGCTATATTGCACAGGTAAAATCCATGATCTCGGAGTTTGCCCAGTATGGCATTGCACCGGAGCAACTTTCCGAACTGCTTGCCATCAGTGAAAATAAAGGAAATTTAAAGGCTAAGTTGGCAGATTTACAGGTGCTTTACAAAGGCTATCATGACTACATCAGCGGACATTTTATCACCACAGAGGAAAATATTGATTTGTTGGTACGAAGTGTCAGCAAGTCGGAGCTATTGCGTGACAGCGTTGTAGTTTTTGACGGATTTACCGGTTTTACACCTATCCAAGATCAGTTGTTGAAGGAATTGATGATTTATACCAAGCAGGTCATTGTGACTTTGCTGGGAGATATCAAGGCGGATTTGGCAGGAGAAGTCAAGGCACAGAATTTGTTTTATCTGACAGCAAAGGCATATCATAAGCTGGAGCGTCTGGCAGAGGAGCATGGAATCCAACGGGATGAAGATGTGGTATTAATAGGAAAGCCTGTAGGCAGATACAGAGAGAATGAGGTACTTGCACACTTGGAGCAGAATCTGTTCCGCAACGGCCGTTATGAGGCAATGTCTGTGAAAGATGATGCATCCTCGGCAGAGGAAAAAGTGCAGTTGGTTAGTTGTAAGGACCCCAAGGCGGAAACGGAATGGGTGTGCCTTTCCATCCGTAAATTAATCCGTGAGAAGAGTCTTTGTTATCGTGATTTCGCGGTGATTACCGGCGACCTGCCTTCCTATGGATATTTGTTGAAGGAAAGCTTTGCGGAGCATGGGATTCCTCTTTTTTTGGATCAGAATGTCAGTCTGTTATTCCACCCTTTTATGGTGTTTTTAAACGGCTTGTTCCGTGTACCGTTGTCAGACTATTCCTATGACAGTGTTATGACACTTTTGCGCGGCGGTTATCTGGATGTGACCGATGAGGAAGTCGATATATTTGAACGTTATATTTTAAAATATGGTATCCGCGGTGCTAAACGGTACGGCAGGGCATTTGTCCGCAGGGATACGCAACTGGAACTTATTAACCGCATCAGGGAAAAACTGGTGGATGTTATAAAGCCTCTGACTAGCTGCAAACAAGATGCAAGATCCATAACTGCAGCTTTATATGGGATTTGTGTGGCAATTGGTGCGGAGAACTGTTTAAAGGCGCAGGCAGAGACGTTTGCATCAGAAGGCAGGGATGCCAAGGCAAAAGAGTATCAACAGGTCTATGGGGCTGTTTGCGGCCTTCTGGATCAAATCCATGCGCTGCTGGACGAGCCTATGGAGTTGGACGAGTATGCAGAGATACTAAAAGCGGGATTTGCAGAGCTGAAGGTGGGAAGTTTACCCCAGAGTGTGGATCAGGTGGTAGCCGGAGACTTGGAGAGAACCCGTTTAAAACCGGTAAAGGTATTATTTATTATCGGAGCCAATGACGGCATCATACCCGGAGGCAACGGAAGCGGTGGTCTGTTATCCGATATGGAACGCGGATTTCTTTTGGAGGCAGGAGTGGAGCTGGCGCCCACACCCCGTCAGAAGGGATTTGAAGAGCGAATTTATCTGTACATGAATATGACACAGCCGTCGGAAATGTTGTGCGTGTCCTATGCGCAAATGAACGGAAAAGGAGAAACACTTCGACCTTCTTATTTGGTAGGAGCAGTAGAGAAATTGTATAGTGACGCGAGTGTCAGAATCGTAGAAGACAGGGCTATGATGCAAATGGTGGAAAGCCGCGAAAGTGGGCTGAAACTACTTGCTATATTGCTTCGCGAATATGCATCAGGCTTGCTTACAAGGGATAAAGAACGCGAGGAATTGTTTATTAGGCTCGCCAAGGCATATGTGACGGAACCGGAGTTTGCAGATTTAATGTCGGCGGCATTTTATGAATATAGTCCCGGACAATTGTCTGAGGATATCAGCAAACGGTTATTTGGCGAGATTTTGCATACCAGCGTCAGCCGTTTGGAGCAGTTTTCGGCCTGTGCTTATGCCCATTTCTTAAAATATGGACTGAAGCTTTCGGAGGAAGAAAGCTATACCTTCGAAGCGGTGGACTTGGGTAATTTGTTCCATGAGACTTTATATCGTTTCGGTAAACACATGACCGAGGGAGAGTATACCTGGGTGAACTGTCCCAAGGAGGAAGCTGACGCTTTTATTGATAAGACGGTGGATGAGTTTGCCGCAGAATACGGCGATACGGTATTGTATGACACAGCTCGGAATGAAGCAGTGAAGGAACGGGCAAAGCATATTTTAAAGACCACGGTAGAGCATCTTTCCTTCCAGTTAAAGCGCGGCTTGTTTGAGCCTACCTGTTATGAAATGCCCTTTTTTACCAAGGGAGGCGTAGAACTATACGGTAAGGTGGATCGTGTGGATGTGGCAAAACAGGATGACAAGGTATATGTGAAGGTTATGGACTATAAGTCGGGCAATCACAAGTTTGATCCGGCGAGACTGTTTTATGGTCTGGATTTACAGCTGGCTGTTTACATGAACGCGGCAGTAGAAAGAGAAGAAAAGGTTAATCCGGGCAAAGAAGTGATACCTTCGGCATTATTTTACTATCAGATTGATGACCCGGTTTTGGAAGGAACCACGGATGAGAGTGAAGAAGCCCGTATGGAAAAACTGCGGGAGAAATTGAAGGTAGCGGGTGTGATTCGCGAAGAGGACACGGTACTGGAACTTTTGGATGCAACTAGGGAAGAAAATTCGCTGGTGATTCCTGTGAAGCGCAAGAAAAACGGAGAACTGTCATCTACGTCTCAGACAGAGCCTGCAGAGCGCTTTGATCTTATTGGTAAATTTGCTACCAAAAAGGTGGAGGAAATCGGAGCGGAGATTAAAGCCGGTCATATCGATGTGAAGCCCACAGTGGACGGTACAAAGTCAGCTTGTGACTACTGTGCATATAAGAGCGTATGCGGTTATGAAAAGCGTATTCCCGGATACGAAGAAAGAAAGATTGTTATGGACGCTGAAGAGGCGTTTGAGGCGATGAAGGAGGAAACCTGATGGCAATGACATTTACACCGGACCAGCAAAAGGTTATTGATATCCGTGATTGTAATGTGCTGGTATCGGCAGCAGCCGGTTCCGGTAAGACAGCCGTGCTGGTAGAGCGTATCTTGGGTCTGATTTCCGATTCTGAGCATCCGGTTGATATTGACAAATTGTTGGTGGTGACTTTTACAAATGCGGCGGCAGCTGAGATGCGTGAGCGTATCCATAGTGCGATTTTGGCCCGTCTGGAAGCAGAGCCGGATAATGCTAACTTGCAGAGGCAAGCAGTACTGGTACATCATGCCCAGATTACGACCATTGACAGTTTTTGCCGGTTTATTTTAAAAAATCATTTTCAGGAAATAGATTTGGATCCCGGTTTTACCATTGGTGATCCCGGCAAAATAAAGTTGATGGAAAAAGAAACCATTGCAAAAGTGATGGAAGAAGCCTATGCCGGAGCTAAGTGGTATGAAGGCTTTTATAACGATTTTATTGATATGACGGATGTCTATGCCACAAAAGGACGGGACCGGGCAGTGGAAGACATGGTCATGCGTTTGTATCGTTTTGTGATGAGCCTGCCATTCCCTGAAAAGTGGCTTATGCATACACTTGAGGATTATCAGTTTGAGACTATGGAGGAGTTTCTCAATAGTAGCTATATCCAAAGTATTGTGACACTGGTGTCAAATAAACTGAAGAGAATTGTAGCGCAATACGATACATTGGTTTTTATGGCATCTGAAGCCGGTGGCCCGGATAAATATGTCCCTTTATTAGAGCGGGAGCGTGCAATAATTCACGAGGCTGTCAAGGCAACAGATTATGCACAGTTAAAGGATGCTGTATCCGGCATTACCTTTGACCGATTGCCTACTATACGCAAAGATGAAGCTTGTGATGAAGATAAAAAAGAAGCAGTTAAGCAAGGGCGGGAGCGCATTAAAAAGCGGATGGCGGCATTAAAAGAAAATTATTTTTTTGAAAGCCTTTCCGATATGAAAGAGGACATTCTGATTGCCGGTAAGGTGGTTAAACCCCTGGTGTATCTGACATTGGCATTGATGAAGCAGTTTGCGGCAGATAAGGCCAAAGAAAATGTTATTGACTTTTCGGATATGGAGCATTTTGCATTAAAGATTTTGGTAGATGAGGATGGGAATCCTACGGATACTGCCAGATTGTATCAGGAGCATTATGCCCAAGTGATGATTGATGAATATCAGGATAGTAACGAGGTACAGGAACTGTTGCTTACCGTCGTGTCCAAGGATGGATGGGAAAAGCCTAATCGATTTATGGTTGGCGATATGAAGCAAAGTATCTATAAGTTCCGTATGGCTCGTCCTGAATTGTTTTTAGAGAAATACCACAAATACCAATTGGCAGGCCGCAGAGAGACACGCATTGACTTAAAGCAGAATTTCCGTAGCCGCAAGGAAGTGATTGATGCGGTTAATCATGTGTTTTATCCCTTGATGGGTGAAGCGGTAGGCGGTATTCAATATGATGAAGATGCGGCACTCTATGTAGGGGCGACCTATCCGGAGGCTCCCCAAAGGGAAGATGGTCTGTCTGCAGCACAGACAGAGTTGTTGATTTATGAATATAAGGATGAAAATGGCGAAGCCTCTATATTATCCAAGACCGAAGGTGAAGCGGCAATGATTGCCTCCCGCATCAAAGAACTGATGGAAAACGGATTGGTAACGGATAAAGCAACAGGTGCACTCCGTCCCGTGACATATAGTGATATTGTAATCCTGGTGCGTTCCACAACCGGACTTATGGAGCAGATACAGGAGACCTTCAAACAAGAGGGGATTCCGGTCAGTGTACCCAGCCGGACCGGTTATTTCTCGGCAACGGAAGTACAGACTTTGCTGAAACTTTTAAGTGTCCTGGAAAATCCCGGAAATGATATTCCTTTGGCAACGGTATTGAAATCGCCCATGTATGGATTTACCGATGAGGAGTTGGCAGAGATTTCGCTCATTGCCACGGAGGGAGAAGAGAAAGAAAGTCTGTATCAGAAACTGTGTCTGTGTGAGAATGCTAAGGTAAAACAGTTCCTTACAGAGTTAAAAGATTACCGCAAAGCTATGAAGACAGAGACGGTGCATGATCTGTTGTATCAGATAATCCGTAAGCACCGTTATCTGGATTATGTGACAGCTCTCCCCGGTGGAGCGGTACGTCGGGCCAATGTAGAGATGCTCCTTGAGAAAGCGGTAGAGTATGAAATGCTGCAAATGCATGGTGTGTTTGGCTTTTTACAGTATATGAAGCAGTTGGAAAAGTATGAAGTAGATTATGGGGAAGGCAGTGGTGACAGCGTGGATTGCGTGACGCTTATGACCATTCACAAGAGTAAAGGCTTGGAGTTTCCCATATGCTTTGTGGCAGGTTTATCCAAACGTTTTAATAAACGGGATTTGAGTGGTTCCATGCTATTGCATACGGATTTGGGTGTGGGTATGGAATATCGCAATCCGGAGACCCGCGTGCGCCGCAAAACCATCAAGCAAATTATGGTGGCAGAGCAGTTGAAGAATGAGGAAATGGGAGAAGAACTGCGTGTTTTATATGTAGCCCTCACCCGTGCAAAGGAAAAGTTGATTTTGACCGGAGCTGTTGACCGCATGGATAAAGCATTAGCAGAATGTGGCAGTTTGTATGGCGGCGATAAAGTGGACCCGGAATTGATTCTGGATAGCAATCAGTACTTAAAGCTACTGTTACATGCATACAGTCTATATCAAGAGACTCCGGAAAAAATACCGCAGATTATATTGTATCATGAGGATGATTTAGTCACGGAACAGGCAGTACAGCAATTTGACCGGAGGCTTGCAAAGGAATCACTTTGTTATTATTTAAAGCAGGAAGCAGATGCATCAGGGCAGGAGTTTGAAGCTAAGATTCAGTTTGCTTATCCTCATCCGGAATTGCAGGGACTATATACCAAAACCAGCGTATCAGAGCTTAAAATGGCAGCTCTTCATGAGGATGAACAGACCGATGTAATGTTTGAAACACAAAAAGAACAGTCTGTTGTACCGTTGTTTATGCAGGAAGAGCAAAAGATATCCGGAACAACCCGTGGTACGGCATATCACCGCCTAATGGAGTTGTTAGTATTTAAGGATTTTGCGAATATGACAGATTTGTTAGAAGCAAAAAGTGCTCAAAACCCGAAGCAAGTTCTGGAACATCAGATAGCAGCTATCTTGCAAAGCGGTAAAATGTCAAAATCAGATATGGATTTGATTGACATGGATAAAGTGAAAGGTTTTTTGGGAAGTGATCTTGCGGCAGAGATGGCAGAAGCTGATGCAAAGGGGAAACTTTACAAAGAACAGCCCTTTGTCATGACCATAGAAGCAAGCCGTGTGAATCCGCAGTTTCCCAGGGATGAGTCTATGTTAATTCAGGGTATTATCGATGCCTATTTTGAAAAGGACGGGAAAATCTATCTCCTGGATTACAAAACCGACCGGGTAAACAAAAAAGAGGATCTGATACAGCGGTATCAGACCCAGCTTGATTACTATAGAGAAGTTTTGGAAAAGCTTATGGGAAAAGAAGTTGGTGGAATCTATATCTATTCCTATCACTTCTTGGAATCCATCACCATACGTCTATAATGGGTAGCCTCTTGGGGGTTGCCCATTTTTTCGTAGCAATCTGCCAGTGCATTTAAGGGGATTGCATTGTGATAACGGATATTCAATACACTTTCTGTCTCAAAGGCGGCATTGTAATACCAGATACAGGCTTCATTTAAGTCACCGGTTTTTAGGTAATAGTCACCAAGGCAGCAGCAAATCTCGCTACAGCTTCCCAAGGCGATTCCTTTGGTAGTATATTTGAAAAACTCTAAATAATTTTCAGAAATTAAACATGCCTTAGCGCATACGCAACAAGCTTCCAAAAGTTCATCGGAGCTACGGGTGGTATCCAGTACGGAATCTGCAAATGCCTGATAAGCAGCTGTAAAGTCCTCGGGATCTCCGGCAATCATCAGCTCCTTGGCGTAGAGATTGTGGAGCTTTTGATCCAGGCGGATACCATCTCCGCACAATTTCTCAAAGGCGTTGATATCACGGTCCTTATGGTTGCTTGTGGGACGATGCTCAATGGTAATCTCACTATCATAAATCAAGGGATTGAGGCGTACCGCTTCATGAATGGCGTTTTCCCAGACAAAGGTACGGACGCGCTTATAAAGTTTGGGACGTAATTCCTTGTCAAAGTTGTAAATGGTATTGAAGGAAAGCTGATTGGAATAGTACATCTGTACAATGTCGATTTCCGGTAACAGACCTTTTTTCAACATGAGAAACTTATTGTGGTTCTCTTCATCTAATACTTCATCTGCATCGGCACAATAAATATACTCCTTGGTTGCTTTAGAAAAGGAAAAGTTGCGGGCATCGCTAAAACTGCCGGTCCAGGCGAAATCATAGATTTTGTCTGTGTATTTGGCAGCGATTTCTTTGGTTTTATCCGTAGAACCGGTATCCACGATGATAATTTCATCCATCAAATCCGCGATGGAATTTAAGCAACGGGATAAAACGGCTTCTTCATTTTTTACAATCATACAAAGGCTGATACTGATCATGGTCATTCCTCCTTTACATATATGCTTTTTGTATATCTATATGATGTAGCTATATTTTAGCATATGAAAGCAAAGATGCCTACAAAAAAATGATTAGCCAAAGGCCAGTGCTTTGACCTTTTCCAGTGCTTTTTTTACCGGAGGCAGATTGATGATGATAAGTGTGATAATCATCTCCGCCAAAATGTAACTGTAGTTGTATACAATGGAGTACACGGAAGTCAGAGACTGGGGAAACCATTCGGGCATATAGTCCATCCAGTAGATATAGCCGCCGATGGTATGAAATAAGCCGCGAAGAAGGCAAGCCACGACATAACCGATGGTCAGACCATGCTTCTTATTTAGCCAGATGCCGGTAAGACCCAGAGCGGTAAAGGCGAAGAAATAGTCACAACATACCTGAAAGGGTGTTAAAAAATAAGTGGCACCGGTCTGCATAAACTGCAAGATGCTATATGAAAAAGCGGTTAAAAGACCGATTTTTACACCGTATAAGTATCCCACATAACAGATGAAAAACATGCTGAATAAGGTGACGGAACCGCCCATGGGAAGTTCGTATTTAATGTAAGATGTGACAAAGGCAAGTGCCAATGCGATGCCGGCAAAGGCCAGCTGTTTGGCGTTGATTTTTTTTGTGGTTTGCTTTTTATCCACGATAAATGCGGTGATTAGCATAACCAAAATCAACAAAATGACAAGAGCGGCATAACCGTTATTTGTGAGGGCAAAATAACCCTCTTCGTTACTAATAAATTGTGACATAAAAAAATCCTCCTTAAAAATAAATAGGAGGGGACTACTAATAAAAGAAACTGCTTCCTTACGCCGGCATTATCCGGTTCAAGTAGTGAGGGTTAGCTGTCTTTGCAGACACCAATCTCAGCCCGAGGGGCTCCCCTAGCAAAATATATTTTGTTGGTACATACTATACTTTGATAAAAAATATTTGTCAACATCAATTTTGTAAAGTGTTTACTCTACTTTACCAAAACGGTTAAAGGGATAGTAGCAAAATGCTGCTTTGCCAAGTATCTGGTCTTCGTGTACAAAACTATTTTCCCAGTAACGGGAATCAAAGGAATAGTTACGGTTGTCGCCCAGTACAAAATAGCTGTTACCGGGCACTTGATAAGGGCCAAAATCGCCAATGGGAGTCTCGGGTGTAAAGGAATCATCCAAAGGCTCTAAGGAATAGTTGATATACACTTTTCCGTCTGTGATTTGGACAGTGTCACCGGGTAGGCCAATGATACGCTTGATGTAGAGAACGGATTCGTCGTCAGGATATTTAAAAATAACAATATCATATCGCTGGGGAATATGGGTATTGTATGCCAGACGGTTGCCGATGATGCGGTCGCCTGTCATAATGGTATTTTCCATGGATTCGGAAGGAATCTGGGCGTTTACGATTAAATAGGTATCCATTGCCCAGACTAGTGCAACCACGATGACAAATATGAAAATGTATTCTAAAATCTCGCGAATAATCGCTTTTCGTTTCATAGGTATCTTCCTTGTCAAATTTATGATATTCTTATTATACTAGGCAAAAATCGGAAGTACAAGAATGAGTTTATCGTGTATATATGACAATTATGGAGGAAATCAGAATGTTTCGTTTTGTCTTATTTGACTTAGACGGTACACTAACCGATCCCAAGGAGGGGATTTGTAAGTGTGTACAATATGCTTTAAAGGCCCAAAACATCGATGAACCGGATCTGGACGAGCTGGAGCCTTTTATCGGACCGCCCTTAAAAAACAGCTTTATGGAATTTTACGGGATGGATGAAAAAACGGCAGAGACAGCGGTTAAAAAGTATCGGGAACGGTTTTCAACAATTGGACTGTATGAAAATGAACTTTATCCGGGAATGGAAGAATTGTTGCAAAGCCTGAAGTCTCATGGCATTAAACTGGCCATTGCATCAAGTAAGCCCAAGGAATTTGTAGACCGGATTTTAAAGCATTTTCAAATTACGGATTATTTTGATGTGGTCTGCGGCAGTGAGAAAAATGGCAAAAAAGTAGAAAAAGTAGATGTGATGCGGGAGGCTATCAGCAAACTGTTTCATGTGCGGGAGGAAACCGTTGCAGAAAAAAACAGTAAAATCATACCCTTTGATGAAATTTTGATGGTAGGAGACCGGAAATTTGATGTGGAAGCTGCCAAAGTTTTTGGTATCAAGTGTGTAGGTGTATCCTATGGTTACGCTGCAAAGGGAGAATTGGAAGAAGCCGGTGCGGATTTTGTGACCGATGAATTGGAGGCAGTGCATCAGTACATTACAGGGAGAAAGTTAGGTACACAGGCACAAGGAGGAAAGCATGCGCTTTTTAACAGTATCCGCATTTTGATGCCGGTGGTATATGAGTATCTGTTGTCTCTTGTTTTGTTATTGGCATTTCGTATTGGTTTGGATTTTTTGATGCAGGGGCCATTGCAAAAAAGAGCAGGATGGTTTGCTGCCCATTCATCTATGGTGGCTGTTTGCGTTGATGTGGTGGTTACCCTGGTTTGTGCGGTTGTATTTTACCGGTTGTATCAAAAAGAGAAGATGAAGCCTATTTCACAGGTGGTAAGACGAAGAAGGCAAAAGAACCTGAAACGGGATGTGGTTTTGATTGCGCTTATATCTGTGTTTTTGGCGTTGTTTTTGAATATTTTGTTTGCATTATTAAAACTGACAAATGCGTCACAAAGTTACAGTGAAGTGGCTACGACACAGTATTCGGTACCATTGTTGTTAGGACTTTTACACTATGGTTTTATCAAGCCGATAGAAGAGGAATTGGTATTCCGCGGACTGGTATATGGAAGGATGAGAAAAAGCTTTGCGCCCATTCTGTCCATTCCGGTATCGGCTTTGATTTTTGGCGCTTACCATGGTAATTTGGTACAGCTAATCTATGCCTTTTTCATGGGATGCCTGTTATCTTACATATATGAAAGATACAAAAGCCTGAAGGCACCGATTTTGGTCCATGGCAGTGCCAATCTGGTGGTATATCTGGTCAGCAGCATTGCAGTTTTGGGTGAAGCTGTTGTTTCACCGTTGGGATGCGCCGTTAGTGGTGTGGTGTCGGCCGGATTATTGGGTTGGTTATTGAAGAGAAAGTAGAGAAAAATGATATCAGGAAAGGAGGTCGGGAAATGGAGATCCGTATTTCAGTACGCAGTTTTGTGGAGTTTTTATTGCGAAGCGGAGATATTGACAATCGGAAAAGTGGCAGTAGCGAAGATGCCATGGCAGAAGGTGCCAGAATTCACCGCATGCTACAGAGGCGTATGGGAAGCGAATATCAGGCTGAGGTATGGATGACGGAAGCGGTTGCATTTCCTGACTATTCCATTGTCATAGAGGGCAGGGCAGATGGTATTATTGATGATGTCAATACCGGCAGAGTGATTGTAGATGAAATTAAGGCGACATACCGTGAATTAAAGAAAATATCGCAGCCTCAACCGGAGCATTTGGCGCAGGCCAAGTGTTATGCCTATATTTATGCCAAACAACATGATTTAGATGAAATCGGTGTCCGCATGACCTATTGTAATATTGATACTGAGGAATTGAAGTATTTTCATGAAAATTACAAATTATCTTCCTTACATAATTGGTTTCATGGCTTACTGGAACAGTACAAAAAATGGGCGGATTTTGAGTTTAAATGGAAGAAAAAACGGCAGGAAAGCATTGTAGCCATGAACTTTCCTTTTGTACACAGGGACGGACAGAAACAATTAATGGGTTATGTCTATCAGACTATACAGGAAGGAAAAAAACTGTATTTGGAAGCTCCTACAGGAGTTGGCAAGACTATTTCAACCATGTATCCGGCTATCAAGACCATGGGAGAGGGAAAAGCGGATAAATTGTTTTATCTGACAGCCAAAACAGTGACCGGTACGGTTGCAAAAGATACATTGGATATCTTAAGAGGTCAGGGCTTGGCGTTTAAAAGTGTGGTTATCACTGCAAAAGAAAAAATATGTCCCATGGATGAATGTAGTTGTAATCCTGTCAATTGTCCGTTTGCTAAAGGACATTTTGACCGCATTAATGATGCTGTCTTTGATTTGCTGACACATGAGGATGTTTTTGACAGGGATACTATCACAGGTTATGCCTTAAGTCATGAAGTATGCCCCTTTGAAATGGGGCTTGATATGAGTCTGTTTGCAGATGGCGTTATCTGCGACTATAACTATTTATTTGATCCCAGAGCTCATTTGAGACGTTTTTTTGCGGAAGGACTCAAGGGGGCTTATCTGTTTTTGATTGATGAGGCTCACAATCTGGTTGAGCGTGGTAGGAGTATGTACAGTGCCGAACTTATCAAGGAGGATTTTCTAAAGTTTAAGGAACTGACGAAACCTTATTCCCCCTATCTTGGCCGGCTGGCACAAAAATGCAATAAAGAACTTTTGTTATTTAAGAAAGAATGTGAAAATTATATGGTTTTGTCCAGTCATGCGGCTTTTGTAAATGCATGCAATAAGCTACATGGTGCAATTAATAACTATCTGGACGATCATGAGGATTGCCCGGTAAAGGAAGGAATCTTAGACTTTTACTTTGAGTTATCCCGCTTTTTGGATACCTATGACAGAATGGATAACAACCATTATGTTACTTACACGGGATATACTGAGGAGGGAAACTTCATGATCAAAGAGTTTTGTGTGGATCCTTCGGAAGAATTGAAAAAATGTATGGATAAGGGTGTAGCGAGCGTACTTTTCTCAGCTACATTTTTACCGATTCAGTATTATAAAAGTCTTTTGGGCGGCACGGCAGAAGATTATGAAGTTTATGCCAAAAGTACATTTTCACCGGATAGACAAATACAATTGGTGGGACATGAGGTCACCAGTAAATATACCCGTCGCGGGGAGACGGAATATATAAATATCGCGCGTTATATTTATAATATTGTTACTGCAAAAGAAGGAAACTATATGGTTTTCTTTCCTTCCCATGCGTTTCTTGAAAATGTATATCGTGCTTTCGGGCATTTATATGGCAATGACAACAGCTTGCGTCTGTTGATGCAGGAATCCTATATGAGGGAAAGTGAACGGGAAGCTTTCTTAGATTTGTTCATCAATCGGGAAGAAGTAGATTTTGCTGGAAAAATCAGTATGGATGTGCTGATAGAAGAGGATAACAGATGTGATGAAATGGCGATCGTAGAGGAATTTGAGAATGCAACTACTCTCATTGGCTTTTGTGTCATGGGTGGCATATTTGGAGAAGGTATTGATCTGAAAAATGACTCGCTTATTGGTGCCATTATTGTAGGAACGGGACTTCCACAGGTCTGTCCCGAGAGAGAAATACTCAAGAACCATTTCGATGCCATGGGTGAAGATGGTTTTGATTATGCCTATAAGTATCCGGGGATGAATAAGGTGCTTCAAGCTGCAGGACGTGTGATCCGTACCGCAGAGGATGCCGGTGTAGTAGCATTATTGGATGAACGTTTTATGCAGACCGGCTACCGTAAAATGTTTCCGGCAGAATGGCAACATATCAAGCCTGTAACCATGGAGAATGCGGGGATTGAAGCTGCTAATTTCTGGGAAGAAATATAAAATTATTTGAAAAAAGAATGGCTAAATAAATAAGAAAGTATATCACAGGGGTGCGCTCTCGCTCGATGAAAAAGCGTAGCGGACGCATAAGATTGCAAAAGACGCAATCTAAGCGCCGACGTTTTTCAACGTCCCCTTTTGATATACTTTCTTATTATCTGCCATTTCTTATAAAACAACTTTTATGGCGGTCTCCTTGGTTTATTGTCTCAACTGCGCGATTTCTTCTTTGTAAGGTGCTATGGTTTTGGTGGGATTTTCAGGGTCGGGTATCCAGGGAGTTTCCAGAATTTTAGGAACATCCTGGAAATCCGGGTGGTGTACGATGTTATAAAGGGCATCAAAACCAATGTGACCGTCGCCAAGGTTAGCGTGGCGGTCTTTTCCGGCTCCGCAAGGGTTTTTGCTGTCGTTAATATGAAAGACTGCAATTTGTTCCTTGCCCAGTATCCGGTCAAATTCGTCGATGACTGTGTCGAAGTCTTCTTTTATACGATATCCTGCATCGTGTGTATGACAGGTGTCGAAACAAATTCTTAGGTTTTCCGGATATTTCACGCCTTCGTAAATAGCGGCAAGTTCCTCAAAGTTTCTACCGATTTCAGAGCCTTTTCCGGCCATGGTCTCCAAGGCGATTTTACAGGTCATATCCTTTGTCATGACCTCGTTTAGTCCTTCAATAATCTTTGCAATTCCTTTATCACTACCTTCATTGACATGGGAACCGGGGTGCAGAACGAGGATTTCACTACCAAAATCAGTACTTCGCTCCAATTCTTTTGCTAAAAATTCCACTGCAAGCTCAAAAATTTCCGGTTTTACCGTATTGGCAAGATTAATAATATAGGGAGCATGAATTACAATTTGATGAATATCATGCTCTTTCAGATACTCCCAGCCTGCAGCAAGATTACATTCTGACGTGGGTTTACGTCTGGTGTTTTGAGGGGCACCGGTATAGACCATAAGTGTATTGGCTCCATATGAGACGGCTTCTTTGGCAGAGCCGAGAAACATTTCTTTGCCACTCATACCTACATGTGATCCCAATATGATGTTATTTAATGAATTCATAAAAACAACTCCTTTGCTTAAAAACTATATCATATAACGCGTGTTCTTTAAAAGGACGGAAAGAAAGAGATTGGCATATTGACTGAAAAAGGGTTCACATAAACGAGTAAAAAAAGAAAATGTTATGCAACTAAATATATTGTCAATAAAAATCTAAATTTGCAAGAAATGACAAACTCTCTTGCACGCATTTTGACGAAAAGTGAAGAAAATGGAAGAAAAAAAGATGTGGATAAGTATGTGGAAATTGGGGATTTCTTTTTGAAAGAAGGTGTTATGCTATTTTTTTGCAAGAAAAATGTCAAAGCATTTTGCAATTTTGATGTCAAAAAACAGGCGCAACCGTAAGAGGTAGAAAAGGGAATTATGTAAACTACAAGCAAAAATGAAAGTGAAGAACTATTCTTTAATAAATGATAAATGTGATTTTATATAAAAAAGCAAAGTTTGATGTAAAAAATAACGGATTGATTTAATGTGTATGTAGCGTGTGACTATTATCCTATATAAATTATTATAAAATACATTGACAGTCATATATGTACATGCTATGTTGGGTGTACTAGGTGGAGTAGTACACAAATAGAACGGAGGTACAGCATGACTGATAAACAAAAGGCTGTCATCCAGGTTAAGGATTTATACAAAGTGTATAAGGTGGGAGATACCAAGGTACGGGCGTTAAACGGTGTGGATTTTGAGATTTACAGAGGTGAATTTTGTGCTATTGTAGGAGCGTCCGGTTCCGGTAAATCTACGTTATTAAATATGTTGGCAGGATTAGAGAAACCGACAAAGGGTTCTATAGTCATTGCCGGAGAACGTATAGAAAAGAAAACGGAAAACGAACTGGTAGCCTTCCGGCGGGAGCACATAGGCTTTATCTTTCAGTCCTTTAATTTATTACCAACTATGACGGCGGTAGAAAATGTGGCATTGCCATTGACTTTTCAGGGGATGGACAGGGATAAGAGAGAGAAAATGGCAGAAGATGCCATTGCGTTGGTGGGTTTAAAAAAGTATCGCAAGCACAAACCGACACAGATGTCAGGAGGGCAACAACAGCGTGTTGGTGTGGCACGTGCTCTGGTTGTGAATCCGGAGATTATCTTTGCGGATGAGCCTACCGGTAACTTGGATTCCCATACATCAGAAGATGTGATGAATCTGATGAAAAAAGTTGTAAGAGAACAGAAGCAGACTCTGATCATGGTTACGCATGACAATCATTTAGCGCAATATGCAGACCGCATTTTTCATATAAAAGACGGAAAAATTATTAAAATTGAAGATAAAAGGGAGAATACAAATAATGAAGAAATGTAATATGTCAAAAGTGTTTAGAGGAATTGCTGTACTAGTGATGTTATTTGTTGTGACTATCAGTTGTACTGCATTTATTAAGGAAAACAATGTACAGGCGGCTGTGAGTGGAAATGATTTGGGAGAAGCACCTGTGCCTACAACCACCAACGAATTTATTATGGTGGGAGGTAATTGGGTGACACCCACTGCAGTATATGGAAGAAGTGTGAATGTGGTTCTTCCTATTGTCAACATGTCTACCACACATCTGACAAATGTGATTGTAACACCTGTTATTGAACAAAATACGGATGAATGGCCTTTTGAAATTGAGACCAGCGGATATACGCAAACTATTCCGGATTTGCCGGGTAGAGGAAACGGACAAAGTGATATGGACAGAAGGCGTGAGTTGACATGGACTTTTACGGTACGTGATGATGTATTGAATGGATATTATAAGGTTCCTTTCAATGTTATATATTACACAAGTGAAGGATATGAGACCACAACGGTCACAACGTGGGTCAGAGCAGTGGGAGCACCGGGTAGCGGTAATGTATCCGATGGCGGAAGCGGTACTTCAACACCCCGTGTGATTATTACCGGCTTTGATACAGTACCGGCGGATGTATATGCAGGAGATACTTTTGTATTGACCCTTCATTTAAAGAATACCTCCAAACGCACAGCTGTTTCTAATATGCAGATTGATTTATCTACACCGTCTGCGGGGACAGATGCAGCATCTACATACGAAGCATTTTTGCCCACGAGTGGTTCTAATACGCTGTATGTGGAACAGATTGGAGCAAATGGGACGGCGGATATTTCCATAGAGATGACGGCAAAAGCTGATTTGACGCAAAAACCCTATGCAATTACCGTGAATATGGCGTATGAAGATGCCGATTACAAACCTTTTACTGCCAGCGCCAATGTATCTATTCCCATTAAACAGGAGGCAAAATTTGATATCGGTACTATGGAAGTGCTTCCGATGGATATTAATGTAGGCGATCAAAGTAATGTGATGTTTAGCATTTTTAATACAGGTAAAACCACTCTATACAATGTACAGGTGAAGTTTGAAGGTGACAGTATTAGCGGAGGAGATACTTTTATCGGAAAGATTGATCCTGGTGCAACCGGAAATGTGGATGCCATGATTACCGGTGAAGCAGCCACCATAGATGATGGTATGGTTAAAGCGGTGGTTTATTATGAAGATGAATCCGGAAATGTGTATACGGTTGAACAGGAATTTACCTTGTGGGTATATGAAGAGGTATATGAAGACGACATGATGTATGAAGATATGATGATGGAGGAGGAAAGCGGCAACGGTGCACTTGGCATTGTTATAGGTGTTGTTGTGCTTCTGGTGGTTGGTGGAGTAGCAACTGTCATTATAATAAAAAAGAAAAAACAGAAAAAAGAGCAGCTGGATTTGGAAGCAGAGCTGGATGATGAGATAGAGGAAGTAACCGACAAGGACGAAGAGGTATAACCTATGAAATTTATGGATTTATTGCGGCTTAGCACTGCCAGTCTCTTTAAGCGTAAGTTGCGTACTGTGCTGACGGTGCTTGGTGTTACCATCGGTGTCACGTCCATTGTTGTAATGGTGTCTCTGGGATTGGGGCTTAGCCGGAGTCTGACGGAAGAAATGGCATCCTATGGCAGTCTTACCAGTGTTATGGTGCAGGATGCATCTAATGCCATGTATTATTATGGGGACAGTGATACAGGCGAAAGCAGTGGTGAGGATAAACGGTTAAATGATGATGCTATTGAAGAGTTACAGATGCTCCCCAATGTGGAAAAAGTAGTCCCGATGCTGGAAACACAGGCGATAATGAAGTGTGGTGCCTATGAGACCTGGATAACTTTGATTGGAGTGCCGGAAGGTTATCTGGATAGTCAGAATATCGCATTGGAACAAGGAACATTTCCTGTGGGTGGACAGGGGCAGATGCAGGTGCTTTATGGCAATCAGGTTATCTGTCAAATGTACAATCCCAAGACCTATAGCGGCTATTGGTATGATGGGGTTATGGCTGATGTGGATTTGATGAACGATACGGTCTTTTTTATATTGGATCAGGACAACTACTGGAATTATCAGTCCGGCGTCAGTGGTGAGGATGGTACACCTGCAAAAATGCCCAAGAAGCATATGTTTGAAGCCAGCGGTATTGTGGCCGGCGGACCGGAAGGATACAATGCATATAGTTATAACGTATACTGTAATATTGATGACCTGAAGGCTATTTTAAAGAAAGAGTTTAAAGGGAGAATGATTCCCGGGCAACCAACAACCAACAGCGGAAAACCATATAAGGAGATCTTTTATAGCAGTCTGATTGTGTATACGGATTCTATGGATCATGTGACAGAATTGCAGTCAACCATCAGCAGTATGGGATATAGTGCTCATAGCGATGCTGAATGGATTGAGCAGGAGCAGAAGACCATGGGATATATTCAGCTGGTGTTGGGAGGCATTGGCGCCGTTTCTCTCTTGGTAGCGGCAATCGGTATTACCAATACAATGATGATGTCTATTTATGAAAGAACAAAAGAGATTGGTATTATGAAGGTCCTTGGTTGTGATATGCGCAATATTCAGGGCATGTTCTTGATAGAAGCTGGATTCATCGGTTTTATCGGTGGCGTGGTTGGACTTATTTTGAGCTATGTTCTATCAGGAATCGTCAATATGCTGGTTGTTTCCTTTGCGGGAGATATGGGAATGAGTAACGGAATATCTTACATTCCAATCTGGTTGGCAGCGCTATCTTTGGTATTTGCTGTTTTTGTCGGTATGGCGGCAGGCTTTTTCCCGTCGTTACGTGCAATGAAATTGAGTCCTTTGGCAGCGATTCGAAACGAATAACAAAATATTAAAAAGCATACATAATGTGCAAGAAACTTTCTTAAAATTTGTATAAAATGAAAGAGAGTTTCTTGCTTTTTTTGTAGAACATTTTTTTTATCTGTGCTATAATGTTCCATAGAATTGCGTGCACGCAATGTCATGTTATGACAAAAATGCGCTTGGGGCATTCAAAAATATAGGATAATAGGGGCGATAGGATATGCAGGATCATGGAATGGACGCTGCTAGAAAAGCAGCAGAAGAAGCAGCAAGAAAAGCAGCCGCAGCAGCGGCAATGAAAGCGGCACAGGAAGCCGGTGGAAGCGAAGCGGCAGAGAAGCAGGCCAGACTTGCGAGAGAAGCATTAGCAAAGGCTAGACAGCAGGAACAGGCAGAAGCAAAAGCAGAAGAGCAGAAACAAGCACAGGAAGTAAGTTCTGCAGAAGAAGCAAAACGTCAGTCTGCAGGAATTGCAGCCAAGAAAAAAGCTGTAGAGGTATCTTTACGTATTGCAGAAGAGGTTGCAAAACAGGCAGCACATGAGGCTGTTGAGAAAGGCTCTTCCGAAAAAGATGCAGCACGTAAAGTTATGGAAGAAGAAACTGTACGTAAAGCAATCACAGAGCCTACCAAGAAGGCAGCAGAAGAGGTTGCTAAACGTGTAGCAGATGAAAATAATGTAAAAGTTATGGAGACTGCCAAGAAATGTGATGAGGCAGTTAAGAAAGCAAAAGAAGATGCAAAGGCAAAAGCGGAAGCTGAGGCTAAAGCCCAGATTGATGTGATTGTTAAAAATACAAGAGAAGAAGCGGATAAAGTAGCGGCAGATGCCATTGCAAAAGCAGAAGCTGAGGCCAAGAAAAAATTAGAAGAGATTATCAAAAAGGCTGAAGAAGAAGCAAAAGCAACCGTAGAGTCTGCAAAAGCAAAAGCAGTAGCTGAAGCACAGGGTAAAGTAGATGCGGCTAAAGCTAAGGCTGAGGAAGAGGCAAAAGCAGCAGTTGCCGATAAGACAAAAGCAGCAGAAGAGGTTGCTAAGGTAAAAGCTTCTGAGGAGACCAGAAAAGTAGAAACAGAGTCTGCAAAAGAAGTTGAAGTCATTGTCCGTAAAGAGATTGCATCCGTGGCGGCTAATTCTGCAGCAGATGCAGTAAAACAGATTGAAGAAGATAAAGCAAGAAAACTGGAAGAAGAAAGAGAACGTCAGGCTGCCGAAGCAGAACGTCTCAGAAAAGAAGCAGAAGAAAAAGCAAGATTAGAGGCAGAAGCAGAGGCAAGACGTATTGAAGAAGAGCGTCTGAAAAAAGAAGCAGAAGCAAAAGCAAAGGCAGAAGCAGCTGAGAAAGCCAGAAAAGCAGCTGAGGAATTGGCTTACAAGAAGATTTTGGAAGAGGAAGCAAAGAAAGCGGCAGCAGCCGGCGTAGCAGCTCCTCAGATGCCGGTAACTCCTGCACCTTCAGCAGGTGCAGCGGCAGCAGTGGCAACAGCAAGCGGTCAGCCCGTAGTTGCAACACCTGCTCCTTCTGTGACACAGCCCGGAGCGACGACTACACAGCCCGGTCCCATTACTACCACAACTACAAGTGGTGGCGAAGGCAAATTGTCCTTTACTGATTTTGAGAAAGCCGCTAAGAAGTTGAAAATCTTACTGGAGAACGGCATTATCTCCCAGGAAGAGTTTGAGACTGAAAAAGCAAAATTGGTTGCTAATATGGAGATTTAATTTCATTATTAAGAGGAATTACCCCTGGAAAACAGATGTTTTCCGGGGGTTTTATATTGCAAATATGGTTTGGGGCAAAAAGTGACGTTATTTGTCTCTTAACGAGCGTACGTTATTACAAGAAAAAATATTTGGTAAAATATAACAAAAATTCAAAAACCTATTGAAAAACAAAAATATTTTCATTATACTAAGCCTACGTAGATTCTTCCTGTATCGGATAGGAGGAATATGAAACAGTTTAAAGACTTAGATTTAAGTGATGCCTTTTTATTTGCAGCAACAGCACAGGACCCGGAAG